>NZ_CAXWGY010000019.1:215020-555657 GCF_964266735.1 Rhodoplanes sp. P11
GCACCCAGTCGCGCAGCGTCTGCCGGTCCATCCCGCACGACGAGGCCGCTTCGCTCCGCGACTTTCCCTCCAGCACCAACGCCAGCGCCAGCATCCGCCGCGCCGCATTGGCGTCGCGGCTCCGCGCCGCCCCACGCCGTAGCTGCGTCGCCGTAAGGTCGTTCCGCGTGATCGTGATCCCCGGCATCCCTGCCTCCCTCGAATCAAGAGACCTCAGAGAATCACGCCGACCACCCCTCGAAAACCCGAGTCACCCTCTCACGCCGTTGGTATCAGTCCAGCTGGACGCGGGCGTAGATCTCGGCCAGCGGAAGAGCGATCCCGAGTGCCGGCACCTCGACGCTCGCCGCGATGTCGCCGAGGACGACCGGGCCGGACGAGAAGCCGGTCGCGGTGCGGGTCCACACCCACAGCTTGATCTCGTCCGACGCCACCACGAGGTAGGTGCCGAGGCTCGGCAGCCGCAGGTACTCGGCCGCCTTGTCGCCGAGATCGATGCGCTCGGAGGAGGGCGACATCACCTCGGCGATCAGCACCGGCGCGGTCGCGGTTCGGTCGGTCATGGCGCCCCCGGCGGGGTCGACCACGATGTCGGGAAACCGGATGGTCGCCGGTCCGACATCCACGCCGAACTCCGGCAGCACGGCCCATGTGTCGAGATCGATCCGTGTATCCAGGGCCGTGGCCAGATTGAAGAGAATCTGCGAGTGCCCGCGCGGCCCGCCGGTCATCATCACGACACGTCCCCGCACCAGCTCGTAATTCTCCTCCTGGCGCTCGGCCCAGCCCAGGAAGGTCGCCTTGTCCATCGGCACGGGGGTCTGAACGGTCATCTCGTTCTCGTTCGCAGATCGAAGTCTACTGCGCCCCTCCGAAACGCAAAAGGCCCGGGCTGTCGCCCGGGCCTCGTGGATCGCAGCCGATGCGGCGGGATCAGAAGTCCATGCCGCCGCCCGAAGTCGGCTACAGCCGACTTCGGCCCTTGAAAGGAGGGCGGCGGTGCGATGGACTTTCTCAGAAATCCATGCCGCCGCCCGGCATGCCACCGCCCGGCATCGCTGGAGCGTTCTTCTTCGGCAGCTCGGCCACCATCGCCTCGGTGGTGATGAGCAGGCCGGCGATCGACGCGGCGTTCTGCAACGCGGCGCGGACCACCTTGGTCGGGTCGATGATGCCTTGCTGGACCATGTTGACGTACTTGCCGGTCTGGGCGTCGAAGCCGGCGGTGTACTCGGTCTTGTCGAGAATCTTGCCGACCACCACGGAGCCGTCCTCGCCCGCATTGAGGGCGATCTGGCGGGCCGGCCACGACAGCGCCTTGCGGACGATCTCGACGCCGTGCTTCTGGTCCTCGTTGGCGCCCTTGACCTGATCGATCGCCTTGGTGGCGCGCAGCAGGGCGACACCGCCGCCCGGCAGGATGCCTTCCTCGACGGCCGCCCGGGTCGCGTGCATGGCGTCGTCGACGCGGTCCTTGCGCTCCTTCACCTCGACCTCGGTGGCGCCGCCGACGCGGATCACCGCGACGCCGCCCGCGAGCTTTGCCAGACGCTCCTGGAGCTTCTCGCGGTCGTAGTCCGAGGTGGTCTCCTCGATCTGCGCCTTGATCTGGGCGACGCGGGCGTCGATGTCGGCCTTGGCGCCGGCACCGTCGACAATCGTGGTGTTCTCCTTCTCGATCGTCACCTTCTTGGCGCGGCCGAGCATCTGGAGCGTCACGCTGTCGAGCTTGATGCCGAGGTCCTCGGAGATCGCCTGGCCGCCGGTCAGGATGGCGATGTCCTGGAGCATCGCCTTGCGGCGATCACCGAAGCCGGGCGCCTTGACGGCCGCGACCTTGAGGCCGCCGCGCAGCTTGTTGACCACCAGGGTGGCCAGCGCCTCGCCCTCGACGTCCTCGGCGACGATCAGCAGCGGCTTGCCGGTCTGCACCACGGCCTCCAGCAGCGGCAGCAGCTCTTGCAGGCCCGACAGCTTCTTCTCGTAGATCAGGATGTAGGGATCTTCGAGCTCGACCCGCATCTTGTCGGCGTTGGTGATGAAGTAGGGCGAGATGTAGCCGCGGTCGAACTGCATGCCCTCGACGACGTCCAGCTCGGTCTCCAGGCTCTTCGCCTCCTCGACCGTGATGACGCCCTCGTTGCCGACCTTCTTCATCGCCTCGGCGAGATAGCGGCCGATCTCCGCGTCGCCGTTGGCCGAGATGGTGCCGACCTGGGCGATCTCGTCGTTCGAGGTGATCTTCTTGGAGTTCTTCTCCAGGTCCTTCACCACCGCCTCGACCGCGAGGTCGATGCCGCGCTTGAGGTCCATGGGGTTCATGCCGGCGGCCACCGCCTTGGCGCCCTCGCGCACGATCGCCTGGGCCAGCACGGTCGCCGTGGTGGTGCCGTCACCGGCGATGTCGGACGACTTCGAGGCCACCTCGCGCACCATCTGGGCGCCCATGTTCTCGAACTTGTCCTCCAGCTCGATCTCCTTGGCGACGGTGACGCCGTCCTTGGTGATGCGCGGCGCGCCGAAGCTCTTCTCCAGCACCACGTTGCGACCCTTGGGGCCGAGCGTGACCTTCACGGCGTTGGCCAGCACGTCGACGCCGCGCAGCATCTTGTCGCGCGCGTCCGACGAGAATTTCACGTCCTTGGCAGCCATTTGTCGTCAGCTCCTGAATGAAACCGTTGCGCTCTCCCGACCCGGCGAGACCACGGTGCCGATCCTCTCGATCCGGCAGTGGGTCCGTTCAGGCAGGCAGTGTTCCGAACGAGGGGAGGTCAGGCGGCCTTCTTCTTGGCCTCGGTGTCGGTGAGAACGCCCATGATGTCGCTCTCCTTCATGATCAGGTACTCGACGCCGTCGAGCTTCACCTCGGTGCCCGACCACTTTCCGAACAGCACCCGATCGCCGACCTTGACGTCGAGCGGGACCAGCTTGCCGGCCTCGTCGCGGCCGCCCGGGCCGACGGCGATGATCTCGCCCTGCTGCGGCTTCTCCTTGGCGGTATCCGGGATGATGATCCCGCCGGCGGTCTTCTCCTCCGCCTCGATACGCTTGACGACGACGCGGTCGTGAAGCGGACGGAACTTCATGCTGTCCTCCTAAGTTCTTGTCGCAGAGAGATGAAAGCGGGTTGCGCAACGGGCCGGACGAGCGGCGCCGGGCAGCCCGGTTGCGACATGGGAAAGATGCCGGAGCCGTTCAAGAGGGGTTTGGAAAAAATTTGGCACTCATGGCTGACGACTGCCAAGGGCGGCGATGCGGTGCAGCGGAAGCCCGGAAGCTTAGCGATAGCATTTCGCCATTGCGAAAAGTAAAGCGCTGATAGCACTCCCCGCATTGGGCTGCCATGCCTCGCCCATGAACAGTTTGTTTACCAAATGCGCTTGCAATGAATGCGAGTGCCGGGAAGGATTTCCGTTCCATCACGGATGGGGGACGACATGCCTTCAAAGGATTTCTTGAAGCAGCTCCATGGTTACGGTCTGACGACCGCGCACATCCTGTATCGGCGGCCCGATCATCCCTGGCTGCTTCAGACCTATCTCTGGCAGGAGTACGACCTCCATCCGCATTTCCCGGAGCTGACCCGGTTCCTCGACTTCTGGCAGGAGAAGCTGGAGGGGCCGCTGCACTCGGTCACGGTCGCCCATTCGCGGTTGATCAAGCCGGCCGAAATCCGGGCCGTCGACGGCGTGTTCCGGCTCAACTGAGAGACCGACGTGGTGCGGCCGCGTGTCTCGGCCGTCCCGTCACTGCGCCGGCGACGGTCGGGTCGTGCCGGCCCGCGGCCAAGCCGCCGCCGTCTCCTCGATGGCCGCCACGGCAGCCGCCACCACCGGCGTCTCGGCGATCGGACTGGTGACCAACAAGACGCTGCGGATGCCGTCCGGCCCGAGCCGGCGCACCGTCACGTCCCCCCAGCCGTGGGCGACGAGGAGCGGGATGATCGCGACTCCGCCATTGGCCCGGGCGAAGGCGATCAGCGCCGACAGGTTGCTCGACTCGAACGCCGCCCGCACCGCCACGCCCTCGTTCGCCGCCAGATCCTCCACCAGCGCCCGCAGCGCGAATTCGCGTGGCATCAGGGCGAGCGGTCGCCCGGCCAGCGCCGCGAGTCCGACCGGGTCGCCCTCCGGCACCGGGGCGCCGGCCCCGATCACGGCGACGAGATGCTCGTGCGCCAGGACGCGCGTACGCAGGCCGGTGCTGCGCCGGAGCTGGAAGGTCAGCCCCAGATCGGCGTCGCCGTCGCGCACCGCCGACGCGATGGCATCGGCCGCCATCTCGCGTGACACCAGCCGGATGTTGGGATGCCGCCGCATCAGGAGGGTGGCGGCGCCGACCACCAGGGATTCGTTGTAGGACTGGAGAGTGGCGACCCGCACCACGCCGGCGAGCTCGGCTGCGGCCGTGCGCCGCTGCACGCGGGCCATCATCGCTTCGAGCGCGCCGAGCACCGGCGTGATCTCCGCCAGCAGAGTCTCTCCCTCGGCAGTCAAGGCGATCCGCCGGCCGTCGCGCCGCAGCAGCGGGGCGCCGATCGCGTGCTCGAGCTGACGGATCTGGTGGGTCACGGCCGGCTGCGTGAGGTCGAGCCGCCGGGCGGCCCGGGTGACGTGGCCGGTCTGGGCCACAGCCAGGAAGGTCCGAAACTGACGCAGGGTGGGAGCCATAATCGATAAATATTCCTCATGATAAAGCCAAACAACATCGAATTTGTTCTCATGAATCGCGCGGCCCATTCTCGAAAGGACAAGAAGAGCCGGAGGAACACGCCGTGGCACGGATCATCACGACCGCCAGACAGCCCGCCGCTCGACGCGGCCTCGATCGCCGGACGCTGCTGCGGACACTGCTCGGCGCCGGTGGTGCGACATTCGCCGGCACGCTGATCGGCGACCTCGGTGGGGCGTCGTGGTCGCGCCCGGTGCAGGCCCAGACCGGCTTCCCGGCCAAGCCGATCACCATCGTGTGCCCGTATGCGGCCGGCGCCACCACCGACACCGTCTCGCGGATCGTCGCCCAGGGGCTGGCGGCCGAGCTGGGCGGTGTTGTCGTCGTGGAGAACCGGCCGGGCGCCGGTGGCAATATCGGCACCGCCGCCGCGGCGGGCGCCCCGCCGGACGGCCACACCCTGGTGCTCGGTGCCCTCGGGCCGTTCGCCGTCAACGGCGCGCTCTATGCGAGGCTCGGCTTCGATCCTGTGGCCGATTTCGCGCCGCTCGGGCTCGCCGCTTCGGTGCCGCTCGCCCTGGTGGTCAATCCCGCCTTGGGAACCAAGACGGTCGCGGAACTCGTGGCGATGATCCGCCAGCAGGGCAGCACCACCTTCGCGTCGGCCGGCACCGGCACGCCGATGCATCTGGCGGGCGAGTTGTTCAAGCGCGAAACCGGGCTGCCGCTGGTCCACGCCTCCTACCGGGGCTCGGCGCCGGCCATCAACGACGTCATCGGCGGCCATGTCCCGCTGATGTTCGATGCCCTCGTCAACATCCTCCCGCATGTGCGCGGTGGCACCCTGCGGGCGCTGGCGACCACGGCGGCCGTGCGCCCCTCGCAGCTCGACGACGTGCCGACCCTGAAGGAGGCTGGCTACGACGTGGTGGTCTCCGGCTGGTACGGCTTCCTGGTGCAGGCCAAGACCCCGGAGCCGATCCGCCGACGCCTGGAGGAGGCGCTGGCCCGTGTGGTGACGGGGGAGGAGGTGCGGCAAAAGCTGTACGACCTCGGGTCCGAGCCGGTCGAGACCGGCCCGCAGCCGTTCCGGATGCTCATCCGGTCCGAGAGCGCGCGGTGGCAGCCGCTGGTTCGTGCGCTCGGCCTGACGGCAGGATGAGACGGGACGGTCATGCCGCATATCGTCATCGCCCTGTCGCCCGGACTCTTCCGGCGGATCGCCTGGCCCCGGGTGCTGAGGGCGCTCCATGCCGCGCTGGCCGAGGCCGGCCTTGCCCGGATCGGCGACATCAAAAGCCGCGTGCTGGCCTGCGACTACGATCTGATCGGCGACGATCCCCTGGTCGAGCAGGTGATCGCCACGCTCCTCACCACCAATCCGCGGCCGGCCGAGGCCGAGCGCCAGATGGCGACCCGGGTGCTGTCGTGCCTGGAGCGGGCGGTGATCGAGATCGGTGACACCCGGGCGCAGTGCTGCGTCTTCTTCCACCATGTTCCCAAAGACCGCTATCTGCGCGTCGACATCGAGCCCGTGACGGCAGGGGCATCAGCCGCGGTCGCTCCAGCCGCGCCGGCCGAGCCGGTGACCTGATCGGCAGTTCTTCCAATTTCTGGAAATCCCGTTTTAGGCGAGGACTGTCCTCGCTCCGCGGCTCGGTTGCGTGCCCCGTCGCGACCGCGCACACTCGCGGCGCTGCGGCAAACACCAGGGCGGGGAGAGCGACATGCTGAAGGGTAAGGTGGCGGTGGTGACCGGCTCGACGAGCGGCATCGGGCTCGGGATCGCCCGGGCGCTGGCCGCGGAGGGCGCCGACATCATGCTGAACGGGTTCGGCGACCCGGCCGAGATCGAGGCGATCAGGACCGGCATCGCGGCCGAGTTCGGGGTGCGCACCGCCTACAACGGCGCCGACCTGTCGAAGCCGGCGGAGACCACGGGCCTGATCGAGGCGGCGACCGCCGAACTCGGCCGAGTCGACATCCTGGTTAACAATGCCGGCATCCAGTTCGTGGCGCCGGTCGAGGCGTTCCCGGACGACAAGTGGGAGCTGGTCGTCGCCATCAACCTGTCGGCCTGCTTCTATGCCACCAAGGCGGTGATCCCGCAGATGCGGGCGCGCAACTGGGGCCGCATCGTCAACATCGCGTCGGCCCACGGGCTCACCGCCTCGATCAACAAGGCGGCCTATGTGGCGGCCAAGCACGGGCTCGTCGGGCTGACCAAGGTGGTGGCGCTGGAGACCGCCGAGACCGGCATCACCTGCAACGCCATCTGCCCGGGCTGGGTGCTGACGCCGCTCGTCCAGAAGCAGATCGACGCGCTGGCCGAACGCAAGGGGATCGACGCCGACCAGGCCCGCCGCGAGCTGCTGTCGGAGCGCCAGCCCTCCAAGCAGTTCGTCACCCCGGCCCAGCTCGGGGCGCTCGCCGTGTTCATGTGCTCGGAGGCCGGCGCGGAGCTGCGCGGTGCCGCCGTCAACATGGACGGCGGCTGGTGCGCCCAGTAGGCGCCGGCGCCGTGCGTCACGCCAGCAGGCCGACCACGGCGCCGATCACGCAGGTCGACAGGGTGCCGGAGACCACCGACTTCAGCCCGAGCGCCACGATCTCGTCGCGGCGCTCGGGCGCCATTGCAGAAAGCCCGCCGATCATGATGCCGAGGCTGCCGAAATTGGCGAAGCCGCAGAGCGCGTAAGTGAGGATCAGGCGGGAGCGCGGAGCGAGCGCCTCGGGCGGCAGGCGGGCGAGCTCCACATAGGCGATCAGCTCGTTGAGCACGGTCTTGACGCCCATCAGGCCGCCGGCCGTCACCGCCTCGGCCCAGGGAATGCCCATCAGCCAGCACACCGGCGCCATGACGAGGCCGAGCCCGCGTTGCAGCGTCACCGGGGCGCCGGCGAGGTCGGGCAGCAGGCCGAGCGCCGCGTTGGCGAGATGCACCAGCGCCACCAGCACGATCAGCATGGCGACGATGTTCAGCAGCAGCTCCAGCCCGACCGTGGTGCCGCGCACGATGGCGTCCATGGTGCCGTCGGCGATCTTGGCCGGCGCGACCACCGGGGCGGCGGTGCCGCGGCCGGCCCGGTCCGGCACCATCAGGTGGCTGACCAGGATGGCGGCCGGGGCGCCCAGGATGGAGGCGACCACCAGGTGGCCGGCGACGTCCGGGATGGCCTCGCGCAGCAGCGTCGCGTAGAGCACAAACACGGTCCCGGCGATGCCCGCCATGCCGCCGGTCATCACCATGAACAGCTCGCCGCGGGTCAGCGCGGCGAGGTAGGGCCGGATGAACAGCGGCGCCTCCACCATGCCGACGAAGATGTTCGCCGCGGTCGACAGCCCGACGGCGCCGCCGATCCCGAGGGTGCGCTCCAGCATCACCGAGAAGGCCCGCACCACCGGCTGGAGCAGGCCCCAGTGGAACAGCAGCGTGGTCAGCGCGCTCACCACCAGCACGATGGGCAGCGCCTGAAAGGCCAGCACGAAGGTGCCGCCGGGCGTCGTCGGGTCGAAGGGCAGGGGGCCGCCGCCCAGATAGCCGAACACGAAACTCGTCCCGGCCCGGGTGGCGGCCGCGATGGCGTCCACCGCCGCGGCGGCGCCCGCGAAGGCCGTGGTGACGCCGGGCACCTCGAGGAGCAGCAGGGCGAGGCCGACCGTCAGGGCGAGCGCTCCCGCCACGGTGCGGGGCCGCACGGCGCCGCGGTCCTCGCTCATCGCCAGCGCCAGGCCGAGCAACACCAGGAGCCCGAGGGCCGATTGCAGACGGGACAGGGGATCGGCCATGGGACGGGGTCTCGGGCAGGAGGAACGGTGGGGTCGAGCGGATGGGCCGGTACCCCGAAGTGGTCCGACCCACCGTGTCCTGGTACCGCTTCACGGCCGGCGCGTCACCGCACTTGTCGACGGAGATCCGGGCGGCACGGAACCCGGTGCGGCGACGCCCAGGCGTGGTATGGTCACGGCATTGCAGCCAGCGAGAACCGCCATGGCCCGTATCCGCTTCGATTTCGGATTGCTCACCCTCGACGCCACATTGATCGACAGCCCCACCGCCGCGGCGGTGCTGGAGGCGCTGCCCATCACGGCCTCGGTGCTGACCTGGGGCGACGAGGTGTATTTCGAGGTTCCGGTACGGGCTCCGCGCGAGGACGATGCCCGCGCCATCGTGACGCCCGGCGAGATCGCCTACTGGCCCGAGGGACCCGCCATCGCCATCGGGTTCGGCCGCACCCCGATCAGCCAGGACGGCGAGATCCGCCTGGCAGCGCCCTGCAACCTGTTCGCCCGCGCCGACGGCGACGTCCAGGGGCTCGCCGTCGTCAAGCCCGGCACCCGCGTCCTCGTGAGACGGATCGACTGAGACCGCCCCCCGAGCGTGACCGTCGGCTCTCATCGTGTCCCACCGGCAGCGCCTTTCGCGGCCTCTGGGCAACCCGGCGTCAATCTTGAATCGATCGAGGTAGCCCCCCGGAGAGGAGCCGTTAACCGATCGGATGCACCGGCCGAGGCATGATGCCGTAGAGCCGCCGGGACTCCCTCGGCGTTCCACCATGGTCCGGACGGGGCTGGACGCACGCCATCATGCTCAGGCTCGGGGAGGATATCCGTATCCGGCTGCCGCAGCTCGCCGCGGCGGCCCGGCGCATGGTCGCGCGGCTGATGGGGCCGCACGGAATCACCTTGCTGGGCCTCGCCTGCGTGGCGGCCATCTGGGTGGTGGTGGTCTACGACATCGCCGAGGAGCGCCGCGCGGTCGAGCGCCATGCCCAGGAAACGACCCTCAACCTGGCGCGGGTCTTCGAGGAGAATATCGGCCGGCTGATCTCCGGTGTCGATCAGACGCTGCGTTTCGTTCGCGAAGTCTATGTTCGCGATCCTGCCGGCTTCGACGTCCGTCCGTGGGCGCGGGCCGGTGCCACCAACGAAATCGCCTTCCAGATCTCGGTGATCGATCGCACCGGGCGCCTGGTCACCAGCAATCTCGATCCGACCGGCACCTCGCGGGTCGATCTGCGCGATCGCGAGCACGTCCGGGTCCATCTGGAAGGCACCGAGGACATCCTGTTCATCAGCCGCCCGGTGGTCGGCCGGGTGAGCAATCAGTGGAGCATCAACATCTCCCGCCGCATCAGCGGGCCGGATGGCCGAATTCTCGGCGTTGCGGTCGTCTCCATCGATCCGGTCTATCTGACGCGGCTGTTCGACTCGATCGAGGTCGGCCGACGGGGGATGCTGTCGCTGGTCGGCACCGACGGCATCATTCGGATCTGGGTCGGCAGCGGCACCTCGACATTGGGGCGCGAGATCGGCGAAAGCGCGCTGTTCGGCAAGTTCATGGCCACGCCGACCGGAACCTCGCAGGGCCACAGCGTGATCGACGGGATCGAGCGGATCTTCAGCCACCGCAAGGTCCGGGACCTGCCGCTGATCGTCGTCGCCGGCCTCGCCACCTCCGAGGTCTACGCCGCGGCCGATCACAGCCGCCTGGTTTATCTGGCGGTGGCGGTGGTGCTCACGCTGGGCATGCTGATCGTCATCTCGATGATCTATCGCTATCAACGTGGCCTCGAGGAGGCCACGGTGGCGGCGGAGGCGGCGGTGCGCACCCGCTCGGACTTCATCGCCGTGATGAGCCACGAGATCCGGACGCCGCTCAACGGCGTCATCGGCATGGCCGGGCTGTTGCTCGACAGCGGCCTGTCGGGCGAACGGGCCCGCTACGCCGCGACGCTGCGCGAGTCGGCCGAGCATCTGCTGCACCTCGTCGACGACGTGCTCGACTTCTCCAAGCTCGACGCCGGTCGCCTGGAGCTGGAGGAGATCGTCTTCGATCTGCCGGCCTTGATCGAGGGGACGGCCCGGGCGGTGGCGCCGCGGGCCGCCGCCAAGGGTCTGGTGCTGGCCACCGTGCTGTCGCCCGACCTGCCGAGCCGGGTGCTCGGCGACCCCGGACGGGTCCGCCAGATCCTGCTCAACCTGCTCAACAACGGCATCAAGTTCACCGAGCGCGGCGGCGTCACGGTCGACGTCGGCGTGGTCGCGTCGCGGACCGTGCGGCGGGTCGGCATCGCCATCGACGTGGTCGACTCCGGCATCGGCATCGCGCCCGACGCCATGAGCCGCCTGTTCACCGAATTTCACCAGGCGGATTCGTCGGTGTCGCGCCGCTTCGGGGGCACCGGCCTCGGCCTGGCGATCTGCAAGCGGCTGGTGGACCGCATGCACGGCACCATCACGGTCGACAGCTCGGTCGGCAGCGGCAGCAGCTTCCGGGTGACCATCGATCTGGGGCTGCCCGAGGCCGACACCAGCCTGCTCGGCGGCGCCCTCGGCGGATCGCCGCGCGTCCTGGTGATCGACCGCAACCCGGTGTCCCGCTCGGCGCTGGTGCGGCAGCTCGTCCTGCTCGGCGCCGAGGCGAGCGCCGCCAACACGGCCGAGGTGGGGATCACGATGGCGTGGGACGCTGCCGTGGCGGCCCGTCCCTTCGCCCTGGTGGCCGTCGACGAGACGGCCACCACCGACGAGCTCGTCGCCGCGCTGCGCACGGAGCTGTGCATGACGGCGGCGACCCGCCTGGCGCTGCTGACCTCGACGCCGGGACAGGAACGTGCCGCGGGGGCGCTCGGCACCTTCGACATCGTGCTCGGCAAGCCGCTCACCTACGAGGTGCTACGGCGGACTCTCGGGGGTGCGCCGGCATCCGAAACCGTGTCGGGAGGTTTCCGCCAGGCCGCCGTTCCGCTCGGCGTCCTTCATCCGCTGCGCATCCTGGTCGCCGAGGACAATCCGACCAACCAGCTGGTCGCCCAGAAGCTGCTCGAAGGGCTGGGCTACGGGGTCGACCTGGTCGCCGACGGCGCCGCCGCGGTGGCGGCGGTGCGCGAGAAGCCGTACGACATCGTCTTCATGGATGTGATGATGCCGGTGATGGACGGCCTCAAGGCGACGCGGGCGATCCGGGCGCTGCCAACCGCACGCCGCATCCACATCGTCGCGCTGACCGCCAACGCCTTCCGGCACGACGCGGAGATCTGCCGGGCGGCCGGCATGGACGACTTCGTCGGCAAGCCGATCACCCGCGACAGGCTGGAAGCGGCGATCCGCCGTTATCTCGACCACGGCGGCGGTAGCGACGTGGCGGCCGCGGTGCCGGCAATGCCGGCATCGCCGGCACGGCCCGTCCTGGCGCCGCCCGGGCCGGACGCGCCTGCCGCGCCGCCGGCGCTCGATCCCGCCGTGTTCGCCGAGATCGCCTCCGAGATCGGCGAGGAGGGAGCCCGCCAGGTGCTGACCACCTTCCTGGCCGACTCGCCCGCTCGCATCGACCGCCTGCGCGAGGGGGTCGCGACCGGCCGTGCCCTGGTGGTGGAGCACGAGGCCCACACCCTGAAGGGCGCGGCGGGCACGCTCGGCCTGCTGCGTCTCGCCGATCTCGCGCGTCGTCTCGAGGAGGAGGCGCGGGCCGGGCGGACCGGGGATTTCGACGCCCTGGTGACGGCTCTGTCGGCGGCGCTCGACGAGCTGTCCGGCACCTTCGACCAGCGCGACGCCGCGGCGTGATCCGGACTGCGTGGCCGCTCAGCCGCGCCCGACGAACGGCATCTGGTTGGCCATCACGGTCATGAACAGCACATTGGCGTCGAGCGGCAGGCTCGCCATGTAGGCGACGGCGCGGCCCGCATGGGCGACGTCCATCCGGGCCTCCACGATGGTGTCGCCGGACGGCTGGAGCACCCCCTGACCGTAGGCCATCCGCTCGGTGAGCGGGGTCGCCGCATTGCCGATGTCGATCTGGCCGCAGCAGATGTCGAACTGCCGGCCGTCCAGGGCGATCTGCTTGGTCAGGCCCGAGATGGCATGCTTGGTGGCCGTGTAGGCGGCCGCCAGCGGCCGCGGCGTATGGGCCGAGATCGAGCCGTTGTTGATGATGCGGCCGCCCCGTGGGGTCTGCGCCTTCATGATGCGGATCGCCTCCTGGGCGCACAGGAACGGCCCGGTGAGGTTGGTGTCGACCACGGCCCGCCAGGTGGCCAGCGGCAGGTCTTCCAGCGGCACTGCCGCCGTCCCGATGCCGGCGTTGTTGAACAGGAGATCGAGGCGGCCGAAGCGCTCGCGCACCGTCGCGAACAGCGCGGCGATCGAGGCCGGATCGGCCACGTCGGTGGGCACCGGGAGGCTGCTGCCCCCGATGGCGGCGCCGAGCGCGGCGGTCTCGGCCAGCATCTCGGGCCGGCGGCCGGCCAGCACCACGGTGAACCCGGTCTCCATCAGGGCGAGCGCGGCGGCGCGGCCGATGCCGGTGCCGGCCCCGGTCACCACCGCCACCTTGGCGGGCGCGTCCGTTGCGGTGCCCGCCCGGTTCTGGTCGCTGTCGGTGCTCATCGACGTTCTCCGTGTCGCCGTCCCATCACGGAACGTCCCGGGGCTGGTTCGCCGTGCCGCGAACGGCAGTGCGGCGCGGAGTGTGCCGCGTCAGCCGTCCTGGCGGTAGGGTGGGCGCGGGATGCTGGTGTGAGCGGCGCGCAGCGCCATCGACCAGCGTTGTCGGAGATCCTGGAAATAGGGCTCGTCCGGCTCGATGCGGTGCGACAGCTCGGCGGCGCAGTCGTCGCGTCGCACCACCAGCACGTCGAGCGGCATGCCGACGCTGAGATTCGACCGCATGGTCGAGTCGAAGGAGATCAATCCCACCTTGAGGGCATCGTACAGATCGGTCTCGTGGCCGATCGCGCGATCGAGCACCGGCTTTCCATACTTGTGCTCGCCGATCTGGAGATAGGGCGTGTCGCGCGTGCACTCGATGAAGTTGCCGGCCGAGTACATCATGAACAGCCGCAGCCGGTCGCCCTTGATCTGGCCACCGAACAGGAACGACAGGTCGAACTTGACGTCGGCCGCCTGCAAGGCGGACCCCTCGGTGCGCGCCAGCAGCCGGATGGCGCGGCCGAGCCGTTGCGCAGCCTGAAACATGGTGGGGGCGTTGATCAGGGTCTCGCGCTCGCCGGTCTCCGGGTTCTCCAGCCCCTCGTTGAGCAGGCTCAGGACCGACTGAGTGAGCGCCAGGTTGCCGGCCGAGGCGACCGCCATGATGCGCTCGCCGGGCTTGGTGAAGACGTGCAGCTTGCGGAACACCGAGATGTTGTCCAGGCCCGCATTGGTGCGGGTATCGGCGATCATCACCAAGCCGTCGCGCACCAGTATTCCACAGCAATAGGTCATCTCGGCATGCCCCCAGCACGAGTCCGCAGTCTCCGGCGCCATCTCGATCTCTCATCAGCGGGACACCGGCGGTGCGGATTCGCGCGCCGTCATTCGCAGGCTCGGCCTGTTAATCCACCCTGGGAGACGATTCGTTTCAATGGGATGAAGTCGCTGCGGGAATGCGGCGCCCCGCGTGGCGCCCGCCGCCGTCCCGCCGGTCAGCTCTGCACCTGCTGGGCGGCCTGCTCGACATGGACGGTGACCGCGAGGCTCTCGCCGGCGCCGCCGAAGCGGGTGCCGCGCACCGGCGCGGCGCCAAGATAGTCGAGGCCGGTCGCGACCCGCACATGGGCGTCGGTCGCGCACATGGCGTGGGTCGGATCGAATGCCACCCAGCCGAGATCCGGCACGAAGGACTCGACCCAGGCGTGACCGGCGTCCTGGGCCGTGACGCCGTCGCTGCGCCAGAAGTATCCGCCGATGTAGCGCGATGGGATGCCCAGCGAGCGGGCGGCGGCGATGAAGACGTGCGACAGATCCTGGCAGACGCCGCGCCGGAGGCTGAACGCCTCGGACGCCGTGGTGGCCGGATGGGTCGGGTCGGTGTCGAACAGCACCTCGGCATGGACCGCCTGGACGAGGGCGTGAAGCAGCGCGAGGGGATCGTCGGCGGCCGTATCGGCGACCCCGCGGGCGAAGTCGCGGATCGGCGGGTCGGCGCGGGTGAGGGCGGTCTCGCGCAGGTAGAGGCTCGGCGGAAACCGCTCGATGGTGCCACGCACCACCCCGCCGGTGTCCTGGGTGTCGACCTCGCCCTCGACCAGCATTTCGAGATGGTCCGTCGGCAGGTCGTCCGAGAACGCATGGGTGATGTTGCCGAACGCATCCTCCTGGGTGGTCAGCCGGCAGTCCGCCGAGACGTCGATGCGCCAGCGCACGATGTGCTGGCCGTCGTGCGGGCGCGGCGTCATCCGCAGGATCTGGATCACCCGGCTGGCGGGTGTGTCGTAGCGGTAGGCGGTCTGGTGCGAGACGCGGATGCGCATGGGCGGGCGGTCCGGACGCGACAGGGAGGGCTGCTCACATCAGATACTGACGCGAGATGGCGCCGCCAAGCTCGTTGTTGTCGGAAATGAACTCGGTGATGAACTCGTGCAGCCCGTTCTGAAACACCTCGTCGATCTTCAGGTTCGACAGGCGGGTGTGGATGCCGCGCGCCTTGCGCTGGGCCGGCCCCTGGCGGCCGTAGGCTTCGGCGATGTCGTCGCAGTAGCGCACCAGGTTGTCGTAGCAGCTCGCCAGCGAGCGCGGCATCTTGGGATTGAGCATCAGCAGGTCGGCGATCAGCCAGGGCTTCAGGCTCTCGCGATAGACCCAGTGATACGAGGTGAGCGCGGAGACCGAGCGCAGGATCGCGGCCCACTGGTAGTAGTCGAGCGGCCCACCCACATGAGTGTGGGCCGGCAGCAGCAGGTGGTACTTGGTATCGAGGATGCGGGCGGTGTTGTCGGCGCGCTCGATGTTCACGCCGAGCCGGAAGAACCAATAGGCGTCGCTGCGCAGCATGGTGCGGTAGGCGGACCCGTCGAAGCGCAGCGAGGTCTCCTGCACCCAGCGCAGAAAGCGGACGAACTCCTCCCGCGAGCCCGGCGCGTTGTCGAAGCGCTTCAGCTCCAGCCAGGCGCCGTTGATCACGTCCCACATCTCGCTGGTCAGCGCGGTGCGTACCGCCCGCGCATTGGTGCGGGCGAGCTCGATGCAGTTGCGGATCGACGACGGGTTGGATGGCGCGAAGGCGAGGAACTCCTTGACGCTGTCCTCGCTCGCCTCCCGATAGCGGGCGTGGAACGCCTTGCCGCAGCCGGCGGTGGCCACCGCCGACTCCCATTCGTTGGTCGATCCCACATAGGCGAGCGGCAGCGCGGTGAGGCGCAGCGTCACCTCCAGGATGCGGGCGAGATAGTCGGCGCGCTCGACGTAGCGGGCCACCCAGTAGATGTTGTCGGCGGTACGAGACAGCATGACCACGCCTACGTGTCGAGCACCCAAGTGTCCTTGGTGCCGCCTCCCTGGCTGGAATTGACGACGAGCGAGCCGCGCTGCAACGCCACCCGGGTGAGGCCGCCCGGCACGATGCGCACCGCGTCGCGCCCGGTCAGCACGAACGGCCGCAGGTCGATGTGGCGCGGCGCCACCCCACGCTCGACCCATGTCGGGCAGGTGGAGAGCGCCAGCGTCGGCTGCGCGATGTAGTTCTTCGGATCGGCCTCGATGCGGGTGCGGAAGGCGGCGATGCGGCCCTTGTCGGCCATCGGCCCGACCAGCATGCCGTAGCCGCCGGAGCCATGCACCTCCTTGACCACCAGCTCGGGCAGATGGTCCAGCACATAAGCGAGGTCGTCGGGGTCGCGGCAGCGCCAGGTCGGCACGTTCTGGAGGATCGGCTCCTCGCCGAGATAGAAGCGCAGGATCTCCGGCATGTAGCTGTAGATCGCCTTGTCGTCGGCGATGCCGGTGCCGACCGCGTTGGCGAGCGTTACCTGGCCGGCCTGATAGGCCGACATCAGCCCCGGCACCCCGAGGGTCGAGTCGGGCCGGAACGCCAGCGGATCGAGGAAGTCGTCGTCGACGCGGCGATAGATCACGTCGACCCGCTTCGGCCCCTCGGTGGTGCGCATGTAGACGACGCCACCCTTGACCAGGAGATCACGGCCTTCGACCAGCTCGATGCCGAGCTTGTCGGCCAGGAACGAGTGCTCGAAATAGGCCGAGTTGTAGATGCCGGGGGTGAGCAGCACCACGGTCGGGTCGGCCGCCGCGGTGTCGGGCGCCACCGACTTCAGGGTCGCCAGCAGCTCGTCCGGATAGTTCTCGACCGGCGCCACCCGGTAGCGCGAGAACAGGTCCGGGAACAGCCGCATCATGATCTCGCGGTTCTCCAGCATGTAGGAGACCCCGGACGGGGTGCGGGCGTTGTCCTCCAGCACGTAGAAGGTCTTGGCGTCGACCCGGACGATGTCGATGCCGGCAATGTGGACGTAGACGTCGTGCGGCACCTTCTGGGCGTTCATCTCGGGCCGGAACACCTGGTTCTGGAACACCAGATCCTCGGGGATGAGGCCGGCCTTGAGGATCTCGCGGCGTCCGTAGATGTCCTTGAGGTAGAGATTGATGGCCTTGACACGCTGCGTCAGGCCGCGCCGCAGCAGGTCCCATTCGGCGGCGCCGAGGATGCGCGGAATGACGTCGAAGGGGATCAGCCGCTCGGTCGAGTCGGCCTCGCCATAGACCGCGAAGGTGATGCCGATGCGGCGGAACAGCAGCTCCGCCTCCTGCCGGCGCTGCTCGAGCACGTCGGGTTCGAGATCCCGCAACCAAGCGTCGAGTCCCGCATAGGCGGGACGGATCTCGCCATTCGCGCCCCGCATCTCGTCGAAACAGTCCGCCATACCCCCCTCGTCCCCGACGGCGTCCCACGCCGGTGCCTGCCCCCGGCGAAGCCTATCCGCCGCTGGGCTGCCCTGTCTGAAAGCGATGCAAGCATCGAGCCACCGTCTCACGGGCCGGCCCGCTCGTCCATGCACGCCCAGCCGTCGGGCGCAGGCGTCGCCCGTTCCCGGGATTGCCCAACAATTGGGCGGCGGCTGGCCATATGGGCAGCGATCGCCGGTGGATGCGGTCGAGATCCGCGCCCGGCGCGCTTGAGCCGTGGTTTCGGTCGCGATAGAGGACAGCCACGCCGGAGTTGCACAATGAACGAGAACACGAGCGTTTCCGCCACTGCCGCGGCCTCCGCGACCCCCATCGTGACGGCCGGCCTTCTGGTGATCGGCGACGAGATCCTGTCGGGCCGGACCAAGGACAAGAACATCGGCTACCTCGCCGAGTACCTCACGGCGATCGGCATCGATCTGCGCGAGGTCCGGCTGGTGCCGGACATCGAGGACGAGATCGTGGCGGCGCTCGACGCGCTGCGGAGCCGCTACACCTACGTGTTCACCACCGGCGGCATCGGGCCGACCCACGACGACATCACGGCGGACGCGGTGGCCCGCGCCTTCGGGGTGCCGCTCGATCTCGACCCGCGCGCCGTGGCGCTGCTGCGCGAGCGGGTGGGTGAGGCGGGGCTCAACGAGGCGCGGCTGCGCATGGCGCGCATTCCGCGCGGCGCCGCGTTGGTCGACAACCCGGTGTCGAAGGCCCCGGGCTTCTGGATCGGCAACGTGATCGTCATGGCCGGCGTGCCGACCATCATGCAGGCGATGCTGGACGCGGTCGCCCCGCAGCTGCGCACCGGCGCCAAGGTGGTCTCCGAGAGCGTGCGTGCCGATCTGCGCGAGGGCGACATCGGCACCGAGCTCGGCGACGTCGCCAAGGCGCATCCCGAGGTGATGATCGGCAGCTACCCGTTCGCCGACGAGCAGGGGCGCCCGAACACCAACCTGGTGATCCGCGGCCGCGATCCCGCCCGGGTGGCGGCCGCCCGCGCCGCCGTCGAGGCCATGCTGAACGAGGTGCGCGCCACTCTGGCGGGCACGTCTGCCTCGTGACCCCCGCAAGTTTCGACGGGCTCGGCGCGCCACCCACCGGCCGAGCCATTTCCTTCGCACGCGCCACCGAGGCCCGTGCTTCGCGATCTGGAGAGACGAGATGGCCGCGGCCGCGACCCCCGACAAGGCGTTCCCCGTATCCTGGGACATGTTCCACCGCGACTGCCGGGCGCTGACCTGGCGGCTGGCCGGGCAGGGGCCGTTCGACGCGCTGGTGACGGTGACGCGCGGCGGCTTGGTGCCGGCCGCCATCGTGGCGCGCGAGCTCGGCATCCGGGTGGTCGAGACCATCTGCGTGGCGAGCTACGGCGGCACCTCGGGCGTTCCGGACACCCAGCAAGGCGAGCTGCGCATTCTCAAGGGTGTGGCCGAGGAGATCGTGCGGCTCGGCCGCGGCGACGGCGCCCGCGTGCTGATCGTCGACGACCTGGTGGACACCGGCAAGACCGCCCGGGTGGTGCGCGACCTGCTGCCCAAGGCGCATTTCGCCACCGTCTACGCCAAGCCGATGGGGCGGCCGCTGGTCGACACCTTCATCACCGAGGTGTCGCAGGACACCTGGATCTTCTTTCCCTGGGATACCGGGCTGGCGTTTCAGCCGCCGATCTCCGGGGGGGCCTGACGTAAGGCAATGAAAGGGACATGCCATGGCCGGCCGTGACGACCTGCCCTTCGAGCCCGATCTCGAGACCGACGACATCGACGACGAGCTCGACGTCCACTACCGGGCGCTGCGCAGCATCGCGCTCGACTATATCGAGGAGCACGCGGTTCCGGAGGATGTCGTCTCGGCCCTCCTGGTCGACGTCGCCATCGAGCTGCGCAAGGTCGGCTATGTGTTGGAGACCGAGAAGCCGTCGGTGACCGGACTGAAGCTCGAGCTCGACCGCTGGCGCGCCGACTTCGACGGCGTGGTGCGCTCCCACAAGAAGGAGGCGGAGAGCTTCCTGGAGGAGATGCGCGACGCCATGGCGGACGCCGACAGCCTCGAACGGGCGGTGGCGGAGCGTGGCGAGGACGACGACACCGACGCCGACGACGAGGAGGCCCTGGCGGCCGAGCGGGAGGCCGAGGCGGCCGGGCAGGCCGCGTCGCGCGGAGGCAGCGGGACCGACACGGTCGCGGAGCCCGAGCCGGCGGCGCCGCGGACCGGCATCAGGTCGCATCCCGGCTCGAAGACGGAGCACTGAACCGACCGGGGTGACGCCGGTGGCGCCCGATCACCCCCTTGCGCGGCCACGGCGCGACGGGAATGCTGCGCGCCGTCGCCCGCGACGGCGCCTTGCGGACGTGGCGGAACGGTAGACGCAGCGGACTTAAAATCCGCTGGGGGAGACCTCGTGCGGGTTCGAGTCCCGCCGTCCGCACCACTGCTCGGCCGCGCGACTGCGGTCTCACACCCGACGCACCCGACCCGGCGAACCTCACACCCGGCGCAGCAGGGCCCACATGTTGTCGCTGGTCGGCAGCCGCCAGGTCGGCCCGAAGGAGGTGCGGAAGCCGCAGGTCTCGGCCATCGCCCGCAGGGTTTTCGGGGTGAAGTAGTTCTGGTGGTCGGGGAGGCGGAAGCCGCACCAGCGCCGGCCCATGACGCGGCGATTGAGGCTGCCGTAGTTCGGCACCTTGACGATGGCCACGCCGTCCGCCGCCAGGGTCCGGTGAATCTCGCGCAGCACCGCGACCGGATGGGATTCGTGCTCCAGATAGGACTGGAGCGTCGCCGCCGTGAAAAAGCCATCCGGGAAGCCGCGCAGCCCGGCGAGGCACGGCGCCGCGACGACATCGCCGCCCCGGCGGGCAAAGCGGGTGCGGGCCTCGGCGGCGGCCGCCGCCGAGACCTCAATGCCATAGGGGACATAGCCCGGCGCCAGCGTCTCGTAGCTGCGCCCATGGCCACAGCCGAGATCCACCACGTTACCGGGTGCCGCATGGGCGGCGATCAGCGCGGCGCTGCTCTTGCGCGGCAGCAGGTGAAGGCGCCAGCGCGTCGCCCGGCTCAGCTTCTGCTGGGTGGTGCGGGTGGCGTCGCGCCATTCGCTTTCGAGCTGCGAGGTCTTCTCCCACGACATCTGCTCCGACAGCGCCTCGTAGACCGGGCCAGAGGTCGTGTAGGTCAGCCCGCAGCCGGCGCAGGTCTTCACGGTCCAGCGGCCGAGCGAGTAGGGGCCGGGCGCCGTCGCGGCGTTGTCGTCGCCGCAGTGGGGGCAGGTGCGCGCCACGACGGCGACCTCGCCGAACACCGAGTCCTGCCAGGAGGAGAAATCCGCTGCGGCGGAGGGCGCGTTCGCGGGCATGGTCGGCCTCCGGGCGTCGAATCCGGGCGATCGGTCCCGGCGCATCCGGAACCGGCAGGGGGCGTATCGATGGCCCAGCCTCACATTCGCGTCAACGAGATCCGGCGGCGGTGTACGGTGCGCCCCGGCGATTCTACCGTGGTGGGGCTGCGGATGCGGCGTTCGGGGCGTTCCGGGACGGACATTCGGGAGACGAGCAAATGTCGCGTAAGCTCACCCTCGTGCTGGCGGCCGGTGCGTCGCTCGGCTTGGCTCTGGTGACCACCACCCCGGCCTCGGCCGGATACTATGGCTATGGCTACGGCACGCCGTGCTGGAGCTGCGGTCCCTGGTACAGCCCGTATTATGCGCGGCCCTATGCGGCACGCCCCTATTACGTGCCGACCTATTATGCGCCGAGCTACTACGCTCCCGCTCCGGTCTATTATCCGGCCCGGGCCTACTATCCGGCCCCGTATTACGGCGGCGTCGCCTATGGCTGGCGGCGGCCCGTCGGCTGGTCCTATGGCTGGCGCGATCCCTACTGGAACTGGCGGCGCTGGTAGCCGGCGCCGTCGACGCCGCGGCAGGGCAGTCGGGGCCTGACCGTCCGGCGGTGAGCGCCGGAGAACGGCATTCCCGGACGCGGAACGGAGCACGGTTCCGCGTGGGATGCGCGGCGGCCATCCTGCGGCTGCCTCGGCTTTGCGCCGGCGGGAGCAGGCCGAACGGTGTTCCGAATACCCGACCATCGTCCGAACAGCAAAAGAGCCGCCCAAAAGCAAAAGGGCCGCCCCGTGACAAGAGCGGCCCTTCGTGCCTCGCAGGCGAAAACGCCCCGGGCGGCATTGCCGACAAGATGCTGGGGGGAAGGGGGGGCAAGGGGACCAGCAACGTTGTCGTGGAGACAATCCGCGAGACCGCGTGCGGTTCCTAGGCACCGCAAAATTTTTTGCGGGCCTCGGCGCGGACGTGCGCCGGCTGGCACGCTCCGCCGGATCGCCGGGAGGCGGCCGGCCAGCCACCACGAGACGCCTGCAGCCTTCCCCCGAGCGGAGTCCGATCCAAATGGACCGGCCTCCGCTCTGAACTCCTTGCATCAGCGCATTTTCGGCGGCGAACCGGGTCCCACGTCGCCGGACGATGCTCAAAAGCTCAGCGGTCGAACACCGTGTTGCGCTGGGCGCCCACCAGCACGAAGGTGGTGCGCTTCGGCACCTCCTTGAGGCGGGTGGCGCCGATATAGGTCATCGACGAGCGCAGGCCGCCCATGATGTGCTGGAGCGTCGCCTTCACGGGGCCGCGATACGGCACCTCGACGGTCTTGCCCTCGGCGGCGCGATAGTCGGCGACGCCGCCGTGATACTTGTTCATCGCGGTGTCGGACGACATGCCGTAGAACTCCAGGCCGACCGGGACGCTCTCGCCGTTGCGGATCTCGTAGCGGACCCGGCCCTCGCACTCGTCGTGGCCGGCCAGCATGCCGCCCAGCATGACGAAGTCGGCGCCGCCGCCGAACGCCTTGGCGACGTCGCCCGGCACCGTGCAGCCGCCATCCGAGCAGACATGGCCGCGCAGCCCGTGCGCCGCATCGGCGCACTCGATCACGGCGGAGAGCTGCGGATAGCCGACGCCGGTGAGATCGCGGGTGGTGCACACCGAGCCCGAGCCGATGCCGACCTTGACGATGTCGGCGCCGGCCAAGATCAGCGCCTCCGCCATCTCGCCGGTCACGATGGCGCCCGCCATGATGACCGAGTCGGGATTCTCGGCGCGCACCCGCTGCACCACCTGGAGGAACTGCTCGCTGTAGCCGTTGGCGACGTCGATGCAGATCTTGCCGACCGGCACCTGGGCCCGCACCAGTGCGAGCTTGTCGAGATCCTCGGTCGTCGTGCCGATGGAGTAGAACACGTTCTCGGCGATCTCGCTGCGCAGGAACTCGATCAGCCGCTCGGCGGGATAGTGCTTGTGCAGCGCCACCATGGCGCCGAACGGCGCGAACGCGCGCGCGACGCTGAAGGTGCCGACCGTATCCATGTTGGAGGCGATCAGCGGAAAGCCGGTCCATTCGCGCCCGGTGTGGACGAAGCGGAACGAGCGGGTGACGTCGACGTCGGCGCGCGAGCTCAGGGTCGATCGCTTCGGACGGATCAGGACGTCTTTGAAGTCGAGCTTCGGGTCGGTTTCGATGTGCATGCCAATGGGTCCGGGCCGGTCGTCGTCCGGCCATCGAGGAATCCGCCGGGAGGGGAGGTGAGAGGATCGCGGACCCCGCATGGTAGCAGAGTTCGGGAGCGGGCGCGCCACGGGCGCATGGCGCCCCGGCGCCCAGCCGCGTCGCGGCCGCGGCCCGTCCCAAGCGAGCAGCGCGGCGCGGGCCGGCCATAACGGAATCCGATAGCGTTCCGAATTCTCAGTATTGGACCTCGCCGGAACGAACCCCTTAGCGTGGTGGCCGTTGACGGGACCTCGCCGGAACGGCGCGTCCCGGCGGCCCCGGAGAGCATGCTCCCACCGGCCCGCCGGCGCCTCCGGCGCCCCTCCGACCGGGAGGACGCCCTGTGAGTCGTGACCGATCGCACGCCGTCCGGCCCGGCTCCCGCTCCGGTGCCTCTCTCCGTCCCGACGCTCCGACAAGGATCGCCCTCATGACGATTGCTCTCCGTGGACTGCGCCTCGCGCTCATGCTCGCGGCGGCGGTGCTGCTCCTCGCCGCTGCGCCCCGCTCCGGCTCGGCCCAGGATTACCCGAACAGGGTGATCAAGCTCGTGGTGCCGACGCCGCCCGGCGGCATGGCCGATCTGCTCGGGCGCGTCATCGCGACGAAGATCGCCGAGAACACCAAGGCGACCGTCATCGTCGAGAACAAGACCGGCGCCGCCGGCCTCATCGCCGCCGACATGGTGGCCCATTCACCGCCCGACGGTTACACGGTCTTCCTCACCTATCACGCGACGCAGTCCATCCTGCATCTGATCACTGCCAAGATGACCTACGATCCGGTGAAGGACTTCGTCCCCATCATCTACGTGGCGATCGCCCCCAACGTGCTGATCATCAACCCGGCGCTGCCGGCCAAGTCGGTGCAGGAGCTGGTCGCCTACGCCAAGGCCAATCCCGGCAAGCTCACCTATGCGTCCCAGGGCAAGGGCACCACGGGCCATCTCGGCGGCGAGATGTTCAAGCAGGCCGCCGGCATGGAGATCACCCACGTGCCGTATCGCGGCGCCGCGCCGGCGCTCCAGGATCTGATCGGCGGGCAGGTCAGCATGATGTTCGACATCGTGCCGCTCGCCCGCGAGCACATCACGGCCGGCAAGGTGCGGGCGCTCGCCGTCACCTCGGCGCAGCGCTCGCCGGTGCTGCCCGATGTGCCGACCACCACCGAGGTGGGCATGCCGGAGGTGCAGGGCGGCGCCTGGTGGGGCCTGGTCGCCCCTGCCGGCACGCCGAAGCCGATCGTCGACTGGCTGAACACCGAGACCCGCAAGGCGTTCGCCTCGCCGGAGGTGCGCGACCGCCTCACCGAGCAGGGCCTCACCTTCTTCCTCGGCACGCCGGAGCAGCTCGCCGAGCACGCCGCCGCGGAGACGCGGCGCTGGGGGGCCGTCATCGAGAAGGCCGGTATCAAGCCGGAGTGAGGCGGCGTCCGCCGCATCGGCCCGACGATGATCGACGACGCCGGCGGTCTCTCCCGCCGGCGTCACCGTCTGCGGCGCGGTGGAACCGGCAGGGCGAGGCGCCGCGATTGCGGGTTGTTCACGGGAACGTGATACGATCGACTGATCAACCGACGTCCGCTCGGGCTATCCTGTGCGCGGTCCGGGACCATGCCGCGCGCCCGTGTCCGATTTGCTGCGGCACGCCCCCGGCCTGATCCGTGTCCGCAGGAGCCCGCCATGAGCCAGCCTTCGCTGAGGCCGCGCGTCGCGTTGCGTCCCCGGCTCCAGCGCCCGCCGCTCTACAAGGTCATTCTGCTCAACGACGACTACACGCCGCGCGAGTTCGTCGTGGCGGTTCTGAAGGCCGTGTTCCGCATGCGCGAGGACCAAGCCTATGCGGTGATGATGACGGCGCACCGCAAGAGCGCCTGCGTGGTCGGCGTGTTCGCCCGCGACATTGCCGAGACCAAGGCCACCGAGGCCACCGATCTCGGCAAGGCCAAGGGCTATCCGCTGTTCTTCACCACGGAGCCGGAGGAATAGGGCGCCCCCGGCCGCCGTCTCCGCCGACGGGGAGCCGGCCCGCACGGCTCCAGCATCATGGTGGGCGCGATCCGTCGGGCGCGATCACGCCACCTTGAGATAGCTGTAGCCGAGGCTCTGAAGCTCGGCCACGGTGGCGACACCCGACGGCACCAGCTTGAGGAACGAGTCGCTGCGCGCCTTGGCGACGTCGATGTTCAAACGCTTGAAGGTGATCTGGCACAGATAGGCCTCGACCCCGTACTTGGAGAGGCCGATCGCGCGCGTGTAGAGATCGGGATCGATGGTCTCGTCCGCCCATGGCGTGCCGGCGAGATCGGCGAGAAAGAACTTCAGCCCCGGCCCGTGCGCCACCATCACGATCTTCATCCGCATCGGATCGAAGTCGTACACCGACAGGTGGTTGTTGATGTTGCCGAGCATCTGCCCGAAGCGTCCGGCGTCGCCGAAATCGCAGTGGTAGACACAGGCGAAGTCGGTGTCCTTCTTGAACGCCCCGAAGCCGAGCGCCTGCGGCGCCGCGCCGGCGCGCGTCGTCATGGCGCCCGACAGCGCCGCGCCCGACAGGGCGATGCCTCCGATGATACTGCGTCGGCTGGTGTCCGTCATGGCGCTCCTCCACCTGGTGTGCGGACTTGGTCTGTTGTGGTCCGCAGGCCAAGTCTACAACGGGAAGAACGCCCGGCAACGCGCCGGACTGCGGCGGTCGGCACGATGGTATGGAAGGGTGCGCTGAAACGCGGCGCGCCGCCCGATGGCGACGCCGAAGGCACATCGGCCGGCGCGGCGGGAGCCTGCGCGCGCACCAGCCGACATGCCGGAGCCTCGACGGCTCACATCTGCGAGCAGGGCACCACCTGGGTGCAGGCGCTGGTCTTGTTGAGGCGGACATTGGTGGCGTGCGGCGCCGGCACGCCGGCCGGGCTCGCTGCGACACCGTCACCGAGATCACCCGGATACGGCACGGCGGCCAGCACCAGCAGGGTTGCGGCGGTGACCGTGATCGCGAAGGCAATGCGCAGGGACATGGGATGCTCCAGATCGGCGTCCGGGAAATCAGCAAGGCGGCACGCGGGCGTCCGGACGGTTCCGCCGCGTCGCGGCTGGGCCGACGAGAGCCGAGAGGCGTACGCGGTGCCCGAAAGGGCGCCGGCTCGGCCGGCTCGTCTGTCCACGATCGGTATCATGATCGGGACCGCCTGAATCGAGGGTTACCGCCGACGATCGATCCGGGCTAATGACCGGGATGGTGAGCGAAGCATCAACACGGCGCACCGCATTGCCATCATGCTGCGATGCCGCGAAACGGATTGCGGCTGCGGACGTTCACGTCGCGCCGTCCGCGCATCGCAGGAACTCGCCCGCAGCGCCGTGACGACAAGGTCCAGCCGGGGAGGGCCCGTGACGCACGATCATTCGCATGCCCATCTGTCGCCCGCCACGCTGCGCAACGAGCGGGCGCTGTGGACGGCGCTCGCTCCCACCGGCGCCTTCATGCTGGCCGAGATCATCGGCGGCGTGGTGTTCGGCAGCCTCGCCCTGATCTCCGATGCGGGCCACATGGCCACCGACGTGTTCGGCATCGGCCTGGCGATCGCGGCGATCAGGCTCGGTCGCCGGCCGCCCGATGCGCGGCGCACCTTCGGGTACGAGCGGCTGGAGATCCTGGCGGCGGCCGCCAATGCGCTGCTGCTGATCGGCGTCGCCGTCTACATTCTCTACGAGGCGTGGCGTCGCCTTTCGGAGCCGCCCGAGATCCAGTCCATCGGCATGCTGGTGATCGCGGTGATGGGCCTCGGCGTGAACCTGTTCTCCATGCGGGTGCTGGCCGGCGGCAAGGACGAGAGCCTGAATCTGAAAGGCGCCTATCTGGAAGTGTGGAGCGATCTCCTCGGCTCGATCGGAGTCATCGTGGCGGCGGTGCTGATCCGGCTCACCGGCTGGACCGTGATCGACACCATCGTGGCGGTTCTGATCGGCCTGTGGGTGGTGCCGCGCACCGCGGTGCTGCTGCGCGGCGCCGTCAACATCCTGCTCGAAGGCGTGCCGGACGGCATCGACCTCGTCGCGGTGCGCGACGCTATCGCGGCCGAGCCCGGCATCGAGGATGTCCACGATCTGCATGTCTGGGCGCTCACCGGCGGACGCATCTGTCTCACCGCCCATGTGCTGGCGCCGACGCGCCGCGACGACCAGGATGCCTTGATCGCCGCGACGCGCGAGATGCTGCACGAGCGCTTCGGCATCGGCCACGTCACGCTCCAGGTGGAGCGCGAGCCGTGCCCCGACGCCGCCGCGGGCGGTCATCGGTTCCTGTGATCGGGGACGGACCGCGCCCGGCCGCGGTTCTCACCGCTGGCGCCGGGTCGGAAAAACGTCGCGGATCGCGGCGTTGAAGAAGGCGCCCTTGGAGTCGGCCGCCAGCAGCGCCGCATAGGTCTCCTCCGGCACGTCGGCGTAGACGTAGACGCGGCCGGACCGGAACACCACGGTGAGCTCGCGCCGCTGATTATCGTAGCGGACGCGAGCGATCGCCGAGGACGAGACCTGGGGCATCGGCTCGTCTCCCGGGTCCGGCCGCGGAGCGCCGCGCGATCAGCCCCGCGCCGCGGCCTCGAGCGCCGCGACGTCGAGCTTCACCATGGTCAGCATCGCCTCGGCGACCCGCTTGGCCTTGGCACGGTCCGCATCGTTGATGAGCTCGCCGAGCCGCTTCGGCGCGATCTGCCAGGCGAGGCCCCAGCGGTCGCGCAGCCAGCCGCAGTGCTCGATGGTGCCGCCCTCGGCCAGCGCAGCCCACAGGCGGTCGATCTCGGCCTGGGTGTCGCATTCCACCATGATGGAGAAGCTGTGGTTGAACGGGTCCAGCCGCCCGGCCTCGAACGCCAGGTAGCGCTGGTCGCCGAGCGTGAAGGCGACCAGCTTGACGCTGCCGGCCGGCCCGCTGGGGGAGTCGGCCGGCAGGGTCGAGACCGATTGGATCGACGAACCCGGCACGAGCCCGGTGTAGAAGCGCACGGCGGCCTCGACGTCCTTCTCAAACCAGAGTGTCTGGGTCACCTTCATGGGGCGCGTCTCCTCTGCGGCCTGGCTCCCGAACGGAACCGTCATCGCCGAGGACGATCGAGGAGCGGGCCGCCCGACAGTCCCGAGGAGATGTGTTTGCCGAGCGGCGCGCGCGCCGAGAACAAGAGCGCACGCGCCGGAAACAGGTCAGACGCCGACGCGTACCGATGCGTTGGTGTCGCAGCGAGAAACCGGCAAAATGGCTGCGTCCATCGTCCCTGTTGCGGCCGGTTGTCATCCGGCGCGTGCCTCCGACAACGCACCGGGCGGGGTTGGGTTTCCGGTCGATCGCGGGGCCACCGGCCGCTGGACCTCGGCGGCTGCGTGTGGTCAGTGGGGCGCGGCCGTCGCCGGCCGGCCCGCCGAGGGCGGCGACGCGGCGGCCGTTCCGGGTCCGCCGCTGTGCGGTGGGCCGCCCGAGCAGGAGACCGCATGCCGATCGAGACACGCCGACAGGCCCTGTCGATCCTCACCGTCGCCGCCGCCTCGGCCCTCCTGGCCGGCGGCACCCGCCCCGCAACCGCACAGAGCCGCACCCCCATGACCACCCCGTCGGGCCTCATCATCACGGACATCACGGTCGGCACCGGCGCGACGCCGCGCCAGGGCCAGACCTGCGTGATGCACTACACCGGCTGGCTCTACGAGAACGGCACCAAGGGCAAGAAATTCGACTCCTCCGTCGATCGCGGCCGCCCGTTCGAGTTCCCGATCGGCATGGGCCGGGTGATCAAGGGCTGGGACGAGGGCGTCGCCACCATGAAGGTCGGCGGCAAGCGCACCCTGGTGATCCCGCCGGAGCTCGGCTACGGGGCGCGCGGCGCCGGCGGCGTCATCCCGCCGAACGCCACCCTGATGTTCGAGGTCGAGCTTCTGGACGTGAAGGGGTAGGGCGCTGCGGCGCCCGTCCGGGCGGGCCGGCGGCGCCGGTTGCCCGGGGGCGCCGGGTGTGGCGCCGGTCGGAGGTCGTCATGGCCCGCACCTGGCGCCTGATGGGCGCCGACCGCCGCCTCTACGAGAGCGCGCTCCCGGGCACACTCGGCGGCAACCGGCGCCTGAGGATTTACGGCCGGCTCGACTGTCCGAGCGCGCTGCGCTGGATCGCCAAGGGCCACTATGTGAAGAACCGCGTGTTCTTCGCTGACGGCGCGACCGCGGTGGCGGCCGGCTACCGCCCCTGCGCCATCTGCCTGCCGGCGGAGTGGCGGCGGTACAAGGCGAGCGCGGGTCGGTGAGCCGCCGATGCCGTCATGGCCGGGCCAGCCGCAGGCCGCGACCCGGCCATCCATCGGTGCAGACCAGGCCCCTTTGCGAAGGCGATGATGCGGGCGACCAAGACGCTGGGCTGCGCCTACGCCTGGTGAGATCGCGATCAGGCAGCGGCGTCGGACTTGGTCGTGATGTCGCCGCGACCGGCCAAAAGGCCGGCGATCGAGATGTCCTCGTCGAGATGGTCCCAATGGAGCCCGGTGCGGCTCAGCTCGACACGGGCGCGGTCCTCCGGCAAAGCGCGGAGCAGGCGTGGGAACCAGGCGAGCGGCACGCCGAGAGTGCGGCCGTCCGAGAGGTCGACCCACATGGTGTGCTCGTCAAAGCGGACCGCCATTGCCGAAATGCTCATGCCATGCCCTCAGGATCGCCTCGCGGCTCTCGGCGACGATGCGCAGAATAGCCGCCAATTCGGACGCATTGAAGCCGTAGCTGTCGGCGATCGTGATCTCGGGCGCGAGCCAGACCTTGGCGTCGCAGCCGCGTCCCCTGACATGGACATGCGGCGGCTCGCGCGGAAGCCCCTCGTTCGAGAAGAAGAAGTAGCGCAATCCACCGTGGCGAAAGACGACCGGCATGCGTACCTCGGTTCGGTGCGGAAGCCGTAGCCTCAGATCGAGGGCAGCGAAGCCCGGGGCCTTTGGAGGTTACCACGGACGAAAACGCCGCGGATGTCGCGGGCACGCCATCCGGGCGACGAAGAGCCCGGCTCGTTCGCCCAGCCTCGTCATGGCCGGGCCGGCCGCAGGCCGTGACCCGGCCATCCCTCTCACGAAGACGATGGATGCGCGGGTCTTCGCCCGCGCATGACGGAGAGGGGCGGGCGGCGCATTGCCACGTCCGCAGCGGCGCGTCAGCCCGTATAGGCCGTAGCCCGGGTTGAGCGCAGCGAACCCGGAACGTCAGTGGGGGCTGCGGGCAAAAAGGCCTCGGCTTTCGCTTCGCTCAATCCAGGTTACGAAGAAGTCGGGCCACGCTTGCTACGAAGAACTTGGGTCACGCTCGCTATTCCGCCCTACGATCGATCTGAGCTAAAATTGCTGAATGAGTCATCTGGCGAGCAGAGCTGGGAGGCGCGAAAATGTTATCATTCGCAACCGAATTTCCGATTTCTAGCCCGACGGGGATTGATCAATTCATCGGTTCTGCAAAATCCTGGCTATTGGGTTCTCCGCATACGAAGTTCACTAAAGACGAATTGGATGTTAGTATTAAGAATGGAGAGTGGTGGAGGAAGACGGACAACGAACGGATTGACGCCATAATCGCTTCGTCAGGCGGAGAGGAGCGCGCGGCACTGAAGTACACCATCGTTGAGAATGATTTGCAGTGGGACACATTTGTTGTCTTCTCCGCGCGAGAGGTGGATGCTTGGGTTGGTATTAGAGTAACCTGCGAGTCTATGCAGACTGCCACGAGGTTACCGGCCGCAAAGAAGCCTATAATAGTGCGATCGTTACTAAGAGATCTTGGAGGCGGGGTCGATGGGGGGCTTCTAGTTCAAGAGGCTCCGCTCTTCTTAAAAAATGGCGAAATTGACTTAGCTGCGAGACTGATAGTCGGGGAGGTGGAGTGCCATCTTCCTATAGTATATACCAGTTATGGATTTGATGGTGACTATTCGGTCGATCCTATGTCATTGGCTAACAAGTTGTCGGGAATGGCACACGTTGTCGTTGAGCCAAATCGCCCCTTTTCAAGAAGGCTTCAAATTGAGGTCGGCTCGGAAAACGTCTATGGGGGAACGGTTGGGGTCTATTGGCCAAGTGGCGGGGGGCGACGGTCGTTTTTTCTGGGAGGCGAGAATCCGACACCAAAAGCGTTGGAGCGCGCGATAGTAGAAGAGGTGCGTACAGCATTGTTGAATCGGCGGCCGCTGGTTCGTTGCACCTGGTCCTCTGCTCAAGAGGCTTTATCTCGTTCTGTATATGAGGCCTTGAAGAATGCGGGCTCGCGTGAAGTCGAAAAATACATAAACGCATTTGATTTGGAAATGAAGGCCAAAAATGAGAAGCTTGAAGACGCTGAAAACGAAATACTGCGATTGCAATCCGAACTAAGGAAATATGAATCGAGGATGTCTGAGGGTGGTGCTGTTTCGCTGAAAGCTGGTGAAGAGCAGGATCTGTATCCAGGGGAGCTGCTCGATATTGTTATCGATGCGATGGTCGGTTCGATAGATAGGGTTCAGCCTGACAGTCGAAGGCAGCACGTCCTTCGGGCTATGTGCAATTCGAATCCGGGGACTGGTGAGACTGGTCGGCGAAAAGAATTTCTTAAGGAGCTCCTCAGGGATTACAGAAGCATGGATGGGAAGACAAAAGGAGGTCTGAAGAATCTCGGATTTTCCATAGAGGAGGATGGAAAGCACTATAAATTGGTATATCAAGGTGATGATAGGTATATATTCCCGTTGCCAAAAAGTGGCAGTGATCGTCGGGGCGGCCTGAATTGCGCGAGCGACATCGCGAAACGCATTTTTTAGAACGGCTCTGAGCGGCTCGTAAGCCGCCCAGATTGATCAATCAAGGTGATTTCAGCGTCGGGTCCTCTCGTCCCTCAAGAGCACCCCGTCGTGGACCCGCACGTGTCGCACTTCATGCAGGTGCCGTTGCGCACCAGGGTGAAGTTGCCGCACTCGCCGCAGGGGTCGCCCTCGTAGCCCTTGGCCTTGGCCTCGGCCCGCTTCTCGGCCGCGAAGGCACGCGAGTCGGCGGCGTGGGCCTTGGCGTCGGCGCGCGCCGCGGGGGCGGCCTCCGACCAGGCCAAGTCGTCGAGGCGCGAGGCCGGCTCCGCCTTCAGCGCCACCGCGGCGGCGCCGCCGGCGCGGGCGAAGGGCGCCACGTTGGAGGGGGCACCCCCGGCGTGGGCGCCGCCATGAGCGGTCGGCGGCGCCGCGGCGGCGCGGTTGTCGCCGTGGGAGCCTCCACCCCGACCGTCCCCCGCGAGGGGGGAGGGCGCCTGGACACCGTGCCCTCCCGACGAGGAGTGCCCGCCGCGGCTCTCCGCGCCATGACCGGCGCCATGGCCGCCGCCGGCCGGCGCGTGGCCGCCCGCCATCACCACCAGCTTGTCGGTGCGCGAGCGCGTCAGCCCCTTGGAGACGTAACGCGAGGCCGGCGAGCCCTCCGGCACCTTGCCCTCGGCGACGCCCTTGCCGAGCGCATCGAAGCCGCCCGCCGCCGACGGATCGACATGGGCGAGGTCGAAGCGCGACAGGTACGACACCGCGAGCTCGCGGAACACGTAGTCGAGGATCGAGGTGGCGTACTTGATGGTGTCGTTGCCCTGCACCGGGCCGGACGGCTCGAAGCGGGTGAACGTGAAGGCGTCGACATACTCCTCCAGCGGCACGCCGTATTGCAGGCCGAGCGACACCGCGATGGCGAAGTTGTTGAGGAGCGAGCGCAGCGCCGCGCCCTCCTTGTGCATGTCGATGAAGATCTCGCCGAGCCGGCCGTCGTCATACTCGCCGGTGCGCAGATAGACCTTGTGGCCGCCCACCACCGCCTTCTGGGTGTAGCCCTTGCGGCGGTCCGGCATCTTCTCGCGCTCGCGCATCACCACGATACGCTCCACCACCTTCTCGACGATCTTCTCCGACAGCGCCGCGGCGCGCGCAGCCATCGGCTTCTCGATGAAGGTGTCGATGTCGTCCTCGTCGTCGTCCTCGTCGGCCACGAGCTGGGCGGAGAGCGGCTGCGACAGCTTGGAGCCGTCGCGATAGAGCGCGTTGGCCTTCAGCCCGAGCTTCCACGACAGCATGTAGGCGGCCTTGCAGTCCTCGACGGTCGCCTCGTTGGGCATGTTGATGGTCTTGGAGATCGCCCCCGAGATGAACGGCTGCGCCGCCGCCATCATGCGGATATGGCTCTCCACCGAGAGGAACCGCTTGCCGTTGCGGCCGCACGCATTGGCGCAGTCGAACACCGGGTAGTGCTCGGGCTTCAGGTGCGGCGCGCCCTCGACCGTCATGGCGCCGCAGACGAACACGTTGGCGGCCTCGATTTCTCGCTTGGTAAAACCAAGCGAGCCCAGCATGTCGAACGACGGCCGGGCCAGATCCTCGGCCGCGAGGCCGAGCGTCTCGGTGCAGAACGCCTCGCCGAGCGTCCACTTGTTGAAGGCGAACTTGATGTCGAAGGCGGTCGGCAGCGCCTTCTCGACCTTGGCGATCACCTCCGGCGTGAAGCCCTTGGCCTCGAGCGCCTTGTGATTGATGCCGGGGGCCTCGGCGAGCGTCCCGCGGCCGACCGCGTAAGCCTCGATGTCGGCGATCTGCTGGGCGTTGTAGCCGAGCGCCCGCAGGGCCTCCGGCACGGCACGGTTGATGATCTTGAAGTAGCCGCCGCCGGCCAGCTTCTTGAACTTTACCAGGGCGAAATCCGGCTCGATGCCGGTGGTGTCGCAGTCCATCACCAGGCCGATGGTGCCGGTCGGGGCGATCACGGTGGCCTGGGCGTTGCGATAGCCGTGCTCGGTGCCGAGCGTCAGCGCCTTGTCCCACGCCGCCTGGGCGTGGTCGACGAGGCGCGGGTCCGGGCAGGCGGCGTGGTCGAGCCGCATCGGCAGGGTGGCGAGCTTCTCGTAGCCGCCCTTCTCGCCGTGCGCGGCGCGGCGATGGTTGCGCATCACCCGCAGCATGTGGTCGCGGTTCTTCTTGTAGCCCGGGAAGGTGCCGAGCAGCGCCGCCATCTCGGCCGAGGTGGCGTAGGCGACGCCGGTCATGATCGCCGAGAGGGCGCCGCACAGCGCGCGGCCGGCGTCGGAATCATACGGGATGCCGGACGACATCAGCAGGCCGCCGAGATTGGCGTAGCCGAGCCCGAGGGTGCGGTACTCGTAGGAGAGTTGGGCGATCTCCTTGGACGGGAACTGCGCCATCAGCACCGAGATTTCGAGCACGATGGTCCACAGCCGCACGGTGTGCTCGTAGCCCTCGACGTCGAACATCCCGATCTCACCTCTCCCCGCCTGCGGGGAGAGGTCGGACCGCGCGCCGGCGCGCGGTCCGGGTGAGGGGGCCTCGCCGCGACGCTCGGCGTGGAGGAGCGCCCCCTCACCCCGACCCTCTCCCCGCGCGCGGGGAGAGGGAGACACCAGGAACGTCAGCAGGTTCAGCGAGGCGAGATTGCACGCCGTGTCGTCGAGGAACATGTACTCGGAGCACGGGTTCGAGGCGCGGATCGGCCCCGAGGCCGGGCAGGTGTGCCAGTCGTTGATGCTGGTGTGGAACTGGAGGCCGGGATCGGCCGACGCCCAGGCGGCGCTGGCGATCTTCTCCCACAGGGCGCCCGCCTTGACGGTCTTGGCCACCTTGCCGGGCTTGGTGCGCCAGGTCAGGTCCCAGTCGCGGTCGGCCTCGACGGCTTTCAGGAACTCGTCGGTCACCCGCACGGTGTTGTTGGAGTTCTGGCCCGCGACGGTGAGGTAGGCTTCCGAGTCCCAATCGGTGTCGAAGACCGGGAAGTCGATATCCTTGTAGCCCTGGCGCGCGAGCTGGATCACCCGCTTGATCATGTTGTCGGGCACATGGTTCTTGCGCGCCGCCTTGATCTCGCGCTTGAGCACCGGGTTCTTCTCGGGCGTGAAGCAGTCGTCACCGGAGCCCTGGCAGTTCACGCACGCCTTCATCACGGCGCGCAGATGGCGCTGGGCGATGCGCGAGCCGGTGACGAGGCTCGCCACCTTCTCCTCCTCGACCACCTTCCAGTCGATGTAGGTCTCGATGTCGGGATGATCGACGTCGACGATCACCATCTTGGCGGCGCGGCGCGTGGTGCCGCCCGACTTGATGGCGCCGGCGGCGCGGTCACCGATCTTGAGGAAGCTCATCAGGCCGGACGACTTGCCGCCGCCCGACAGCCGCTCGCCCTCGCCGCGCAGGCGGGAGAAGTTGGTGCCGGTGCCGGAGCCGTACTTGAACAGCCGCGCCTCGCGCACCCACAGATCCATGATGCCGCCCTCGTTGACGAGGTCGTCCTGGATCGACTGGATGAAGCAGGCGTGCGGCTGCGGATGCTCGTAGGCCGACTTGGAGCGGTGCACCTTGCCGGTCTTGAAGTCGACGTAGTAGTGGCCCTGGCTCGGGCCGTCGATGCCGTAGGCCCAGTGCAGGCCGGTGTTGAACCACTGCGGCGAGTTCGGCGCCACCATCTGCGTGGCCAGCATGTAGCGCAGCTCGTCGAAGAAGGCGTGCGCATCGGCCTCGCCATCGAAATAGCCACCCTTCCAGCCCCAGTAGGTCCAGGTGCCGGCGAGCCGGTCGAACACCTGGCGGGCCGAGGTCTCGCCGCCGAAGCGCTCCTTCTCGGGCAGGGCGGCGAGCGCCGCCTCGTCGGGCGCCGAGCGCCACAGCCAGGACGGAACCGTCTCCTCCTCGACCTTCTTCAGGTGCGCCGCGATGCCCGCCTTGCGGAAGTACTTCTGGGCGAGCACGTCGGAGGCGACCTGCGACCACGCCGCCGGCACCTCGACCGCGTCGGCACGGAACACCACCGAGCCGTCCGGGTTGCGGATCTCGCTGGTGGTGGTGCGGAACGCGATGTCCGCATAGGGGGACTGGCCGTCTTTGGTGTAGCGCCGCTCGATCCGCATCTTCAGCCTCTCGCCTTGCTCCGGCCGCCGTCCGTGCGGACGTCGCGCCGACATTGCCGCTGCTCGCAGGCACGACGTCGCGCCCGCACCACGCCTCGGCTCCCGTCATTCCGTCTGACGCCGTCACTCGAACAGCCGGTGATCCGCGGCGCGGTCCCGGTCTCGTTGCGCGTCCTTCGTCGCTGACGTTACTCGTTGCTCACGCTTCGGCGGGCACGCCGTCCGGGCGGTCCGACGGGGCAGCGCACGCGGGGAAGCGCGCGCACGACAGAGGGCATCCACAAGAGCCATTTGGCCCCGGTGAAGGACTGTCGCAAGCCTCAGGGATCGTCCGGCGAGGACGTGATACCAGCCGCGCCGCAGGGACAGGACGCTAGGCCGACTCCGGCGAGGCAGTCAAGCTGTAGCGCCGAGATCTGAATCATCCCCTAAATGTGGTGGGCAACGGGGAGAATTGTGGGGATTGTCTTCACGCTTCGGCAACCCGCTGGAATCCGGTCTGGATTCTGTAAAGCCCCGGCGCAGCGTCGCGGGCCAGCGCGGGCCGGGGTACCGCCGCCGGTGTCGCATGACCGTCACGCGGCAGAAGAATCGGCTGTGAACTCTCGGTGAGGTGAAGGCGGTGAGTGGTATCGGGAGACGGTGTAACTCGCGAGCCGCGGGTGCGGCAGGGCCGAGGGCAGCCGAGACGGGTTTTTCGACTCGCGACTCGCCGCCGGCGCGGCCGCCGAGGAGGCAGGCCGGCCTGCATGGCGGCCGCGCGGCTGGACATCGCGCCGGGCGGGTGGCATGAACGCCCGCAGCCCGGACGCGCAGGTGGACCGATGGATCTCAAGACCTTCCTGACCCGCTTCTTCACGTGGTGGAACGGCCAGACCTTCGGCACCCAGGTGTGGACGGCCCGGCATGGCGAGCTGGTGGGCGAGGACGAGTTCGGCAATCGCTACTATCGGGAGAAGGGCGGCCGCATCAGCCCGGCGCTCGGCTTCAACCGCCGTTGGGTGATCTACAACGGCGAGGCCGAGGCATCGCGCATCCCGCCCGAGTGGCACGCCTGGATTCACCAGATCGTCGACGAGCCGCCGCCGCGCCAGGCCGTCACGCCGCGCGAATGGTGGAAGCCGCATCGGCCGAATCTCACCGGCACGCCCGGCGCCTACCGGCCGCCGGGCTCGACCCTGGCGCAGAATCGCCGCCCCGCCGCCACCGGCGACTACAAGGCGTGGACGCCGGGCCGCTGACGGCCGGGCCACCACTTCTTCGGTGAAGCGTGATCGGGCGCGACAGGGCCGTCGTCCCGTGTTTCCCTTTCGGTGCCGCAATCCGCGTGTTAAGTGCGCCGGCGCGGTCGCCACCGTGCGTTCCGCCCACGCTCCTCGTCGAGCCGCCGCCGAGCCGCCCATGTCCCGATCCGCGCCGATGAGCCCCGCGCCGTTCCGATTGGCACGGTCCCGACTCGCGCCGTCGTGCCTCGCGCGGTCGCGCCTCGGGCTGCGCGTGACCGCGGCCGGCCGAGTCGGGGCCGCCGTGGTGCTGCTCGCCGGCGTGCTCACCGCCGCACCGGCGGCCGCCCAGCTCGGCGGCATCTTCGGCGAGCCGCCGCCGCGCCCGCCCGGCGCCGTGCCGCGCGGCCAGCCGCTGCCGCCGCCGGGCTCGCTCCAACCGCTGCCACCGCTCCCCGACGACGATCCGCTGCCGCCCGAGCCGGGTGCCGTCTCGCCGCCCCGCGGCCGGCCCGGGGCGGGGCTCGGCGGCTTCGAATCGCGACCGCTGGCGCCGCCCCCCGGCGCCGCCATCGCGCCGCCGCCTCCAGGCGCCCCTGCGGCGCCACCCGGGTCGCCTGCTGGCCCACTGCCGCCACCGCCCGGCACCGCGGCGGTGCCGCCGCCCGGCACCCCGCCGGGGCGTCCACCGGCCGGCGCACCCGCTCCCTCCGGGCCGGCGCCGTCGTTGCCCGAGGAGGTCGTCACCGAGGTGCCGACCCAGAAGGTTCCCAATCCGACCGCGGTGTTCTCGGGCCTCGACAAGATCACCGGCCGCATCACCAAGTTCGAGGTGGCGATCAACGAGACGGTGCAGTACGGCGCCCTCCAGGTGCGGCCACGCGCCTGCTACACGCGGCCGCCCACCGAGGCGCCCAATACCACGGGCTTCGTCGAGGTCGACGAGGTGACGCTCCAGGGCGAGATGAAGAAGCTGTTCCGCGGCTGGATGTTCGCGGCGAGCCCCGGCCTGCACGGGGTGGAGCACTCGATCTACGACGTGTGGCTGTCCGACTGCAAAGGTGCCGCCACCGTCGCCGAGGTGCCGCCGCCCGCGGCGACCGCCCAGCAGCCGGCCGCCGCACCCCCTCAGCGCCAGCGCCAACCCTCGCAGCAGCAGCGGCAACCCCGTCCGCCGCCCGCCCAGGCGGTGCCGGCCCTGCCGCGGCCGCAATAGCGCTCCGCCGCCCGGCCTCACGCGACGTCGATCAGTCGCCGGAGCCGATCGGCGTCGCCGGACAGGCCAGCGCCAGCGCGCGCGCGCCGGGAATCGGCTCGGCCACCGGCAGGACGTTGAAGTCGGCCTCGCCGATCAGGGCGTTGGCGAGCAGCTTCTGATAGTTGCGGCGAGATACTTCGACGGCGCCGAAGCGGCGCAGATGCTCGGTGACGAACTGGGTGTCGAGCAGCCGGTAGCCGCCCGCCCGCAGCCGGGCCACGAGATGCACCAGCGCCACCTTCGAGGCGTCGCGCTCGCGGTGGAACATGCTCTCGCCGAAGAACGCGCAGCCGAGGCTGACGCCGTAGAGGCCGCCGACCAGCGCGTCGCCGTCGTAGACCTCGACCGTGTGGGCGCGGCCGACCTCGAACAGCCGACCATAGAGCCGGCGGATGCGGGCGTTGATCCAGGTCCGCATGCGGCCCGGGGCCGGCTCGGCGCAGCCGTCGATCACCGCCTCGAAGTCGCGGTCGGCGACGACGTGGAAGCGGTCCGAGCGCACCGTGCGGGCGAGCCGCGACGAGATCCGCAGGCCGTCGAGCGGGATGACGCCGCGCTGCTCCGGCTCGATCCAGTACAGCGCAGGGTCGTCGGCGCTCTCGGCCATCGGGAAGATGCCGCACGCATACGCTTTGAGCAGCACCTCGGGCGTGATCTCGACCGAGGCGGAATCGCGACGAGCCATGGGATGTTCGTTCTGCGCCGTGTCCGTGTGTCGCCGGTATCGATATCGCTGACGTCAGTGTCGCCGATGTCAGCGTCGCCGGTTATGAGATACCCGTTTGTCGTGTCTTCACTGGTTCGTGAAGATCAGCGCGATTGGTCATTAACGTCTCGGTAACCGGCCGATATGTAGCCTTTTCCCACAATTTGAATCAATTCGTCGAGATGTCTCGGCGCCACGCGACAACAGGGGCAGGAGTCCGACCATGAGTACGGGTTGTCACCGAAGTCGTCCGCCCCGCGTGCTTCTCGTCGAGGACGAGATCCTCATCTCGATGATGATCGAGGACGCCATGGTGGAGCACGGATTCGAAGTCTACACCGCCACCAATGCGGGCGACGCCTTGCAGGTCCTGGCGGACGGCACCCCGGTGGACGTGCTGTTCACCGACATCAACATCGAGGGCGAGGTCGACGGCAATGCGCTGGCCCATCGGGCGCGTGAGATGCGGCCCGAGCTCGCCGTGCTGTATGCGTCCGGCACACTGCGGGGCGTGCCCGATCCGGTTCCCGGCTCCACCTTCGTCCCGAAGCCTTATGCGCCGCGCGACGTCTGCGCCATGGTGGCGTCGCTCGCCCCCGCGTGAGAGCCGGCGGGCGCGGCGCTCGCCCGCCCGGCTCGATCACTCGTCGGTCGCCATCGCGCGGTGACCGCTCATCCCGATCGAAGTCGATCGCAATCCCTCTCGACAACGAGGCGGCGGACCGGAGAGGTGCGCCGCCTCGTTGGTTTCGACGGCGGCGTACTGTCAACGTCCCTGGTAAAGCGGCTCCCGGCCGTCGATCCAGGCCGCGAGCCCTTCGGCCAGGTCGGCGGTCGGCACCATGCGGGCGAACTGCTCGCTCTCCACTTGAAGTCCTTCGGCGATCCCCATGTTGAGGCCGCGTGTCACCGCCGTGATGACGGCGCTGACGGCGAGCGGCGCGTGTCGGACGATCCGCCGGGCGAGGTCGCTGGCCGCCGGGATCAGCTCGTCGTGCGGCACCACGGCGTTGACCAGCCCCATCTCCAGCGCCTGCGCCGGCGAGAACCGCTCGCCGGTGAGGAGCAGCGCCAAGGCGCGCTTGCGGCCGGCGAGCCGCGACAGCCGCTGCGTGCCGCCGAAGGTCGGCGGCATTCCGAGCCTGATCTCCGGCTTGGCGAACAGCGCCCGCTCGCTGGCGATGGCGAGATGCGCCGCCTCGGTGATCTCGCAGCCGCCCCCGAATGCCAGCCCGTTGACGGCGACGATGATCGGCTTGGGGAACGCCTCGATGCGGGCCGTCATCGCCTGGCCGCGGCGCACGAACTCCTGGGTGGCGGCCGCCACGCCGCGCGCCACGCTTCCGGAGAACTCGCGAATGTCGCCCCCGGCCGAGAAGGCGCGGTCGCCTGCCCCGGTGAGCACCACGGCGCGCACCGCCGGATCGGTCTCGATGGCGTCCAGGTGCGCCATCAGGGCGTCGATGGTGGCGTAGTTCAGCGCGTTCAGCTTGTCGGGGCGGTTGAGGGTGAGACGCGCGATGCCGTCGTCGAGGCTCACGAGCACCGGGGCGACGGCGGGCGACTGGCGGGGGGTGTGCATCGGGGATCTCCTCGCGTTCTGCCTGTTGCTCAGGACCGCGAGGGTAGGGTGCCCGGCCCCTTGTTGTATATTCACTGGTGAGTATACTTTCCGGATGCCGCGCGCCGCCGAGCCGACCATCGACCGCATCCTCACCGCCGCTGCCAAGCTGTTCTATGCCGAGGGGATCAGGGCCGTGAACCTCGAGGCCGTAGCGGCCCGGGCCGGGGTCACCAAGCGCACCCTCTACTATCATTTCCGCAGCAAGGACGATCTCGTCGCGGCCTATCTGGCGGAGCGCGACCAGCCGAATCTCGCGCTGTTCCGCCGCTGGTTCGAGGAGACGCCCGGCGACCTGCCCGACAAGGTGCGCGGCCTGTTCGCCAACCTGGCGCGCGCGGCGCGGCATCCGCGATGGCGGGGATGCGGCTTCCTGCGCACCGCGGCCGAGCTGGCCGCGATGCCGGGCCATCCGGCGATCCGGATCGGCAGCGCCCACAAGAAGAAGGTGGAGGCCTGGCTGTGCGACAGCTTCGTGGCGGACGGGATCGCGCCCGAGCCCGCCGCGACGCTCGCCCGCCAGATCGTGCTGCTGATGGACGGCGCGTTCGCGGTCGGCCTGATGCACCGCGATCCGAGCTACACCGAGACGGCCGGGGAGGCCGCCGTCGCTCTGGTGGCTGCTGCCCGCGGCCGTCGGCCGGCGAAGCGCGGCGGCGCGACACGGCGGCCGGCGGGAACCGATTGAGGTCGGTGGCGCGGCGGCGGGCGCGGCCTTCCGCTACGGTCTCTCAGTTCACCTGGGCGCCGCGGCGCAGATCCGCCTCGATCAGCAGCTTGGTGCCGCCGCCGAAACGCACCCGGTAGGCCTGGACGTTCTCCATGATGCGCTGGACGTAGTTGCGCGTCTCCGAGAACGGGATGCGCTCCACCCAGTCGACCGCGTCGACCTGCGGGTCGCGCGGATCGCCGAACCGCTCGATCCACTCCTTCACCCGGCCACGCCCGGCATTGTAGGCCGCGAAGGCGAGGATGTAGGAGCCGTTGTACGCCTCGATGTTGCCGCCCAGCTCGGCGGCGCCCATCTGCATGTTGTAGACCTTGTCGTGGAGCAGCCGCTTCTGGTCGAACGTCACGCCGTGCTTCTTGGCGATGTAGCGGCCGGCCGCGGGCGTCACCTGCATCAGGCCGAGCGCATTGGCGGTCGACACGGTCTTCGGATTGAAGGCGCTCTCCTGGCGCGCGATGGCGTAGACCACGGCGGCCTCCACCTCGGGGCCGATCGACGAATAGCGCGGCAGCCCGATGGTCGGGAAGGCGGCGTGGTCGAGCGGCAGGCCGTTGCCGAGCGCCGTCTTGCCGATCAGCAGCACGGCGCGCGCATCGTCGTGCTTGGCGCAGAGCTCGGCCAGCACGGTCAGGGCCGCCACGTCGGTGGTGCGGTCGGCGAGGTCGGCCACGAACGGGATCACCAGATCGCGCTCGTCGATGGCGTAGAGAATTTCGACGGCCCGCACCACCTCGAGCCGGGCGAGGGCGGCGCGCTTGTCGGCCGAGAGCGCCGGCGGCGACTTGAGCGCGATCTCGCCGAGCCCCAGCCGGCCGCGGGCGAGCTGGCCGTAATAGGCGGTGCTGTAGCGGGCCGCCTGCTCGTAATGGGCGCGCGCCTCCTGGCGGCGTCCCGCCGCCTCGGCGCTGCGGCCGAGCCAGTAGCCGGCGCGCGACAGCGAGATCGGGTTCTTCACGCCGGTGGCCGCGATGCGGGCGAAGTGGCGGCTGGCGGTCGCCGGATCGTTGAGGAAGCGGAGCGCGATCCAGCCGGCCATGAACTCGTGCTCGACCTGATAGTTCTCCTTCTCGGGCGGCGCGGCGTTGCGCACCACCAGATAGGCCGACTTCGGCTCGTTCAGCTCGATCAGCTTGCGGGCGAGCAGCCGCCGCTCGATCCACCACTCGTTGGTGTCGTGGCCGTCGCCGATGTCGCGCGGCACCGCCAGCATCAACCGGGCGGCCTCCTCGTACTGGTCGTTGCGGCGCAGCCACTGGATGCGGCTGAAGGCGAGGCCGGCGTCGTTGCGGGCGCCCAGCGCGTCGAGCTGTGCCTTCGCGTTGGCGGCCTTGTCGCTGACCGCCTTGCGGGCCTTGGCGATCGCCGGCTCCACGCCGCCGAGCCGCTGGGCCGCCCGCATGGCGACTTCGAAGTCGTCCTCCTCATAGAGCCGCCGGTCCATCCGCGCCTTGTCGTCGGCGCGGGTGATCAGGCCCGGGAAGGTCTCCTGGATCTCGTCCTCGAGATCGCGGCCGAACGAGTCCTCCCGCCAGACCTCGCGGACCAGCGCCTGGGCGTTGGCACGGTCGCCGCCCGCCAGCAGGGCGCGCGCATAGGCGAGCTTGCCGCGGGTGCCGAGCGGTCGGTTGCCGTTGAAGAAGGCCCGCACCGTGGCCGGATCGGCCTTCTCGGTCCACAGCATGTTCTCGGCGCGGCGGCGCAGCATGCCGAGGCTCGGCCAGGTCGGGTTGGCGTCGACGAAGGCGGCGTAGCGGGCGAAGCCGACGCCGTTGTCGTTCGACCGCAGCACCGCCCACTCGGTGAGCTTCTTGGCCAGCGGATCGCTCATGCCGGCCTGCAAGGCGGTCGCCTCGGAGGTGCGGCCGCGGCGTGCCGCATTGATGGCCTGCTTGACGGCCGACAGGTCGGCCGCTCCGGTGGCGCGCGAGGGCGTGTAGGCGAGGGGCTCGGTGGTCACCGGCGGGACCGCCGCCAGGCTCGGCACCCCGGCGCCGGTGGAAGCCGTAGCGTCGCCGTCGCGCAGCGCCGCCGGCACGGTCGCCACCGCCGAGGCGGAGCGGGCCGCGGTCGGCACGGCCAGCGGCTTCGGCCCGGGGGCCGGGCCGGCCGTGGAGGTCGGGGTGGATTTGGAGGCGGCCGGCTTGGAGGCCGACGGCTTGGATGCGCTCGACTTGGATGCCGCCGCCTTGGCGTCGGCCTTCGCGTCCTTGGCGGCGCCCTTGGTCGTGCTCTTCGCGGTGTCCTTCGCCGTACCCTTGGGATCGGACTTGGCCGCGGCCTTCGAGGCCGCCGGCTTGCTGGCGCTTGCCTTTGTGTCGGTGGCGCTCGGCTTGGCGGCGCTCGGCTTGGCGCTGTTCGGAGTTTTGGCGTTCGTCGGAGCCTTGGCGCTCTTCGGATCGACCGCCGGCTTGGCGGCGGGCTTCTCGGGCGGGGCGGCGAGGGCGGCCGGAACCGCAGCCCCGAGCGCGCCGGTGCCGAGCAGCGCCACGAGTGCCAGGATCGACACGGTCTGCCGGAACGCCGGCAGGCGGAATCCACGATAGCCAGCGACCACGGCCGTCCCCCCGGTCTGTTCAGACCTGCCCCGACGACCTTCCGGTCGCTCTCGTTAACAAGTCCCTAATCGGGGCTGAACGTGGCCATGTTTCGACGCAATCGCGGCACCGGCGAGGAGGGCGGGGCGCCGCGGCCCGGGGCGGCTGCGTTCGGGCTTTCTTCGCCGGCTGCGACCCGATATCAAGGACACCATATTGGATCTGCGCCGGGTGTTCGCCGGCCGCATCGCGCCGCCGGGCGCCGGGGGAGTTGCAGTCATGGCCGCCAAGAGCACGTTTCGAGGATCGTTCACGGCCTTGGTGACGCCGTTCAAGAACGGCGGCCTCGACGAGGCGGCGTTCCGCGGCCTGGTGGACTGGCAGATCGCCGAGGGCACCAACGGCCTCGTCCCGGTCGGCACCACCGGCGAGAGCCCCACCTTGTCGCACGAGGAGCATCACCGGGTGGTGGAGTGGTGCATCGACCAGGCCAAGGGGCGGGTGCCAGTGATCGCCGGGGCTGGCTCCAACTCCACCACCGAGGCGATCGGGCTCGCCCGCCACGCCGAGCAGGCCGGCGCCGCCGGGGTCCTGGTCGTCACGCCCTACTACAACAAGCCGACCCAGGAAGGGCTCTACCAGCACTTCAAGGCGATCAACGACGCCGTCTCGATCCCGATCATCATCTACAACATCCCGGCCCGCTCGGTGATCGACATGTCGGTCGACACCATGGCGCGGCTGTTCGAGCTGCCGAACATCGCCGGCGTCAAGGACGCCACCGCCAACGTGCTGCGGGTCTCCCAGCAGCGCGCCGCCATGGGGCCGGACTTCAACCAGCTCTCCGGCGAGGACGGCACCGCGCTCGGCTTCATGGCGCATGGCGGGCACGGCTGCATCTCGGTGACCTCGAACGTGGCGCCGCGGCTGTGCGCCCAGTTCCAGAGCGCCTGCCTGAAGGGCGACTACGCCGCCGCACTCGCCATCCAGGACAAGCTGCTGCCGCTGCACCAGGCGCTGTTCATCGAGACCAATCCGTCGCCCGCCAAGTACGCGCTGTCGCTGCTCGGCCGCTGCCCCGAGGCGGTGCGGCTGCCGCTCGTGCCGGTCTCGGAGAAGACCAAGGCGGCGGTCCGCGACGCCATGGTGCATGCCGGGCTGATCAACTAGCTGCTGCCGCCAAGGCGGGCGAGGTGCGCCGGTCGTCGCCGGCGGGCCGCCGCGCCCGGCATCGACCGCACGGGACCCCCGCCCATGCCCATCGTCGAAGAGTTCAAGAAGTTCGCCGTCCGCGGCAACGTCGTCGATCTGGCGGTCGGCGTCGTCATCGGGGCGGCTTTCGGCAACATCGTGCAGTCTCTGGTCGCCGACGTGTTCATGCCGCTGATTGGTGCCGTGACCGGCGGCCTCGACTTCTCGAACTACTTCCTGCCGCTCTCCTCCAAGGTCACTGCGGACACGCTCGCAGAGGCGAAGAAGCAAGGTGCGGTATTGGCTTGGGGGAATTTCCTGACACTCTGTATCAATTTCACGATCGTCGCCTGGGCGCTGTTCCTGGTGGTCAAGCTGATGAATCGCCTGCGCAACGACGAGCCGTCCAAGCCACCGACGCCGCCGCGCCAGGAGGAGCTGCTGACCGAGATCCGGGACCTCCTCAAGGCGCGCCAGAGCTGACCGCCCATGGCCGAGAAACCCAAAGAGCCCGTCCGCAAGATCGTCGCCGACAATCGCAAGGCGCGCTTCAACTACGAGATCGGCGACACCCTCGAGGCCGGCATATCGCTGCTCGGCTCGGAGGTGAAGTCCCTGCGCCAAGGCCGGGCGACCATTGCGGAATCCTATGCCGACGCCAAGGGCGGGGAGATCTGGCTGGTGAACGCCAACATCCCCGAATACACGCAGGCCGGCCCGTTCAACAATCACGCCCCCAAGCGGCCCCGCAAGCTCCTGCTGCATCGCCGTCAGATCGCCCGGCTGGCTCAGGGGGTGGATCGCGAGGGCATGACCATCGTGCCGCTCAAGCTCTATTTCAACGAGCGCGGCCGCGCCAAGGTCGAGCTGGCGCTGGCGCGTGGCAAGAAGCTGCACGACAAGCGCGAGACCGAGAAGAAGCGCGACTGGAACCGTGAGAAGGGCCGGCTGCTGCGCGCCAGCGTGAAGGGCTGACTCTCAGTTCGTGTCCGGCCCCGTTCCGAACGAACGCGGCGTCTGCGGTAGCTCAGCGGCCGTCGAGGTGCTGCCGCACCGCCGCGAACACTGACCGGAACATCGCCTCGGTCAGCACCCCGGTGTTCGTGTTGTAGCGGGAGCAGTGATAGCTGTCGAAGACGGTCAGCGGCGTGCCGGCGGGTCCGGTGCCGGCGTGGACGGCCCCATGGCCGAACGGGTGGGCGGATTTCTTCCAGCCGAGTGTCGTCATCAGGCTGTCGTGGGCGATGCGTCCCAGCGTGACGACGGCGGCCAGGCGCGACATGGTCGCCATGGTGGCGACCAGGAACGGCCGGCAGGTGGCGATCTCGGCCCCGGTCGGCTTGTTCTCGGGCGGCACGCAGCGCACCGCGTTGGTGATGCGAGCATCGACGAGCGTCAGCCCGTCGTCCGGCCGCTCCTCGTAGGTGCCGCGGGCGAAGCCGAAATCACGCAGCGTGGCGTAGAGCAGGTGCCCCGCATAGTCGCCGGTGAACGGCCGGCCGGTGCGGTTGGCCCCCTGGAGGCCGGGTGCGAGGCCGACGATCAGCAGCCGGGCGTCTGCCGGCCCGAAGGACGGGACCGGCGCATTGCGCCAGTCCGGCCGCTCGGCCCGCCACCTCATGCGGAACTCGACCAGCCGCGGGCAGCGCGGGCAGTCGCGATCGGGCTCCGCCGCGGCCGCGACGGTCCCGTCGGCCTCACGGCTTGTCGGGGCGGGGCTGCCGGCTCTCCCGGCCGCCCGGCCCGGTACCGCTCCGGCCATCAGTCCTCGTCGAACGAGCTGGAGCTGGCCGGGGCAGGCTCGGTGTTGCGCGGGTGGGTGCTGCGTTGAAGAAATTGCGGCGTATGCCGCGACTCGCGCGCCGCCCGCTCGGCCCGCTCGCCGGGATCGCGACCGATCTTCGGTTGCAGCTCGACGATGTCGAGGAACACGTCGGCCTGCCGCCGCAGCTCGTCGGCCACCATCGGGGGCTGGGTCGAGATGGTCGACACCACGGTGACGCGGACGCCGCGGCGCTGCACCGCTTCCACCAGGGACCGGAAGTCGCCGTCGCCGGAGAACAGCACCATGTGGTCGATGTTGCCGGCGATCTCCATGGCATCGACCGCGAGCTCGATGTCCATGTTGCCCTTCACCTTGCGTCGGCCCGTCTGGTCGACGAATTCCTTGGTGGCCTTGGTGACCACCGTGTAGCCGTTGTAGTCCAGCCAGTCGATCAGGGGGCGAATCGACGAGTATTCTTGGTCTTCGACAACCGCTGTGTAGTAGAACGCACGAAGAAGGTAACCCCGGCCCTGGAACTCACGCAGCAGTCGCTTGTAATCGATGTCGAAGCCGAGCGACTTTGCCGTCGCGTAGAGGTTCGCGCCATCGATGAATAAGGCGATCTTTTCGCTAGGCACTGCCATGATGCTCTCGTTACTTAGTTATGGGGGTCGCGCGTCGAAGAAAGACGCACGTCCAGTCTGATCGCGTCACCACGCCATATTGGACCGTTCGGATGGTCGCGGCCGAAAATCTGGCCGTTTCGCTTGCGACGCAGAAGCAAGCGCGGCATCCAATTCCGTTACCACAATGACATATCTGGTCCAGGCCCTATCTTCTAGTCAATTCACGGCGGGAATACCGCATAAAAAAACGCAATCCTCCTCGCAAGCCGTTGCACTTCTCGGGCCGGATCATTACGAGAGAGCCAACCCAACAGGCATTCCGTTCAGGAGACCGCCCCCGCATGGCCCGCGTCACCGTCGAAGACTGCATCGACAAGGTCAGTAACCGATTCGAGCTCGTCCTGCTGGCGAGCCATCGCGCCCGCATGATCTCGTCCGGCGCCCAGATCACGGTCGACCGCGACAACGACAAGAATCCGGTCGTCGCGTTGCGCGAGATCGCCGACGAGACCATCTCGCCGGAAGACCTCAAGGAGGAGCTGGTCCATTCGCTCCAGAAGTATGTCGAGGTCGACGAGCCCGAGCCCGAGGCGATCCCGCTCATCGGCGCCGGCAGCGAGGGCGTCGATGCCGACGACACCGAGGTGATGATGGAGCGGATGACCGAGGAGGAGCTGCTCAAGGGGCTCGAGGGTCTCGCCCCGCCCGAGGAGCGGCCGGAGCCGGTCGAGGCCGACGACGAGGAATAGCGGCCGCGCCGCGACGGCGGGGCCGCTGTCGCGCGGCCTGGGACGAGTGGCTAGCAGCGAGTTCGGGAGCCGGCGGGCCGCGAGGCGCGCCGGCTCCTGCGTTTCAGCCGGCCTGTTGAGCCGGCCTCTCTGGTACCGGCTTCGCGTTTGAACGGGGCGAGCCGGCTGCGGTTTTTCGTCGTCGGACGAAGATGTTGGTGTTGCGGCCGAGGGCGTCCCACATGTTATTGTGACGGTCGTGTTCGGCCGCCGGTGGGCCGTTCGGGTGGCGATCGATGCGGCCCCACTCGCGACGGCCTCGACTCGATGCAGTCTCGACTCGGTGCAGTCTCGACTCGATACGCCTCGACGGCCGGCCGGGCGGGCAGGGGCGTGGTGCCGGCGGGAGCAGTCCTGCGGCGACGGCGTTGGTCCGGAGCCGCGTTGGTCCGGAGCGGCAGCGCTCCACGAGACGACGATGAACGACGGCGGGGTCGCGTGAGCGCGGCGCCGTTCGACAGACGAGGAGGCGAGGTGGGTCCGCCGGTCACCAATCTGCCGCGGATGCAGGTTCAAGCGCCGAACCAGGCGCCGCGCGACGCCGCGCCCATCGGCCTCGCGGCGCCGGCCGAGCCGCCGCCTCCGCCGCCGGCCAAGCGGATGATGCGCCAGTACGAGCTGGTCGAGCGCGTCCGCAAGTACAATCCGAACACCAACGAGGATCTGCTCAACCGCGCCTATGTGTACGCCATGAAGGCGCATGGCGAGCAGCGCCGCGCCTCGGGCGACCCCTACTTCTCGCACCCGCTCGAAGTGGCCGCGATCCTCACCGACCTCAAGCTCGACGACGCCACCATCGCGGCGGCGCTGCTGCACGACACCATCGAGGACACCGACGCCACCCGCATCGACATCGACGCGCTGTTCGGCCCCGACATCGGCCATCTGGTCGAGGGGCTGACCAAGCTCGCCAAGCTAGAGCTAGTGTCGCGCGAGGCCAAGCAGGCCGAGAACCTACGCAAGCTCCTGCTGGCGATCGCCGAGGACGTGCGGGTGCTGCTGGTCAAGCTCGCCGACCGCCTGCACAACATGCGGACCCTCGTCTACATGCCGGCCCACAAGCGGCGCCGCGTGGCCGAGGAGACCATCGACATCTACGCTCCGCTGGCCGGCCGCATGGGCATGCACGAGATGCGCAGCGAGCTGGAGGACCTCGCCTTCCGCGAGCTGCAACCCGATGCCTACAAGGTCATCGTGGCGCGGCTGGAGCGGCTGGCCGCCCGCAACAGCGATCTCATCGCCGAGATCGAGCAGCAGCTGACCTCCAAGCTCGCGGCCCGCGGCATCAAGGCGACGGTGTCGGGCCGCCGCAAGCACGCCTATTCGGTGTGGCGCAAGATGGAGCGCAAGGCGCTCGGCTTCGAGCAGCTCTCCGACATCTACGGCTTCCGCGCCATCACGGCGACCGTGGAGGACTGCTACCAGGCGCTCGGCATCGTCCACACCACCTGGCCGGTGGTGCCGGGCCGCTTCAAGGACTACATCTCGACCCCCAAGCAGAACGACTACCGCTCGATCCACACCACCGTCATCGGGCCGCGCAACCAGCGCGTGGAGCTGCAAATCCGCACCGAGGAGATGGACGAGATCGCCGAGTACGGCATCGCGGCCCACGCCCTCTACAAGGACGACATCGGCTCGCCCTCCGAGATGCTGACGCGCGAGTCCAGCGCCTATGCGTGGCTCAGGCGGACCATCGAGCTCTTGGCGGTCGGCTCCAATCCGGAGGAGTTCCTCGAGCACACCAAGCTCGAGCTGTTCCACGACCAGGTGTTCTGCTTCAGTCCCAAGGGCAAGCTGATCGCGCTGCCGCGCGGCGCCACGCCGATCGATTTCGCCTTCGCGGTGCACACCGACATCGGCAACCGGGCGGTCGGCTGCAAGATCAACGGCAAGATCGCGCCGCTGATCTCCGAGCTGCACAACGGCGACGAGGTGGAGATCCTCACGGCCCGCGGCCCCAATGTGCTGCCGGCCGCGTGGGAGTCGGTGGTGGTCACCGGAAAGGCGCGGGCCGCCATCCGGCGCGCCACGCGGGTCGCGGTGCGGGCCCAGTATGCCGAGCTCGGCCGCCGCATCGTCGAGCGCCTGTGCCAGCGCGCCAAGCGCGAGTACTCGGCCGAGAAGCTCACCGGGGCGCTGCCGCGTCTCGCCCGCGCCAACATCGAGGACGTGTTCGCGGCGGTCGGCCGCAGCGAGATCAAGGCGTCCGACGTCGTCCGCGCCATGTACCCGGACTACAAGGAGGAGCGCGCCACCGCGGTGCCCAAGCCCGACAAGGGCTGGTTCGGGCTCAAGAAGGGCCAATCGGTCAAGTTCCAGGTGCCGGGCTCGTCCGGCCTGGAGGCGATCCCGATCCGCGGCATCAACTCCGACCTGCCGGTGCGCTTCGCGCCGGAGGGCGGCGCCGTGCCGGGCGACCGCATCGTCGGCATCATGACGCCGGGCGAGGGGATCACCATCTACCCGATCCAGTCGCCGGCGTTGACCGCCTTCGAGGAGCAGCCCGAGCGCTGGCTGGATGTGCGCTGGGACATCGACGAGAAGAGCCCGCAGCGCTTCCCGGCCCGCATCGCGGTGCAGTCGGTCAACGAGCCGGGCTCGCTCGCCCAGGTGGCCCAGGTGATCGCCGACCACGACGGCAACATCGACAACCTGCGGATGAGCCGGTCGTCGCCCGACTTCAGTCGGCTCACCATCGATCTCGAGGTCTACGACCTCAAGCACCTCACCGGGATCATCTCGCAGTTGCGGGCCAAGACCGTGGTGGCCAAGGTCGACCGGGTGATGGGGTAGGGAGCTCGCCGCCGCGGCGCTTCAGGACCTCTCCCCGCAGGCCGGGAGAGGTCGGATCGTCGGCCGGAGGCATACGATCCGGGTGAGGGGGCCTCGTCGAGAGCCGGGCGCAGCGGCACTCTTTCGGCTCTCTCCCGCTGGCGGCTCGGCCCTCACCCGACCCTCTCCCCGCGCGCGGAGATAGGGAGTTCCGGCGCCGTCGGGTAAACCTTGAGTCCGCGAACAATCTGCTGCACACCGGCGGCCTCGCCTCAGTATTCCGGAGCCTGCCTTTGACCGCTCCCCCGATCCGTCTCGGCGTCAACATCGACCACGTCGCCACCGTGCGAAATGCCCGCGGCGGCCGCCATCCGGACCCGCTGCGCGCCGCCGAGATCGCCGTCGCGGCCGGTGCCGACGGCATCACGGCGCATCTGCGCGAGGATCGCCGCCACATCCGCGACGACGACATGGCGCGCCTGAAGAGCCATCTCGCGGTGCCCCTCAACATGGAGATGGCGGCGACGCCCGAGATGGTGGAGATCGCCCTGCGGCTGATGCCGCACGCCGTCTGCCTGGTGCCGGAGCGGCGCGAGGAGCGCACCACCGAAGGCGGGCTCGACGCCGCCGGCCAGCACGAGGCGCTGGCGCCGGCGGTGCGGGCGCTGGGGGCGGCGGGCATTCGGGTGTCGCTGTTCGTCGCGCCGGAGACCCGGCAGCTCGACGCCGCCGTGGCGGTCGGCGCTCCGGTGGTGGAGCTGCACACCGGCACTTGGTGCGACGCGGTGACGGTCGGCCACAGCGTCGCCGCCAAGGCTGAGTTCGACCGCATCGTCATGGCGGCCCGGGAGGCGCACGCGCGCGGCCTGGAGGTCCATGCCGGCCACGGTCTCGATCCCCTCACCGCGGAGGCCATCGCGGCGCTGCCCGAGGTGGTGGAGCTGAACATCGGCCATTGGCTGATCGCCGAGGCGGTGTTCATCGGCCTCGGCCCGGCGATCGAGCGCATGCGGGCGGCGATGCGGCGGGGGCGTGCCGCCGCCGGACCGCGGGCGGTGGCGTCATGATCATCGGCATCGGCACCGACATCTGCGACATCCGCCGCATCGAGAAGACTTTGGCGCGGCACGGCGAGCGATTCGTGGCGCGCTGCTTCACCCCGGTCGAACGGGCGCTCGCCGAGCGCCGCAAGAACCGCGCCGAGACCTATGCCAAGCGGTTCGCCGCCAAGGAGGCGTGCGCCAAGGCGCTCGGCACCGGGTTCCGCCGCGGCGTGTTCTTCCGCGATCTCGGGGTGGTCAACCTGCCGTCCGGCAAGCCGACCCTGCGGCTGACCGGCGGCGCCGCGGCCCACCTCGCGGCCCTCACGCCGGCCGGCCACACGGTGCAGATCGACCTGGCGCTCACCGACGAATATCCGCTCGCACAGGCATTCGTGATCATCTCGGCGGTACCACGGTCGGGCATCGACGCGGGCGGCTGAATTGCGCGGGCGGCGGTGAGCCGCTAGAAGTCGAACACCATGGAGCCGGTTTCGTCGTCGCGCGCCTCGGGTCTCTCGGGTCTGCGGACGATCGGTTTCGTCGCCGAGCCTCGCCTTCAGGGCGGGTCGGCGACCATCCGGGGCCGGCCCGTGCCGCCCAGCCGTGATCCACAGACCGACGGTACGGCGGGCACGAGGCGAGCAAAGAGAGGCCAATGAGCGTGTACGACAGCCAGGAGAAGCGGCAGGAGAAGAAGAAGGAGGGCGGTCTTCTCGAAACCGCCCGCGTCGTCTTCCATGCCCTCATCATCGCGCTGGTGATCCGGACGTTCCTGTTCCAGCCGTTCAACATCCCGTCCGGCTCGATGATGGCGACGTTGCTGATCGGCGACTATCTCTTCGTCTCGAAATACAGCTACGGTTACAGCCGCTATTCCTTCCCACTGTCGCTGCCGCTGTTCTCCGGTCGCATCATGGGGTCGGAGCCGGAGCGCGGCGACGTCGTGGTGTTCCGGCTGCCCAAGGACGACTCGACCGACTACATCAAGCGGGTGATCGGGGTGCCGGGCGACCGCATCCAGGTGCTCGGCGGCATGCTGCACATCAACGGCCAGCCGGTGAAGCGCGAGCGCGTCGGCGACTATGTGGACGAGGAGAGCGGCCGCACCGTGCGGGTGCGCCGCTGGCGCGAGACGCTGCCGAACGGCGTCAGCTACGAGACCCTCGATCTCCAGGACAACGGCTTCCTCGACAACACCCAGGTCTACGAGGTGCCGGCCGGCCATTTCTTCATGATGGGCGACAACCGCGACAACTCGACCGACAGCCGGGTGCTGAGCCAGGTGGGCTATGTGCCGCTCGACAACATCATCGGACGGGCGCAGATCATCTTCTTCTCGGTGGGAGACGGCGTGCCGGCCTGGCATGTCTGGTCGTGGCCGTGGGCGGTGCGATGGGGGCGGTTGCTGACGCTGGTCAGATGAGCCAACGGAACAAGGGCAGGCGCGATCTCGAAGCCCGCATCGGCTACGTCTTCGCCGACAAGTCGCTCCTGGACACCGCGCTGACCCATATCTCGGCGCTGTCCGGAAAGACCCGCGCGGGCAGCTATCAGCGGCTGGAGTTTCTCGGCGACCACGTCCTCGGCCTGGTGATCTCCGACATGCTGTACCGCGCCTTCCCGGACGCCGAGGAGGGCGAGCTGTCGCGCCGCCTCGCCGACCTGGTGCGGCGGGAGAGCTGCGCCGATGTGGCCCGCACGCTGGATCTCGGCGCCGCCATCAAGCTCGGCGTCTCCGAGGCCAATGGCGGCGGCCGCCGCCGCACCGCGATTCTCGCCGATGTCTGCGAAGCGGTGATCGGCGCCGTGTTCGTGGACGGCGGCTACCCGGCCGCCTCTGCGTTCATCGAGCGGTTGTGGACCGAGCGCATGACCAAGCCGAAACGGCCGCTGCGCGACGCCAAGACGGTGCTTCAGGAATGGGCGCAGGGACGCGGCCTGCCGACCCCCTCCTACCGCGAGGTCGCGCGCACCGGGCCGGATCACGATCCCGAGTTCCGGGTCCTCGTCGAGCTGCCCGACCTGCCGCCCGCCGAGGGCAGCGGCCGCTCCAAGCGGGCCGCCGAGCAGGCGGCCGCCACCGCCTTTCTGAACCGCGAGGGCGTCTCGTCCGCGCCGCCCGAGACCTGACCGCCTCCTCTTTTTCGATTGCGAGACCGATGACCGACCCGAACGAGACCCCGGCGGCCGCCGCCGGCGAGCCCGCCGTCCCCGAGGCTGCCGCGCCCGAAGCCGCTCCGCCCGCAGCCGCCACGCACTGCGGCTTCGTCGCCGTGATCGGCGCCCCCAATGTCGGCAAGTCGACGCTCGTCAACGCGCTGGTCGGCAGCAAGGTGACCATCGTCAGCCCCAAGGTGCAGACCACCCGCACCCTCGTGCGCGGCATCGCCATCGTCGGGGCCGCGCAGCTGATCTTCGTCGACACGCCCGGCATCTTCGCGCCGCGGCGCCGGCTGGAGCGGGCCATGGTGACGACCGCCTGGTCGGGCGCTCACGACGCCGACCTGGCGCTCCTGGTGGTCGATGCCAAGCGCGGGCTCGACGAGGAGACCACGGCGATCCTCGACAAGCTCGCCGAGGTGCGTCAGCCCAAGATCCTGGTGCTCAACAAGGTCGATTTGGTGCAGAAGCCGGCCCTGCTGGCGCTCGCCCGCGCCGCCAACGACCGCGTGCCGTTCGTCGACACCTTCATGATCTCGGCGCAGGCGGGCGACGGCGTCGCCGATCTCGGGGCCCGGCTCGCCGAGCGGACGCCGCCGGGGCCGTGGCTCTATCCGGAGGACCAGATTTCCGACGCGCCGCTGCGCAGCCTCGCCGCCGAGATCACCCGCGAGAAGCTCTTTCTCAAGCTGCACCAGGAGCTGCCCTACCGTTCGACGGTGGAGACCGAGGCGTGGACCGAGCAGCCCGACGGCTCCGCCCGCATCGAGCAGACCATCTATGTGGAGCGCGAGAGCCAGCGGAAGATCGTGCTCGGCAAGGGCGGCCACACCATCAAGGCGATCGGCTCCGAAGCCCGCCTGGAGCTGTCCAAGCTGATCGACCAGAAGGTGCACCTGTTCCTGTTCGTGAAGGTGCGCGAGAACTGGTCCGACGACCCGGAGCGCTACCGCGAGATGGGACTGGAGTTTCCGAAGGGGTAGGGCGCTCGCCCCCTGTAGGGACGAGCCGCCGGTAGCCCGGGTTGAGCGCAGCGAAACCCGGGTGACCTGGATACATTGTCCCGGATTTCGCTCCGCTCAATCCGGGCTACGGTGGATGCGCTCGATCCGGGTCGCTCGCTCCCTCACGCTTCCGCCGCGCCGAATCCCGGTTTAATGCTTCCCCATGCAGTGGTCCGAGGAAGGCATCGTGCTCGGTGTGCGCCGGCACGGCGAGACCAGCGCCATCGCCGAGCTGATGACCCGCCAGCGCGGTCGCCATCTCGGCCTGGTGCGGGGCGGCGCCGGACCGCGCCTCCAGGCGGTGCTGCAACCCGGCAACCGGGTCGCCGCCACCTGGCGGGCCCGCCTCGACGAGCATCTCGGCAACTACACGGTGGAGGGGGTGCGGCTGCGCGCCGGCGCCCTGCTGTCGCGGCCGCATGCGCTCTACGGCGTCGTCCATCTGGCGGCGCTCGCCCGCCTGCTGCCGGAGCGCGATCCGCATCCGGCCGTCCACGATTCGCTCGACGCGATTCTCGACCACATCGCCGACCCGCGGCTTGCCGGCGTTCTGGTGGCCCGCTTCGAGGTGCTGATGCTGGCGGAGCTCGGCTTCGGGCTCGATCTCGACACCTGCGCGGCGACCGGCACCGCCGCCGATCTCGTCTACGTGTCGCCGAAGTCCGGGCGGGCGGTGTCGCGCGCCGCCGGGGCGCCGTGGCACGATCGGCTGCTGCCGCTGCCGGCCGTGCTGGCCGGCGAGGCGCCGGTGGGCGCGGTGGCTGCCACCGGGGAGGCGCTGGCGCAGGCGTTTCGCACCACCGGCTATTTCCTCGGCCGCCATGTGTTCGAGCCGCGCGGCCTGCCGCTGCCCGACGCGCGTGCGCATTTTGTCGCGGCTCTGACCCGCACAAGCCCCGCCGCGTGCTGCATCGCCGAGAGCCAAGGCGGTGTTTCGGCGGTCCGGTGAGCGACTCCTGAGGAATCTGCGTCGCGCGACTTTCGCGATTGCAGCACAATCGCTGCATTGCACCGTCAAATGACTTTTACATGACGGTGATACCACTGGCGTCGAGGCGGGGTTTGACCGTATCCTTCTGGAAAAGCGGCCCATGGAACGAAAGAGGCCGTTCAGCGTTACCAGTGGGATCGAAACGTCAGAGGGTCATCATGAACGCATTTGTTCGACGTTTTGTCATGCACTACGGCATCTATCGCCGCTATCCGCTGGCTCGCATCGACGCGCTGCGGAACGCATGGCGCATCGCCCGGGCCTAGCGCTCTCTCACGCGCTTCGCCCCTGCCGAACCGCCGGACGCCGGACATGATTTCGAGCCGGCGCGGTTCGTGATCGGGAACCTCCCGAGAACCCTCCCAGGACAGGCCCGCGGCGGTCCACCGTCGCGGGCCTTGTCGTTTCAGGCCTTGTCGTTTCAGGCCTCGTCGTTTCAAGCCCTGTCGTTTAAAGACCCTGATCGTTAGAAGGCGGCCGAGAGGCTGCGAGGCGCGGCGCGGCGACCGTCCGGTCAGCCCCCGTTCTCGAACCGGCCGCTGCGTGGAAAGCCCTTGGGCGGCAGGCGGCCGGCATCGGCGCGGTTGCCGCGCCAGTCGGCCAGCTCCTTCAGGCTCAGGGCGAACACACGCCCGGCCGAGTCGGTCCACGACAGCCCGTCGGCGCCCGTGAAGGTCTTGAGGTCGGCGAGGCCGCCGTCCTTGTAGCGTTGCAGGCGCACGCCGCGCCCGCGGGTCATCTCCGGCACCTGGTCGAGCGGGAACACCAGCATCTTGCGGTTTTCGCCGATCACCGCGACCTGGTCGCCCTCGACCGTCGTCACCACCCGGGCCTCGTCGGGCAGGTCGACGTTGAGCACCTGCTTGCCCCGCCGCGTGTTGGCCAGGCAGTCGTCCTCGGGCACCACGAAGCCGTGGCCGCCGCGGCTCGCCACCAGGAAGCGGCGACCGCCGACGAACGGGAACACGGCGACGAGGTCGGCCTCCTGCTCCATGTCGATGAACAGCCGCACCGGCTCGCCGTGGCCGCGCCCGCCTGGCAGCTTGCCGGCGTCGAGCGTGTAGAAGCGGCCGTTGGTGGCGAGCACCAGAAGCTTCGAGGTCGTCTCGGCCGGGAACGCGAACTTGAGCTTGTCGTCCGCCTTGAACTGCACGCCGGAGAGATCCGTCACCGTGCCCTTGAGGGCGCGAATCCACCCCTTGTCGGAGACCACCACGGTGATCGGCTCGCGGATCACCATGGCCTCCTCGATCGCCGCCTCGTCGTGGGTCGGCGCCTCGGCGAAGCCGGTGCGGCGCTTGCCGAGCGGCGTCTTGGGGCCGAAGGTCACCCGCATCGCCTTGATCTCGTCGGCGATCCTGGCCCACTGCTGCGGCTCGGAGGCGATCAGCGCCTTCAGGTCGCGCTGCTCGGCGCGCAATGCCTTGTCCTCGGCGCGGATCTCCATCTCCTCCAGCCGGCGCAGGTTACGCAGCCGCATGTCCAGAATGGCGGTCGCCTGCACGTCGGTGAGATCGAAGGTCTTCATCAGGACGGGCTTGGGCTCGTCCTCCTTGCGGATGATGCGGATCACCTTGTCGAGGTTCAGGTAGGCGACCAGGTAGCCGCCCAAGACCTCGATGCGGTGGCCGATGACGTCGAGCCGGTGGCGCGAGCGCCGCAGCAGCACGACGCGGCGGTGGTCGAGCCATTCGCGCAGCGCCTCGGCGAGGCCGATCACCTTGGGGATGCGGCCCTGCGTCAGCACGTTCATGTTGAGCGGGATGCGCGACTCCAGATCGGTCAGCTTGAACAGCGACTCCATCAGCAGCTCGGCATCGACCGTCTTGGCGCGCGGCTCGATGACGAGGCGCAGATCCTCGGCCGATTCGTCGCGCACGTCGCCGACCAGCGGTAGCTTCTTCTCGTTGAGCAGCTCGGCGATGCGCTCCACCAGCCGCGACTTCTGCACCAGCCACGGAATCTCGGTGATCACCACCACCCAGGTGCCGCGGGCGCCGTCCTCCTTGTGCCAACGCGCCCGCACCCGGAAGCCGCCGCGCCCGGTCTCGTAGGCGTCGAGCAGCGTCGCCCGCGAGTCGATGATCAGCCCGCCGGTCGGGAAGTCCGGGCCGGGCACGTACTTCATCAACGCCTTGGTCTTGGCGTCCGGATGAGCGATCAGGTGCAGGGCGGCGTCGCACAGCTCGGCGACGTTGTGGGGCGGGATGGCGGTCGCCATGCCGACCGCGATGCCCTGGGCGCCGTTGGCGAGCAGGTTGGGGAAGGCGCCGGGTAGCACCACCGGCTCCTGCTCGGAGCCGTCGTAGGTCGGCCGAAAGTCGACGGCGTCCTCGTCGAGCCCGTCCAGCATCAGCCGGGCGACCTCGGTCAGCCGCGCCTCGGTGTACCGCATGGCGGCGGCGTTATCGCCGTCGATGTTGCCGAAATTGCCTTGGCCGTCGACCAGCGGATAGCGCACCGCGAAGTTCTGGGCGAGCCGCACCAGGGCATCGTAGACCGACTGGTCGCCGTGCGGATGGTACTTGCCGATGACGTCGCCGACCACGCGCGCCGACTTCTTGAAGGCGGCTCCCGGGGCGAGGCGCAGCTCCCGCATCGCGAACAGCAGGCGCCGATGCACCGGCTTCATGCCGTCGCGCGCGTCGGGCAGGGCCCGGTGCATGATGGTCGACAGCGCGTAGGCGAGGTAGCGCTCCTCCAGCGCCTCGCGCAGCGGGACGTCGTGCACGTCGGACGGATCTTCGGGAATCAGGGTTCGGACCATGGCGCAGGGAATACTCCGCGGGGCGGAGCCGAACAACCGCGGCTTCGGTGCGGCTTCGGCGCGGCCGCGCCGGCGTTGTCGACCATCCAGGCCGCCCCGGATGAATGCAGGATGAACGATCCTTCCATAATTCCGCTGATATTCGAGTGTGTTGTTGTGATCGTCGGGGTCGCGCCGCGCCCCGCCGGTGCGGCGGCCGAGGCGACGCCACCGAGGTCACACCACCGAGGTCATGCCGAAGCGCGGCGGAACCGGGCGTGCGGCTGCGGCGTCATCATGGTGCCGACCAGAGGCGAGGTCGGTGTGACGCACGGGGCGTCGTGTCGGCATGGCGCACGACCCATCGGACGGAATGCGCCGGCGATCCCCGCCGGCAATCGGCCCGATCCGGCCCTGTCCGGACGGGCGGGCAGAGAGGAGACCATCATGCGTGGACTGATCCTCGCCGCGGCGGTTGCCGCCGGCATTGGACTCGCCGGCGTGGCGCCGGCCTCGGCCGCCCCTCTCAACGGGACGGGCCTGCTGTCGGCGGCCGAGATCCACGACGCCGTCGCGCAGGCGCAGTGGCACGGCGCCCGCCGGAGCCACTGGCGGTGGGGCAGCCGCGGCTACTGGCATGGTCCCAATCGCAGCCACTGGCGGTGGGGCAGCCGTCCGCGCTGCCACTGGCGTGGTCGCAGCGTGTGGGGCCGTTGCTGATCGCAGGCTCGCCCGCGAGCGCACGGCTCGCTCGCGAGCCCTGAAACGATATCCCGAAACCACGAACCGGCCCGCTCGCGGGCCGGTTTCTTGTCAGCGCGCACTCCACGCTCATACGAGATCCGGCTGATCGCTTTGGTGGTCATTCCGAAAGCCGCGAAGCGGCCGTCCGGAATCCAGCCGAGAGTTCCGAGTTTGCCGCTGGATTCCGGGCCCGCCGCGGAGCCTGCGCCCGGACAGCGCGAAGCGCCGATCCGGGTGCGGAGCCCCGGAACGACGGCGAACTGACCACCCGGAAACAGGATCACCGCTTGCCGCGCGCGGTCTTCCTCCGGAGATCCTTGATGGCACGCGGCACCGGCGAGAAGCTCTGCTGGCTCTCCTCGTCGATCACGAAGCAGGCCGGGCGGTTCACCTCCGGCACCCGCTTGTCGGCGACACAGCGGTCGAAGGCGGCGAGCTCGCCGGAGTGCTGATAGTAATAGTAGGGCGCGATCATGTAGCGCTGGGCGCCATCGCCCCAGCCGCCGTAACGGTCGATCTTGCCTTTCAGCTCCGGTGCGACCGCCAGGATCATGTCGCGAAAGCTGTCGTCCTCGATGAAATTGTCGGGGAGCTGATCGAACGGGCCGTCGAAATAGTTGTTCACCCGCGAGTTGGCGAAGGCGACGCCGACCAGGATCTTCCGCGCCCGCTGGCCGTCGACATAGAAGCCGTAGCCGGTGCGCTTGCCCACCACGATGCGGCCGGTCTTCATCGGCACGAACTGCTCCGGCACCCGTGCGGTCTCGTCGAGCAGATAGTGGAACAGCTTCAGACGGCTGTTGAACACCAGGAAGAACCGCAGGCCCGACTCGTCGAAGATCGGCCCGACGAACTTTTCGTCCGGCCCCAGAAAGTCGGCCGGCGGCTTCACGCCGGACAAGTCGTTCAGCGCGAACAGCACGCTCTTGTCCGCGAAGGTGACGCGATAGAGGAAGCGCTCGACCTTCTCGACAGTGACACCATGGCTCTGGTCGAGCACCGCGTGAGCCACGTCGGTCTCGTCGCGCCAGTCGGCCAGGTCCTCCGAATAGGCGAAGTGCAGCTTGCCCCGGTCGCGGTCGCTGGCGTCGAGGCGGATGTTGCCGTTCCACGGCGCGCCGTCGTGCAGGAACGTGAAGTAATAGTAGTTCTCGGTCGGATAGACGGTCACGCGGTCGGGGAGCTGGCCGAACACCGCCGCGAAGACGGCGAGCGAATCGTCGACGGGGAGCCGGGTCGGCCGCGACAGCTCCTCGACATAGGACTGGTTGGTGTGGATGCGCGGCAGCGCCGGCAGCGCCGTCTCGGCGCGGGCGGCGGCGCCGACGGGTCCGGCCGCGAGCAGCAGCACGAGGGCGAGGCGGAGCAGGCGCGGTGTCGAGGGCGTCGCGGTCGGTCGGTCGCGCCGGGATGCGGCGAACCGTGGTCGGGCACAGGGCATGCGGGAGCGGTCTCCAGATCGGATGCGCTCTCCTGGGCCACGAAAGTGCGGATTTCTTGACGGCCGTCAAACCGAGGCGTCCAATCGGCGCAACGGTTCGAACCGGGTGGGGCCACCGTCCGACAATTATCCATCGCTGGAGGTTCGGACATGAGGCGACTGCTCACGGCGTTCGCGGTGATTCTCGGGGCATCCGTCGCCCTCGGGTCGGCCGCCGCCGAGCCGCGGATGGCGCTCGTCATCGGCAACTCGGCCTATCAGACAGTGACGGAGCTGCCCAATCCCGCCAACGATGCCAAGGCGGTGGCCGAGCTGCTCGCCGCCGCGGGCTTCGAGGTCACCACGGCACCCGATCTCGGCCAGGCCGAGATGCGCCGGGCCATCGGCGACTTCTCGGCGCGGGTCGCCGAGAAGGGGGCCGACACGGTGGCGCTGGTGTTCTATGCCGGCCACGGCCTCCAGGTCGACGGCGAGAACTTCCTGGTGCCGGTCGATGCGCGCATCACCCGCGAATCGGACGTGCCGCTCCAGACGGTGCGGCTCGCCGACGTGATGAACGCGCTCGCCGCGGTGCCGAGCCGCACCCGCATCGTCATCCTCGACGCCTGCCGCAACAATCCGTTCTCCGAGATCAACAAGGTGGTGGGCCGCGGCCTCGCCATCGTGGATGCGCCGTCGGGCTCGATCGTCTCCTACTCGACCGCGCCCGGCTCCGAGGCCGAGGATGGCGAGGGGGCCAACAGCCCCTACACGCAGGCGCTGCTGGGCGTCGCGCGCGAGCCCGGCATGCCGATCGAGCAGGCGTTCAAGCGGGTGCGCTACGCGGTCCATCAGGCGACATCCGGGCGTCAGACGCCATGGGAGAGCTCGTCGCTCACCGCCGACTTCGTGTTCTTCCCCGGTGCCTCCGCCGCCACCACACCGTCGGTGGCGGCGACGCCGGCCGCGGCCGCCGGGGCGGGCGGCAAGCCGACGACCGGCCCCAAGGGTGCCGGCACTCAAGTCGCTTTGGCCACCGGGCGGGGCGGCCAGGCCCGCACCATCGAGTCGTGGCGGCGCGAGCTTCAGCCGAAGTCACAGGGCGAGGCGTACGAGATCGTGGTGCGCGAGGATTCGCTCGAAGCCTACCAAGCCTACCTTCAGCTCTTCTCGGCGCCGCCGTTCCAGACCCGGGTGCGCGAGATCGTCGAGCGGCGCAAGCTGATGGTCGCCTGGTACACCGCCGTGACGGTGAACACGCCGGTCTCCTACGAGCTGTTCATGGCGCAGTACCCGGGCTCCGACCTGTTCGTGACGGCGCAGCGGCTGTTCGGCCGCGCCAGCGGCCGGCAGATCGCCATCGCGCCGGCGGTCGCCGCGCCCTGCATCTGCGCGCCGCCGCAGCCGGTCGTGCAGCCGACCAAGCGCCGCGCCGAGCGGACCGAGAAGCCGGAGAAGCGGTCGGCCAAGAGCACCCGATCGGAGCGCCGCACCGTGGTGCGGGACGATGGCCCGCCGCCGCCGCCCCTCGGACCGTCCGGGCCGCCGATCGCCATCGGCGTGATCCCGATCCCGATCGGTCCGGTGATCGGCCCGCGTCCCGTTCGTCCACCTTATGGCTCGTCCGGCCACCCGCATGGCCCTGTCACCGGCCCGGCCGGGGGCGGCATGCGCGGCGGCGGCCCAGTGATCCGCCAGGGACCGATGAGCGCGCCGGGCGGCATCCAGCGCGGCCCGATGGGAGGCGGCGGCGGGTTCCGGCTCCGGTAAGCGGCGCAAGGCTCGCGCTCACCCCGCTCGTCCCCGCGCGAGCGGGGCTGTTGTTTCGAAGAGCTGGAGTCCTGCTTGTGCGGGACCGAGCGGGTGTGAGGCCTTTCCCGGCGCGGCCCGGACGGCTCAGCGGTCGACCCTGTCCCAGCCCTCGGGGCCGAGGCGCTCCTGCGGCAGAAAGCGGGCCTTGTAGTCCATCTTGCGCGAGCCGGCGACCCAGTAGCCGAGATACACATAGGGCAGGCCCAGGCCGCGGGCACGGGCGATGTGGTCGAGGATCATCAGGGTGCCGAGCGAGCGCGCCCCGTCGTCCGGCTCGAAGAACGAGTAGACCATCGACAGCCCGTCCTTGAGCACGTCGGTGAGGCTGACCGCCACCAGCTCGCCGCGCCGGCCGGGGCCGCCGGCCGCCCCGGCGCCGCGACGATACTCCACGAGGCGGGTGTCGACGTGGCTGTCCTCGATCATCATGGCGTAGTCGAGCACCGTCATGTCGGCCATGCCGCCGTCCTGGTGGCGTGCGTCCAGATAGGCGCGGAAGACGCCGTACTGCTCCGAGGTGGGCACCGCCACCCGCATCTCGCCGACGAGATCGCGGTTGCGCTCCAGCACCCGGCGCATGTTGCGGGTCGGCCGGAAGGCATCGACCAGCACCCGGACCGAGACGCAGCCGCGGCAGCCCTCGCAGGCGGGCCGGTAGGCGATCGACTGGCTGCGGCGGAAGCCGCCATGGGTCAGCAGGTCGTTGAGGTCGCCGGCGCGCTCGCCGACCAGATGGGTGAAGACCTTGCGCTCCTCGCGCCCCGACAGGTAGGGGCAGGGCGACGGCGCCGTCAGGTAGAATTGGGGGGTATCGCGGGAATGCTGCGTCACGCGCCCGACCCCGCATCTCGGGCCTTGCCCGACCGGCCGGATGGCGCCGCGCCGCGCCTCGACAACTCCCGTGGCCGGACTGGCCGCGCGGCGGAGTCCGGCTGCCGCTCGGCGTGTCCCACCCGTGTCGCGTGCGCCTTCGGGCGCGCGTCCGCTCTCCGTCCGCCGGTCATCTCGCTCGATAGCCCGCGCCGTCCGCCCGCAGGCGCAAGGCACGCCGCTCGTTGTTGATCACCACGGTTCCGAGCAGGATATCATGGAGTAGGCGCCTGCGGTGATTGAAAAAGCACACCAGCAGCACGAGCGGCGTGAGGGCCGAGACCGACACCCAATAGACCACCGCATGCACCGCCCCGAGCAGGACATAGGGCGGCTCGCCGCTCGCGGTGCGCATCTCGAGATCCATCACCCGCATGCCGATGGTAGCGGACGCGGGGCCGCCGAGCGTCGTTCCGTAGTATACCAGCGCCCACACCACCGATGCCGGGCCGAGCAGCCAGGCCAGCGCGAAGCCGAACCCCAGGGTCACGACCCCGAAAATGCCGATCAGAAGTGCGGCGGCGATCACCGGAACCGACAGAATGACCACATCGATCAGGAACGCGACCACCCGTCGCGGCAGCACGCCCTCGAATCGCTCGGGGTCGAGGAAGGGATCGAGCGGGGGCGCCGGCACCGGGTCGGCCCGTCGCTCGGGATCGTATGCCATGGAACCAGTCCTCGGTGATCGTGGGGTGGGGTCGCGCGATCCGAGATGGCTGTGCGCCGCCTCGCCCGCAAGAGGGGATGCCGCGACGGGCCGGGTCGCGGCCGTCGCCGCGAGGCGGGAGGCGCGCGCGTGACCGTGACGCTCGACGACATCCAGGCTGCCCGTCGGCTCCTCCAGGGGCAGGTGATCGCCACCCCGATGCTGCCGGCGCCGCGGCTCTCCGCGCTCACCGGCGCCGAGGTGTTCGTGAAGTACGAGAACCTCCAGGTCACCGCCTCGTTCAAGGACCGCGGCGCCTATGTGAAGCTCGCCGCGCTGCCCGAGGATGCGCGTCGGCGCGGCGTCGTCACCATGTCGGCCGGCAACCACGCCCAGTCGGTCGCCTATCACGCCCAGCGGCTCGGCATTCCGGCCACCATCGTGATGCCGGAGCCGACCCCGTTCGTGAAGGTGGCCTCCACCAAGGCATTCGGCGCCCGGGTGGTGCTGCATGGCGAGACGCTCGCCGACTCGCAGGAGCGGGTCGAGGCGATCATCGCGGCGGAGGGCTCGACCCTGGTGCACCCTTATGACGATCCGCTGATCATTGCCGGACAGGGCACTATCGCGCTGGAGATGCTGGAGGCGGTGCCGGATCTCGACGTGCTGGTGATCCCGATCGGCGGCGGCGGGCTGATCGCCGGCAATGCCGTGGCGGCGCGCGGCCTGCGGCCCGCCATCGAGGTGGTCGGCGTCGAGGCGGCGCTCTATCCGTCGATGCGCAACGCGGTGCGCGGCGAGGGCCGGCCGATCGGCGGGCCGACGCTGGCCGAGGGCATCGCGGTCAAGAATGTCGGGCGGATGACGCGGCCGATCATCGCGGCGCTTGTGTCGGACATCGTGCTGGTCGACGAGGCGCAGCTCGAACGGGCCGTCAACGCCTATCTGACGCTCCAGAAGACCATGGCGGAGGGGGCGGGCGCCGCCGGTCTGGCCGCCATGCTGGCCGAGCCGGCGCGCTTCCGCGGCAAGCGGGTCGGCCTCGTCCTGTGCGGCGGCAACATCGATCCGCGCATCCTCGCCTCGATCATGGTGCGCGAGCTGGAGCGCGACTCGCGGATCGTGTCGATCCGCCTCACCATCCCGGACCGGCCCGGGGTGCTCGGCGGCATCGCCACGCTGCTCGGCGAGCACGGCGCCAACATCCTGGAGGTCGACCACCACCGGCTGTTTCTCGACGTGCCCGCCAAGGGCGCCAAGATCGACGTGACGGTGGAAGCGCGCGACCGCGCCCATGCGGAGGAGATCGTGCAGGCGTGCGCCGATCAGGGCTGGCACCCGGTGCCGATCGCCACCGCCAAGGCGATCGAGTAGGCGGCGGCCGAACCGTCGGGGCCGGCGCCGGCCTACATCGGCTGGTGCTTCTCGATGTCGACGGGCGTCAGGGTGACGCCGGTGGCGGCGGTGGCCGCCGGGTCGATCTCGGGCCGCGGCCGCGGCAGCGGGATCGCCACGGGCGGCGGGCGCTTGCGTGGCAGCGGCACGACCCCGGCGAGCGGCGGCTCGGCCGCCTCGTCGGATGCAAGAGAGTCGGCAGCGAGAGGCTCCGCGGGCGCGTTCACGGCGCCGAACGGCATGGGCGGGGATGCGGCGGGGGACGGTGGCGCGAGGCTGCCGGTCGCGTCGCGGACGTCGGCGGCGGCCAGCACGATGGTCGCGGGCGGAGTGGTCGCGGGCGGGGTGGTGCCCGGCGCGGCCGTCTCCGGCGCGGCTGCGGGTCCCGTGCGCGTGTCGATCGGCGGCAGTGGCGGCGGCGCGGCGGAGACGGCGGGAACCGGCGGGGCCGCGCCCGCGGCGAGCGGCTCGTCCGGCACGGCGGGCGGCCTCAGCATCGCGAGCGTCGGGGCGGGCGCCGCATCGCGGGCCGCCAGCAGGGCGGCGACGACGTCGCGCGAGGGCGGCGCCTCACGCAGGATGGTGTTGGCGACCAGCACCCAGGCGGCCAGCAGGCCGACCCCGATGGCGAGCGATGTCACCAGCGCCCGGGCCCCGCGCCCGGGCTTTGCACGCGCGGCACTGCGGCTCGGCATGGTGTCCCCCTCCGCATGCGATCACGTCGACGTCTGGTCTTGCACGTCTGGTCTTGCACGTCTGGTCTTGTCGCGCGCCGCCGTGGTGAAGAACGGCGGTCGCGCCCCGGAACGGCGGGCCAGGCGGTGATCGGAGCAGGAGGCCGGCTGCGAGCCGACTTCAAGAACCTTCTAAAACAGACGGCCCTGCCTCAGCTTTTCGGCCACACGCGGCGCAAAGTAAGTGAGGATGCCGTCTGCCCCCGCCCGCTTGAAGGCCATCAGGCTTTCCAGCATGGCCTTCTCCCCGTCCAGCCAGCCATTGCCGGCGGCCGCGTGGATCATCGCATATTCACCCGAAACTTGATAGGCAAAGGTCGGCACCGCGAAGGTGTCCTTGATGCGCCGAACGATGTCCAGATAGGGCAGCCCGGGCTTCACCATCACCATGTCGGCGCCTTCCTCCAGGTCCAGCTCGACCTCGCGCAGCGCCTCGTCGGTGTTGCAGAAGTCCATCTGATAGGTGCGCTTGTCGCCGGTCAGCGTCGCCGACGAGCCGACCGCGTCGCGGAACGGGCCGTAGAACACCGAGGCGTACTTGGCCGCATAGGCCATGATCTGGATGCCGGTATGGCCGGCGTCGTCGAGGGCCTGACGGATGGCGCCGATGCGGCCGTCCATCATGTCGGAGGGGGCGATGATGTCACAGCCGGCCTCGACCTGGAGGACGCTCTGCTGGGTCAGCACGGCGACCGTCTCGTCATTGAGGATCTGGCCGTCGCGCAGCAGGCCGTCGTGACCGTGGCTGGTGTAGGGGTCCAGCGCCACGTCGCACAGGAGGCCGATATTCGGAACTGCCTTCTTGATGGCCCGGACGGTGCGGCAGACCAGGTTGTCGGGATTGAGCGCCTCGGTGCCGTTCTCGTCGCGCAGCGCCGGGTCGGTGTAGGGGAACAGGGCGAGGCACGGGATGTCGAGCGCGGCGGCCCGCTCGGCCTCGCGCACCGCCTGATCGAGCGAGATGCGGTCGACCCCCGGCATCGACGGCACCGGCGTGCGGACATTGTCGCCGTCGACCAGGAACAGCGGCCAGATCAGGTCGTTGGCGGTGAGCACATTTTCGCGGACGAGGCGACGCGCCCAGTCGGTGCGGCGGTTGCGGCGCGGGCGGTGGACGAGGTCGAGCCCGTCGGCTGTGGGGTCTCCGGCCGGGACCACCCGGACCTTGGACTCCAGCGGGCGTCCGTACTTGATGGCCATGGCTGTTCTCCGTAAGTCTCTTCCGTGGCTCTCGCGTGTGTCGCGCATCCCGGTTGGGCGGGGCGGGGCCGGCGGGCGCACGGCGAATGAAGGGGCGTCGTCGGGCGCGGGTCCGCCCGGCGGACCGGGTCCGCAGGGCGTCTCGCCCGCACCACGCTCTAGCGCGTTCCGGCTCGGTGTTCCATGTTCTTGACAGTCGTCCGCCTTCCTCGCATCGACCCACGCGCGACCGGGCCGGGCCGCCCGGCCATCCGGAGCGGCGCGGCATGAAGCGCCTGCCGAGCCCGGCACCGGCCGGGGAGCTCGTCGAGCAGCTCGCCCCCGTGCAGGCCGAGGACTATCGGCCGGACCGCGAGGGCTGGGCCTGGCGGCTCGTCGTCTTCCTGCGCATCACCGCCGGCCTGGCGATGCTGAAGGGCCTCTATCACTGGTCCGCGGTGTGCGGCATCGGGGTTTCGGCCGATCAGGGGTTCGACGCGCAATCCCTCTCCTGGCAGACCGCCACGGTGTTCTTCGCGGTGATCGACCTCGTCGCCGCGGTCGGCCTGTGGCTCGCCACCCCGTGGGGCGCGGTCGTGTGGCTCACCGGCTCGGTCACCATGATCGTCGTGCAGGTGTTCTTTCCGCTGATCTACGGGTTGCACTGGATCGTCGTTGCGGGCCTCGTCGGGCTGATCGCCGCCTATCTGTTCTTCGCCATCCAGGCGGCCCGCGAGCAACCGAACTGACTTTCGCTCGCCGGCCGCCAGCGGCCCGCGAGCAACCCAACTGACCCTGCTCGCAGGCCGCCAGCGGCCCGCGAGCAGTCGGGCCGAGCCGCGCCCGCCGCCCGACGGGCGCCCGGCCGGCATGCGGGAATGTGCTTTGAGCCGGCGGTTGCACCGCCGTATCCTGCGCGCGCGACAGCGACCCCGCAGGACAGCGCCATGACCAACGATCCGACCCGCCTCGACCGCACCACCATCCTGGCGGCCTTGGAGCGCAAGGTGCTGTGGCTGGCCGCCTGGACCATCCATCAGGCCAACCATGTCCGCGACAATGTCGACGGGCTGAAGGTCGGAGGCCATCAGGCGTCCTCGGCGTCGCTCTCCACCATCATGACGGCGCTCTACTTCGACGTCCTGCGGCCGCAGGACCGCGTCGCCGTCAAGCCGCATGCGAGCCCGATCTTCCACGCCATCCAGTATCTCCTGGGCCGCCAGACGCAGGAGAAGCTTCTCGCCTTCCGCGGCTACAAGGGCGCCCAGAGCTATCCGTCGCGCACCAAGGACACCGACGACGTCGACTTCTCCACCGGCTCGGTCGGCCTCGGCGTCGCCCAGACGCTGTTCGCCTCGCTGGTCCAGGACTACGTGCAGGCCCGCGGCTTCGCGGCCGACCGGCCGCCGGGCCGGATGATCGCGCTCGTCGGCGACGCCGAGATGGACGAGGGCAACATCTTCGAGGCGCTGCTGGAGGGCTGGAAGCAGGGGCTGCGCAACTGCTGGTGGATCATCGACTACAACCGCCAGAGCCTCGACGCGGTGGTGCGCGAGGGCCTGTGGGAGCGCTACGAGGCGCTGTTCCGGGCCTTCGGCTGGGACGTGGTGATCCTCAAATACGGGGTGCTGCTGGAGCGCGCCTTCGCCGAGCCGGGCGGCGACAAGCTGCGCGCCTGGATCGATACCTGCCCGAACCAGCTCTATTCGGCGCTGACCTTCCAGGGCGGCGCCGCCTGGCGCAAGCGGCTGGCCGCCGACTTCGGCGACGATCTCGCCGGCCTCGGGCCGCTCGGCCAGCGGCTCCATCAGCAGCCCGACGACGAGCTGGCCCGGCTGATGACCAACCTGGCCGGCCACGATCTGCCGACGCTGCTCGACGCCTTCGGCAAGGTCCATCACGACCGCCCGACCTGCTTCATCGCCTACACGGTGAAGGGCCACGGCCTGCCGCTCGCCGGCCACAAGGACAATCATGCGGGCCTGATGACGGCGGCCCAGATGGAGACCCTGCGGGCCGCCATGCGCATCCGCCCGGGCCACGAGTGGGACCATTTCGAGGGCCTCGACCTGCCGGAGGCGGCGTTGCGGACCTTCCTCGACCGGGTGCCGTTCGCCCAAGGCGGGCCGCGGCGATACCGCGCCGACGCCGTGACGGTGCCGGCCGAGCTGCCGGTCGAGATCCAGCCGGTGATGTCGACCCAGCAAGGCTTCGGGCTGATCCTGAACGGCATCGGCAAGCAGGACTCTGCCTTCGCGGATCGGGTGGTGACCACCTCGCCGGACGTCACCATGTCGACCAATCTGGGCGCCTGGGTGAACCGCCGCGGCCTGTTCGCCCGCGAGCCGATGGTCGACACCTTCAAGAGCGAGCGCATCCCCTCGACGCTGACCTGGGAGTTCTCGCCCACCGGCCAGCATGTCGAGCTCGGCATCGCCGAGATGAACCTGTTCATCCTCCTGTCGGCGTTCGGCCTGTCGCATTCGCTGTTCGGCGAGCGGCTGTTCCCGATCGGCACCCTCTACGACCCGTTCATCTGCCGCGGCCTCGATGCGCTCAACTACGCCTGCTACCAGGACGCCCGCTTCATCCTGGTGGCGACGCCCTCGGGCATCACGCTGGCGCCGGAGGGCGGGGCGCATCAGTCGATCGGCACGCCGCTGATCGGTCTGGCCCAGGACGGGCTCGCCGCCTTCGAGCCGTCCTTCGTCGACGAGGTCGCGGCCATCCTGGCCTTCGCGTTCGACTATGTGCAGCGGGACGGCGAGGGCGAGCCGTGCGAACGCACCTGGCTGCGCGACGAGACCGGCGGCTCGGTCTATCTGCGGCTCTCCACCCGGCCGATCGAGCAGCCGCAGCGGCCGATGACGGCGGCGCTGCGCCAGGACATCATCGACGGCGCCTACTGGATGAGGAAGCCCGGCCCCAACTGCCAGGTGGTGGTGGCCTACACGGGCGCGGTCGCGCCGGAGGCGATCCAGGCGGTCGGCCTGATGGCGGAGGACCGCCGCGACGTCGGCCTCTTGGCGGTGACCTCGGCGGACCGTCTCAATGCCGGCTGGACGGCGGCGAGCCGAGCCCGCGAGCGCGGCCTTCCGCATGCGCGCTCCCATATCGAGCGGCTGCTCGCCGAGGTGCCGTCGCATTGCGGCCTCGTCACGGTGCTGGACGGGCATCCGGCGACGCTCGGCTGGCTCGGCGCCGTGGCGGGCCACCGCACGCGGCCGCTCGGGGTCGAGCATTTCGGCCAGACCGGATCGCTGCCGGACCTCTACCGCCACTACGGCATCGACGCCAACGCCATCGTGGCGGCCGCCCAGGCGATCGCCCCGGGCCGTCCGATCCGCTGGCTGAAGGCCCTGTGAGGGCGGCACTGTGAGGGCGCTGCCGACGTGAGGCGGACGGCAGGGCGTTCACCTCTCCCCATGGGGAGAGGTCGACGCGCGAAGCGCGGCGGGTGAGGGGGCGGGACCATCCTTCGATGCTTGCGTCTCTCACCCCGGCTCGCTCTGCTCGCCGACCCTCTCCCGACGGGAGAGGGTAAGCCCCCGCGCCGATCTCCCGGACAGCGTATCAGGCGCGCCGGTGCACCACGGCGGGCGTCTCGACCAGCGGCTCGGCGCCGTGCTCGCCGATCAGCACCGGATATTCGAGACGCATGCCGGCGACGCCCGGCTGATAGAAGTGCGTGCCGAGCGCGATCACCATGCCCGGGGCGAGCACGTCGTCGCTGCCGGCGTTCATGAACGGCCGCGTCCGCGCGCAGGTGCCGAGGCCGTGCCCGAACAGCGGCAGGCCGAACTCCCCGAGCCCGGAGCGCGCGAAGGCGGCGACGCCGTCGGCGGCGCAGTCGCGTACCGTCCGGCCGGGCTTCAGCCCCGCCAGCATGGTGGCGACGACGTCCTCCCAGGCCGCGATGGCGCGCTCTTGGGCGGCGTTCGGCGTGCCGAAGAACACCGGCACCGAGAGATCCGAGAGATAGAGATCGATCATCGGATGCAGGTCGATGACCACGAACTCGTCGCGGCCGATCGGCCGGTCGGTGCTCTGCTGGGTGACGCCGCGCAGGAAGCTGGTGCGCTCGCCGGCGCCGACCTCGGTGCCGCCCGTCACCGACCACGCCCAGGTGCTGCCGTGGTCGCGGATCGCCGCCTCGACCACGCCGGCCACGTGGTTCTCGGTGACACCCGTGGCGATCGCCGCGAGCCCGGCCCGGAAGCCGTGATCCGCAACGGCGCCGGCACGGCGCAGCCGCTCGATCTCGGCCGGCGACTTGATCAGCATCAGGTCGTCGATCCAGCGCACGCCGTTGACGAGCCGCGCCGCCGGCAGCCGCGCCGCGAGATCGAGATGCTCGCCCGCCGTCAGCATGCCGGGGGCGATCTGGGCGGCGCCTGGATGGGCGAGGTCGAGCCCGATGGTGCCGCGCTCGGCGCCGTGCGCCGCGAGCCGCGTGGCGATCGCCTCGACCAGCCCCGAGCCGATGAAGGTCTCGACCGGCAGGGCGCAGCCCTCGGCGATCACCCGCTCGGAATCCATCGCCCAGTAGACGACGGCGGCGTCGCCGTCCGCCGTCACCACCACGGCGCCGCGCCACGGCATGAAGGTTCCGCACAGATAGTGCAGCACCGCCTGGCGGGTGCCCACATAGGCGGCGACGTTCTCGCGGGCGAGCCGCGCCGCCAGCGCCGCGACGCGGGCGCCGAAATCGATGCTCTGCATGTCGGTTTGTCCGTTCAGTCCACCACGATGCCGGCGGCCTTCACGGCCTTGGCCCATTTCTCCGACTCCGCCGCGATGAAGCGGGCGAACGCATCCGGCGACGAGCCGACCGGCTCGGCCGCCTGCTCGGTCAGCGCCTTGCGGAGATCCGGATCGGCGAGGGCGGTCGACACCGCGGCGGCGAGCTTGCGGACGATCGGGTCGGGCGTCCCGGCCGGCGCCGCGAGCCCGATCCAGCCGGTGGCGCTGTACTCGGGCAGGCCCGCCTCGGCGACGGTCGGCACCTCGGGCACCACGGGGGAGCGCCGGGTGCCGGTGACTGCCAGCGCCCGGAGTTGGCCGCCTTGGACCAGCGGCAGCGCCGTCATCAGTGCGTCGAACATCACCTGGACGTGGTTGCCGGCGACGTCGGCGAGCGCCGGGGCGCTGCCCTTGTAGGGCACGTGCGGCATGTCGAGGCCGGCCTGATGGACGAACAGCTCGCCCGACAGATGCATCGAGGTGCCGATGCCGCCGGAGGCCCGCAGCACCTTGCCGGGATTGGCGCGCGCATACGCGATCAGCTCGCCGACCGAGCGGGCCGGCAGGCCCGGATTGACGACCAGCAGCAGGGGATACTGGACCACCTGCGAGATCGGCACGAAGTCCTTCTGCGGGTCGTAGGAGAGTTTGCGATAGAGGCTCTTGTTGATGGAGTGGCTGCCGATGGTGGCCATCAGGATGGTGTAGCCGTCGGGGGCACTCTTCGCGACGAGGTCGGCCCCGACATTGCCGCCGCCGCCGGGCTTCGCCTCGACGATCACCGGCTGGCCGAGCGGCTTCTCCATCTTCTCGGCGAGCATCCGGGCGGTGATGTAGGTCGGACCGCCTGCGGCGGCCGGCACCACCAGCCGGATCGGGCGGACCGGATAGTCCTCGGCGCGCGCCGGTGCGGCCGCCCACAGTCCCGCAACAGCCAGCACGGCCGCCTGAACGGCCGCCAGAACGGTCGCGGCGGCACGGTTGCCGCCGCTCGCCGACGCCCACGGCCCCGGCCTATGGCGCCCGTATCCGCCCGTCACCGGCGTGTGCGGCTCGGGCGTCCCCGACGCCCCCGGTCCGAATCCCGTCACTGCCTGCCGCCGGCGAGCCCCGACCGTCATGCCTGCTCCTCCTGTTGTGTTCGTCTGTCGAACATATTATCGTTGTTCGAACATTCGTAGCAGCAGGAAGGGACCGGGTAAATGCTCGCGACGCCGGACGAGATCGCCGCCTGGCCGTCCGGCCACGACGGCTTCGTCGAAGCCTTCGCCAAGGGGCTCGCCGTGATCGGGGCGTTCGGCCCGGATGGCGGCGCCCGCTCGCTCGCCGATCTGGCGCGGCGCACCGGCCTGCCGCGCGCCGGCGTGCGGCGGCTGGTGCTCACCCTGGTGGCGCTGGGGCTGGCGGAGCCGCGCGACGGCGGCTTCATCCTGACGCCGCGGGTGCTGCGGCTGGGCTTCGCCTATCTGTCGTCGCTCGGGCTGCGCGAGGTGGCGCAGCCGCTGATCGAGCGGCTGTCGCGGGAGGCCGACGAGGTCGTGGCGGTCTCGGTGCTGGACGGCGACGAGCTGGTCTATGTGGCGCGCGCCGAGGTGCAGGGGGTGCTGCGGCGCAGCCTCACCATCGGCAGCCGCCTGCCGGCCTTCTGCACCTCGATGGGCCGGGTGCTGCTGTCAGGCCTGACCGACGAGGCGGTGCGCGGACTGCTGACGCGCAAGCCGCTGCCGGCCTACACGCCGCGCACGCTGACCGATCCGGAGGCGCTGGCCACTGCCGTGGCGGCCACCCGGCGCGCCGGCTGGGCGATGGTGAGCGAGGAGCTGGAGATCGGCGCCTGCGGCCTCGCGGCGGCGATCCGCGATACCCGCGGCCGCGTGGTCGCGGCGGTCAATCTCAGCACCAATCTGGCCCGCCACGGCGAGGCGGATTTCGTCGCGACCTTCCGTGACCGCCTGCTGGCGGTGGCGGCCGAGATCGAGCGGCGCCTGCCGCCCGCCTGACCGGGCCTCAGTTCCGCACCGGCGTCTCGTCGAGCACGGCGCGGACGCGGTCGCCTTCGCGCAGGAAGGTGCCGGCGCGGCGCACCACCAGGTCGCCGTCGGCGAGCCCCTGGCGCACCTCGACGCTGCCGCCCGCCTGGAGCCCGATCGGCACCGGCCGGGTCTCGACCCGATTGTCGCGCACCACCTGGACGACCGGGCCGAGCGGCCCGAACTGGATCGCCGACAGGGGCACGCTGGCGCCGCAGCTCGACCCCACCTCGACGGTGGCGCGCGCGAAGGTGCCGACCTTGATGCGGCGGTCCTCGCCGAGCGAGATGCGGGCCTGGCCCGCCTGGGTGGCCGGGTCGATCGCCGGCGACACGGTACGCACTCGCCCGCCGACGGCGCCGAGGCCGGTGATGTCGATCCGCGCCGGCTGGCCCACCGCGATCTTGCCGATGCGGGTCGACGGGATGTCGGCTTGCAGCTCGACCTCGCCGCCCGCGATGATCAGGAACATCGGCGGCGCGCTCGCCGACACCATGGCGCCGACCTGGGTCATGGTGCGGCCGACCACGCCGGCGACCGGCGCCTGGATCACGAACGCGGAGGCGGGGGCGTTCATGCCCTCGATCTTGGCGAGCCGGGCCAGCACCTGGCCGGACGTCACGGCGTCGCCGTTCTCCACCAGGATCTGGGAGACGCGGACGCCCTCGATCTCGGGCCGCACCTGCGACTCCTCGCGTGCCACCACGGTGCCGGCGACCCGCACCGTGTCGGAGAAGCAGGCCCGCTTGGCGCGCACCACCGAGACCGCCATCCCGGCCTGGGACGGGTCCTCGGCGGCGCCCGCCGGGGCGCCGGAGAGCAGCGCCACCAGGGTGGCGCCGGCCGCGACGGCGATACGGTGAGAGCGGGCAGGGAGGAACTGGTGATGCAAAGTCATGTTCGCCTCGTAAAAAAGTCCGCCGAGGGACGACTGAAATCACCACCTATTCCTGCACCTGTGGCGTGTCGCGATCAAGGCTGCCGGGCGCGGTCCTCGAATCGTCCGGTTCCGGCCCGAGCCCGACGCGGTGGCGAATCTCGGCCGGCGTCACGCCGGCCGCCCGCAGCTCGCGCAGGCCGGTGGCGCCGGTCGACTTGGAGAGCTTGCGGCCGTCGGCGTCGAGCAGCAGCCGGTGGTGCCGGTAGCGCGGCGCCGGCAGGCCGAGAAGCGCCTGCAAGAGCCGGTGAACCGCGGTGGCGGCGAACAGGTCGCGGCCGCGCACCACGTCGGTGACGCCCTGGGCGGCGTCGTCGACCACCACAGCGAGGTGATAGCTCGCCGGCACGTCGCGCCGCGCCAGCACCACGTTGCCCCACAGCTCGGGCCGCGCCGTCACCCGCCCGGTCTCGCCGTCGGGGCCTTCGCCCTGCTCGTCCCAGGCGAGCCGCTCGGCCTCCGGCCCGAGCCGGGCGAGGGCGGCGGCGAGATCGAGCCGCAGGACGTGCGGATCGCCGCGGGCGATGCGGGCGGTGCGCTCGGCCGCCGGCAGGGTCTTGGCGTCGCCGGGATAGAGCGGGGCGCCGTCGGGATCGCGCGGCCACGGGGTGCCTTGCTCCCGCTCGCGCTCCGCCACCCGGCGGACGATCTCGGCGCGGCTCTCGAAGGCCGGATAGAGAACGCCGAGGGCGTCGAGCCGGTCCAGCGCGGCCCGGTAGGCCGCGAAGTGCTCGGACTGGCGCCGCACCGGCGTCTCCCAGGCGAGGCCGAGCCAGGCCAGATCCTCGTGGATGGCGGCCTCGTATTGCGGACGGCAGCGGCTCGCGTCGATGTCCTCGATGCGGACGAGCAGGCGCCCGCCGGCCGCTCGCGCGAGGTCGGCGTTGAGCAGCGCCGACAGCGCGTGGCCGAGATGCAGGTGGCCGTTGGGGCTCGGCGCGAACCGGAAGGTCGGGACCGTGGCCATGGCGGCGGGCTCCCGGTCGCGCCCCGTCAGGCGTGGACGTCGGCCGACGCGCGGCGGACATGGGCGACGCTCGGGGCCAGCGCGGCCAGCACCACGGCGCCGATCAGCACCGGCACGAAGGCGGCCAGCGGCTCGCCCGACAGGTCCCAGGCGAGGCCGCTGAGCACCGGCGTGATGACGGCGCACGAGTAGCTGATGGTGAACATCCCGGCGGCGAGCCGGTGGACGTCGTCGGGCCGTGCCAGCAGCGGCGGCAGCGCGAAGATGAGGATGAGCACCGAGGCGGCCGCGAAGCCGACGACGAGCGACGAGGCGACGATCACGGCGGGCGATCCGAACATCATGCCGATCAGCGCCGCGAACGAGATCACGCCGCACGCCACGTAGGGCCACACATGGCCGACCAGCCGGCCGGCGAAGACGAGCAGCAGCAGAGACGCCGGAATCTGGCCGATGTTGAGCGCCGTCAGCGTGATGCTGACGAGATCGCCGCGTCCGGTGCGGGTCAGGATGTCGGGCACGAAGGCGTTGGTGGTGAAGTACATGGCGTTGACGGTGCCGAACATGATGCCGATCCGCCACAACAGGCCGCTGCGCCAGTCCGGCCACCACTTGCGGTTCGTCGCAGGGCCGCCCGCGCCGTCGCCGCGCGACCGCGGCGCCGCCACCAGGATGATCAGCGCGACCACGACGCACGGCACCGCCCAGGCCATGAAGCTGCCGCGCCAGCCGCCGGCGAGCGGCACCACGAGCGGCAGCGTGAGGGCGACCGGCACCACCTCGCCGACCAGCAGGCCGTTGGCGTAGACGGCGGTGCCGAAGCCGATCCGCTGCGGCATCCAGGCCCGCACCAGCGGCGGCAGGGCCGGCTGCATCACGGCGACGCCGAAGCCGGTGATCACGGTGGCGCCATAGAGGAACCAGATGTCGGGCGCGACCCCGCGCAGCGCCGAGCCGGCCGCGGTGGCGAGCAGCCCGACCAGCAGCGTCGTCAAGGCGCCGAACCGGGCGATCAGCAGCGAGCCCGGGATGGCCGCGAGGGCGAACAGCACCGACGGAATCCCGGTGAGCACCCCGACCTCGGTGGCCGAAAGCGCGAGATCGTCGCGCACCATCGGGATGACGGGCGGCACCGCCAGGATGGTCAGGCGCAGGCCGATGCCGGCGAGCCACAACAGGATGATGGCATTGACGAGCCGGCCGACGCCGGCCGTGTCCGTCTCGGAGCGGGGAGCCTGCATCGGCCCTGGACTTTCCTGACTGACGAACGGAAGGAGCGACGAGCAGCGACGCGGTCGTCAGACCGGCTTCAGGCCGCTGCGCTCGACGAGCGGCCGCGCCGCGGGCGCGACGAGACGGGCGAGCAGATCGCGCGCGCCCTCCGGATCGGGCGCCCCGACGAACACCGCGCCCGCGAAGGCGGTGACCTCCTGGACGGCGTCGGGCAGCGGCCCGACCACGTCGACGCCGTCGACCGCCATCAGCTCGCTGACCTGCTGGATCGCCACCTCGACCTGGCCGCTGGCGGCGAGCTCGCCGGTGAAGCCGTCGCGGACGATCGCCTTGGCGGCGATCTCCTCCAGGATGCCGAGTCGGGTCAGGACCCGGGCGAAATGGATGCCGCTCGCCCCGGTGCGCGACCAGGCGACGGCGCGCGCCGCCCGCAGCGTCGCCACCAGGGCGTCGACGGTCGCGATGTCGGGGCGTGGCGCGCCGGCCTTGACGGCGAGCCCGACCAGCGCCTGGGCGATGTCGGTGCGGGTCGCCGGGTCGAGCACCCCGTCGGCGCACAGCCGGTCGATGGCGTCGCGGGTGAGCAGCACCAGGTCGGCCCGCTCGCCCGCCGCGATGCGCGGGATCAGCTCGTTGGTGGCCGCATAGTCGACCGCGATCGCTCGTCCGGTGTCGCGCTCGGCCAGGGGCAGCAGTGCGGTCAGCACGCCCCGGGTGGCGCGCGTCGAGAGAATCCGAAGCGGAATCCGCCGGCTGCCGTCGCTCGTCGCCACGTCCCATCCTCCAACGCGGCATGCCGGTCCGTATGGGTGTCGGAGTGCTGCCGTCCACCCTGTTTTTCCTGTTTGCAGTGCTTTGACAAGAGGACAGTCCTTGGCGTTCGATACAACCTCGAAAAACGACCACAACAAGCATGTTCGGGAGGACGACCATGAGATGGTATTGGAGGCTTGCGCTCGCCGCCGCGCTCGCGGCGGGTCCGACCGTGGGGATTCCGGCGGCCGCCGACGCCCAGGTGACGCTGCGCGCCTCGCACCAGTTTCCCGGCGGCAAGGGCGACGCCCGCGACGAGATGGTGCAGATCATCGCCCGCGAGGTGAAGGCCGCCAATGTCGGGCTCGACATCCAGGTGTTCCCGGGCGCCTCGCTGTTCAAGCCCAACGATCAGTGGAACGCGCTCGCCAACGGCCAGCTCGACATCTCGTCGTTCCCGCTCGACTACGCGAGCGGCAAGGTGCGGGCCTTCGGCGCCACCCTGATGCCCGGCCTGGTGCGCAACCACGAGCGGGCGCAGCGCCTCAACGAGTCGCCCTTCATGCAGGACATCCGCGCCCGCGTCGAGAAGGCCAACGTGGTGGTGCTGGCGGACGCCTGGCTGGCCGGCGCGGTCGCCTCGAAGCGCGGCTGCGTGCGCACGCCCGCCGACGTGCAGGGCGTCAAGATCCGCTCGGCCGGACCGACCTTCGCGTCGATGTGGCAGCAGGCCGGCGGCTCCATCGTGTCGATCCCGAGCAATGAGGTCTACAACGCGCTCCAGACCGGCGTCGCCGAGGCGACCGACACCTCGACCGGCAGCTTCGTGTCGTTCCGCCTCTACGAGCAGGTCAAGTGCATCACGGCGCCGGGCGACAACGCGCTGTGGTTCATGTACCAGCCGGTGCTGATGTCGAAGCGCAGCTTCGCCCGGCTGACCAAGCCGCAGCAGGAGGCGCTGCTGGCCGCCGGCAAGAAGGCGGAGGCGTTTTTCAACGGCGCCTCCAAGGACCTCGATCAGCAGATGATCGAGGTGTTCAAGAAGAACAATGTCGAGGTCGTCACCCTGACGGCGGCGGAGTACGACGCCTGGATCAAGGTGGCGCAGGAAAGCTCCTACAAGGAGTTCGCCGCCGAGGTGCCGGACGGCAAGGCGCTCATCGACAAGGCACTGGCCGTGAAGTGATGCGGCGCGTGGGCGGCCGCCGGCGCGACGACGCTCGTTCCGGCGCGCCGGCGTTTCCCGCCGGTCTCGATCGGCCATCATCCCGGGAGACAACATGGACGTGCTGATCCGGGCCGTGCGCGGCGTCTCGCTGGTGTGCGGGATCGTCGCCGCCGCGCTCACGGCCACCGCCGTCGTGGTGGTGTGCCAAATGGTGTTCGTGCGCTACGTGCTCAACCAGAACACCATCTGGCAGACCGACTTCGTCACCTTCAGCCTGGTCGGCGCCACCTTCGTGGGCGCCCCCTATGTGCTGATGACGCGCGGCCACGTCGCCGTCGACGTGGTGCCGCTGATGCTGGGCGAGCGGGGGCGCTTCCGCCTCGCCGTGGTGGCGACGGTGCTGTCGCTCGCGTTCGCGGCCGTGGCCACCTGGCTCACCGGCCTGTTCTGGCTGGAAGCCTGGGAGAACCGTTGGGTCTCCGAGTCGATGTGGCGCGTGCGGCTGTGGATTCCCTATGCGGCGATGCCGATCGGGCTCGGCGTGCTGACGCTGCAATACCTCGTCGACCTCTACGAGCTGGTGACCGGGCGGGCGCGGCCGTTCGGGGCCGAAGGCCCGCTGGAGGGCGGCATATGAGCCCGGCCGTGCAGGGGACGATCGTTCTCGTCGTCACCATCGTGGCGCTGCTCTCGGGGGCCCCGGTCGCGTTCGCGCTCGGCGCCGTCGCCATCGTGTTCCTGGTGCTGTTCCAGGGCGCCGACTCGCTCGGCGTGGTGGCCGAGACGCTCTATTCGGGGCTGCACGACTTCACCCTCGTGTCGATCCCGATGTTCATCATGATGGGGGCGGCGATCGGCTCGTCGCCGGCGGGCCGCGACCTCTACGAGGCGCTCGACCGCTGGCTCTACCGGGTGCCGGGCGGCCTCGTCGTGTCCAATCTCGGCGCCTGTGCGCTGTTCGCGGCGCTGACCGGCTCGTCGCCGGCGACCTGCGCGGCGATCGGCAAGATGGGCATTCCGGAGATGCGCAAGCGCGGCTATCCGGCCGAGATCGCCACCGGCTCGATCTGCGCCGGCGGCACGCTGGGCATCCTCATCCCGCCGTCGATCACCTTCATCCTGTACGGCATCGCCACCGAGACTTCGATCGGCCGGCTGTTCCTGGCCGGCGTCCTGCCCGGGCTGCTGCTCACCAGCCTGTTCATGCTGTGGACCGTCTTCTACATCTGGTGGAAGGGGTTCCGCGCCTATGCGCCGGAGTTCCGCTACTCCTGGCGCGACAAGTTCCGTTCCGTCCCCAAGGTGGCGCCGTTCCTGATCATCGTGGTCGGCGTCATGTACGTGCTCTACGGCGGCATCGCGACACCGTCGGAGGCGGCCGGCGTCGGCGCCGCGCTCTGCGTCGTGCTGGCGGTGACCATCTACCGCATGTGGAGCCCGGCCGCCTGGTGGCGCATCCTGCGCGAGACCACCCGCGAATCGGTGATGATCCTGATGATCATCGGGACCGCGGTGCTGTTCGGCTACATGCTCAGCTCGCTCTACATCACCCAGACGCTGGCCCAGGCGATCGCCGCCGCCGAGGTCAATCGCTGGGTGCTGATGGCGATGATCAACGTGTTCCTGCTGGTCGCCGGCTGCTTCATCCCGCCGGCCGGCATCATCCTGATGACCAGCCCGATCCTGCTGCCGATCATCACCCAGGCGGGATTCGACCCGGTGTGGTTCGGCGTCATCGTCACCATCAACATGGAGATCGGGCTGATCACCCCGCCGGTCGGGCTCAACCTGTTCGTCGTCAACGCCATCGCGCCCGACGTGCCGACCCGGACGGTGCTGCTCGGCTCGATCCCCTATGTGGGCGCAATGCTGCTCGCCCTGGTGATCTTGTGCATCGTCCCCGAAATCGCCACGTGGTTGCCCGATACTCTGATGGGACCGGCAGGACCAGGCAGATGAACACCTCCTTTTTCGGCGAATTGTTGCAATCCATCAGCGAGCGTGGCCGCGGGCTGCTCGATCGGCGGCGCGAGCCGCCCGGCCAGGTGCATTCCGACAGCCTCGTCGATCTCTGCGAGGCGTTGCTGTCGGGGCGCGGCGAAGCCTCCGGCACGGCGCTCGCCCGCGAGATTCTGCAACGCTACGACGAGCTGAAGACCGGGCCGCGCATCGCCTTCTTCGAGGCCCTGGCGACCCGCTTCGGACCCGACCGGGCCAAGGTCGACAAGGCCATCAAGGCGTTCGGCGACGACCCCGGCGACCATACGGCGCATCTTCTCCATCTCGCGGCGGAGCCGCGCCGGCAGGAGCTGTTCCGCCGCCTCAACCTGGCGCCCCACGGCACCGCCTCGCTGGTGCGCATGCGCGAGCATCTGCTCGCCGCGATGGCGCGCCGCAGCGACCTCGAACCGATCGACGCCGACTTCCGGCACCTGTTCGCGTCGTGGTTCAACCGCGGCTTCCTGGTGCTGCGCCGGATCGACTGGTCGACCCCGGCGGCGGTGCTGGAGCGCATCATCCGCTACGAGGCGGTGCACCAGATCCGCGACTGGAACGATCTGCGCGCCCGCATCGATCCGCCCGACCGGCGCTGCTACGCCTTCTTCCATCCGGCGCTGGTCGACGATCCGCTGATCTTCGTCGAGGTGGCGCTGGTGCGCGACATCCCGGGCGCCATCGGCCCGATTCTCGCCACCGAGCGCGAGCCGATCGACCCCGAGCGCGCCACCACGGCGGTGTTCTACTCGATCTCCAACTGCCAGCGCGGGCTGGCCAGCGTCTCCTTCGGCAGCTTCCTGATCAAGCAGGTGGTGGCGGAGATCTCGCGCGACTTCCCGCGGCTCTCGACCTATGTGACGCTGTCGCCGGCGCCCAACTTCGCCTCCTGGCTCAAGCGCGAGCGGGTGGCCGAGGCGCCGCTGCTCGGCGAGGCCGACCGGGTGGCGCTCGCCCGGCTCGACGAGGACGGCTGGTGGGAGAACAAGGCCACCGTCGAGGAGCTGCGCGACCCGATGCTGCGCGCGGCCGGCGCCTACTACATGAACGGGCGTGACCGTCGCGGCCGGCCGATCGACTCCGTCGCCCGCTTCCATCTCGGCAATGGCGCCCGGCTGGAGCGGCTGAACTGGCCGGCCGACCTGTCGACCCGCGGCCGCGAGCAGTCCTACGGGCTGATGGTCAACTATCTCTACGATCTCGGCGAGATCGAGAAGAACCACGAGGCCTATGCGGAGAGCCGCACCGTGATCGCCGCGAATGCGGTGCGCAAGCTCGCCAAGCCGAGCCGCGCTCTCGTGTCGGCGGTCGTCGGGGCCGCGAGCACCGAGCCGAAGCCGGCCGCCAAGGCGGCCGTCAAGATGATCGAGAAGCCGGCCGAGAAGGCGGCGACCGACCCGGGGGAAGCGCCGTCCGCGGTCGCCCCGGCACGGCCGGCCGCCGAGACGCCGGTCGTCGCGAAGTAGCGGCGCGGCCGGGCAGGGGTCGCGGGCAGGAGCCGGCGCGCCGGCTCCGGCTCGCGCCCGGTGGAGACGGCTGCGCCGTCAGGACGACGCCGGTGGCACCGCGTCGATGCCGGTGATGCGGATGCCGGCATCCGGGATCTTGTAGGTGCGATTGATCCAGATCAGCACCGAGGTGAGGCTCTCGGCCACCACCGAGTTGGCGAGCGGCCCGGCGTCGATGCCGCGCAGGCCGGCATCACCGGCGAGACGGATCGCCAGGGCGCGCGCCTCCTTGTCGTCGCCCGCCACCAGCACGTCGCAGTCGATGCTCTTGTCCGGGTCCTTCAGCTTGTGGGCCGAGACGTTCTGGAACGCCGAGACGACGCGCACACCCTCGCCGAGCGCCGCCTGAAGGGCGACCACGCAGGAATCGGCCGGCGGCAACTGCACCCGCGACACCTTGGGCGGCACCAACGGCACCGTCACGTCGATCAGGATCTTACCGGCGAGGACGTCCTTCAGTCCCTCCACGGTCGACATCTGGGCCGCATACGGCACCGTCAGCACGACCACCTCGGCGGCGGCCACACCGTCGCGGCTCGCTGCGCCGCTCAGCAGTGGCCGACCGAGCCGGCCGTTCAGCTCCTCGGCGGCGGCCGCCGCCTTGGCCGGGTCGCGCGACCCGATGGTGACGCGGTGGCCCGCCTTCGCCCAGCGCAGCGCGAGTCCGCTTCCTTCGGCACCCGTGCCGCCGACGACGCAGATGGACGTGGTTTCCGTCATGATGGTTCCTCGGGCCGACGGCCCATGAGACTGACGTCCGCGTCGACGCACCTCACGCATGCTCGCGTCGGGGGTGTTCGAGCCGGCTCGGGCGGGGCGGGGGTGCCGGCGGACCTGAATCCTGTGCGTCAGTCGCGACGATGACGCAAGCCCGAACGTGAGCCGACACCCGATCGCTGCATCGCCGTCCCCTGCGGCCGGATGTCCCGGGCTGCTTTCGCGGATCGCGGGACATACGACCAAAATACGCCTCGCCAAGGCAATCACCTCTGCTATTCTCGCCACGTTGCACGGCAGCGGAGACGACGTGATCTTCCGCACCGCAGCACGGATCAACGACAACAGACGACGGCGACGCCCTGCGTCGAACCGCTCGCTTCACTGGGAGGAGCTGCGGCGTGAGAAGTCGCCGAACGTTCGTATTGCATCGCAACAACTGCGCCGGTGCATCCGGCCGCTCGGCGGTGCCGGAGCGGCGCGCCGCCGCTCTGCGTGCCATCTGACGGGCTCGTCGCGATGACCACCGAGTTCGTCATCGAGACCGAGGGGCTGACCAAGGAGTTCAAGGGCTTTAGGGCCGTGAACAATGTCGGCCTCCAGGTTCGCCGCGGCACCATCCATGCCCTGATCGGGCCGAACGGTGCCGGCAAGACCACCTGCTTCAACCTGATCACCAAGTTCCTCCAGCCGACCACCGGGCGCATCCTCTACAACGGCCGCGACATCACGGCCGCCAAGCCGCACGACGTCGCCCGCATGGGGCTGGTGCGCTCGTTCCAGATCTCGGCCGTGTTCCCGCACCTGACGGTGCTGGAGAACGTGCGGGTGGCGCTCCAGCGTCCGCTCGGCACCTCGTTTCACTTCTGGCGGCCGGAGGGCTCGGTCGAGGTATTGAACGACCGCGCCATGGAGCTGTTGGAGCAGGTCGGTGTCGACGCCTATGCGGATCTCCAGGCGGTCGAGCTTCCCTATGGCCGCAAGCGGGCCCTGGAGATCGCTACCACGCTCGCCCTCGACCCCGAGATGCTGCTGCTCGACGAGCCGATGGCCGGCATGGGTCGCGAGGACATCCGCCGAATCGCCGATCTGATCCGGCGCGTCGCCAAGAACCGCACCGTGCTGATGGTCGAGCACAATCTGTCGGTCGTCGCCGACCTGTCGGACCGCATCACCGTGCTGGCGCGCGGCGAGATCCTGGCCGAAGGGAGCTACGCCGAGGTGTCGTCCAACCCGGCGGTGGTCGAAGCCTATATGGGGACCGGCCATGGCTGAGGCGCTGCTCCAGGTCCGCGACCTGCACGGCTGGTACGGCGAGAGCCACATCCTGCACGGCATGAGCTTCGAGGTGGCGCGCGGCGAGGTGGTGACGCTGCTCGGCCGCAACGGCGCCGGCAAGACCACCACCATGCGGGCCGTGATGGGCATGCTGCCCAAGCGCGCCGGCTCGGTGCGCTTTCAGGGCCGCGAGCTGATCAGTCTCAAGTCCAACCAGATCGCCCGTGCCGGCATCGCCATCTGTCCGGAGGAGCGCGGCATCTTCGCCAGCCTCTCGGTGCGCGAGAACCTGATGCTGCCGCCGCGCGTCAAGGACGGCGGCCTGGAGGTCGAGGAGATCTATCGGCTGTTCCCGAACCTGCGCGAGCGATCGGCCAGCCAAGGCACCAAGCTGTCCGGCGGCGAGCAGCAGATGCTGGCGATCGCCCGCATCCTGCGCACCGGCGCCGAGCTGCTGCTGCTCGACGAGCCGACCGAGGGCCTGGCGCCGGTGATCGTCCAGCAGATCGGCAACACCATCCGGATGCTGCGGCAGAACGGCTTCACCATCGTGCTGGTGGAGCAGAACTTCCATTTCGCCGCGACGGTGGCGGACCGGCATTACGTGGTCGAGCACGGCCACGTCATCGACATGATCCCAAACGCCGCGCTGGAGGCGAACCGGGAGAAGCTGAAGACCTATCTCGGCGTCTGACGGCGCCGGGCATTCTCGGCATTGTCCACCAGGAATTTCCGACAAGAACCCCGGAGGAGACACATGAAGAACATCCTGCTCGGTGGGCTCGCGGCCGCGGCCCTGTGCGTCGGTCCGCCGGCGCCGGCGAGCGCCCAGTTCAGCGACGGCGTGATCAAGATCGGCGTGCTCAACGATCAGTCCGGCACCTATGCGGACCTCTCGGGCCAGGGCTCGGTCTGGGCGGCGCGCAAGGCCATCGAGGACTTCTGCAAGGCGCAGAAATGCTTCGAGAAGATCGAGGTGGTGTTCGGCGATCACCAGAACAAGGCCGATATCGGGGCCGGCGTGGCGCGGCGCTGGTACGACGTCGAGCAGGTCGACGTGATCGTCGACACGCCGACCTCGTCGGTGGCGCTCGCCGTGAGCCAGATCACCCGTGAGAAGAACAAGGTGTTCCTCAACTCCGGCGCCGGCGCCTCGGAGCTGACCGGCACCGCCTGCTCGCCGAACTTCATCCACTGGACCTACGACACCTGGGCCCTCGCCAACGGCACCGGCAGCGCCATCGTCAAGACCGGCGGCAAGACCTGGTACTTCCTCACCGCCGACTACGCCTTCGGCCACGCGCTCGAGCGCGACACCGCCGCGGTGGTGGAGAAGATGGGCGGCAAGGTGCTGGGCAAGGTGCGCCATCCGTTCCCGGCGCAGGACTTCTCGTCGTTCCTGCTCCAGGCGCAGGCGTCCAAGGCGCAGGTGATCGGGCTCGCCAATGCGGGCGCCGACACCATCAACTCGATCAAGCAGGCGTCGGAGTTCGGCATCGTGCAGGGCGGCCAGCGGCTCGCCGGTCTGCTGGTGTTCATCAACGACATCCACGCCATCGGGCTCAAGACCGCGCAGGGGCTGACCTTCATCGAGGCGTGGTACTGGGACACGAGCGACGACAACCGCGCCTTCGCCAAGGAGTTCGCCGCCGCCAACAAGGGCAACCGTCCCAGCATGGTGCAGGCCGGCGTCTACTCGGCCATCACGCACTACCTCAAGGCCGTGCATGCGCTCGGCTCCGACGCCGACGGCGTCAAGGTGGTCGAGAAGATGAAGGAGACCCCCACCGACGACAAGCTGTTCGGCAAGGGCACCATCCGGGCCGACGGCCGCAAGATCCACGACCTGATGCTGGTCGAGGTGAAGAAGCCGGAGGAGAGCAAGGGGCCGTGGGACTACCACAAGATCATCGCCACCATCCCGGCCGCGGAAGCCTTCCGGCCGCTCGCCGACGGGGGCTGCCCGCTGGTGAAGTGAGGCGGGCCGTCGGTCCTCTCCTCGGCTGCGGGGGGAGGAGCCGCCCACCCGGTGGAGAAACGGGCGAGGGGACCTCGGGCGTCCGGCCGCGTCCTCTCCCCGGCGCTCGCGCGGTCGCGCGGGCGTCGACCTTTCCCGGCACGCTCGCCCCTCGGGCGGGGAGCGGTGACGATCGTCGAGACGAGGTGACCTGAATGTTCGAGCTGCTCGGCGTGCCGCCGCAGGCTCTGATGGGACAGCTCCTGCTCGGGCTGATCAACGGCGCGTTCTACGCGCTGCTGTCGCTCGGGCTCGCCGTCATCTTCGGCCTGATGAACGTCATCAACTTCACCCACGGCGCCCAGTACATGATGGGCGCGTTCGTGGCCTGGATGCTGCTGCAATATGCCGGCATCCCGTATTGGGGGGCGCTGGTGCTGGCGCCCATCATCGTCGGGGCGACCGGCATCGTAATCGAGCGGCTGCTGATCTCGCGCCTCTACCACCTCGATCACCTCTACGGCCTGCTGCTGACCTTCGGGCTCGCGCTGATCATCGAGGGCCTGTTCCGCCAGCAATACGGCTCGTCCGGGCTGCCCTACACCAATCCGATTCCGGGCGGCCAGAATCTCGGCTTCATGTTCCTGCCGTGGTACCGCGGCTGGGTGGTGGCGTTCTCGCTCGCCGTCTGCCTGGTCACCTGGTTCACCATCGAGCGGACCAAGCTCGGCGCCTATCTGCGCGCCGCCACCGAGCGGCCCGAGCTGGTGCAGGCGTTCGGCGTCAACGTGCCGCGGATGATCACGCTGACCTACGGGGTGGGGGTCGGGCTGGCGGCGCTCGCCGGCGTGCTGGCGGCGCCGATCTACACCGTCAACCCGACCATGGGGTCGAACCTGATCATCGTGGTGTTCGCCGTGGTGGTCATCGGCGGCATGGGCTCGATCGCCGGCTCCATCGTCACCGGATTCGGCCTCGGCGTCGTCGAGGGCCTGACCAAGGTGTTCTGGCCGGAGGCGTCCGCCACCGTCATCTTCGTCATCATGGCCATCGTCCTGATGGTGCGCCCGCAGGGCCTGTTCGGAACGCCCCGATGACCAATCGCAGCATCCTGGCGGCCTCCGGCCGCACCTCGTCAGGCCGCACCGCCTCCGGGCGCCCGGCCTCCGGCCGCAACGTCGAGCTGATCGTGTTCGCCGTGCTGGTCGCGGGCCTGACGGTGGCGCCGCTCATGGTCTACCCGATCCTTCTGATGAAGGTGCTGTGCTTCGCGCTGTTCGCCTGCGCCTTCAACCTGCTGATCGGCTATGGCGGACTCCTGTCGTTCGGCCATGCGATGTTCTTCGGCTTCGCCGCCTATGTGTCGGGCTACACCATCAAGGCGTGGGGCTTCCCGACCGAGCTCGGCATCCTGGCCGGAGCCGCGGTGGCGGCGGTCCTCGGTCTGGTGGCCGGCTCCATCGCCATCCGGCGACAGGGCATCTACTTCGCCATGGTGACGCTGGCGCTCGCCCAGATGGTGTTCTTCTTCTGCCTCCAGGCGCCGTTCACCGGCGGCGAGGACGGCATTCAGGCGATCCCGCGGCGGCCGATCTTCGGCGTCATCGACATCTCGCGCGACATCGTCCTCTTCTACGTGGTGCTGGCGATCTTCGCGGCCGGGTTCCTCATCATCTGGCGCACCATCCACTCGCCGTTCGGGCAGGTGCTCAAGGCGATTCGCGAGAACGAGGCGCGGGCGATCTCGCTCGGCTACGCGGTGGATCGCTTCAAGCTCATGGCCTTCGTGCTGTCGGCGACGCTGTCGGGCCTGGCGGGCGCCACCAAGGCCGTGGTGTTCCAGCTCGCATCACTCACCGACGTCACCTGGCAGATGTCCGGCGAGGTGGTGCTGATGACGCTGGTCGGCGGCATGGGCACGGTGTTCGGGCCGATCGTCGGCGCCGCCGTCATCGTGGTGATGCAGAACACCTTCACGGGCTTCGGCGAGTGGGTGCTGGTGGCGCAGGGCTGCATCTTCGTGCTCACCGTGCTGCTATTCCGCCGCGGCATTGTCGGCGAGATCGTCGCCCTGGCGCAGCGTCGGCGGGGCGATGAGGATGCAGCACCACCCCCGGTGGCGGAGCTGGCCGACAAGCAGCCGCCGAGCGACCGTGGCGGCGTGCGGGCGTCCGCCGCGGCGGGGCCGAGCGAGGCGTCGGCTCCCGTCTCGTCCTGATCCAAGCCCGGTGCCCGTCGTGACCTGGCCGGGCGCGGTTGCTCGCAGGCCCGGACCAACCTGTCGCCGACGCGGTGCAACACCCGGCGGCGGAGCGGAGTGTCTGGAGCGTCGCCGAGAAAGTTGTGCGAATCTTGATTCAGAATTCGCTCCCGAGACCACCGCGGGGCGGTGGACCGCAGTTGTCAAGCTTGCGACGCGACGCGCGAATCTGGATTCACTGTGGCGGTAATATAACGCTCTCGATAGGATGTTGCGAGCAACGGCCGCGCTGCGACATAAAGCGCGTGCAAACGCGAACGACACGACGTATCATTTTACGGACATCAACTCCGGAAGGAGCTGTTCCGTGCTTCAGCGCAGCGATCTCGTCGCGTTCATGCCGACCTCGGACGTGTGCGAATTCCTGGCGCGGGTCGCCGGAGGGCGCGCCGCGTCCCTTCACGCCTGGGTGGTCGACGGCCTGCGTGACCGCGGCCTGATCGATCGCCACGACCGCCTGACCGAGCACGGCCGCCGGATGCTGGCCGGCGAGTGACTCCGGTCTTGGCGTCGGGGGCCGTGGACCCAGCCCGGCCGTAGCCGGCCGCAGGCGTCTCCGCCGCGGCGGACGGAGCGCAACGCACATCGGCGGCGGCATCGCATGCCGCCGCCAGCCTGCCCGCATCGCGAGCCGCCATGGGACCTCAGAGCAGCCCTGACCTGCGGGTGACCTCGACCCGCGGGTGGACAGCGCGCGGGGCCGACTCTCGCACCGCCGCGCGCGACTCCGTCACGGGATCAGCAGCGACGCCCCGACGGTCCGGCCGGCCTCCAGGTCGCGATGCGCCTCGGCCGCATCGGCGAGCGCGTAACGCTTGCCGATGTTCGCCTTGAGAGCGCCGGCCCGGTAGAGGTCGAACAGCTTGGCCGCAGAGGCCAGCATGTCGGGCCGGGCGCTGCAATAGGTCGCCAGCGTCGGGCGGGTGAAGTAGAGCGAGCCGCTCTTCTGGAGCAGCCCGGCCTCGACCGGCGGCGGGGCCCCCGTGGTGGTGCCGAACGAAACGAAGTAGCCGCGCGGCGCGAGGCACTTGATCGAGGTGTCGAAGGTCGCCTTGCCGATCGAATCGTAGACCACCGGCACGCCGGCGCCGCCGGTGATCTCCTTGACCCGGGCGAGCACGTCCTCGCGCGAGCGGTCGATCACCACCTCGTAGCCGTTCTCCTTCGCGCGCGCGCACTTCTCGGCCCCCGACGCGACCCCGATCATGCGGGCGCCGAGATGACGGCCCCACTGGCCGGCGATCAGGCCGACGCCGCCGGACGCCGCGTAGAACAGCGCGAACTCGCCGGCCTTGAGAGGATAGCAGCGGGTCAGCAGATACTCGGCCGTCATCCCCTTCATCAGCAGGGCGGCGGCCTCGTCCACCGGCACCCCGTCCGGAATGGCGATCACCCGGTCGGCCGGCATGTTGCGCAGGTCCGCGTAGGAGCCCGGGGCGCCGCTCGCATAGACCACGCGGTCGCCCGGCTTGAACTCGGTGACGCCGCTGCCGACCTTCTCGACCACGCCGGCCGCCTCGGTGCCGACGCCGGCCGGCGTCGGGGCCGGATAGAAGCCGGAGCGGAAGTACACGTCCATGTAGTTGAGGCCGACGGCCTGCTGGCGGATCTGCACCTCGCCCGGGCCCGGATCGGGAAGCGCGACGGTCTCCATGGCGAGCACCTCGGGCCCGCCCGCCCGCGCGTATCGCATCACCCGTGCCGTGCTGGTCATGTCGTGCCTTTCCGTTCTCTCGATGGGCCTCGCCCGCAGCCGCGCAGTCGGTCCGTCGCGGAACCGCCTGCGCGCGCCGCGCGTCTTGTCGCTTCGTCCCTCATAGCAATCGGTGTCCCGGCCCGGAACGGCGGCCGGCGCCCATGTGCCATGACGAAACGCATGGGTGCAGCGCAGCGCGACCGGGCTGCCGCGGCGGCGCGTGCGCAGCCGGGGTCGCGTGCCGCCGAGCCGTGCCCCTGCGCCGGGGTGTGCTTCGGGACAAGCCGAACACGCCTCGCGGCTGCGGTGGCGCAGCCTGCGGACCGACGCTGAACGACTGTTCATGACAAATATACAAAGTGGACTGAAACATCCCGGCGCACGACGCGGTTCAATCCGGGTGGAAACGCCACAGGAGGACCACATGAGACTTGTCGTGCTCGTCTCGGGTATCGCGGCGGCGATCGGCCTCGCGGGTGCCGCCGTCGCCCAGAATGCACCGGCCGATGGTGCACGCCTCGCCCAAGCCACCGGCGGCTCAATGAGCGGCGGCGCCGCGGCGGGCGGCAGCGGCACCGCAGGGCGTGAGGAGGGGCGTTCCTCCGGCGGCGCCGGCATCCGCGCCGGCGGCGCGGCGGAACGATCCGGCGAGGGCAGCCGCGGCGGCGCGGATGTGCGGGCCGGCAGCGAGCGGCGGAACGTCGAAGGACGGGTCAGCCGCAGCCGGACCACGGTGACGACGCGCCACGGCGGCGCCGATGTCGGCGTGTACCGGACGCGGCGCTCGGTGACCAGCTACGAGGATCGCTCGCCGTCCGTCACCGTCGTGCGCAAAGGCAAGCGCGTCGTGCGCAAGCGCGGCCGCGTCTATGCCGCGTCGCCCTATCGGCAGCGCACCACGATCGTGCGGCGGAGCCAGCCCGACGTGATGGTCCGCCGGTCGCGCACCACCACGCGCACGATCGACTCTCCGTCGGTGTCGACGTCGACGCGGGTGCGCGGTGACAGCGCGGTCGTGAACTCGCGCAGCTCGACCACGACCCGGACGCGGAGCACCACGGGCGAAAGCCGCACGGGTGTCTCGGGCCGGGCCGGAACGTCCACGTCGACCACCGGCAGCGGCGGCACCTCGATGGGCGGCGGCAGCGGCGAGCGCAGCGGCGGCGGTGAACGGAGCGGCGGCGGCTCGTCGCCGGGCGCAGGCAGCAGCACGCGCTGACGCAGCAGTCGATCGCGCCGACACCTGAGCCGAGCCCGCGTCTCATTCCGAGGCGCGGGCTTTCGGCGTGACACGGGAGTTGGGAGACGGAGCGAGCCGCGCCGACCTGATCAGGACCGCGCGATCGGACTCGCAGGAGCCGAACGGGATCGACCGGACAGGTCGCGTCGCCGCGTGTCACGCGACGCTACGGCATGGAGGGGCTGCGGCAAGGAGGGTTCGGCGGTTGGCGTTGCGCCATGCCGGGCGAGGCTCCGCACGGCGGCCAGAAACAGAGAGGCGAGCGCCGGCTCAGCGCAGCACGAAAGCGCGAGACGCGGCTCCGTCGACGACCGGCTGAGCCGCGCTGCTCGCCACCTTGGTGCCGGGCACGCGCACCGCATCGCGGCTCGAGAAGTCGACGCCTCGCACGATGCCGACGGCGCTGACGCAGGCCACGAGCGTGAGGGTGGCGAGGAGTCCGAGAAGCGTGTTCATGGGGGGCGGTCCTGTCCTGATCACGATGGCTGCGCACATCAATCACGAGGCGACCGCAGCGTTCCGTGAGGGCGCGCACATAAGGACAGATGCCGAGTCGCATGGGCGGCCCGTGTCCCGGAACAATGTCGTCCGTCTCACATTCGTTTGTCGGGGAGGCACCAGGAGGCAGACATGACCCGGATCGTTCTTGCAGCCACTGTCGCTCTCGTCACGTCCGGCGCCGCGATCGCCCAGACGACCGAATACTACATCGTGCAGGATACCGCGACGAAGCGCTGTACGGTGGTGGACAAGAAGCCGACCACACAGACCACCGTGGTGGTGGGCGACGGCAAGGTCTACACGACGCGGACCGAGGCCGAGAGTGCCGTCAAGACCGTGAAGGTCTGCTCGCCGTAACGGCGGTCGAGCGAGCCGCCATACGGTTCGCCGGCGCGACGTCACCGTCCGGCGAAGCCGATCAAGTCGGCGCACCTCGCGCCGCTCTCCAGCCCGGCCGCACATGCGGCCGGGCTATCCTTTGCAGCCTGGAGACGGAGACGGGTGCCCATGCTTCGGCGCCCAGCGGGGAGGGGACGTGCGGGCCACTCCCGCGACGCTCCGCGGTACGCGGCACGCCGGTCTCGCAGACGGTACTAGGTCGTGTGGCCTATTTGTGACAGTCCGAAAAACGGATGCGCGGAAACCGTGTGGCTCTTGGAATCGCGTGCCAGCTCCGGTAGCATGACTAATACGAACACTTATTGACCATTACGTCAGAGCTTCCCGGCCAGAGAGCCGGATTGGGAGGAAGCCCATGGTCGAAGCAGAGAGCCGGCTGCGCGACGCCCTGCCACGTCTACGGCGGCTGGGCGCCGTCGTACGGTTCGATCTCGGCAAGGATGGATGCTGGGTGGTCGATGCGCGCACGCCGTCGCCGGTGATGAGCACCGAAGCGGACGAAGACCCGGCCTGCACCATCAAGCTGTCGGCCGAGAACCTGATCCGCTTGATGGACGGCAAGCTCGACCCGATGCTCGGCTACACGATGGGCAAGATCAAGGTGTCCGGGTCGATGGGCGTCGCCATGAAGCTGGTGGGCGCCATCGCCTGATCGCCGCAGCCGCCGCATTGCGGCAGCAGCGGAACGCGACCGGCGGTGATGCCGCCCCGTCGCCGACGACGATGCTGGCAATCGCGATGCCGGCAAGCAAGATGCCGGCAGTCAGAGGCGTGCATGGGTTCGTGGCGGCGCCGGAGGGCGCGGTCCGCTTGCATCCGGGTCGGGCACGGACTCGGTCATGGCGCCGCACCACGTGGCGTGTTCGTGCCGACAACTCGCGTCGAGCGCAACGTTATCGCGCGGTGGTAATGCGCAACGACATCGCGCCCGGAACTCACGTCGAATGCTGCTTTCCGTTTACGTAAACGGAAAGTAGTTGACCGAAAGGTCGCCTCGTGCTTACGGTGGGGAAAACGAGGCGATGGGATCACATCGTCGTCATGGGAGGGAACGGACAATGACAGTTGTGAATTACCGCCGCGTGCCGGCTTATGCCGGCATGCTTGGGCTGGTGGCTCTTGCGGCCGGTGCCGACAGGGCCGCGGCGTCGGGCTTTCAGCTTCGCGAGCAGAGCTCGGAAGGCGTGGGACACGCCTTCGCGGGCCAGACCGCCAAGGCGTACAACCTGTCGACGGTGTTCTACAATCCGGCCGGCATGACGCGCCTCCAGGGCAGCCAGGCCGCCGCCTCGATTTCATGGATCGCGCCCGTGTCGAGGTTCTCGGGGACCAACACGATCGGCGGACGACCGACCTCCGGTGACAACGGCGGCGACGCGATCGACGACGCGCCGCTGCCGGCCATGTTCATGATGTGGGACGTCCGACCCGATCTCAAGCTCGGCGTCGCGGTGACGTCGCCCTTCGGCCTGAAGACCGATTACAACGTGGCGTGGGTCGGCCGCTATCACGCGCTCGAGAGCTCGATCCTCAACTTCAACGTCTCGCCGGCGATCGCCTACCGGGTGAATCAGAACCTGTCGATCGGCGGCGCCATTCAGCTCGGCTATACCGAGGTCACGCTGTCGCAGGCGATCAATCTCGGACGGCTGCCCGACGGCAAGGTGGAGCTCAACGGCAGCGATCTCGGGGTCGGCTTCGACATCGGCATGCTGTACGAGTTCTCCCAGCACACGCGCGTCGGCGTCAACTGGCGCTCGCACATGGACTACACGCTGAAGGGCTCGGCCACCTACGATCTGCCGGTCGGGTTGCCGGCGCAGGTGATCGCCGCCAACCGGCTCTACGTGTCCAACGCCAAGGCGGATCTGACCACGCCCGACACCGTGTCGGTCGGTCTCTATCACGAGCTGTCGCCCAAGTGGGCGGTGATGTCGGACATCCAGTGGACGCGCTGGTCGACCTTCAAGGAGCTGCGCGTCAAATACAACGACGGCCGCCCCGATACCCTGACGCCGGAGAACTGGAAGGACACCTGGTTCTTCTCGCTCGGCGCCACCTATCACCTCAGTGAGCGGCAGAGCCTCCAGTTCGGTGTCGCCTATGACCAGGCTCCGGTGGACGACACCACCCGCAAGGCCCGCATTCCGGATGCCAATCGTTATTGGCTCGCCGCCGGCTACTCGTTCACCGTCAGCCCCCGCTACAAGCTGAACCTCGGCTACGCGCACATCTTCGCCGACAACGCCAAGATCTACGAGGTCGGCGCGCCGACCGTCGGCATTCTTCAGGGCGAGTACAAGAGCAGCGTCGACATCTTCAGTGCCAGCCTGGAGATGAAGTTCTGACGAGGAGCGACGGATGACCGCGACCGCGATGGCGACCCTGCCTGAGCCGGCGACCGCGATCCCGACCTGTGGCGTCTCCACCGTCCTCGACCGGACGGTGGCGGCCCACGGCGATCGGCCCGCGATCGATTTCCTCGGCCGTCGCTACACCTACCGCGAGGTCGGCGAGCTGGTCGATCGCGCCGCACAAGGCTTCCAGCAGCTCGGGGTGCGCAAAGGCGTGCGCGTCGGGCTGTGCCTGCCCAACACGCCGTATTTCGTCGTCTGCTACTACGCGATCCTCAAGATCGGCGGGATCGTGGTCAACTACAACCCGCTCTATGTGGAGCGGGAGCTGCGGCACCAGGTCGAAGATTCCGGCACCACCCTGATGGTGACCCTCGATCTGCGCCAGATCTACCCGAAGGTCGCCGCCCTGCTGGGCGAGACCTGCCTGGAGCGGGTCGTCGTGTGCCCGATGAGCGGCATCCTGCCGTCGGTCAAGAGCCTGCTGTTCTCGGTGTTCAAGCGCTCCGAGGTGGCCGACATCCCGAGCGACCTGCGGCACATCCCGTTCGACCGGCTGATCGCCAACGAGGGGCGGCCGAAGCCGGTGGATGTCGATCCGGCCGCCGACATCGCCGTGCTGCAATACACCGGCGGCACCACGGGAACCCCGAAAGGGGCGATGCTGACGCACGCCAATCTCACCGCCAACACCGAGCAGCTCGTCCAGTGGGTCGGGACCATCGAGGAGGGGCGGGAGAAGATGCTCGGCGTGCTGCCGTTCTTCCACGTCTTCGCCATGACGGTGGTGATGAACGTCGGGGTGCGGCTCGGCTGCGAGCTGATCCTGGTCCCGCGCTTCGATCTCGATCAGGTGCTCAAGCTGATCGCCCGCAAGAAGCCGAGCTTCTTCCCGGGCGTGCCGACCCTCTACACGGCGCTCAACAACGCCGCCGCGACCCGCTCGGGTGTCGACCTGTCGTCGCTCAAGTTCTGCATCTCGGGCGGCGCGCCGTTGCCGCTCGAGGTGCGGATGCGGTTCGAGAGCCTGGCCGGCTGCAAGCTCGTCGAAGGCTACGGCCTGTCGGAGACCTCGCCGGTGGTCACCTGCAATCCGTTCGGCGACACCCCGCGGGACGGCTCGATCGGCCTGCCGCTCGCCGAGACGGTGGTCGAGATCCGCGATCCGGCCGAGCCGTCGCGGGTCCTCGGGCCGGACCAGAAGGGCGAGCTGTGCGTCCGCGGCCCCCAGGTGATGCTGGGCTACTGGCGGCGCGCCGACGATACGGCGTCGACCTTCGTGGACGGCGCGCTGCGCACCGGCGACATCGGCTATCGCGACCGCGACGGCTATGTCTACCTGGTCGATCGCATCAAGGACGTGATCCTGTGCGGCGGCTACAACGTCTACCCTCGCATCGTCGAGGAGGCGCTGTACCGCCATCCGGAGGTCGCCGAGGTGGTGGTGATCGGGATTCCCGACGAGTACCGCGGCCAGGCCCCCAAGGCGTTCGTGACGCTGCGGGCCGGATCGACCGCGACGCCCGCCGATCTGCGCGCCTTCCTGACCGACCAGCTCTCCCGGATCGAGATGCCCAAGGCGATCGAGATCCGCGACAGCCTGCCCAAGACGATGGTGGGCAAGCTCTCCAAGAAGGAGCTGGTGGCCGAGGAGAAGGCCCGCGGCGACCAGCCGGTACCAGGCTGACGCCTCGCTCTCGACGACTAGCCGATATGAACTGTGTGGTGCGACACGGGCGAACTCGATCCATGGCCATCGCGGCGGAAAATTCCTATGGTGTCGGCAGCCGGTTCGGGGGAGGGTGCAGCCCCCGGCTGGGGCTGCGATTCCCTGGGAACACGCATCGCGATGGACAAGATCTACTCGATCACCGAGCTGGCGAAGGAGCTGAACATCACTCCTCGCACGATCCGGTTCTACGAGGATCAGGGGCTGATCACGCCCCAGCGTGTCGGCACCACGCGGGTCTACTCGCATCGCGACCGCGCCCGCATGATCCTCATCCTGCGGGGCAAGCGGCTCGGCTTCTCGCTCAAGGACATCAAGGAGTTTCTCGATCTCTACGTGGTCGACACCACCCAGGTCGAGCAGCTCAAGGTCCTGATCGCCAAGGTTCGGGATCGCATCGCCCAGCTCGAGGATCAGCTCGAGACCGTGCAGATCAGCATCAAGGAGCTGCGCGACATCGAGCGTGTCAGCCTCGACATGCTGAACCGCAAGGGCGTCGACGTCGACGCCGTCTGATCGAGGGGCTCGCGCCGATCCGGCCGGATGCCGGCCCGCGACCTGCTCCGCAGCCTGTTCCGACAAAACCTGTTCGGACGCAGCCTGTTCCGACGAAGCCTGCCCTGACGCGCGATCTCCTGCCCGGGTGTGCCCCTGCGGGGGCTGCCTCGTTTGGACTCGCTTCCGCAGGGTGCGCTCCTGTGGGACGCGCGGCCGCCGGCCGCGCTCAGGCGCCGGCTCGCGCGTGCGTCGGACGTGCGTGGCCCTCCTCGTCGACGATCACTCTCCCTCGCTCTCACTCTCTGGAAAAGCCCCGATGATGAAGGCTGTTGTCGCTGGATATGTGCGTTCGCCGTTCACCCCCGCCAAGCGGGGCGATCTCGCCGCGGTGCGACCCGACGACCTCGCCACGCAGGTGGTGAAGGCGTTGGTCGCGCAGACCGGCGTCAAGCCCGAGGACGTCGAGGACGTGCTCGTCGGCTGCGCCTTTCCGGAGGGCGAGCAGGGCCTCAACCTGGCCCGCCTGGTCGGCCTCATGGCGGGCCTGCCGCAGTCGGCCGGCGCCGCCACCATCAACCGCTTCTGCGGCTCGTCGATGACGTCGGTCCACACCGCGGCCGGCTCGATCGCGCTCGGCGCCGGCGAGGTGTTCGTCTGCGCCGGCGTCGAGAGCATGACGCGGGTGCCGATGATGGGCTTCAACCCGCTGCCGAACCCGACGTTCGCGGCCGAGATGCCGTCCGCCTACATGGGCATGGGCGAGACCGCCGAGGCGGTGGCGGCGCGCTGGCAGGTGTCGCGCGACGAGCAGGAGGCGTTCGCGGTGCGCTCGCATCAGCGCGCCGCGGCGGCCCGCGCGGCCGGCCGCTTCGACGCCGAGCTGGTGCCGATCCAGGGCCGCAAGGGCAAGGTCGAGGCCGACGGCTGCATCCGCCCCGAGACCACCGCCGAGAGCCTCGCGGCCCTCAAGCCGGCGTTCGACGCCAACGGCGTGGTGACGGCCGGCACCTCGTCGCCGCTCACCGACGGCGCCGCGGCCGTGCTGGTGTGCTCCGAGGACTACGCCAAGGCGCACGACCTGCCGGTGCTGGCCGCCATCAAGGCGGTCGCCATCTGCGGCTGCGACCCGGAGGTGATGGGCATCGGCCCGGTGGGGGCGACCCGCAAGGCGTTGGCGCGCGCCGGCCTGACGGTCGGCCAGCTCGATGTGGTCGAGCTCAACGAGGCGTTCGCCAGCCAGGCGATCGCCTGCATGCGCGACCTCCAGCTCTCGCCCGATCAGGTCAATATCGACGGCGGCGCTATCGCGCTCGGCCATCCGCTCGGCGCCACCGGCGCCCGCATCGTCGGCAAGGCGGCGGCGCTGCTCGCCCGCGAGAAGGGGCGCTATGCGCTCGCCACCCAGTGCATCGGCGGCGGCCAGGGCATCGCCACCGTGCTGGAGGCGGTGTGATGGCGGAGATCCGCAAGGTCGTCGTCGTCGGCGCCGGCGTCATGGGCGCCGGCATCGCGGCGCATGTCGCCAACGCGGGCGTGCCGGTGACGCTGCTCGACATCGTCCCGGCCGGCGCGCCGAGCCGCAACGCGCTCGCCGAGGGTGCGGTCGAGCGGATGCTCAAGGCCGATCCGGCGCCGCTGATGACCAAGGCGGCCGCCAAGCTGATCACGCCCGGCAACACCGAGGACCATTTCGACGCCGCCGTCGGTGAAGCCGACTGGATCGTCGAGGTGGTGACCGAGCGGCTCGACGTCAAGCAGGCGCTCTACCGGCGCATCGAGGCGGCCCGCAAGCCCGGCAGCGTGGTGTCGTCCAACACCTCGACGCTGCCGCTGGCATCCCTCGTCGACGGGCTGTCGGAGAGCTTCGCGCGCGACTTCCTGATCACCCACTTCTTCAACCCGCCGCGCTACATGAGGCTTCTGGAGATCGTCGTCGGCCCGCTCACCCGGCCGGAGGCGGTCGACACCGTGTCGCGCTTCGCCGACGTATCGCTCGGCAAGAGCCTGGTGCGCTGCAAGGACCGGCCCGGCTTCATCGCCAACCGGCTCGGCGTGTTCTGGCTCCAGGCCGCCGTGGTGGAGGCGTTCGCCCGCGGGCTCGCCATCGAGGACGTCGATGCGGTGATCGGCAAGCCGATGGGCATTCCGAAGACCGGCGTGTTCGGCCTGCTCGATCTCGTCGGCCTGGACCTGATGCCGCACGTCAATGCGAGCCTGGCGGCGGCGCTGCCCAAGGACGATCCGTTCCACGCCTTCGACCGGCCGTTGCCGGTGGTGCAGAAGCTGATCGCCGACGGCTACACGGGCCGCAAGGGCAAGGGCGGCTTCTACCGGCTCAACCGCGAGGCCGGCAAGCGCAAGGAGGCGCTCGATCTCGCCACCGGCGAGTTCCGCCCGGCCCGCAAGGCCGAGGTGGCGGCGATCGCCGAGTCGGGGCGCTCGCTCGGCAAGCTGCTCGACCACGACAGCCCGCTCGGCGCCTATGCGTGGCGCGTGATGGGCGCGACGCTCGCCTATGCGGCCGCGCTGGTCGGCGACGCCGCCGACGGCATCGAGGCGATCGATGAGGCGATGCGGCTCGGCTACAACTGGCGCTGGGGTCCGTTCGAGCTGATCGACCGGCTCGGCGCCGACTGGCTGATCGCCCGCCTCGAGCGCGACGGGCAGGCGGTGCCCGAGATGCTGCGCCTCGCCGCCGGCCGTAGCTTCTACCGCGTCGAGAACGGCCGCCGCCAGGCGCTCGGCCGCGACGGCCAGTACCACGACATCGTCCGCCCCGACGGCGTGCTGCTGCTGGAGGACATCAAGCGGGCCGGCACGCCGGTGATCAAGAACGGCTCGGCGGCGTTGTGGGATCTCGGCGACGGCGTCGCCTGCTTCGAGTTCACCAGCAAGATGAACACCATCGATCAGCAGGTGCTCGACCTGCTGGTAAAGACGGTGCGCCGCGTCAAGAAGGACTTCAAGGCGCTGGTGATCTACAACGAGGGGCACAACTTCTCGGTCGGCGCCAATCTCGGCCTCGCGCTGTTCGCCTGCAACATCGCGGCGTGGACCGAGGTGGAGGCGAGCGTCACCCAGGGGCAGGAAGCCTATCAGGCGCTGAAATACGCGCCGTTCCCGGTGGTGGGCGCGCCGTCCGGCCTGGCGCTCGGCGGCGGCTGCGAGATCCTGCTCCACTGCGACGCCATCCAGGCCCATGCCGAGACCTATATGGGGCTCGTCGAGGTCGGCGTCGGGCTGATCCCGGCATGGGGCGGCTGCAAGGAGATGCTGCACCGCTGGAGCACCCTCGGTCGTCTGCCCAAGGGGCCGATGCCGGCGGTCGCCAAGGTGTTCGAGACGGTGTCGACCGCCACCGTCGCCAAGTCGGCGGCGGAGGCCAAGGAGCTTCTGTATCTCCGGCCCGACGACGGCATCACCATGAACCGCAACCGCCTGCTGGCGGACGCCAAGGCGCGCGCGCTGGCGATGGCCGAGAGCTACGTGCCGCCGGAGCCGCCGATCTACGTGTTGCCCGGCCCGTCGGCCGAGACCGCGATGGCGATGGCGGTGGCGGGCTTCCGCCGGCTCGGCAAGGCGACGCCCTACGACGAGGTGGTGTCGGGCGCGCTCGCCCGCATCCTGTCGGGCGGCGACACCGATGTGACCGAGACGCTGGACGAGGAGGCGGTGCTGGCGCTCGAGCGCGAGCAGCTCGTCCGGCTGGTGCGCCAGCCCGGTACGCTGGCGCGGCTCGAGTCGATGCTGATGACCGGCAAGCCGCTGCGCAACTGAGCGCCGCCCTCACGACCGGCCCGCCGCCGCGCGCCGCGGGACCCGGAAGACGACAAATGCCGGAGGAGGTGCCGCCACGGGCGGCGCGCTTCGGTGCACCGGGCGGGGGCCGACCGCGGCGGCCGTGTCCCGTCCGGTGACGAGCCGGTGCGGCGGAATGCCCCCGCCGCCGGCTCCCTTCCACGACGACGACAGGACAGGAAGAGAGACATGGCCGGCTACAAGGCACCCCTGCGCGACATGCGCTTCGTTCTCTACGAGCTGATGAGCGGCGACGAGCTCGCCCGTCTGCCCGGCTACGAGGAGTTCACCCGCGAGCTGATCGACCCGGTGCTGGAGGAGGCGGCGCGTCTCTGCGAGGAGGTGCTGCATCCGCTCAACCGCTCCGGCGACGAGGAGGGCTGCACGCTGGAGAACGGCGTCGTCCGCACCCCGAAGGGGTTCCCGGAGGCGTACCGGCAGTTCCGCGAGGGCGGCTGGACCTCGATCGCCTGCGATCCGGCCTATGGCGGGCAGGGCCTGCCCGCGATGGTCAACGTGCTGGTCGAGGAGATGATCTGCTCGGCCAACCTGTCGTTCGGCATGTATCCGGGGCTCAGCCACGGCGCCTATGTGGCGCTGCACGATCACGGCACCGAGGCCCTCAAGGCCGCCTATCTGCCGAAGCTGGTCGATGGCACCTGGGCCGGCACCATGTGCCTCACCGAGCCGCATTGCGGCACCGATCTCGGCCTCCTGCGCACCAAGGCGGTGCCGCAGGGCGACGGCTCCTACAAGCTCACCGGCACCAAGATCTTCATCTCGGCCGGCGACCACGATCTCACCGAGAACATCGTCCATCTGGTGCTGGCGCGGCTGCCCGACGCCCCCAAGGGCGTCAAGGGCATCAGCCTGTTCCTGGTGCCGAAGTATCTGCCCCATGCGGATGGCACGCCCGGCCCGAGCAACGGCGTCAGCACCGGCGCCATCGAGCACAAGATGGGCATCAAGGCGTCCGCCACCTGCGTGCTGAACTTCGACGACGCCACCGGCTGGCTGGTCGGCGAGCCCCACAAGGGCATGCGCGCGATGTTCTCGATGATGAACACCGAGCGCGTGGCGGTCGGCGTGCAGGGGCTCGGCCTCGCCGAGGCGTCGTACCAGGGCGCGGTCGCCTATGCGCGCGAGCGGCTCCAGGGCCGCGCGCTCACCGGCCCCAAGTATCCCGACCGGCCGGCCGATCCGATCATCGTGCATCCCGACGTGCGGCGCATGCTGATGCTCCAGCGCTCCACCGTCGAGAGCTGCCGGGCGCTGGCCATGTGGACGGCCCGTCATCTCGATCTCCAGAACCGGCATCCCGATCCGGAGGTGCGGCGCGAGTCGGAAGACTTCGTCGCCCTGATGACGCCGATCGTGAAGGCGCTGCTCACCGATCTCGGCTACGAGGCCACCAACCACGGCATGCAGGTGCTGGGCGGGCACGGCTACATCCGCGAGCACGGCATGGAGCAGTATGTCCGCGACTGCCGCATCGCCCAGATCTACGAGGGCACCAACGGCATCCAGGCGCTGGACCTGGTCGGCCGCAAGCTCGGGCTCGCCGGCGGCCGTCCGCTGCGCCGCTTCTTCCATCCGGTCGCCGCCTATATCGACGAGAAGATGGAGGACGAGGCGCTGGCCGAGTTCGTCCAGCCGCTCGCCAAGGCGTTCGTCCGGCTCCAGCAGGCGACCGCCGAGGTGGCGCGCGCCGGGCTGTCCAATCCGGAGGAGGCGGGCGCCGCCGCGTCCGACTATCTGCGCCTGTTCGGTCTCACGGCGCTCTCCTACCTGTGGGCCCGCATGGCCGAGATCGCGCTCGCCAAGCAGGACGACGATCCCGACGGCTTCTATGCCGCCAAGGTGGCGACCGCCCGGTTCCATGCCGAGCGGGTGCTGCCGCAGACCGGGGCGCTGTTCTCGGCCGTGATGGCGGGCGGCAAGTCGATCATGGCGCTGGACGAGGCCGCGTTCTGACGCGGCCTCGGGGCGCACACGGCGCCCGCAGGGGGTGAGCATGAGCCTGTGGTTCCGCCTGATCCTGACCGTGATCGGCGCCGGCCTGCGGTCCCGCATGGCGATGGTCGAGACGTCGGTGCTGCGCTTCCGCGTGATGCCGACCGATCTCGACTTCAACATGCACATGACCAATGCGCGCTATCACGCCTTCATGGATCTCGGGCGGCTCGACCTGATCATCCGCACCGGGCTGTGGCGGCTGCTGCTGCGCCGCCACTGGCAGCCGGTGCTGGGTGGCGCGGTGGTGCGCTTCCGCAGGCCGCTCAAGCCGTTCCAGCGCTTCGAGCTGCGCAGCCGGATGCTGTGCTGGGACGACAAGTGGCTGTACATCGAGCACCGGGTCGAGGTGGACGGCAGCATCGCCTGCCAGGGCGTGGTGCGCGGCGCCTTCGTGGGAGCCGACGGCCTGGTGGCCCCCGACGAGGTGGCGCGGGCCTGCGGCTATCGCGGCGACGCGCCGGAGACGCCCGCCTGGATCGCCTCCTGGTGCGAGCTGGAAGCGGCCTGAAGGCGCCCTCGCGCCACAGCCGACGGGGCTCCGAACCGGGGACACATCAAGGGATTTGACGCGACGATGACCACGCCTGCTCCGACCACGCCTGCTTCGACGACGGCGCCGCCGTTCGACTTCATCGACCGCCGCGTGCTGGTGGTGGGCGGCACCAGCGGCATCAATCTCGGCATCGCCGAGGCGTTCGCGGCGGCGGGCGCCCGTCTCGCCGTGATCAGCCGCTCGCCCGCCAAGGTGACGGCCGCGGTGGAGCGTCTATCGGCGCATGGCCGGGCCGCCACCGGGGCGGCCGCCGACGTGCGCGACGCCGAGGCGATCGCCCGGGCGATCGACAATTGCGCCGCCGCTCTCGGGGAGGGGATCGACGTTCTGGTCTCGGGCGCCGCCGGCAACTTCCCGGCCCCGCTGCTCGGCATGTCGTCGCGCGGCTTCGGCGCCGTGGTCGGCATCGACCTGATTGGCAGCTTCAACGTGCTCGGCGCCGCGCACCCGCATCTCGCCAAGCCCGGCGGCGTGGTGCTTCACATCTCGGCCCCGCAGGCTCTGCACGCCATGGTGCTCCAGGGCCATGTCTGCGCCGCCAAGGCGGGCGTCGACATGCTGACCCGCGTGGCCGCGCTGGAATGGGGCTGCGACGGCATCCGGGTGAACTCGGTGGTGCCCGGCCCGATCGCCGAGACCGAGGGCATGGCGCGGCTGGCGCCGACCCCCGAGATGGAGCGGGCGGTTGCCGCCACGGTGCCGCTCGGCCGGCTCGGCACCAAGACCGATGTCGCCGACCTGTGCCTGTTCCTCGCCTCGCCCTGGGCCTCGTTCGTCACCGGCGCGGTAATCCCGGTCGACGGCGGCATCGCGGCCGGCGGGGGCGGGGCGCTCGCCTCCGGCATGGGCCAGCTCCGGGCGGTGCAGAAGGCCGCCGCCGCCGATGCGGCGGCTGGTTGAGGGGCCGCAGGCCGGCACCCTTCCGGCCGCCACGCCGTTCTGCTAAGCGGTCGCTTGTCGCGACCCCTCGGGTCGCGACGCATCGCCGCCAGGACGGGTGGCCGAGTGGTTTAAGGCAGCGGTCTTGAAAACCGCCAGAGGCGCGAGTCTCTCGTGGGTTCGAATCCCACCCCGTCCGCCAGGTTGCTCCTATGATGCCGACTCGTCATGCCGGCCTCGGGCCGGCCATGATGGAGGATGCAGCCCGGGCGTGCTGCCGTGGGTATTACGCCGCTGCCGGTGTCTCGGGCGCCGCCATCTCGGGCGCGGACATCTCGCGCGCCGGCATCGCGGGTGCGGCCGGCGCCGCCGCGTCGGCCGCCTGTCGGTTGGTGACCTTTGCGATCGCCGCCTGTGCCCGCGTCATGGCGCGCGTCACGTCGTCGATGAGCTGCCTCAGCTCGACCTCGGCGTTGCTGAACTTCGAATCGTCTGCGTCCATCGGTGCTCTCGTCGGCTCCCCACGGCGGGGTATCGGCCGCAGAGTGGGAGGCGAGAGTTAACGGTTTCCGAACAGGCGGGGCGTTCTCCCGGTGAAAAAACGCCACCTTCCGCCTGGTCGTCGGGCGCCGAGAGCGGCCCCGGTCGGATCACCCGTCGTACCGATGCGGGCGGCTGTTGCCGAGCTCCCGGACGAGGCGTCGGGATCGTCGCCGCGCTCGATGCGCCCGAGGCGCCTCGCGTCGCGGCGGAGACCGCCGCCCGCAATCTCACTTCAGCGGGATGGCGTTGGCGTGCTTGCCCTGCTGGTACTGCGCCGAGAGCCGGTCGTACTCGGCCGCGATCGCCGCCGCGCGGGTGCGCAGGCCGGCACGGACCGGCTCCGGGCTGGCCTCGATCAGGTCGCGGATGAAGACGCTGCTCCAGAAGGCGTTCCGCCGGTTGTAGCCGCCGGGCTCCAGCGTGAAGACCTCCTTGAGGATGCGCAGATCGTGCGGGATCGCGAAGGCGTCGCGGGAGTCCTCGTAGCTGAAGAAGTAATAGAAGTTGTCGAAGCCCGCCCAGGTGATGGCCGAGAGGCACATCGGACAGGGCTCGTGGGTCGACAGGAAGATCAGGTCGCGATGGTCGAGCCGCGCGGCGGCGGGCCGCTCGTACCATCGCTTCAGCATGTGGACCTCGCCATGCCACAGCGGATTCTCGGTCTCGTTGTTGGTCTCGGCCAGCACGACGGAGAGATCGTCCTTGCGCAGCAGGGCGGCACCGAACACCTTGTTGCCGGCCGCGACCCCCTGTCGGGTTCTCGGCAGCACGTGGTCTTCGATCGCGGTGAGCAGAGCGGCGGCGAGGCGAGGGGCGTCGGTTCGGGTCGAGGTCATGGCTCGGATCGGAGGCTGTGGGGCCGGCAGAGTGGCGCGAGTCCTCGCGGATGTCACCAGCCCCGAGGGCGCATGCTCCGCACCACCCGGACGAAGCCGTCGTCGTCGCGCCGATATAGCGGATCGAAGCCGCAGCGCTGCGCGCAGGCGAGGCTCGCCCGATTGTCCGGAGCGATGCGCCCTTCGAGGCGGCCATAGGCGCGGCCGGGGCCCGACACGAAGGCGGCCAGAATCTCGCTGCCGACGCCGACGCCGCGCAGGCCGGGGCGCACCGCGATGTCGAGATGCCCGATGTCGGGATCGGCGCGATCGACCTGGACCCAGCCGAGGGGCGTGCCGGCGCCGTCGTGCACGATCCAGCAGCGGGCGTAGCGGCCGGTGACGTGGGCGTACCAGTCGTCCGCCGGATAGGCGACGCGCCGCGCCAGCTCGGCATCGCTGAACCAGCCGCGCAGCACCGGCAGATCGGCGGCATCGATCGGCCGGAAGCTCACCGGCGGCTCGATGGTGGCGGCGGGGAGACGGCACGCGATCACGGACATCGTCGGTTTTGTCTCGCGGCCACCGGCGCCGCGTCAATGCGACGAGAAGGACCGGCCGACGACGTGATCCTCCGGATCGCGTCTCACTTGTTCCGGTTGAACCACGCCCGGATCGCCTGCATGCGGTCGACCGCCGTGTCGGCCTCGGCCTCGCAGGGGACGAGGCCCTGATTCCGGAAGGCGCCGGTGCGGTTGTCGAAGCCGAGGCGCTGGCACAGCTTGGCGGCGTCCGGCGCCAGCCGGATGGTGCCTTCTTGGCCGGGCGGACGGGTGACGGTGGCGGCGGGCGCCGTCAGCAGGACGGCGCCGATGCCGGCCAGCGTGGTCGCCGCCAGCCCGGCGATGACGACGAGGCGGCGCGAGGGACGTGCCGAGACGCGGCGAATGAGCAACATGAAACGGGTGCCCGCGAACAATCGCCCGAACCTAGAGGCCGAAGGTTAACACGGGCTTCCCCGGCGTGTATCCGGGGCGACAATCGCGCCAGGCAGGCAGTCCGGCGACCGGCATGGCCGGCCGCCGTCGCGGGTCGACGGAGCGCTCAGAACACCCGCGGTTCGGCGAAGCGCAGCCAGGGCTGCGCCGTGTCGGCGGGCACCAGCACGGTGCTGCCGATATCGTCCGTCCGCACCCGATCGGTGTGGGCGGCCACAAATTGCTCGCCGGTCGGGATCGATGCGGCGAAGGCGCTGGCCGGGATGGCGAGGGCGCCGAGGACCAGTCCGATACTCACGAGCTGCGACATGGGGAGCCTCCCCGATGTCGGCGCAGGCGAGGCCCTGAGAGCCCGCTTGGGAACTCCGACGGGGCTGCGCCGGAGCCGATTTCGGCCGATCCGGCAGGAGCCGATCGAAGAGCGTACCAGGGAGTACGGTCGAGATCGGCGACGCACCGGGTGGCCGAAAGCGGCCCGGCCTCCAGGTTGCGGTGCGAGCGCCGGCCGCGGCGTCGAGAAACTCGCCGATATCTCCGATATCGGCGTCGCTTCTCTCCTGGCCTCCGGCTGTTCGCACCGCGACGCAGCCTCCGTCCGAGTTCCCAAACGGGCTCTGAGAGGGCGGGGTCTGTGCCGAGGCAAGCCTTCGAGAACGAGGAAACGCGGGCGGGGGTCCCGGTCCGGACCGCGCCGGGCCGGGGGGTGCGAGGTCAGCGAATGCTGCCCTTGGGTGCGTCGTAGTCCGACGGGTCTTCGTGGGCCTGGACGTTCCAGCCGGCGCCGCCGGCCATCATGCCGTCGGCGACGATGCGCGCCTTGGAGGCCGCGAAAGCGCTGCCGGCGAGGCTGGTTGCGAGCGCGAGGGTGAGTGCCAGCAGGGTCGCACGTGCCATGGTTCTGCTCCTTTGAGCGGGTCGGGAGTGAGGGTGGAGAACTCCGCGCCCGGATGGATGGATACGAACAAACACGGACACGGCCGGATCGTGCGCTGCGTTGCTCAGGGCGGCAAATGAACTGCGGGTGTAATCTGCACGGGATGCAAGTATCACGTTTGTGAACGAATCGTGACGGGCTATGGGCGTCCCATTCACGAAAGCTAATTCACACATGTGAGAGAATTGCTGACCACACGGCCCGTTCTCGATCCTCCCTACGACGGCGACCGCGGCAATGCGGAGGAACCAACCTCACGAGAACTAGTGTTTTCGGGCTACGGTTTTCCCCCTGTGGAGGCGCGCCGATTGTGAACGAGGTGCCGGCGGCCGCTCCGATCGGCTGCGGAGGAGCCGCCGCGCCCGGCTCGCGCCGGCGGCGTCTTCTTTCCGGCTCATTTACCTTGCTGAATCGTTTCGGTTCCGCGCCCCCGCCGGGGTGCGTACAGTGCGCAAGGGCCGGTCTGTGCGCCGGTCGTCCGTGCCGGATCGAGCGTCCTGCTCCAGGGGGGAGCCGGGCGCGCGTTCGGCCGACACGGTCATGAGGGGGTCTTCTCGGATGATCCGGGGGGAGTTTGGGGGACGACTGGGCCGCTTGGCGCGCATCGGCGCCGCCGCCGTCGCATGCACGACTCTGGCGCAATGCGGGGCCGGCTCGGGATCGCTGTTTCCGCAGATCGATCCGCGCTACGGCGTGGCCGCGAGCCCGCGCGTCGTCGAGCCCGGCGATCCGGTGCCCAAGGGCGGCGGCGCGTTCCGCATCGGCAAGCCCTATGTGGTGGGCGGCCGCATGTACGTGCCCGAGGAGGACGTGAACTATCGAGCCGAGGGCCTTGCCTCGTGGTACGGCACCGACTTCCACGGCCGCCGCACCGCCAACGGCGAGGTGTTCGACATGCACAGCATGTCGGCCGCTCATCCGACCCTGCCGATGCCGAGCTACGTGCGGGTCACCAATCTCGGCAACAACCGCTCGATCGTGCTGCGGGTGAACGATCGCGGGCCGTTCCATCAGGGCCGGCTGATCGACGTGTCGATCAAGGCCGCCGACATGCTCGGCTTCCAGGCGAACGGCACCGCGCGGGTGCGGGTCGAGTATGTCGGCCGCGCGCCGCTCGAAGGCTCCGACGACGGCGTGCTGATGGCGACGCTCCGCCATGGCGAGCCGGCGCCGCCGCCCTCGCTGGTGATGGTCGCCGCGACCCGTCCGTTCGTCCCGGCCCTGCGGGGCGTCGCCGGCGGCCCGCCGCCGCCACGCACCGGCGTGCCGATGCCGCCGGAGCGGCCGTTCAGCCTCGGCCTCGACGGCGACGGCACCCCGACCCGCACCGCCGGCCGGAGCTGAGCCACTCGCCATCCTGCATCGGACACGAAGGCCGCGCCGCGAGGTTTGCCGGCCGAGAGCGGTCGCGCCGTCGACCGATCGACGATCGAATCGCCGATCGGCCCCGGGGGGCGGGCCGCGAGAGAGCTGTAGCGGGCTCTCAGGATTTCGGCGCAACCATCAGTGAAGAATGATGGTTTTTCGCGTGACTGCGATCGGCATTGTCCCGGCGGGCGGACCGCGCCATTGTTCCGGCCAACTCTGCGGGATACCCACGGCCATGATTCGACGGCTTCTTCGCCAAGCGGCGGGACTTTTCGCTCGCCATCGGACGGGCCGACACGGCGCGGCGCGCCTTGCCCTCGCGGCCGGGGTGTTGCTGCTCGCCTTCGCGGCCGGGGCGCTCGCCGCCAACAACTCGGTCACCGGCCAGAAGAAGGAGGAGGGCGGCTTCCAGACGGCCGCCCCCACCGCGATCCTGATCGACGCCGAGACCGGCACGGTGCTGTACGAGAAGGCGGCCGACACGCCGACGGCGCCGTCCAGCCTCGCCAAGCTGATGACCGCCGAGGTGGTGTTCAACGAGATCGTCGCCGGCCGCCTCACCCTCGACCAGGAGTTCATGGTCAGCGAGGACGCCTGGCGGCGGGGCGGGGCGCCGTCCCACACCTCCAGCATGTTCGCGCCGATCCACTCCAAGGTGCGGGTGGAGGACCTGCTGCGCGGGCTGATCATCCAGTCGGGCAACGACGCCGCCATCGCGCTCGCCGAGGGCATCGCCGGCAACGAGCGCAATTTCGCGATCCAGATGACCAAGCGGGCGCGCGAGCTGGGCCTGACGCGCTCGACCTTCGGCAACGCCACCGGCCTCTCGGACCCGGCCAATGCGGTGACGATGCGCGAGCTGGCCCGCCTCGCCCAGCACATCATCAAGACCTATCCGCAGTTCTTCCCGATCTACGGGGAGCGCGAATTCACCTGGAACAAGATCCGCCAGCTCAACCGCAACCCGCTGCTGCCGCTCAACATCGGCGCCGACGGCATGAAGACCGGCTTCACCGCCGAGGGCGGCTACGGTCTGGTCGGCACGGCGCTCCAGAACGGCCTGCGGCTGATCGTGGCGATCAACGGCCTGAAGACCGCCAAGGAGCGGGCCGACGAGGGCAAGCGGCTGCTCGACTGGGGCTTCTCGGGGTTCGAGGCGCGGCCGCTGTTCGCCGAGGGCCAGGCGATCGGCGACGCCAAGGTGTATGGCGGCGATCGCGGCAGCGTGCCGCTGGTGGCGGACCGCGCCGTCTCGGTGCTGGTGCCGAAGAACACCACGGACCGCATCTCGGCCCGCATCGTCTATACGGGGCCGGTGCCGGCGCCGGTTCAGCAGGGCCAGGCGATCGGCCGCCTGCGGGTGATCCGCGGCGAGAACGTCACCCTGGAGGTGCCGCTCAAGGCGGCCGAGGCGGTCGAGCGCGGCACCCTCCCGCAGCGCGCCATCGACGTGGTGACGGAGCTGTTCATCGGCCTGGTGCGGGCCGGGGTCGCGCGCATCTAGCGCCGTGGGCCGAGGATCGCGGAGACCGGCATGCGCGGCAAGTTCATCACGTTCGAGGGCGGCGAGGGCTCCGGCAAGTCGACCCAGGCGACCCGCCTGGCCGAGCGGCTGCGGGCTCTCGGCATCGCGGTCGTGCAGACCCGCGAGCCGGGCGGCTCGCCGGGCGCCGAGATCGTCCGCCATGTGCTCCTCGCCGGCGCCGCCAAGCCGCTCGGGCCGGAGGCCGAGGCGATGCTGTTCGCGGCCGCCCGGGCCGACCATCTCGACCGCACCATCCGGCCGGCGCTCGATCGCGGCGCCTGGGTGGTGTGCGACCGCTTCGCCGATTCGACCCGCGTCTATCAGGGCACCGTGGGCAAGGCCGATCCGGCGCTGATTAGGGCGCTGGAGCGGGTCGCGGTCGGCGACACCCGGCCCGACCTCACCCTGGTGCTCGACCTGCCGGCCGAGGTCGGCCTCGCCCGGGCGGACGGCCGCCGTGAGGGCGGCGCCGTCGACCGCTTCGAGAGCGAGGCGCTCGGCTTCCACGCGGCGCTGCGCGACGCCTACCGGGCGATCGCCGAGGCGGAACCCGGGCGCTGCGTGGTGATCGATGCCGCCGGCCCGCCCGATCAGGTCGCCGATGCGGTCTGGGCGGTGGTGTGCGCCCGGCTCGGCGCCGCCCAGATCGACGGCCCGCCGTCCACCGACGGCCCACCGGCCGGGACCGCCGCGCGGGCGGTGGCGGCCGTGCCGTGAGCCGGGCGCCCCGCGTCGCCCGCGAGCAGCCCGCCGCGGTGCGCCATCCGCGCGAGACCGCGACCCTGGTCGGCCACACCGCCGCCGAGGCGATGCTGCTGGACGCCTACAAGTCCGGCCGGGTGCCGCATGCCTGGCTGATCGCCGGCCCGGCCGGCATCGGCAAGGCGACGCTGGCCTATCGGTTCGCCCGCTTCGTGCTCGCCCACCCGGACCCGGCGGCGCCGGCCGTGCAGGCGGCGACCTCGCTCGCGGTCGATCCTGACCACCCGGTGGCCCGGCGCATCGCCGCCGCCACCGAAGGCGGGCTGCTGGCCTTGCAGCGGACGCCGGGCGAGAAGTCAGACACCCTGCGCACCGTGATCACCGTCGATCAGGTGCGCGAGACGGTCGGCTTCTTCGGCGCCACCGCCGGCGGGGGCGGCTGGCGGGTGTGCCTGGTCGACACCGCCGAGGAGCTGAAATATCCCGAAGGCGCCAATGCGTTGCTGAAGATTCTGGAGGAGCCGCCGCAACGCGGCCTGCTGCTCCTGGTCAGCCATGCGCCGGGCCGCCTGCTGCCGACCATCCGGTCGCGCTGCCGGCTCCTGACCCTGCGGCCGCTGGCCGAGGCCGAGGTGGTGGCGGCCGCCGCGGCGGCGCTCGGCCGCCCGGCCGACGACCCCGGTCTCCTCTCCGCGGCCGCCGAGGCCGACGGCTGCGTGGCGCGCGCCATCGCGCTGTCGGGCGGGCCGGCGCTCGCCCTGCGCGAGCGCGTCGCGGCGCTGCTCGACCAGCTTCCCGATCTCGACCCGCGCGGCCTGCACGCCCTCGGCGACGCCCTGGAGCGGGCCGACCGCGACGTCGTCGAGGCGTTCGTCGAGACGGTGCGGGACTGGCTCGGGCGCGAGCTGCACCGGCCGCCCCAGGATCTGCGCCGGCTGGCGCCGCTCGCCGACGCCTGGCAGCGCCTCGACACCGCCGCCCGCGATGCCCTGACCCTCAACCTGGACCGGCGGGCGCTGGTCTTCACGGTGTTCGGCTCGCTTGCCGAGGCGGCCCGGGGTTGATACGCCCAGGGCGACGACATCATTCGCGTTTCTCGTCAGTCCGGGACGGCGCCGCGCGCCGGACCCGGAATCCAGCCACCCCGCCGAGTTCGCGGCTGGATTCCGGGCCAGCACCCTTCGTGCGCCCCGGACCGACGGCTGCCTCTGCGGGTCCGGGACAACCATGGCCAAGCGCTTCTACATCACCACCGCGATCGCCTATCCGAACGGCGCCCCCCATATCGGCCATGCCTACGAGGCGATCGCCACCGACGCCATCGCCCGCTTCATGCGGCTCGACGGCTACGACGTGTTCTTCCTGACCGGCACCGACGAGCACGGCCAGAAGATGGTGCAGACCGCCGCCCGCGAGGGGCTGACGGCGCGCGCGCTCGCCGACCGCAACGTGGCTCTGTTCCAGGCCATGGTGAAGCGGATGAACTGCTCCAACGACGACTTCATCCGCACCACGGAGGAGCGCCATCATGCCTCCTCGAAGGCGATCTGGGAGCGGATGGCCGCCAACGGCGATATCTACCTGTCCAAATATGCCGGCTGGTACTCGGTGCGCGACGAAGCGTTCTACGCCGAGAAGGAGACCACGCTGGGCGACGACCAGGTGCGCCGCGGCCCCACCGGCACGCCGGTCGAGTGGGTCGAGGAGGAGAGCTGGTTCTTCCGCCTGTCCGCCTACCAGCAGAAGCTGCTCGACCTCTACGAGCGGGTGCCGGACTTCGTGCTGCCGCGGGAGCGCCTCAACGAGGTGGCGAGTTTTGTCCGCGGTGGACTTCAAGACCTGTCGATCTCGCGCACCACCTTCGACTGGGGCATCCCGGTGCCGGGCGACGAGCGGCACATCATGTATGTGTGGGTCGACGCGCTGACCAACTACATCACCGGCGTCGGCTTCCCGGACACCGAGAGCGAGTCGTTCAAAAAGTACTGGCCGGCGGATCTCCACGTCATCGGCAAGGACATCGTGCGGTTCCACGCCGTCTACTGGCCGGCCTTCCTGATGTCGGCCGGCGTCGCGGTGCCGCGCCGGGTGTTCAGCCACGGATTCCTGTTCAACCGCGGCGAGAAGATGTCGAAGTCGGTCGGTAACGTCATCGATCCGTTCGCGCTCGCCGACGCCTACGGGGTCGACCCGCTGCGCTACTTCTTCCTGCGCGAGGTGCCGTTCGGGCAGGACGGCAACTACTCGCACGAGGCGATCGTCGCCCGCATCAACGCGGATCTGGCCAACGACCTCGGCAACCTGGCGCAGCGGTCGCTGTCGATGCTGGCCAAGGCATTCAAGGGCGTGCTGCCGGAGCCGGGCGACTTCACCGAGGCCGACGCGGCGATCCTCGCCGCCGCCGACGCGCTGGTCGGCAAGGCGCGCGACGCCATGGCGACCCAGCAGATCCACCGGGTGCTCGAGGCCGTGTGGGCCGTGGTGGCGGAGGCCAACCGCTACTTCGCCGGCGAGGCGCCGTGGGCGCTGGCCAAGACCGACCCGGCCCGCCAGGGCACGGTGCTGTACGTCACCGCCGAGGTGATCCGCCAGGTCGCCATCCTGGCCCAGCCGGTGATGCCGACCGCTTCGGCGAAGCTGCTCGACATCCTGGCGGTGCCGGCGGAGGCGCGCGACTTCGCCCGGCTCGGCGGCCACGAGCGGATCGCGCCCGGCAGCCAGTTGCCGGCGCCGGCGCCGGTGTTTCCGCGCTGGATCGAGCCGGCGGCGGAGTGACGCCATATTGCTCGGTCTTTCCGGGGCGCTGCGGAGCAGCGAGCCCGGAATCCAACCACGAACCCGGAGCCTGCTGGAGTCCGGGCTCGCGCCTGCGGCGCGCCCCGGAATGACCGCGGAGTAGGTCCATGCTGGTCGACTCGCACTGCCATCTCGATTTTCCGGACTTTGCCGACACGCTCGACGATGTGGTGGCGCGGGCACGGGCCGCCGGGGTCGGGCGCATGCTGTCGATCTCGACCCGGGTGCGCCGGCACGATGCGCTCCTCGCCATCGCCGAGCGCTACGACGACGTCGTCTGCTCGGTCGGCACCCATCCGCATCATTCCGGCGACGAGCGCGACGTGACGCTCGACGACCTCCTGACACGCGCCGCGCACCCCAAGGTGGTGGCGATCGGCGAGGCCGGGCTCGACTACTTCTACGACTACGGCCCGCGCGACGCCCAGGCGGCGAGCTTCCGCATCCATGTCGAGGCGGCGCGCCGCACCGGCCTGCCGCTGGTCATCCACAGCCGCGACGCCGACGCCGACATGCAGGCGATCCTGGAGGAGGAGGCGGCGAGGGGGCCGTTCACCGCGGTGCTGCACTGCTACACGAGCGGCCGCGCGCTGGCGATGCGCGCCGTCGCGCTCGGTCACTACGTGTCGTTCACCGGCATCCTCACCTACAAGAAGACCGAGGCGCTGCGGGCGCTCGCCGCCGCGCTGCCGGCCGACCGCATCATGGTGGAGACCGACGCGCCGTATCTCGCCCCCGGAAAATTCCGCGGCAAGCGCAACGAGCCGGCCTACGTGGTCGAGACCGCTCGGGTGCTGGCCGAGATCCGCGGCGTGCCGCTCGACACCATCGCGCGGGAGACGACGGAGAACTTCTTCCGGCTGTTCTCCAAGACGCCGCGACCCGGGACGGCCGCATGAGCCTGACGGTCACCATCCTGGGCTGTGGCTCGTCGGGCGGGGTGCCGCGCCCGGCGCTGGGCTGGGGCGTGTGCGATCCGACCAATCCGCGCAACCGGCGGCGGCGCTGCTCCATCCTGGTCGATCGCGACGATGACGGCGGACGCACCCGCGTGCTGGTCGACACCTCGCCGGATCTGCGCGAGCAGCTTCTCGACGCCGATGTCGAATGGCTCGACGGCGTCCTCTTCACCCACGAGCACGCCGACCATACCCACGGCATCGACGACCTGCGCGGCCTCTTCATGCACCGCCGGCGGCGCCTGGATCTGTATCTCGACGAGCCGACCTGGCGGGTGATGTTCTCGCGCTTCGGCTACTGCTTCGTCACCCCGCCCGGCAGCCAGTATCCACCGATCGCCAACGAGCACCGCATCGCGCCGGGCGAGCCGGTAACCATCCAGGGGGCGGGCGGTCCCATCACGGCGCTGCCGTTCCGCCAGAACCACGGCGATATCGACTCGCTCGGCTTCCGCTTCGGCGGCATCGCCTATTCGAGCGACCTCGTGGTGCTGCCGGAGGAGAGCGCCGCGCTGTTGCACGGCCTCGACCTGTGGATCGTCGATGCGCTGCGCGACAAGCCGCATCCGAGCCACTTTTCGGTCGATCAGGCGCTGGCCTGGATCGACCGCCTGAAGCCCAAGCGGGCGATCCTCACCAACCTGCATTCCGACCTCGACTACGAGGACCTGAAGGCCCGGCTGCCCGACAATGTCGAGCCGGCCTATGACGGCATGCGGGTGAGAGTGGGGTAGGGTCGGGCGCACGCTCTGTCGTCGGGTCGAACGAAGCGAAAGAGGAGTGGCTGGCCCCGACGGGGCTCGCCTCCGGCTCGACCCATCCCACGAGCCGGCGCGGGGAGTGATGGAGGCATGGCCGCGACCGCGAACCCGGTCGGCGGACGACGAACGATCCATCGGTCCGATCGAACACCGGCGAGGGTGTGGTGACGTTCACGGTCTACGAGTTCGCCGTCGTCGACGGCCAGGAATGGATCGTGCCGGCCGACGAAGCCGACTTCGAGCGGTTCTGGGCGATGGACGGGACGGTGATCGACGACTGGGACCCGCCCGTCATGAGCATCGTGCGGGACGAGAGATCCTATTCGGACTTTCCGTGGCTCGGCGAGCATGTGCCGTTCCTGAGAGAGCCTGCGGTGCAGGCTCTCGGGCCGGCGCTGCGGGCATTCGGGCAGCTCCTGCCGGTGCGCTGCGAGGATGTGCGGCTGTTCAACGTCACGACGGTGCTCGACGCGCTCGATCGTGACCGCTCCGACATCGTGTCCTTCGACGACGGCGCCATCCTGGCGATCGAGCGCCACTGGTTCGACATCCGCCGCATCGGGACGGCCGAGATCTTCAAGCTGCCAATCCGCGCCTCCTCGGTCTACGTGACCGACGGGTTCGTCGAGCGGGTACGCCAGGCCGGGCTTCGCGGGGTCTCGTTCCGGGCGGTTTGGACTGCGGGGGTGTGAGCAACCGCATGCCCGACGGGTGTCGCCTTGGGCGAGGCGAGGGCGACGGGCCGGGTCCCGGCACGTCACGGTGAAGTCGCCGAACCGTGGTGCCGGTCCGGGGTTGTCGTGGCATCGGCCCCCGACCGGAGCACCCCCATGCCTGTCGTCCGCCGCCGCCCCGTGGCGGCGACCGCACCGTCCCCGCCTGTCACTGTTCTCCGCGGGCCGTGGGGCGTCACCGTCTCGCTCGCCTTCGTGGTGCTCGCGTTCGCGGCCGAGGCGCCGCTGCGCGACGCCGTCGCGGCGACCGGCCTGCCGGCCCGCGCCGCCGCCGGATGGCCGCGCGCCCTCGACGCGGTCGCGATGTGGGGCAGCACCCTCCTGGTGATCATCCTGGCGGCGCGGCTGACCGACGTGCGACTGCGCGACTATCTGGCCTGGCGAGCCCCACAGCCGCGCCATCTCCTCCTTGCGGCCGGATTTGTGCTGACGCTGTATGGCGCTCTGGTCGGCATCACGCTGCTGGCCGACACCGTCGCGATTCATGCCGATCACCGCGGCCGGACGGCGCCGGGTGCCGGGCCGCTCGCCGTGGTGCTCGCTTGGTGGTCGACCGTGCTGCTGGCGCCGATCGTCGAGGAAAGCGTGTTCCGCGGCTTCCTGTGGCGCGGCATCGCGCACCGGCATGGCGCCGCCGCAGCGCTGCTGCTGACCTCCGCGGTGTTCGCGGCGTTCCACTGGGGCTACTGGCTGCGCGGCGGCGACGTCGACCTCCTGACGGTCGCCCACTATCTGGTGATGGGCGGCGTACTCGGCGCCTTCCGGCTGGTGAGCGGGTCGACCCTCGTCCCGATGGTGGCGCATGCGCTGGCCAACGCCTCGCTGGCGGCCTTCCCGACAGTGGTGACGGCGCTCGCGTGAGCGGGCATCTTCCGGACTTATCCCCGCTTCGGAAAGTAGTCCTATACTTGGCTCGTCTCGCTCGTCGAGGGACGTCGGCCGGTGACGTCGGGCGGCGGAGCGAGCCGGTGAGGTGCGGCGATGGCGTCTCCCTCGGGAGCCGCCGGAGCCGCGCCACGGCGGGATCGGAACCCGCCGGTCAAGCCGGCCGTCGGTGCTGGGGTAGCGCCCCGACCGGCGGACGCGGCGTCCGCGCGCCCGGCCCCGTCGGCCGGGTTCCCGGCGGGTCCGCGGGAGCAGCCGGCACGGGCACAACGGACCCGTGGACGGACCGACGGGCGACGCGGACCACCGCGGCGCCGCGACGGCCGGAGACCCGGCCCGCCCACCCGACAACGCCGCGGCGGAGCGCCGGGAGGCGTGCGTGCGGCGATCCGCACGCGCGGCATCCCGACGGATGCCGAACGAACCAGCGCCTGCCGGCGCTCCGCCTCCCTCGGTCGCCATGGCGGCCGAGGCACGGGTCATGGGCACAGCCCGGGCGCTCCGGCGCCGCGGGGACAGCAGCGTCTCGGCCGCAATGTCATCCCTGGAAGGACGAGAAGCCGGGAGCGCCGAGAAGCCGGAAGCTCGGAGAAGACGAGAGCGCGCTCCCTCTCCCCGCGTGCGGGGAGAGGGTCGGGGTGAGGGGCGAGCGGGAAGGGGGCCGGCAGGTCCCGATCCCCGCGCCTTGCGGCGGCAGGCCCGCATGCGTAAGTAAAACCCGCACTCGAACCAGAAGGTCGCCATGGTCGTCGTCCTCGACACCGTCAACGGTCCGCCGCGTCCCCGCCATCCCGAGAAGGCCCACCGCCCGGACAGCGTCGTGCAGCGCAAGCCGGACTGGATTCGCGTCAAGGCGCCGGTGTCGAAGGGCTATGGCGAGACCCACGGAATCGTGCGGGCGCACGGCCTGCACACGGTGTGCGAGGAGGCGGGCTGCCCCAACATCGGCGAGTGCTGGGAGAAGAAGCACGCCACCCTGATGATCATGGGCGAGACCTGCACCCGGGCCTGCGCGTTCTGCAACGTCAAGACCGGCCTGCCGGGGCCGCTCGATCCGGACGAGCCGGCGCGCGCCGCCGAGGCGGTGGCGACGCTGGGGCTCTCCCACGTGGTGGTCACCTCGGTGGACCGCGACGATCTCGCCGACGGCGGCGCGGCGCATTTCGCCGCCACCATCGCGGCCATCCGGGCCCGGGCGCCGGGCACCACCGTCGAGGTGCTGACCCCCGACTTCCTGCGCAAGCCGGGCGCGATCGAGACCGTGGTGGCGGCGCGGCCCGACGTGTTCAACCACAACCTGGAGACGGTGCCGTCGCTCTATCTCACGGTGCGGCCGGGCGCCCGCTACTTCCACTCGATCCGGCTGTTGCAGCAGGTCAAAGAGATCGATCCGGAGCGCTTCACCAAGTCGGGCATCATGGTCGGGCTCGGCGAGACCCGGAACGAGATCCTCCAGGTGATGGACGACCTGCGCTCCGCCGACGTCGACTTCCTCACCATCGGCCAGTATCTCCAGCCGACCCGCAAGCATCATCCGGTCGCCCGCTTTGTTCCGCCCGACGAGTTCAAATCACTCGAAACCATTGCCTATGCGAAGGGATTTCTGATGGTCGCAGCGTCGCCCCTGACCCGCTCGTCGCACCACGCGGGAGACGACTTCCGTCGTCTCCAGGCGGCCCGCGCCGGAAAGCGTTGAGGCGATGCCGCGCTTTCGCGCTCGCCGGCGGGTCCGCCACGCCGCCGACGAGATGTTCGACCTCGTGGCCGACATGGACAGCTACCCGGAGTTCGTGCCGCTGTGCACCGGCATGAAGGTGCGCGGCCGCACCAGCGTGGGCGAGGGGGTCGAGGTGGCGATCGCCCGGATGACCGTGTCCTACAAGGTCTTCCACGAGCACTTCACCACCCGAGTGACGATGGACCGGCCGGCCCTGACCATCTCGGTCGACTATCTCGAGGGTCCGTTGAAGGTCCTGTCCAACCGCTGGAGCTTCAGGCCGCTCGACGATGGGTCCAGCGAGGTGGAGTTCTACATCGACTACGAGTTCAAGAGCCGGATGCTGTCCACCCTGATGGGCGCGGTGTTCGACGCGGCGTTCCGCAAGTTCGCCTCGGCGTTTGAGGCGCGGGCCGATGTGATCTATGGCACCAGCCGCCGGCCGGCGGTCGCGGGCGAGTGACACGACCGGCGTGCGCTCACGCCGCCAGCTCTTCCAGCATCGCCAGGGCCTCGGCGACGGCCGCCCGGCGCACCGTGGCGCGTCCGAGATCGCCGAACCGGCATTCCCGGTGGATCAGCCGGCCGTCGCGGGCTGCCGCGGCGAAATGGACGAGGCCGACCGGCTTCTCGACCGAGCCGCCGCCGGGTCCGGCAATGCCCGTGATGGCGACGGCGAGATGGACGGGCGCAACCGCGAGCACGCCCCGCGCCATCGCCTCGGCGGTCGCCCGGCTCACGGCGCCGTGCGCCACGAGGGTCGCGTGCGGCACCCCGAGCAGGCGCTCCTTGGCGGCGTTGGAGTAGGTGACATAGCCGGCCTCGACCACGTCGGAGGAGCCGGCGATCTCGGTGAGGGCGGCGGCCACCAGGCCGCCGGTGCAGGACTCGGCGGTCGCCACCGTCAGGCCGCGCGTCCGGCAGGCGTCCAGCACCCGCCGGGCGGCCGCCTCGATCTGCTCCGGGGAGGACGCGGCGCCGCCCGTCACGGCGTCGCCCACGGCAGCCGCACGGTGGCGGTGGCATACGCCACCAGCCCCTCGGAGCGGCCGATGAAGCCCATCTTCTCGCTGGTGGTGGCCTGGAGGCCCACCCGGTCGATCGACACCCCGGCGATCTCGGCGATGCGGGCCCGCATGGCCTCGCGGTGCGGGCCGAGGCGGGGCGCCTCGCACACCACGGCGACGTCGAGATGAGCGATCAGGCCGCCGCGCGCCTTCACCCGCTCGATCGCATAGGCGAGGAAGCGGTCCGACGAGGCGCCCTTCCACTGCGGGTCGCTGGGCGGGAAGTGGACCCCGATGTCGCCCTCGGCCAGCGCCCCGAGCACGGCGTCGACGAGGGCGTGCAGCACCACGTCGGCATCCGAATGGCCGGACACGCCCTGGGTGTGCGGGACCTTGACGCCGCCGAGCCACACATGATCGCCCTCGGTGAAGGCGTGGACGTCGTAGCCGCTACCGACCCGCACGTCGCCGAGCCCGGCGAGAAGCTCGGCCTCGGCACGACGGAAGTCGTCCGCCGTGGTGAGCTTCACGTTGCCGGGCTCGCCCTCGAACACGGCGACGCTGAGCCCGGCCCATTCGGCGAGCGCGGCGTCGTCGGTGAAGTCGTGGCGGCCGGCGGCCGCTGCCTTGCGGTGGGCGGCGAGGAGGGCCGGATACACGAACGCCTGCGGGGTCTGGACGGTGCGCAGCCGGCTGCGGTCGAGGGTCTCGGCCACCCGGCCGGCGCCGTCCACCACCTTGACGGTGTCGCTCACCGCGAGCCCCGGGATCGCCGCCCCGGTGCGGCCGGCCGCGATCGCCCGGTCCAGCAGGGCCGGCGACGCGAAGGGCCGCGCCGCGTCGTGGACCAGCACGATATCCGGGGCGCGGTCGGCGAGGGCCTCCAAGCCGGCCAGGACCGAGGCCTGACGGGTCGCCCCCCCATGGGCCGGCCGCAGGACGGCCAGGCCGGCCGCCGCCTCGGCGAAGCGGCCTTCGTCATCGGGATGAATGACCGGCTGCACCGCCGCGATCCCGGGGTGAGAGGTGAACGCCGTCAGCGTGCGCCGCAGGACGGTCGTGCCGGCGACGCTGCGGTACTGCTTCGGCAGGTCTCCGCCGACGCGGGTGCCGCGTCCTCCTGCCACGACGACGGCAGCCACTCCCCCGGTCATGATTTCAGTCTCCTGGCGATCATCTCTTGAGACATTGGTTTAATCTGCGCCCGATCGTGCGGGAAGCAGTTTCGGGACGCGGGGCGGTATCGTACGCAAGTAGCACGCGCGCCAGGCTTGATCTGAGGCGCGGTTTGGCTAATGTCTAAGCAACTTCATAAGTCGCCCATTTGATAGGCATGCATGACTCCTGATGCCCGATCGTCACAGTTCCTTTCGGTCGGGTCGGTGGCCCTGCCCAATCCGGTGTTCCTGGCGCCGATGTGCGGGATCACGGATGCACCGTTTCGCCGGCTGGTGGCAAGGCTCGGGGCGGGCGTCGTCGTCTCGGAGATGACCGCCTGCGCGGCGCTGGCGGCCGGCAAGGCGGAGGCTCACCTGCGGCTGGAAGGCCACGGCGTCGGCCTGCACGTCGTTCAGATCGCCGGACGCGAAGCCCGCTGGATGGCCGAGGGCGCCCGCATCGCGGCCACGGCAGGCGCCGATGTGATCGACATCAACATGGGCTGCCCGGCCCGCAACGTCACCAACGGGGCCGCCGGCTCGGCCCTGATGCGCGATCTCGATCATGCCGAATCGCTGATCGCCGCGACGGTCGGCGCCGTCGACATGCCGGTCACCCTGAAGATGCGGCTCGGCTGGGACCACGACTCTATCGTCGCGCCGGAGCTCGCCCGGCGGGCCGAGGCGGCCGGCGTCCGCCTCGTCACGGTGCACGGTCGCACCCGCTGCCAGTTCTACGATGGCCGCGCCGATTGGGACGCGGTGCGGGCCGTCAAGGACGCGGTGCGCATCCCGGTGGTGGTCAACGGCGACATTCGGGGCGAGGACGATGCCGTGACGGCGCTCGCCCGCTCGGGGGCCGACGGCGTGATGATCGGGCGCGGCGCCTGCGGGCGCCCCTGGCTTCCCGGACGGGTGGCGCGCTTCCTCGCCTCCGGCCGGCGTGAAGAACAGCCCGATCTCGACACGAGGCTCGGCTGGCTGCTCGAACTCTACGACGCCATGCTCGGCTTCTACGGGACGCGGCTCGGCAGCCGCCAGGCCCGCAAGCATCTCGGCTGGGCGCTCGATGCCGCCGCCGCCGACACCGGCACGCCGGCCACCGACCTCAAGGCGTGGCGAAGCCGGGTGCTGACCAGCGAGGACCCGACCACGGTGGTCGACCGCCTCGCCGATGCATTCGCCGCGTTCAAGTGGAAGGCCGCCGCATGACATCCGCCCCCGCCGATGCCCGCACCCCCGGGCGCGCCGCCGAACGAGCCCCCGAACGCGCCTTCGGTGCCCTCGGGGACACCTCGGCGACGGCCGTGCTCAACTCGTTGCCGCATTCCGTCGTCGTCGTCGGCCCGAACGGCGAGATCGCCGATGCCAACACGGCGGCCGAGCACTTCTTCGACATGTCGGCGCCGTTCCTGCGCCGCTACAAGCTGCGCGATCTGGTGCCGTTCGGCAGCCCGGTGCTGTCGCTGATCGAGCAGGTGCGGCGGCGCGGGGCGGCCGTCAACGAGTACAAGGTCGATCTCGCCACGCCGCGCATGTCGGGCGAGCGCATCGTCGACCTGCACGTCGCGCCGGTGCCGGAGAGCCCCGGCCATGTGGTGGTGATGCTCCAGCTTCGCTCCATCGCCGACAAGATGGACCGCCAGCTCACCCACCGCGGCGCCGCCCGCTCGGTGACGGCGCTCGCCGCCATGCTGGCGCACGAGATCAAGAACCCGCTGTCCGGCATCCGCGGCGCCGCGCAACTGCTGGAGCAGGCGGCCAGCGACGACGACCGCATCTTGACGCGACTGATCTGCGACGAGGCCGACCGCATCGTGAAGCTGGTCGATCGCATGGAGGTGTTCGCCGACAAGCCGCCGGTCGACCGCGAGCCGGTCAACATCCATGTCGTGCTGGAGCATGTGAAGCGGCTGGCCCAGACCGGCTTCGCCCGCCACATCCGCTTCGTCGAGGATTACGACCCGTCGCTGCCGGCGATTCTCGGCAATCGTGATCAGCTCGTGCAGGTGTTCCTCAATCTCGTGAAGAACGCCGCCGAGGCGATCGGCCCCAACGCCACCGACGGCGAGATCCAGCTCACCACGGCGTTCCGGCCCGGCGTCCGCCTGTCGCTGCCCGGCAGCAAGACGCGGGTGTCGCTGCCGCTCGAGTTCTGCGTGAAGGACAACGGTCCCGGCGTGCCGGAGGACCTGCGGCCGCATCTGTTCGAGCCTTTCATGACGACGAAGCCGACCGGCAGCGGGCTCGGCCTCGCGCTGGTCGCCAAGATCATCGGCGATCACGGCGGCATCGTCGAGTGCGAGTCGCAGCCGCGCCGGACGTCCTTCAGTGTCCTGATGCCCATGTACAAGGGCGACGACGCCGGGCGCGACAGCGCCGACCGGCGCGGCGGCCCGGCCCCACGAGGATGACGATGCCCACTGGCCGAGTTCTGGTCGCCGACGACGACGCCGCGATCCGCACCGTTCTCAATCAGGCCCTGTCGCGCGCCGGATACGAGGTCCGCTCGACAGGGCATGCCGCCACCCTCTGGCGCTGGGTCAGCCAGGGGGAGGGCGACCTCGTCATCACCGACGTGGTGATGCCGGACGAGAACGCCTTCGACTTCCTGCCGCGCATCAAGAAGCTCCGGCCCGACCTGCCGGTGATCGTGATGAGCGCCCAGAACACCTTCATGACGGCGATCCGCGCCTCCGAGCGCGGCGCCTACGAGTACCTGCCCAAGCCCTTCGACCTGAAGGAGCTGATCACCATCGTGGGCCGCGCTTTGGCCGAGCCCAAGGAGGTGGCCGCCAAGGCGGCACCGGCCGACGAGATGGAGGCGATCCCGCTGGTCGGCCGCTCGCCCGCCATGCAGGAGATCTACCGGCTGCTCGCCCGGCTGATGCAGACCGACCTCACCGTGATGATCTCGGGCGAATCCGGCACCGGCAAGGAGCTGGTCGCCCGCGCGCTGCACGACTACGGCAAGCGGCGCTCCGGCTCGTTCGTCGCCATCAACATGGCGGCGATCCCGCGCGATCTCATCGAGTCGGAGCTGTTCGGCCACGAGAAGGGGGCGTTCACCGGCGCCAATGCCAGAAGTCCCGGCCGCTTCGAGCAGGCCGAGGGCGGCACGCTGTTCCTCGACGAGATCGGCGACATGCCGATGGAGGCGCAGACCCGCCTGCTGCGCGTGCTCCAGCAGGGCGAGTACACGACGGTCGGCGGCCGCACGCCGATCAAGACCGATGTGCGGATCGTGGCGGCCACCAACAAGGACCTGCGCATCCTGATCCAGCAGGGGCTGTTCCGCGAGGACCTGTTCTTCCGCCTCAACGTCGTGCCGCTGCGGCTGCCGCCGCTGCGCGAGCGCACCGAGGACGTGCCCGACCTCATCCACCACTTCTTCTCGCTCGCCGAGCGCGAGGGCCTGCCCGCCAAGCAGATCGAGAAGGCGGCGCTCGACCGCCTCAAGCGCTACCGTTGGCCCGGCAATGTCCGCGAGCTGGAGAACCTGGCGCGCCGCCTCGCCGCCCTCTACCCGCAAGAGACCATCACGGCGGCCGTCATCGAGGGCGAGCTGGCGCAGCCGAGCGTCGCCGCCACGACCGACGAGGCGCGTCCCGACGAGACCCTGTCGGCCTCGGTGGAACGTCACCTCGCCCGCTACTTCGCCGGCTTCGCCGACGGGCTGCCGCCGCCCGGCCTCTACCATCGCGTGCTGCGCGAGGTGGAGCACCCGCTGCTCTCCGCCGCTCTGGTGGCGACCCGCGGCAACCAGATCAAGGCGGCCGAGCTTCTCGGGGTCAACCGCAACACGCTGCGCAAGAAGATCCGCGATCTCGACATCCGGGTGATCCGCAGCGCCGGCTGAGAGCCCGGCCGGGGAGGGTGCGACGGTGGCGGCCGACCGGCAGCGGTGCCGGGCTGGCGTCCTCGCGGTCTCGTGAAAAGACGGCCGCCGTTGATTCGTCTCAATTCGGCAACAATGTTGTACAAACGCCTCATCCGGGGCGGATGTGGCGCGGGCGAAGCGAGGCGTCCCCGGCCCGAGGGGGGTGCATGGCAACGGTCCAGGACGCAGCGCCGGCCGAGCTGACGGACGCGGCGAAGCCCGGCCAAGGCGGCGGCCAGGGCGGCGCCGGAACCCGGATCATCGGGCCGATCGGGGTGGCGGCCGCGCTGGTCTCGGCGCTGGCCACCTTCCTGGTGCTGGCCGGCCTCACCCCGATCGTGCCCACCCACAACGTCGTGGTGAGCCTGCTGCTGGTCAACGGCGTTGCCGTGGCGCTGCTGCTCGGCGTCATTGGGCGCGAGGTCTGGCAGATCGTCCAGGCGCGCCGCCGCGGCACCGCCGGGGCCCAGCTCCATGTCCGCATCGTCGGCCTGTTCTCGGTGATCGCCGCGGCTCCGGCCGTGCTGGTCGCCGTGGTGGCCTCCATTACCCTCGACCGGGGCCTCGACCGCTTCTTCACCGAGCGCACCCGCGGCGTCATCACCAACTCGCTGATCGTCGCCGAGGCGTACCTCACCGAGCACGCCCAGGCGCTGCGCAGCGAGGCGCAGGCGATGGCCTTCGACGTCGGCCGGGCGCGGCCGCTGTTCGACCAGGATCGCGACCGTTTCCGCCAGTTCTTCACCGCCCAGGCCCAGGTGCGCGGACTGCCGGTGGCGAGCCTTCTGGCCAAGGACCAGACCGTGCTGGAGCGGGCCGAGATCAAGATCACGGGGCTCGACATCCCGGTTCCGAGCGTCGCCATCCTGGCCAGCGTCGGCGAGACCGAGCCGCAGGTGATCCTCAACCCGGACGGCAACTACGTGGCGAGCGCCATCAAGCTGCGCGGCTACGACGACGTGGTGCTGTTCGTGGCGCGGCCGCTCAATCCCGTAGTGGTGTCGCAGTTCCGCGAGACCCAGACCACCATCAGCGAGTTCGCGGCCCTGGAGGCGCGGCGGCTCGGCATCCAGATTGCCTTCGCGCTGATGTTCACCGTCATTGCCCTGACGGTGCTGCTCTCCGCGGTGTGGATCGGCTTCAACTTCGCCAACCGGCTGGTCGCCCCGATCCGCCGGCTGATTGGCGCCGCCAATATCGTCTCGACCGGCAATCTCTACGTCCAGGTGCCGGTGCGCCGCGCCGAAGGCGATCTCGCCCAGCTCGGCGAGACCTTCAACAAAATGACCTACGAGCTGCGCACCCAGCGCGACGACATCGTGCGGGCCCGCGACGTCATCGACAGCCGGCGTCGCTTCACCGAGGCGGTGCTGGCGGGCGCCAGTGCGGGCGTGATCGGTGTCGATGCCGACGGACGCATCAGCATCCTCAACCGCTCGGCCGAGAAGCTGATCGGCGCCGTCGAAACCGACGTGCTCGGCAAGCCGCTGGTCGAGGTTGTGCCGGAGCTGGCCGAGATGTTCACCGGCGCCCGCGCCACCGGGCAGCGCTTCGCCCAGGGACAGGCGTCGATCACCCGGGCCGGCCGCGAGCGCACCGTCTCGGTGCGTCTCACCACCGAGCAGTCGGCCGATCCCGAGCACGGCTACGTCTTCACCCTCGACGACATCACCGACCTCGTGACGGCGCAGCGCACCTCGGCCTGGGCCGACGTGGCCCGCCGCATCGCCCACGAGATCAAGAACCCGCTGACCCCGATCCAGCTCTCGGCCGAGCGCCTGCGCCGCAAGTACGGCAAGGTGATCGTCGAGGACAAACAGGTGTTCGAGCAGTGCACCGACACCATCGTCCGCCAGGTCGAGGACATCCGGCGGATGGTCGACGAGTTCTCGCGCTTCGCCCGCATGCCGAAGCCCGTGATGGTGGAGGAGGATGTCGCCGACACGGTGCGCCAGGCGGTGTTCCTGATGCGGGTCGGCCATGCCGACATCGACATCACCGCCGACATCCCCGACGGGCCGATGCCGGCGTGCTTCGACCGCCGGCTGATCTCCCAGGCGCTGACCAACATCATCAAGAACGCCACCGAGGCGATCGCCGCGGTGCCGTCCGGCGAGATCGAGCGCGGCCGCATCCATGTGACCACCGCGCGAGACGGTGACGACATCGTCATCGACGTGATCGACAACGGAATCGGGCTGCCGAAGGAGAACCGCCGGCGGCTGCTCGAGCCCTATGTGACCACCCGCGAGAAGGGCACCGGCCTCGGGCTCGCCATCGTGGGCAAGATCCTCGAAGAGCACGGTGGCCGCATCGAGCTGCACGACGCCGCCGAGCACACCCCCGGAACGCGCGGCGCATGGCTACGGCTCCGGTTCGCCGCAGCCCCCGCCGACGCAGACCACCCGCAGCAGGACGAGCAACGACATGGCGTCTGACATCCTGATCGTCGACGACGAAGCCGATATCCGCGAGCTGGTGGCCGGTATTCTGGAAGACGAGGGGTACGGAACCCGGACGGCGCGCGACTCCGACGACGCGCTCAAGGCCATTCAGGCGCGTCGGCCCAGCCTGGTGTTCCTCGACATCTGGCTGCAAGGCTCCCGGCTCGACGGGCTCCAGCTCCTGGCCACCGTCAAGGCCGAGCATCCCGAGCTGCCGGTGGTGATGATCTCGGGCCACGGCAATGTCGAGACCGCGGTCTCCGCCATCAAGCAGGGGGCCTACGACTTCATCGAGAAGCCGTTCAAGGCCGACCGCCTGGTGCTGGTCGCCGACCGGGCGCTGGAGAACTCGCGGCTCAAGCGCGAGGTCAAGGAGCTCAAGCAGCTCGCCCCGTTCCCCTCGACCCTGGTGGGCCGCTCGCCCGCCCTCAACCATCTGCGCCAGACCATCGAGAAGGTCGCCCCCACCAACAGCCGCATCATGGTGGTCGGCCCGTCGGGGGCCGGCAAGGAGCTGACCGCCCGCACTCTGCACGCGCTCTCGGGACGCTCCAGCGGCCCGTTCGTGGTGATCAACGCCGCCGCCATCACGCCGGAGCGGATGGAGACCGAGCTGTTCGGCATCGAGCAGACCAACGGCAGCGAGCTGCGCAAGGTCGGCGCCCTGGAGGAGGCGCACGGCGGCACGCTGTTCATCGATGAGATCGCCGACATGCCGCGGGAGACCCAGAGCAAGATCCTGCGGGTGCTGGTCGACCAGCAGTTCCTGCGGGTCGGCGGCACCACCAAGGTGGCGGTCGACGTCCGCATCGTGTCGTCGACGGCGCGCAACCTGGAGGAGGAGATCGCCGCCGGACGGTTCCGCGAGGACCTCTATCACCGCCTGTCGGTGGTGCCGATCCGGGTGCCGCCGCTGGCCGAGCGGCGCGAGGACATCCCGGATCTGGTCGAGCATTTCCAGGAGCAGATCTCGCAGGCGACCGGCCTGCCCAAGCGCCGCATCGGCGACGACGCGCTCGCCGTGCTCCAGTCGCACGACTGGCCCGGCAACGTCCGTCAGCTCCGCAACAATGTCGAGCGGCTGATGATTCTCGCCGGTGGTGACCCGGATGCCATCATCACCGCCTCGATGCTGCCGCCCGATGTCGGCTCGATGGTGCCGGCCATGCCGCGCGGCAACGGCGGCGAGCACCTGATGGGGATGCCGCTACGCGACGCCCGCGAGGCGTTCGAGCGCGAGTATCTGCGCGCCCAGATCAGCCGCTTCGGCGGCAACATCTCGCGCACCGCCGAGTTCGTCGGGATGGAGCGCTCGGCGCTCCACCGCAAGCTCAAGGCGCTCGGAATGGATTGATCGGGAATGTCTCGCGTCGTCTATGTCAACGGCCGCTTCCGGCCGCATCGCAACGCCATGGTCCATGTGGAGGATCGCGGCTATCAGCTCGCCGACGGTGTCTACGAGGTCTGCGAGGTCCGGGACGGCCGGCTAGTCGATCAGCGTCGCCACACCGAGCGGCTGCTGCGCTCGCTGGCCGAGCTGCGCATCCCGCTACCGCTTCCGCTCGCGGCTCTCGATGTCGTGCTGCACGAGACCGTGCGGCGCAACCGGGTGACGGATGGCCTCGTCTATGTCCAGGTCACCCGCGGCGTGGCGCGGCGCGACCATGGCTTCCCGCCCGCCGGCACCCGGCCGAGCCTCGTGGTGTCGGCCCGCCGGACCGACCGCGAGCAGAACGAGCGGCTCGCCGCGGCCGGTGTCGCGGTCGTCACGCTGGCCGAGACACGGTGGGCGAGGGTGGACATCAAGTCGATCTCCCTGTTGCCCAATGTGCTGGCCAAGCAGGCGGCGCGAGAGCAGGGCGCCCGCGAGGCGTGGTTCGTGGACCGTAACGGCTACGTCACCGAGGGCGCATCCTCCAACGCCTGGATCGTCACCGGGGCGGGCGCCGTGGTGACTCGGCCGGTGGGGCCGGACATCCTGCGCGGCATCTCCCGGGAGGTCGTCAAGGACGCGCTCGCCGCCGAGGGGCTGACCTTCGAGGAGCGGCCCTTCACGGTGGCCGAAGCACTCCAGGCGCGCGAAGCGTTCTTGACGGCGGCGAGCCAGATCGTCATGCCGGTGGTCCGCATCGACGGCCGGCCGATCGGCGGCGGTCGTCCGGGGCCGGTCGCCGCGGCGCTCCGCCGGTCCTTCCATGCCCACGCGGAGCTGAGCTGACACACTTTTCGGACTCCCGCGCGACGATGACTATGCTTGGGCTTGCGCTTGTTTCCGCAGTGCAATCTAATACCGACGCCCACGCCCGACGGGCACCGCTCATTCGATGCTCGGCGGGCGCGAAAAACCACCTCGCGACGGGGACCGCGAGTACAACGGAACAAACGGCCATGGCAGCCGATCGCTCACAAAATCTGCAAGACACCTTCCTCAACTACGTCCGCAAGAACAAGACGCCGCTCACCATCTTTCTCGTGAACGGAGTCAAGCTCCAGGGCGTTGTAACCTGGTTCGACAACTTCTGTGTGCTGCTGCGACGGGACGGGCATTCGCAGCTCGTCTACAAGCATGCGATCTCGACCATCATGCCGGGTCATCCGATCCAGCTGTTCGAGGGAGCCGAAGAGGCAGCGGAAAAGGCCTGATTGGACTCTCGACACAACGACACTGACCGGACGACGTCCGCCGGTCCGGCGACCCATACGACGGCGCGTTGCGTCGTCGTTGGGCCGTATCTGCGTGCGTCCGAGCCGCGGGGCGGCGAGGGGCGCGGCCGTGGCGAGTTTCGCTCGCCCGAAGCCCGCCTGGACGAGGCCATCGGGCTCGCGCGTGCCATCGATCTCGACGTGGTCGAGAGCGTCGTCGTCGCGCTGTCGGCGATCCGGCCGGCCACCTATCTCGGCCGCGGCAAGGTCGAGGAGATCGCCGAGCGTGTGAAGAGCCTGGAGGCGGGGCTCGTGGTGATGGACTGCGCGCTCTCGCCGGTGCAGCAGCGCAATCTCGAGAAGGCGTGGAACGCCAAGGTGCTCGATCGCACCGGCCTGATTCTGGAGATTTTCGGCCGACGCGCCGCGACGCGCGAGGGCACCCTACAGGTCGAGCTCGCGCACTTGACCTATCAGAAGAGCCGGCTGGTGCGATCCTGGACCCATCTGGAGCGTCAGCGGGGCGGCTTCGGCTTCCTCGGCGGCCCGGGCGAAACCCAGCTCGAAACCGACCGCCGCATCATCCAGGACCGCATTCGCCGCATCGAGCACGACCTGGAAGGCGTCAAGCGCACCCGCGCGCTGCACCGGACCAGCCGCAAGCGGGTGCCGTATCCAATCGTGGCGCTGGTCGGCTACACCAACGCCGGCAAGTCCACGCTCTTCAACCGGCTGACCCGCTCGGGCGTGCTCGCCGCCGACATGCTGTTCGCCACGCTCGACCCGACGCTGCGCGCCGTCGACCTGCCGAACGGGCCGCGGGTGATTCTCTCCGATACGGTCGGCTTCATCTCGGATCTGCCGACCATGCTGGTCGCCGCGTTCCGGGCGACCCTGGAGGAGGTGATCGAGGCCGATCTGATTCTCCACGTTCGCGACGTCTCCCACGGCGACACCCAGGCGCAATCCAAGGACGTCGATCAGGTGCTGGAGGAGCTCGGCATCCCGCCCGAGGACGAACGCATCCTCGAAGTCTGGAACAAGGTCGATCAGGTCTCAGCCGAGGAGCGCGAGCGGCTCCACAATCTCGCGGCCCGGCAGTCGCCGGAGCGGCGGCCGCTGCTGGTCTCGGCGATCGACGGGGAGGGGCTCGATGCCCTGGTGGCGGCCATCTCCGAACGGGTCGCCCGCACCCGCGTCGCCCTCACGGTCTCGGTCGACGCCGCCGACGGCGCCGCGTTGAGCTGGCTGCACCGGAACGGCGACGTGCTGGAGACCGCCACCACGGACGACGGCATCACCACGGTGCGGCTGCGGGTGCACCCGACCAAGGAAGGCCAGCTGCGCGCCAAGTTCGGCGACCGGGTGCAGGGGGGAAGCTGATACGGGTTCCCGGCAATCAGCTCGCGGTCATTCCGGGGCGAGTGCTGAAAGGCACTCGAACCCGGAATCCAGCGGCATCCTTCGGTTCTCGTGGCTGGATTCCGGGTCCGATGCTTCGCATCGTCCCGGAATGACCGAGTCCTCACGGCCCGCGTTCCTCCGTCTTGGCCTCGGTCCACAGCGCCTCCATCTCGTCGAGCGTCGCCGCGTCCGGCGTGGTGCCACGCACCGCGAGCGCGCGCTCGATGAAGCCGAAGCGGCGCTCGAACTTGAGATTCGTCTCGCGCAGCGACCGCTCCGGATCGGCGTCGAGATGGCGCGCCAGGTTGACGACCGCGAACAGCAAATCGCCGATCTCGGCGCCGGCATGCGTCCGGTCTCCGGCCGCGAGCGCCTGTTCGACCTCGTCGGCCTCCTCGCGGATCTTCGCGATCACGGCGCGCGGATCGTTCCAGTCGAAGCCGACGCGGCCGGCCTTCTGCTGAAGCTTCAGAGCGCGGGTGAGGGCGGGCAGGGTGGTCGGCACCCCGGCGAGCGCGCCCTGCTCGTCCCGTCCCGAGCGCGCCGCCCGCGCTGCCTTCTCCTCGACCTTCACCCGCTCCCACAGGCCCTTGACGATTTCGGGCGACTGCCCGGCCTCGTCGGCGAACACGTGCGGATGGCGGCGGATCATCTTGGCGGTGATCGCCTCGACCACGTCGCCGAACTCGAAGGCGCCTTCCTCCTGCGCCATGCGGGCGTGGAAGACGACCTGGAGCAGCAGGTCGCCGAGTTCGTCGACGAGATCGGCGCGGTCGCCGCGCGCGATGGCGTCGGCGACCTCGTAGGCTTCCTCGATGGTGTAAGGGGCGATCGAGGCGAAGTCCTGGGCGAGATCCCAGGCGCAGCCGCTGCCCGGCGTGCGCAGCGCCGCCATGATCTCGATCAGCCGGGCGATGTCGCGTGACGGCGTCATGGGGCAGGCGTCCGGCACCGGATCAGGTTCATGGCCCGGAAGCTCATCACCATGTCGCCGTCCTGGTTGAACGCCTCGATCCCGGTATGGACCAGCCCGCGGTCGGGCTTCGATCGAGACCGGCGCGCCTCGAGCACACGCACCCGAATTCGGAGCGAGTCGCCGGGCCGGACCGGCTTCTGCCACCGCAGCTCGTCGAGCCCCGGGCTGGCGAGGCTCGCGACCTTGGACAGATAGTTCTCCATGTACAGCCGGCTGGCGAGCGACATGGTCAGAAAGCCACTGGCGATCAGGCCGCCGAACGGCCCCTCGGCTGCCGCCCAGGCCGGGTCGGTATGGATGCGCTGAGGGTCGTAACGCTGCGCGAATTCGACGATCTCGGCCTCGGTCACGGCGACCGGGCCGTACTCTGCCACGATCCCCGGGACATAGTCCTCGAAATGGCGGTCGTCGATCGGGGTCGCGAAGTCCGGATGAGACATTCCTGTTGGCTCGCTGCTGGGTGCATCTCGAGAGGGGCGAGAGGGCCGCGCCACCTTAACGTTCGGCCGTGCGATTGCGACCCGCGGCCCGCGATTCCGGCTGGGCGTCCACAGCCCGAGGCACGGCCGCGTCGATCCCTCCGGCGGGTGAGCCGGCAGGCGGGGCGAGCCCGGCCGTTGCCGTGGCTGGGGCGGTCGGGGGCCGCTCGCGCCTGCGATTCGCATAAGACATATTATGGAATTTAATTGGGCCATCCAGGCTGAGGGGAATAGGCCAGCGGAATCAATCTGTTGCGGCCGTCTGTTGTGAGCCGTCGAAGCGCCTGCGGCCGACACTGGCGGCGTGACGGTCCACCAAGACGCTCTTCGAGCGACGATGGCGACGAGACCACCGCGGTGCCGGCACGAGCCGACGACGGAACGCCGGGCGCGCATGCGGCGTTCAAGCCGACGAGCCCATCCCCCGAGCCAAGCGCCGGCCGACCTTCATCCGATGTCTCCGATCGAGTTCACGCCCGTCGACGAGCCGCTGGTGCGCCGGGCCGCCGCCGTGGTCGAGCGCGCGCGCCGGCTCGGCCTGACCCTGGTGACCGCCGAATCGTGCACCGGCGGGCTGCTGGCGGCCGTGCTGTCCGAAGCGCCGGGCTCGGGCACCCAGCTCCACGGCGGTTTCGCGACCTACACCAAGGCTCAGAAGACGGTAGCGCTCGACGTTCCGGCGGATCTGCTGGCCCGCGGCACCGCCGTCTGCGAGCCATGGTGACCGGCGCACTTGCTCATTCCACCGCCGACATCGCCGTGGCGATCACCGGGGTGGCCGGGCCGGCCTGCGACGAGGACGGCAACCCGGTCGGTCTCGTGCATCTCGCGGCCGGCGGCCGCGACGGCCCGGCGCTGCACCGGGTGCTGCGGCTCGGCGACATCGGCCGTGGCGCGATCCGCTATCGCGCCGTCAACGAGGCACTGGCGCTCCTCGACGCGGCGCTGGCCCGCACCGACGCCGAATCGGCTGCCGCGGGCGCTGCGAGGCGCGGCTAGAGCAGTATCGATCCAACTGGATCGGCCCCGCTCTAGAAGCCCTTATTTGATCGCATTTTCGACGGCGAACCGGGTCCCACTTCGCCGGAAAATGCTCTAGTCGGCATCGTCCATCGTGAAGCCGACCTTGAGGGTCACCTGATAGTGGGCGACCTTACCGTTCTCGATGTGACCGCGCACCTGGACGACCTCGAACCAGCGCAGGTTCCGCACCGTCTTGCCGGCCCGGGCGATGGCGTTCTCGATCGCCGCCTCGATGCCGTTCGGCGACGATCCGACCAGCTCGACGAGCTTGTAGGTGTGGTCCGACATGACGTGACTCCCCTGCCCCGACTCTGTACCCGTGCCGTCCGGCACCATGATCCGTCGCGTCGTCGGGCCTGGCGCGCGGCCGTCGTCAGCTCAGTCCCGGAATCTCCACGAGCAAGAGGAAGCCGTTGAGCATCAGGCCGGTTCCAAATATGCCGAGAGCGCCGCCCACATAGGCGAGCCAGGATGCGCTGGCCACGATGGCGACCGAGATCAGCACGATGGCGATCTGCAACAGCGCCTCGGCGTAGTCGAAATACGGGTCCTGCTTGAGCGCGTGGTCGCGCGCCGCCTCGTGGATCTTGGCGCGGGCGATCAGCTCGCGCTTGCCTTCCTGGGTCTCGGGCTCGGATTCGTAGCGCGCCGCCGTCTTGCGGTACTGCTCGGCCTTCGCCTTCAGGGCCGCTCTCGCTTCGGGGCTCAGCGACGGGTCGTTGGCCCACGCCAGCTCGAACTCGTCGGCCGCCAGCACCACGGCCGTCTGGCGCACATTCTTGGCCTGGAAGAAGCTCCAGTAGTTGGACGCCAGCACGTTGTTGTTGAGCGCCTCCTTGCCGGCGTTGGAGCCGCCGAGGCCGGTGATCGCCAGCAGCATGGCGAGGATCGCGATCACCACGGCGGCGCGCTGCTTGAAGCGGTTCTCGGCCTTATCGGCCTCCATCATCTCGGCGGCTTCGTCGGCCTGCATGGTCCCTCCTGTCCGGCTCGGATCTGGCTCGGCGCCCCTGATCGGGCGCGCCGGCCGGTATTTCAATCCGACGCCGTGACGCAGACACGACGGCGCGCGCCGCGACAGCGGCTCACATGTTGAGGACGCGGCCGTAGGCGTCGAGCACCGCCTCCTTCATCATCTCGGACAGGGTCGGATGCGGGAAGACCGTATGCATCAGCTCTTCCTCGGTGGTCTCCAGGGTCATGGCGACCACGTAGCCCTGGATCAGCTCGGTCACCTCCGCGCCCACCATGTGGGCACCGAGAAGCTGGCCGGTCTTCTTGTCGAAGATCACCTTGACGAGACCCTGATCCTCGCCGAGCGCGATCGCCTTGCCGTTGCCGGCGAACGGAAACTTGCCCACCCGGATCTCGCGGTTCTGCGCCTTTGCGGCCGCCTCGGTGAGGCCGACGGAGGCGATCTGCGGCGAGCAATAGGTGCAGCCCGGGATCTTCAGCTTGTCCATCGGGTGCGGGTCGAGGCCCTTGATGGCCTCGATGCAGATGACGCCCTCGTGCTCGGCCTTGTGGGCCAGCATCGGCGGCCCAGCGACGTCACCGATGGCATAGAGACCGGGGACGTTGGTGCGGCCAAAACCGTCGGTGACGACGACGCCGCGCTCGGTCTTCACGCCGAGCGTCTCCAGCCCGAGATTCTCGATGTTGCCGACGACGCCGACCGCCGAGATGACGCGGTCGACCGTCAGCGTCTGCGTCGCGCCTTTGCCATCGTCGATGGTGGCGGTGACGCTGTCGGCCGCCTTGTCGAGCTTGGTCACCTTGGCGCCGGTGTGAATCTTGATGCCCTGCTTCTCGAGCTGCTTGCGGGCGAAGGCGGCGATCTCGGCATCCTCCACCGGCAGGATCTGCGGCAGCACCTCGACGACCGTCACCTCGGCCCCCATGGTGCGGTAGAACGAGGCGAACTCGATGCCGATGGCGCCGGAGCCGACGACCAGCAGCGACTTCGGCATCGCGGGCGGCACCATCGCCTCGAAATAGGTCCACACCAGCTTGCCGTCCGGCTCGAGGCCGGGCAGGACGCGCGGCCGCGCCCCGGTCGCCAGGATGATGTGCTTCGCCTGGTAGCGGCCGGCGCCGAGCGCGCCCTTGGGCGCCTCGGTCTTCGATGCCGTCACCGCGATGGCGCCGGGCGCCGTCAACGCCGCCTGCCCCCAGATCACCGAGACCTTGTTTTTCTTCATCAGGAAGCCGACGCCGTCGGCGAGCCGCTTGGAGACGCCGCGCGAGCGCTTCACCACCGCGGCCGGATCGAACGACACGTTGTCGGCTTTCAGCCCGTAGGCGCCGGCGTTCTGCATGTAGTGATAGATCTCGGCCGAGCGCAGCAGCGCCTTGGTGGGAATGCAGCCCCAGTTCAGACAGATGCCGCCGAGATGCGACTTCTCGACGATCGCGGTCTTGAAGCCGAGCTGGGCGGCGCGGATCGCCGTCACGTAGCCGCCCGGACCGGAGCCGATGACGATGACGTCGAAGGCGGTGTCTGTCATTTCAAGTGTCCTCCGTCATTCCGGGCGAGGCCGCGTCGGCGGCCGAAATCCGGAATCCAGCCCGGAAACCGGACTTCGACATGGGCGTCGACTTTGGGGGCAGCGCCGAGCGGCACCCAACCGACCAGCGTCACACCACCATCATCACCGGGTTCTCGATGAAGCCCTTGATGGCGCCGATCAGCTCGGCGCCGAGCGCGCCGTCGACCGCCCGGTGATCGGTGGAGAGTGTCAGCTTCATCTGGGTGGCGATCGTGACGGCGCCGTCCTCGACGATCGGCACCTGAGCCGCGGCGCCGACCGCCAGGATGGTCGCGTGCGGCGGGTTGATGACGGCCGAGAACTCCTCGATGCCGTACATGCCGAGATTGGAGACCGCGGTCGCGCCGCCCTGGTACTCTTCGGGCTTGAGCCGGCGGGCGCGGGCGCGGGCGGCGAAATCCTTCATCTCGGCCGAGATCACCGACAACGACTTGGTGTCGGCGTTGCGCACCACCGGCGTGATGAGCCCGCCCGGGATCGCCACCGCGACCGCGACGTCCGACGCCTTGTGCTTGAGCAGGCCGCCGTCCGTCCAGGTCACGTTGGCGTCCGGCACCTTCTTCAGCGCCAGCGCCAGCGCCTTGATGACGAAGTCGTTGACCGACAGCTTCCAGGCCGGCTTGCCGTCCTTGTCCTTCGGGGCGGCGGCGTTGACGGCCTCACGGGCCGCCAGCAGCGTGTCGATCGTGCAGGTGACGGTGAGATAGAAGTGCGGGATGGTCTGCTTCGCCAGCGTCAGGCGCTGCGCGATGATGCGGCGCATCTGGTCGTGCGGCACGAACTCGTAGGAGCCATCGGGATAGAGCGCCCGGATCGCGGCATCCGAGGGCGCCGCCGCGGCGAGCGGCGCAGGCGCCCCGCCCGGCTGGCCGGCAGACGGCTGCGCCGCGGCCGTCGCGGCGCGCAGCCCGCGCCCTTCCTTGGCGGCGGCGATGTCGCGGGCGACGACGCGGCCGTGCGGCCCCGAGCCCTCGACGCGGGAGAGATCGATGCCGGCCTCCTTGGCGAGGCGGCGGGCGAGCGGCGAGGCGAACAGGCGACCCTCTCCATTGGCGGGTGCGCCCGCGCCCTCGCGGGCCGCCCCGCGCGAGGCGCCGTGCTGCCCCTCCTGGCGGATGGCGCCGGCGGCGGCCGCGCCCCCCTGCCCCTGTTGTCCCGCGGCGTCCTGCGGCGCCACGGCCGGTCCATCCGTGGCGGGCGCCGGCTTGGCGGCCTGCGGCTTCGCCGGTGCCGCGGCGGCGGGCTCGGCCGGCTTGGCGCCGCCTTGCTGGGCGGCGTCGCTCCCCGCCTGCCCGGCCACCACGGACGGCACCTCGCCCTCCACCGCCAGCACCGCGATCGGCGCATTGACCGAGACGTCGGCGGTGCCGGCCGGCACCAGGATCTTGGCGATGGTGCCCTCGTCCACCGCCTCGTACTCCATCGTCGCCTTGTCGGTCTCGATCTCGGCGATGATGTCGCCGGAGCGCACCTTGTCGCCCTCCTTCTTGAGCCACTTGGCGAGGTTGCCCTTCTCCATCGTGGGCGAGAGCGCGGGCATCAGGATGTTGATGGGCATCGGAGGTCTTCCAGTTGGCGGCGCGTGCGTGACGCCTGGCGAACGCGGGGCTCGCGCGGCCCGACGGGGCGGCGCGACATGGTCGAGCTACCGCTTGCCGCGCGGGCCTTGCGTCGGCTTGCGCGGGCCGGTCGCCTTGGTGCGTGCAGCGGTGCGGCGGGCCGGCCGGGCCGGCGCCTCGACGGCCTTCGGCTTCGCGGCGGCAGCCTTGGGCTTCGCAGCCTTCGGTGCCGCGACCTGGCGCGACCGCGCCGGTTTGGGCGGCTCCTCGTCGACCACGGTGGCGCCGAGATCGGCCGCATAGGCCGCCTCGATCTCGGCCAGCGCCTCGGCTTCGCTCAGGTCGGTCTCCAGCGCGTAGATCTGGGCGAGCTTCCGCGTGATCTCGGCCAGAACCTCGCCCCATGTCGCCGGGGTGTCGAAGGCATGGCGGGCGGTGACGAACAGCTCGTCGTCGATCAGCCCGGCGCGCAGGATCTCGACGCCGCCATTGGCCAGCGCCTCTTCGGCGATCGGCAGCGCGTGATAGAGGGCCTCGTCGGGGGGGCGGCGCATCGCCGTCACCGATAGGCGACGGCGCGGGCCGCCTGGACGACCTCGTCCACCGACGGCAAGGCCAGCTTTTCGAGGTTTGCGGCATACGGCATCGGCACGTCGCGGCCGGAGATGCGCGCCACCGGCGCGTCCAGCCAGTCGAAGGCGTTCTCCATGATGCGAGTGGCGATCTCGGCGGCGACGCCGGACTGCGGCCAGCACTCCTCGACGACGACGCAGCGGCCGGTCTTCTTCACGGAGGCGACGATGGTCTCGGTGTCCATCGGCCGCAGGGTGCGCAGATCGATCACCTCGGCCTCGATGCCGTCGGCGGCGAGCGCCTCGGCGGCCTTGAGGGCGTAGGTCATGCCCATCGACCAGGCCACCAGGGTGACGTCCTTGCCGGGGCGGGCGATGCGCGCCTTGCCGATCGGCACCAGATAGTCGTCGACCTTCGGCACCGGGAACGACTGTCCGTAGAGGATCTCGTTCTCCAGGAAGATCACCGGATTCGGGTCACGGATCGCCGACTTGAGCAGGCCCTTGGCGTCGGCCGCCGTGTAGGGCGCCACCACCTTGAGACCCGGGATGTGCGAGTACCAGGCCGAATAGTCCTGGCTGTGCTGGGCGGCGACGCGGGCGGCCGGGCCGTTGGGGCCACGGAACACGATCGGGCAGCCCATCTGGCCACCCGACATGTAGAGCGTCTTGGCGGCCGAGTTGATGATCTGGTCGATCGCCTGCATGGCGAAGTTGAAGGTCATGAACTCGACGATCGGCTTGAGGCCGGCGAGCGCCGCGCCGACGCCGAGGCCGGCGAAGCCGTGCTCGGTGATCGGCGTGTCGACCACGCGCCGAGCGCCGAACTCCTGGAGCAGCCCCTGGGTGACCTTGTAGGCGCCCTGATACTCGGCCACCTCCTCGCCCATGACGAAGACGTCGCCGTCGCGGCGCATCTCCTCCGCCATGGCGTCGCGCAGCGCCTCGCGTACCGTCATGGTGACCATCTCGACATCCGCGGCGCTCGCCTCGGCCAGCTCGGGCACCGGCGTCGCGGCGGGCTGCGGCGGATTCGCCACCGCGGAGGGCGCCGCCTTCGGGGTGGCGACCGTACTCGCCGCGTCGCCGGGCGCGGCCGGCGGGGCCGACTGAGACGCCTTGTTCTGCTGCGCCGGGCTCGCGCCCTGGCTCGATGCCGCCGCGGCGGCATCCTCGCCGTCCGCCACGATGACGGCGATCGGCGTGTTGACGGCGACGTCGGCGGTACCGGCCGGCACCAGGATCTTGCCGAGCGTGCCCTCGTCGATCGCCTCCACTTCCATGGTGGCCTTGTCGGTCTCGATCTCGGCGATGACGTCGCCGGCCTTGACCTTGTCGCCCTCGTTCTTGACCCATCTGGAGAGATTGCCCTTCTCCATGGTGGGCGAGAGAGCCGGCATCAGGATTTGGGTGGCCATGGGGGGTCGAACCTCGTCCTAAGGGGCGCGCCGATCAGCGCAGAATGTCGGTGTAGAGCTCGGACGGGTCCGGCTCCGGATCGTAGGTCGCGAACTCGGCGGCCTCGTTGACGATCTTGCGCACCTCGGCGTCCATCCGCTTGAAGGCGTCCTCGTCGGCCCAGCCGTTGGCCAGGATGCGGGCGCGCGACTGCTCGATTGGGTCGCTCTCAACCCTCACCTTCTCGACCTCCTCGCGGGTCCGGTACTTGGCCGGATCGGACATGGAGTGGCCGCGATAGCGATAGGTCTTCATCTCCAGGATGTAGGGCCCCTGCCCGCTGCGGCAATAATCGAGAACGCGGTCGCCGGCCGCCTTCACGGCGCGCACGTCCATGCCGTCGACCAGCTCGCCCGGGATGTTGAAGGAGGCGCCGCGCTTGGAGAGGTCCGGCTGCGACGTCGCCCGGCTCACCGAGGTGCCCATGGCGTAGCGGTTGTTCTCGATGATGTAGACGACCGGCAGCTTCCACAGCGCCGCCATGTTGAAGCTCTCGTAGACCTGGCCCTGGTTGGCGGCGCCATCCCCGAAATAGGCCAGGCAGACGCCGCCGTTCTCGCGGTAGCGGTTGGCGAAGGCGAGGCCGGTGCCGAGCGACACCTGGGCGCCGACGATGCCGTGGCCGCCGAAGAAGCCCTTCTCGCGGCTGAACATGTGCATCGAGCCGCCCTTGCCCTTGGAGTAGCCGCCGCGTCGCCCGGTCAGCTCGGCCATCACCCCCTTGGGGTCCATGCCGCAGGCCAGCATGTGACCGTGGTCGCGATAGCCGGTGATGACCTGGTCGCCCTCCTGCATGGCGAGCTGCATGCCCACCACCACGGCCTCCTGGCCAATGTAGAGATGGCAGAAGCCGCCGATCAGTCCCATGCCGTAGAGCTGGCCCGCCTTCTCCTCGAAGCGGCGGATCAGCAGCATGTCGCGGAACGCCTTGAGGTCGGCGTCCCGGCCGAGATCCGGCACCGGGCCGGCATCGAGCGGCAGGATCGACGGCCGGGGAGCCGTCGGGGACGCTTCAGCGACTTTTTTCTGGGAAGCCATCGTGACCTCGGGGTGTGGCGGCACGGAGCGAACCAACCCCATAGCCCAATTCGAGCGGGGGCGGAAGCGCGCTCGGGGCGTGCCGCAGATCGAGATTTCTCAGATATGGCTAGAGCTTGCACCGCACAATGGGCGCCACCGGAAGACGCCGGCGCAAGCTCACCGAGACTTCAGGATGAGGACGAGGTCGCGGCGGTCCACATAGTTCAGGAGAGAGCGGGCGCGCTCGTCGAGAATGTCGGGGTCGAGCTTGTCGGACTTGAGCAGCGCCACCCGCCGCTGCCAGACCTCGCGCTCGGCCCGCGCCACCTCAAGCTCGGCGGTCAGCTCGGCGATCTGGGCATCGAGATCCTTGCGGGCATTGATGCCGCGGCTGCCCGTGTAGGCGTTGATCCCGAAATAGCCGATCATCAATGACGCCAGCACATAGAGGCACAGCGCCGTGACGATGGAGCGGAGACGGGGACGCGAGACCATGATCAGGCCATAGGGCGCCCGTTCCGTTAAAATGCGGTTTAATGCTTAGGAATCGATCAGTTCCGATGCGTTCCGCACCAGAACCGTGACTTGGTTGCATCGCTGGGCGTTGCATCGCTGGGCGTTGCATCGCTGGGCGTTGCATCGCATCGGCCCCGCGGGGCGGAGCCGATGCGGGCAGCAGCCTCAGGCGAGCGCCTTGAGGGCGGCGCGACCGCCGTAGCGGGCTTGGTCGCCCAGCTCCTCCTCGATGCGCAGGAGCTGGTTGTACTTGGCCACCCGGTCCGAGCGGGCGAGCGAGCCGGTCTTGATCTGCCCGCAATTGGTGGCGACCGCGAGATCCGCGATGGTGGAGTCCTCGGTCTCGCCCGAGCGATGCGACATCACCGCCGTGTAGCCGGCCTTGTGGGCCATCTCGACGGCCGCCAGCGTCTCGGTCAGCGAGCCGATCTGGTTGACCTTCACCAGGATCGAGTTGCCGATCCCCTTCTTGATGCCGTCGGCGAGCCGGGTGACGTTGGTGACGAAGAGATCGTCGCCGACGAGCTGGCACTTGCCGCCGATCGCCTGGGTGAGCGCCTTCCAGCCCTCCCAATCGTCCTCCGCCATGCCGTCCTCGATGGAGACGATGGGATAGCGCGAGACGAGATCGGCGAGATACTTCACCTGCTCGTCGCGAGAGCGCTTCTTGCCTTCGCCCTCATAGTGATAGGCGCCGTCCTTGAAGAACTCGGTGGAGGCGCAGTCGAGCGCCAGGACGACGTCCTGGCCGGGCTTGTAGCCGGCCTTCTCGATCGCCGCGACGACGAACTCCAGCGCCGCATCGGCGGACGGCAGGTTCGGCGCGAAGCCGCCCTCGTCGCCCACATTGGTGTTGTGGCCGGCGGCCTTCAGGCCCGCCTTGAGGACGTGGAAGATCTCGGCGCCGGTGCGCAGCCCCTCGGCGAAGCTGTCGGCGCCGACCGGCATGATCATGAATTCCTGGAAGTCGATCGGGTTGTCGGCATGCACGCCGCCGTTGACGATGTTCATCATCGGCACCGGCAGCAGGCGCGCCGCGGTGCCGCCGACATAGCGGTAGAGCGGCAGGCCCTTGGCGCTGGCGGCCGCCTTGGCGACCGCGAGCGATACGCCGAGGATCGCGTTGGCGCCGAGCCGGCTCTTGTTCGGCGTGCCGTCGAGCTTGATCATCGTGTCGTCGATGAGGGTCTGCTCCTCGGCGTCGAACCCGGAGATCGCGTCGTAGATCTCGCCGTTGACGGCATCGACCGCCTTGGTCACGCCCTTGCCGCCGTAGCGGCCCTTGTCGCCGTCGCGCAGCTCGACGGCCTCGTGGGCGCCGGTCGAGGCACCCGACGGAACGGCGGCGCGGCCGCGGGAGCCGTCGTCCAGCACCACATCGACCTCCACGGTCGGATTGCCGCGGCTGTCGAGAATTTCACGGCCGATAATGTCCACGATGGCGGTCATCGCTGGCTCCCGCAATGCAGAATGAAGGGGTGTGGTGTCTTAACAGGCCGCGTGGTACCGGCCAAGCGCCCCCGGCGCGCACCGTCCATGCTGGCGCGCCTCGGCGACAGGAGAGTGTCATGGCGCGTCAGCCGAGCCCCCGTCCCAACTCCCGCCCGCTCCAGCTCGGCCGCCCGGCCGCGATCCCGGCCTCGCCCGCCGAGGCGTCGCTCGACCGCGTGCCGAATCCGCATCCCGACACGCCCTATGTGGCGCGCTTCACCTTTCCGGAGTTCACCTCGCTGTGCCCGGTGACCGGCCAGCCGGACTTCGCCACCCTGGTGATCGACTATGTCCCCAAGGCGTTCCTGGTCGAGTCGAAGTCGCTGAAGCTCTACCTCAACAGCTTCCGCAACGAGGGCAGCTTTCACGAGGACTGCACGGTGGCGATCGGCAAGCGGCTGGCGGCGGTGCTGAAGCCGCGCTGGCTGCGGATCGGCGGCTACTTCTATCCCCGCGGCGGCATGCCGATCGACGTGTTCTTCCAGATGGGCAAGCTGCCGGCCGGCGTCTGGGTGCCGGACCAGGGCGTGCCGACCTACCGAGGCCGCGGCTGAAGCCCGCCCTGACGGCCCCGCCCAAGTCACCGTCGCGCGACGGCAAGCGCCGCCAGAAGGCCGCCGACCACGGCGGCCGGGTCGGCCGCCCGCATCACCTCGCCCATGACGGCCACGCCCGCAGCGCCGACGGCCATCAGCGCGGGCACCCGCGCCGCCGTGACGCCGCCGATGGCCAGCACCGGGACCGCGGCGCTCTCGACCATGGCGGCGATCCCGGCCGGCCCCAGCGCCGGGCCGTAGCCGGGCTTGCTGACCGTCGGAAAGGCAGGACCGGCGATGGCGTAGTCGACCACGGCGGGATCGAGCCGCATCGCCTCGATCGGCGCGTGGATCGACTGGCCGATCAGGGCGCCCTCGCCCAGCCGTCGGCGCGCCGCGACCGGGTCGCCGCCCGCCCCCAGGTGCACGCCGTCGAGACCGGCTACCGCCGCGATCTCCGCATCGCCGTGCAGCAGCAGGACCGCGCCACGCCTCCGGGCGACCGGAAGAAGCCTTTTCGCAGCAGACAGTTGCTCGGACTTACTCAGATCCTTCTCACGGATGCTGATCCATCGCGCGCCGGCGGCGAGCGCGGCGTCCACGACCGCGTCGAGCGGCCTCACCGCCTGCCGCCGGTCGGTGATCAGCAGCAGCGGCGGAGACGGGAGCCGGACGGCGCCGCCGCGTTCCGTCATGGCCGCACCGTCACGTTCCGACCAGGCCGAGCTGCGGGCTCGACGGCTCGGCGTGGCGGCGGCGCGGGATGCGGCCGGCCAGGCGGGCGAGCCGGCCGGCCTCGACACCCGCCCGCATGGCGGCCGCCATACGCACCGGATCGTTGGCCTTGGACACGGCGGTGTTGAGCAGCACGGCAGCGCAGCCTAGTTCCATGGCCAGCGCCGCCTCGGACGCCGTGCCGATACCGGCGTCCAGCACCACCGGCACCGGCGAGCGGTTGCAGATGGTCTCGATCATGTGCGGATTGCAGATGCCGAGGCCGGAGCCGATCGGCGCGCCGAGCGGCATCACGGCGGCGGCGCCGAGATCGGCGAGCTTGCGGCAGACGATCGGGTCGTCGTTGCAATAGGGCAGCACCGTGAAGCCGGCCGCGACCAGCTCTCCGGTGGCCCGCACCAGCTCCTCGACATCCGGATAGAGCAGCTCGCGGTCGCCGATCACCTCGAGCTTGATCCAGCTCGTTCCGAGCGCCTCGCGCGCCAGCTCGGCGGTCAGCACGGCGTCGCGGGCAGTCTGGCAGCCCGCCGTGTTGGGCAGGAAGTGGGCACGCTCGCCGATCAGCTCGACCAGGCTTTCCTCCTCGCCGGCCAGGCTGATGCGGCGAATCGCCGCCGTCACCATCTCGGTGCCGCTCGCCGTGAGAGCATCGAGCATGACTTGGCGGTTCGGATAGCCGGCGGTGCCGAGAAAGAGCCGCGAGCGGAAGCTCCGCCCGGCGATCACCAGCGGGTCGGACAGGGTTTTCGGGTCGGTCATCTCAGCCTCCGGGGCGTGCCTGGACGATCTCGACGGTCGCGCCGGGCGCAACCGGGGTCTCGGCCCAGGCGGCGCGTGGCACCACCCGGCCATCGAGGGCGACCGCGATGCCGCGGGCTGCGGGGTCGATGTCGCGGGCGACGAGCAGCGCCGCGAGCGTCGCGGCGGCGTGAGGCTCGCGCACACCGTTGACGGTGATGTGGGCCGGGCGGGAGCCCGGCACCGGGCCGGCGCCCGGCGACGGCGGTTGGGTCATCACGGCACTCCGATGTCGTGGTTTCAGGCGGCGGCCGCCGGCGCGGCGAACCGCGCGATGCCGAACCCGGCGATGGCGGGATCGGTCCCCTCCCCGGCCACCAGGGCGGCGATCGCCTCGGCGGTCACCGGGGCGAGCAGGATGCCGTTGCGGTGATGGCCGGTGGCGTAGACGAGCCCATCGACGGCCGACGCGCCGAGGATCGGCGCGTCGTCGCGGCTGCCCGGGCGATGGCCGACCACGGTGGCGAGGATCGGCAGCTCCTCGATGCCGGGCAGCACCCGCCACGCCGCCTCGATCAGCGACAGCACGCCGCCGGCCGTGATGGCCGTGTCGAAACCCTTCTCCTCGACGGTGGCGCCGACCAGCAGGCGGCCGTCGTGGCGCGGAACCAGGTAGCACCCGGGCGCCCACACGACATGGTTCAGCAGCGGCGCCCGCGGGTTCATGCCGAGGGTGATCACCTGCCCCTTGATGGGACGCACCGGCGGACGCGCCTCGGTCGGCACGCCGGCGATGCCACGGGACCACGCGCCGGCCGCCAGCACCACGGTGCCGGCTGGGATCGTCGTGCCATCGTCGAGGCGCACACCGACCGCGCGGCCGTTCTCGACCATGATGGCAGCGACCGGGGTATGCGGCCGCAGGACCGCGCCGGCCGCCTCGGCCGCAGCCGCGAGCGCATCGACCAGCGCGCCGGAATCGACCTGATGGTCTTCCGGGCTGAACACCGCCCCGCCGATGCCGGGCGCGAGATGCGGCTCGCGGCGGCGCAGCTCGCTGGCGGGCAGCCAGTCGAGCGGCAGGCTGAGGCTCTGCTGAAAGGCGTGATGATGGGTCAGGCGGGCGCGATCGTCGGCGGTGAGCGCCAGCACCAGGGTGCCCTCGCGTCGCAGGCCGAGCGACTGGCCTGTCGTCGCCTCCAGCTCCGCCGCGAAGGCCGGCCACAGCGACTGGGCATGACGGCCGAGGCGCACCAGCGCCTCCTCGCCGGGCTCGGCCTCGGCGCAGGCTGCCAGCATGCCGCCGGCGACCCGGCTGGCACCGGCGCCGACCGGCCCGCGGTCCAGCACGGTGACCGACAGGCCGCGGCGGCGCAGCCGCCAGGCGATGCCGAGGCCGCAGACGCCGGCGCCGATCACCACGACATCGGGGCTGTCGACGGACGCAATGATGGAGGGCTTGGATTCGGAATCAGGACGTGACGAGGCTGCCATCGGCGGCTCCCTTCGCTGGCATGACCCAGACAGGTTCCACGGGTGTGATCTCAGCCGCGCACGGCGCGCGGCACCCCAGGCCGTGACCGGATGATGACGCAATGGGACGGCGACCGCAAGGTCAGGGCAGCGCTGCGTCAGGCGGCGGTGTCACCGACCTTCGGCACACGCCGCAGCCGCGCCGCGCAGACCGCCGCCGTGGTGAGCAGCACCATGGCACCGACGAGGGTCGACGGGCCGACACCCGCCTGCTCGAACCCGACGCGATACACGATCGGTCCGAGCGCCTGCCCCAGGAAGAAGCAGGAGCCGTGCAGCGCCACCGCGAGGCCACGCGAGGCCGGCGCCAGCTCGCTGACATAGACCTGGATGACGCCATGCAGCGAGTAGAAGCCGAGGCCGAGCACCATGAACACCACGATCTCGAACGGCCAGGCGAGGCCGAGCGCCGTGGAGGAGACGCCGAGGGCCATGAACAGGCCGCCGCCGAGCATCAGGCGCCGCTCGCCGAGCCGGCCGACGAGCAGCGGCACCGTCGCCGAGTAGATGAAGCCGCCGATGGCGAAGCCGGCGATGACGACGCCGGCGATCACCGCCCGCCCCTCGCCCCGCGCCGCCAGGAAGGTCGCGACGAACGGGAACAGCCCGTAGACGAACACGCCTTCGATGAACACCGCCGCGTAGCAAAACTTGGCGAGCGGGTTGCGCAGCACGGCGCGATAACCGGCCATGACGGTCGGCACGTCGAAGCGGCTGCGGGTGTCGAGCGCGAGGCCGCGAAAGCCGATCTGCACTGCCACGAAGGCGACGAGCGCGAGCGTCGCGACGAGCGCGAACACGCCGCGCCAGCCGACCGTGTCGGCGATCACGCCGGCGAGCGGCGAGCCCATGACGTTGCCCAGCATGGCGGCGGCCAGCAGCCGCCCGAAGGCGATCTGCCGGCGCTGCACCGGCACGAGATCCCCCGCGATGGCGAGCGCGATCGGGAAGATGCCGGCCGACAGCACGCCGACCAGCACGCGCGACACCATCAGCACCGCGAAGTCGGGTGCGACCGCGCCGAGAAATCCGGCCGCCGCGCTTGCCACCAGCGACACCTTCAGCACCCGCGTCTTGCCCAGCGTGTCGCCGATACTGCCGAGCATCGGCTGAGCCAGCGCATAGGGTAGCGCATAGGCGGTCGACAGCAGCACCACCGTGGCCGTGTCCAGGCCGAAGCCCGTCGCGATCTGCGGGATCAGCGGATCGACGCAGCGCATGAAAAGGCTGGTGGCGAACAGCGACAGCGCCGCGACGAGGAGCACGCGCGTGGTGCCGGGCGGCACGCCGTCATGCGATGCCGTCGTCTCCGGCCGGCTCGGCTCGGGCGAGGTCGACTCGGACGAGGATCGATCGCTCATGGAGACGCCGAACCGCGGACGAGGCCGGCGCGATGATGCGGGGTCATGACCCGATTAGTACAGCACGAGCCCGCGGCCGCAAGGCCGCGCGCGCGCCCCTTATGGCAGGATGATGTGCGGCACGAAGCGCGAGGTGTTCTTGGTGATCGGCGAGGCATCCTCGCGCACCGACAGCCCGCAGGCGGTGCCGTCGACCACCCAGGAGCCGAGCACCGGATAGCCGCCCTCGAAGCGCGGCAGCGCCGCCACCGCCTGGCGCACGAAGCCTTCCGCGCCGTAGGGACCAGCGTCGGAGTCGAGCACCGCGCCGTCGACCACCAGGGCGACGTTCGCACCCTCGCGCGAGTACAGCGGCTTTCTCGCATAGGAGCTGCCGAGCCGTGCCGCCTCGGGTTCGTCCTCGAAATACGCCGGCAGCAGGTTCGGGTGGTGCGGAAACATCTGCCACAGCAGCGGCAGGATGCCCTTGCTGGAGAGGATCGCCTTCCAGGGCGGCTCGATCCAGCGGGTCGAGGCGCCGGCGAGCGACCGCCCGAACGCCTCGCGGAACATCCACTCCCACGGGTAGAGCTTGAAGGCGAGCACGATCGGCCGGTCCGCCTCGTCGACGAAGTCGCCGTTGCGGGCGCGGCCGATGCGGTCCATGGCGATCAGCGTGGTGGCGAGGCCGGCCTGGCGGGCGGTGTCCTCCAGATAGCTCAGGGTGCCGAGATCCTCCGGACTGTCGAGCGCGCCGGCGAGATGCACGGGCCGGCCCTGCGCGACGGCCTGCCAGGCGGCGATCAGCTTCTCGTGGACGGAGTTGAACTGATCGCTGCCGGCCGGAACGATCTGGCGGGCGATGGCGTCCTCGAGCCACAGCCACTGGAACACCCCGGTCTCGTACAGCGCGGTCGGCGTGTCGGCATTGTATTCGAGGAGCTTGGCCGGGCCGTTGCCGTCATAGGCGAGGTCGAGGCGGCCGTAGAGCGAGGTGTCGCCGCGCTTCCAGCTCGCCGCGATGTATGTCCAGAACGGCTCCGGGATCTTCAGCAGGCGCAGCAGGCGCTCGTCGTCGACGGCGCGGGCGACGAGCTCGCGGCACATCCGGTCGAGCTCCTGGGTCGGCGCCTCGATGTCGCGCTCGATCTGGTCGAGCGTGAAGCCGTAATAGGCGGTCTCGTCCCAATAGGGCTCGCCGCCGATGGTGTGGAACGCGAAGCCGGCTCGCCCCGCCTCCTCGCGCCAGTCGTCACGCTCCGGGCAGGCGATGCGCCGCATCCTCAGCCTCCGGACGAGAAGGCGTGGCCGATGGAGCCGAAGCCACCGCGCGCCGCGACGCTCGTCCCCGCCGCGTGGCTCGTCGACCCGGCATGGCCCGCCGCGGTGGTCGAGCCCCCGGACGCATGCCCCGAGTCGCCCGACGAGCCGCCCCACCACGACCCCGACGACCAGCGGGTGCCGCCCGACGAACCCGAGGAGCCGCGTGGCGCACAGGCCGGCGGCGACGTCTCGCCGGTCCGCAGTGGTGCGTGGAGAGCAGGCTCGCCGGTCTCGGGCCGGCAGTCCTGGCCGGGCATCAGCATGTAGGCGCCGCCGCCGGCGGTCGCGGCCGACATCAGCACCAGGCCCACCTGCGCCGAACGCTTCATGCGGACCTCCGGTGCTCAGTAGGACATCGCGGCGGCGTTGAGGGCTCCGGCGGCGAGCGAGGCGAGGCCGAGCCAGATCGCCGGCGCCAGCTCGCCGGCCGCGATGCGGGCCGAGAGATCGGGCACCGGCAGCCGCGCCAGGAAATAGGCGCCGATCTGCACCACCAGGGCGATGACGCTCCATACGGCGCAGTCGAGCAGATAGGAGGCGTGCGCGATGGCGCTGGCGAGCGGCAGCGCGAAGCCGAGAAGCGACAGGCCGAGCGACACCGCGGCGCCCGGCACGTTGCGGGCGATCAGCGCGAACTCGTCGTGCGCCGTCACCCGCGTGTAGATCAGCAAATAGAGGACGGCGGCGACGATCGCGGTGGACAGATAGGCCAGGAAGGCCGGCAGGCCGGCCAGAGATTGCAGCAGCATGGCGACGCTTCCCCGGTGCTCCAGGGTAGGTTGCGCCGCCGCGATCCGGGGTTCAAGGGCCGATCAGTCGCTCTGCTTGACGAGGCGGTCGATGGCAACGAGCCGGCGCAGCAGCCCCTCCAGCGCGGCGAGCGGTACCATGTTGGGGCCGTCCGAAGGGGCGCGGTCCGGATCCTCGTGGGTCTCGATGAAGACGCCGGCGACGCCCACCGCGACGGCGGCGCGCGCCAGCACCGGCACGAACGCGCGGTCACCACCCGACGCGGTCCCCTGCCCGCCCGGCTGCTGCACCGAATGGGTGGCGTCGAAGATCACCGGCGCGCCCGTGCGGGCCAGGATCGGCAGCGCCCGCATGTCGGAGACGAGGGTGTTGTAGCCGAACGAAGCGCCGCGCTCGGTGACCAGCACGGAGCGGTTGCCCGCCCCGGTCACCTTGGCGACCACGTTGGCCATGTCCCAGGGGGCGAGGAACTGGCCCTTCTTGACGTTGACGATACGGCTGGTCGCGGCGGCCGCCACCAGGAGGTCGGTCTGCCGGCACAGGAAGGCCGGGATCTGGAGGATGTCGACCACCTCGGCGACGGGCGCGCATTGCGCCGCCTCATGAACGTCGGTCAGCACCGGCAGGCCCAGCGTCTCGCGGATCTCGGCGAACACCGGCAGTGCGGCGTCGAGGCCGATCCCGCGCGCGCCGCCGAGGCTGGTGCGGTTCGCCTTGTCGAACGAGGTCTTGAACACGAGGCCGATGCCGACGCGGGCGGCGATCTCCTTGCAGGCAGCCGCCATCTCCAGGGCGTGAGCGCGGCTCTCCATCTGGCAGGGGCCGGCGATCAGGGCGAGCGGCAGGGCATTGCCGAAGTGGACCGCGGCGGCACCGCGGCCGGCCGTCACCACGGGCTCGGGTCTCGCCGTGGCCGCGGGTGTCGTCGCGGCTGCGGGGAACATCGCGGCGGCGGGCGGTGGGCCCGCTGCCGGTGCGGTGGTCGGCTCGATCGCTGGGGCGATGGCCGAAGAGTGGATCGGGGACGGCGTGGTCGGATGGGAGGCCATGGCGGCGGACCATGGCGGGCCGCCGGCCCGGGGTCAACGGGGCACGACGGGGTGGTTCACCGCGCGCGGTGCCCACCGCAGGACGTCCGCCCGGGGGGCGATCGCCTCGCCGCGAGGGGCGCATTGACGACCGCCGCCGAGCCGACCGGCTCAGTCCCGTCCCTTGGCCACGATCGGCACGGCCGGCCGCGGGTCGAGCTGGAAGCGCGGCATGGACAGCATCGCCGGATCGGGCGCGAAAGGCATCGCCACCGGCAGGGCGGGTGCGGCCGCCGAGCCGGTGAGATTCGGCACGAACGCCTCGCGGTCATAGGTCTGGCCGAGCGCCACGACACGTGCCGGCTGGGCCAGATCGGGGGTCAGGATCGTGCCGAGCCGCAGCCGGATCGGCGGGCCGAACGACGCGGTCGGTTGGCCGACCTCGGTCCAGGTCCGGCCGCCGGCGGGCGCGGCGGCCGCCGGCTCGCCCGCCTGGGCCGGTCCCCCGACGAGCAGGAGCGCCAAGGCCAGCGCCGCCATCGCCGGCGCAGCACGCACCGGCATCCTGATCTCCGGCACGGGGATCGCGACGTTCGAGCCGACGACCATGCTGTCCCTCCCGATCATTGATCCGACCATCGAGGCTACCGACAGTCGGCCGGCAGCGAGAGTCACATGTAGGTGTCTCGGGCCACCGGCCTTCACCGTCCTACTGTCTGCCCTCCCCGGCGGCACAGAGCCCGCTTCCCTTCCGCGTACCGCTACCGCCCCTGGTCGGGCGGCACCATGGTCGGATCGATCAGCTCCACCTTGGTGCCGGGCGCCACCCCGAAGATCGCCTCGAACTCGTCCGGACGAAGCACGGCGGCGGCCTGGTCGAGCAGATGCTGGTTGCGGGCGTTGAGGGTCTCGGCGCTCGGCGTCGCTCCCGGCCACGCCTGGGCGGCGAACCGGCGGGTATCGACCCGCAGGGCCAGCAGGTTGGCGAGCGTGTCGGGCTGGCCGGCCAGGACCGCGCGAGCGCGGGCCTCGAAGTCGTCGGGTGGTCCCGCCATGGCCATGCCTCCCATCGTCGCCGTCGCGGGCGGCGGGGCCGGCCCGCCACAGGTCGCGATCCGGGCCGCCCAGGCCGCCGTCTGCAACCCGTAGGTCCCGTAGATATAGGTGCTGATCATGTAGCCGCGAGCGTTGCTCACCGTCAGGGCGGCCTGGCCGGGTGCGGCCGTCGCCCACAGCACCTGGTTGGCGAGCTGATGGCAGACGCCGTCGACGCCGTATTGAAAGATGGTGCCGCGCGCCGCCGGAACCTGACGCGAATCGGCATTCGACCGGACATAGCAGCGGGCGAGCGCGAGATCGCCGCTCTGCTGGCCGAGAAAGCCGGTCGGGTTCGGCGGGGTACCGCCGGTCGGATGGAAGCCTCCCCAGCAGTACCAGTAGTCCTGGCCGGCTTGGGCCACCGCCTGGTCGTTGGGATAGGCCGTCTGGCGATTGTCGTAGGTCGTCACCCAGGTGTGATCGACTGGCGAGCCGGCCACGAAGGCCGGCACCGCCCATGCGAACAACGTCACGATGGGAGCCATGGCACACCTCCTGCACGGCAGGATTGCACCACGGCAGAGCCTCAGCCAGGACCGATTACCGCCGGCGGGTCACGAGTTCGCGACGCCGGGCCGCTACACGAGGCGGCTCTGCTCGACGGCTGCACCCACGAAAGACGCGAACAGCGGATGCGGCGCGAAGGGGCGCGATTTCAGCTCCGGATGGAACTGCACCCCGATGAACCACGGGTGGTCGACATACTCGACGATCTCGGGCAGCAGGCCGTCCGGCGACATGCCGCAGAAGCGCATTCCGTGTCGCTCCAGCCGGTCCTTGTAGGCGGTGTTGACCTCGTAACGGTGGCGGTGGCGTTCGGAGATCTCGGTCGCGCCGTAGATCGTCGCCACCTTGCTGCCGGGCGCCAGGGCGGCCGGATAGGCGCCGAGCCGCATGGTGCCGCCGAGATCGCCACCGTGGTCGCGCGTCTCCAGCTCGTTGCCGCGCAGCCATTCGGTCATCAGCCCGACCACCGGCTCGCTGGTCGGGCCGAACTCGGTCGAGTTGGCATCGGCGATGCCGCACAGGTTCCGCACCGCCTCGATCACCGCCATCTGCATGCCGAAGCAGATGCCGAGATACGGCAGCTTGCGCTCGCGGGCGAAGCGGGCCGCGCGGATCTTGCCCTCGGCGCCGCGCTGCCCGAAGCCGCCGGGCACCAGGATGCCGTGGACGTGCTCCAAAAAGGGCGCCGGGTCCTCGTGCTCGAACACCTCGCTCTCGATCCAGTCGAGATTGACCCGCACCTTGTGGGCGACGCCGCCGTGGGTCAGCGCCTCGATGAGCGACTTGTAGGCGTCCTTCATCCCCGTGTACTTGCCGACGATCGCGATGGTCACGTCGCCGTCGGGGTTGCGGATACGCTCGTTGATGCGATGCCAGCGGCCGAGATCGGGCTCGGCATCGGCCGGCAGGCCGAAGGCGGCCAAGACCTCGGCGTCGAGCCCGGCCTCGTGATAGGCCTCCGGGACCGCATAAATTGAATCGGCGTCGCGCGCCTCGATGACGGCGCTCTCTCGCACGTTGCAGAACAGCGCCAGCTTGCGCCGCTCCTCCTTGGGGATCGGCCGGTCGGTCCGGCACAACAGGATGTCGGGCTGGATGCCGATCGAGCGCAGCTCCTTGACCGAATGCTGGGTCGGCTTGGTCTTCAGCTCGCCGGCGGACGGAATGAAGGGCAGCAAGGTCAGGTGAATGTAGATGGCGGTTCCGCGCGGCACCTCGATGCCGAACTGGCGGATCGCCTCGAAGAACGGCAGGCCCTCGATGTCGCCCACGGTGCCGCCGATCTCCACCAGGACGAAGTCGTAGCCGTCGCTGCCGTCGCGGACGAAGTCCTTGATGGCGTTAGTGACGTGCGGGATCACCTGGATGGTGGCGCCGAGATAGTCGCCGCGGCGCTCCTTGGCGAGAATCTCCTGGTAGATGCGGCCGGTGGTGATGTTGTCCTGGCGGCCTGCCGGGCGGCCGGTGAAACGCTCGTAGTGGCCGAGATCGAGATCGGTCTCGGCGCCGTCGTCGGTGACGAACACCTCGCCGTGCTGGTACGGCGACATCGTTCCCGGATCGACGTTGAGATAGGGATCGAGCTTGCGCAGGCGGACCGAATAGCCGCGCGCCTGCAAGAGCGCGCCGAGCGCCGCCGAGGCGAGACCTTTGCCGAGGGAGGAGACCACGCCGCCGGTGATGAAGATGTACCGCGTCATGGGACCCGACCTCTAGCGCCACAAGAGCGATTCGACGAGGGCTCGCCACGCAGGTCTGCCCCGCCGGCCCGGATCAACCCCGACGCCAGCGTGTATTGCACGCCATTTTTCAATGGCTTGTCTCCAGATCTTATTGGATCGGACGAGCGAAGCTCGCCCGATCGTGATGGTGCGAAGGAACGATGCTCGACGCCTGCGACGCCCCCACGGTGACGCGGGGAGCGCACCGGCTCACTGCGACCGCGGGACTTCCGGACCCGACGGGGCCGCGGGCGCGGCCGGTGCCGACGGCGCGGTCGGCTGGGTGCCGCCGGGAAGCTGGTCGAGGATGCCGCGGCCGCCGCCGAGCGGGGCCGGCTCGCCGGGCGCCGGAGCGGTCGGGCCGCCGGTCGGAATCACCGTGGTGGGCCGCTGCGACAGGCCAGCCAGCACCGAGAGCAGCAGGCTGGTGACGAAAAAGGCCGCGGCCAGGATCGCGGTCGCCCGGGTCAAGGCGTTGCCGCTGCTGCGGTTGCTCATGAAGCCGCCGCCGCCGCCGATGCCGAGCGCCCCGCCCTCCGACCGCTGCAACAGCACGAGGCCGATCATGGCGAGCACGATCATCAGGTGGACGACGATGACGACGGTCTGCATGGGACGATTCGCTCGCGACGCTCGAAATCTGGCAAAAAACGACACACGACAGATCGAACACGGCGGATCGGGCGCTACCGGCACCCGGCTCCGCCCGCCGAACGGTCGGCCGCCCTCGGCATATGGGGACGGCGCGCCGCGTCTACACGATCCCGCCGCGCTTTTCCACCCATACCGCCGGGAATTCGGCCGGACGCGGGTGGCGCAGCGCAGTCCTACTTATAGGCGCCGGCGATCCCCAGGAAATCAGTGGCCTTGAGACTCGCTCCCCCCACCAGGGCGCCGTCGACATTCGCCACGGCCATCAGCTCGGCCGCATTGGAGGGCTTCACGGAGCCGCCATAGAGGACGCGAACCCCCTCCCCCTCGGCGCCGAACCGCTCGACCAGCCGGTCGCGGACGAAGCCGTGCGCCTCGGCGACGTCGGCGACCGTCGGGGTCAGCCCGGTGCCGATCGCCCAGACCGGCTCGTAGGCGACCACCAGGTTGGCGGCCGTCGCCCCGTCCGGCAGCGAGCCGGCGAGCTGGGTGCCGAGCACCTCGAGGGTCCTGCCGGCGACCCGCTCGTCCTTGGTCTCACCGATACAGACGATGGCGAGGAGCCCGGCGCGCCACGCCGCCAGCGTCTTGGCGCGGACCTCGGCGTCGCTCTCCCGGTGGTAGGTGCGCCGCTCCGAATGGCCGACGATCACCGCGGTCGCCCCGGCATCCGCCAGCATCTCGGCGGCGACATCACCCGTGAAGGCGCCCGACACCTCGGCATGGCAGTCCTGGCCGCCGATGGCGACCGGGGTGCCGGCGGCGCGCGCCGCGAAGGCGGCCACCAGGGTGGCGGGTGGGCAGACCATGAGGTCGAGGCGCGGCGCCAATCCGCCGGCCGCCGCGATCACCGCGTCGAGCTCGCCGATCGAGCCCCGCAGGCCGTTCATCTTCCAGTTTCCCGCCACCAGCGGCCGACGCCCCGACGCCATCGTTCTCCTCGCCTTCTGTCCCAATCGTCTTCGGTTGAGGGCCGGCTCCGGGCGGCCCGGGCTGTCGCGCCCGGCCGCCGGCATCACCGCCATCCTCGAATTCCGGACGCCGAGCTTATGCCACGATCCTACCGGCGGTGCGACATCTTCGGGCGCCAGCCCGGAGCGGGTCGGTTGCGACGGCCGGGAGCCCTGCCTATGATGCCGCCGCCGTCGGCCCGGCTCCCCCGGGCCGGTCGACCGGCCTGCCTTTCATCGTGCGACCCCGGCCTGCCGGCGGACCGTGCGACCGACCGACGGGGCTCGCTTCCGCCACCCGACCAAGCGGATGCCGCGTGAAGGCGCCCCCCAACCACTGCGAACAGGACCCATGCTCCGCGGATTGCGAAAAGCCTCGTCCAACTGGCTCGGTAAAGTCGTCATGGCGGCCGTGGTCGCGTTCCTGGTCATCAGCTTCGCGGTGTGGGGCATCGGCGACATCTTCCGCGGCTTCGGCGTGTCGACGGTCGCCACCATCGGCAAGAGCGAGATCACCATCGATCAGTTCCGCCAGCTCTACAACGACCGCCTGCAACAGCTCGGCCGGCAGGTCGGCCGCCCGATCACCCCCGACCAGGCGCGCGCCGCCGGGCTCGACCGTCAGATCCTCACCCAGCTGGTCGCCGAAGCGGTGCTCGACGAGCGCGCCCGCGAGCTGGGCCTCGGCTTCCCGGACGCCGAGGTGGTGCGCCAGATCATGCAGGACCCGACCTTCCGGGGCGGCAACGGCCAGTTCGATCAGACCCGCTTCGCCTATCTGGTGCGCCAGGCCGGCTACACCGAGCAGCGGTTCATCTCCGAGCAGCGCCGCATCTCGCTGCGCCGCCAGCTCGCCGCCTCGGTCGGCGGCGACGTCACGGCGCCGCAGACGACGGCCGAGGCCATGGTCCGCTACGAGAACGAGGAGCGGTTCATCGACTACGTGGTGCTCGGCGCCGCCCAGGCGGGCGACATTCCGGCCCCGACCCCGGAGCAGCTCCAGACCACCTACGAGCAGCGCAAGTTCGCGTTCCGGGCGCCCGAGTATCGCAACGTGCTGCTGCTGATGCTCTCGCCGGACGCGCTGGCGGCCGGCATCACGGTGAGCGACGCCGACGTCAAGAAGGCCTACGAGGAGCGGTCGAGCCGCTACGCCACGCCGGAGAAGCGGCAGGTGCAGCAGATCGCGTTCGCCAATCCCGAGGAGGCCAAGGCGGCGCACGAGCGTCTGTCCTCCGGTGGCCTGACCTTCGAGGCGCTGGCGGCCGAGCGCAACATCGCCCCGGCCGACCTCGATCTCGGGCTGGTGAGCCGTGCCGACATGCTCGATCCCGCCATCGCGGCGGCGGCCTTCTCGCTCGCCGACGGCGCCGTCAGCGCGCCGGTGTCGGGCCGGTTCACCACCGCCATCCTGCGCGTCACCAAGATCGAGCCGGGCCACGCCACGCCGCTGGAGGAGATCGCGCCGCAGATCCGAAAGGACCTCGCGGTCGAGCGCGCCCGCGCGTCGCTGGCCGAGCTGCGCGACAAGGTCGAGGACGAGCTGGCCGCCGGCCAGCGCCTCGACGAGATCGCCGCCAAGCTCAAGCTTCCGGTCCAGGCCATCCCGGCCGTCGACCGATCCGGCCGCACCCCGGACGGCCAGCCGGTGGCGCTGCCCAAGGACGTCGACGTGCTCGGCCCCGCCTTCTCGACCCAGGTGGGCCTGGAGAACGAGGCGATCACCCTGCCGGGCGGCGGCTATGTCTGGTACGAGGTCGCCGGCGTGACGCCGTCGCGCGAACGGACCTTCGAGGAGGTCAAGGAGCGTGTCGCCGAGCGCTGGCGCAACGACGAGATCGCGGCCCGGCTGACCGCCAAGGCCGACGGCCTCGCGGCCAAGCTCAAGTCCGGCACCTGGTTTCCCGAGGTGGCGACCGCCGAGGGGCTGAAGCTGGAGACCGCCGCGGCGCTCAAGCGCCGAGGCAGCAACGCGCTGCCGGCCGGCGTGGTCGAGCAGGTGTTCCGCACCCCGAAGGAGGGCGTCGGCGTCGCGACGGGAGCCAACGGCCTCGACCGCGTGGTGTTCCGCGTCACCGATATCCGCGCCCCGGCGTTCGATCCTGCGGCCGAGGACGTCAAGAAGCTGATGGGCCAGCTCCGCACCGCCTATTCGGACGACCTGATGGCCCAGTATGTGGGCCAGCTCCAGTCCGAGATGGGCGTCCGGATCAATCAGCAGGCCCTCGCCCAGGCGGTCGGCCGCAGCGCCGCGGACCAGTAGCGCGACGACGATGCCGGCACCTCGGTCGCCGGCGTCCCTCAGCATCGGCGCGCCGGAGGCGCGCAGGCGGCGGCCGGCCCGAGGGCGCGGCCCGCCGGAGCCATCGGACGACCCATGCAGATCGAACCGCAGGCCGCAGCCTTCGTGGACGCCTACGGGCGCGGCATCCCCCAGGTGGTCTCCACCACCCTGGTGGCCGACCTGGAGACCCCGGTATCCGCCTTTCTCAAGGTGGCGGACGGCAAGCCGTCGAGCTTCCTCCTCGAGTCCGTCGAGGGCGGCGCCGTGCGCGGCCGCTACTCGATCATCGGGCTCGACCCCGACCTGGTGTTCCGCGTCGTCGGCGACCGGGCCGAGACCGCCCGCCCGGTTCGCGGCGGTCCCGACATCGTGACGCCTTGCCCGGAGCCGCCGCTCGATGCCCTGCGGCGGCTGATCGCCGACAGCCGGATCGCCCTGCCCGACACCTTGCCGCCGATGGCGGCCGGCGTCTTCGGCTATCTCGGCTACGACACGGTGCGGCTGATGGAGACGCTGGGGCCGGCCAATCCGGACCCGATCGGCATCCCCGATGCGGTGCTGGTGCGGCCGACCGTGGTGATCGTGTTCGATGCCGTGAAGGACACCATCACGGTGGTGACGCCGGTGCGGCCCGACCCCGCGATACCGGCCCGGGTGGCGCATGCGCGCGCCGTCGAGCGCCTGACCGCGGTGGTCGACGCGCTCGATCGGCCGCTCCTCAAGGAGCCGCTCGCCGCCGTCGGGGATGCGCCGGAGGCCGCGCCCACCTCCAACACGACGCCCGACGAGTACGCCGCCATGGTGGCGCGGGCGAAGGACTACATCGCGGCCGGCGACATCTTCCAGGTGGTGCTGGCGCAGCGCTTCTCGACCCCGTTCACGCTGCCGGCCTTCGCGCTCTATCGGGCGTTGCGCCGGGTGAACCCGGCGCCGTTCCTGTTCTTCCTCGATTTCGGCGGCTACGCGGTGGTCGGGTCGAGCCCGGAGATCCTGGTGCGGGTGCGGGACGACACCGTGACGATCCGGCCGATCGCCGGCACGCGGCGCCGCGGCGCCACCCCGCACGAGGACAAGGCGCTGGAAGAGGAGCTGCTCGCCGATCCGAAGGAATGCGCCGAGCACCTGATGCTGCTCGATCTCGGCCGCAACGATGTCGGCCGCGTCGCCGCCATCGGCACCGTCACGGTGACCGACCAGTTCTTCGTCGAGCGCTACAGCCAGGTGATGCACATCGTGTCGAACGTCGAAGGGCGGCTCGATCCGGCGCGCGACGCCCTCGACGCGCTGGCGGCCGGCTTCCCGGCCGGGACGGTGTCCGGCGCCCCCAAGGTGCGCGCCATGCAGATCATCGACGAGCTGGAGAAGGAGAAGCGCGGGCTCTATGCCGGCTGCGTCGGCTATTTCTCCGCCGCCGGCGAGATGGACTCGTGCATCGTGCTGCGCACCGCGCTGGTCAAGGACGGCACCATGTATGTGCAGGCCGGCGCCGGCATCGTGGCCGACTCCGATCCCGCGTCCGAGCAGCAGGAGTGCGTCAACAAGGCGAAGGCCCTGTTCCGCGCCGCCGAGGAGGCCCACCGCTTCGCCAGCGCAGCGAAGCGGGGGCAGTGAGGAATCGCCGATAAAGGCCGGCCGGGCGATTGGCGGCCTTGACGACACGCCACGCCCCAATAATCCTGCCGCACTAATTCAATCCGAGTAGTGGCGCAGGAGCAGCCGCGTGTCCGATCGAGAGCCCTCGTCGAAATCGACCGCCGGCAGGAGCAAAGGCCCGGCGAAGGCCCGCGGGAGAGCGCGCAAACCTGGAGTGACCGCGGCTCCAAACGGCGGCCCGGTCCTGCTCTCCGGCGGCAATCCGCAAATCCCCAAGGGCGATGGCGACGCGCCGGTACGGGCCTACATCGCCGCGATGCCGGGCTGGACACGCGCCCTCGGCCACCGCCTCGACGACCTCGTGGTCCGCACCGTGCCGGATGTCCGCAAGGCGGTGCGGTGGAACTCGCCGTTCTACGGCATCGAGGGCCAGGGCTGGTTCCTGTCGTTCCACGTCTTCACCCGCTACGTGAAGGTGACCTTCTTCCGCGGCACCGCGCTGGCGCCGATGCCGCCCGGAGGCACGGCGCGAAGCGGAGACGTTCGGTGGATCGACATCCACCAAGACGACGCGCTCGACGAAGCCCAGATGGTCGCCTGGGTCAGGCAGGCCGCCGCCCTGCCCGGCTGGACGCCGTAGCCACTGCCGCGCAGACGGGGCGCCGCCTGTTCGCCGGAGTCACCACGGACGGCCGCTACTGCGTCGCCGCCCAGCGCATCACCGCGACGAGGTGGCCGGCATGCACGACGGCGACGATGACCGAGAACACCATGAGCCCCACCGCCGCTTTACGGCGGCGCGGCGCGCCCCACTGGGCTTGCAGCAGCATCACCACCCGCAGCACCACCGCGAGCCCGACCGTGAACCACAGGCCGACCTCCTTGGGGGCGTACCAGGTGGGCTTGCCGTCCAGGCCCCATTGCATCGGCACCGTATCGGTGGCGATCTGCGGCGCCACCCACAGGCTCGCCGCGACCATCGCGGCCAGCGCCGCCGCATAGACCAGATCGGCCGCGACCAGCAGCCCGCGCTCGCTCATCCTCGCCCCCCGCTCCCGCGTCCGCCCCGCCGAGGCGGGGCAGCATTCCTGCGCCGAACCGGGTAGCCGACGATCCTAAACGTTTCGTCGATACTGGCCGCCGACGTCGAACAGCGCGCCGGTGATCTGGCCGAGCGAGCAGACGCGGACGACGTCCATCAGCACCGTGAACAGGTTCTCGCCGCGCCCCGCCGCCTCCTGGAGGCGAGCGAGCGCCGGCCCGGACGCCTCGGCATGGCGGGCCTGGAAGGCACGCAGCCGGGCGATCTGCGACCGTTTCTCGTCGTCGGTCGAGCGCACCAGCCCGGCCGGTGGCACCACCGTGCAGGTCGGTCCGAGGAACGTGTTGACGCCGACGATCGGCAGCGAGCCGTCGTGCTTCTTGTGCTCGTAGTGGAGCGACTCGTCCTGGATCTTGCTGCGCTGATAGCCGGTCTCCATGGCGCCGAGCACGCCGCCGCGCGCCGCGATCGCCTCGAACTCCTTCAGCACCGCCTCCTCCACCAGATCGGTCAGCTCCTCCAGGATGAACGAGCCCTGGTTGGGGTTCTCGTTCTTGGCCACGCCCCATTCGCGATTGATGATGAGCTGGATGGCGAGCGCACGGCGCACGCTCTCCTCGGTCGGCGTCGTCACCGCCTCGTCATAGGCGTTGGTGTGCAGCGAGTTGCAGTTGTCGTAGACGGCGAGCAACGCCTGCAAGGTCGTGCGGATGTCGTTGAACGCCATCTCCTGGGCGTGCAGCGAGCGGCCCGACGTCTGGATGTGATACTTGAGCTTCTGGGAGCGCTCGTTGGCGCCGTAACGATGCTTCATGGCGATCGCCCAGATGCGGCGCGCCACGCGGCCGATCACCGCGTATTCGGGGTCCATGCCGTTGGAGAAGAAGAACGACAGGTTGGGCGCGATGTCGTCGATCCGCATGCCGCGCGCCAGATACGCCTCCACATAGGTGAAGCCGTTGGCGAGCGTGAAGGCGAGCTGGGAGATCGGGTTCGCGCCGGCCTCGGCGATGTGATAGCCGGAGATCGACACCGAGTAGAAGTTGCGGATGCAGTTGTCGATGAAGAACGCCTGCACGTCGCCCATCAGGCCGAGGGCGAAGTCGGTGGAGAAGATGCAGGTGTTCTGTCCCTGATCCTCCTTGAGGATGTCGGCCTGCACGGTGCCGCGCACATTGGCGAGCGCATGCGCCCGCAGGGCCGCGTGCTCCTCCGCGCTCGGCGCCCGTCCCTGCGCGGCGCGGAACCGCTCGACCTGCTGGTCGATGGCGACGTTGAGGAACATCGCCAGGATGATCGGCGCCGGACCGTTGATGGTCATCGACACCGAGGTGGTCGGATCGCACAGGTCGAAGCCCGAATAGAGCGTCGCCATGTCGTCGATGGTGGCGATGGAGACGCCGGAATTGCCGACCTTGCCGTAGATGTCGGGGCGCTCGCCCGGGTCGGCGCCGTAGAGGGTGACGGAGTCGAACGCGGTCGACAGGCGCTTCGCCGGCATCCCCCCCGACAGCATGTGGAAGCGCCGGTTGGTGCGCGCCGCGTCGCCCTCGCCGGCGAACATCCGGGTGGGGTCCTCGTTCTCGCGCTTGAAGCGGAACACGCCGGCCGTGAACGGGAAGGCACCCGGCACGTTCTCGCGCCGCAGCCAGCCGAGAACCTCGCCATCGTCGGTGAAGCGCGGCAGCGCCACCTTGCGCACCGCGGTGCCCGACAGCGTGGTGTGGACGAGGCTGGTGCGGCTCTCGCGCTCGCGCACCGCGGTGACCATCTCGGTGGCGCCGTAGCGCGCCACGGTGTCGGGCCAGGACGCCAGCAGCGCCCTGCTGTCGCTACTCAGGGCCGCATCCTTGCCGGCGGCCAGCGCATCGATGTCGGCGCTGGCGCGGTCGCAGGCGGCGAGCAGCGCGCGGCTGCGAGCGAGCGCCTGCCGGTCGCGCGCCACCTCGCATTGGGCCGCCGTCTCGGCGTGATAGTCGCGCACCGTCTCGGCGATATCGGCGAGATAGCGCACCCGCTCGGCCGGCACCACGGCGCGCGCCGCCGACGAGGTGCGCCCCTCCACCCGCGGCAGGACGCCGCCGCCGGCCGGCAGGCCCAGGCCCTGGAGCCGTTCGGCGAGTGCCTGGTAGAGCGCCGTGACGCCGTCGTCGTTGAAGCGGGCCGCGATGGTGCCGAACACCGGCATCTCCTCGGGCGCGCGATCGAACAGCAGATGGTTGCGCTGGAACTGCTTGCGGACGTCGTGCAGGGCATCCTCGGCGCCGCGCCGCTCGAACTTGTTGATGGCGACGACGTCGGCGTAGTCCAGCATGTCGATCTTCTCGAGCTGGGTCGCGGCACCGAACTCCGGGGTCATCACATAGACGGCGACGTCCGCCACCGACGTGATGGCGGTGTCGCCCTGGCCGATCCCCGAGGTCTCGACGACGATCAGGTCGAAGCCCGCCGCCTTGCAGGCCGCGACCGCGTCCGGCACGGCGCGCGAAAGGCCGCCGGCGGCGTCGCGGCTCGCCAGCGAGCGCATGAACACGTTCGGATGGTCGATGGCGTTCATGCGGATGCGGTCGCCGAGCAGCGCCCCGCCCGAGCGTCGCCGCGTCGGATCGACCGCGACGACCGCGATCTCGAGGCTGTCGCGGTGATCGAGGCGGAAGCGCCGCAGCAGCTCGTCGGTGAGGCTCGACTTGCCGGAGCCCCCGGTGCCGGTCAGCCCGAGCACCGGCACCTGACGCTGCGCCGCCTCGTCCAGCAGGGCGCGCAGGGCCGGCGGGCAGCGCTCCGCCTCGCAGGCGGTGATCAGCCGCGCGAGCGCCTTCCGATCACCGGCGAGGATCGCCGCCGGATCGTCGTCGACCTGCGCGGCGAGATCGCAATCGGCGCGCGCCATGAGATCGTCGATCATGCCCTGGAGGCCCATGGTCTGGCCGTCCTCGGGCGTGTAGATGCGCGCCACCCCGTAGGCGTGCAGCGTCGCCACCTCGTCCGGCACGATGACGCCGCCGCCGCCGCCGAACACCTTGATGTGGTCGGCCCCGGCCCGTCGCAGCAGATCGATGATGTAGGTGAAGAACTCGATGTGGCCGCCCTGGTAGGAGGTCACCGCGATGCCGTTGGCGTCCTCCTGGATGGCGGCGGTGACGATCTCGTCGGCCGAGCGATTGTGGCCGAGATGGATCACCTCGGCGCCGGTCGCCTGCATGATGCGCCGCATCACGTTGATGGAGGCGTCGTGGCCGTCGAACAGGCTGGCGGCGGTGACGAGGCGAATCTTGTGACGCGGCTGGTAGGCGGCCGACGCGAAGGCCGAGGTCGGAGCGATCCGGTTCATCACGGGAAAACCTTGCACGGGTCAATCGAGTGTCGGGCACATCGTTGGTCGGGTACCGCGCGGGCGCGGCACCGCAATCACTCGTGATGAGCGCACAAGAGATGGTTGCCGCGCAAGTTCGACTTTCGCGTTGCGTGCCGTTCTCGCATCTTGTGAGACGATGCACCGTTGCTGCGGTGCAATCTCGGCGCCGCGACAGAAGCGCGGGCCGCCGCGCGTGACCTCGGGCTCAGCCGTAGACGAACCGCTCCGCCGCGACCGCGTCCACCACGAACTCGAACACCTCGCGCACCCGCGCGATCTTCAGCACGTCGACATCGGCGACGATCCAGTAGGTGCGGGTGATGGTCTGCGGCAGCACCCGCACGAGCGACGGATCGGCCTGCGCCACGAAGTCGTGCAGCACGCCGACCCCGAGACCCGCACGCACCGCCTCGATCTGGCCGATGACGCTGGCGCATTCGAAGCGCAGCCCCTCCGGCACGCCGAAGTCGCCGAGATAGGCCAGCGTATCGGTGAACAGCAGGTCCGGCACGTAACCGACCACCCGGTGGTCGCGCAGATCGGCGGTCGTGGCGATGGTCGGATGGGCCGCCAGGTAGTCGCGGCTGCCATAGAAGCTCAGCGTGTAATCGGTGAGCCGGCGAACGTCGGTGCGGGCGGCGTCCGGCGGGTCGATGGTGACCACGATGTCGGCCTCGCGCTTGGCCAGCGAGAACACCCGCGGCAACGGCACGAGCTGCACCGTGAGATGCGGGTGGCGGACCAGCAGCGCGCCGAGCCGTCGCGCCAGGAACCAAGTGCCGAAGCCGTCCGGTGCGCCGATCCGCACCGTGCCGGTGAGCGCCGCATCAGTGCCGGAGAGCGCGCTTTCCACCTGCAACGCGGTCGTCTCCATCACCTCGGCGGCGGCGAGCAGCCGCTCCCCGGCCGCGGTGAGCCGATAGCCTTGCGGATGGTGCTCGAACAGCTTGGCGTCGAGGGCGAGCTCCAGAGCCCGCAGCCGGCGGCTCACGGTCGCGTGGTCGACCCGCAGCACGCGGGCGGCCGCCGTCAGCCGGCCGGTGCGGGCGATCGCCAGGAAGAACTTCAGGTCACCCCAGTCGAAGCGGACCATGGACCGGCCCTCCTCGGCCGGAAACGCGCCATGCTGCGTCGCGGTATGCGTGTTCACGCACACCAAGAGCGCAGACTCTCGCATCGACGTGCATCGATGTCATTGCTAGCGTCCCGACCCGAACAGAACAATAAGCTTGTGGAGACGGCTGTGATCACCTACGGGCACTTCATCGGTGGCGCACGCACGGAGGGCACCTCCGGACGCTTCGCCGACGCCTGGGAGCCGATGACCGGGGCGCTGCGCTCGAAGGTGGCACTGGCGTCGCGCGCCGAGGTGCGAGCCGCCGTCGAGAACGCCGCCGCGGCGCAGCCCGGCTGGGCCGCGGTCAATCCGCAGCGCCGCGCCCGCGTGCTGATGCGGTTCCTGGAGCTCGTCGCCCGCGAGATGGACTCGCTCGCCGAGCTGCTCGCCCGCGAGCACGGCAAGACCATCACGGATGCGGCCGGCGACATTCAACGCGGTCTCGAAGTGATCGAGTTCTGCATCGGGGCGCCGCACCTGCTCAAGGGCGAGTACACGGTCGGCGCCGGTCCAGCCACCGACGTCTACTCGCTGCGCCAGCCGCTCGGCGTCGTCGCCGGCATCACCCCGTTCAACTTCCCCGCCATGATTCCGCTGTGGAAGGCCGGTCCGGCGCTGGCCTGCGGCAACGCCTTCGTGCTCAAGCCGTCGGAGCGCGATCCCGGGGTGCCGATGCGGCTCGCCGAGCTGTTCCTGGAGGCCGGCCTGCCGCCCGGCGTGTTCAACGTCGTCAACGGCGACAAGGAGGCGGTCGACGCGCTCCTCGACGACCCCGACGTCAAGGCCATCGGCTTCGTCGGCTCGACTCCGATCGCCGAGTACATCTACACGCGCGGCTGCGCGGCCGGAAAGCGCGTGCAGTGCTTCGGCGGCGCCAAGAACCACATGATCGTGATGCCGGACGCCGACCTGGACCAGACCGTCGACGCCCTGATCGGCGCCGGCTACGGCTCGGCCGGCGAACGCTGCATGGCGATCTCGGTCGCGGTGCCGGTGGGCGAGCAGACGGCAGACCGGCTGATGGAGAAGCTGATCCCGCGGGTCGAGACGCTGAAGATCGGTCCGTCGACCGATCCGGCGGCCGACTACGGTCCCCTCGTCACCCGCGCCCATCTCGACAAGGTGCGCAGCTACATCGACGTCGGCCTCGCCGAAGGGGCGAAGCTGGTGGTCGACGGCCGCGGCTTCACGATGCAGGGCTACGAGAACGGCTTCTATCTCGGCGGCTGCCTGTTCGACCGCGTGACGGCGGACATGCGCATCTACAAGGAGGAGATCTTCGGCCCCGTCCTCTCGGTCGTGCGGGCGCACGACTACGAGGAGGCACTGCGCCTGCCGAACGAGCACGAGTATGGCAACGGCGTCGCCATCTTCACCCGCGACGGCGACGCGGCGCGCGACTTCGCGGCGCGCGTGAATGTCGGGATGGTCGGCGTCAACGTCCCGATCCCGGTGCCGATCGCCTACTACACCTTCGGCGGCTGGAAGCGCTCCGGCTTCGGTGATCTCAACCAGCACGGCCCCGATGCCTTCCGTTTCTACACCAAGACCAAGACGGTGACGTCGCGCTGGCCGTCGGGGGTCAAGGAAGGCGCCGAGTTCGCCATCCCGCTGATGCGATAGACGCAGCCTGCATTCCCTGGTCATGGCCGGGCTTGTCGCAGCCATCCGCGAGCTTGTTGCCGAAGCGTTTCGAAGACGTGGATGGCCGCGACGAGCGCGGCCATGACGGGTCGGAAATTCCGCTGAGGGGCTGGTCGCGAGGCCCCGACGGCGAGCCACGAGGTCGGAGCGGGCAGCCGCTTCGCCAGCCAAAAAAGTTCAAACCAGAACAGACCAACCAGGGAGAAGACCGGAATGCCCCGTAAAGCCCCCCTGCTCCTGCTCGCCGCGACGGCCCTGCTCTCGACCGCGGCCTTCGCGCAGGCTCCGACCTCGGTGAAGATCGGCGTGCTGAACGACCAGTCCGGCGTCTATGCCGACTTCGGCGGCAAGTGGTCGCTGGAGGCGGCGCGGCTCGCCGTCGAGGAGATGAAGCCGCAGCTCGGCGACATGAAGGTCGAGATCGTCAGCGCCGATCACCAGAACAAGCCCGACATCGCCTCCACCATCGCGCGCCAATGGTTCGACGTCGACGGCGTCGACATGATCACCGAGCTGACCACCTCGTCGGTGGCGCTCGCGGTCCAGGATATCGCGCGCGACAAGAAGAAGATCAACATGGTGGTGGGCGCCGCCACGGCGCGGCTCACCGGCGATGCCTGCTCGCCGACCGGCTTCCACTGGGCCTTCGACACCCGCGCGCTCGCGGTCGGCACCGGCGCCGAGGTGGTGAAGGATGGCGGCGACACCTGGTTCTTCCTCACTGCCGACTACGCCTTCGGCCACCAGCTCGAGAAGGACACCACCGAGATCGTCGTGCAGTCGGGCGGCAAGGTCCTGGGCTCGGTGCGCCACCCGCTCAACACCGCGGACTTTTCGTCCTTCCTGCTTCAGGCGCAGGCGTCGCGCGCCAAGATCGTCGGCCTCGCCAATGCCGGGCTCGACACCAACAACGCCATCAAGCAGGCGGCCGAGTTCGGCCTCGTGCAGAGTGGCCAGCGTCTCGCCGGCATGCTGGTGACGCTCGCCGAGGTGCACGGGCTCGGTCTCAAGGCGGCTCAGGGCCTGGTGTTGACCGAAGGCTTCTACTGGGACCGCGACGACCGCAGCCGCGCCTTCGCCAAGCGGTTCTTCGACCGCACCGGCCGGATGCCGAACATGATCCATGCCGGCACCTACTCGACCGTGATGACCTATCTGAAGGCCGTGAAGGCGGCCGGCAGCAAGGACGCCGAGACGGTCGCCAAGACGATCCGCGACACGCCGGTCGACGACGACTTCGCCAAGGGCAAGGTGCTGGCCAACGGCCGTTTCGTCCACGACATGTACCTGTTCCAGGTGAAGGCGCCGGCCGAGTCGAAGGCACCATGGGACTACTACAAGCTGCTGCGCACCATCCCGGGCGACAAGGCGTTCTTCACGGTCGAAGAGTCCGGCTGCAAGCGGGCGAGCTGACGGCAGGACGCAAGACGTCCTCTCCCGCCAGCGGGAGAGGATCGATGTGAGAGCGCCGTCGTTCGAACCCGGCCCCTCGTTGCAATCTCGATGTCTTCAGGAGCATCACCGTCATGGCCACCATCGCGTTCATCGGCCTCGGCAACATGGGCGGCCCGATGGCCGCCAATCTGGTCAAGGCTGGTCATGCGGTGCGCGGCCACGATCTGATCGAGGCCAACCGCGAGGCGGCGCGCGCCGCCGGCGTGGTGCCGGCCGGCTCGATCGCCGAGGCGGTGGCCGGGGCCGCGGTGGTCGTCACCATGCTGCCGGCCGGGCGGCACGTGCTCGCCGTCTGGGAGGAGGCGCTGGCCAGCGCCGCGCCCGGAACCCTGTTGATCGATTCCTCCACCATCGACGTCGACAGCGCCCGTCGGGCGCACGCGATGGCGGCCGAGCGCGGCTGCCCGTCGATCGACGCCCCGGTGTCGGGCGGCACCGGCGGCGCCGCGGCCGGCACCCTCACCTTCATGTGCGGCGGCGAGCCGGCGGCGTTCACCGCCGCCGAGCCGATCCTGAAGGCGATGGGCCGGCCCATCGTCCACTGCGGGCCGGCCGGCAACGGCCAGGCGGCCAAGATCTGCAACAACATGATCCTCGGCATCTCCATGATCGGGGTGTGCGAGGCGTTCGTGCTGGCCGAGAGGCTCGGCCTGTCGCACCAGGCCCTGTTCGACGTGGCCTCCACCTCGTCGGGCCAGTGCTGGTCGCTGACCACCTATTGCCCGGTGCCCGGCCCGGTGCCGACCTCGCCGGCGAACCGCGACTACGTGCCGGGCTTCGCGGCGGCGCTGATGCGCAAGGACCTCGATCTCGCCCAGGAGGCCGCCCGTTCGACAGGCGTGGCGACGCCGCTCGGGGCGGAGGCCGCCGGCCTCTACGCGGCCTTTGCCGAGGCCGGCCAAGGCGGCACGGATTTCTCCAGCATCATCGCCTTCCTGCGCAGCCGGAAGCCGGAGGCTCCCTGACCGAGCCCGGATGGAGCCCTGACGGAACTCGGGCAGAGCCCGGGGCCCGGACCGAGCGCGGCGACATCAGGGGGGAAGCCGAGCCGCGCCAGGCTCCCCGGCCCCTGCCCGCCTTGACCCCCTTCGGCCACGCGGTCTAAGACCGGCGGAGCCGACAAGGGCCGCCATGATCGTCCTGATCGACAACTACGACAGCTTCACCTTCAACCTCGTCCATTACCTGGGCGGGCTGGGGGCGGATGTCGTCGTCCACCGCAACGACAAGATGTCGGCCGATGCGGTGATCGCGACTGCGCCCGAGGCCATCGTGCTGTCTCCCGGCCCCTGCACCCCCAACGAGGCGGGCATCTGCCTGGAGCTGATCGGCAAGGCGTCGGCCACCATCCCGATGCTGGGCGTCTGCCTCGGCCATCAGGCGATGGGCCAGGCGTTCGGCGGCACCGTGGTGCGGGCGCCCGTCCCGGTCCACGGCAAGGTCGCCGAGATGCACCATGGCGGCGATGGCCTGTTCCGCGGCATCGAGGGGCCGTTCCGGGCGACGCGCTACCATTCCTTGGTGGTCGACCGCGACACCCTGCCGGACGAGCTCGCCGTGACGGCCGAGACCGACGGCCTGATCATGGCCATGCAGCACAAGACCCGGCCGGTGCACGGGGTGCAGTTCCATCCGGAGAGCATCGCGTCCGAGCACGGGCATCTCATTCTCAAGAATTTTCTCGATATCGCGCGGGCCTGGAACGCGGCGAGCGGACGTGCCGTCGGGCGCGCCGCGCCGGCGCCCGCGGCATGAGGTCGACATGGTCGAGCTGAAGACCCTGATCGCGCAGGTCGCCACCGGCGCGCCGTTGACGCGCGAGCAGGCGGCCGCAGCGTTCTCCCAGATGATGTCGGGCGACGCCACCCCGTCCCAGATGGGCGCGCTCCTGATGGCGCTGCGGGTGCGCGGCGAGACCGTCGAGGAGATCACCGGCGCGGTCGCCGCCATGCGGTCCAAGATGCTGCGGGTCGAGGCGCCGCCGACCGCCGTCGACGTGGTCGGCACCGGCGGCGACGCCTCCGGCTCGTTCAACATCTCCACCTGCGCGGCCTTCATCGTGGCGGGCGCCGGGGTGCCGGTGGCCAAGCACGGCAACCGCGCGCTGTCGTCGCGGTCCGGGGCCGCCGACGTGCTCACCGCCCTCGGGGTGCGGGTGGAGCTGACGCCCGAGCAGATCGCCGACTGCATCCGCGAGGCCAATATCGGCTTCATGTTCGCGCCGTCGCATCATCCGGCGATGAAGCATGTCGCCCCGACCCGGGTGGAGCTCGGCACCCGCACCATCTTCAACCTGCTGGGTCCGCTGTCGAACCCGGCCGGCGTCCGGCGCCAGATGGTCGGCGTGTTCTCGCGCCAGTGGATCGAGCCGCTCGCCCATGTGCTGAAGAATCTCGGCTCCGAACGCGCCTATGTGGTGCACGGTTCGGACGGCCTGGACGAGATCACGATCTCGGGCCCGACCGCGGTGGCGGCGCTGGACGACGGCGAGGTGCGCGTCTTCGAGATCACGCCCGAGGAGGTGGGGCTGAGGCGTGCCGCCCCCGAGGCGCTGCGCGGCGGCGATGCCGCCGCCAATGCGAACGCCCTCAAGAGCGTCCTCGAAGGCCGCAAGGGCCCGTATCGCGACTGCGCGGTGCTCAACGCCGCCGCCACCCTGGTGGTGGCCGGCAAGGCCGCGGACCTCGCGAGCGGGGTCACGCTCGCCACCCAGTCGATCGACACCGGCGCCGCCGAGGGCAGCCTCGGCCGTCTGATCGCCGTCTCCAACGGGTGAAGCCGATGGCCGACATTCTCGCCACCATCGAAGCCTACAAGCGCCAGGAGATCGCCGAGGCGAAGCGACTGCGGCCCTACACCGCCGTCGCCGAGGTGGCCCGCACCACGCCGCCGTCGCGCGGCTTCCTGCGCGCCATCGAGCGGCGCATCGCCCGCGGCCAGCCGGCGCTGATCGCCGAGATCAAGAAGGCGAGCCCCTCGAAGGGGCTGATCCGCCCCGACTTCGACCCGCCGGCGCTGGCCCGCGCCTACGAGGACGGCGGCGCCACCTGCCTGTCGGTGCTCACCGACGGCCCGTCGTTCCAAGGGCGCGGCGACCATCTGGTGGCGGCCCGCGCCGCCACCGCGCTGCCGGTGCTGCGCAAGGACTTCCTCTACGATCCCTACCAGGTGGCGGAGGCCCGCGCGCTCGGCGCCGACTGCATCCTGATCATCATGGCCGGCGTCGACGACGCCACCGCCCGCGACCTGGAGACGGCCGCCTTCGAGCACGGCATGGACGTGCTGGTCGAGGTGCACGACGAGGCCGAGCTGGAACGGGCGCTGCGGCTGTCGTCGCGGCTGATCGGCATCAACAACCGCGACCTCAAGACCTTCGAGACCCGGCTGGAGGTGGCCGAGCGCCTGGCCCCGCTGGTACCGCGCGATCGCGTGCTGGTCGGCGAGAGCGGCATCTTCACGCCCGCCGATCTCGCCCGCCTCGCCCGCGTCGGCATCTCGACTTATCTGGTCGGCGAGAGCCTGATGCGCCAGGACGACGTCACCGCCGCCACCCGCGCCTTGCTGGGCGGCGTCGGCACGGCAGCCCCAGCCGCCGAATGATCACGGCGCACAGATGACGGACTGAGAATGGCGGACGAGCCCCGGCTGACCCACATCGACCGGCGCGGCGAAGCCCGCATGGTCGACGTCGCCGACAAGCCGATGACGCGCCGGCGCGCCGTCGCCGAGGGCTGCGTCGTGATGGCCGCCACGACCCTCGATCTCGTCCGTCGCGGTGACGCCAAGAAGGGCGACGTGCTCGGCGTCGCCCGCATCGCCGGCATCATGGCGGCCAAGCGCACCCACGAGCTGATCCCGCTGTGCCATCCGCTGCCGGTCTCGAAGGTGGAGGTGGAGGTGGTGCCCGACCCCGCCCTGCCCGGCGTCCGTGTCCAGGCCACCGTCGAGGTGGCCGGCCAGACCGGCGTCGAGATGGAGGCGCTCACCGCCGTGTCGGTCGCCTGCCTCACCGTCTACGACATGGTCAAGGCGGTGGAGCGCGGCATGCGGATCGAAGGTGTCCGGCTGCTGGAGAAGCACGGCGGCAAGTCCGGTTCCTATGTGGCCGGCTCCGACGTGGCCGAGTCCCCCGATCACACCCAGGACGTCTGACATGGCCTTGCTCCCGGTCGCCGACGCGCTGGCGCGCGTGCTCGCCGATGCCGCCCCGCTGCCGACCGAGCCGGTGCCGCTCGCCGAGGCGCATGGCCGCGTGCTGGGCGAGGATCTCGCGGCCCGCCGCACCCAGCCGCCTGCCGACGTCTCCGCCATGGACGGCTGGGCGGTGCGCGGCGACGACGTCGTCGCCGGCCCCGCCACGCTGCGCATCGTCGGCGAGGTGCCGGCCGGCCGGCCGTTCGACGGCACGGTCGGTCCCGGAGAGGCGGCGCGCATCTTCACCGGCGGCGTGCTGCCGGAGGGCGCCGACACCGTGGTGATCCAGGAGGTATCGGCCCGCGACGGCGACCGCGTGACCTTCTCGACCGCCGGGGCGCCCGGACGCCATGTCCGGCGGCGCGGCCGCGATTTCTCGGAGGGCGACGTGCTGCTGCGCCGTGGCCGGCCCCTGACGATCCGCGACCTGGCGCTCGCCGCCGCCATGAACCACGCCAGCGTGCCGGCATATCGCCGGCCGCGCGTCGCGCTCGTCGCCACCGGCGACGAGCTGGTGGCGCCCGGCGCCGATCCCGGCCCCGGCCAGATCGTCCACTCCAACGGCTTCATGCTGGCGGCGCTCGCCCGCCGCGAGGGCGCCGAGGTGCTCGATCTCGGCATCGTGCCGGACCGCCTGGACGAGACCGTCGCGGCCATCCGGCGGGCACGCGCCGCCGCCGTCGACGTGCTGGTCACCACCGGCGGCGCCTCGGTGGGCGACTACGACATGGTGCAGGACGCCCTCACGGCCGAGGGCATGGCGCTCGCCTTCTGGAAGGTCGCCATGCGGCCCGGCAAGCCGCTGATGAGCGGCCGGCTCGGCCCGGTCCATGTGCTCGGGCTGCCCGGCAACCCGGTCTCGTCCTTCGTCGGCGCCGTTCTGTTCCTGGTGCCGCTGCTCCGCCGTCTCCAGGGCCGCGACGACGTCACGCTTGCGGTCGAGCCGGCGGTCGCCGCCCGTGACCTCAAGCCGAACGACGAGCGTGCCGACCATCTGCGCGCGACGCTCTCGGTCGACCCCGAGGGCCGGCTGGTCGCCACCCCGGTCGGCGATCAGGACAGCTCCCTCCTCGCCCCGCTCGGGCTGGCCGACGCCCTCCTGGTGCGCGAGCCGCATGCCGCCGCGGTTCCGGCGGGCGGCCTGTGTCGGGTGATTCGGCTTCCGGCCTGAGCGGTCGGGTATTCTCGGCGTCGCCGCGGCGTCCCCCGCCGCCGACATGATCTGTCGCTCTGCCAATCTCTTAGGGCTAATCTTTGGTCCTAGGGATTGCTCGATTCGATCGCCCGACATTAAAGGGTTGCGGAACACATAACGAACATATAGGGTATGTTCATGATTTGTTTAGGCGGTTCGGGTGAACTGCCTGGGCGGATGTCGGGGGACCTCACATGCTGACTCGGAAGCAGTTCGAGCTGTTGCGTTTCATCCACGAGCGACTGAAGGAGAGCGGCGTTCCGCCGTCGTTCGACGAGATGAAGGACGCGCTGGATCTGCGGTCGAAGTCCGGCATCCACCGGCTGATCACGGCGCTCGAGGAGCGTGGCTTCATCCGCCGGCTGCCCAACCGGGCCCGCGCCATCGAGGTGATCAAGCTGCCCGACACGGTCGGCCACGGCGCCATGGCGGTGCGGGCACGCGGCTTCACCCCGAGCGTCATCGAAGGCAATCTCGGCCGCGTCCGTCCTCCCGCCCCCGAGGAGGACGGCACCCGTCCGGTCGCCGTGCCGGTGATGGGGCGAATCGCCGCCGGCACGCCGATCGAGGCGATCCAATCCAGGAGCGCCATTCTCAACGTGCCGCCCGAGCTGCTGGGCGCCGGCGACCACTTCGCCCTCGAGGTGCGCGGCGACTCGATGATCGAGGCCGGCATCCTGGATGGCGACATCGCGCTGATCCGCCGCTCCGACAATGCCGACACCGGCGACATCGTGGTGGCGCTGGTGGACGACGAGGAAGCCACCCTCAAGCGCTTCCGCCGCCGCGGCGCCTCGATCGCGCTGGAGCCCGCCAACACCGCCTACGAGGTGCGCATCCTTCCCCCCAGTCGGGTGCGCATCCAGGGACGGCTGGTCGGCCTGATGCGCCGGTATTGAGAGAGAGACCGGCTGGACGCCCGGACGGCGGCTACGTTGCGCGACGGCACGAATGCGGCGCGCTGTGGACTCCGGGCTCGTGCACGAACCGATCGTGGATCGTGGACCGTGGCCCGGGTCGAGCGGAGCGACATCCGGGGCGGCTGTAGCCCGGGGTCGAGCCAGGCGAGACCCCAGGGATTCGGGGACGGGCGGTGAAAATCGTATCGCTTCCCGGGACCACCGCCGAACACCGCACCGGCAGCTCCGGATGTCGCGGTGCTCCATCCGGGCTACGGCCTCGTGCGGACGACGCCGGCCTCCGGCCTCTCGCCGTCATGGCGGGGCTCGCTTTGGCCATCCATCGTTCTGCGGCAGCCCTGTAGCCCGGGGTCGAGCCACGCGAGACCCCGGGGATTCGGGGACGGGCGGTGAAAATCGTATCGCTTCCCGGGACCATCGCCGAACACTGCACCGGCAGCCCCGGATGTCGCGGTGCTCCATCCGGGCTACGGCTTCAGGCGGCCGTGCCCGCTGCGCTGAAAACCGACCGTGGCCCGGGTCGGGCGGAGCGAATCCGGGGCGGGGCGAACTCATCCAGGGCGCCGGGTCGTGCTGTGCTCGGCCCGTCGAAGCGCTGTTTGCGCCGGCGCAACGCTGACCGATAGGTCCCGCCCCGGCCGTCAGGGCGCATCGTCACGGTCCGGGTCAGCGCTCGAACGGTCCGGGTCGGGACCCGAACGGTCCGGCGCGCCGCCAGCGGACATGCCTTTCGGTGCGGCGCTCACCGGGTCGGCGGTCGGCCCATCCTCGGCCTCGAGATCGTCCGTCTCTGGCGTCGCGTCCGGAAGGCGACGCGGCGGCTGCGGCATGGGCGTGACGCCGGTCGCCCCCGCTGCCGGATCGGGCCCCCGGGCCGCGATCGCCGGCGCCGGTGACCAGGGGCGATCCGTCCCGGCCAGGCGCGTCGGCACCACGACGAAGTCCTCGCCCACCCGCCGCAGCGCCAGGGCGCCGGTCTCCCGCAGCATCGCCCGGTCGATCACCATGGCCCGGCAGCCGGGCGGCGGATCGCGCGTCGACACGATCAGGGCGGCGCGCCGGCAGTCGTCGCCGAAGGCCGCGGCGGTGCGCGGCACCGCGACGGCGCTGCCGTCCGCGAGGTGCGCCACGCAGCCGTCGGGGTCGCAGACGAAGCCGCCTCCGCGTCCACCCGACGCCTCGGCCGCCGCCGGCAGCCGGGCGTCCCCATCGGCGGCGAGCCAGTCGCGGGTGGCGAGCGCCAGCGAGCCGGTGCGCATCACCACGAGCCGCCCGTCGGCGCCGCGCACCGCCACCGTGTCGCCGCCGGGCGCGATCAGCACGTCGGGGCGCGGCGTCGCCATCGCCCACAGGGCCGCGCCGACCAGGAGCCCCGCCCCGGCCCAGCGCAGCGGCGTGCGCAGCAGAGCCAGCACGACGAGACCGAGGCTGGCGACCACCAGCGGCCCGATCCCGAAGGCGGCGATGCGTCCGACCGCCCCGGGCAGCCCGGCGACCCACAGGGCCACCGCTGTCATCCAGTCGATGCCGGTTCCCATCAGGCGCCACAGCGGGCCGTCGAAGCCGAACGGCAGCAGCACCAGCCCCAAGAGCCCGGCCGGCATCACCAGGCCCGACACCACCGGCATGGCGGCGAGATTGGCGAGAACCCCATAGGGGGCGAGCCGGTGGAAGTGGTAGGCCGCGAAGATCGTGGTGGCGATCCCGGCGACCAGCGAGGCCACCACGAGGGCGACGATCTCGCGGACGCCCCACAGGGCGAGCCGCGCCGCGAGCGCGCTCCGCGGGCTCGGCACCAGCCAGGACTGGCCGCCCTCGTAGACGGCGACGAGGGCGAGCGTCGCGGCGAACGACATCTGGAAGCTTGGATGCACCACCGCCTCGGGCGACGCCACCATCACGGCGAGCGCCGCCACCGCCAGTGTCCGCAGCGTCAGGGCACGGCGGTTCAGCATCACCCCGACCAGCACGATGGCGGTCATCAGAAAGGCCCGGCGGGTCGCCACCTCGGCGCCCGACAGCACCAGGTAGAGGGCCGCCGCCACCAGCGCCACGGCCGCCGCCCAGCTCTTGACGGGTCGCCGCAACGCGAGGCCCGGCACCAGTGCGAGGGCGCCCCGCACGACCGCGAAGACGACGCCCGCCACCACGGCCATGTGGTAGCCGGAGATCGAGAGCACATGGGCGAGGCTCGACACCATCATGGCGTCGGCGACCACGGGCGAGATGGCGTCGCGCTTGCCGGTGATCAGCGCCGACGCGATGGCGCCGCCGTCGCCCGGCAGCGCCTGGCGGATGCGGCGGTCGATGGCGCCACGGACCTGATCGATCGCCGCCGCGGCGACGATCCAGCCGTCGCGGATCGCCGGCGCCGGCTGCGGCCGCACCGCGCCGAGCACGAATCCGGACGCCCCGATGCCGCGGAAATAGAGGTCGCGGGCGAGGTCGTAACCGCCCGGCCGCAGTGGCGGCAGCGGCGGGACCAGCCGGGCCGTCACCGCGACGGCGGCGCCCACCGGCGGTGCCGTGCCCTTGCGAACCGCCACCCTCACCCGCTCGGGCCATCGCCCGTCGGCCGGCATCGTGGCCCGCCGCGGTGGCTCGACCGCCTGGACGCGCAGCACGACGCGGTCGCTCCGCTCGCGCTCCTCGCGGGCCTCGACGACGCCGACGAGCCGCGCCCCGAACACCGGCTCGCGCAGCACCGGCGCGTCGACCAGCCGGCCGCGCAGCGTCGTCGCGAGGAAGCCGGCCGCCACCGCCGCGATACCGATCGCGACCAGCACGGCGGGGCGCCGCCGCGTGGCGAACACGGCCGCCAGTGCCGCCGCCAGTGCGGCCGCCGCCGCCCACAAGGCGGGTTCGCGCTCGGCCGCCATGTAGAGGATCACCCCGGTCGCGAAGGCGATCGGCAGCCAGGGAAACAGCCGCCCGGGCGCCAACTCGGCCCGCCCCCAGTCGGAGAGCCGCGACAGCATCGCGGCGGCCCCGTCGCCGAGGCGGCTCGGCACCGGGACGTCGCCGCTCCGGCCGCGGCTGGCGCCGTCCGGCCAGGTCGCGGCCCGGCCGCGCGGCGGCGCGGCGTGGGGCTGGGCGGGCTGGTGGGGCTCCGCCATGCGCGCTCCGCGGTTGGCTGGAGCCCGCAGCGTATTCTAGTTTTCCGGGAAGCTCAGGATGAACACAACGGAAACAGGCCTTCCGTCACTGTTCTCCTGCGGGAACGGTTGGCCCACATACCCCGGACAAGGCGCAGCAGGCCGCGGGCTTGATGCGCCGCAGAGCCGGGGCCCAGGAGCGGCACGACGGGCAGAACGCCGGCCAGCACGGCGAGCCCTCGTCCGATCGTCCGTGGGTCCCGGTTCACGGCGCTTTGCGCCGCGCCCGGGACACGAGACCTCCGCCGGCGCAGGCAGAGCGACCAACGGGAGGGTAAAGACCCTCACCCCCCGGCCGCGACTTTCGCCCAGGTGTCGCGCAGCCCGATGGTGCGGTTGAACACCAGCGCGCCGGGCCGCTGGTCCGGGTCCGGGCAGAAATAGCCCTGCCGCTCGAACTGCACGGCCTGCCCGACCGGCACGTCGGCGAGCGCCGGCTCCAGCCGGCAGCCGGTCAGCACCTCGAGCGACTGCGGGTTGATCTCGTTGGCGAAGTCCGCCGCATTCGGCGCCGCGTTCTTGAACAGGTGGTTGTAGACGCGGACTTCGGCCGGCACGCTGTCGGCGGCCGACACCCAGTGGATCGTCGCCTTCACCTTGCGGCCGTCCGGCGCGTTGCCGCCGCGGGTCTGCGGATCGTAGGTGCAGCGCAGCTCCACCACCTCGCCGGCCGCGTTCTTCACCACCTCGCGGCAGGTGATGAAATAGGCCCAGCGAAGCCGCACCTCGCGGCCGACCGCGAGCCGGTAGAACTTGCTGGTGGGGTTCTCCATGAAGTCGTCGCGCTCGACATAGATCTCACGCCCAAAGGTGAGCGAGCGAGTTCCGGCCGCCGGATCATCCGGGTGGTTCACCGCCTCCAGCGTCTCGGACTGCCCTTCCGGATAGTTCTCGATCACCACCTTGAGCGGGCGCAGCACCGCCATGCGGCGCTCGGCGGTGCGGTTGAGCACCTCGCGCACCGAGAACTCGAACATCCCCATGTCGACCACGCTGTTGGCCTTGGCGACGCCGATGCGCTTGGCGAACTCGCGCAGCGCCTCGGCCGGCACGCCGCGCCGGCGCAGGCCCGCGATGGTCGGCATCCGCGGGTCGTCCCAGCCGGAGACCAGCTTGTCGCGCACCAGCGTGGTCAGCACCCGCTTGGACAGCACCGTGTAGGTGAGGTTCAGCCGCGCGAACTCGTACTGCCGCGGCCGCGACGGCACCGGCAGGTTGTCGATGAACCAGTCGTAGAGCGGCCGATGATCCTCGAATTCGAGCGTGCAGATCGAGTGGGTGATGCCCTCGATGGCGTCCGACTGGCCGTGCGCGAAGTCGTAGCTCGGATAGATGCACCAGGCGTTGCCGGTGCGCGGATGATGCGCATGCAGGATGCGGTAGAGCACCGGGTCGCGCAGGTTGATGTTGCCGGACGCCATGTCGATCTTGGCGCGCAGCACGCGGGCGCCGTTGGGGAACTCGCCGGCGCGCATCCGGCGGAACAGATCGAGGTTCTCGTCCACCGAGCGGTCGCGGAACGGGCTGTTGGTGCCCGGCTCGGTGAGGGTGCCGCGGGTCGCCCGGATCTCCTCCTGGGACTGGTCGTCGACATACGCCTTGCCGGCACGGATCAGGTGCTCGGCCCAGTCGTAGAGCTGCTCGAAATAGCCCGAGGCGTAGTAGAGGTGCGGCCCCCAGTCGAAGCCGAGCCAGCGCACGTCGCGCTCGATCGAGTCGATGTACTCCTGCTCCTCCTTCACCGGGTTGGTGTCGTCGAAGCGCAGATGGCAGCGCCCGCCGAACTCGGCCGCCACCCCGAAGTTGAGGCAGATCGACTTGGCGTGGCCGATATGGAGGTAGCCGTTCGGCTCCGGCGGGAACCGGGTGATCACCGTGGTGTGGCGCCCGGAGGCGAGATCGGCCTGGATGATGTCGCGGATGAAGTCGCGCCCGGTGTCCGTCGCGACAGGTTCGACTGCCGTCATGCTCGCTGTCCCGTCATCCTTTCCGGCGGGGCCGACCGGCTCCCGCGGCGCCCTGGAGGCGCGGCGCCTCGCCGGCGTGGCGGCGCCCATTCTTCGGCACCCTGTGCGGATGCCACGATCGTCCGGCCTATGTGCCAGTTTCGTGTCGGTGCGCCAAGGGCGTTGGCCGGAGGACCGGCCCCGGCGATTGCTCTCCGCCGCACCTGTGCTAAAGGGGCGCGCCCGTCTTCACGCCGTGCCAGGTCGCGCGGCCCAACCAGCGTGCCATGACCGACACCAGCGCCACCGAGACCGTCGCCCCGAAGACCGTCCCCGCGGAGACCGTCGTCACCCGATTCGCCCCCTCGCCCACCGGCTTTCTTCACATCGGCGGGGCCCGCACGGCGCTGTTCAACTGGCTCTATGCCCGCGCCCGCGGCGGCAAGATGCTGCTGCGCATCGAGGACACCGACCGGGCGCGGTCGACCGACGCGGCGATCGCCGCCATCCTGGACGGCCTCACCTGGCTCGGCCTCGATTGGGACGGCGACACGGTCTACCAGTTCTCGCGGGTCGAGCGGCATCGCCAGGTGGTGGAGAGCCTGCTGGCGTCGGGCGGCGCCTACCGCTGCTATGCCTCGCAGGCCGAGCTGGACGCCATGCGCGAGAAGGCGCGGGCCGAGGGCCGCACCCGCCTCTACGACGGCCTGTGGCGCGACCGCGACCCAGCCGAGGCGCCGCCCGGCGTCCAGCCGGTGGTCCGCCTCAAGGCGCCGCTCGACGGGGAGACCGCCATCGACGACCAGGTGCAGGGCCGCGTCGTCTGGCAGAACGAGAACCTCGACGATCTCGTGCTGCTGCGCTCGGACGGAACGCCGACCTACATGCTGGCCGTGGTGGTGGACGACCACGACATGGGGGTCACCCATGTGATCCGCGGCGACGACCATCTCACCAACGCGGCGCGCCAGAAGCAGATCTACGACGCGCTCGGCTGGCCGGTGCCGACCTTCGCGCACATCCCGCTCATCCACGGGCCGGACGGCTCGAAGATGTCGAAGCGGCACGGGGCGCTGGGGGTCGACGCCTACCGGGCCATGGGCTACCTGCCGGCGGCGATGCGGAACTATCTGGTGCGGCTCGGCTGGAGCCACGGCGATCAGGAGATCTTCACGACCGAGGAGATGGTCGCGGCATTCGATCTGCCGCAGATCGGGCGCTCGCCGGCGCGCTTCGACTTCGCCAAGCTGGAGAACCTCAACGGCCATTACATCCGCTCGACCGCGGACGGCGACCTCCTGGCCGCGCTGGACGGCCTGCTGCCGCACCTCGCCGACGGCGCCGCGCTCGCCGCCAGGCTGACCCCGGACATGCGGGCCAAGCTGCTCGCCGCCATGCCGGGCCTGAAGGAGCGGGCCAAGACCCTGGTCGACCTGATCGAGCAGGCGCGCTTCGTCTTTGCCGACCGGCCGATCCCGCTCGACGACAAGGCGCGGGCGCTGCTCACCGCGGACGCCAAGCGGGTGATCGCGGGGCTGATCGGGGCGCTGGCGCCGGTTGCGCCGTGGACCGCCGAGGCGACCGAGGCGGCGGTCCGGCAGTTCGCCGAGACGCAGGGCATCAAGCTCGGTCAAGTCGCCCAGCCGCTGCGGGCCGCCCTCACCGGCCGCACCACCTCGCCCGGCATCTTCGACGTGCTGGCGGCGCTCGGCAAGGACGAGTGCCTGGGCCGGCTCGCCGACCAGGCCGGCGATCACGACCTCGCGCCCGGCCCCTCGACCGGCACGGCGCCGACGCCCATATCCTGACGACTGGAATCCCGACGACGGATCGCCGATCGCGAACGGCGGGCGACGGCTGCTGGTCCGGACGCCGTCCGTGACGGCGCCCGCATAGCCCGGCCGGCGGAGCCCTGTGGTGCGTGTCGCTGTGGGCGGCAACTTGCCGCACCGTACGAGATGCGGTACGCAAGTCGCGGCCGCGCGTCCGGGTGTATGCGTCGATCGCACGGCCAGCGAGCCGCAGGCTCGCCCCGCCCCCGACAACGAGGAGCCTATGGACGCTAAATCGGGCGCCAATACGAAGACCGGGACCCTCAAGATCGGCGACGAGAGCCACTCGTTCCCGATCCATCACGGGACCATCGGCCCGGATGTCCTGGACATCAGCAAGCTCTACGGCAAAGCCGGCATCTTCACCTACGATCCCGGGTTCACCTCGACGGCGAGCTGTGAATCGAAGATCACCTACATCGACGGCGACGAAGGTGTCCTGCTCTACCGCGGCTTCCCGATCGAGCAGCTCGCCGAGCACGGCGACTTCCTGGAGACCTGCTACCTCCTGCTCTACGGCGAGCTGCCGACCGAGGCGGAGAAGAAGGACTTCGACCAGCGCGTCACCCGGCACACCATGGTGCACGAGCAGATGGCGCGGTTCTATCAGGGCTTCCGCCGCGACGCTCATCCGATGGCCGTGATGGTCGGCTGCGTCGGCGCGCTTTCGGCCTTCTATCACGACTCGATCGACATCTCCGATCCGCACCAGCGGATGGTCGCCTCGATCCGCATGATCGCCAAGATGCCGACCATCGCGGCGATGGCCTACAAGTACACGATCGGCCAGCCCTTCGTGTATCCGAAGAACGATCTCGACTACGCCTCCAACTTCCTGCGCATGTGCTTCTCGGTGCCGTGCGAGGAGTACAAGGTGAACCCGGTCCTGGCCCGCGCCATGGACCGCATCTTCATCCTGCACGCCGACCACGAGCAGAACGCCTCCACCTCGACGGTGCGGCTCGCCGGCTCCTCGGGCGCCAACCCGTTCGCCTGCATCGCGGCCGGCATCGCCTGCCTGTGGGGCCCGGCGCATGGCGGCGCCAACGAGGCGGCGCTGAAGATGCTGGCCGAGATCGGCAAGCCCGAGCGCATCCCGGAGTTCATCCGGCGCGCCAAGGACCCGAACGACTCGTTCCGCCTGATGGGCTTCGGCCACCGGGTCTACAAGAACTACGACCCGCGCGCCAAGATCATGCAGACGACCTGCCACAAGGTCCTGGCCGAGACCGGCGTCAACGACGACCTGCTCGAGGTCGCCATGGAGCTGGAGCGCGTCGCCCTGCACGACGAGTACTTCATCGAGAAGAAGCTGTACCCCAACATCGACTTCTACTCGGGCATCACGCTCAAGGCGATGGGCTTCCCGACCTCGATGTTCACGGTGCTGTTCGCCATCGCCCGCACGGTCGGCTGGATCGCCCAGTGGAAGGAGATGATCGAGGACCCGAGCCAGAAGATCGGCCGGCCGCGCCAGCTCTACACCGGGCACACCCGGCGCGAATACATGCCGATCGATCGGCGGACCTGAGATCCGGGTCGCGGCAACGACATGCCGGAAGCGGGGCGCCTCGGGCGCCCCGTTTCGTTTCGAGGTTTCGTTTCGAGGGGCGCCCGATCAGGCGACCGGCGTCGCGCCGCGGCGGCCGCGGTCGAGCACCGCCAGCACCATGTCGGCGGCGCGCTCGCTCGGGCGGGCGGAGCCGATCCCCATGACGCCGTCGAGCCGCGCGAAGGCGGCGACCTGACGGCGCCGCTCCGGCGTGTCGGCCATGAGCGGCGCGAGCGCGTCGGCGAGCGCCTCGGGCGTCGCGTCGCGCTGGATCAGCTCCGGCATCACCTTGTCGCCGAGCACCAGGTTGGCCAGCACGATGGTCGGCACCTGGATCAGGGCGCGGCCGATCAGCTCCTCGATCAGCGGCACCTTGTAGGCGACCACGGTCGGCACCCCGGCGACCGCCAGCTCCAGCGTCACCGTGCCGGAGGCGGCGAGCGCCGCCCGGGCCGAGCGGAACGCCGCCCATTTCTCCTCGGCGGAGGCGACGATGCGCGGCGTCACCGGCCAGCTCGCCACCGCGTCGCGGACCCGCGCTTCGAGATGCGGCGGGGTGGGCAGCACCGCGTCGACCGGACCGCAGCGCCCGACCAGGGCCGCCAGCGTGTCGCCGAACAGCGCCCCGAGGCGGGCCAATTCCCCCCGGCGGCTGCCCGGCAGCACCAGCAGGCGCGGCGGATCGGACGTCCGGCGCACCGCCTCGGCGGCGGACGGGCGCAGCCGCGGCGCCTCCTCGGCGAGCGGGTGGCCCACATAGGTGCAGTCCGGCCCGCCGAGCCGGCGATGCGCCTCGGGCTCGAACGGCAGCAGCGCCAGGACGTGGTCCACATAGGCCCGCATGGCCCTGGCCCGGCCCGGCCGCCAGGCCCACACCGAGGGCGACACGTAGTCGACGATCGGCAGATCCGGGCGGCTCGCCCGCACCCGGCGGGCGACCCGGTGGGTGAACTCCGGGCTGTCGATGATGACCAGGATGTCGGGCTGTGCCGCCACGATCGCGTCGGCGGTCTCGCGGATGCGCCCCAGCAGGCTCGGCAGCCGCGCCAGGATGGCGGTGAGGCCGATGATGGCGAGCTCATCGGTCGGGAACAGGCTGGTCAGCCCCTGCGCCGCCATGTCGGGACCACCGAGCCCGACGAGGCGCAGGCCCGGCCGCCGCGCCCGCAGGGCCTGGAGGAGCGCGCCGCCGAGCCGATCACCCGACGCCTCGGTGGCGACCACGGCGACCAGCGGGCCGGACGCATCGGCGGACGGACTGCTAGGCGTGCTGGCAGGCGTGCTCATGACCCCTCCGGCGGCGGCGTCACCCCGACCGCGAACAGGCCGGCCGCCTCGGCGCGCCGCGCCACCTCCTGGGGATCGGCGACGAGGACGCTGCCGGCCACCACCGCGAGCCCGGCGAGCCCGGCGCGGGCGACACCGTCGACCGTCTGCGGCCCGATGGTCGGCAGATCGAGCCGGTGGTCCTGGCCGATCTTGGGAGCCTTGACCAGCACCCCGACCCCCGCCGGGGTGCGGATGCGTCCCTCGGCCCGCAGCGCCGCAACGCGCGCCAGCATGCCGTCGGTACCCTCCGCCGCCTCGACGGCGAGCACCCGCCGCTCCGCCACCACCACGGCTTGGCCGACGTCGAACGGGCTTTGGGCGGCCAGCAGGCCGAGCCCGAAGGCGACGTCCGCCGTGTCGCGCGCCGACGGCGTCCGCCGTCCCAGTGGCCCCTCGCCCACCAGGATGTCGGGCGCGACCTCGTGGGCGCCGCGCAGCCGGAAGCCGTCGTCCTCGAAGATGCGGGCGACCCCGGACAGCAGGTGGTCGTCACCGCCCCGGAAGGCGCGCGCCACCCGCGGCAGCACCCGCACCGTGCCCCAGTCGAGCCGCAGCTCCGACAGGGCCGGCCGCACCGCGCCGCCGATGAAGACGAGATCGCGGCAGCCCTCCTGCCGCATCAGCCGCACCAGGCGGCCATAGGTGGCGAGCGCGATCCAGTGATGCCGGAACGGCGCCACCACGGCCGGATCGGCCCAGCCGCGGATCGGGAACAGCACCACGTCGCGCCCGGAGGCCACCACGGCGGCCGCCACCGTGCCGGGCAGCCGGCCGCCGCCGCAGACGACCGCGAGCGCCCCCCCGGCTCCGACGTCGGGGCCGCCGGCCATCGTGGCCCCGGCCGCCGCCGTCATGGCTCGGCGCGCTGCGCGCCTCGCTTCGCGCCCATGGTGAGCGGACGCGAGCCGCCGCGGATGAAGGCGATGATCTGGCCGATCAGCGGATCGTCGCCGAGCTCGGCCGCGACCGCCTCGAGCCGCTCCCGGAAGGTGCCGGGGCCGAAGAACAGCGCCTCGAAGCCGCGATGGACCTTGTGGATGTCGGCCTTGGAGAGGCCACGCCGCCGCATGCCGACGACGTTGAGCCCGACCACCTCGGCGAAATGCCCGTGCACCAGGCCGAACGGGATGACGTCGGCGCGCACGCCCGACAGGCCGGTGATCATCGCCCCGTCGCCGATGCGGACGAACTGGCGCACCGCCGCCTGGCCGCCGAACACCACGTTGTTGCCGACCTGGACGTGGCCGCCCAGCACCGCGTTGTTGGCGAAGGTGACGTGGTCGCCGACCGTGCAGTCGTGACCCACATGGGAGCCGACCATGAAGAAGCAGCCGCTGCCGACCCGGGTGATCCCGTGGTCGCCCTCGGTGCCGGTGTTCATGGTGACACCCTCGCGGATGTCGTTGTCCGAGCCGACCACCAGGCGGGTCGGCCCGCCGCCATACTTCACCGATTGCGGCGGGGTGCCGAGCGACGCGAACGGATAGACCGTATTGCGTTCACCCAGAACGGTATGGCCGGTGACGTTGACATGGGAGATCAAGCGCGTGCCGGCGCCGATCTCGACATGCGGTCCGACCGTGCAGAACGGGCCGATCTCGGCCCCGTCGGCGAGCCGGGCGCCGTCGGCGACGCGGGCGGTCGGATCGATGCTCACCGCCATGGTGCTCACGATCCCGACACCACGGCGCCGACCTCGGCTTCCGCCACCACCTGGTCGCCGACCTTGGCCTCGCCGCGGAACCACCACATGTTGCGGCGCTTGGCGAGCCGCGTCATGTGATACGCGATGGTGTCGCCCGGCTGCACCGGCTTGCGGAACTTGGCCTTGTCGATAGTGGTGAAATAGACCGTGTAGGGCGGGTTGCCGACGTCGCCCGAGAGCATGCAGAGGACGCCGGCGGTCTGCGCCATGCCCTCGATCATCAGCACGCCCGGAAACACCGGCGCCTCGGGAAAATGGCCGAGAAACTGCGGCTCGTTGGCGGTGACGTTCTTGATCCCCACCCCGTACTCGGTGCCGCGGATGTCGATCACGCGGTCCACCATGAGGAACGGATAGCGGTGCGGCAGGGCCTTCAGGATGGCCGAGATGTCGGCCGCCTCCACCCTCGTGACAGCCTCGTTCATCGCGGCGTCCTCAATCCCTTTCGTCGTTCGATCCTGAGGACTTATCGCCGCCGGGCCGCGACTGGGCAAGGCGGTTGATGGCCCGCAGCTCGCGCATCCACGCCTTGGCGGGCTTGGCGGGGGCGCCGCCCCATCGCTCGCCGCGCGGTATGTCGCTGTTGACGCCGCTCAGGGCGGCGACCTGGGCGCCCTCGCCGATCACCACGTGATTGTTGGTGCCGGCCCGCGCCCCGAGCACCACGTAGTCCTCCAGGACCGTGCTGCCCGAGATGCCGCTCTGGGCGACGATCACGCAATGCCGACCGATCTGCACGTTGTGGCCGATCTGGACGAGGTTGTCGATCTTGGTGCCCTCGCCGATCACGGTGTCGCGGGTGCCGCCGCGGTCGATGGTGGTGCCGGCGCCGATCTCGACGTCGTTCTGGATGATCACCCGGCGGAGCTGCGGCACCTTGAGGTGGCCGCCCGGCCCCATCACGAAGCCGAAGCCATCCTGGCCGATGCGACAGCCCGGATGGATGATGACGCGGTCGCCGACCAGCGTGTGGGTGAGCGTGCTGCCCGCCCCGATGGCGCAGTCGCGGCCGATGCGGACGCCGGGACCGATCACCGCGGTCGGCCCGATCACGGTGCCGCTGCCGATCTCGGCCCCCGGACCGACGACCGCGCCGGGATCGATCACGGCGCCGCTTTCGAGCCGGGCCTGCGGATGCACGATGGCACCCGGTGACACCCCTTGGGCGCCGAACAGGGAAGCCGGGCGGAGTGCTGCCGGATACAGCGCCCGCGTGACGGCGACGAAGGCCCGATGCGGATCACGGGTGACCAGCAAGGGCTGCCCCTCGGCAGCCGCGGCGACGAAGCGCGGGGCGACCAGGCAGGCGCCCGCCCGGGTGTGCGGCAGCGCGTCGGCGTAGCGCGGATTGTCCAGGAAGGCGAGATCGGACGGCCCGGCCTCGTCGAGGGTCGCGACGTCACGAATGGATCGGTCGAGGGGCAGTCCCGGGCTCGGCTCGGCGCCCGTCAGGGCGACGATCTCGGCGACGGTCAGCGCCGTCGCCGGCGCGAAGAAGAAGGGTTCGGTCATGACGGGGACGTGGTCCCGAAGCGGCACGCCCGGCCCTCCGGTCCCGGCTTCTGCGGGCGGTGGCGGGCGGCGGAACGGCGGTGAGACATGGCCGACACGGTTGCCAGTTTCCGGGCCGGCTGACAACGCCGCCGCGCGCGAAGCACGGACAAAACTGCGGGCACCGGCTGATCGTCGCCGGTCGAGACGCCGCGGGCCCCCGGAACGGCACCGATCGGCGCCCGAAAACGAAAGCGGTGCCGGCCGAAGCCGGCACCGCGCTTCCCGTCCCCGCAGGGATCAGAACTTGGTGCCACCACCGAAGCGGAAGACCTGCTTGCGGTCGTAGGACTCGTAGGTCAGCGGATAGGCGATGTCGAAGCGCAGCGGACCGAACGGCGAGTTCCAGATCAGGCCGACGCCGACCGACGACCGGATGGTGCTGTCGTCGCCGAAGCAGACCACGTTGGCCGGCTGACCCGGGCAGCTCATGATCAGGCCACGCTCGGCCCAGGTGGTGGGACCGCGATAGTCGAGGAGCTGGCCGGCATCCGCGAAGGCCGCGAGCTTCATGCCGAAGTCCTTCGGAGCGAAGAACAGCGGCGTCTGCACCTCGAGGCTGGCACCCCAGAACATCGAGCCGCCGAGGGCGTCGTTGTTGGTGCCCCAGGTCAGATCGCGCGGACCCCAGCCGGCGGGCGCGAAGCCACGCACGATGTTCGGGCCGCCCTGGAAGTGGTCGAGCATGCGCAGGTCGCTGCCGCCCCAGCCGGTGGCATAGCCGCCCTGGAAGCGAAGCAGGGCGACGACGTCCGGCAGCACCTCGTTGTAGAGGCGGGTGTCGAGCAGGGTCTTGGAGTACTTCACGTCGCCGCCGGCGCCGGCGAAGTCCTGGGTCAGGGTGACCAGGAGGCCGTTGGTCGGCGCCTTGTTGTTGTCGAGCGTGTTGTAGCTCGTGGTGAAGCCCACCAGCGACACGAACACCGGGCCGTTGGCCAGCTCGCGGCGCACCGCCAGCGACGCCTCGCCGTCCTGGTAGCAGTTGAAGGTGAACGGCTGATTCCCGTTGCTCGGGAACACGTCGTTCTGATGCAGCGGGGTCGGGAAGGTGCCCGCGGCGGCGTTGGGATTGAGATCGTTACAGTTGTTGTACTCGGCCGGCAGCTTCAGCTCCTGCCGATAGGCCGAGTAGCGCGGCTGGAACACGATGTTGTCGGTGATCGGGATACCGAGCTTGATGTTCCCGCCGATGGTGCTCGACGTGTAGGAGAGATAGTTGCGCGACGTGGTCTCCTTGCCGAACACGTCGAGGCCGAGCGCGAGGCGCTGCCCCATCAGATAGGGCTCGACGAAGGACAGCTCGAAACCGCGGGCGCGGGTGCCGTACTGCAAGGCGGCACGGGCGACGTGGCCGCGGCCGAGCAGGTTGCGCTCGCCGACGCTCACCTCGCCGATCAGGCCGTCGGCCGTCGAGTAGCCGCCCGAGACCGAGAACTCGCCGGTGGGCTGCTCTTCCACGTCGACGTTGACGATCACCCGGTCGGGCGCCGAGCCCGGCTCGTTGGTGACGCGCACCGTCTTGAAGTAGTTGAGGTTCTTGATTCGCCGCTCGGCCCGGTCGATGAGCGCGCGGTTGTAGGCGTCGCCCTCGACGATATCGAACTCGCGGCGGATGACGTAGTCGCGGGTGCGGGTGTTGCCGCGGATGTTGATCCGCTCGATATAGGCTCGCTGCCCCTCCTCCATCACGTAGACGACGTTGACGAGGCGGGCGCCGAAGTCGCGATCGCCGCGCGGCCGGATCGAGGCGAACGGATAGCCGAGCTTGGCGACCTCGATGGTGAGGTCCTCGACGGTCTTCTCCACCGCATCGGCATTGTAGATGCCGCCCGACTTGGTGCGCAGCTTGGCGCGCAGCCGGTCGACGTCGATGCTGCGGACCGACGACTGGATCTCGACATTGCCGAACTTGTAGCGGTCGCCCTCGTCGATCGTGAAGGTGACGACGAAGCCCTTGCGCGACGGATCGTACTCGGATGTCGCGGCGACCACCCGGACATCGGCGAAGCCGCTGCGCAGGTAGAAGCGCCGGATCAGGTCGCGGTCGACCTCGACCCGGTCGGGATCGAAGATGTCGTTGCTCTTGAGCCAGCTCAGAAGATTGGTCTCGCCGGTCTTGATCACGTCCTTCAGGCGCCAGTCGGAGAACGACTTGTTGCCCACGAAGACGACCTTGGCGACGCCGGTCTTCGGACCTTCGTCGATCTCGAACACGAGATCGACGCGGCCGTTGGGAAGCTCGATGATCTTGGGCTCGACGCGGACATCGAAGCGGCCGCTGCGCTGGTAAAGCTCGACGATGCGCTGGGTGTCCGACTGGACGATGGCGCGCGAGAAGGTGCCGCGCGGGCGCGACTGGATCTCGGTGTTGAGCTGCTCGTCCTTGAGGCGGCGATTGCCCTCGAAGGCGACGCGGTTGACCACCGCGTTCTCCACCACCGAGACGACGATCCGGCCGCCCGCGGGGGAGATCCGCACATCCTGGAACAGGCCGGTCGCGTAGAGCGCCTTGAGGGCCTGGTCGATCTTGGCCGCGTCGAGCCGCTCGCCCGGGCCGAGCCGGAAATACGACCGGATCGTATCCGCCTCGACGCGCCGGTTCCCCTCGACGACGATCTGCGATGCCGACTGGGCCATGGCCCGCGTCGTCGTCGCCATCGTCATCACGGAGGCCGACACCGTCACGACCGACACCGTCTTCACGGTCACGGCCGACGCCGTCACGGTTCCGACCGAGCCTGCCGCGAACGCCTGCGCGATCATCAAGCCGACCGCGGCGAACGCCCGATTAGTCTTCAACCCCAGTGCCATACGCTATGGGCCCCCAAAAAAATCCCCACCGCCGCCCGTCGCGATCGATTCCAACCCCGCTTGTATCGGCTTTACCCCCGGGAGCAAACAGAGAGTGTCCCCTCACCCCCCATTTGCCGGCCACGAGTGGCCCTGACGTCACACATTATGGCCGAGATGTGGGCACATTATGACGACGTCAAGTGCAGGATATCGTTGAAGGTTGCAAAGATCATCAGCATGAGCACGAGAGCGAAGCCGATACGGAACCCGACCTCCTGGGCGCGCTCCGACAAGGGTTTCCCGCGCACCGCCTCGACCGCGTAGAACAGCAGGTGCCCGCCATCGAGCAGCGGCACCGGAAACAGGTTCAGCAGGCCGATCGACACCGACAGCACCGCCGTCAGGTGCAGCAGGGCGACGAATCCCGCGGTCGCCACCTGGCCGGACACCTGGGCGATGCGGATCGGCCCGCCGAGCTGGTCGGCCGCCTCCCGCCCGGTGACGACGCCGCCGATGTAGCTCAGCGTCCGCTCGACGATGAACCAGGTCTCCTCGGCGCCGAGCCGCACGGCGGCGAGCGGTCCGACCGACTCGAACTTCACATCGCCGGGCGACATCGAGCGCGAGATGCCGAGCACCCCGACGCGATGGACATTGCCGAAATTGTCCTTGATCTCCCGCAGCGTCGGGACGACCTGCAAGCTCTGGACGACGCCGCCCCGCTCGACCTCGACCCGCAGCGTCTGGCCGGCGGCACCCGAGACGATGCGCTGCATGTCGGCGAAGCTCTCGATCTTCCGGCCGTCGATCGACAGAATCACGTCACCAGCCACGAAGCCGGCCGCCTCGGCGGCGCTGCCGGCCTGGACGGCGTCCACGCGGGGGGTGGTGACCTGCTTGCCGTGCAGCATGAAGATGCCGGCAAAAATCACGATCGCCAAAAGGAAATTCGCGATAGGCCCCGCCGCCACGACGGCCGCCCGGGAGCCCACCGGCTGGCCCGGGAAGGTCTGCCGCCGCTCCGCCTCGGAGAGCGCCGCGACGGCGTTCTGGTCGGGCACGCTGGCGGCGTTCTCGTCGCCGAAGAACTTCACGTAGCCGCCGAGCGGGATGGCCGAGAGCTTCCAGCGGGTGCCGCTGCGGTCGTTGAAGCCGACGATCTCGGGGCCGAAGCCGATCGAGAAGACGTCGACCCGGATGCCGTTGAGCTTGGCGATCAGGTAGTGGCCGAGCTCGTGGAAGAACACCACGATGGTGAGAACGAAAAGAAACGGAACCAGATAGCCGAAGAACCCCCAGCCGAGATCGTTGAGTGAAGCAAACACGGACGATCCCATCGCGACCTCTCGGTGTTGGGGAGTGGCAGCACAACCGCTACCGATCGTTAAGCCTATTAGATCGCCTTTGCGGCGATTTCCGGCAAGAGGTCGCGCGCCAGCGATCGCGCCGTATGGTCAACGGCGAGAGCATCCGCGATCGCCTCCGGCTCGCGCAGCACGCCGCGGGCGGCGCTCGCCTCGAGCGTCGCCTCGACCAGGGCGGCGATGTGCGGGAAGCCGATCCGGCGGTCGATGAAGGCAGCCACGGCGATCTCGTTGGCGGCGTTGAGCACGGTCGGCGCCCCCTGCCCGGTCCGCAGCACCTCGCGGGCGAGCCGCAGGGCGGGGAACCGCACCTCGTCGGGCTCCTCGAAGGTCAGCGTCGTCATCTGGGCGAAGGTCAGCCGGTTGGCGCCGGCGATCCGGGCGGGCCAGGCCAGGCAATGGGCGATCGGCACCCGCATGTCGGGCGGGCCGAGCTGGGCCACCACCGAGCCGTCGCGGAACTCCACCATGCCGTGGACGATCGACTGCGGATGCACCAGGACGTCGATCTCCTCAGGTGCCGCGTCGAACAGGTGGTGGGCCTCGATGATCTCCAGGCCCTTGTTCATCATCGAGGCGGAATCGATGGTGATCTTTGGCCCCATCGACCAGTTCGGGTGCTTGAGGGCCTGCTCCAGCGTCGCCTGGCGGATCGCCTCCAGCGGCCAGGAGCGGAACGGCCCGCCCGAGGCGGTGAGGATGATGCGCTTCACGTCGGCGCGGGTGCCGGCGGACAGCGACTGGAACACGGCGTTGTGCTCGGAATCGACCGGCAGCACCGTGGCCCCGGCCGCCGCGGCGCGGCGCATGAACAGGCTGCCGGCACACACCAGGCATTCCTTGTTGGCGAGCGCCACCACGGCGCCACGCTCGGCCGCCGCCAGCGTCGGCCGCAGGCTGGCGGCCCCGGTGATCGCCGCCATCACCCAGTCGGCCGGCCGCTCGGCCGCCTCGACCAGCGCCTCCTCGCCCGCCGCCGCCGCGATGCCGCTGCCGGCGAGCGCCGCCTTCAGCTCGTCGTAGCAGGCCGGATCGGCCACCGCGGCGAAGCGGGCGCCGAGATCGCGGGCGAGCGCCGCGAGCGCGGTGGCGTTGCGGGCCGCCGTGACCGCCTCGACCCGGTAGCGGTCGCGCGACCGCCGGATCAGGTCGATGGTGCTCGACCCGATCGAGCCGGTGGCGCCCAGAAGGGTGACGCTCAGCTCGCTCGTCCGGGCAGGCGGGGTGGGATTGAGAGGAACCGCACTCATGGTCAGTACACCTTGGGTCGCCGCATCCCGGTCACCAGACCAGCAGGCCGCGGGCCGCGCCGTCGAGGCCACCGCGCAGCGCGCCCAAGAGCGCGGCGGCGCCCGCCGCGGCCAGGAAGCCGTCGAGACGGTCCATCAGGCCGCCGTGTCCCGGGATGATCCGGCTGGAATCTTTGACGCCGAAGCGCCGCTTGACGGCCGACTCGAACAAATCGCCGGCCTGTGAAACAACCGAGAGTATCAAGGCGAGCCCCGCGACGGCGAGCGGATTCGGCAGCCCGGCCGGGATCGCCACCAGAAGGCCCGCCGCCACCCCGCCGACCGCCCCGGTGATGCCGCCCGACCACGTCTTGCCCGGGCTGATCGAGGGCGCCAGCTTGGGGCCGCCGATCAGCCGGCCGCCGAAATAGGCGAGCACGTCGGTGGCCCACACCACGGCGAACAGGAAGAAGATGGCGGCGATGCCGAGCGTCGCGTCCTGGCGCAGCACCACCGGCCCGGCCAGCACCAGGCCCGCATAGACGAGCCCGGCGACGCTCCAGGCTCGCGGCTCGGCCACCAGGGCGGCGACGAGCGCGACGCCCGCCACCAGCACCAGCACGGCCGCCGCGGTCCAGCCGAAGCCGGCCATCAGGCCCGCCGCCGCCAGCACGAGCGTGCCGATCACCTGCGGCCGGCGGCCGGCCCCGACGATGGCGGTGGTCCACTCCCAGTGCACCCCGAGCGCCGCCACCGTCCAGAACAGGACGAACGGCCAGCCGCCGAGTAGCACGGCGCCGATGGCGAGCGGGGCGAGAACGACGGCGGAGACGACCCGGACCAGGGTGTCGCTGCGGGGCCGCGGAGCGGCGGTATCCGGCCGCGGTGGGGCCGGTGCGTCATGGGGCACGGGTCAGGTTCCGGCTCCCGCCACGACGAGGCCGCCGAACCGGCGCTCGCGCCGCCGGAACTCGGCGATCGCGCTCTCCAGCGCGGCCCGGTCGAACTCGGGCCAGTAGAGGGGAACGAACACCAGCTCGCTGTAGGCGGCCTGCCAGAGCAGGAAGTTCGACAGCCGCTGCTCGCCGCTGGTGCGGATGATGAGATCGGGGTCGGGCAGATCGGGGGCGTCGAGCCGGGCCGCGATGAGATCGGCGGTGATCGCCTCGGGGGCGAGGCGCCCGGCCGCCACCTCGGTGGCGAGCCGCTGCGCCGCACGGGCGATCTCCTGGCGCGAGCCGTAGTTGAAGGCGACCACGAGCACGAGCCCGGTGTTGTCCCGGGTCAGGTCCTCGGCCTCGCGCAGCAGGCTCGCGATGTCGCGGTCGAGCTGCGCCCGCTCGCCGATTACCCGCACCTTGACGTTGCTGCGGTGCAGCTCGGCCAAGTCGTTACGGATGAAGCGGCGGAGCAGTGCCATCAGGTCGCGCACCTCGGCCGGCGGCCGCGACCAGTTCTCCGAGCTGAACGAGAAGATGGTGAGGACGCCGATGCCGAGCTCGCCGGCCGCCCGCACGGTCCGCCGCAGCGCCTCGACGCCGCGGCGGTGTCCTTCCCGGCGGGGCAGCCCGCGCCGCGCCGCCCACCGCCCGTTGCCGTCCATGATGACGGCGACGTGGCGAGGCGCGCCGAGACCATCGCCGGTCTCGGTACGTCCCGCCTCGGGGGAAGACATGGCTCGGCTCCAGGCGTCCAAGATCACACCATCGCCTCAGACCGTCATGATCTCTTTTTCCTTGGTGGCGAGCGCCTGATCGATGTCGGCGATGGCCTTGTCGGTCGCCTTCTGGACCTCCTCGGACATGCGGTCGTGCTCGTCGCGGCCGATGTCACCGTCCTTGTCGAGCTTCTTGAGCACCTCCATGCCGTCGCGGCGGACATGGCGCACCGCCACCCGGGCCTGCTCGGCATACTTGTGGGCGACCTTGACCAGCTCCTTGCGGCGCTCCTCGTTGAGCTCCGGCACGCGCAGCCGGATCACCTGGCCCTCGGTGTTGGGGGTGAGGCCGATATTGGCGGCGACGATCGCCTTCTCGACCGCGTGGACGGCCGACTTGTCCCAGACCTGCACCGAGATCAGGCGCGGCTCCGGCACGCTGATCGAGGCGAGCTGGTTGAGCGGCATGTGGCTGCCGTAGACATCGGCCTGGATGTGATCGAGCAGGCTGGTCGAGGCGCGTCCGGTGCGCAGGCCACCCAGCTCCTGCTTGAGCACCTGGAGGGCGCCGGTCATCCGCCGCTTGAGTTCGTTGAGATCGTAGCTTTCGGCTGTCATCGAGACTTCTCCAGAAGCGGCCGCCCCGCACCCGGGCGGGACTCGCGGCCTGTCGGCGCTCCGCTCGCGCGGCGCCCGGCCGGCACGGTCTTATCGGTCGCGGCGCCACCCGTCATGCCCAAATCCGTGATGCCCAAATCCGTGACACCCGAATCCGTGGGCATCGTCGGCGTCCAGGGTCGGCGTCCTGGGTTGGTGTCCAGGGTCGGCCATCGGTACCGCCACCGCGACGAGGCCCGATCAGCCGCCCACGATGGTGGCGCGCCCGCGCCCGCTGAGGACCGATTCGACGGCGCCCGGCTCGCGGATCGAGAACACGATGATAGGGATGCGATGGTCCCGGGCAAGGGAAAACGCGGTCAGATCCATGACCCCGAGCCGCCGCTCGATGGCCTCGTCGAGGGACAAGCGATCGTAGCGCCGGGCGCTCGGGTCGCGCTTGGGATCGGCGCTGTAGACGCCGTCCACATTGGTGGCCTTGAGCACCGCATCGGCGCCCATCTCGGCGGCGCGGAGCACCGCGGTGGTATCGGTGGTGAAGAACGGATTGCCGGTGCCGCCGGCGAACAGCACGATGCGACCATCGGCGAGATGGCGGCGGGCGGCGCGGCGCTCGTAGGTCTCGCAGACCTGCGGCATCTCGACCGCCGACATGGCGCGGGCCGACGCCCCGAGGCGCTCGATCGCCGATTCGAGCGCGAGCGCGTTCATCACCGTCGCCAGCATGCCCATCACGTCGGCGACGGTGCGGTCGGCGCCGTGGCTGGCCGCAGTGGCACCGCGGAGCAGGTTGCCGCCGCCGACGACGACACCGAGCGTCACCCCGAGCGCGCGGGCGGCCACCAGATCGGCGGCGAAGCGGTCGACGGTGGCCTGATCGATGCCGTGCGGCATGTCGCCGGCGAGCGCCTCGCCCGACAGCTTGACGATGATCCGCCGATAGCCCGCCGTCGTCATGGTGCCCTCCCCGTGCCGCCCCGATGGTCAGACGGTCGAATGGGCGAGCGGCGCGACCCGAAGGCCGCGCCGCGCGCCGTGACGGTGCCGCCGCGCGTCCGCGACGGATCGGAGGGGATCAGCCCTGGCCGGCGGCGGCCGCCACCTCGGCGGCGAAATCGCTCTCCTTGCGCTCGATGCCCTCACCGAGAGCGTAGCGCAGGAAGCCGGTGATCTTGATCGGGCCACCGACCTTGCCCTCGGCCTCCTTGAGGGCCTGGGCGACGGTCTTGCCGGTGTCATGGATGTAGGGCTGATCGAGCAGGCAGACCTCCTTGTAGAAGGTCTTGAGGCCGGACTCGACGATCTTCTCGATGACCTTGTCGGGCTTGCCCTGCTGGCGCGCCTTGTCGGCGATCACCTCGCGCTCGCGCGCCACCACGGCCGGGTCGACGCCGGCCTCGTCCACCGCCTGCGGATTGGAGGCGGCGACATGCATGGCGATCTGACGGCCCAGCGCGGTCAGCTCGTCGGCCTTGCCGGGCGACTCGAGCGCCACGATCACGCCGATCTTGCCGAGGCCCTCGGACACCGCGCCGTGGACGTACTGGCCGATGACGCCCTGCGACACCGACAGGCCGGCGGCGCGGCGCAGCGTCATGTTCTCGCCGATGGTGGCGATGGCCGAGGAGATCGCCTCGGCGATGGTGGTCTCGCCGACCTTGGCGGCCGCGATGACGTCGAGATCGGTGCCGACGTCGAGTGCCACCTGGGCGATCATCCGCACCAGGCCCTGGAACTGGTCGTTGCGGGCGACGAAGTCGGTCTCCGAGTTGACCTCGACCACCACACCCTTCGGGCCGGCGACCGCGACCCCGATGAGGCCCTCGGCGGCCACCCGGCCGGCCTTCTTGGCGGCCTTGGCGAGGCCCTTCTTGCGCAGCCAGTCGACGGCCGCCTCGAGGTTTCCGTCGGTCTCGGCCAGCGCCGCCTTGCAGTCCATCATGCCCGCGCCGGTCTTGTCGCGGAGTTCCTTGACCAGTGATGCGCTGATGTTCGCCATCTCGAATTGTCCTCAGGGCGGGAGCCGGCCGCGGGCCCGCTCGGAAGGAGCGGCCCCGCCCGGCCGCACCGGGGCCGGGCATCCACGACTATCTTGACGCCGCCATGACGGGACCGGAGACCAGGAAACCAAGGGCCAGGGCCGCGACGGCGCACGGGTACCACGAGAGCGCCGCCGGGCCGAAGGGCACCGGCGGCTGTCTCGTTCGGATCACTCGGCCTCGGCGAGTTCCTTCGCCTTGGCGATCCACTTCTCGACCCGGCCCGGCAGGCCGACCGCGTCGCCCACATGCTCGGCCGCGGCGGGACCGAAGGCGGCGATCTGCCAGAAATGGAAGATGCCGAGATCGTTGAGCTTGCGCTCGATCGCCGGCGACACGCCGGTGAGCTTCTTGAGGTCGTCGGCGACGCCGCGCGGACCGGAGAGCTGCTCGTAACCGACGCCGGCGGGAGCCGCCGTCTCGGCCGGCAGGTCCTCCAGGATCGGGGTCTCGGCCTCGCCGACGTCGAGGCCCGACTCGCCGTGGGCGCGCGAGATGCCGTCGATGGCGGCGCGCGAGACGAGATCGCAATAGAGGCCGATGGCGCGGCCGGCATCGTCGTTGCCGGGCACGATGTAGGTGATGCCGTCCGGATTGCAGTTGGTGTCGACGACGGCCGCGACCGGGATGCCGAGGCGGTTCGCCTCCTTGATCGCGATGTCCTCCTTGTTGGTGTCGATCACGAACAGGAGGTCGGGCAGCCCGCCCATGTCCTTGATGCCGCCGAGCGCCCGGTCGAGCTTGTCGCGCTCGCGGGTGAGCGTCAGCCGCTCCTTCTTGGTGTAGGCGTTGGCCTCGCCGGACGACAGCATCTCGTCGAGCTTGCGCAGGCGCTTGATCGATTCGGAGATGGTCTTCCAGTTGGTCAGCGTGCCGCCGAGCCAGCGCGAGTTGACGTAGTACTGGGCGCAGCGCTTGGCGCTCTCGGCCACCTGGTCCTGGGCCTGCCGCTTGGTGCCGACGAACAGGATGCGGCCGCCGCGCGCGACGGTGTCACTGATCACCTGCAAGGCCCGGTGCATCAGCGGCACCGTCTGGGCCAGGTCGATGATGTGGATGTTGTTGCGGGCGCCGAAGATGTAATCCTTCATCTTCGGGTTCCAGCGGTGCGACTGATGGCCGAAATGAACGCCAGCTTCCAAGAGCTGGCGCATGCTGTACTCGGGCAGCGCCATTGATCTTTCTCCGGTTTTTCCTCCGCGGACGTGTGGACCGGAGACGCTCATCGGCGTGGCGAATGCGCACGGCGAAGGAACGCCCGACGGCCACCGGACGGCTGGAAGCCAACGAGTCCGCGTGTGAGATGCCGGCGCTTATAGGAGCCCGTAGACCGGAATGCAACGGGGCGGCCGGGAGATGGCCCGAAATCGGGGGGCCGGCGCCCTGCCCCGGCAGGCCGCCGGGACAGGACGAGGGACCCACGGACGGGCCGCGGGGGACGCGAAGGCGTCTCCCGCGGGGCCGGCGCTACCGCGACTTCTTGTAGAGCTTGGTGGCGATCTCGAACATCTCCTCCGGCGCGTAGTCGGGCGCGAAGGCCGACGGGGTGCCTTCCAGCTCCGGGATCTTGCCGCCCTCGGGCGGTCCGTCCACCACCTCCAGGGTGCCGGGCGGATCGTCCGGCAGGGCCTTCTCGCCGCCGCCCCAGATGCCCGCCATCTCGCGGTAGTCGTCGGGGCTGAAGCGGTAGAGCCGACGGTGGGACCCTTCCTGGAGATACTTGGCCGCCTCGGGGATCTGGTCGGTCGGGATGTTGGGGGTCGGCAGCATCTTCTCGATCTCGACCCCGGTCAGCTTCTTCAATGCCAGCGCATACGCATGGGCGTGGACACCGCCGCGCACCAGGAGATAGCCGCACACCTCCCGGCCGGTCGGGTCGGTCAGCGTCTCGTAGACCCGCAGCTTGTGCAGCCGCGCCCCGCATTCGAGGTGGAAGTTGTGCAGGAGGTCGAAGATGACGTTCCCGGTGGTGGTGACGAAGTCCATGTTCCAGGACGCGCCGTTCGAGTTCATCGGCATGGCGCCGCCGCCGTTGGACAGGAACGAGGCCGCCAGCCGGATGTCCTTCATGTCGGCGAACGGCGCCGCCGACACGTCGTAGTCCTCGGGATCGCCCGGGCCGTTGTTGAGCATGGCGACGCCGGTCGACACCAGCTCGACATGGCCGAGCTCCTCGGCGGTGATGTTGGCGACCAGGCTGTAGAATGGCTTGAGCTTCGACTTGCTGCGGAAGTTGAAGCTCTGGAACAGGTAGTTGCCGAGGGTCGACATCTCCCCGTACTTGCCGCCGAGCAGCTCTTGCAAGGCGGCGGCCGCGTTGGGGTCGGGCGCCTTGGGCACGGGCAGCTCGGTTTGCAGGCGATCGATGCGCAGGAACATGGACGTCTCCGGTTGGGGGGCCTGATCGGCCAACCCTGCCTTCCGGAGCTAGTTCCCGAATGCCTGCGGTGCCGACCCCACAGGGTGCGCGGCGCGGTGGCGCGGCGCGGTGGCGCGGCGCCGCGGGGGCGGCCCCCCACCCCCCGCCGACCCGGCCGAACCCCAACCGCGAGCGCTCGCGGGGGCTGCGCTCTTGCGGCGTCGCTCGATCGAGCGGCGCCATGCCTGGTGCCGGGCGCGGGGCCGCTCAGTTCAGCGAGATCACGCCGGTCTTGGCGATCTCGGCCCAGCGCGCCGAATCCTTCTTGATGAACTCGGCGAACTCGGCCGGGCTGTTGCCGATCGGCCGGGCGCCCTCGCCTTCCAGCCGCTGCTTGACCAGCGGCGTGTTGATCGCATCCACGGTCGTCTTGCGCAGCGTCTCGACGATCTCCTTGGGGGTGCCGGCCGGCACCACGAAGCCATACCAGGCGGTCGACTCGTAATCGGGCCAGCCGCTCTCGGCGACGGTCGGCACCTCGGGCAGCACCGCGACGCGCTCCTTGCTGGTGACGGCGAGCGGCCGGAGCAGCTTGCCTTCCAGCATGCCGAGCACCGACGGGATGGTGGTGACCATGAACTGCGTCTGGGCGCCGAGCAGGTCGTTGAGGGCCGGGCCGGCGCCCTTGTAGGGCACATGCACGGTGTCGACCTTGGCCACGACGTTGAGCAGCACGGTGGCGAGATGGCTCGCCGAGCCGTTGCCGGCCGACCCGTAGGTGAGCTTGCCCGGGTTGGCCTTGGCATAGGCCATGAGCTGCTTGAAGTCGCCGAACTCGGACTTCGGCGGCACCACCACGACGAGCGGCGCCGCCGCGATCAGCGTCACCGGGTCGAAGGCGGTCAGCGGATTGACCTTCATGGTCTTGAAGATGTGCGGGTTGACCGCCATCGGCCCCTGATTGGCCTGGAGCATGGTGTAGCCGTCCGCCGGTGCCGCGGCGACGTTGAGGGTGGCGAGGTTGCCGCCCGCCCCGGTGATGTTCTCCACCACCACCGACCAGCCGGCGCGCTCGCTCATCGCCTGCGCGACCACGCGGGCGAGCGCATCGGTGCCCCCGCCCGCCGCATAGGGCACCACCAGGCGGATCGGACGTGACGGAAAGGCTTGCGCGCGCAGGACGCCGGGCGCGGCGATCAGCGGAGCGGCGGCGGCGAGGCCGGCACAGAAGCGGCGGCGGTCCAACATGGCGGGTCTCCCGGGGTTCTGTTCGTTCGGTTCTGTGAGTTCACGGATGCGGACGCGATGGGCGGATGCGACGGTCGGCCGGGGGTCAGCCGAACGCCGCCGCCGGCACCAGCAGGCTGCCTTCGAAGATGCGGCGCGCCGTGCGCACGACACCGGCGCGCGTCACCGTGCCGTCGGCCGCGAAGGCGAGGTCGATGTCGATGCGGCCGCTCGGATGCTCGACGGCGACCGCCCGGCGCCCCTCGCCCTCGGCCGGCGATGCCAGATCGTACGCCACCGTGCCGGGCGTGCGCGACGCGACCGCGACGCACAAGCCGCCGGTGACGGCGTGGCTGCGATGGCAGCGGTCCGGCACGAAGTAGCGCGACGTGAGGGTGCCGCCGCGGCGCGGCGCCGAGAGCAGGCCGACCTTCGGCACCACCAGGCCGGAGACATCGCCGAGGCCCATGCGGCGGCCGGCTTCCAGACGCAGCGCCTGGATGCGGCCGATGAGCGCCGCGTCGCGGTCGAGCATCTCGGGCGCCTCGTCGCCCACGATGTCGAGATCGGCCGCGGCGGCGAGCATCATCGGCATGGCGTAGTCGGCGAGCGTCACCCGCACGCCGTCGATCTCCTCGGCGCGCTGCCCGCTCGGGAACAGGCCGGCGGTCTTGGAGCCGACGGCATCCAGGAAGACGAGCCGGATCGGCGCCGCGGTGCCGGCGACGCCGTCGATCGCCGCCTCGCCGTCATACACGACGACGCCACCCGGCGTGCGCACCGTCGCCTCGATCAGCCCCTTGGTGTTGCGGTTGAAGATGCGCACCGTGGTCTCGCCGTCGGCGGCCGGCACCAGGCCGGCCTCGATGGCGAACGGCGCCACCCCCGACAGCATGTTGCCGCAGTTGGGGCTCCAGTCGACGAAGGCGCGATCGACCGACACCTGGGCGAACAGGTAGTCGACATCGGCGCCGGGGCGCGACGCGGGCGCCACGATCGCCACCTTGCTGGTCAGGGCATGGCCGCCGCCGATGCCGTCGACCTGGAGGCTGTGGGGCGACCCCATGGCGGCGAGCAGCACCCGGTCGCGCGCCGCCGGATCGGCCGGCAGATCGCTCTCCAGGAAATAGGGTCCGCGCGAGGTGCCGCCGCGCATGAGCACGCAGGGGATTTTTCGCACGGCGGCGGGGCGGGTCTGGTCCATGGCGGGGCCCGGAATAAGCGTGGCGCTTCTTCTTTGCAGGACCCGCAATGGTTGTTAATTGCAAAGATCGGGGCTATTGATGCGCCATGAGCATCAATTTCGAGGCGCTCGACCTGCGCGCCTTCCTGGCCGTCGCCGAGGCCGGCAGCTTCCGGGCCGCCGCCGATGCGCTCGCCCTGTCGCAGCCGGCACTGAGCCGCCGCATCCAGCGGCTGGAGGGGCTGGTGGGCGGCCCGCTCTTAGAGCGCACCACCCGGCGGGTGGCGCTCACGGCCCTCGGCCGCGAGCTGATGCCGCTGGTGCGGCGGCTGCTCGACGAGGCCGACAGTGGGCTGTTCGGGCTGCGCGGCGCCGCCGGCCGCGGCGCCCGGGTGACGCTGGCCTGCGTGCCGACCGCCGCCTTCTACTTCCTGCCGGCGGTGATCGCGCGCTTCACCGAGCAGCTTCCCGAGGTGCGCTTCCGCATCCTCGATCTTTCGGCCACCGAGGGGCTCGACGCGGTGTCGCGCGGCGAGGCCGATTTCGGCATCAACTTCCTCGGCGCCTCGGATGCGGCGGTGTCGTTCGATCCGCTGCTGGAGGACCCGTTCGTGCTGGCCTGCCGGCGCGACCATCCGCTCGCCGCGCAGCCGCGGGTCGACTGGGCGGATCTCCAGCCCTACCGGCTGGTGACGGTGGGGCGCGAGAGCGGCAACCGGATTCTGCTGGAGACGGCGCTCGCCCGCGAGAACGTGCGGATGCGCTGGTTCTACGAGGTGACGCACCTGTCGACGTCGCTGGGTCTCGTCGAGGCGGGTCTCGGCGTCTCGGTGCTGCCGCGCCTCGCCACCCCGCAGGGCGAGCACCCGATCATCGTGACGCGGCCGATCACCCCGCGCGTCACCCGCACCATCGGCATCGTGGCGCGCCGCGGCCGCCCCCTCGCCCCGGCGGCCCAGCGCTTCCGCGAGCTGCTGATCGAGACGTGGGCCGACAAGGTGTCGGCCGACGGCGATCGGCCGTAGCCCGGGTTGAGCGACGCGAAACCTGGCTCTGCGGCGCGGCTCGCCCCCGGCCGTCGCTGCGCTCCCGTTCGGGCTACGGGGCCGAATTCCAGCGGCACGGCCTCGTGTCCCGCACGCGGTGCACCGCGAGCGGCGCGACGCGGTGCGCCGCCGATGCGAGACCCAGCTCTCGGACCGACACCAGCCACCGGATGCCGGCCCGTGCGGTTCCGTGTGGGTCCCGGGTCTGCGATGCGTCACGCCGCCGGCGGCCCGCCGCATCGCGCCCGGGACACGCGGCTTCCACGGATGATGCTGGCCGCGCGAAGCGGGTTCCCCGGCATCTTGGAGACGCAGCCCCGGCCGTCCACGCCGTCGGCCGCGAACAGTGTCCGCGCGTCTCGAAGCGCGCTACCCTCGCGCCATGCGGATGCGCAAGCGCAACACTCTCGTCCTTCTCGCGGTGCTGTGGGCCGTGATGCTGGCCGCTGTCGTCGACGGCGCGCGCACCGGCGAACTCCCCGGCACCACCGTGGCGGCGCTCGTGGCGGTATTGCTCGTCCCGGTGCCGATCTTCTGGCGGCTTTTCCGGAAGGCGCGGGAACGCCCGGAGCCGTGACCCCCGCCGCCGACCCCGTAGCCCCGGTCGAGCGGAGCAAAACCCGGGATCTTGGGCAACGCCGCCCCGGCCGTCGTGCCGCTCCGTCCGGGCCTACGGGGCTGAATTCCAGCGGCACGGACTCGTGTCCCGCACGCGGTGCAGCGCGAGCGGCGCGACGCGGTGCACCGCCGATGCAGGACCCAGCTCTCGGACCGAGACCAGCCACCGGACGCCGGCCCGTGCGGTTCCGTGTGGGTCCCGGGTCTGCGATGCGTCACGCCGCCGGCGGCCCGCCGCATCGCGCCCGGGACACGCGGCTTCCACGGATGATGCTGGCCGCGCGAAGCGGATTCCTGAGATTCTCGGAGGCTCGCCCCTCGGCCGTCGCGGTGCGAACAGCCGGAGACCAGTCTGGAAGACAAGAATCTTACAAACTGAACTATCACATTCGCTCAAGACCGCGAATATTACATTGGCGCTCTGCGACACTTGCAGCCGCCCCCCAGCGCCCCATCAAACCAAACATCCCTCCAACGCCTAGCTTGGCAACTTCTGTATCGGCCGTCGCTCGATCACCGCCAAAAATCAACCCCATAATCTTCCAATGCTCTGGCGACAGTATCTCTTTGATTTTTGACGAAGCGCACTCGCATCTATCAACCGGCTCTCCAGTCGCTATCTTACAGCGTTCCATAAAAGAATTCTGCGTCTTGTCTGAGAATAGACCAAACAAGAACAATAAAGCCATTCCCATGCTCAAAAATGCACGAAACTGCACGGTTCGATAAATCCGGAAACCCATCATACTTCTCCTTAGAAATAGCCATATCTTATAATTTCCAATTAACATTGCAAAGCTATCAAATTGACCACAAACGTCAAGCGCATTGACTGCCTGAGCGATGTTGCAGCCGAAACAGAATGGTAGGACCACCTCGATTGCACCACTCTGGAAAACCTGCACCGCCCCTACACGGCCTGCACCTCGACCACGCCCGGCACGGCCTTGATGGCGCCGGCGATCTGGGGCGAGACCTTGTAGCGGCCGTCGAGCTTCAGCTCGATCTCGGCCTCGGGCAGCAGCAGCACGATGGAGACCTCACCGCCGTCCGCGCCGCGCTCCGAGCCGCGGTGGCGTCCTGCCGGCTGGGCCGGTCCGCCCGCGCCGCCCCGCGACGGCGGAGACCCGTGGGCGCCGGCGGTGGCCGAGAGTGGGGCTCCTGGACCCCCGCCTTCGCGGGGGTGAGCGGAACTCGGCGCACCACGACGTCCGAACGATCCCCCAGCCTCGCCCCCAGCTCCTCCCCCCCCACCGACCGCCTCCAGCCGACGCGCCACCGCGTCGAGCGGCGCCCCGTCGCGCAGGAAGATGCGCAGGCCCTTCTGCTGCTTGGCGGCGGCCTCGTCCAACGGCTCCACCGTCTGGATGCGGGCCCGCACCTCGTCGCCCTCGGCATTGGCGGCGAGGAACAGCAGCACCGCCTTGCCGGGCTCCAGCAGGTCGCGATACTGCGCCAGCGCCTCGGAGAACAGGATCGCCTCGTAGTGCCCGGTCGGGTCCGACAGGCCGACGATGCCCATCTTGTTGCCGGTCTTGGTGCGCCGCTCGGTGCGCGACACCACGGTGGCGCCGAGCCGCCCGGCCTGCTGCCCCGCCTTCACGCCGCGGGAAAACTCGGCCCAGGTCTGGAGTCGCAGCGTCTTCAGCAGCGGCGCGTAGTCGTCGAGCGGATGGCCGGTGAGGAAGAAGCCGATGGCATCGTACTCGCGTTGCAGCTTGTCGGCCGGCATCCACACCGGCGCCGGCGGGATCTTCAAGGGCTCCGGCGCCGCCGGCCCGCCGAAGATGTCGCCCTGCCCGCTCTCGGCCGCCGCGTGGGCGCGCTGCGCGGTCGCCAGCACCGCCTCGACGGCCGCGAAGGCGCGGGCGCGGTCGGGCTCGATGCAGTCGAAGGCGCCGGCCGCCGCGAGATTCTCCAGCACCCGCTTGTTGACCTGGCGCGGATCGACGCGATGCGCGAAGTCCGAGAGGTCGCGGAACGGCCGCTCGCCGCGTCCCGCCACGATGGTCTCCACCGCCTGCCGGCCGATGCCCTTGATGGCGGCGAGCGCGTAGAAGATCGTGTTGCCGTCGACGTCGAAGTCGACGCCCGAGCGGTTGACCGACGGCGGCGCCACCGTGATGCCGAGCCGCTCCGCCTCCGAGCGGAAATCGGAGAGCTTGTCGGTGTTGCCCATGTCGAGGGTCATCGAGGCGGCCAGGAACTCGACCGGATAGTTCGCCTTGAGGTAGGCGGTCTGGTACGAGACCAGCGCGTAGGCGGCCGCGTGGCTCTTGTTGAAGCCGTAGTCGGCGAACTTGGCCAAGAGCTCGAAGATGGTCTCGGCCTGCGAGGTCTCGACCCCACGCTCGATCGCCCCCTTGCAGAACAGGGCGCGCTGCTTGTCCATCTCGGAGCGGATCTTCTTGCCCATGGCGCGGCGCAGGAGGTCGGCCTCGCCGAGCGAGTAGCCGGCCAGCACCTGGGCGATCTGCATCACCTGCTCCTGGTAGATGATGACCCCGAAGGTCTCGCGCAGGATCGGCTCGAGCTTGGGATGGATGTAGTCGGGGCGCTCCTGCCCGTGCTTGCGGGCGCAGTAGGTCGGGATGTTGGCCATCGGGCCCGGCCGGTAGAGCGCCACGAGCGCCACCAGATCCTCCAGCCGATCGGGCCGCATGTCGACCAGGGCGCGGCGCATGCCGGCGCTTTCCACCTGGAACACGCCGACCGTCTCGCCGCGCGCCAGCATGTCGTAGGTCTTCTTGTCGTCGATCGGGATGTGGGCGAGATCGATGTCGACGCCACGCCGCCGCAGCAGCTTCACGGCGGTGTCGAGGGTGGTCAGCGTCTTCAGGCCGAGGAAGTCGAACTTCACGAGGCCCGCCTGCTCCACCCATTTCATGTTGAACTGGGTGACCGGCATGTCGGACTTCGGGTCGCGATAGAGCGGCACCAGCTCGTCGAGATGGCGGTCGCCGATGACGATGCCGGCGGCGTGCGTCGAGGCGTGGCGGTTGAGCCCCTCCAGCTTCTGGGCGATCGCGAAGGCGCGCGCCACCACCGGCTCGGTGTCGCGGGCCGCCTGAAGCTTCGGCTCTCCCTCGATCGCCTCCTTCAGGCTGACGGGCTTGGCCGGGTTCTGCGGGACGAGCTTGCACAGCTTGTCGACCTGGCCGTACGGCATCTCCAGCACGCGGCCGACGTCGCGCAGCACGCCGCGCGCCTGGAGCGTGCCGAAGGTGATGATCTGGGCGACGTGATCACGCCCGTAGCGCTTCTGAACGTAGTCGATCACCTCGCCGCGGCGATCCTGGCAGAAGTCGATGTCGAAGTCCGGCATCGACACGCGCTCGGGATTGAGGAAGCGCTCGAACAGCAGGCCGAAGCGGATCGGATCAAGATCCGTGATGGTGAGCGCCCAGGCCACCACCGAGCCGGCCCCGGAGCCGCGGCCCGGGCCGACCGGAATGCCGTGCCGCTTCGCCCATTGGATGAAGTCCGAGACGATCAGGAAGTAGCCCGGGAAGCCCATGCGGGCGATGACGCCGAGCTCGTAGGCGAGCCGCTCGCGATAGTCCTCCTCGGTGTGGCCGGGCGCGCAGCCATGCGCCGCGAGGCGCTTCGCCAGGCCCTCGGCGGCACGCGCCCGCACGGTCGCCTCCTCGTCCAGCGGCTCGCCGGTCTCGGTCCCGTAGTGGGGCAGGATGGGCTTGCGGGTGCGCGGGCGATACGAGCAGCGCCGGGCGATCTCGACCGTCGACGCCAACGCCTCGGGGAGATCGGCGAACAGCGCCGCCATCTCGGCCCGCGTCTTGAAGCGGTGCTCGGCGGTGAGATGGCGCCGCTCGGCCTCGGCGAGCAGCCGCCCCTCGGCGATGCACAGCAGCGCGTCGTGGGACTCGTAATCGTCGGCCGCGGCGAAGAACGGCTGGTTGGTGGCGACCAGCGGCACGCCCGCCGCATAGGCGAGATCGATCAACGCCCCCTCGGCGGCCCGCTCGGCCTCGGTGCCGTGACGTTGCAGCTCGACATAGAGGCGGTCGCCGAACAGGCGTTGCAGGGTCGCCAAGCGGGCGGCGGCGAGCGACGCCTGGCCCGACACGATGGCGCGGTCGAGCGGGCCGTCGGGTCCGCCCGTCAGGGCAATCAGGCCATCGCAATGGCCGTCCAGCCAGGCGAGCGCGATGTGCGGCGCCTCGTTGGAGGGCGTCTCCAGGAAGGCGCGCGAGTCGAGCCGCATGAGGTTGCGGTAGCCCTCCTCGCGGGCGGCCAGCAGCACCAGCCGCGGCAGCGTGCGGGCGTGCGGGCCGCCGCGGCCGGTCGCCTCCTGGTCGGCGAAGTCGACGGCGAGCGAGATGCCGACGATCGGCTGGATGCCGTAGCCGGCGATCTTCTCGGAGAACTCCAGTGCACCGAACAGATTGTCGGTGTCGGTGAGAGCCAGCGCCGGCTGGCGGTCGGCCTTGGCGAGCGCCGCGAGCTTGCCGATCGGCAGCGCCCCTTCCAGCAGCGAGAAGGCGGAATGGACGTGCAGATGCACGAAGCCCGGATCGGCGGCGAGCGGGTCGTCGACCGCCGGCACCGGCGCGCCCACGGACGATTGCCGGGCGGCACCCGTGGCAGGCGATGCAGGGCCGGCGAGCGGGGGCGCGGCCGGCGCCGAGGCGGCATCGGCGGACACCGGCCGAACCGCGCGGCCATCGAGCGTGGAACTAGAGACAGTCGGATCGGTCACAGGCGCGGCTCACCAGAACGAACGGCCCAATCGCCCGCGGGCCAATGACGGGACCATTTGGCGGACCGCCTGCCGGCGACCGCCTCCCCGGCGCTCGCGAGCCGCGGACTCGTCCGGGGACCCGCCCCACCATCGCGGACCCTCCCGGCCCGAGTCCAGCCACCGGCCCCGCTCGTGCACAGGCGATCGTGGGAGTGGCGACCGTGCCAGAGGTGGACGTGCCAGAGATGGACCTGCCAGAGGCAGATGCATACACCCTGCTACGACCGGACGATGGAGCCGGCCGGCGGCGACAGCGGGAGATCACCGTCCCGAAGCCCACAGCCAGAACCAGAGCCAGAGCCGGCCAGAGCCGGCCGGAGCAGAAAACCCCGGAAACCCCATCCAACGAAATCGAAGCCCGCCAGCCCTCCTCCGTGATCGCCTTCTCCAGCGGACTCCGGCCCAACTGGATCGGGCTCCGCTCTAGAAGTCCTTATTTGATCGCATTTCCGACGGCGAACCGAAGTCCGCTTCGCCGGAAAATGCTCCTCGACAGCGAACCGGCATGCCCTCCTGAAAACGCTCTACAGCACGTCGAGCAGGCGGGCCCAGATCACCAGCGTCCCGGCCAACAAGGTCACCGAAGCGAGGGCCTGCATCACGTCCGTGGTGACAGACTGCATGGTGGTGCCCCCAAGGCTTGATTGGAACATTAAAGGAACATTAGTTCTCTATTCGTTCATATGTCAAGTCTGTTTGTCTCGCGGTCACGGCACTGGCTTTCGGCTGGCCTTCGGTCGGCGTTCGGCTCCCTGTCGAACCGTTCCCTGCGCGCCGGACCGCGTGTCCCCTGCACTGCGTCGCCACCGTCTCGCGGCATCGCCAGCCGACATCCCGTCGCGATCTCCGGGACCTCGCGGGCAGCCCGACACACCTCGCCCTGCTATCGGCGCCACACCGGCCTCGCCGGTCGACAGTCGCCCGTACGATTAAGGGAATCGCAAAGCCACGCTGGAAGAATGACCGCGATCGCCGCGCCGCGGCGGAGCGTAGGCGCCATGGACGAGCGTCGTAAAAGCAGCCGAACCAGGGTCCTCAAATCGGGCCGCATCGCCGTGAGCGCGAAGGCCCCGAAGATCGAATGTGCCGTGCGGAACCTGTCGGACGGGGGCGCCTGCTTGCAGGTCCATTCGGGGACCTTCGGCATTCCGCGCGAATTCGAGCTGCATGTCGAGGGCGCACCGAACCGGATGTGCCGAGTAATCTGGCGAACCGAAAACCGGCTCGGCGTCAGCTTCGCTTGACAGCCGCCCCGCCGACCGTCACCGAGGCAGCCTTGGATCATTGACCCGGATCAATCCGGTGTTCACCATCCGTGCTGCGGTGGCTCTTCGCCGGCCCGCTACTCCACCTCAAGGATGCGCCCGTCCTTGAGGGTCACCCGGCGATCCATGCGGGCCGCGATGTCGAGATTGTGGGTGGCGATGACGGCGGCGAGCCGCGATGCGCGCACGAGCTGGGTCAGCGCCCGGAACACGTGCTCGGAGGTCTTCGGATCGAGATTGCCGGTCGGCTCGTCGGCGAGCAGGAGCCGCGGCGCGTTGGCGACCGCGCGCGCGATGGCGACGCGCTGCTGCTCGCCCCCCGACAGCTCGGCCGGCCGGTGGGTGAGACGATCCTTGAGGCCGAGATAGGACAGAAGCTCCGCCCCGCGCTCCTGCGCCTCGTGCTTCGGCAGGCCGCGAATCATCTGCGGGAGCATCACGTTCTCGACCGCGGTGAACTCGCCGAGCAGATGGTGCGCCTGATAGACGAAGCCGATCTCGTTGCGCCGGATGCGAGTGCGCTCGGTGTCTGAGAGATTCGAGGTCGGCACGTCGTCGATATAGACCTCGCCGGCGTCCTGATGCTCCAGCAGTCCGGCAATGTGCAGGAGCGTCGACTTGCCGGCGCCGGACGGCGCGATCAGCGCCACCATCTGGCCGGACCAGACAGCCAGCTCGGCGCCCTTCAGCACGTCGAGGGTGACGTCACCCTGGCGATACTGCCGCTCGATCTGATGCAGGAAGACGACGGGGCTTTCGGTCGCGGCCATCGGGGTGCTCGCCGTCTACTCGTAACGAAGGGTCTCGACGGGGTCGAGACGGGCCGCCCGCCAGGACGGGTACAGGGTGGCGAGCAGCGACAGGCCGAGCGCCATGACGACCACCGCGACGGTCTCGCCGGCGTCCATCTCGGCCGGCAGCCGCGACAGGAAGTAGAGCTCGCGCGGAAACAGGTCGGTCTGCGTCACCCAGGACAGGAACTGGCGGATCGAATCGATGTTCACGCAAACCAGCGTGCCGACGATGAAGCCCATCACCGTGCCGACCACGCCGATCGAGGCGCCGGTGATCAGGAAGACGCGCATGATGGCACCCTGGCTCGCCCCCATGGTGCGCATGATGGCGATGTCCTGGCTCTTGTCCTTCACCAGCATGATCAGGCCGGACACGATGTTGAGCGCCGCCACCAGCACGATCAGCGTGAGAATCAGGAACATCACGTTGCGCTCCACCTGGAGCGCGTTGAAGAAGGTGGCGTTCCGCTGGCGCCAGTCGATCATGTAGATGGGCCGCTGCGCCGCCTCGGCGATCAGCTTGCGGTAGCGGTCGACCGAGTCGGGATCGGTGATGTAGACCTCGATGGCGGTGACGTCGTTCGAGCGGTTGAAATAGGCTTGCGCCTCCGGCATCGGCATGAACACGAAGGCGGCGTCGTACTCGGACATGCCGATCTCGAAGATTGCCGCCACCCGATAGGGCTTGATGCGCGGGGTGGTGCCCATCGGCGTCACGGCGCCGCGCGGCGCCACCAGCGTCAGGTTGTCGCCGGCCTGGAGCGAGAGCTGATCGGCCAGGCGCTTGCCGATGGCGATCCCCTGCCCCTGGTCGAAGCCTTCGAGCGTGCCCTTCTTGATGTTCTTTGAGATCGAGGCGAGCTTGTCGAGGTCGGCGGCCCGCATGCCGCGCACCAGCACGCCGTTGGCCGCGAAGGGCGACGAGGCGAGCGCCTGGCCCTCGACGATCGGCGCCGCCAGCTTGACGCCCGGAACGGCGGCGATCCGCGCCGCCACCGGCTCGAAGTCGGTGAGCGGCGATTCGAGCGGCTGGATCAGCAGATGGCCGTTGAGGCCGAGGATCTTGTCGAGCAGCTCGGTGCGGAAGCCGTTCATCACCGCCATCACGATGATCAGCGTGGCGACGCCGAGCATGATGCCGAGGAACGAGAACCCGGCGATGACGGAGATGAATCCCTCCTTGCGCCGGGCGCGCAGGTAGCGCAGCGACAGCATCCACTCGAAGGGCGCGAACGGCCGGGTCCCGGCGGAGTCGGTCATGACGATTCTCTCCAGGCGGGATTACACCCGATTCTGGCGGATTAGCGAGATCGATGGTCCAGGATCGGGTGCGTTGCGCGCAGGTTTATCGGCTCGACCGATTTCATTCAATTCGGGCGGATTGAGGCCGGCGCGCCGGTTGCATGATCGCTCGGGGCATGCTCGCACGGACACGGCGCCGAGACTCCCTCGCCCCGCGTAGTGGGGAGGGGGTGCAGCGTTTCAGCTCGAGCCGAAACGCCCCCCTCACCCGCCACCCGCCTCGAGGCGCGGACTCCGACCTTTCCCCGCGTGCGGGGAGAGGTGAAATGCGCTGCCCGCCTTCCAGTATTCACCTCTTCGGAGCCAGCTTCTCCAGCACGTCGGCCGGCGACAAGAGCTCGCGGTCGCCACCGGCGCGGCGCTTGAGCTCCACCTTGCCCTCCTTGAGCCCCTTGGGGCCGACCAAGATTTGCCAGGGGACGCCGATCAGGTCGACGGTCGCGAACTTGGAGCCGGGCCGCTCGTCGAGATCGTGATACAGCACCTCGACGCCCCGCGCCGATAGGTCGCGGTAGAGCTCGCCCGCCGCCGCGTCGGTCGCCGCGTCGCCCTGCTTCAGATTGACCACCGCCACCTGGAACGGCGCCACCGGCTCCGGCCAGACGATGCCGGCCTCGTCGTGCGACGCCTCGATCAGGGCGGCGACCAGCCGGGTCGGCCCGATGCCGTAGGACCCCATATGGACCGGACGCTCGACGCCGTCGGGGCCCGCCACCACGGCCCGCATGGGCTCCGAGTACTTGGTGCCGAAATAGAAGATGTGGCCGACCTCGATGCCGCGCGCCGACACCCGGGAGGCTTCCGGGATGGCGGCGAACGCCTCCGCGTCGTGCTTCTCCGAGGTCGCCGCATAGAGCGCGGTCCACTGGTCGACGATGGCCTGGACACCGGCGACGTCGTCGAAGTCGACCCCGGCGTCCGGCACCGGCGTGTCGAGATAATCGCGATGGCAGAACACCTCGCTCTCGCCGGTCTGCGCCAGGATGATGAACTCGTGGCTGAGATTGCCGCCGATCGGGCCGGTGTCGGCGACCATCGGGATCGCCTTGAGGCCGAGCCGCGCGAAGGTGCGCAGATAGGCCACGAACATCTTGTTGTAGGCGTGCCGGGCGCCCTCGTAGTCGAGATCGAACGAGTAGGCGTCCTTCATCAGGAACTCGCGCCCGCGCATCAGGCCGAATCGCGGCCGCACCTCGTCTCGGAACTTCCATTGGAGATGGTAGAGGTTGAGCGGCAGGTCCTTGTAGGAGCGGACATAGGCCCGGAAGATCTCGGTGATCATCTCCTCGTTGGTCGGGCCGTACAGCATCTCGCGCTCGTGGCGGTCCTTGATGCGCAGCATCTCCTTGCCGTAGTCGTCGTAGCGTCCGCTCTCCCGCCACAGCTCGGCCGACTGGATGGTCGGCATGAGCATCTCGACGGCGCCGGCCCGGTCCTGCTCCTCGCGGACGATGGCGCACACCTTGCGCAGCACCCGCAGCCCCAGCGGCAGGAAGGCGTAGATGCCGGCCGCCTCCTGGCGGATCATCCCGGCCCGCAGCAGCAGCCGGTGCGACATAATTTCCGCTTCCTTCGGCGTCTCGCGCAAAATCGGCAGGAAGAAACGGGACAGGCGCATGATCCAAACTCCTTGGAGAATATCGCAGAGAAACCGGATCGGAACCGAAAAGACAAGCGCGAACAGCGATGTTCAGGCTTTCGGCGAAGAGCTGGCGGACCGCTATTGTAACGAACTGCGGAACATTACGCTCGATGTTGCACTGCACGACAACCGTGATGACAAACCAGTCTTGATTGGCTAAGACACGATCGTCGCTCCCGGCGGCCGGGAATGAAACTTTCTTGCGCCGGGGGTGTGGTCCAGGTCTGTGGGAGGAAGAGCCAAACGGCGCGCTCGATCGCAGCCGCTCCGAAAACAAGATAGCGGAGAAATGGCAAAAAACTCGGTAAGGAGCAGGACATCGTTCCTGCTTTTTTTTTATCTCGAGCCACCCGGTCGGGCCGACGGCCGGTCGGCACCGCGAGAGCGGGGCACCGCAGAACTCCAACCCTGTTCGATGAATTCAGGTTCGGCGAACAGCCGATTCGCGTTCCGATCAGCGAAGCACGGCTGCCTCTCCGGAACGACGGCGCATCCCGAGTCATAGCGCGGGTGCGCAGCGAGCGGGACGGGTCAGCGCGGAAAGAGACCCCACAGCGTCGCAAACTGTTCGAGGTCGACCAGCCGGGCCGCATGGGCGGCCCAGAACGCCGCGACCAGCACGGTGGTGACCAGCGTGGTCCACCCGGCCTTGGCGAGCAGCGCCGGCGCGGCCGGCGCGCCCGGGTCGGTGCCGGGCGACACCTCGCCATGCTCGTGCTGGGCGCGGACGCCGAACGGCAGGACCGCGAACAGCACGATCCACCAGGTGACGAAGTAGATGGCCGCGAAGGTGGTCCAGGGCATGGGGGTGCGTGCCCGCAGTTGAGGCCGATGTCGTCGCGTCGTCGCCCGGTGCCGGGCGCGAGGCGTTCACCGGGTGTCGCTAACAGCGATGGGGGGCCGGAGCAAGGGCGCCGGGTCGGAAGAGATCAAAACGTAGCCCGGATCGAGCGGAGCGAGATCCGGGACACAGATCGCCCCGTCGGCAGGAGCACCGGGCTTCGCGGCGCTCAGCCCGGGCTACAATTCTGGCGCCAGGGGGACGAGCCCCGCGACCGTGGCTCCGTAGCCCGGATCGAGCGGAGCGAGATCCGGGACCCAGATCGTCCCGTCGGCAGGAGCCCCGGGCTTCGCGGCGCTCAGCCCGGGCTACAGTTCTGGCGTCCGGGGAACGAGCCTCGCGACCGCAGGCGTCACGCCTGCTCCAGCTCGACCAGCGTGCCGTTGAAGTCCTTCGGATGCAGGAACAGCACCGGCTTGCCATGGGCGCCGATCTTCGGGTTGCCGTCGCCGAGCACCCGGGCGCCGCCGGCCTTCAGCTTGTCGCGCGCCGCGATGATGTCCTCCACCTCGTAGCAGATGTGGTGGATGCCGCCGTCCGGGCTCTTCTCCAGGAACTTGGCGATCGGCGAGTTGTCGCCCAGCGGCTCCAGCAGCTCGACCTTGGTGTTGGGCAGGTTGATGAACACGACGGTGACGCCGTGCGCGGGCTGCGGCAGCGGCTCGGACACCTCGGCCCCCATGGTCTCGCGATAGAGGCGCGACGCCTTCTCCAGATTCGCAACGGCGATCGCCACATGGTTGAGGCGTCCGATCATGACAGTCCCCTTCGGTTCCCGTATCGCAGGAGGTCCCGCGCCGGTCGTTGAAAACTGAGCCCTTATACCGTCAAGACATGGACCAGACACAGGGGCTTCTTGCCCCAGGCGGCCGCAAGGGTGCCCCGCACCGAACGCCGGACGGCCTCGGCGACGCTGTCGGGATCGCGCCGGCGCGCCCGCGGCAGGTGCTCCACCGTGTCGGTGACGGTGGCGAGCGCCAGCTCGGCGAGGCTGCGCCCGGACCCGTCGGTCTCCGGAATGCCGATCAACGCGACCTCGGGATCGGAGGCCATCACGCCTGTCTCGTCGAGCGCGAGGGCGACCGAGACGACGCCGACGAAGCCGAGCCGCCGGCGGTCCGGCACCGTGCGGGCCTCGGCCTCGACGATCAGGTGGCCGTCCTTGTAGAGCCGGCCCTGCGGCACCTCGTCGACGATGCCGGCGGGTCCCGGCGCGATGCGCACCAGGTCGCCGTCGCGGCAGCCGATCACCTCGGGCACGCCGAGCCGGCGAGCGAGCGCCGCGTGCTCGGCGAGATGCAGCGGCTCGCCGTGCACCGGGATCATCACCTTCGGCCGCACCCAGCCGAACAGGTCGGCCAGCTCGTCGCGGCGCGGATGCCCGGAGACGTGCACCAGATGGGTGCGCTCGGTGATCACCTCGACACCTTGCGCCACCAGGCCGTTGATCACCCGGTTCACCGCCTTCTCGTTGCCCGGAATGGTGCGCGACGAGAAGATCACCCGGTCACCCCTGGTGAGGCCGATCTCGGGATGCGAGTCGGTGGCGATACGGGCGAGCGCGGCGCGCGGCTCGCCCTGGCTGCCGGTGCACAGCGCCACCACCTTGTCGCGCGGCAGGTAGCCGTAGGTCTCGGCCGAGCGGAAATCCGGAATGCCGTCGAGATAGCCGGTTTCGCGCGCCACCTGGCTGATGCGCTCCATGGCGCGGCCGACCACCACGACCTCGCGGCCGCAGGCGTGGGCCGCCTCGGCGATCGAGCGCACCCGGGCGACGTGTGACGCGAAGGTGGTGACGGCGACCCGCTGCGGCGCCTCGGCGATCAGCTCCGCCAGCGTCTTACCGACCTCGGTCTCCGACGGCGAGCGGCCCTCGCGCACCGCATTGGTGGAATCGCCGACCAGCGCCAGGCAGCCCTCCTCGCCCAGCCGGCGCAGCCGCGCCTCGTCGGTCGGCGGTCCCACCACCGGGGTCGGATCGAGCTTCCAGTCGCCGGTGTGCAGCACCCGGCCGAGCGGCGTGCCGATGATCAGCGCGTTGGATTCCGGGATCGAGTGCGACATCGAGACGAGCTCGATCTCGAACGGGCCGAGCCGGATGGTGCCGCCGAGCGGCACCACCTGGATCGGGATCTCGGGGGCGCCCGGCTCCGCCTGGCGCTTGGCCTCGAACAGCGCCGCCGTGAACGGCGTCGTGTAGATCGGCACCTTCAGGCGCGGCCACAGGTCGATCAGCGCGCCAAAATGGTCCTCGTGCCCGTGGGTGAGGACGAGGCCGAGCAGGTTCTTGCGCTCCGCCAACAGGAAGCGGATGTCGGGCATCACCAGGTCAACGCCCGGCAGGTCGTCGCCCCCGAAGGCGACGCCGAAATCGACCGCAACCCAGGCCCGCTTGCGCTCGCGGCCATACCCGTACAGCGAGAGGTTCATGCCGATCTCGCCGACCCCGCCGAGCGGGGCGAAGACGAGCTCGTCGCCTTTTTGGGTCATGGGTATCGCCGGTTCGCGGAGGGCGCCGGACCTGGCCGCGCCAGCGGAAAGACGTCGCCGGCCGCGATCCTATGGATGCCCTCGGCTCCGGTGATTACCAGATTCCCGTGCTCGTCGATGGTCTCGAACAAGCCGGTGGTCTCGGTATTGTCGAAACGCACCGTCAGGGCTGCGCCCGGCGCGGGGCCCCGCGCCAGCCAGGCGCGGCGGATGGTCTCGAAGCCATGGCTGCGGTCCCATTCGGCCAGCCGGCGCACCATGGTACGGGAAAGCGCGGCGAACACCTGACCGGCCGAGACGGAGGCGCCTTCGGCCGCGAGGTCGGTCGCCGGATAGAGCGCCTCGGCCGGATGATGCACGCAATCGATCCCGATGCCGACCACCGCGGTGAGCCCGCCGCGCGTCTCGCCCTCGACCAGAATGCCGGCCAGCTTGCGGCCACCGCACAGCACGTCGTTCGGCCACTTCAGGGTGAGCCGAGCAGCCAGCGCGGGGGCGACGGCGCAGAGCGCATCGTGAACAGCCAGACCGGCCACGAAGGAGAGCTGCGACGCCTGCGGAATCGGCGCCGGATCGGCGAGCAGCAGGCTCGCATGCAGGTTGCCGGGCTCCGACGCCCACGGGCGGCCGCGCCGCCCGCGCCCGGCGGTCTGGCGCACCGCCGTGATCCACAGCGGGCCACGCTCACCCTCCCCGGCCCGCCGCAGCGCTTCGGCATTGGTCGAGTCGATGGTGTCGAAGGCCCTGTGGCGCACGCCCGCCGCGGCGGCCGACGGATCGAGGACGCAGGCGTCCTCGGCGTGTCCAGAGGCGTGACGATCGTTCCGCATTCCGCTCGTTCCCGCCGGAGCAGGTATCCAGTTCTGTTCGGCCAGTTCTGTTCGGCTCCTGGGTCCCCGCTTGCGCGGGGACGAACGGAGGTGGTGAACCAGCTCAGAACAGCGACTTCGCAGCCGCTGCGGCGGCGTTCACCAGCGGGGCCGGATAGACGAAGAACAAGATGACGAACAGCCCGGTGACCGTCAGCACCAGGCCGAGCTCGCCGCGCATCGGCGACAGGGCCGGAGCCGGCTCGTCGAAATACATCACCTTGACGATGGCGAGATAGTAGTAGGCGCCGACCACGCTGGTCACCACGCCGATCACCGCGAGGGCGTAGAGCCCGGCGTTCACGGCGGCGAGGAACACGTAGAACTTGGCGAAGAAGCCGGCGAGCGGCGGGATGCCGGCGAGCGAGAACAGCATCATGCCGAGCACGAAGGCGACGCCCGGCTTGGTGCGGGCGAGCCCGGCGAGATCGGCGATCTCCTCCACCGGCCCCTCCTCGCGCTTCATTGCGATGATCACCGCGAAGGTGCCGAGCGTCATGGCCAGATAGATCGCCATGTAGATCATCACGCCCTGGACGCCCTCGACGGTGCCGGCCGCGAGGCCGACCAGCGCGAAGCCGACATGGCCGATGGACGAGTAGGCCATCAGCCGCTTGATGTTGGTCTGGCCGATGGCCGCAAACGAGCCGAGCGCCATCGAGGCGATGGAGACGAACACGACGATCTGCTGCCACTGCGGCCCGACGGTCGGGAACGCCGTCATCGTCACGCGCACGAACACCGCGATGGCGGCGACCTTGGGGGCGGCGGCGAAGAACGCCGTGATCGGCGTCGGCGCGCCCTCGTAGACGTCCGGCGTCCACATGTGGAACGGCACCGCCGAGATCTTGAAGCAGAGGCCGGCGAGCAGGAACACCAGCCCGAAGGTGAGCCCGACGCCGCCGGCCGCGGCCCCTTGCGCGATGCCCGCGAAGGTGACCGAGCCGGTCGAGCCGTAGATCAGCGAGGCACCGTAGAGCAGCATGCCGGACGACAGCGCGCCGAGCACGAAGTACTTCAGGCCCGCCTCGGTGGACTTGATGCGGTCGCGATCGATCGCCGCCACCACGTAGAGCGCCAGACTCATCAGCTCGAGGCCGAGATAGAGCGCGATCAGGTCGGCCGCCGACACCAGCATCAGCATGCCGGTGGTGGAGAGCACGATCAGCACCGGATACTCGAACTTGCGACGATCCTCGGTGGAGAGGAAGTCGGTCGACATCAGCACCGCGGTGGCCGAGCCGATCAGCACCAGCAGCTTGAAGAAGCGCGCGAAGGAATCGACCACGAAGCTGCCGCCGAAGGTCGTCACCGTCTCGGACGGCATCAGCGCCACCAGCACGCCGGCGGCGATGAGCAGCATGACCGCGAAGCCGCCGACCGCCCCGGTCGACCGATCGCCCCGGAACGCGCCGATCAGGACCAGCACCATGGCCCCGACCGCGAGCACGATCTCGGGCATCGCGGGATACAGGAGGGGAAGCTCGACTGCGTTGGTCATGGGGTGCCGTGGTCTAGCGGTGACGCGGACGGGAAAGCGGAGGTCGCGGCGGAGCGAGGATCACTCCGCCGCGGAAGGCCGGCCGAGGGCCGCGGTCTTCGGCGTCCCCAGGGCCTCGTTGTAGCTCTGGACCAGAGCCGACACCGAGGCGGCCGACATGTCGAGCACCGGCTTCGGATAGACACCGAACCAGATGGTGAGGACGATCAGCGGCGCGAACACCACGATCTCGCGCAGCTCGACGTCGCGGATGGCCGCGAGCGACGGCTTCTCGAGCGCCCCGAACACAACCTTGCGGTAGAGCCACAGGGCGTAGCAGGCCGACAGGATGACGCCGAGACACGCGATGGTGGCGACCCAGGTGTTGACCCGGAAGGCCCCCATCAGGGTGAGGAACTCGCCGACGAAGCCCGAGGTGCCGGGCAGCCCGACATTCGCCAGCGTGAACAGCATGAAAATCGCGGCGTAAACCGGCATGCGGTTCACCAGCCCGCCATAGGCGGCGATCTCGCGGGTGTGCATGCGATCGTAGATGACGCCGACGCAGAGGAACAGCGCGCCCGACACGATGCCGTGCGAGATCATCTGGAACACGCTGCCGGCGACACCCTGCGTGTTGCCGGTGAAGATCCCCATGGTGACGAAGCCCATGTGGGCGACCGACGAGTAGGCGATCAGCTTCTTCACGTCCTCCTGCATCAGCGCGACGAGCGACGTGTAGACGATCGCCACCACCGAGAGCACGAACACCATCGGGGCGAAGTACTCCGAGGCGTCCGGGAACATCGGCAGCGAGAAGCGCAGGAAGCCGTAGCCGCCCATCTTCAGCAGGACCGCCGCCAGGATCACCGACCCCGCGGTCGGCGCCTCCACGTGGGCGTCGGGCAGCCAGGTGTGCACCGGCCACATCGGCATCTTCACCGCGAACGAGGCGAAGAAGGCGAGCCACGCCCAGGTCTGGAGGGTGCGCGGGAAGTCGTGCGCCATCAGGGTCGGGATGTCGGTGGTGCCGGCCTCCCCGTACATCGCCAGGATGGCGATCAGCATCAGCACCGAGCCGAGCAGCGTGTAGAGGAAGAACTTGAAGCTGGCATAGACCCGGCGCGGGCCGCCCCACACCCCGATGATCAGGAACATCGGGATCAGGCCGCCTTCGAAGAACAGGTAGAACACCACGACGTCGAGCGCCGCGAAGGTGCCCACCATCATGGTCTCCAGCACCAGGAAGGCGACCATGTACTCCTTCACGCGGCGCTGGATCGGCTTCCAGCTCGCCAGGATGCACAGCGGCATCAGCGCCGTCGTCAGGATCACGAAGGGCAGCGAGATGCCGTCGACGCCCATGTGATACGTGATGGTGCCGGCGAGCCAGGGCTGCCGCTCGACGAACTGGAACTCCGGCGAGCCGGAGTCGAAGCGCCACACCATCACCATCGACACCGCGAAGGTGATGAGCGTGGTCCACAGGGCGATCCAGCGCGCATTGCGCTTCACCGCCTCGTCCTCCTGACGCAGCATCATGATGAGCAGCGCGCCGAAGGCCGGCAGGAAGGTGGTGACGGAAAGGACGGGCCAGCTCGCCATCACCGAAGTCCCCCGAGGATGAACCACGTCGCCAGCGCCGCGACGCCGATCAGCATCGCAAACGCATAGTGATACAGGTAGCCGGTCTGCAACCGGACGACGTTGCGGGTCACGTCGAGCACGCGGGCCGAGACGCCGTCGGGGCCGAGCCCGTCGATCAGCCGGCCGTCGCCGCCCTTCCACAAGGCGCGGCCGAGCCACATGGCGGGCCGCACGAAGATGCGGTCGTAGAGCTCGTCGAAGTACCACTTGTTGAGCAGGAACAGGTAGACCGGCTTGAACGTCCGGGCCAGCGCCCGCGGGATGCCGGGGCTCTTGATGTAGAACACCCAGGCGACCGCGAAGCCCGCCACCATCATGACGGTCGGCAGATAGGCGATCATCGCCGGGACGTGGTGCATCTCCTCGAGGATGCCGGTCACCGACAGCGAGCCGCGGAAGAAGGCTGCCACGCTGTTGCCCGCGAAGGCGTCGTAGAACGGCAGCCCCGCCAGGATCGAGCCGGCCGCCAGCACCCCGAGCGGGATCAGCATCGGCAGCGGGCTCTCGTGCGCGTGGTCGTAGTGGTGGCGGTCGTGCGGCTGCCCGTGGAACGTCTTGAACACCAGACGCCACGAGTAGAACGATGTCAGCGCCGCAGCCGCGACCGTGCAGACGAAGCCGTAGAACGCCATCGGATTGTGGCCGGCGTGGTCGCTCGCGAACGCGGCCTCGATGATGGCGTCCTTCGAGAAGTAGCCGGCGGTCAGCGGGAAGCCGGTCAGCGCCAGGGTGCCGACCAGCATCATGGCGTAGGTGAACGGGATCTTGCGGCTGAGCCCGCCCATCATCCGGATGTCCTGCTCGTGATGCATCGCGACGATCACCGAGCCGGAGCCGAGGAACAGCAGCGCCTTGAAGAAGGCATGGGTGAACAGGTGGTACATGCCCACCGAGTAGGCCCCCACCCCCATGGCGACGAACATGTAGCCGAGCTGCGAGCAGGTCGAGTAGGCGACGATGCGCTTGATGTCGTTCTGCACCAGGCCGACGGTGGCGGCGAACAGCGCCGTGGTGGCGCCCACGAAGGTGACGACGGCGAGCGCCGTCGGAGCGAGCTCGAACAGGGGCGACAGCCGCGCCACCATGAACACGCCGGCCGTCACCATGGTGGCGGCATGGATGAGCGCCGACACCGGGGTCGGGCCTTCCATGGCGTCGGGCAGCCAGGTGTGCAGCAGGAACTGCGCCGACTTGCCCATGGCACCCATGAACAAGAGCAGGCAGATCACCGTGAGGGCGTCCACCTCCCAGCTCAGGAACGGGATGGGCTTGCCGGCCAGCGCCGGGGCCTGCGCGAAGATGGTGTCGAAGTCGACCGCCGCGGTGACGACGAACACCGCGAAGATGCCGAGCAGGAAGCCGAAGTCGCCCACCCGGTTGACCACGAAGGCCTTGATGGCGGCGGCGTTGGCGGACGGCTTCTTGTACCAGAAGCCGATCAGCAGATAGCTCGCGAGCCCGACGCCCTCCCAGCCGAAGAACAGCTGCACCAGGTTGTCGGCCGTCACCAGCATCAGCATCGCGAAGGTGAACAGCGACAGGTAGGCGAAGAAGCGCGGCCGGCCGGGATCGTCGACCATGTAGCCGATCGAGTAGAGATGGACGAGCGCCGACACGGTGGTGACCACCACCAGCATGACGGCCGTCAGGGTGTCGACCCGCAGCGCCCAGTCGACCTTCAGCTCGCCCGAGAAGATGAACGGGGCGATCGCCTCGCGCACCTCCAGGCCGCCGAAGCCGACGCGCGCGAAGGCGATCCAGGACAGCGCCATGGAGACGAACAGGAGCGTCGTGGTCACCACCTCGGCGGGCCGCGAGCCCCACGCGGCCGGCTCGGCGGCGTGGTGGTCGTGCTCGTCGTGGGAGACGTGGAGGGCGGCGTGATCGCCGTGCGGTGACGGGGCACCGTGCCGGCTCTCGTCGACGGGTCCGTGCGTATGGTCCTCGGCGCCGGGCTCGGGATAGCCGCCCGGATGCTGCGCGCGGGCGCCGACGATGGCGATCGCGGCGGCGATCAGGAAGCCCAGCAGAGGCAGGAAGACGATGGCCTGGTACATCGCGCCGCTCAGCCCTTCATGATGTTGATGTCCTCGACCGCGATCGAGCCGCGATTGCGGAAGAACACGACCAGGATGGCGAGGCCGATCGCCGCCTCGGCGGCCGCGACCGTGAGGACGATCAGGGCGAACACCTGGCCGACGAGGTCGCCCAGATGGGTCGAGAACGCCACCATGTTGATGTTCACGGCGAGCAGGATCAGCTCCACCGACATCAGGATGATGATGACGTTCTTGCGGTTGAGGAAGATGCCGAAGATCCCGATGGTGAACAGGATCGCGGCGACCGAGAGATAATGGCCGAGCCCGATGGTCATCGCGATTCCCCCTGGACTTCGGCAACGCCCTGCCCCGGCCGCATGGTCTTCAGCTCGATGATGTCCTCCTTGCGGCGGGCGAGCTGGTCGGAGATCACCTGGCGGCGGACATTCGGCTTGTGGCGCAGCGTCAGCACGATGGCGCCGATCATCGCGACCAGCAGCACCAGACCGGCGGCCTGGAAGAAGTAGACGTAGCGGGTGTAGAGCACGCGGCCGAGCGCCTCGGCATTGCTCATGTCGGTCGGGATCGGCAGCGCCACGGTCTTCTGCACGCCGGGACCGATCGCCCAGGCGCCGACCACCAGCAAGAGCTCGACCAGCAGCACGAGGCCGACCAACCCGCCGACCGGCAGGTACTGCAAGGAGCCCCGGCGGAGCTGGACGAAGTCGACGTCCAGCATCATCACCACGAACAGGAACAGCACCGCCACGGCGCCGACATAGACGACCACCAGGATCAGCGCCAGGAACTCCGCCCCCATCAGCACGAACAGGCCCGAAGCGTTGACGAAGGCCAGGATGAGGAACAGCACCGAGTGCACCGGGTTGCGCGAGGCGATCACCATCAGGGCGGAGGCGACGCAGACGCCGGCGAACAGATAGAAGAACAGCGCGGGGATCATGAACACGCCTCCGGCGGGGCGGACGGAACGAGGCACGGCGCCTGCCAGCCTTCTCCCCGCGCGCGGAGAGAGGGCGAAAGGTGCGCGGTGGACGGGACCTGGACGGAGGCTGCCATCGCGATCACCGATACGGCGCGTCGATCGCCATCGACTGGGCGATCTCGCGCTCCCAGCGGTCGCCGTTCGCCAGCAGCCGCGCCTTGTCGTAGTACAGCTCCTCGCGCGTCTCGGTGGCGAACTCGAAGTTCGGCCCCTCGACGATGGCATCCACCGGGCACGCCTCCTGGCAGTAGCCGCAATAGATGCACTTCACCATGTCGATGTCGTAGCGGGTGGTGCGCCTTGTGCCGTCGTTGCGCCGCGGCCCCGCCTCGATGGTGATGGCCTGCGCCGGGCAGATCGCCTCGCACAGCTTGCAGGCGATGCAGCGCTCCTCGCCGTTCGGATAGCGGCGCAACGCATGCTCGCCGCGGAAGCGCGGCGAGATGGGGTTCTTCTCGAACGGATAGTCGATGGTCGGCTTCGGCTTGAAGAAGTACCGCATCGACAGGCCGATCGCCTGCACGAACTCCCACAGGAACAGAGATTTCGCGGCCTGGTCGAGCCTCATCGGGTCATCCTCACTTCGGCGCCAGCCCGGTGTACTGCAACACGCCCGCGACGATCACGACCATCACGAGCGAGATCGGCAGGAACACCTTCCAGCCGAGCCGCATGAGCTGGTCGTAGCGGTAGCGCGGCACGAACGCCTTCACCAAGGCGAACATGAAGAAGACGAACAGCACCTTGAGGGTGAACCAGATCACCCCCGGCACCCAGGTGAACGGCGGGAACGGGATCGGCGACAGCCATCCGCCCAGGAACAGGATGGTGCACATGGCGCACATGGTGGTGATCGCCACGTACTCGCCGAGCATGAACAGCACGTAGGGGGTCGAGCCGTATTCCACCATGAAGCCGGCGACCAGCTCCGACTCCGCCTCGACCAGGTCGAAGGGCGGCCGGTTGGTCTCGGCCAGCGCCGACACGAAGAAGATGATGAACATCGGGAACAGCGGCAGCCAGTACCAGCCGAGCAGCCCCCACGGGGTGTCCTGCGCCTTGACGATCGCCGACAGGTTGAGCGAGCCGACGCACAGCAGCACCGTGATGATGACGAAGCCGATCGAGACCTCGTAGGACACCATCTGGGCGGCCGAGCGCAGCGACGACAGGAAGGCGTATTTCGAGTTCGACGCCCAGCCGGCCATGATGATGCCGTAGACGCTGAGCGACGAGATGGCGAAGATGTAGAGGATGCCGACATTGATGTCGGCCACCGCCCAGCCCTCCGCCACCGGGATCACCGCCCAGGCCGACAGCGCCAGCACGCAGGTGACGATCGGCGCCAGGATGAACAGGCCCTTGTTGGCGCCGTCCGGGATGATCGGCTCCTTGAGGGCGAACTTCAGCATGTCGGCGAAGGATTGCAGCAGCCCCCACGGCCCCACCACGTTGGGGCCGCGGCGGATCTGCACGGCCGCCCAGATCTTGCGGTCGGCGTAGAGGATGTAGGCGATCGCCGTCATCAGGATCAGCAGCAGCGCGAGGCTCTGCACGACGATGATCAGGAGCGGCCAGAGATAGTCGTTCCACAGCTCGGCCATCGGGGTCACTCCGCGGCGCGCAGTGCGCCGGCGCCGTGGGCGAGTGCGGAGCACTCGGCCATCACGGCGGACGCACGGGCGATCGGGTTGGTCAGGTAGAAGTCGGTGACGAGCGGCGCGAAGGCCGCCTCCCCCACGGTGCCGCCGCGCGAGGCGAGGCGGTGGACATCGTCGGCGCTCGCCGGCTCGATGCGGTCGATGCGCTGGAGATGCGGATGCGCCTTGAACAGCATGGTGCGGAGCTGCGCCAGCGAGTCCCACGGCAGGCGGCGGCCGAGCACGTCGGAGAGCGCCCGCAGGATCGCCCAGTCCTCACGCGCATCCCCGGGCGGGAAGCCGGCGCGCAGGCCCATCTGGATCCGGCCTTCGGTGTTCACCCACAGGCCCGACTTCTCGGTGTAGGCGGCGCCGGGCAGGATCACGTCGGCCCGGTGGGCGCCGCGATCGCCGTGGGTGCCGATGTAGACCACGAAGGTCTCGGGCGCGACCTCGACCTCGTCGGCGCCGAGCAGCACCAGCACGTCGAGGGTGCCGAAACCGATCATCTCGGCGGTCTTCAGGCCGCCCTGCCCCGGCACGAAGCCGATGTCGAGGCCGCCGACCCGCGAGGCCGCCGTGTGCAGCACCGCGAAGCCGTTCCAGCCGTCCTCGACGCAGCCGAGCCCGACCGCCGCCTTGGCGGCGAGCGAGGCCACGGCGGCGCCGTCCGGGCGCGCGGTCGCGCCGCTGCCGAGCAGCAGCATGGGACGCTCGGCATTCTTCAGGATCGCCGCGAAATCGCCCGTGCCGGCCGCCAGCTCCGACAGCGTGTCCGGCCCGGCCCCGAGATACTGCACCGGATAGGTGAGATCGAGACGCGGCCCGATCAGTCCGATCGGGAACGGCCCGGCCCGCCAGCGCTTGCGGATGCGGGCGTTGAGCACCGCCGCCTCGCGGCGCGGATCGGCGCCGACGATCAGCAGCGCACCGGCCGTCTCGATACCCGCGATGGTGGGGTTGAACAGATAGGTGCCGCGGCCGAGCGCCGGATCGAGCGCCGAGCCGTCCTGACGGCAGTCGAGGTTCTTCGATCCGAGCCCGCCGAGCAGCTCCTTGAGGGCGAACATCTCCTCGACCGAGGCGAGATCACCCGCGATCGCGCCGATGCGGCCCGGCCCGGTGGTGTCGATCTTGGCGGCGATCGCCCGGAACGCCTCGCTCCACGAGGCCGGGCGCAGCCGGCCGTTCTCGCGCACATAGGGCTGGTCGAGCCGCTGCACCCGCAGACCGTCGACAACGTGGCGGGTCTTGTCGGAGATCCACTCCTCGTTCACGTCCTCGTTGAGACGCGGCAGGATGCGCATCACCTCGCGGCCGCGGGTGTCGACCCGGATCGCCGAGCCGACCGCGTCCATCACGTCGATCGACTGCGTCTTGGCGAGCTCCCAGGGCCGCGCCGTGAAGGCATAGGGCTTGGAGGTCAGCGCGCCGACCGGGCAGAGATCGACCACGTTGCCTTGCAGCTCCGAGGTCAGCGCCTGCTCCAGATAGGTGGTGATCTCCATGTCCTCGCCGCGCCCGATGGCGCCCAGCTCCGGCACGCCGGCCACCTCGGTGGCGAAGCGCACGCAGCGGGTGCACTGGATGCAGCGGTTCATCGAGGTCTTCACCAGCACGCCGAGATACTTGTCCTCGACGGCGCGCTTGTTCTCCTGGAAGCGCGAGGAATCGACCCCGTAGGCCATCGCCTGGTCTTGCAGGTCGCACTCGCCGCCCTGGTCGCAGATCGGGCAGTCGAGCGGATGGTTGATCAGCAGGAACTCCATCACGCCTTCGCGCGCCTTGCGCACCATCGGCGATTTGGTGCTCACCTGTGGCGGCTCGCCGTTCGGCCCCGGCCGGCAGTCGCGCACGCCCCAGGCGCAGCTCGCCACCGGCTTGGGCGAGCCCTTCAGCTCGACCAGACACATGCGGCAGTTGCCGGCGATCGACAGGCGCTCGTGGAAGCAGAAGCGCGGAATCTCGGCGCCCGCCTGTTCGCACGCCTGCAACAGCGTGAACTCCGGCGGGACGTCCACTTCGATGCCGTCGACGACGATCTTGGTCACGCTGGCCCCTTCGGATTCAAGAGCTGCTCGAGCTTGTCGAACAGCGCGTCGATGCGTTCTTCCTGCTCGGTCTGCCGGAATTGCGTTTCGGACGTCTGTCCAGCGAGTAGCGAGCGACCTTCGACATGTCCTCGAGACGCTTCTCCAAGTGGTCGAAGCGCCGCGTGTGATCCGCCAGGATCTGCGACTGCTCGTCCTGCTTCGCCCGAATCTGGCGGAGCAGCACCAAGGTCATGTCCTCGGGTTCCTGTGCCATCGCCGTGTTCCGTTCGCACGCCTACTCCGCCGCCACTGCCACGTCGGCCGGATCGCGCACGCCGAGATCGGCAGCGGCGCGCGCCGAGTACTCGTCGATGCGCCGTTCGATCTCGTGGCGGAAGTGGGTGATGAGGCCCTGGATCGGCCACGCCGCGGCATCACCGAGCGCGCAGATGGTGTGACCCTCCACCTGCTTCGACACCTCCAGCAGCATGTCGATCTCGTGCTTCTGGGCCCGCCCCTCCGCCATCCGGCTCACCACGCGCCACATCCACCCCGTGCCCTCGCGGCACGGCGTGCACTGGCCGCAGCTCTCATGGCGATAGAAGTAGGCGATGCGGGCGATCGCCCGGACGATGTCGGTCGACTTGTCCATGACGATCACGGCGGCGGTGCCGAGGCCCGACTTCAGCTTCATCAGCGAGTCGAAATCCATCGGCAGGTCGTCGCACAGCGAGGCCGGCAGGCAGCGCACCGACGAGCCGCCCGGGATGACGGCGAGCAGATTATCCCAGCCGCCCCGCACGCCGCCGGCATGCCGCTCGATCAGCTCGCGCAGCGGGATGCCCATCTCCTCCTCGACATTGCACGGCTTCTCGACGTGCCCGGAGATGCAGAACAGCTTGGTGCCGGTGTTGTTGGGCCGGCCGATCGACGAGAACCAGGCGGCGCCGCGGCGCAGGATGGTCGGCCCGACCGCGATGCTCTCGACATTGTTGACGGTGGTGGGGCAGCCGTAGAGCCCGACATTGGCCGGGAACGGCGGCTTGAGCCGCGGCATGCCCTTCTTGCCTTCCAGGCTTTCGAGCAGCGCCGTCTCCTCGCCGCAGATATAGGCGCCGGCGCCGTGATGGACGTAGAGATCGAAATCGAAGCCGTGGATGTTGTTCTTGCCGATCAGCCTGGCCTCGTAAGCCTGGTCGATGGCGGCCTGCAAGCGCTCGCGCTCGCGGATGAACTCGCCGCGCACATAGATGTAGCCGGCCTGCGCCCCCATCGCGAAGCCCGCCACCAGGCAGCCCTCGATCAGGAGATGCGGATCATGCCGCAGGATCTCGCGGTCCTTGCAGGTGCCGGGCTCCGACTCGTCGGCATTGACGACGAGGTAGCACGGTCGCCCGTCCGACTGCTTCGGCATGAACGACCATTTCAGGCCGGTCGGGAATCCGGCGCCGCCGCGGCCGCGCAAGCCCGATGCCTTGATCTCGTTGATGATGCCGTCGCGGCCCTTCTCCAGCAGCGCCTTGGTACCGTCCCAGGCGCCGCGTCGGCGTGCGCCCGCGAGGCCCCAATCGTGGTGGCCGTACAGATTGGTGAAGATGCGATCGCGATCGTGCAGCATCATTCCCGCCTGGTGGTTCTGCGGCCCCGGGCACCGACGCCGACCGGCGGCTTGGGCACCCCCTCTTCACGGACATTGGCGGCCTCGCCGGGCCGCTTGGCATCGGCATCGGCGAGTGCCGGCTCCTGTGTGGGCGCCGGTGCACCGACGTCCGGCCGACCATCACCGACATGGCCGGTGAGCGTGATCGGCCCGCCGACCGGCGCCGAGAACTGACGATCGATCTGCGGCCCGGTCTTCACCGGACGTCCCGCCGCCAGATCGTCGAGGAGCTTGGCGAAGTTCTCGGGCGTCAGGTCCTCGTAGTAGTCGTAGTTGATCTGGGCCATGGGGGCGTTGACGCAGGCGCCCAGGCACTCGACCTCGACCCACGAGAAGGTGCCGTCGGGGCTGACATGGTGCTCGTGACCGATCTTGTCGTGGCAGACCTTCTTGAGCGCGTCGGCGCCGCGCAGCACGCACGGCGTGGTGCCGCAGAGCTGGACGTGATGCTTCCCCACCGGCTCGAGGTTGAACATCGTATAGAAGGTGGCGACCTCAAGCACCCGGATGTAGGGCATCGAAAGCACGTCGGCGACATGCTCGATGGCCTTCTGGGGCACCCAGCCGCCGGCCTGCTCCTGCGCCCGCCACAGCAGCGGGATGACGGCCGACGCCTGCCGGCCCTCCGGATACTTGGCGATCTGGCCCTTGGCCCAATCGAGATTCTCGGCCGTGAAGGCGAACTCTTTCGGCTGCTTCTCGGCGGGAGCGAGACGACGGACGGCCATCTAGTGAATCTCCTTGGCGCCGAGGTCGGGCCCGAGCAGGGCCGCCACCGGAACGGTCAGGCCGGGCGGTTCGAGCACGACGTCGCCGTCGTGCAGGATACGGCTCTCGATGGTGCCGTCCTGCTTGCGCCGATGATGCACCACGACGCGCTTTCCCGAGAGGACGATCAGGTAGTGCTCGATGGTCGGGACCGCGAAATAGTCGACGAACTTGTCGTCGGCATCGACGCGCTCGCTCGACGGCGACGTCACCTCGACCACGATGATCGGCGCCGACACGAGCACCGCGTCGGGATCGACGGCAACGCCGCATTGGACGGAAGCATCGGGCTCACGCACCGTTCGGTCGTCGATGGCGATCCCCATGCCGTCGGTGAAAACCGTGCACGGCAAATCGGCCTCACGAACAGCCTGGCGAAGAGCGATCGCGACATCGAGCTTCACGAGATTGTGGCGGGCGCGTTCCGGCGACATCGGCACCACCTTCCCATCGACGAGTTCGTAACGCTCGGTCTCGGGCTGCCGCGCGCTCCACGTCAGGAACTCCGGCACCGTCATGGTGATCGATGGAAGCGGCGCGTTCATCGGTCGACCTCTCCGAACACCAGATCGAGTGAGCCGATGATGGCGGTCATGTCGGCCAGCATGTGCCCCTTGCTGATGAAGTCGATCGAGCTGAGATGGGCGAAGCCGGTCGCGCGGATCTTGCACTTGTACGGCTTGTTGGTGCCGTCCGACACGAGATAGACGCCGAGCTCGCCCTTCGGCGTCTCGGCCGCGGCGTAGACCTCGCCTTCCGGCACCCGGAAGCCCTCGGTGTAGAGCTTGAAGTGATGGATGAGCGCCTCCATGGAGCGCTTCATCTCGCCGCGCCGCGGCGGCGTCACCTTGTTGTCCTCGGCCAGCACCGGCCCCTGCCCGTCCGGGCGCCGCAGCTTGTCGATGCACTGGCGGATGATGCGGATCGACTGCCGCATCTCCTCCATGCGGACGAGGTAGCGGTCGTAGCAGTCGCTGTGCTTGCCGACGGGTATGTCGAACTCCATCTCGTCGTAGCACTCGTAGGGCTGCGAGCGACGCAGGTCCCAGGGCACGCCGGCGGCGCGCACCAGCGGTCCCGAATAGCCCCAGCCCCACAGGTCCTTCAGCGGCATCACGCCGATATCGACCATGCGTTGCTTGAAGATGCGGTTCCCGGTCAGCAGCGCGTCGAGGTCCTCGATCATTCCGAGACAGGGATCACAGAACGCCTCGATGTCGTCGATCAGCTTGGGCGGCACGTCCTGGTGCACGCCGCCCGGCCGGAAGTAGTTGGCGTGCATGCGGGCTCCCGAGGCGCGCTCGTAGAAGCCCATGATCTGCTCGCGGAACTCGAAGCCCCACAGCGGCGGCGTCAGCGCACCGATGTCGAGCGCGCCGGTGGTGATGTTGAGGATGTGGTTCTTGATGCGGGTCAGCTCGAGGAACAGGACGCGCAGCAGCTGGCCGCGGCGCGGCACCGTCACGCCGAGCAGCTTCTCGATCGCCATGCAGAAGACGTGCTCCTGGCTCATCGGCGACGAGTAGTCGAGGCGATCGAAATACGGGATCGCCTGCATGTAGGTCTTGTACTCGATCAGCTTCTCGGTGCCGCGATGCAAGAGCCCCACATGCGCATCGGCACGCTCGACCACCTCGCCGTCGAGATCGAGCAGCAGGCGGAGCACGCCGTGCGCGGACGGGTGCTGCGGCCCGAAATTGATGGTGAAGCTGCGGACGGACGTTTCGGCCATGGCTTATTCCGCTGCCTGTTCGAGGCGAGTATCGAGTTCGAGGCGAGTATCGAGTGGCGACTGGCGTTTGGCGCGTGACGGCTGCCGGCTGGTGCTCATGTCCGATCCTTCATCCCGCCACGCTGACGGCCGCCGCCTTCGCGCCCACCCGCGCATTGAACTTGTCCCAGGCGACCACCATCCGCTCGTGACGCCCCTCGCCGATCGGATCGACGCCGTCGTGCGCCCGCACCCGGAACGCCACCTTGCGGCCGTCGACAGCGACGCACTCGGCCTCCACCGCGACCGTGAAGCCGGGCGGGGTCGCCGCCGTGTGGCTCACGTCGATATGGACCCCGAGGCTACCCTCGCCGGCGTCGAGATGCGGCGCCAAGAGCTGCACGCAAGCCCACTCCATCAGCCCGACCATGAACCCGGTGGCGAACACCTGCGGCATCGCCTGGAACTCGGGCGCCTCCGGATAGAGGCACGGTACCGTCTTGGTCTCCGGCACCGTGAAGGAGAACCGATGGGTCAGCCCGGGCTCGAGGGTGGACTTCATGCCGCGCTCCGCCGCTCAGCCCGCCTTCGCCTTCTCGTCGCCGGGGAGCGCGTAGTCCGGCCCCTCCCAGGGCGACAGGAAGTCGAAGTTGCGGAACTCCTGGCCGAGCTGCACCTTCTCGTAGACGACACGCTTCTGCTCGTCGTCCCAGCGCACCTCAAGGAAGCCGGTGAGCGGGAAGTCCTTGCGCAGCGGGTGGCCCTCGAAGCCGTAGTCGGTGAGGATGCGGCGCAGGTCCGGATGCCCGGCGAACACCACGCCGTAGAGATCGAACACCTCGCGCTCGAACCAGTCGGCGCCCGGAAACACCGAGATGATCGAGGGCACCGGCGTCGCCTCGTCGGTCTCGATCTTGATGCGGATACGCCGGTTCTTGTACGGCGACAGCAGGTGATACACGACGTCGAAGCGCCGGCTGCGCTGCGGCCAGTCGACCGCCGTGACATCCACGAAGGCGACGAACTGAAACTCCGGATCGTCGCGCAGCCGGGTGGTGACCGCGACGATCTCGCGCGCCGCCGCCGTCACGGTCAGCTCGCCGACAGCCACCGTGTAGCCCGTCACCGCGCCCGGCAGGGCGCGCAGGATGGCCTGTCCGAGCTCGTCGAGCCTGTCGTCCATGGGGGGTCCTCGGCTAGCGTTCGATGGTGCCGGTGCGGCGGATCTTCTTCTGGAGCAGCAGCACGCCGTACAGCAGCGCCTCGGCGCTCGGCGGACAGCCGGGCACGTAGACGTCGACCGGCACGATGCGGTCACAGCCGCGCACCACCGAGTACGAGTAGTAGTAGTACCCGCCGCCGTTGGCGCACGACCCCATCGAGATGACGTAGCGCGGCTCCGGCATCTGGTCGTAGACCTTGCGCATGGCCGGCGCCATCTTGTTGGTCAGCGTGCCGGCGACGATCATCACGTCGGACTGTCGCGGCGAGGCGCGCGGCGCGAAGCCGAATCGCTCGAGGTCGTAGCGCGGCATGGCCGCGTGGATCATCTCGATGGCGCAGCAGGCCAGGCCGAACTGCATCCACATCAGCGAGCCGGTGCGCGCCCAGTTGATGATCTCGTCGGTCGCGGTGACGATGAAGCCCTTGTCGGCCAGCTCGTCGTTGACCCCGGCGAAGAACGGATCGTCGGCACCGACCGGCTTGCCGGTGCGCGGGTCGAGAACGCCGGTCGCGGCGGGCGCCACCAGGGTCCGATCGGTCAGTCCCATTCGAGGGCTCCCTTCTTCCATTCGTAGACGAAGCCGATGGTCAGGACGCCGAGGAAGACCATCATCGACCAGAAACCGAACGTGCCGATTTCGCCGAACGCCGCCGCCCAGGGAAAAAGGAAGGAGACCTCGAGATCGAAAATGATGAACAGGATGGAGATGAGATAGAATCGGACGTCGAATTTCATTCGGGCGTCGTCGAAGGCGTTGAACCCGCATTCGTAGGCCGACAGCTTCTCGGCATCGGGATTCTTGTAGGCCAGCAGGAACGGCGCCACCATCAGGCCGAGCACGATCACCAGCGACAGGCCGATGAACACCACGATCGGCAGGTAGTCGAGCAGCAAGGCGTTCATTCGAGACCCTCTGATCGCGACCGACGCGCCGTCGGGAGGGGGTCCCCGGCCGCCGACTGTTCTCGTATCCGGGGTTCCGGGACGATTCCGGTCGACCCTTCGGCCGACGGCTCCGCTCCCGGGTATCCCGCTGCGCCCGCGCCCGCCGTTAGGACCCCTCGTCGAGGCGGCCCCCGGCGGCGTCGCGAGACGCTTACCGCAGTGCCCCTACGGCCGCAAGCCGGCCGTTGCTACGGGAAACTGTAGCGGAGCCGCCATGCTCCACCGTGCGATGCAGCGAAATGCGATGCAGCGACCCGCGATGCAGCAAATCCCGGAGCGGCCGCGTCCCGTCGGACCGAGCGGGAGATAGGCATGCGAGGCCGCGCGCGCACCTCCCGGCGATGGCCGGGCGGCGCATGAGCCTCTGCCACCACCGCATGACGGGGCCGAGCCGGTATCGCGGTGCAGCGTCGGCCCGTCGGGGTCCTGATCAGCCGTGTGGTCTTCCGCGAATCAGCGCAGCCGCGCCCCAGCGACGTGACGGTCGGACGAGCGCCGCCACCTGGACGGCTGCAAACCCGGAGCAAAACGACAATGGGGCCGGCGGTGGCCGGCGGTGGGGCGAAGCACCGCCTCGGTGTCACTCGGCGGCACTCGCCACCTGTCCCTGGGCCTGGACATCGAGCACCACCTTGCACAGGCCGGGGTCGTCCGGGTCGTGCTCGATCCGGAAGCCGAGATCCGTGCACATGCGCAGCATCGTGGTGTTGTCGCGCAGAACCTGGCCCTCGACCTGCTGGAGGCCCTCGGCGCGGGCGTACTCGATCATGCGCCGCATCAGAATCCAGCCGAGCCCCCGCCCCTTGAGATCGGAGCGCACCAGCACGGCGTACTCGCCCTTCTCGTAATTGGCGTCGGAGTGGATGCGGACGCCGCCCAGCATCTGGCCGGTGCGCTCGTCGACCGCCACGAACACCATGGCCCGGGCGTAGTCGATCTGCGTCATGCGGGCGATGAAGGTGTGGCTGAACTCCTTGACCGGGGCAAAGAACCGCAGGCGCAGGTCGTTCTCGCTAACGTGCTTGAAGAAGTCGAGGTACAGCCCCTCGTCCTCCGGACGCACCGGCCGCAGCAGCACCCGCAGGTCCTCCCACGCCTCGATGCGGCTCTCCCACTCCTTCGGGTAGGGCCGCACCGCGAAGCGGCTGCGCTTCGCCTGCGCGACCGGCGCGATGGTGATCCGGGCATCGACCGCGATGACGCCGCTCTCGTCGGCCAGCACGGGATTGAGATCGATCTCGCGCAGCTCCGGCACGTCGGCGAGGAGCTGGGAGATCTTCACCAGCATCAGCTCCAGCGCCTGGCGGTCGGCCGGCGGCACGTTGCGATAGCCGCCGAGCAGCGGCGCCGCGCCGGTGCGATCGACCAGCTCGCGGGCGAGCTTCATGTCGAGCGGCGGCAGCGCCAGGGCGGTGTCGTTCAGCACCTCCACGGCGGTGCCGCCACGGCCGAACACGATGACCGGACCGAAGGTCGGATCGTCGGTCGCGCCGACGATCAGCTCGCGCGCCTTCGGGCGCACATACATCGGGTGGACGGTGACGCCGATCAACCGGGCGTCCGGCTGCGCTGCGCGCGCCCGCGCCAGGATGTCCTCGGTCTCGCGCCGCACCGCCTCCTCGCTGAGGACATTCAGGCGCACCCCGTCGATCTCGGACTTGTGAACGATGTCGGGGGACAGAATCTTGAGGACGACCGCCTGCCCCTTGGCGAGATACGGCCGGGCCGCCATCACGGCCTCGAAGCCGTTGCGGGCGAGCGTCGCCGGCGCGATCGGGATGCCGTAGGCGGTCAGCAGTCGCTCGATCTCCAGGGGGTCGAGCCATGTCTTGCCGTCGGCGATCGCATCCGCCACCACGCGGCGGGCCGTCTCGGTGTCGGAGACGAACTGGGTGGGAACGCTCGGCGGCGTCTCCATCAGCGAATCGTTGGCCTCGCGGAAGCGCACCAGGTGCATGAAGCCGCGGATCGCTTCGGATTCGGTCTCGTAATGCGGGATGCCGGCCTGGTCGAAGATGCGGGTCGCCTCGCCGCGATCGCCGACCCAGACGGTGAGCACCGGCTTGCGGCTCATGCTGCGCGCCCGCGCCCGCTGGATGGTCTCCACCACGGCGGCGGCCGACTCGGCCGGCGAGGCCAGCGCGGTCGGGCAGTTCATCACCAGCACGGCGTCGTTGTCGCGGTCAGCGAGGAGTTGCTCCAGCGCGGCCCGATAGCGCTTGGCGTCGGCGTCGCCGACGATGTCGACCGGGTTCGATCGCGACCAGCCGCGCGGCAGCACGGCGTCCAGCTCGGCGATGCGCTGCTCCGAGAGGGTCGCCAGCGTGCCGCCGACATCGACCAGACGGTCCACCGCCAGCACCCCGATGCCGCCGCCATTGGTGAGGATGGCGAGCCGCTTGCCCTCGAACGGGCTGAGATGGCCGAGCGTCTCGGCCGCCGCGAACAGCTCGTCGAGATCGAGCACGCGCAGCAGGCCGGCGCGGCGGAACGCCGCGTCGTACACCGCGTCGGTGCCGGCGAGCGCTCCGGTATGGGTCGCCGCCGCCCGGGCGCCGAGCGGGTTGCGGCCCGACTTGACCACGATCACCGGCTTGACGCGGGCGGCACCACGGGCCGCCGACATGAACTTGCGGGTGTCGGTGATCGACTCGACATACATCAGGATCGCGCGAGTCTTGCGGTCGAGCGCGAAGTAGTCGAGCAGATCGCCGAAGTCGACGTCGACCGCGTCCCCCATGGAGGCCACCGCCGAGAAGCCGATCGAGCGGCTGGACGCCCACTCGACGAGGCTCGATGCGATGGCGCCCGACTGCGAGATGAGGGCGAGGTCGCCGACCTTGGCGCCACGGGTGGCGAAGCTGGCATTGAGCCCGATGCTGGGGACCAGGAGGCCGAGGCAGTTCGGCCCGAGGACACGCAGGCCGTGCGGCCGGGCGGCCCGCGACACCGCCTCGGCCAGCGAGCCCGGCCCGTGCCCGAGCCCGGAGGTGATCACCACGGCGGCCGGCACGCCGCGGCCTGCTGCGTCGGCGATCAGGCCCGGCACCTCGGCGGGCGGCGCCGTGATCACCAGCAGGTCGGGCACCCCGTCGAGCTTGTCGAGGCCACTCACGGCCGGAACGCCGTCGATCTCGGTATAGCGGGGGTTGACGAGCTGGACCTTGCCCTTGAAGCCCCCCTCGCGGATGTTGCGCAGGACGATGCGCCCCAGCGACAGGTCGCGCGGGCTCGCCCCGGCGAGCGCCAGCGACTTGGGGGCGAAGAGCGACTGGAGTCGATAGGTGCTCATGCGTTCGCCTCGTTGGCGGGCGGCATGATCCGGTCATGCGCCCGGCTGCGGGGACTTGGGGTTTCGGCCGTCCGAGACCCCTTCGAAACGGCACCTCACCACCGCATATTTGCGGCGCAAAAACAATGTTGCAGCGCAAGATCGTGCGGAACGGACGGTGGAACGGAGACCGCGCGGAAGCATTGTTGCGGAGTGCGAAACAAGATCCACTCGTTCCGGCTCCGGTCGGGCCGATGAAGCAGCACGCGAGCAGAACAGCACCCGAGCAGAACAGCCGGGCGGCGGGTTGCCACCGCGGGACCACCGGGGAAGGACCGCTGCCGGCCGCATCCTCTAGACGTTCTTGTGTGATCGCATTTTCGACGGCGAACCGGCGTCCACTTCGCCGGAAAATGCTCTAGACCGACTCGTCGCGACGCCGCGTGCGCAGTTTCACGGAGCCTCCGGTGCGACATCCGGCCTCGCCGGGCCGGCATAGCCGTGATGGTCGCTCAGGGGCTCGGATCGGCGCCGTGGCGCTCGTAGCGCACCAGCCGATCGGGGCCGAGTATCTCACTGCCGTGCTGCACCAGGGCGGGCGACGCCGTGAGGGCGGCGAGCGGCAGGTCGGCGAGCGGATCGATGCCGTCCGCCCCGATGGTGACGGCGCCGTGGATCAGCACGGCGGTATCGACCAGATCGGCCCGCACCAGGCCCGCCGCGACCCGCGGACCGCCCTCCACCATCAACCGGGTGATGCCGCACCCAGCGAGCACCGCGAGCACCGCCGCGAGGTCGAGGCCGGGCGGCGTCGGCGCGGCCGGCACCCGCAGCACCTCGGCCCCGGCGGCGCGCAGCCGCGTCTCCGCGGTGCCCGGCGCATCGGTGCCGGCGAACACCCACAAGGGCACCTCGGCGGCGCTGCGCACCAGCCGCGACGTCGCGGGCAGCCGCAAGGCCGGGTCGAGCACCACCCGCACCGGCGACCGCGCCGCGAGGCCGGGCAGCCGGCAGGTCAGCAGCGGATCGTCGGCGAGCGCGGTGCCGATGCCGATCAGGATGGCGTCGTGCATGGCCCGCATCAGATGAACCCGGGCGTTGGCGGCCGCGGCCGTGATGGCGACCGGCCGGCGACCGGCGAGCGCCACCTTGCCGTCGGTCGAGAGTGCCAGCTTCAGGGTGACATGGGGGCGGCCGTCGCGCACCCGGCGGATGTGGCCCGCATGGGCGGCGGCCGCGTCGGCGGCGCCGACGCCGACATCGACCGCGATCCCAGCGGCGCGCAGGCGGGCGTGGCCCCGCCCCGCCACCCGCGGGTCCGCGTCCTCGATCGCGGCCACCACCCGGGCGATGCCGGCCGCCACCACGGCGTCGGCGCAGGGCGGCGTCTTGCCGTGATGCGAGCACGGCTCCAGCGTGACGTAGAGGGTCGCGCCGCGGGCGAGATCGCCGGCGCGACGCAGCGCCTCGGTCTCGGCATGCGGCCGGCCGCCCGGCTGCGTCCAGCCGCGCCCGACGATGCGCGGCCCCCCCTCCTCGGCACGCACCACCACGGCGCCGACCGCCGGGTTGGGCCAGGTGTTGCCGAGCCCGCGCCGCCCGAGGGCCAGCGCCAGCGCCATAAAGCGCTCATCAAGGGCAGGATCGGGTGCGGTCACGGGACGACGAGGGCGATCTGTTCGAGACCTATGCGGCGGCCGCCGCGGCGGCCCGCACCTTGCCGGCTGGCCGCCCCGACCGCAAGCCGCGGCCTCAGGCCGGCGGCATCGTCGCGCTGCCGCGCGCCCAGGCGGCCAGGCCCCGCACCACGATCACCAGCGGCACGACGGCGAGCAGATAGAGAGCCGGAAACACCGGCACCGCGTAGCGGGTGGCCGTGAAGAACGGGATGTGGGCCACCACCAGGAAGACCAGCAGCAGGCTCGCCAGCCGCACCACATGGCGGCGATCGGGCGGGCCGGCGAAGCGGACCAGCGGCGTCCACACCGCCACGGCCGCGAGGCCGGCGAGCAACAGAACGACCAGGTGTGCGGCCTCGTAGATGTCGTGCACGGCACGGAACACGAGATCGCTGCGGAACGGCGTTCGCTCCACCGCGTAGACGAACACGTCGCCGACGCCGTCGACATTCGACCATTGCAGCAGGAAGGCGGGCTTTTCCAGGAGATACCACGCGATCATCCCGGCCGGATCGGCGGCGATGCGGTCGCGGACCTGCGGCCAGGCAAGGCCGAGGCTCTTGCGCGCCGCCTCGAAGTTCGGGTCGGCGAAGCGGGGATACGGAAACGTCTTCGGATCGCCGTTGTAGCGATAGCCGCGATACGAGCCGTCCAGCACCGTGGTGGCGACGAGATCGGCATCACCGCTCCCGGCCGGCACCGACACGGCGTTGCGGATCAGCCACGGCGAGACCACGCCGGCGGCACCGAGGCTGATGAAGAGCATGGCCCACAGCACCTGCCGCCGCCCCAGAAAGGCGAGCCCAGCCACCGGCGCGAACGCGAGAAAAATCGGGCGGAACAAGGCGAGCAGCCCGATCAGCGCCCCGAGAGCGAGGAAGAACAGCATCCGCCGCCACGGGCCGCCACCCGGCACCCCGAGCGCCGCGACGACGAGCACCAGGGCGACCAGGAACGCCGCCGGCGTCTCGGTCAGCATGTAGACCGAGAAGGCGACGAGATGGGGCGATGCCGCGACCGCGAGCCCCACCGCCGTGGCGGCGGTGAGCGGCAGCACGGCGGCCGCGGCCGCGAAGGTCGCCATCGCGGTGCCGGCCCCGAGCGCCACATTCACGGCCTGGACGCGGCCCAGGATGCCGTCGTGATCGGGCCACATCGCCATGAAGGGCGCGATCATCAACGGCAGCCCGGGTGGACGGTAACCGTCCGGCACCACCGGGCGCGGCGGGTTCGCCAGGCTGCCGGGCGACCGGCTGTAGATGCCGAGATGCACCAGATTGTAGGCGCTCAGATAGTACTCGACCGCATCGGCGCGGATGGCGGGCCGCGCCGGCTCGGTCTCGGCGACCGTGGTGGCGCGGAACCAGCCGGCCACCAGGCCGATCACGATGGCCAGGCCCACCTTCACCAACCACCCCGGGCTGCGCATCGTCCTCCCCTCCCTCGGCCGTGCCGGCTCGCGCGGCGTCAGCATGGCGTGGTGGCAGTCACGGTGATGGTGCGCGGCGGCTCGCCGGCGCGATGCAGCGCCCACATCTCGTCGTAGGCGGCTTCGATGGCGCCGCGCAGCCGGTCGACGTCGAACGGTACGAGCTTGTGACGGTCTCCGGCGAGGCGTGCCCGGCACGCCGCGAGCCGCTCCGGATCGGTGGCGAGCCGCAGAGCCAATGCCTCGTAGTCGGCCAGGGACGCCGCAACCAGCTCCGGGAAGCCGGCCGAGATCAGCAGGCTCGCCGCCACCCGGCTCACGAAGGAGCGGCCCGGACAGGTGACCACCGGCAGCCCCGTCCACAGCGCGTCGCAGGCGGTCGTGTGGGCATTGACCGGCGTCGTGTCGAGAAACAGGTCGGCGAGCCGGTGACGGGCCAGATGAACCTCGGGCGGAACCCGCGCCGCGAACACCAGGCGGTCGGCCTCCACACCATGCGGCGCGGCCTCCCGGCGCAGGTTTTCGACCGCGGCCGGCGTATCGCCGAGCAACCACAGCACGCTACCCGGCACCGCCACCAAAAGACGCATCCAGACCTCGAACACCGGCCGGGTGATCTTGTAGGTGTTGTTGAGGCAGCAGAACACGAAGCCCTGCTCGGGCAGCCCGGCGGCCTGGCGCGACGGCGTGTCGGTCACCGATACCGCACCGGGATCGTAGGCCGCGTAGTATCCCGGCAGACGAACCAGCGCCTCGCTGTAGAACGGCTCGCAGCCGGGCGGCAGGATGATCTCGTCGGCGATCAGATAGTCGACGAAGTCGGCGCCGGACGTTCCCGGATAACCGAGATAGTTCACCTGCACGGGCGCCGGCCGGTGTGCCAGCACGCCGGGCCGCCCGCCGAGCGCGTGCCCGTTCAGGTCGACCAGAATGTCCACCTTTTGCGCATGGATCTGGCGGGCGATCGCCGCATCGGTCAGGCCGGCGGCGTCGACGAAGCTGTCGGCGGCGGCGCGGATGCGCTGACGCTCGGCGCTGCCGTCGTCGGCGCCGGTCGACATCGCGACCACCTCGAAGCGGGCACGGTCGTGTCGCTCCATCAGGCCGGCGATCAGCGGCACGGTGGCGTGGCGGCGGAAGTCGGCGGACAGGTAGGCGATCCGCAGCCGGTCGCGATCGGCACCGCCCGACGCCGCGGCCCGGGCGGTGGCGACGAGCGGCGCCGGTACCGGCGGCACGGTCGTGGCGATGGAGGCGCGGGCGCCGACGAGCTGGAGGGCCGGATCGTCGACGGCGGAGAGCAGCGTGAACGGCTGCACCATGACGCGACCCTGTCGCACCATGTCGGCGAGAGCGGCGGCGGCGCGCTCGGCGCGGGGGAAGTCGCAGATCGCCATGGCGGCCCAGGCCAGTGGGCTGGGAGCCAGCGGGTGGCCCGGCTCGATCGAAACCGCCCGCTCGTAGGACGCGATCGCCTCGGGAAACCGCTTGAGGTCGCTCAGCATGTGGCCGCGATTGACCAGCGCCAAAACCTGGCGTGGGTCGGCCGCCAGCACGCGGTCGAGCGCCGCCACCGCCTCGTCGAGCCGCCCCAGGGCCCGCAGAGCATTGGCGCGATTGATCGCCGGCAGCGGCCGCCCGGGAGCGAGCGCCAGCGCACGGTCGTAGCTCGATACCGCCTCGTCGAAGCGACCGACCGACGTCAGCAGATTACCGCGATTGTAGTGCGCATCGGCAAAGCCCGGCTCGAGCGCCACCGCGCGGTCGTAACTCGCCAGCGCCTCGTCGGGCCGGTTCAGCCGCGCCAGGCTGTGACCGCGATGGTTCCAGGCGACGGCGTAGCCGGGCGACAGGCGGATCGCCTCGTCATAGGCGGCGAGCGCCTCGGCATGCCGATCGGCGAGCACCAGCGCGTAGCCGAGATTGGTGCGCGCATCCGCCGAGCGCGGCGCCGCCCGGACCGCGCGTTCGAACAGGCCGATGGCGGCGGCGACGTCGCCCCGCTGCGCCGCCAGCACGCCGAGATGCTGGAGGGCGTCCGGCTGCTGCGGATCGCGATCGAGGGCGCGGCGAAGCAACCGCTCGGCCTCGGCGACGGCGCCGCACCGCAGATGCTCGACCGCCTCGGCGACCAGTGTGGCCGCCTTGCCCCGCTTTCCTTCGGAGGCCGACCCATTGCGCATGAAATCTCCGTCGACGTCGCCGCCAAACGCGGCCGACGCAGTATCCACACGGCAGCCGTCACCCGCCGATCACGATCGCGTCGGGTCCGGCTCGTCCCTGCTCTCGCCGGTAATCCCGGCCAGCATCTGCTCGAAGTCCTCGGCCTCGCGGAAATTGCGAAGCACCGAGGTGCACTACCCATCTGCAACACTGTCGCGGCGGCGCCGATCGGCCGTCACGGTCTCATCGACAATCTCGGCCGACCGTCACGCCGACCGTCACGCACCAATCAGGGCCGGGTCGGACCCGGCTCGTCCTCGTCCTCGCCGGCCAGCTCGGCCAGCGCCTGCTCGAAATCCTTGGCCTCGCGGAAATTGCGATAGACCGAGGCGAACCGCACATAGGCAACGTCGTCGAGATCGCGCAGATGCGCCATCACGGTCTCGCCGATGGTCTCGGCCGTCACCTCGTTCTCGCCGATGCTCTCCAGCTCGCGGACGATGCGCGAGATGGTCTGCTCGACCCGGTCGGGATCGACGTTGCGCTTGCGCAACGCGATCTCGATGGAGCGGGCGAGCTTGTCGCGATCGAACGGCACCCGGCGGCCGTTGCGCTTGATCACCGTCAGCTCGCGCAGCTGCACCCGCTCGAAGGTGGTGAAGCGGAAGCCGCAGGCGAGGCACAGGCGGCGCCGGCGAATGGCCGACGAATCCTCGGTCGGACGCGAGTCCTTGACCTGGGTGTCGAGGCTGCCACAGCTCGGACAGCGCATGCCGCGTCCCTCGCCCTCGCCCTTCCCCCCGTGGCTCAGCCCTGGTAGATCGGGAAGCGATCCACCAGCCGCTTGACCTTCTCGCGCACCGCGCCCTCGACCAGCGCGTCCTCGTCGCTGTTCTTCTGCGACAGCACGTCGAGCACCTCGGAGATCATCTCGCCGACCTCCTTGAACTCGGCGACGCCGAAGCCCCGCGTGGTGCCGGCCGGCGTGCCGAGCCGGACGCCCGAGGTCACCATCGGCTTCTCGGGATCGAACGGAATGCCGTTCTTGTTGCAGGTGATGTGGGCGCGCCCGAGCGCCGCCTCGGCGACCTTGCCGGTCAGCCGCTTCGGCCGCAAGTCGACCAGCATCAGATGCGTGTCGGTGCCGCCCGACACGATGGCGAAGCCGCGCTGCTCCAGGGTCGCGGCCAGCGCCCGCGCGTTCTCCACGATCGCCTTGGCGTAGAGCTTGAACGACGGCCGCAGCGCCTCGCCGAACGCCACCGCCTTGGCGGCGATGACGTGCATCAACGGGCCGCCCTGGGTGCCCGGGAAGACCGCCGAGTTGAACTTCTTGGCGAGCGCCTCGTCGTTCGACAGGATGATGCCGCCGCGCGGCCCGCGCAGCGTCTTGTGGGTGGTGGTGGTAACGACGTGGGCGTGCGGGAACGGGCTCGGATGCGCACCACCGGCGACCAGGCCGGCGAAGTGCGCCATGTCGACCATCAGATAGGCCCCGACCTCGTCGGCGATCTCGCGGAAGGCGGGGAAGTCGAACACCCGCGGATAGGCGGAGCCGCCGGCGACGATCACCTTCGGCTTGTTGGCGCGGGCGAGCTGACGGACCTCGTCCATGTCGACGCGGTGATCGTCGGGCCGCACCGTGTAGGGCACCACCTTGAACCACTTGCCCGAGATGTTGACGGGCGAGCCGTGGGTAAGATGGCCGCCAGCCGACAAGTTGAGGCCCATGAAGGTGTCGCCCGGATTCATCAGGGCGAAGAACACCGCGTTGTTGGCCTGCGCGCCGGAGTGCGGCTGCACATTGGCGAAGTTGCAACCGAACAGGCGGGTGACCCGATCGATGGCGAGCCGCTCCACCACGTCGACGTGCTGGCAGCCGCCGTAATAGCGCTTGCCCGGCAGACCCTCGGCGTACTTGTTGGTCAGCACTGACCCCTGCGCCTCCATCACGGCGCGGCTGACATAGTTCTCGGAGGCGATCAGCTCGATCTCGTCACGCTGACGGCCCAGCTCGGCGCGGATCGCCTCGGCGATGTCGGGGTCGCTGTCGCGGACGTTGGCGGAAAAGAACGATTCGGCCTCGACCGAGGCCGCGTGGGTCACCGACATGATGGTCTCCTGGCGCCACGGGAACGAGCGCGGCGCCGTGCGTCAGGGTGGTCAGGGGTTTGGGCCGTCGCCTTAGCACATTGACCGACCACCGCCAAGCTATTGGGCCGGAGTGCGCCGGAGGGGCTCTATATCTTGGGTTTCGAAGGTGTTCCGGTCACGAGCGACACGCGCCTCGTGCGGGCGGCACAACCGCGGCGCGCCCCCCGGCTCCGGCCGGTCAGGCGCCGCCGGTCCCTCCTTCGCGGGCGAGACGGCGTTCGAGCTTCTGGGCGGCGAGGCGCTGGAGCGCCGCGCGGGGCGCCGTCGTCGGCCCCATGATCGTGACCTCGATGCCGGTCGCGGCGTCGATCGCCACCACGCGGACGGCGCCGCCGACCGCGGTCAGCTCGAACAGGATCTCGCGGGATGCCTCCCGGTCCGGCATCGGCCCCTCCCCGGCACGGCGCCTGCGCGCCGGCGCTCCGCGTCAGCCGCGGGCCCCGGCGGTGCTCGCGGCGAGCCCGTCGCGCGAGTAGATGTCATCACGGAACTGGACGACACCGTCGGGCGTCGCCCAGGCCGTCACATAGACCCAGTAGAGCGGCACTGCGGTCGCCAGCCGCGCATCCTTGCGCTCGCCCGACTTGATCACCGCGTCGATCTCGGCGCGCGACCAGCCGGGCGTGTCGGAGAGCAGCCAGACCACCAGCTCGCGCACGTTCTGGACCCGCATGCAGCCCGACGAGTGGAAGCGGAAGTCCTCCCCGAACATGGTCTTGGACGGGGTGTCGTGCATGTACACGCCGTGCTGGCTGGGAAAGTTGATGCGCATCGAGCCGAGCGAGTTGAAATCGCCCGGGTCCTGCTTGAAGCGATAGCCGACCGCCTCGTTCGAGTGCCAGTTGATCTGCCCGGGCGGCACCTCGTTGCCGCGCGCGTCGAACACGCGGATGCGGTTCTTGGTCAGATAGTCCGGCTCCTCCTGCATGCGCGGGATCAGATCCTTGCGCACGATCGACGCCGGCACGGTCCAGTACGGGTTGAAGTTAACCTCGACAATGCGGGTCTGGAGATCCGGCGAGGCCCGGTCCGGCTTGCCGGCCACCGCGACGTGGCGCGACACCACCACGCCGTTCTCGATGGCTTCGATCTGGGCGGCCGGGATGTTGGCGACCACCAGCTTGGTGCCGAGATTGTTGCTCAGCGTGCGTAGTCGCACCACGTTGATGCGGAGCTGGGCGAGGCGCACCTGGGCCGGAACGTTGAGGGCCTTGAGGGTCTGCCGGCGCACCACGCCGTCGACCGTGAGGCCGTGGCGCGCCTGGAACCGCCGCACCGCCGCCTCGACATAGGAATCGTAGACGTCGCCCGAGCCCGCCACCACGGCGTCGAGATCGCCCGAGATGGCGAGGCGCTGACGCAGCAGCGGCACCGCCGGATGGCGATTGCCGAGCCGCAGCCGCTCGACCGTCGGCACCTCGGGCCAGCCGCCGCGGCCGACGATCTCCTCGTAGCGCGGGATCACCTGCTCGGTGGTCTGGGCGGTCGACGGGTCGAGCGTCGGCAGCGTCGCCTTCGGCATCAGGATGGTGCGCGAGGCCGAATCGAAGCCCTGGCCGAAGTTGCGGCCCTGGCTCTGCTGCATGAGCTGCTCCAGCACCTCGTCCTCGGCGCGGGCGGAGCCGAGCGCCGCGATGGTTGCGACCGTGGCGGCGAGGCCGCGGACGACCGCTCGCCGATCCAGCCCCGGCCGATCGCCCCCGCCACGCTCCCGTGCTGACCTGCTCATTCCCTGCTCCGCCGGCGCGCGCCGCCCTGCGACGGCCCTGCCCGCCCGGGTCCACCGCCATGCCCCGGCGTTCATTCCGATGATGGGCCGCGAATCCGTCGCGGCGACCTGTCGCCGCGACGGTGCGTTAAGGGCGGCAACCGGCGAATTTATGTCAAGGCTCCCGTGGCGGCCGCGGTCGCACGCCCGTCGAGACCTCGCCAACCGCGCGAGTGATGCCGGGCGGCGGCACACATTGACGGTATCTAGGGGTGTTCCTAATCTCGCCGCCGTGAGACCGCGCGAGGCCGGCCGCTGTCGTCGCGGCCTGGTGCGTGCTCGCCCCCCGGAACCGCACTGGAGCCCCCATTCATGAAGATGACTGCCTTGGCCGCCGCGGCCCTCGTCTCGATGGCCGCCACGACGGCGTTCGCCCAGGGAAGCCGCCAGGACTTCACCCTCGTCAACCGCACCGGCTACGACATCAGCGAGGTCTACGTCTCCCCGAGCAAGGAGGACGATTGGGAGGAGGACATTCTCGGCGACGACAGCCTGTCCGACGGCGACAGCGCCCGCATCACGTTCAAGCGCGCCGGAAAGACCTGCCTATGGGATCTCAAGGTCGTCTACAGCGACGACGATTCCTCGGCGGTCTGGCACGACATCAACCTGTGCCAGGTCGCACGGGTCACCATTCGGTACAACAGCAAGACCGACACCACCTCGGCGACGTTCGATTAGAGCATTGTCCGGCGAAGCGGACACCGGTTCGCCGTCGAAAATGCGATCATGCAAGGACTTCTGGAGCGGAACACGATCCAGTTGGATCGGATTCCGCTCCAGGCTCGTCCCCGAACGTGAAAAAACCCCGGTCCGCGGACGGACCGGGGCAGATCGGATCGCACAGGAGACCCGGCGCGACGGTTCGGGCGATCAGAGCCGATAGAGGATCTGGTCGGTCCAGAACCGCTCCAGCCGGTGCAGCGCCTTGTTGAGGGTGGCGAACTCCTCGGCGTTGACGCCGCCCACCTGCTCCACCGTGCGGACGTGCTTCTGGTAGAGCGCCTCGATGATGTTGCGGATCTCGCGACCCTTGTCGGTCAGCTTGATGCGCACCGAGCGGCGGTCGACCCGCGACCGCTGGTGGTCGAGAAAGCCCATCTCCACCAGCTTCTTCAGGTTGTAGGAGACGTTCGAGCCGAGATAGTAGCCGCGGGTGCGCAGCTCGCCCGCGGTCAGCTCCTTGTCGCCGATATTGTAGAGCAGCAGCGCCTGCACCGAGTTGATGTCGGCGCGGCCACGGCGGTCGAACTCGTCCTTGATGACGTCGAGAAGCCGGCGGTGCAGCCGCTCGACGAGCGTCAGCGATTCGAGATAGAGCGGCCGGATGTGGTCGAAGCGGACATCCCTCTCGGCGGGTTCCGCCGGCCTTGCGACTGCTTTCATGACGACGCCTATTGGTTGTTTGTACGACGAGGCCCTGTTTTCCTCGCTCGCCCCCATTACTAGGCGACACGCTCTAAAATCGGTTTAAGCAACAGAATAAAGAACCAGTTTATTTTCCGCGGTAAACCAAAGACTAAGGATGGAATCCGGAGGGAGTTTTTTACGCCGGGTTTACCGCTTTTCGGCCGGGCTGGGGACGGGCTCGGCGAAATGCCACGCCCCCCACCCGCGCGGGTGGACGGACGGAGCGCCACGCGGCAGAGAACGACGCGGCGGATAACCACGCGGCAGAGAAGACGTCTCGCCCGCCCGGCAGGCCGCCGCCGGACGCCCGGCACCGGCCGCAAAGGTTGCGCGACGTAGTTTCGCAACCTGCTTTGGCGGGCCTGCTCCGGCCTCAGTTCACCCGCGTCCAGGTCTGGCCGCCGCAGAACATGCCGCCGAAGGCGCAGCCCTGCACCCGCATCGTGTCCGGCCCCTTCATGGCGAGGGTCGAGTCGTAGATGCCGCCGCCCCCGTTGCGGGTATCCTTGATGCGGCCCGACCAGGTGTTGCCGGACGGCTTCATGTCGATCAGTACCTTTTCGCCGTTGCGGCCCGTCTTGGCATCGACCGCGTAACCGCACAGGTTGGAGCCGCACGGCTCGACCCGCACCATGCCTTCCTTCTTCTCGGTCATCCACAGGCCGACCGGCCCGGTCGGGGCGGCGGCGGGCGCCGGTGCCGGAGACGGCGGCAGCGCGGCGACGCGCGGCTCGGGCGCCGGAGCGACCGCCGGCGGCGTGGTCGCCACGGGAGCCGGATCGCTGCGTCCGGCCGTCACCGGCGGCGGTGCCGGAGGCGGCGGCGGAACGAGGTCGGCGGTCGGCGCCGTCACCGGGGCGGGCGTCACGGCCGGGCCGGTGGTGGGTGCCGTCGGGGCGGGCGCAGGAGTCGGCGCAGGACGCGCCGTCTGCGGCTGCGACGGACGGTTGCGCCACTGCGGCGCCGGCACCTCGCCGGTCTCGGTGTCGCCCTTGTCGTCGCGGCCGATGCCGAGGCCGCCCGGCAGCTTGCCGCGGGCGATCCCTTCGAGGTCCTTCCAGCCGATCGCCGGCAGCGGATACTCCTTAGCGTCGCGGGCGCCGGGCTCACGCCAGGAGACCGAGCCGCACAGCCGGTCGCGGCAGCTCTCGTCGATGTCGATGCGGAGCGTGCCGCCCTCGACCGGGATGGAGACCGACCCGGCTTCGGCGGCGGTACCGAGCAGCGCGATGGCGGCCGCGAGCCCAAACGTCCTCAGCGGGATCGTGCGCAGGAAATCGGTACGCATGGGGTCCTCCCGTCCAGGGGGCCGTCCCGGCCCATCGTCGGGATGATCATGTCAGCCGATCCGTGCGGCAACCGTGAGGCGGGTCACACAACTGGACGCTGAACTCCGGGGACGCCCAGGGTGACGCCCTGCCCGGCCGGCGACCGGCCGGCTCAGAGACCGCTGGCCGGCTGGGTGGGCCGCGTCGCCTGTGCGGGGGGCTGGACCTGCTCGACGCCGACGCCGGCGCGGCCGACCAGCTCGGCCCAGTGCGGCAGGTCGATGTCGAGGAACGCCGCGAAGGCGTCGGCCGGGGCGCGCACCGGCTCGGCCCCGCTGGCCAGCAGGTTCTCCTTGAACAGCCGGGAGTCGATCGCCCGCTTCACCGCGTTGGCGAGCTCGCCCTGAATCTCGGTCGGGATGCCACGCGGCGCCATCAGGCCGAACCACAGGCCGACATCGATGCCGGTGACGCCGGCCTCGGCGAGCGTCGGGATCTGGGGCGCCGCCGGGCTGCGCCGCGCCCCGACGATCGCCAGGGTGAGGATGCGCCGCTCCGCCTGGAGCCCGGCCACCGTCGGCAGCGGCGCGAACAGCACCGAGAGGCGCCCGGCGACGAGATCCGCGGCCGCATCATGCGAGCCCGCGTAGGACACATGCACCATGTCGACGCCGGTGGTCGCCTTGAACAGCTCGGCGGCGATCTGCGGTCCGGTGCCGACACCGGCGCTGCCGTAGTGCAGCACGCCCGGCCGCGCCTTGGCGAGCGCGATCAGCTCCGCCACCGAAGACACGCCGAGGCTGCGATTGACCACGAGGACGACCGGCGACCGCCCCAGCATGGCGATCGGCGCGAACGCCTGCGGGAATGCGAAGGGCTGCTCGGGCAGGATCGCCGCATGGGCCGACTGGGCGTTGCCGGCGAGGAAGAGCGTGTAGCCGTCGGGCTCGGCGCGGGCCGCGACCGCGGCCGCGTCGTTGCTGGCGCCGCCGACGATGTTGTCGATCAGGAAGCGCTGATTGAAGTACTCGGTCAGCTTGTCGGCATAGATGCGGGCGAGGACGTCGCTGGCGGAGCCGGCCGGGAAGCCGACCACGATGCGAACCGGGCGGGTCGGATAGATCTGGGCTTCACACTCCGTCACGACCGCGCCAACGAGGAGCGCGAGGGTGACCAGGACCATGGAGACCGCAGCCAAGGACCGGCGCAGCACGACTCCCTCCCGTGGCGGGCCCCTGCCTGGCAGGCCCCGCGGCGAGGCGCACGCCTCCGCCACGCATGTCCGGGGGTGAGAAGCAGACCCGCGAGAGGGCCTGCGACGTGCGGGAACGGCGCGTGTCGCCGTCTGGTGGTGAATCTAGTGGGTCCGCGAGAGTCTTGAATCGGGCGGATCACGTAGGGCGCATGCGTCCCGGCAGGCACTGACGCGCGTCCGTCGCCGGGCTCCGCGCTGGCTCCTTCACGGATCGTCAACCCGGACGTGCAGATCGAGTCGCGGGCCGCCGACCACGGCCGGCATGTCCCTCGGGTCCGCCCGCGGGCGGATGCCGGTCCCATCGCCACCCGAGCACCGGACAAAAGGAAAGCGGCCGGGAGGGCATTTCCCGGCCGCTCGTCACACTCCGCGGCAGCGTCGTGTGCCTTGCAAACGATAGGAGGGGCGGATCAGCCCCGGCGCTCGGCCGTCCAGGTGCCGGCGCAGGCGCCTCCGGCCCACTGGCCGGTGCCGCTCGCACCCGACAGGCGCCCCTGCCCGGTCGCGCTCTTGCCGCCGTAGCTCAGCCGGACCACCAGCTTGCCGTTGGGGGAGACCTTGCCGGAAATGTCGAACGACGTGCTGCCGGCATTGATCAGGCTGCCGTCGTCGTTGATGCGGATCGGATAGCGATAGGCGCGATCGCAGTCGCCCTTCTCGGTGACCACCACCACGCTCCAGGTGCCGTCGAAACTGGTCTTGGCAATGGCTGGTGCCGAGGCGGCGACGGCCGCTCCGATCGACACCACGGCGAGCGCCCCGACGGCGCAGCGGACGAACGCTGTCTTCATTTGTCGATGTCTCCCCTCGCGACGGTCGGGTGCGCAGCGTCGCGCATCATCGGTGAAGACCAGGTTTCGTTTCACCGACCACGCCCCCGCTCTGTCGACCCGATCAACCGTGAGGTTCAACGAAAGTTCCCTCTTTGGCTGCAATTTTAACGATTGGCGGCCCGGCCCCATGCCGGCGGGAGGGCCAGGGCGGTGAGCGCAGAGCGAGATCACGATCACGTGATCGTGATGGCGTGATCAGACGGCGGCGAGGCCGGCCAGGTCCAAGCTTCTGTCCCACAGGCGGGACGCCATCACACCATCACGCGCCGCCGCCGACGGCTCGGTGATGCGTCCACGCACCACATAGGCGCCGCTCGCCTCGGCAAAGGCCGGGTCGGTCGCCACCAGCACCGAGGTCTTGGCGCCTTCGGCGAGCGGCAGCGCGAACCGCTTGGCGATGCGGATGCCGAGCCCGTAGAGGCCGCCATTGTTGTCGCCGAAGCTGGTGGCGACGAAGCCCGGATGCAGGGCATTGACGGTGACGCCGGTGCCGGCCAGCCGGCGCGCCAGCTCGCGGGTGAACAGGATGTTGCACAGCTTGGAGCGCTGATAGACGGGCCAGCCGCCGTAACGACGACATGCCTGCAAGTCGTCGATGTCCAGCCGGGCGCCGCGATGCGCCTCCGACGCGACATTGACGATGCGGGCCGGCGCCGAGGCGATCAGCGTGTCGCGCAGGAGCAGGCTCAGCACCACATAGGCCATGTGATTGAGCGCGAAGGTGCGCTCCAGGCCGTCCGCGGTCTCCTCGCGGCGCGCGAACATGCCGCCGGCATTGTTGATCAGCACATCGATACGGGGAAGATCACGGCGCAGCGCGGCGGCGATCTCACGCAGGCCGTCGAGGCGAGAGAGATCCGCGACGCGGACCTCCGCCGAGACATCGGGCGCGATCCGGCGCAGCCGCAGGAGCGCCGCCTCGCCGCGCGCCCGATCGCGGCCGATCAGCACCAGCCGGGCGCCGCGGCCGGCGAGTGCCGCCGCGGTCTCCAGCCCGATGCCGCCGGTGCCGCCGGTGATCACCACGGTCTTGCCGGCCATGTCGCCCCGCACGGCGGCGGGGTCACCGGCCGACTCGGTGCGTCGCGCCGCGAGACTGTCGTCGGTCATCTCCCCCACCCCCGCGATCGACGGCGTCGCCGATCGCGGACCCGATCAGCGCCGTGCCGTCTTCCGGGCGCGCCGCGACGAGCCCATCAGGCCCTGCATGGAGCGCCAGTCGATGGCGCTCATCATCCCCATCATCGATCCCATGTCCATTCCACCCATTCCCATGCCGCCCATTCCCATGCCGCCCATTCCCATGCCGCCCATTCCCATGCCACCCATTCCCATCCCGCCCCCCATGCCGCCGAAGCTCGTGGTGCCGAATCCGCCACCTCCGAATCCGCCGCCGCCGAGCCCGCCAAATCCGCCTCCGCCCGAGTCCATCATGTTGGCCATCATCGGCCCGAAGGTCTGCATGAGCTGCGCATAGCGGCGCTTGCCCATGCGCTGCTTCATCATCTCCATCATGGGCGCCATCTGGGTCATCATCTGGTCCTGGCCGAAGCCGGCCATCTGGGCCTTGGCGGGCGCCGGCAGCGCGACGGTGAGAACCACCGCGGCGAGCATCGCGGTGCCGAGAACCGCGGCCGGCATCGTCGAGCGGGTCGCCATCGAGCAAGCTGTGATCGAGCAGGTCATGCGAAGTCCTCCTCGGACGGCGCGGGCCGTCGCGTGCGGCGTGATCCCTCCGGAGTCCCCTCCGACGATCGGTGACTCGGGCCGTCCGCCCGGTTCACCGGCGGCGGTCCCGCCGGGCGTTCGGACGGTACGCACGCACGGCGGACGGCCGGACCCGACTGTGCCTTAATGGTGCAATCCGGCGTCCGCACATTGCGGTGAGGAAAAACGCGAATCGGGCCGCCCGTCCGGGCCGGCACCGCACCGGGAGGGAGGATCGGCATGGACGTCGCACTCGGCGGTCTCGACGTGTTCACCCCCTATGGCGGCCTGCACGCCCTCTCAGTCCTGGCCTGTGGGTTGGCGATCGCCGCCGTGGTCCGGCTCGGTCGCCGCCTGCCGGCCGAGGCCGAGCGCCGGCTGCGGACCACCCTGGTGGTGTTCGCCGGCGCCGTCTGGGTGATCTACAACATCGCCTGGAACTGGAACGGCATCGACATCGCGGCCGGGCTGCCGCTGCATGTCTGCGACGTCGGCGGGCTCGTCGCGCCCCTCGCCCTGCTGACGCAACGTCGCTGGCTGCGGGCGACCCTGTATTTCTGGGCCTTCGCGCTGACCACCCAGGCATTCGTCCAGCCGACCCTGACCCACGGGCCGACCTCGATCCTGTTCTGGGGCTTCTGGCTCGCCCACACGATCATTCTGGGCTTCGCCGTCTACGACCTGGCGGTGCTCGGCTTCCGGCCCAACTGGGCGGATTTCCGCCGTGCGGCCGTCGTCACCCTCGCCTATGTGGCGGTGGTGTTCGTGGTGAATATCGGGCTCGGCTCGAACTACGCCTATGTGGGTAACCCAGCCGACCCGAAGCTGGTGCCGCTCTTCGTCGCCCTGCTGGGGCCGTGGCCGGCCCGAGTGCCGGTGATGGCGGCGCTCGCCGGCCTCGCCTTCGTGCTGGTGCTGCTGCCCTGGCGGCTGCGAGGAAAGCCGGTCCCGCCGGAGGCGGAGCCGGCGCGATGAGCCGCGGCGGCCCCCCATGTGGCCCCGGAAGTCCTTGGGTGATCGCATTTTCGACGGCGAACCGGATTTCACTTCGCCGGAAAATGCTCTAGGACACGGCCCTTCCCCAACCGAAGAGCCGCCGCCCGATGCAGACCCCGCCCTCCTCCGACGCGGCCACCGCCCCGTCGGCTCCGCGCAAAGTGAGCTTCGTGTCGCTCGGCTGCCCCAAGGCGCTGGTCGATTCCGAGCGCATCGTCACCCGGCTGCGGGCCGAGGGCTACGAGCTGACCCGCACCCACGCCGGCGCCGACCTGGTACTGGTCAACACCTGCGGGTTCCTCGACAGCGCCAAGGCGGAGTCGCTCGCCGCCATCGGCGAGGCGCTGGCCGAGAACGGCAAGGTGGTGGTGACCGGCTGCATGGGGGCGGAGCCGGAGGCGATCACCGAGAAGTTCCCGAACGTGCTCGCCGTCACCGGGCCGCAGCAGTACGAGAGCGTGATGGAGGCGGTGCATCGCGCCGTGCCGCCGCCGCACGACCCGTTTCTCGATCTGGTGCCGCCGCAGGGCGTGAAGCTGACGCCGCGTCACTACGCTTATCTGAAGATCTCGGAAGGCTGCAACAATCGCTGCACGTTCTGCATCATCCCGAAGCTGCGCGGCGATCTCGTCTCGCGCCCGGCCGCCGATGTGCTGCGCGAGGCCGAGAAGCTGGTCGCCGCCGGCGTCAAGGAGCTGCTCATCATCTCGCAGGACACCTCGGCCTACGGGGTCGACCTGAAATACGCTGCCAGCGTCTGGCGCGACCGCGAGGTGCGGGCGAAGTTCCTCGATCTCGCAGCGGCGCTCGGCGAGCTCGGCGCCTGGGTGCGGCTGCATTACGTCTATCCCTATCCGCATGTCGACGAGGTGATCCCGCTGATGGCGGAGGGCCGCGTGCTGCCCTATCTCGACATCCCGTTCCAGCACGGCGTGCCGAGCGTGCTCACCCGCATGCGGCGCCCGGCCGCGCAGGAGAAGACGCTTCAGCGCATCGCCCGCTGGCGCGAGATGTGCCCCGAGCTGACATTGCGCTCGACCTTCATCGTCGGCTTCCCGGGTGAGACCGAGGAGGAGTTTTCGGCGCTGCTCGACTGGCTCGACGAGGCGTCGCTCGATCGGGTCGGCTGCTTCAAGTACGAGCCCGTCAAGGGCGCCCCCGCCAACGATCTCGGCGACGCCGTGCCGGAGGACGTCAAGGAGGAGCGCTGGCACCGCTTCATGCAGCGCCAGCAGACCATCTCGGCACGCCGCCTGAAGCGCAAGATCGGCACCCGCCAGCAGGTGATCATCGACGAGGCGAGCCCGGGCTTCGCCAAGGGCCGCAGCAAGGCCGATGCGCCGGAGATCGATGGCGTCGTGCGCATCACGTCACGCCGGCCGCTGCGCGTCGGCGAGCTCGCCACCGTGAAGATCGACCGCGCCGGCGCCTATGATCTGCACGGCACCGCGGTCGGCTTCTGATCAGCTCGCGCCAGCCGCGTCACGCCCCGCATCGAGCGCCCGCAGCAGCGTCAGGATCGCCTGGTTGAACGGCACTGGAATGCCGTGGCGGGCCGCGGTGCGCACCACCGCGCCGGTGATGTGCTCGTGCTCCATCGGTCGCCCGGCGAGCCGGTCGTAGTACATCGAGGTGCCGGTCGTCGGATTGTAGCGGCGGTGCAGCGCCAGCGTCCGCTCGACGTCGCCGTCGTCGACCGCCGCGCCCTCGGCGCGAGCCACCGCCACCGCCTCGCGCAGCAGCGCGGCGCCGAGCTCGCGAATGTCCGGCTCCTGGAACACGCCGATGCGGCGCATCGTCAGGGTGGTGAGCGGGTTCGCGGCGACGTTGCTCAGCACCTTGCGCCACAGCGCCGTGAGAAAGTCCTGCTCCTGCGTCACGTCGATGCCGGTGCCCGCCATCAGGGCCGCGAAGGCGGCCCCTGCGGCGCCTGCCGGCACCGTCATCCGTCCCTCGGTGTGCAGCCGGATGCGGCCCGCCGCCAGGCGCTCGACGCCCGAGTAGATCAGCGCGGGCAGCACGGTGGCGTCGCCGACGAACGGCGCGACGCGCTCGGCGTGGCCGATGCCGTTCTGAACGACGACGACCGTCGAGTCCGGCCCCGCGAGCGCCCGCAGCCATGGGGCCGCCGACGCGGTGTCCTGCGCCTTGACGGCGACCAGCACCCACGGCACCGGCGCGAGCCCGTCCGGCCGCGCCACGATGGCGGCATCGATCACGGCGACCTCCTCGCCGCGCTCGACGATCAGGTGATCGAACGGCGTGCGGACGCATACCGTCACGTCGCGGCCGGCCCCGGCGAGATGCGCCGCCAGGAGCCCGCCGATGGCGCCGCCGCCGATCACGGCGACCCGCGTCGCTGCAACCGCGGCGGTCATGGCTCGCTCAGCACCGCGACGATCGCGTCGGTGAGGCGGGCGAGATCGTCGGCCTCGATGGTCAAGGCCGGCGTCAGATAGACGATGCGGCCGAACGGGCGGATGTAGACGCCCTGCTCGACGAAGCGCGCCTTGAGGGCCGCGATGTCGATGCGATCCAGCTCGACCACCCCGATGGCGCCGCGCACCCGCACATCGACGACGCCCGGCAGGCCGCGGCAAGACGCCAGCCCGGCGCCGAGCTGGGTCTCGATGGCGCGCACCTGATCGAGCCGCGGCTCGCGCGCGAACAGATCGATGGACGCGAGCGCCGCCGCGCAGGCGAGCGGATTGCCCATGTAGGTCGGTCCGTGCATCAGCGCATGCATCGGATCGTCCGACCAGAACGCACCGAAGACGCGCCGTGACGCGACCGTGGCGGCGAGCGGCAACGTGCCGCCGGTGAGCGCCTTGCCGACCGTGACGATATCGGGAACGACGTCGGCCGCCTCGCAGGCGAACAGCGTTCCGGTGCGCCCGAAGCCGACGAAGATCTCGTCGAAGATCAGGAGCACGTCGTGACGATCGGCGAGCCGGCGCAGGGTGCGCAGCACCTCGGCGTCGTGGAACAGCATGCCGCCGGCGCCCTGCACCAGCGGCTCGACCAGAATGCCGGCGATCTCGTCGGCGCGTGCCGCCAACAGCCGGTCGAGCGCCTCGGTGCGAGCCTCATCGACCGGCAGATCGACGATCAGATGCTCGGGCAGCAGCCCCCTGAACAGGCTGTGCATGCCCTCGTCGGGATCGCACACCGCCATGGTGCCGGTGGTGTCGCCGTGATAGCCGCCGCGGAAGGCGACGAAGCGCGTGCGACCACGGACGCCGCGGTTGATCCACGACTGCACCGCCATCTTCATCGCGACCTCGACGGCGACCGAGCCCGAGTCGGAGAAGAACACGTGATCGAGATCGCCCGGCAGTAGCGTCGCCAGCCGGGTCGCCAGGCGCGCGGCCGGCTCGTGCAGCAGGCCGCCGAGCATGACGTGCGGCATGGTGTCGAGCTGAGCCGCCACCGCGGCACGGATGTGCGGGTGATTGTAGCCGTGGCAGGCCGTCCACCACGAAGCGACGCCGTCCACCAGCTCGCGACCATCGGCGAGTAGGATGCGGCTGCCGCGTGTGCCGACCACCGGCAGCGGCGGCGCCGCAGTCTTCATCTGCGAATACGGGAGCCAGGCATGCGCTCGACCTTCGTCGTACCAGCCCGGCATTCCGTTCCCGATGGCGGCATGGTAGGACGCGGCCGTCGGACGCAGACTGATCTCCGCGGCCATTGCTTCGGCATGCCGCTGGTCGGCAGCATGCGAACCATGCATGGCGAAACCCCCGCCATCGTCGGTTGCTCTTGTCATCGCGTCCCGTCACCCTGACATCGGTCGGGCGGCAGATCGACCGTCCCGACCGGGGTCAAGTACCGCATCGCCCGGCGCGACGAAACCCGTCCGGGCGGAATGTCGCTTGCGACCGATTGTGGATCGATGGATTCGCTCGACGCTTTTGCCACTGCCAAGCTGGAGGCCCTCGCCGGGGCGAGCCTGCGCCGCGATCTCGTGCATACCGATCGTCACGCCGGTGTCGTGATCGAGCGCGGCGGTCGACGGCTGCTGTCGTTCTCCTGCAACGACTACCTCAACCTGACCCATCACCCGGCCGTGATCGCCGCCGCGCATGCCGCACTCGACCGCCATGGCGCCGGCTCCGGCGCCTCCCGCCTGGTGACCGGCAACCACCCGCTCTACACGGAGCTGGAGCAGCGCCTCGCCGCCCTCAAGGGCGCCGAAGCCTGCTGCGTGTTCGGCTCCGGCTATCTCGCCAACACCGGCATCATCCCGGCCCTGGTCGGGCCGGAGGACCTGATCGTCATCGACGCACTGGCGCACGCCTGCCTGTTCGCCGGCTCCCAGATGAGTCGGGCGCGACTGTGCGTGTTCCGACACAACGAGGTCGATCACGCCGAGGAGCTGCTGGCGCAGCATCGCGCCCGCTATCGGCACGCCCTGCTGGTCACCGACGGCGTCTTCTCGATGGACGGCGATCTCGCTCCGTTGCCGGCGCTCGGCCGTCTCGCCCGCGCCCACGACGCCTGGCTGATGGCCGACGACGCCCATGGCGTCGGTGTCATCGGCGGCGGCCGCGGCTCGACCCATGCGCATCCTGAGCCGGCCGACGTGCCGTTGCAGATGGGCACGCTGTCGAAGGCGATCGGCGGCTATGGCGGCTATCTGTGCGCCTCGCGCCCGGTGATCGAGCTGATGAAGAGCCGCGCCCGCACCCTGGTCTACTCGACCGGGCTGCCGCCCGCCGTGGTGGCGGGCGCGATCGCGGCCGTCGACCTGATCGCGAGCGACCCCGCCCTGTGCGCGGGTCCGCTCGCCAAGGCGCGATTGTTCACCCGGCGGGTCGGGCTCCCGGACCCCGAGAGCCCGATCGTGCCGGTGGTGGTCGGCGACACGGAGGCGGCGCTCGCCGCCTCGCGGATGCTCGCCGACGAAGGCTTCCTGGTGGTGGCGATCAGACCGCCCACCGTGCCGCCCGGGACGGCACGGTTGCGGCTGACCTTCACGCCGGCCCATCCGGACCAGGAGATCGAGCGGCTCGCCGACCTCGTCCGCGACCGCGTACCGAGGAACCCGTCATGACTGTCGTCTTCGTCAGCGCCACCGGCACCGAGGTGGGCAAGACGTTCGTGTCCCGTGGGCTGGTCCGTGCACTCAAAAGCCGCGGCCGTATCGTCGAGGTGCTGAAGCCGGTGCAGAGCGGCTTCGATCCCCGGGAGGCCGAAGGCAGCGATGCCGGCCTGCTGATCGCCGCCAATGGCGAGGAGCCGACCCTCGAGCGCATCGCGGCGGCGGCACCGTTCCGCTTCGAGGCCCCGCTCGCCCCGCATCTCGCGGCCCGCCGCGAGGGCAAGTCGATCGACGCCGCCGCGGTGGTCGCGTTCTGCCGGGAGCGCATCGCTCATCGCAAGGACGTCATGGTGATCGAGGGCGTCGGCGGCATCATGGCGCCGCTCGACGACAGCCGGACCGTGGTCGACCTGATCGTCGCGCTCGGCGTTCCGGTCGTGCTGGTGACGGGCTCGTATCTCGGCACGCTCAGCCACACGCTGACGGCGCTCGACGTGGCGCATCGCCGTGGCCTGACGATCGCGGCCGTGGTGGTGAGCCAGACGCCCGGCGGCACGGTCGCGCTGGACGAGACCCTCACCACCATGCAGACCTTCGCCAAGGGCGTGCCGGTGCTGGCGCTGCCGCGCCTGCCCGCCGAGGTCGGGCCGGAGCACGCGGTCTTCGACGAGCTGGCCGAGCTGGTCTGCCCGGCCGCGGCAGCCTGACCGACGGCAGCGCGCAGCCGAGAGCCGCGCGCCCTGCCCGCAGTCCACGCCGGCGGGTGGCGGAGACGGTCGTGACGTGATCCACTGCCCCGTCGACACGACGGGGCAGCCTGGTGGATCTCTCCTACACGCAGAACCTCGAAGACTATCACCTGTGGCTCGCCTTCGCGGGCCAGGCGACTGGCACCTACATCGACATCGGGGCCGGCCATCCGGTCGCCGACAATGTCTCGTTCTGGTTCTACGAGCGCGGCTGGCAGGGGCTGGTGGTCGAGCCGCAGGCCGACCTGCTAGCGCTGTACGAGCGGCTGCGCCCGCGCGACCGCCGCGTCTGCGCGCTCGTCGGCGCGCAGGACGGCGAGGCCGCGTTCCATCGGGTCGACCGCCTGCACGGATTCTCCACCACCGTCGCCGACCACGCCCGCCGGGCGGCGGCGTTCGGAGCGGCGGTGTCGGTGGAGCGTCGGCCGATGACGACGCTCGCGTCGCTGTGCGCGGCCGAGGGAATCACCGCGATCGATTTCCTCAAGATCGACGTGGAAGGTGGCGAGGCCGACGTGCTGGCCGGCAACGACTGGACCCGGCTGCGGCCGAAGGTGGTGCTGGTCGAGGCGGTGGCCCCGGTCACCGGGGAGCCGACGTGGGCCGACTGGGAGCCGGCGCTGATCGCCGCCGGCTATCGCTTCGCCCTGTTCGACACCCTCAACCGCTTTTATGTCGCCGAGGAGCATCCGGACGTGTTCGCGCGCCTGCCGCGCGAGCGGGCCGACTGGCACGCGGTCCGCCACATGTACGAGATCGGCCGCGCACCCGAGAACCCGGTGCATCCCGATCATGCGCTGGCGCGGACGCTCGCGCGCGGCTTCTTCGCCGCCCTGCCCTGGTTCGACGACGACGTGCTGTCCGCCATCCTGGCCCGCGGGCTCGCCGGCCGCTCCGACGCCGACGCGATCCTGGCCGCCATGCCCGACCGCGGCAGCGAGGCGTTCCGCTTCGCCCTCGGCCGCATCGCCTGCGGCTACGACGGCGGCCAGATCCACGACGACTGATCCTGTTTCCGGGTGATCGGTCCGCGGTCTTTCCGGGGCGCGGCGAAGCCGCGAACCCGGAACCCAGCGGCAAATTTCGAACTCTCGGTTGGATTCCGGATAGCCGCTTCGCGGCTTCCGGAATGACCACCCAATCGATCAGTCGGTTCGCGACTGAAGCGGACGCGCCTCACGCCACCAGCATGGTCTCGATCAGCCCTTCGGCATTGAGCCCCATGTGCAGCAGGATGGTCAGCGAGGTCGAGCCCGAGCGCCAGCGCAGCCAGCCGAACAGCACGCCGATCGTGAAGATCAGCGCGATGCCGAAGGCGTCGTACTGAACATGCAGCGCCGCGAACACGGCAGCCGTCGCCGCGATGGTGATGCGGGCGCTGCGCGGCGTCCGGGCGCAGCCGGCGAACAGGAAGCCACGGAACAAGAGCTCCTCGCCGATCGGCGCGACGATCACCAGGGCGATCAGCAGCGGCAGCACCATTCCCTGATCCACGGCGCTGCGCCACACCGCGATCTGCACGGGCGGCACGAGATCACGGCCGAGCGCGAGTGTGAGGACATTGGCGACGATCACCAGGGCGACCAGGCAGGCGGCGCCGAACACCAGGCTGCCGCGGCCCGGCCGATCGAGGCCGAGATAGCGGGCCGGCGGCGCCCGCCCCATGGCGAGCGCCAGCAGGACGGCCGTCTGCACCAGATTGGCGACCAGCACGGCCCACACCACCACGGTGGCGTCGGCCGGCAGGGCCAGCCGGCCGAGCCCTTCCTGCCCGAGCCCGGCCGAGACAGCCACCGCGGCGGCCGCCTGGCCGAGCCCGAAGGCGACGACCGCGAGCAGGATCGTCGCCAGCGGACCGAACGGCGGTCGCCAGGCCGGCCCGTCGGCGGATGCGATCGGGTCCACCGCCACGGCTCGCCGGCTCAGGGCACGAGAATCGAGGAGCCGGTCGTCGCCCGCGACTCGAGATCCACATGGGCCTGGCGGGCCTCCTTCAGGGCGTAGCGATGCTGCACTGGGATCTTCACCGCCCCGCTCTTCACCACCGCGAACAGCTCGCCGGCCAGCCCCTCGTAGTCGGCCCGGGTCGCCGCGTAGTGGTTGAGGGTCGGTCGCGTCGCGAACAGCGAGCCCTTGGTCTGGAGGATGTTGATGTTGAACGCCTCGACCTGGCCGGAGGCACTGCCGAACGAGACGAACAGGCCGAGCGGCCGCAGGCAGTCGAGTGAGGCCGGGAAGGTCGTCTTGCCGACGCCGTCATAGACCACGTCGCACAGGGCGCCGCCGGTGATTTCCTTCACCCGGGCCGGGAAGTCCTCGTCGCGGTAGTAGATGACATGGTCGCAACCGTTCGCCTTGGCCAGCTCGCCCTTCTCCTTGGAGCCGACCGTGCCGATCACCGTCGCGCCGAGCTGCCTCGCCCACTGGCAGAGGATGAGGCCGACGCCGCCCGCCGCCGCATGGATCAGGATGGTGTGCCCCTCGGCGACCTTGAAGGTGCGGCGGAGCAGGTAGCAGGCCGTCATGCCCTTGAGCATCATGCCGCCGGCCTCGGCGAGATCGACGCCGTCCGGCACCTTGATGGCGCGCCCGGCCGGCAGGATGCGCTCGGCCGCGTAGCCGCCCAGCGTGATCACGTAGGCGACGCGGTCGCCGACCTTGAAGTCCGAGACGCCGGAGCCGACCGCGGTCACCTCGCCGGCCCCCTCGTTGCCGGCCACGAAGGGAAGCCCGACCGGCGACGGATACATGCCCTGCCGGAAGTAGGTGTCGATGAAGTTGATGCCGCAGGCCACCTGCCGGATGCGGAGCTCGCCCGGCCCCGGCGCCGGAACGTCGATCTCCTCGTAGGTCAGCACGTCGGGTCCGCCGACCTTGTGCACGCGCACGGCAGCCACCATGGCAGTCTCCTTCGGGAATGGGTCCGGGACGGCGCGCCCCGGCATGGGCGAGCCCCGAACGGCAGAGGCCGCCCGGGGGAGCGCCGATCATAGGAAGCCGAGCCGGCCGCGCAAGCGAGGCGAGCCGCCCCGGATGGCCGGGCCGCCGTCAGGGGTAGGCGCCACGCCGGGACGGCGGAGCCGCCCCGCAGGTCGCCCGGCTCAGCGCGGCTCGGGCATCCGGCGCCGGCGCCGCCGCTTGCGCAGCGCGATGATGTTGAACGCCTCGACGGCCCCCGCGAACGCCATGGCGAAGTAGATGTAGCCGCGCGGGATGTGGACCTCGAAGCCGTCGGCGACGAGCGCCACACCGATCAGCACCAGGAAGGCGAGCGCCAGCATCTTGGTGGTCGGATGCGCCGCCACGAAGCGGGCGACGGGGCCGGACGCCGCGTACATCACGGCGACGGCGATCAGCACTGCGGCGACCATGATGCGGATGTCCTGCGCCATGCCGATGGCGGTGACGATCGAGTCGATCGAGAACACCAGGTCGATGACGATGATCTGGCTGATGATCAGCGCGAAGGAGGCGTGCACCATGGTGGCGGTGCCGGTCTCCTGCTCCTCGTCCACCGCCTCCATCTCGCTGTGCATCTCGTGGGTCGCCTTGGCGATCAGGAACAGGCCGCCGGCGATCAGGATGATGTCGTGCCACGAGAAGGCGCGACCGAGCGCCGAGAACAGCGGCTCCGACAGGCTCATCAGCCAGGTCAGGGTGAACAGCAGCAGAATGCGGAACACGAGCGCGAGCCCGAGCCCGAGCTGGCGGGCGCGGTCGGCGATCTTGGGGTCGAGCCGTGACACCAGGATCGAGATGAACACCACGTTGTCAATGCCGAGGACGATCTCGAGCGCGCTCAGGGTCACCAGGGCGGCCCAGGCGTGCGGGTCGGTCAACAAGTCGAGCATGGGGGCGTGGCTTTCTCGGATCGGGTGGGCGTCCGCCGGCGCACCGGCAGGGGACTAATCCAGAACGGCAGGGCCGGGTTCGCCGGCCGCGGAGCGACCGACGATCGCGGGGTGACGGCAGAGTGGCGGCCGGCCCCGCGACGGCCGACCAACGCTTCGGGAGGCATCGGGTTCCGGCCGCGACGAGGCGGTGGCGCGACAGGCGCTGCTCTGCCGGCGCCGCGACGCCGGCTCATGCGGGCCGCGCGGCCGGCCACTGGGCCACCACCGCGTCGCCGATCAGCCACGCCCCGATCAGCAGGAACACGACGCCGATCGCCTTGCTGAACCGGGTGGTCACGGCGATCTTTTCGGCCCCCATGACGAGGCCGAGGATTGCCATCCACACCACGTTCATGGCGCCGACCGCGAACATGACCAGCATCATGGCCCAGCAGCAGCCCAGGCAGAACAGCCCCTGCCGGGCGCCGAGCCGGACCACCGTCACGGGGTCGCTCGACCACCGCACCAGGAAGAACGGCACCGGCCGCTGGCAGCGCGTCACGCAGGCGTATTTCAGCGCCGAGAACTGGTAGACGCCGGCCCCGATGAACACCGCGCCGGAGAACAGCGGGCTCGCCGACGCCATTGCCGGATCGAGCAGCGCCAGCCGGACGAGGCCGGCCTGGAGGAGCGCGGCGACCACCGCGAAGCCGAGCCAAACTCCGGTATAGCCGGCGATCAGCGCCACCGGCGAGGCGACCCGCTCGCCGCGGCGGCGCGCGACGGCCGCCAGATCCGCATAGGCCAGCACCATCGGGCCGGCGGTCGGCAGCATCATGGCGACCGCCATGGCGGCCCACATCAGGACCAGCGTGAGGAGAGCGCCCGGCCCGGCGGCGGCATGGTGGCCGAAGCTCGGGCCGCAGATCGCTTCGGCCAGCGCCTTGAGAAGACCGTCCGGCAGCTCGCCGCCGAACAAGAGGTCGAACACCCCCATGCCGGGGCCGAGCGCCGCCGCCCCGCCGTGGCCGCCCAGCATGCCGGCGACCATCAGGCCGAGATAGACCCAGCCCAGCCCCGTCATCAGGCCGAGGCTGATCACCGCGACCAGGAGCGGGCGCGACCACAGGGGCGCCGGGGCTTCGGGGCCGTCCGGCGGGACCGCGATCTCGGGCCGATGGGGGGTGTCGGTCATCGCGACGCCCGTTCTAGCGCATCCCGGCGACCGGCGAAATCGGCGACTGCGACGGTTCGGCCCGGTTTGTCCCCTCCGTCCCGTCCGGATAGAACCGGAGGATGAATCGAGGATGCGACATGACGGCGACCGGGACGGCGACGGTGGACACGGCGACAGACACGACCGCCGAGGTGGTCGTGGTGGGCGGCGGGCCGGCCGGCCTGACCGCCGCCGTGGCGATCGCCTCGACGGGGGCCGCCACCGTGCTGGTGGCGGGCCGCCCCGCGCCGCGCGACAACCGCACCACGGCGCTGCTCGCCGGCTCGGTCGACGCCCTGCGGGCGCTGGGCGTGTGGGAGAGCTGCCGGGGCCAGGCCGCGCCGCTGCGGTCGCTGCGCATCGTCGACGACACCGGCCGGCTGTGGCGCGCCCCCGAGGTGCGCTTCGAGGCGACCGAGATCGGCCTCGACGCCTTCGGCTGGAACATCGCCAACCGCGACCTCGTCGCCGCCCTGGAGGCGCGCGCCGCCGCGATGCCGAACCTGACGGTGCTGGCCGAGGATGCCGCCGGGGTCGCGTTCGCGCGGGAGAGCGAGCGTGCCACCGTCACGCTGACGTCGGGTGGCTCGGTGACGGCGCGTCTGGTGGTCGGGGCGGACGGCCGCCGATCGCCCTGCCGGGAGGCCGCCGGGATCGCCACCCGGGGCTGGACCTATCCCCAGACGGCCCTCACCTTCAATCTCAGCCACTCCCGAGAACACGAGGATACTTCTACGGAATTCAACTCCGCCCAAGGGCCGTTCACGGTCGTGCCCCTGCCCGGCCGCCGGGTCAGCGTCGTCTGCGTCGTGGCGCCCGCCGAGGCGGCCTGGCTGCAATCGCTGACACCCGACGCCCTGAACGCCGAGGTCGAGCGGCGCTGCCACGCGATCCTCGGCCGGGTCACGGTCGAGCCGGGCCGCGGCGTGTTCCCGCTCGCGGTCGAGACCGCCCGCAGCTTCGCGGCCGAGCGGCTGGTGCTGGTCGGCGAGGCAGCCCATGTGGTGCCGCCGATCGGCGCCCAGGGCCTCAATCTCGGTTTCCGCGATGCCGCCACCGTGGCCGAGCTGGTCGCCGACGCGATCCGGGCCGGCGACGACCCCGGCGGGCCGGCCGTCACGGCCGCCTACGAGCGCCGGCGGCGTGCCGACGTCACCACCCGCACGCTGGCCGTGGACCTCCTCAACCGCAGCCTGCTCAGCGATCTCCTGCCGGTCCAGGGGGTGCGCGGCCTCGGCCTGTGGCTGCTCGGCCGGGTCGGGCCGCTGCGCCGCGCCGTGATGCGCGAGGGGGTGGTGCCGGCCTTCGCCGAGCCGAAGCTGCTGCGCGGCGAGCCGCTGGCCTGACACGGCGCCGCGGCGCCCCGCCGGCCTCCGCCCGCCCTCACCCGAGCAGCGGCAGCCGGCCCGACTTGATCAGCCACAGCACGCCGGTGACGGTGAACACCGAGGCGACGATCCCGTACATCACCAGGCTCGACGTCTCGGCCACGAAGGTGTCGTACTGGCGCGCCAGCACGAACACGCTCAGCGCCGTCGGCAGGGCCGCCAGCAGCACCGCGGTGTGCACCCAGGTCTCAGCGAACGGGCCGAGCAGCCACAGCAGCACCAGCACGATCACCGGGTGGACCAGCAGCTTGACCGCGATGGCCACCGGCATCTCGACCGTCACCGCATCGACCGGCCGACACGCCACGGTGACGCCGAGCGCGAACAGGGCGCAGGGCGCGGCGGCGTTCTGAAGGAACTGGAGCAGCCGGTCCAGCGCCACCGGCGGCTGGAACCCGACCGCCGCCGACGCCACCCCGAGGGCGCTCGCCACGATGAACGGATGCAGCAGGATGCGCCGCATCACCAGCCCGGCGGTGGCGAGCCGGCTGTGCCCGCTGCCCCGCCCGGCGAGCGTCATCAGGAACGGCGCCAGCGAGAACACCAGCAGCGTGTCGAAGCAGAAGATCAAGGCGACCGGCGCCGCCGCCCCGGCGCCGAGCGCCGACACCGCGAGGCCCGGCCCCATGTAGCCGACATTGCCGTAGGCCCCCGCGAGACCGACGATGGTGGCGACCCTGAGCCGCCCGCGCTCCAGGGCGAGCGCCAGCCCGAAGGTCACCACGAAGGCCGCGAAGGTGGCGAGCGTGGTCGCCAGGATGAACGAGACCTGGGTCAGCTCGGCCGCCGGGGTCTGCGACAGCACCCGGTAGAACAGCGCCGGCAGCGCCACGTAGATGACGAAGAAGTCCATCCAGGCGAGCCCGGCATCCGGGATGCGGGCGAAGCGGCCGCACGCCATGCCGAGGAAGATCAGGCCGAAGAACGGCAGGGCGAGATTGAGGACGTCGATCATGGGCGCGGGCGGCTAAAGTTGCAGCGGGGAGCCGAGCCGCCCGGCTTGGCGGACGGCGGCGCTTCCTCTAGGTTGGGCGGAGACCAAGCGATCCTACTTAGATCATTCCACGGCGGCCGGCGCAGCCCCGCGCGCGCAGGACGCATGCAAAATCGCGGCGCGTCCGGATTCTGGGCATCGCGCGCGCCAGTGTCGTCGGGTTGGCCCAGCGGCGGAACACGGTCGATGAAGCTGCCACGCAATTTCTACAAGCCGCTCGCCATCGGGGCGCCCGCCCCCTGCCGCGAGCTTCCGGTGCGGCTGGAGCGGATGATCCACTTCGTCCCTCCGCACATCGAGAAGCTGCGCGCCAAGGTGCGCGAGCTGACCGGCCAGGTCGACGTCGTGCTCGGCAACCTGGAGGACGCCATCCCGGCCGACGCCAAGGAGGAGGCCCGCCGCGGCTTCATCGAGATGGCCAAGGCGAACGACTTCGGCGCCACCGGCCTGTGGGTGCGCATCAACGCCCTCAACTCCCCCTGGGTGCTCGACGACCTGATGGAGATCGTCGAGGCGGTCGGCTACAAGCTCGACGTGGTGATGATCCCGAAGGTCGAGGGGCCGTGGGACATCCACTATCTCGACCAGCTCCTGGCCCAGCTCGAAGCCCGCCACGGACTGCGCAAGCCGATCTTCATCCACGCCATCCTGGAGACTCCGGAAGGCGTCAACAATGTCGAGCGCATCGCCACCGCGTCGCCGCGGATGCACGGCATGAGCCTCGGCCCGGCCGACCTCGCCGCCTCGCGCGCCATGAAGACCACGCGGGTCGGCGGCGGGCATCCGGAGTACAAGGTGCTGGCCGACGCCACGCCCGGCGGAGAAGCCCGCGCCGCCTTCCAGCAGGACCTGTGGCACTACACCCTCGCCCGCATGGTGGACGCCTGCGCGGCGGCCGGCATCAAGGCGTTCTACGGCCCGTTCGGCGACTTCTCCGATCCGGACGCCTGCGAGGCGCAGTTCCGCAACGCCTTCCTGCTCGGCTGCGCCGGCGCCTGGTCGCTGCATCCCTCACAGATCGACATCGCCAAGCGGGTGTTCTCGCCCGACCCCGACGAGGTCAAGCTCGCCCACAAGATCATCACCGCCATGCCGGACGGCACCGGCGCCGTGATGATCGACGGCAAGATGCAGGACGACGCCACCTGGAAGCAGGCCAAGGTGGTGGCGGACCTCGCCCGGCTGGTCGCCGCCAAGGACCCGGAGATGGCAGCCCGCTACGGATTGTGAACCCTGGGCTGCGGGCCGGAGACTGTTCGGCGCGATGAAGCTGCGCTATTTTCCCGCGCATGAGGAAGGCGCGCGTCGGAAAATATGCCATCGGCCAGGTGGTGCGGCACCGGATCTATCCGTTCCGGGGCGTCATCTTCGACGTCGATCCGGTGTTCGCCAACACCGACGAGTGGTACGAGGCGATTCCGCCCGACGTGCGGCCCCACAAGGACCAGCCGTTCTACCACCTGTTCGCCGAGAACGCCGAGACCGAGTACATCGCCTACGTGTCGGAGCAGAATCTGCTGCCCGACGACTCCGGCGAGCCGGTCCGCCATCCGCAGGTGTCGGAGGTGTTCGAGCGCGACGAGGACGGCTCCTATCGCCGCCGCTTCGGGGCGCTGAACTAGGGCATTCCACCCCGCTCGGTCCCGCGCAAGCGGGACTCCAGCCTCTTCGCAACAATCGCTTTGCAGCGTGGCCCCTGGCCCCGCCTTCGCGGGGACGAGCGGAGCAAGCATCCCCGGATGTCGCGGCGCTCCATCCGGGCTACGGCCGGCCACGCTCCGAAGCCGGCCCCGCCCCCGTCCCGCAAGCAACAAAAAAGCACGCCCAGAGGCGCGCTTTTCCGACTGTCTTGATGTGTCGCCTCAGCGACCCGGAGTGGCGGCCGCGCCGGCGCCGCCCTGCTGCTCCAGCTTCTTGCGCGCCTCCTCGGCCCGCTTCTGGAGCTCCTCCTGGAGCTTCTTCTGCTGCTCCTCGAACACCTTCGGGTCGGTGGGTGGCCCCTCGTTGGCCTTCTTGAAGTCGCCGAGCGGCACCGGGAAGCTGATCGCCGCCCCGGCCAGATTGATGGCCTGGATGGTCAGGAGCTGGCCGCCCTTGAGCTTCGTGATCATGTCGGCGGTCGCTTCGTAGTCGGCCATGCAGCCGTTGGCGAAGCAGGTGAAGAACGGCGCCGTCATCGGCTGCTGCTGATCGACGATCAGCCGGGTGCCGTACTGGAGCTGGAGGGGCGACGGCAGGGTGATGCGGAACAGCTTCTTGGGCTCGCCCTCGGGCTCGATCAGGGCGGCCGCGATCACCGGCTGGCCAGCCTCGGTGCGGGCGTCCTTGCCGGTGAAGCACACCTGCTTGGCATTGGCGTCCTGGCCCTTGCCGCAGAACTTCGCCCACGGCGAGTAGATGAGCTGCGGCATCTGGGGCTGGCCGCCCTGCTGGGCCTGGCCGGCCGGAGCCTGGCCCTGGGCGGGCGCCGGAGCCGGCTGGGCGGCCGCCGGCGGACGGGCGGGCTGCGCCGGCTGTGCCGGGCGAGCCGGCTGCGCCTGGGCCGGACGGGCGGGCTGCGCCGGCTGGGCCGGCGCCGGCTGCTGGGCGTGCACCACGCCGGCCGCGGTCACCGCGGAGATCGACACGAGCGCCGCCGTTGCCTTCAAGAACGATCGCCGCACCGGGCGCCCCGGTGCGAGTGGGCTCAGACGGGTCATCGATATCCTCTTCAGTTGCCGTATCGCGGCAGGTGCCGTGGCATAAGACTCGGCGGACGGCGACGCGCATCCCCTGGCGAGGCTGTAACACCGTCTAAATGAGGCAGTAAAGTGACCCGGCGGGTCGCCGGAGGCGCTCCGGCCGCGGTTTCCGGCGACGTTCGACGGCCGTCCCGGCGCAATGGTGCCGGACGGCCGGGGATCGCCGTCCTCCGGCACACGATACCGCTCCGCGCCGGCCCCGCGCCAGCGCGCCGTGCTAGCGTTGTGCCCCGCACCGCCCGAATCGGGGTTCTCGCGCGTGAGAAGGCCGCTCCGCTCCGCTCTGTCCCGCCGCGCCGTGCTGGCCGGCGCCGCCGCCCTGGTGGTGCCGCGCGGCACGGGAGCCGGTGCCGCCGCGGCCGACACCACCGCCGCATCTCCGTTGCCCGGACCTCCGTCGCCCGGACATCCGCCGCCTCACGCCATCGCGATGCACGGCGAGCCGGCGCTGCCGCCCGGCTTCGCCGCCTTCCGCTATGTCGACCCCGCCGCCCCCCGGGGCGGGCAGCTCACCCAGGGGCTGCTCGGCACCTTCGACAGCCTCAACCCGTTCGTGGTGCGCGGCATCGCGGTCTCGGCGATCCGCGGCTACGTGATCGAGAGCCTGCTGACGCGCAGCTACGACGAGCCGTTCACGCTGTACGGCCTGCTGGCGAGCGGCGTCGAGACCGACCCGGCCCGCACCGTCGTGACCTTCACGATCGATCCCGATGCCGCGTTCGCGGATGGCCGTCCGGTCACCGCCGAGGACGTGCTGTTCTCCTGGCAGCTCCTGCGCGACCGGGGACGGCCGAACTTCCGCACCTATTACACCAAGGTGGCGGAGGCGACGGCGCTCGATCCCCGCACGGTGCGGTTCGACTTCGCCGGCAGCCAGGACCGCGAGCTGCCGCTGATCCTCGGCCTGATGCCGGTGCTGCCGCGTCATGCGGTCGATCCCGAGCGGTTCGAGGAGACGACGCTTACGCCGCCGCTCGGCAGCGGCCCCTACCGGGTCGAGACGGTCGATGCCGGCCGCAGCGTGACGCTGGTCCGCAACCCGCGCTACTGGGGCCGCGACCGGCCGGTCAATCGCGGCCTGTGGAACTTCGACACCATCCGGCTCGACTGGTACCGCGACGACAACGCCTGGTTCGAGGCGTTCCGCAAGGGCCTCTACGACGTCCACGCCGAGACCGACCCGGGCCGCTGGGAGACCGCCTACGACTTCCCGGCGGCGCGCGACGGCCGCGTCGTCCGCGAGGAGTTCCCGACCGGGCTGCCGCGCGGCATGGCGGCCTTCGTGTTCAATACCCGCCGGCCGGTGTTCGCCGACATCCGGGTGCGCGAGGCGATCGTCCGCCTGTTCGATTTCGAGTGGATCAACCGCAACCTGTTCTTCGGCCGCTATCGCCGCACCGCGAGCTTCTTCGAGGGCAGCGAGCTGTCGTGCCGCGGCCGCCCGGCCGACGCCGCCGAGCGCGCCCTGCTCGCCCCCTTCCCGGATGCGGTGCGGGCCGACGTGATGAACGGCACCTTCGCGCCACCCGTCAGCGACGGCTCGGGGCGCGACCGCGCCGCCCTCAAGGCCGCCCTGGCGCTGCTGGAGGATGCCGGCTGGGTGTTCGAGGGCCAGACGCTGCGCCACGGCCGCACCGGCGCCCCCCTCGCCTTCGAGATCCTGGTCACCAGCAAGGACCACGAGCGCCTGGCGCTCGCCTTCGTGCGCACACTGCGGGCCGCCGGGGTGGTGCCGTCGATCCGGGTGGTCGACGCCGTCCAGTTCGAGCAGCGCCGCATCCAGTTCGACTTCGACATGATCCCGAACCGCTGGGAGCAATCGCTGTCGCCCGGCAACGAGCAGGCGTTCTACTGGGGCTCGGCCGCCGCCGACACGCCCGGCAGCCGCAACTACATGGGGGTTCGCTCGCCCGCCATCAACGCCATGATCGCGGCACTCCTCGCGGCGACGTCGCGGGAGGCGCTGGTCGCCGCCGTGCGGGCGCTCGACCGGGTGCTGGTCTCGGGCCACTACGTCGTGCCGCTGCACCACCTGCCGGCCCAGTGGGTGGCGCGGTGGACGACCATGGAGCACCCGGCCGCGACCTCGCTCTACGGCTGGCTGCCGGAAACCTGGTGGCGCGCGCCGGGCCGCTAGATACTCTGTGGTCATCTCGATTCGCGGCGCGGATTCGGTCCGCCCGCCCGACCGGAGACCCTGGCCCATGATCCTCGGCGACTCCTCGCCCGACGGGTTGGTGCTCGCCCAGCATGCCGGTCGGGTGACCCTCGACGACCTGATCGCCCGGGCGGTCGGCCGGACCCCCGACGCGCCCGCCCTCGTCGACGGCCCGAACCGCGAGGCGACGCTCGGCGGCCCGCCGCTGCGGCGGAGCTTCGCCGAGGTCGACCGCATCGTCTCCGCCATCGCGCTGCGGCTGCGGTCGCTCGGCCTCCAGACCGATCATGTCGTGGCGATTCAGCTTCCCCACAGCGCCGAGGCGGTGCTGACCCTGCTCGGGGTGCTGCGCGCCGGCCTGATCGCGGCGCCCATCCCGCTGCTGTGGCGCCGCGCCGAGCTGGCCCCGGCGCTCGCCCGGGTCGGCGCCAAGGCGATCGTAGCCGGCGGCCGGGTCGGCGACACCGATCTCGCCGCGCTCGCCATGGCGGCCGCCGCCGAGACCTTCACGGTGCGCGCCGTCTGCGGCTTCGGCTTCGGGCATGATCTGCCGGACGGCATGGTGCCGCTCGATCCACTGCTCGACGTCGCCGCCGCTCCGGCCTTCCCGCCGGTCGAGCGGCCCGTCAACCCGGCCGCCCATGTGGCGGTCGTCACCTTCGACAGCGACGCCGGCGGCGTGCCGCTGCCGGTCGGCCGCAGCCATGTCGAGCTTCTGGCCGCCGGCCTGTCAGTCGCGCTCGAATGCCGGATGGAGCACGGCAGCGCCATCGTCTCGACCCTCCAGCCGGCCTCGCTGGCCGGCCTCGCCACCGGGCTGGTGCCGTGGCTGCTGCTCGGCGGCACGCTGGCGCTGCATCCGCCATTCGATGCCGCCGCTCTCGGCGGCCAGCTCGACGCGCTCGACGCCCGCGTGGTCGCGGTGCCGGGGCCGCTGGCGGTGCGGCTGCACGAGGCCGGCGTGCTGGCGCGGGCGCCCCATCTCCAGAGCGTCGTCGCGGTGTGGCGGGCGGCCGAGCGGCTGCCCGGCGCCGCCGAATGGACGCGGCCCGACTGCGCGCTGGTCGATGTCCAGTCGTTCGGCGAGATCGGCCTGATCGCCGCCCGACGCGGTCCCGATGGCCGGCCGGCCGCCATCGCGGCCGGCGCCGTCACGGCGCCGCGCACCACCCCGGGAGCGACGCTGGTCGCCGAGATCGCCCGCACCGAGCACGGCACCCTGGCGATCCGCGGCTCGATGGTGCCGCGCTTCCCGTTCCCGCCCGGCGCCGAGCGCAGCTCCGGGCCGTTCCTCGCGATCGCGCCGGATCTCTATGTCGACACCCGCCAGCCCTGCCGGATCGAGAAGGACAGCCGCGCCCTGGTGGTGACGGCGCCGCCCGCCGGCTTCGTCGGCATCGGCGGCTACCGGGTGGCGCTCGGCGAGATCGAGCGGCTGACCGACGCGATCGTGCCCGGCACCACGCTGCTGACATCCTCATGGGCCAGCGGCTGTTCGGCCATGCGGGCCATGGCGACGCGACCCGGGCGGCGCTCGCCGAGCGCGGCGTCTCGCCGCTCGTGGTCGCCGCCTTCCGGGACCGCCTCGGCCCCGATGCGACGGGCGATGCCACGGCTGAGACCGCCGCCGCCTGAGCCTGCGTCGGACGCACCCGCATAGCCCGCCGGGACGAGCATTGACTCGCCATTAACAGCATCCCTTTAGGCTTTCCGACATTCGGGGAGGGGGTATGCCGATGTCGTTGCAGGGTCCGGTCGTGGTCATCGCCGAGGATGTCGATCCGATCCTCGTGCAGGCGCTCGAATCGACCGGCGCGGCCCCCGTGGTCGAGACCCGGTGGGCCGATGCCGCCGACGTGGTGGCCGCCACCGAGCCGGCCGGCATCGTCGTGCCGCAGGCGCCCGCCGCCGTGCCGCCCGCCGCGATCGATCGGCTGGCCGACGTGCTCGCCGAGTTCCAGGTCTACACGCCGCTGCTGGCGGTCCCCGCCGACGATCTCGCCGACATCATGCCGGAGGCGTTGCCGCTGTCCGCCGATGCAAGCTGCGACGGCATCGCGGCCCGTCTGGCCGCGGCCCAGCGGGTGCGGACCCTGCACGCCACCGTGGCGCGGCGCGCCGCGCTCCTGACCGAGCACGACATCGATCCGGCCTCGTGGCCGACCCACGACCCGCTCGACGACGCCACCGTGATGGTGGTCGGCCGCGGCCGCAGCTATCCGGCGCTCGGCACCGCGGTCGGCGAGCGGCTCGGCCTGATCGGCGCCCTCGGCATCGAGACGGCGGCGCGCCATCTCAACGCCCGCGACGTCGACGGCATCGTCATCGGTGACGGCTTCGGGCCGCGCACCCTCGAAGCCTTCCTGACCGCGCTCTCCGAGGACCCTCGCTTCCGCGACCTGCCGGTGGCGCTGGTGCCGGAGCTGCCGGCGACCTTCGACCAGGCCCGGCTGCCCAATCTCGAATGCCTGCCGGGCGCGCCCGCCGCCGTGGTCGCCGCCATCCTGCCGCTGGTGCGCCAGCACGCCTTCGAGGCGCGGCTGCGCCGCCAGCTCGCCGCGCTCGACGCCCAGGGCCTCGTCGACGCCCACACGGGCCTGTTCACCATCGCGGGCTTCCTGCGCGATCTCGCCCGCGCCGTCGAGGATGCGCAGGCGCGCGGGCTGGCGCTGTCGCTGGCGCGGTTCTCGTTCCCGTCCGGCCTCGACCAGCGGGCGAGCCTCGACGCCGCCCGCCTGGCTGGTCGCCTCGTGCGCAACGTCGACTTCGCCTGCCGGGCGAGCGACGGCTCGCTGCTGGTGGCGTTCTCGGCCACCCCGCTCGACAAGGCGCACGCGGTGGCGCGCCGCATCGCCAGCGTGCTGCGTCACACCATGCTGGCACCCGCCGACGATCAGGCCGGCCGCATCGACGCCGCCGTGACGCTGGCGACGCTCAAGTCCACCGACACGGTGGAGTCGCTGCTCGCCCGCGTCTCCGACCCGGCGCCCGTCGTCGCCGCATAGCCCCGCACCGTCGACGGCGAGCCGAGTCCACTTCGCCGGAAAATGCTCTAGGCTCCGGGCGTTCTTCCGCGCCGGAGCCCCCGCATGTCCGACCCCACCGCCCTGCCCGCGATGCCCGTCGACGTCGTCTCGGACGTCGTCTGTCCCTGGTGCTACATCGGCAAGCGCCGCCTGGAGCGCGCCCTGGCGACGACGCCCGATTTGCCGTCGGTGGTGCGCTGGCGCGCCTATTTCCTCAATCCGTGGGTGCCGCGCGCCGGCATCTCACGGACCGAGTATCTGACCACCAAGTTCGGCTCGGTCGACCGCTACATGGCGAACGTGCCGCGGATCGCCGCGGCGGCCGCCGACGAGGGCCTGCGCTACGACGCCGAGGCGATCGCCCGCCAGCCCAACACGATCGACTGCCACCGGCTGATCCGCTGGGCGGACGCCGCCGCCGGCCCGGACGGGGCCGCCCGCATGAAGCAGCGACTGATGGACTTGTACTTCGCCGAGGGCGCCGATCTGACGCGCCGCGACGTGCTGGCGGAGGCGGCCGCGAGCGTCGGCCTCGATCGCGACGCCGTCGCGGCGCGGCTCGCCACCGATGCGGACGAGGCCGCCGTGACCGAGGAGGCGGAAGCGGCGCAGCGGGCCGGCGTCCAGGGCGTGCCGTGCTTCGTGCTCGGTGGCGTGCTGGCGATCTCGGGCGCCCAATCGCCGGACTATCTCGCCGAGGCGCTGAGCCGCGCCCACGTGGCGTTCCGGGACAAGCTGGCGACCGGCGAGATCGCCGATCCGACCGCGCGGCCGTATTGATCGACGGCGCGGCAACACTCTCATGTCTTCCTTACGTCTCCCCGCCTGCGGGGAGAGGTCGACGCGCCGAGCCCGGCGAGGCGTGTCGGGTGAGGGGCGAGTTCTCCGGCGATGCACGGCGTGATCAGGCGCCGAGACCGAGCACATATCGCGCCCCCCTCACCTCACCCGCCGCGCTCGTGCGAGCACTCGCGCGGCACCCTCTCCCCGCAGGCGGGGAGAGGGTTGGTCGTGGCCAGCCCTCACTCCGTCTTGCAGACGTCGACCCATTCGGCGCCGGTGATCGCCGCGAGCCGCGCCGGCGCGATGCGGATCGCCGCGTGCGTCGAGCCCGCCGCCGGCAGCACCTCGTCGAACGCCGTCAGCGACACGTCGCAGTAGATCGGCAGCGGCGTCGCCAGACCGAACGGGCAGACGCCACCGATCGGGTGGCCGGTGATCGCCACCACCTCGTCGGCGCCCAGCATGCTGACCTTGCCGCCGAACACCGCCTTGGCCTTCTTGTTGTCGAGCCGTGCGTCGCCGCGGGCGACGACGAGAAAGACGCGCTCGCCGACGCGCAACGACAGCGTCTTGGCGATCTGTCCCGGCGCGACGCCATGGCCCGCCGCGGCGAGCTCCACCGTGGCGGTCGAGGTCGGCAGCACGAGGACGTCGATGTCGGGGGCCTTCTCGGCCAGGAAGGCGCGGACGGTGTCGAGACTCATGTGACGATCGCTATGAGGATGGCGCGGCGGCTCACGCCGCCTTCTTGGTGGCGATGGCGGCGAGGTCGCGCAGGATCGCGGTCGCCCCTTTCAGGCGGTCGATCGGCTCCTCCCAGTCGTCGAAGAACACCACCTTCATGTCGGGCCGCACCTTCGCCATCACGCCCTGCTTGCGGATGTAGTGGACGAGGCCGGCCGGATCGGCGAACGAGTCGTCGCGGAAGGAGATCACGGCGCCCTTCGGGCCGGCGTCGATCTTGGCCACGTTGGCGCGCCGGCACAGCGCCTTCAGCACCACGGTCTTCAAGAGATAGTCGACCTCGACCGGCATGGCGCCGAAGCGGTCGACCAGCTCGGCCGCGAAGCTGTCGATCTCGCGCTCGTCGTCGAGATCGGCGAGCCGCCGATAGAGCGCGAGCCGCACCGACAGATCCGGCACGTAGTCCTCCGGGATCAGCACCGGCATGCCGATGGTGATCTGCGGCGACCAGCGATCCTCGACCGGGCCGACATCGCCGGACTTGAGGCTCTCGACCGCCTCCTCCAGCATCTGCTGGTAGAGCTCGAAGCCGACCTCCTTGATGTGGCCGGACTGCTCGTCGCCGAGCAGGTTGCCGGCACCGCGGATGTCGAGATCGTGCGAGGCGAGCTGAAAGCCGGCGCCGAGCGTGTCGAGCGATTGCAGCACCTTCAGGCGGCGCTCGGCGGTCGGCGTGATCTTGCGGCCGGCCGGGATCGTGAACAGCGCATAGGCGCGCGTCTTGGAGCGGCCGACGCGGCCGCGGAGCTGATAGAGCTGGGCGAGGCCGAACATGTCGGCGCGATGGACGATCAGCGTGTTGGCGGTCGGAATGTCGAGGCCGGACTCGACGATGGTGGTCGACAGCAGCACGTCGTACTTGCCGTCGTAGAAGGCGGACATCACATCCTCCAGCACCGCCGGCGCCATCTGCCCGTGCGCCGTGATGACGCGGGCCTCCGGCACGTTCTTCTCCAGGAACTCCTTGGCCTCGGCCAGATCCTCGATGCGCGGGCAGACATAGAACGCCTGGCCGCCGCGATAGCGCTCGCGCAGCAGCGCCTCGCGCACGATCAGCGGATCGAACGGTGTCACGAAGGTGCGCACCGCCAGACGGTCGACCGGCGGGGTCGCGATGATCGACAGTTCGCGCACACCCGTGAGAGCGAGCTGGAGGGTGCGCGGGATCGGCGTCGCGGTCAGCGTGAGGACGTGGACCTCGGCCCGCAGCTTCTTCAGCTTCTCCTTGTGGGCGACGCCGAAATGCTGCTCCTCGTCGACGATGACGAGGCCGAGATCCTTGAACTTGATGGTCTTGCCGAGCAGCGCGTGGGTGCCGACCACGATGTCGACCTGGCCTTCGGCGAGGCCCTTCTTGGTCGCCGTCAGCTCCTTCGAGGTGGCCAGCCGTGACGCCTGCGCGACATTGACGGGGAAGCCGCGGAACCGCTGCGCGAAGGTGCGGAAGTGCTGGCGGGCCAGCAGCGTCGTCGGCACCACCACGGCGACCTGCTTGCCGTTCATCACGGTGGCGAGGGCGGCGCGCAGCGCCACCTCGGTCTTGCCGAAGCCGACATCGCCGCAGACGAGGCGATCCATCGGCCGCCCCGCCGCGAGATCGTCCAGCACCGCGTTGATGGCGTTGTTCTGGTCCTCGGTCTCGTCGTACGGGAAGCCGGCACAGAACTCGTCGTAGAGTCCCTGCCCGATCGCCAGCCGCGGCGCCTCGCGCAACTGCCGCTCCGCCGCGATCCTGATCAGCTCGCCGGCGATCTCGCGGATGCGCTGCTTCATCCGCGCCTTGCGGGTCTGCCAGCCGGCACCGCCGAGGCGGTCCAGCTCGACCGCGGTGTCCTCCGAGCCGTAGCGCGACAGAAGCTCGATGTTCTCGACCGGCAGATAGAGCTTGTCGTCGCCGGCGTAGTGCAGCTCCAGGCAGTCGTGCGGCGCGCCCGCCGCCTCGATAGTCTTGAGGCCGACGAACCGCCCGATGCCGTGGTCGACATGGACGACGAGGTCGCCCGCCGACAGGCTCGTTACCTCGGCGATGAAGTTCTCGGCCTTCTTGGAGACGCGGCGCTGGCGCACCAGCCGGTCGCCCAGGATGTCCTGCTCGCCGATGACGGCGAGATCGTCGGTCTCGAAGCCCGACTCGATGCCGAGCACCGCCAGCGACACCTCGACGGCCGGGCGCGCCGCCGCCTCCGGCCAGCTCGCGACATTGCGCAGATTGACGAGCTTGTGGTCAGTGAGCACGTTGCTCATGCGGTCGCGGGCGCCCTCGCTCCACAGCGCGATCACCACCCGCTTGCCGGCGCCCTGCAACGTCTCGACGTGGCGCTTCACCGCCTCGAACACGTTGCCGTCCTGCTGGGCCCGCTCGGCTGCGAAGCTGTGGCCGGCGCGGGTGCCGACATCGACCAGGGTGCCGGCCGCAGCGGCCCCGGCCTCCGGGCTCGCGAACGGCGTGAGGCGGACGAGCGCGGCGTCGGCGAGCGTCTCGCGCCATTCCGCCTCGGTGACATAGAGCCGATCGGGCGGCAGCGGCTTGTAGGGCGGGCCGGCGCCGTCGAGCGTCAGCGCCTGCTTGCGGGCGTCGTGATAGTCGGCGATCTGGGCGAGACGCTCGTGCGCGGCCTCCTCGGCCAGGGGCTCCAGCGCCACCGGCGTGCCCGGCACGTAGTCGAACAGCGTGTCGAGGCGGTCGTGGAACAGCGGCAGCCAGTGCTCCATGCCGGGATAGCGCCGGCCCTCGCTCACCGCGGTGTAGAGCTGATCGTCCGGGCCGGCGGTGCCGAAAGCCGCGAGATAGCCCTGGCGGAACTTTCGGATCGTCTCGGTGATCAGCTGGAACTCAGCGACCGGGACGAGATCGAGGGCGCGCAGCGTGTCCTGGGTGCGCTGGTTGTCGGGATCGAAGGTGCGGATCGATTCGAGCGTGTCGCCGAAGAAGTCGAGCCGCACCGGATCGGAGAGGCCGGGCGGGAACAGGTCGATGATGCCGCCGCGCACCGCGTACTCGCCGGGCTCGCGCACCGTCGCGGTGCGCAGATAGCCGTTGAGCTCGAGCCAGCTCGTGATGCTGTCCATGGCGAGGCGGTTGCCGGGCGCCGCCGAGAGCGCCTGACCGCCGACGAGCCGGCGGGCCGGCACCCGCTGGACGATGGCGTTGACGGTGGTCAGCAGCACGGTCGGCCGCGCGTCGCCCTTGAGTCGGGCGAGCCGCGCCAGCGTGATCATCCGCTCGGCCACGATGGCCGGATGCGGCGAGACGCGGTCGTAGGGCTGGCAGTCCCAGGCTGGGAACTCCATCCGGGCGAGATCGGGCGCGAAGAAGGCCAGCGTGCGGGCGAGCTGCGCCATGCGCGGTCCGTCGCGGCAGATCACCATCAGACTGACGGCGGGCGGGTTCGGCCGGGCCGCGATGGCGCGGGCGAGATCGCCGAGGACGAGGCCCTCGGCCCCGTCGGCGACGCTCGACAGCGTCAGGGCGCGACCGAGCGCGACGCGCTCGGCAGGTGACTTTTGGGGGAGCTTCGGAGCCATCACGTACCAGTCGTCCAAAGTTCGAGCCGTCGTGGCCGGGCTCGTCCCCGCCACGCCGACGTTCCGGCTATCGGGTCGCTCGACCCGCAATGACGTGGATGGCCGGAACGAGCCCGGCCGTGACGGCTTTCGCGGTGATCACTCCGCCGAGGCCGCGTGGTTGAACGCCTTGAGGCGGCGGAACAGCGGGGTGTCGTAGTCGGGAGGGACCGGCTTGGAGCCGTTGATCCAGGCGTAGAGATCGAGATCGGGCGCCGCGCACCAGCCCTCGAACTCCTCCACCTCGGCGTCGGTGAGGTCGCCGATCACGGCGTCGGCGAAGCGGCCGGTGAGCAGGTCGAGCTCGCGGGTGCCGCGCCGCCAGGCCCGGAACAGGAGTCGCCGCCGCCGCTCCGACAGGCCCGCGCTCGATCGTGTGCATCCGGTCATGGGCCCTCTCTCCGGCGCTCGCGCGCCTCTTTCGTCAACGCCGAAAGCCCGGACGGGGCCGGGCGCGGGTTCGATATAGCGGCTGAGGGCCAGTCCGGCAAAGGGTCGCCCATCGGTTCGGCGGGGCGGGTGAACCGCCGGCGCGGTCCGGGTATACGAGTCGGGATTGCGGAAGCGCCACCCGCCGTCCCTGCCGCCCGAGAGCCCCAAAGGCCGACACCGTGCGTCCCGACCTGCTCAACCCGCTGTTCGCCCCGGTCACCGCCCTGCCCGGCATCGCCGCCAAGACCGAGCGGCTGTTCCGCCGGCTGCTCGGCCGCGACGACGTTCCGCGGGTGCTCGATCTCCTGTTCCATCTGCCGTCCGGGGTGATCGACCGGCGCGAGCGCCCGAAGCTCGCCGAGGTCGTGCCCGGCCGGGTGGCCACCATCATGGTCACCATCGACCGGCACCGCGCCCCGCCGCCCGGGCGTTCGCGCGCTCCTTATGTGGTGTATGCCAGCGACGAGACCGGCGACATCGCCCTCACCTGGTTCAAGGCGCGGGCGGAGGTGCTGGAGAAGCTGGTGCCGGTCGGCGAGCGGCGATGGGTGTCGGGCACCGTCGCGCTCTACGACGGCATGCTCCAGATGGTGCATCCGGACCGGGTGGTGGCCGAGGCCGATCTCGCCAAGATGCCGGCGGTCGAGCCGGTCTACCCGCTCACCGAGGGCCTGTCGGCCTACGGGGTGCGGCGCGCCGTCGAGGCCGCCATCGCCCGCCTGCCGGCGCTACCCGAATGGCAGGACCCGGCGTTCCGGGCGCAGTCGCGCTTCCCGGGCTTCGCCGAGGCGCTGCGCAGCGTCCACCGGCCGACGGTGCCGGCCGACCTCTCGCCCGAGAGCCCGGCATGGTCGCGCCTCGCCTATGACGAGTTCCTGGCCGGCCAGCTCGCCCTGATGATGGTGCGGGCCCGGATGAAGAAGGCGGCCGGCCGCGCCACCGTCGGCGACGGGCACCTGCGCGACAAGCTCGCCGCCGCCCTGCCCTGGAGGCTCACCGCCTCGCAGGCCCGAGCGATCGCCGACATCGCGGCCGATCTCGAGAAGCCCGAGCGGATGCTGCGGCTGCTCCAGGGCGACGTCGGCTCCGGCAAGACCGTGGTGGCGCTGTTCGCCTGCGCGGCTGCCGTCGAGGCCGGCAGCCAGGCGGCCCTGATGGCGCCGACCGAGATCCTGGCGCGCCAGCACCTGAAGACCATCGCGCCACTGGCAGAGGCGGCGGGCCTCAGGGTGGCCATCCTCACCGGCCGCGAGCGCGGCCGCGAGCGCACCGCCACGCTGGAGAAGCTGGCGGCGGGCGAGATCGATGTCCTCGTCGGCACCCATGCGATCTTCCAGGAGGACGTGACGTTCCGCGACCTCGCGCTGGCGGTGGTCGACGAGCAGCACCGCTTCGGTGTCCACCAGCGCCTGGCGCTCGCCCGCAAGGGCCACGCCGTCGACGTGCTGGTGATGACCGCGACGCCGATCCCGCGGACCCTCGTGCTGACCTATTTCGGCGACATGGACGTGTCCGAGCTGCGCGAGAAGCCGGCGGGACGGCAGCCGATCGACACCCGCACGGTGGCGCTCGACCGTATCGACGACGTCGTCGCGGCGGTCGGCCGCGCCATGGCGGAGGGCCGGCAGGTCTACTGGGTGTGTCCGCTGGTCGAGGAATCCGAGACCGTCGATCTCGCCGCCGCGCAGGACCGTTTTCGCGATCTGTCGGGGGTGTTCGGCGACACCGTGGGGCTCGTCCACGGCAAGATGCGTGGGTCCGAGAAGGACGCCGCCATGGCCCGCTTCTCGGCCGCCGAAACCATGCTGCTGGTCGCCACCACGGTGATCGAGGTCGGGGTCGACGTGCCGCGGGCGAGCGTCATGGTGATCGAGCACGCCGAGCGGTTCGGGCTCGCCCAGCTCCACCAGCTCCGCGGCCGCATCGGCCGTGGCGCCGAGAAGTCGACCTGCCTGCTGCTCTACAAGGCTCCGCTCGGCGAGGCCGCCAAGGCGCGGCTCGCCACCATGCGGGACACCGAGGACGGCTTCCGCATCGCCGAGGAGGACCTGCGGCTGCGCGGCGAAGGCGACGTGCTCGGCACCCGCCAGAGCGGCCTGCCGGGCTTCCGCGTCGCCCGCATCGAGACCCATGCGGGGCTGCTGGAGGCGGCCCGCAAGGACGCCGCACTCATCCTCTCCCGCGATCCCGAGCTGACATCGGAGCGAGGGGCCGCCCTGCGGGTGCTGCTCTACCTGTTCGGCCGCGACGAGGCGATGCGGCTCCTGCGGGCCGGGTGAGCGCCTATGCTCAAGGTCCGGACGCCGGCGCTCCCTCGCCCCGCGAAGCGGGGAGAGGTGAAGCTCGGTGACGCCTGGCCAGCGGCGCTCCGCCTCACCACACCAGCACGGCGCGGAAGCGCTCGTGCACCAGCGCGATCGGAGTGCCGTCGGCGAGCTCCATGACGGCGCGGTGCTCCAGCACATGGGCGGGCCGCGCGGCCGGCGGCGCGTCGACCAGCACCTCGGGACCGGCGCGCCGCACCAGCACGGTGCGCCGTCGCGGCTGCAACGCCTCGACCGCCTCGCCGAACGGGCAGTCTGTGGTCAGCCGCTCGCGCATCTCCGCCGTCAGCCGGTCCGGAAAGTACCAGTTGTGGGCGTCGGCGACGGCGAGCCCGCCGATGCGGATCTCGACCCGGCGGAATGCCGTGCCGGCGGCGTCGCCGCCCAGCGCCCGCAGGCTGTCGGCATCGAGCGGCTCGGGCGAAGCACCCGCCGCGAGACGCACCGAGGGCGGGCCGTCGGCGAGGCCGCATTCGCGGCACCAGCCTTGCAGCGCCACGGTGGCGAGGCGACTCGCCAGGATACGGTCGCTCAGCACCTCGATTGCGCGCCGACGTTTCGCCGCGGCCGTATCGACCACTGCGTCGCTTTTCGCCACCACCACCATGATACGCCTGCCGTGACGAGTCCTACGGGGCGCTCGCCCGCGCCGGCCCACTCTCGGCCAGGGCGACCGGCGTCTCGTCGGTCCGGCTCGTCGAGCCGTCGCGACCACCCGTGACCTTGTCGGCCGCGACCTTGTCGGACCCGGTCCCCTGCTGGGCGATCTGGGCGGCCTGCGCGGTGGCGGCGAGCGCCGCCAGCTTCTTCTGGGTGTCGCCGCCGTTGGGCTGGATCATGCCGGCGGACATCACCAGCTTGGCGGCTGCCTCGACCGTCATGTCCAGCTCGATCAGCCGGCTCTTCGGCACGTAGAAGAAGAAGCCGGTGGTCGGGTTCGGGGTGCAGGGCATGAAGCAGGAGACGTGCTCCTCGGGCGGCAGCCGATCGGCCACCTGCTGGCCCGGCGGCGCCGACAGGAACACCAGCGACCACATGCCGGGCGACGGAAACTCGATCAGCCCCACCTTGCGGAAGCTCGACCCGGTCTCCGAGAACAGCGTCTCGAACACCTGCTTGAGCCCCTTGTAGAGCGAGCGCACCAGCGGCATGCGATCGAGCAGCCGCTCGCCGAACTCGACCAGCGTCCGCCCCACCAGGTTGGCGGTGAGGAAGCCGAGGGTGGTGAGCGCCACGAACGCGATGATCAGGCCGGTGCCCGGGATGGTCCACGGCAGGTAGGTCTCGGGCCGGTACTGGAGCGGGATGAACGGCCGCACCAGCGCATCCACCCAGGTGACGAACGACCAGGTCAGCCACAGCGTGATGGCGAGCGGCCCGGCCACGACGAGCCCGGTGAGGAAGTAGTTGCGCAGCTTCGCACCGGCGCCGAGCCCGGGGCCGGACGGCACCGGCGGCTTCTCGGTCGCGGCCGGCTTGGCGGATGCCTTGGCGGGCGCGGCTGGCGGCTTCGGCGGATCGGAGACGGTCATGGAACCCTGTAAGGTCGCTCGGAGGTGGCGCGCCAGGGTGAATCGATCGGAGCGGTCCGGGCGTCGTCGCGGCCGAATCTATTCGACCGTGACCGACTTGGCGAGGTTTCGCGGCTGGTCGACGTCGGTGCCCATGATGACCGCCGCATGATAGGCCAGCATCTGCACGGGCAGCGCGTAGACCATGGGGGTCACCGACGCCGGCATGTGGGGCAGCACCAGGGTGGCGAGCGACTCGACCGTCGCCTCCTTGGCGCCCTGCGGATCGGTGACCAGGATGATGCGGCCGCCGCGGGCGGCCACCTCCTGCATGTTCGACACGGTCTTCTCGAAGACGCGGTCGTGCGGGGCGATGACGATCACCGGAATCGTCTCGTCGATCAGGGCGATCGGCCCGTGCTTCAGCTCGCCGGCGGCGTAGCCCTCGGCGTGGATGTAGGAGATCTCCTTGAGCTTCAACGCCCCTTCGAGGGCGAGCGGGAACGAGGTGCCGCGGCCGAGATAGAGCACGTCGCGGCTCTTGGCGATGTCGCGGGCGAGCTTCTCGATCTCCGGCTCCAGGGCGAGCGCCGCCGTCATGTGGCGCGGCACCTCGGTCAGCGCCCGCACCAGCCGGCGCTCGTCGTCCTCGGACAGATTGCCGCGGGCGCGGCCCGCCGCGATGGCGATGCAGGCCAGCACGACGAGCTGGCAGGTGAACGCCTTGGTGGAGGCGACGCCGATCTCGGGACCCGCCAGCGTCGGCATCACCACGTCGCTCTCGCGCGCGATGGTGGAGGTCGGCACGTTGACGACCGAGACGACGTGCTGGCCGTTCGCCTTGGCGTGGCGCAGCGTCGCTAGCGTGTCGGCGGTCTCGCCCGACTGCGACACGAACACGGCGAGGTTGCCGGGCGCCAGCGGCGCGTCGCCATAGCGCAGCTCGGAGGCGATCTCCACCGCCACCGGCAGCCGCGCCAGGCGCTCGAACCAGTATTTCCCGGTCAGGCCGGCGTAATAGGCGGTGCCGCAGGCCGCGATGGTGACCCGCTCGATGTCGCGGAAGTCGAATGGCAGGTCCGGCAGCACGATCCGCTCGGCCGCGAAGTCGACATAGTGGGCGAGCGTGTGGCCCACCACCTCGGGCTGCTCGTGGATCTCCTTGGCCATGAAGTGGCGGAAGTTGCCCTTGTCGACCAGGAAAGCGGAGGCCGAGGAGGTCAGCACCGGCCGCTCCACCGGCGCGCCGGCCTCGTCGTAGATCTGCACCGAGCCGCGGTGCAGCACCACCCAGTCGCCGTCCTCCAGGTAGCTGATCCTGGAGGTGAACGGCGCGAGCGCGATGGCATCGGAGCCGAGATACATCTCGCCGTCGCCATAGCCGACCGCCAGCGGCGAGCCACGGCGGGCGCCGATCATGAGATCGTCCTCGCCCTCGAACACGAAGGCGAGCGCGAAGGCGCCACGCAGCCGCGGCAGCACCGCCTTGACGGCCTCGACCGGGCCGAACCCCTCCGCCATCACGGCGGCGACGAGCTGGGCCACCACCTCGGTATCGGTCTCGCTGGCGAAGCGCACGCCGCGCCCCTCCAGCTCGCCGCGCAGCTCGTTGAAGTTCTCGATGATGCCGTTGTGGACGACGGCGACGCGATCGGCGGCGTGCGGATGCGCGTTGATCTCGTTGGGGCGGCCGTGGGTCGCCCACCGGGTGTGGCCGATGCCGACCAGGCCGGCGAGCGGCTCGCGGGCGAGGCGCTGCTCCAGGTTCTTCAGCTTGCCCTCGGCGCGCCGGCGGGTCAGCCGCCCATTCTCCAGGGTGGCGACGCCGGCCGAATCGTAGCCGCGGTATTCGAGCCGCTTGAGCGCATCGACGAGCTGCGGCGCGACCGCCTCGCGGCCGAGAATTCCGATGATTCCACACATGGCAGACGCACCCCTCTCGCCGGTACGGGACGGCCCGGCGCCCCCGCCCGCGGCAGCATTTCACAAGCGGCGGCGCCGCACATCCGCCGATTCGTCGGAGCGGCCCGCCGCACGCGACGGCGTACGTTCAGGTCGCCGATCCGGGCTTTTTCCGGGCGGCCTTGCCGCGACCCGCCGCCCAGCCCTCCTTCACCACCTGGCGGCCGCGGCCGATCGCCAGGCCGTCGGGCGGCACGTCCGCGGTGATCACCGAGCCGGAGCCCACATAGGCGCCCTCGCCGATCGTCACCGGCGCCACCAGCGACGAGTTCGAGCCGATGAAGGCGCCCGCCCCGATGTCGGTGCGATGCTTGGCGGCGCCGTCGTAGTTGCAGGTGATGGTGCCGGCCCCGACATTGGCGCCCGCCCCGACCCGGGCATCGCCGATATAGGCGAGGTGGTTGGCCTTGGCGCCGGCCTCGATGGTCGACGCCTTCACCTCGACGAAGTTGCCGACATGGACGTCGCGCTCCAGCACGGCGCCGGGCCGCAGCCGGGCATAGGGGCCGACGATGGCGCCCGGGCCGACCCGGGCGCCTTCGAGATGCGAGAAGGCCCGGATGGTGGCGCCCCCCTCGACCGTCACGCCGGGACCGAACACCACATAGGGCTCGACCGTGACGTCGCGGCCGAGCCGGGTGTCGAAGGACAAGTGAACCGTGTCGGGGGCTGCCATGCAGACGCCGGCGTCGAGCGCCGCAGCGCGCAGCCGCCGCTGGAGGACGGCGCCCACCTCGGCGAGCTGGCCCTGGGTGTTGACCCCCAGCACCTCGGTCGCGTCCGCCGCCTCGGTGACGACGGCGCGTCTTCCCGCGGCGCGCGCCAGCGCCACCACGTCGGTCAGGTAGAACTCGCGCTTGGCGTTGTGGTCCGTCACGGCGTCGAGCAGCGCCAGCGCTTGCGCGCCCGCGAGGCCCATCACGCCGCCGTTGCACAGGCCGATGGCCCGCTCGGCCGGGCTCGCATCCTTCTCCTCGCGGATGGCGACGAGATCGTCGCCGTCGGTGACGAGGCGGCCGTAGCCGGACGGATCGGCGGGCCGGAAGCCGAGCACCGAGACGGCGGCGCCGGCGGCGAGCGGCGCGCGGAGCTGCGCATAGGTCTCGGGGCGGATCAGCGGATTGTCGGCGAACACCACCAGCACGTCGTCGGCGCCGCGCGCGAGCGCCGCCCGCGCGGCCCGCACCGCATGGGCGGTGCCGCGCCGCTCGGCCTGGACGAAGACGTCGGCCTCCGGCGCGATCGCCCGCACCGCGGCGGCGACCGGCTCGGCATCGGGCCCGATCACCACGGCGACACGGCCCCCGACGGTCGCCACCGCGGCGAGCACATGGGCGAGGAGCGTCCGCCCGGCGAGCGGATGCAGCACCTTGGGGCGCGACGATCGCATGCGGGTGCCCTCGCCGGCCGCCAGCACGACGGTGAGGCAGGTGCGGGCGGTGTCGGTTTGCGCCGTCACGTCGGATCGCGCCGTCATGGAGACTCCTGGTGGGACCGGGCGGCAGGCGCTCGGGAAGGCGCGCCCCTCATAGCGCGCCGGAACGACCGCGAAAAGCCGCGCCGCCGCGTCCGGCGGGGCAGCGACCATGGTTGATATCTGGTAAATTTCCGCGACTTGATTCGATGTATTCGGGCGACATGACGGACCGGCCTCGACAACGGCGCGCGGACGATGGCGAGGAGCGGGTCGACATGAGCCCCGTTTTCCGGCTCGCCGGCTGGGGTATCGCGGCAGCCGGCGCACTTGCCATCGCGGTGCTGGCCGCCCAGTCGAGCACCAGCGATCGCCGGATCGCGACGGCCCCTGCCCCGATGGCGGCCCAGGTCGAGAGTGCACGCGCCGACGCCGTACGGGCCGAGGCGGCGCGGGTCACCGCCCAGGCGATGGCGCGAGCCGCCGAGGCCGAGCGCGAGGCGCGCCGGCTCGCCGAGACGGTGAAGAGCCTGGCGGCCGATCGCGACAAGCTCGCCGGCCGCGTCTCCGCCCTGGAGACCAGCCTGGAGGACCTGACGGGCTCGGTCGCCCAGGTCCAGGCGAGCCGTCAGGGGGCAGGCGCCGACCTGTTCATGATGCCAGGCGTGGTGCCGCCGTCCGGCTTCCGGGCGCCCGATCCGGCGCCGGGCCGGACGCCCGCCGAGGCGGCGTCGCGCAGCCCCGATCCGCGGACGCTGCCGCCGATCGAGCCGCGCGAGACGGCGGCGGTTCCGCCCGGCGCGATCGCGACGGCCGCGGCTCCCCCCTCCGCTGCCGCCCCGGCCGGCGCTCCGATGTCCCTGCATCCCGAGCCGCCCACGGCCGGCGCCAGCGTCGCCGACATGGACCCGCGCGATATCCCGCTGCCGCGGCCGAACCCGCTGGCGATGGCCCGCGTGCAAGCAGCCGAGCCCTCGGCTGCGGCGCCGGCCCCCGCCCCTGCGGCGGCACCGCCCGAGGGCGGCAAGCGCTTCGCCATCGAGATCGGCGGCCCCGCCACCATCGACAATCTGCGCACCCTGTGGGCCAAGGTCCGCGACGGCCAGGCCGGCGACCTCGTCGCCGATCTCCAGCCGGCGATCGCGTTGCGCGAGGCGGCGAAGCCGGGCCTCGTGGAGATGCGGCTGGTCGCCGGGCCGGTGCCGACCGCGCTGGCCGCCGCCCGCCTGTGCGCCTCGCTGTCGATCAGCGGGATCGCCTGCCGGTCGACCCCTTACGAAGGCCAGATGCTGGCCCTACCCTGACGTCGACCCAGCACCGAGGCCGGATCGGCACGGCTCTTCAAGCGGCTGGCCGAGATCGCTATAGACTTGCACGAACACCCGCTCCGCTCGTGCTCAGCACCCGGGACCCGCATGCGCCGCTTCCTGCCCTCCGCCCGCACCACCAACTGGCTGATCACGGTCGGCTTCCTGGCGCTCGGCTATGCCTTCTACCTGCGCTATCTCGTCATCGAGAACACGCCGGTCGGGCTCGCCTGCGACGCCGGCGCCCAGACCACCGTCTGCCTGGTGCGGCTGGTCGCGACCCGGCTGTTCAACGCCCAGGTGTTCGGCTGGGTGGCGCTCGGCGCCGCGCTGATCAACCTGATGCGCCCGAACGCCCCGATGTTCGCCCTCGGGCTCGCCGCCGCGGCGCTCGGCGTGGTGCTCTACAATGCCGGCCTCGCGGGTCTCGCGGCCGGCCTGCTGGTGCTCAGCCTGGCGCGACCCGTACGCGAAGAAGCGTGAGGGCGAGCGCCACGAAGGCGGCGGCGAGCCACGCCGCCTGCCAGTTGGCCGGCGTCTCGTTGAGCAGCACGAACACGGCCGAAAGCCCGAGCACCGCCGCCGCCACGGTCTCGGCAGCGCCGCGAACACCCACCCCGCACGCCCGGACGAGGCCGACCAGCAGGAACGGCACCACGCCGGCGGTGAGCGCCGCGAACGGGAAGTCGCGATAGCGCGGATCGAAGACGAGCCCCAGCGCCGTCTGCACGGCGAGCACCGCCACGACCACCAGCAGCCACGCGCCGGCACGGCCGGCCCAATCGACGGCACGGTCGTCGCGCCCGCCGATCGCGGCCGAGAAGCCCGGCAGCGGCGTCCCCCGTCCCAGCAGGGCGGCACCGACCACCGGCGCCACGAGGGCCACCCCCATCAGGACCGCACCGCGCACGAGCCCGCCCCAGCCGAGGCTCTCCACCGCGACCTTCTCGGCCGTCAGGCCGGCCAGCGCGCCGCCGGTGACCGCGACCGCCGCCACAGCGGCCCACACCGGCGCCGGCAGCTTGGCCCGCCCACTCCCCGCCGCCAGCAGCGCGGCCGCGAAGACCGCCGCCACCAGCGCGACGCCGAGCGCCGCTTGCGCGAGCCATGCCGGATGGTCCGACACCGGCTCGCCGACCGCGAACTTCGGCGTGCGGCCCTGGTCGGTCAAAAGGCCCCAGTGGCCGCCCACCGTGCCCTCCAGGATGCGCTTCCACGGCTGATCGAATGCCTCGATGACATTGACCCGGAAGCCGCCCTGCTGGGCCCGGGCGAGCACGTCCTGCACCACCAGCGCCTGATTCGACAGCGACGGCAGCGCCCCCTCGCGCATGCGGCCGTGGCTCGGCCAGCCGACCTCGCCGACCAGGATGTCGCGGCCCGGGAACACCGCCGCCACCTTCTTGACGATCGCCTCGACATGGGCGCCCGACTCCGCCGCCGGGATCGGGATGTCCTCCCAGTACGGGAGGATATGGATGGTGATGAAATCCGCCGCCGCGGCGAGATCGCGGTTGCGCAGCCAGAACTCCCAGACATCCGCATAGGTGACCGGCACCGGCACCGCCGCCTTCACCTCGCGGATGATGGCGCCGAGGTCGACGGCGGACAGCTCGCCGCGCAGCAGCACCTCGTTGCCGACCACCACGCCCGAGACGACGCCGGGATGGCGGCGCACCAGCGCGATGGTGCCGGCGATCTCGGCCCGGTTGCGCTCGCGCTGGCTGCTCAGCCACAGGCCCTGGAGCACCTTCAGGCCGTGCCGCTCGGCGATCGCCGGGATCTGGTCGAGCCCGTGCTGGATCGAGTAGGTGCGGATGCAGCGAGTGAGCGGGGCGAGCCGCGCCAGGTCCTCCTCGATCTGCCGGGCATCGACCCGCACCGACAGGTCGAGCGGGCTCTGGGCACCGCGGAAGGGCGAGTAGGACACGCATTCGAGCTTGCGGTCCGGCACCGCGCCGGCCGCCACCGGCACCGGGCGCCCGAGCCCCCACCAGAAGCCGGCGACCAGCGCGGCGGCGATCACGAAGAGGCTGACGGGCAAGCGCATCGAGGGACGTCCGTGGCGGATGGCGGCGCGGGTGTTCGGTGCCGCCGGGACGGCGCCGAAGCCCCGGCGGCGGGGAAACCTGATTTGCAGTGCGGACAAGTAGACAGGGCCTTTGATCCGTCGCAAGATTGACATTGTCGCCATGCCGTAATGACGTTCCGGTCCCCGATGGCCGCAAGCCGTCGGGGCTTAACTTGCCCAGACCCACAGCACCGTCATGCACCTCACTGGTTCGCGCGTCGCTGCCGTTGCCGCCGCAACGGTTCTCTCCCTCGCGGCCGTCCTCGGGCCTGCGTTCGCCCAGGCTCCCGAGCAGAAGGCCCCCGAGCAGAAGGCTCCCGAGCAGGCGGCGCCACCGCAGCCGGCCCCCCAGCCCCAGAGTCCACCCGGCCAGGCCGGCGATCCGGCGCGGGCCGAGCGCAAGACGCGGGCCGACCAGACCGTCGAAGCCGGGCGCACCCTGCGCGGGCCCGCCGCCGCCGCCGAATGCGTGTGGCTGGGCGAGCGGGTGGTCGGCCTCCTGTGGCGCGACGACCTCGACACCGCCTTCCGGCACCTGGAGCTGTACGACCGCTTCGGCTGCCCGGGCGGCCATGTGCAGACGACGTTCCGCTGCGTCGTGCGCCAGGGCAACATCGATCCCAAGGCCACCGAGACGCTGAACGCACGCGTTCATGCCTGCTGGCTCGACCCGGAATTCGTGCCGGCGCCGCCCGCCGCGGCGGCCGCCGCGCCGGCGGCTCCGCCGCAAGGAACGAACCCCCGTTGAGATCATTGACGGGGCGTTGTCCATGCACCGCAAACGGCCGGCGATCGCCCTGAATTCGCCATGTCCAAAGTCTACTTGAACGTGCCCGCGCGGTATCCATATGGTGCAGCGCAAGGCAATCCCCGGTCGCGGTCGAGCCTAGGGGTCAGGCTCGAGACCGCTTACCTCCGCCCCAATCGGTAGAAGAGACCATGCGCTCCGTCGCTGCCGTGGTCGCGCTCGTAGCGTGCGTGCACGCGGGCGCGTGGGCCATTTGGCAAAACCAGACGTCTGCCCCGAACGTTACCGGCCCGCTCGCCAGCGTGTCGTACTCGCCCTTCGAAGGGCATCCGGAAGACGGCGCACGGCCGACCACCGAGCAGATCAGGAACGATCTGAAGGTGCTGTCGCCGATGACCCGGGCGATCCGAACCTACTCGGCAACCGGGGGCGCCGAGCTGGTGCCGCCCGTCGCGGCGGAGTTCGGGCTCAAGGTCGCGGTCGGCGCCTGGCTCGATCACGACCGCGCCCGCAACGAGCGGGAGATTCGCTCGGTCGTCGATCTCTACCGCAAGAACCGCAACATCAACGCCATTGTGGTCGGCAACGAAGCGATCTATCGCGCCGACTTCCAGAAGAAGACCGAGATCGTCGACGGCGCGTCGGTGACGCGGACGTTGAACGAGAAGGAGCAGGTCGGCGAGCTGATCCGCTACATCCAGCAGGTGAAGCGCGAGGTCGGCGGCTCCATCCCGGTGACCACCGGCGAAATCTACTCGACCTGGCTCGATCACCCCGAGCTCGCCTCGGCGGTCGACTTCATCGCGGTCCACATCCTCCCCTACTGGGAAGGCTTCTCGGCCACCGAGACGGTCGATCTCGCGATCAACAATTATTTCAAGCTGCGTCAGGCGTTCCCGGGCAAGCGCATCGTCATCGCCGAGTTCGGCTGGCCGAGCGCCGGTTACAATCGCCGCGCCGCCGAGCCGGGCCGCGTTCTCCAGGCGACGCTGCTGCGAGATTTCGTCGCACGCGCCGAGGCGCTGGGCGTCGACTACAACATCATCGAGGCGTTCGACCAGCCGTGGAAGACCTTCGAGGGTAGCGTCGGCGCCTACTGGGGCCTGTTCGACGCCGCCCGCCAGCCCAAATTCCCGTGGACCGGCCCGATCGCCGATCCGGCCTTCGTGAGCGTCGCGGCGGTCGCTGTGGTGGCCGGCCTCGCGCTGTCGCTGCCGGTGCTCGCCATGTCGGGCGCCACCCTTCTGCAAGCCCTGGTGTTGGCGCTGTTCGCCAACGGGGTCGGCGCCTGGGTCGGCGTCATCTTCGACTACTGGACCGGCCACTACTTCGTGGTCGGCCAGGCGATCGCGCTCGGCATCGGCCTGCTGCTGATGATCCCGCTGGTGATCATCGCGATGTGGAAGATCGACGAGATCGCCCAGGTGCTGTTCGGCCGCGGCCCGCAGCGGCTGATCCGCCAGGGCGTCAAGGCGCCCGAGGGCTACGCCCCCAAGGTGTCGATCCACGTCCCGGCCTATTTCGAGCCGCCCGAGATGCTGAAGGCGACGCTCGATGCCGTCGCCCGCCTCGACTACCCGAACTACGAGTGCGTGGTGATCATCAACAACACGCCCGATCCGGCCTTCTGGCGGCCGATCGAGGAGCACTGCCGCACGCTGGGCGAGCGCTTCAAGTTCCTCAACGCCGAGAAGATCGAGGGCTACAAGGCCGGCGCGCTGCGCCTCGCGCTCCAGCACACCGCCCCCGACGCCGAGATCATCGGCATCATCGATGCCGACTACACGGTGACGCCCGACTGGCTGAAGGATCTGGTGCCGGCCTTCGCGGACCCGCAGGTCGGCCTGGTGCAGGCCCCGCAGGATCACCGCGACGGCGACAAGACCCCCCTGCACGCCATCATGAACGGCGAGTATGCGGGCTTCTTCGACATCGGCATGGTCCAGCGCAACGAGGTCGACGCCATCGTGACGCACGGCACCATGTGCCTGATCCGTCGCGCCGCCATGGACGACGCCGGCGGCTGGTCGTCGGACACGATCTGCGAGGACACCGATCTCGGCCTCACCATCTACGAGCAGGGCTGGCGCGCCCACTACACCAACCGGCGCTACGGCCACGGCCTGCTGCCCGACACCTTCGAGGCGTTCAAGAAGCAGCGCCACCGCTGGGCCTATGGCGGCTTCCAGATCGTCAAGAAGCACTGGCGCCGCTTCCTGCCCGGCGAGACCCGCCTGTCGACCCCGCAGCGGCGCGAGTTCGTGCTCGGCTGGATGAACTGGATGGGGGCCGAGAGCCTCGGCGTCGTCGTCGCCATGCTCAACCTGATCTGGGTTCCGGTGGTCGCCTTCGTGGGTATCGCCATCCCGGACAAGGTGCTGACCCTGCCGATTCTCGCCGCCTCGGCGGTGTCGATGCTGCACTTCGCGACGCTCTATCGCGCTCGTGTCGGCATCGGGGCCGGCCACGCGACCGGCGCCATGCTGGCCGCGATGGCGATGCAGTGGACGGTGGCCAAGGCGGTCGGCGTCGGCCTGATCAAGGACCACCTGCCCTTCGTGCGCACCGCCAAGGGCGGCTTCGCCCGCAAGCGGGTGTCGTTCCCGGCCTTCGACGAGGCGGTGTTCGGCGGCCTGCTGCTCATCGGCGCCGCGATCATCTTCATCACCAACCACGAGAGCGTCCGCGAGGTGAACCTCTTCGGCATCGTGCTGGTGGTGCAGAGCCTGCCGTTCCTGGCGGCGGTCGGCCTCGCCGGCCTCGAGGGCTCGCGGCTCAACGACTTCGCCTTCTGGCGCTCGCTCCAGGCCCGCACCACCGAGCTGCTGGGCGGCACCGCGGCCGAGCCGCGCCGCGCCGAGCTGCGGATCGAGCCGCCGGTCAGCGCCGACAAGGGCATCGAGCCGGCCCAGTAGGCGCGGCTCTCGTCCGCCAGACAAAGCAAAAAGGCCCGGCTCGCGCCGGGCCTTTCTATTTCATGATGACTCCGGTTGGGCGCCTTGCTCGGCCTCGTGTCCGGACGCGCTGTCGCGCGCAGCGCGGCCGCGCGAGCCGGGACCCAAACGCCGCGGATCAGGAGGCGCCTCGTCCGGGGCACCCCTTCCGGCGGCATCGCGCCCCCTACCCCGGCATCGCGCCCCCTACCCCGGCAGCGCGGTCTCGACCAGCCGCACCCAGTAGGAGGTGCCGTAGGGGATCACCTCGTCGTTGAAGTCGTAGGCCGGGTTGTGCAGGCCGGCGGAGTCGCCGTTGCCGACGAACACGAAGGCACCCGGCCGCTGCTCCAGCATGTAGGCGAAGTCCTCCGCCCCCATGAACGGCGCGATGTTCGGATCGACCTTGTCGGCGCCCGCGACCTCGCCGGCGACGCCCGCCGCGAAGCCCGCCTCGCGGGCGTGATTGACCAGCACCGGATAGCCGCGCCGGTAGTCGAGCCGGGCCTTGGCGCCGTACGCCGCCGCGGTCGCCTCGGCGATCCGGCCGATTCGCTCCTCCAGCAGGTCGCGCACCTCGGGCGCCAAGCTGCGGGCGGTGCCGCGCAGGCGCGCCGTCTGCGGGATCACGTTGTCGGTGTTGCCGGCCTGGAACATGCAGATCGACACCACCGCGGCCTTCAGCGGATCGACGTTGCGCGACACCACCGACTGGAGCGCGCTGACGATCTGGGCGCCGACCAGGACGGTGTCGATGGAGAGATGCGGCCGCGCCGCATGGCCGCCGACGCCCTCGATGTCGATGGTGACGAGGTCCTGGGCCGCCATGATCGGCCCGGTGCGGGTGGCGAAGCGGCCGACCGGCAGGCCGGGCGCATTGTGCATGCCATAGACCTCGTCGATGCCGAAGCGCTCGAACAGGCCGTCCTTGATCATGGCGAGTGCCCCCGCCCCGCCCTCCTCGGCCGGCTGGAAGATCACCACCGCGGTGCCGGCGAAGTTGCGGGTCTCGGCGAGATGGCGGGCGGCGCCGAGCAGCATGGCGGTGTGGCCGTCGTGGCCGCAGGCGTGCATCTTGCCCGGCACCGTCGACCTGTGGGGGACGTCGTTCGCCTCCTCGATGGGCAGAGCGTCCATGTCGGCGCGCAGGCCGATCACCTTGCCGGGCGCACCGTTGCCGCCCTTGGCGCCGCGGATAACGCCGACGACGCCGCTGCGGCCGATGCCCGGCACCACCTCGTCGCAGCCGAAGGCCCGCAGCTTCTCGGCGACCAGGCCGGCGGTCCGCGGCAGATCGTAACGCAGCTCGGGATGGGCATGCAGATCGCGCCGCCATTCGGTGATCTGGGCGTGCAGGTCGGAAATGCGGTTGACGATCGGCATCGGCAGTCCTCGTTCGGCAGTCTTGGTCCGCGGGGCGCGTACCGCCCACTCGTCGTCAGGCGGGCGAGTATCGCCCATTGTTGTCAGGGCGGGCGAGTATCGCCCGCTCGGCCACGGATTGCCACATGCCGGCGGCAGCGCCGACCTTGCCACCGCGGCGGCGGGTCTTTACACACGGCGACGCAGGAGCCCGTAGCTCAGTCGGTAGAGCACGTGACTTTTAATCATGGGGTCCCGGGTTCGAGTCCCGGCGGGCTCACCATCGCGATCGATTGTACTGGCTGGGACCCGATTTCCGTGTCCGAGATGCCGAGCACCCACCGCGCGACGCCGGCCCCCCACTGCGGGGTGACACCCGGCGCGCCCACGGGGGGTCCTGAACTCATGGAATGCCGACGATGACCGAGCTCGTTGCCGACGACGTCCGCAAGATTGCCGCCGCGCTGGTGAAAACCGCAATCGAGACCGTGTCCGAGGAGGACGGCGGGGCCCGAAACGCCTGCAAGCTGTGCGGCGCCTCGGTGCCGTGGCAGCAGACCGGCGAGGAGATCCGCCACGCGCCGGGCTGCGCCGTGGTGATCGCCCAGCGCATCACCAGCTGAGCATCACCGGCTGACGCGCCCCGTTTCGAGCGGGCTGCCGGCCGCCCCGCCGGGCGGATGCGCCTCGCTTCGACCCCGCCGCCGGCCGCAGCGCCGGCGCATGAAAAAGCCGCCCCGAGCGGGGCGGCCATTGGTCGAATCCGACCGGATCGGTTCTGCTCGGGCGCCCTCTCGGGACGTTCTCGTGTGATCGTGTCGCCGACCGCGAACCGGGTCCCACGTCGCCGGACGATACTCTAACGCTTGAGCACGAAGATCCGGCAGTAGCCCTTGGGGGCGATCTCGCCCTCGACCGTCGCGCAGCCATTCGGCGGCCGCCAGTTCGAGCAGGTGTCGCAGGTCTTGTCGCCCAGCGGCGTGTCCTGATAGGCGACCGCCTTCTGCGACATCTTGGCGGCCGCGGGCTGCACCGCGACGCCCAGGATGGCCGCAGCGCCGGCAGCGCTCGCCGCCGTCTTCAGCAGGCCGCGACGCGACACCTCGCCAGTCTTGGAAGTCTCACTCATTGTCGAGCATCTCCTGGTGATAATCGGTGAGCCGCGGACCTCGGCTGCACCTCGGCGCACCGCGGCGAATGAACGGTACAGAGATACAATCCGGCGCGTGCGACAACAAGTCACCTAGCCGCGATTTTCGCGTGACATGCCGCGTCGGGCGGCCGACCGCGCCCAGCCGGTCCGTCCAGGACGACGGAGCAGCGGCCGCGGGCGGCCGACATCGCGGCATCGCGGGTGCGACATCGCGCGCCGTCGACTGTCGCCTTCGTGACCGCCCGTGAGTGGCATCCGGCCTTAGCCTTCCCGTTCGGCGGGACGAGTTCGACGCGAATCGACGGAAGGGCCGTCCCGTCTGGCGGCGGCGCTGCGAGGAGGTGCCATGTCCGACGCCGGCATCACCGCTTCGGCGATCCGGCTGCGGCCCATCGGAAGAGGCCGCCATCGACAATCACGAGGGAGGACTGAATGGCAACGCTCCACGTCTTCGCCGGCTCGCACGCGCCGGACGCTCGCCCCACCGTCCGCCGCATCGGCTTTGCCGATCTGGGCACGGCGATCGCCCGTGGCCTCGACGATTTCCGTGCGATGCCGAGCCATGTGATCTTCCTCAGCCTGCTCTATCCGCTGGTCGGGCTGGTGCTGGCCCGCCTGAGCTTCGGCTACGACCTGGTGCCGCTGCTGTTCCCGCTCACCGCCGGCTTCGCGCTGATCGGCCCGTTCGTGGCGCTCGGCCTCTACGAGATGAGCCGCCGGCGCGAGCAGGGTGTGCCGACGAGCTGGCGCGACGCCTTCGCGGTGCTGCGCAACCCGTCGATCGATTCGATCGCCCTGCTGGGCGGCCTGCTGATGGTGCTGTTCGTGATCTGGCTGGCGGTTGCGGACGCCCTCTATGTCGGCCTGTTCGGCCATGCGCCGCCCGAATCGCTCGGTCGCTTCCTGACCGACGTGTTCACCACCGAGCAGGGCCGCACGCTGCTGCTCGTCGGCAACGCCATCGGGTTCCTGTTCGCCCTCCTGGTGCTGGTGGTCAGCGTGGTGTCGTTTCCGCTGCTGCTCGACCGCGATGTCGGCCTGGTCTGCGCGATGGAAACCTCGGTGCGGGCGGTGCTGCGCAATCCGCTGCCGATGGCGGCCTGGGGCCTGATCGTCGCGGTCGCCCTGGCGGTCGGGTCGCTGCCCTTCTTCATCGGCCTCGCCGTGGTGCTGCCGGTGCTGGCGCACGCCACCTGGCATCTCTACCGGCGCGTCGTCGTGATCTGAGGCAGTGACCGAGCCCGGCTCGCGATACTCGCCGCTCGCAATATGCCGTCGCGCGCAATGATCGCGCATCTCAATGATCGCGCGTCGCAATGATCGCGAGACTTGGCTCGTGTCCGACGAAAACCTGGCTCCCCCCGGCGTAACAAGCACCACTCGGGCTGCGCCCTCCAGCGCAGCCCTCCTCGATCCAGAACCTCGGCGCCCGTCAGCGCAGCGCCGAGACGTCGCCCTCGTCCGGCCCGCACACCCGCAAGGCGCTCAGGATGCTCAGGGTGGTGGCGTTGGGGCAGTAGTTGCGCCAGTCCTGCCATCCCGGGTCGGCGAACTCGTCCGCGAGATCGCGGGCACAGCGGCCCGGCACGTCGCAGGTGGCGCACAGCCGGTGCAGCACACCGAAGGCCCGCGGCTCGCTGCAATAGAGTTCGTCGGGATCGAGGTGCAGGGCCCGCATCCGGCGGCACAGCAGCAGATCATCGGCGGCAGGGTCGTCGTCGGGATCGAATCCGCGCCCCGGCTGAAGCCGCATAATGGCGGCCAAGTCACTCAAAGTTTCGTGTGGAGGCGTCATAGGACCTCCCTTTCATGCGATGGTCACGCCCCCTCTTCCGCGTGCAATTCGAGTATACACCGCGGCTTTCGCGCAGCTAATTCAATCGTCGTATGTGACTGCCGCCGCCCGTTATGCGGATTGAGGCCGGGGAGCGCGGGCGAGCCTCCGCCCGCGCCGGCGCATCAGGCTTTCGCGTCGGGCTTCGGCGCATCGGGCTTGGGCAGCCGCGACGGCACCTTCACCCAGGCCTCGCCGTCGACCACCACCTCGTCTCCTACCTTGCAGGTGCAGACGATCCGGGCGCGGCACTTCTCCGGCATCAGCTCGGCGATCTCCAGCCGCACGTGAACGACGTCGCCGATCCGCACCGGGCCGCGGAAGTTCAGGGTCTGCGAGAAGTAGATGACGCCGGGGCCGGGCAGCCGCATGCCGAGCACGGCCGAGATCAGGCTGGCCGAGAAGATGCCGTGGGCGATGCGGGTCTTGAACAGCGTGCCGGCCGCATAAGCCTCGTCGAGATGGATCGGGTTGTGGTCGCCGCTGACATCCGCGAAGGCGCGGACCGCAGCATCGGTGACGGTCCGCTGCAAGGTCTCGCTCATGCCGATGGCGAGGTCCTCGAAATAGAGGCTGCGGGGCTCCAATACGGTGTCGACGGCCATGGTCCTCTCTCGTTGCAGGATGGCAGCGATGCACGAACCGCGGCAGAGCACCATGGGATATGCGCCCTGGCAAGCGTGACCCTCGGTGGCGCCCCCCGGACGATGGTCTAACACGATGGCCGAATCGAAACGGGCCGCCCGACAGGCGGCCCGTCCAATGTGTCGGCGGCGACGGAACGACGCCCGAGGTGTCAGCGATAATGGCCGTGCGGCACCACGCGGCCCGGCCCCGGTCCCATCGGATAGCCCGGACGCACCACCGGCCCCGGCCGATGGATCGGGTAGCCCGGACGCACCACCGGACCCGGCCGATACACGGGAGCCGGCCGGTAGACCGGCGCCGGCCCGTACCGCCAGCCCTGCCAGCCCATGGGGCCGCCCCAGCCATAGCCCTGGCGCCAGGCGAAGCCGCAGCGATACCAGCCCGGGCCGCGCCAGCCGCCGCCATACCAGCAGTAACGGTTGCCGCCCCAGTAGTATTGGACCGTCGTTCCGACCGTGGCGGCATCGGCCGCCGCGCCCAGCGCGCCCGCCGCGGAGAGCGGCGCCGCCTGCGCCGCCGAGACGACGGTGAGCGCGGCTGCGGCCGCCGCGAGAGCCAAGAGGTGACGCTTCATTCCCATCCTCCGATGATGATTGTCGGCGTAGCCGGCAAGTGACCCATGGTGATCGGCTCGCCCAGAACGGCTGCGAGACCGCGACGCGACCGGCGCGCCGACCGAATGGCGCAGTGGCCTTCGGCCGCCCCTGGCGGCTGGTCGGTGTCGCGCATCGCCAACGAAACGAGCGGCGTCCCCGCTCTTTGTCGCCGTAGCATGCGCCCGGGTTCAAGCGCTATCACCGGCTGACCCGCCCACTGCCCCGACCGGCCGCGAATGCGGGCGTCTGCCGCTCGCCCATTCTGCTCACTGTCAAGGCAGTATTTTGCCTAATAATGCATCAGCCGAATAGCTGAAGCGCAAAACCTGAGGCTTTTCGCCCGATTTTGGCAACCTATCTGTGCAACAAGACGGCCGCGTGGGCAGCGTCCACGCGGCCGGGCGTCACCCACGACGTCGTCTCAAGGGGGTTGTCATGTACGTCTTCTCCAACCTGGTTCACATGATCCGGGTGTGGCATCGCTATCAGACCAGCCTGCGCGAGCTGAGCCGGCTCGGCGACCGCGAGCTTGCCGATATCGGCATTCTGCGCGCCGACATCCAGCGGGTCGCCTGGGAGGCCGCACGGGTCGACTGAGACCGCGGTTCGTCCCGGAGTGCTCGCCGTCGGCGGTACCCATTACGGAAAGAAAAGTCGCCCGCCCCCGTGGCGGGCGCTTTCTTTTGGGGGTCGCCGCGTCCGCGGCGCCTTCCGGTCGGCACCCCCGGACGCGACGGCGCTTCCCAAGCCGCGCCTCCCTCCCCTATATCCGGGCCATGCAACCCGTTCACGTCATCGGCGGCGGACTCGCCGGCTGCGAAGCCGCTTGGCAGATCGCCACCCGCGGTGTTCCCGTGGTGATCCACGAGATGCGGCCCGTCCACGCCACCGCGGCCCACAGGACCGACGGCCTGGCCGAGCTCGTCTGCTCCAACTCGTTCCGCTCCGACGATGCCGCCACCAATGCGGTCGGCCTGCTGCACGCCGAGATGCGCCGCCTCGGATCGCTGATCATGCGGGCCGCCGATGCCAACCAGGTGCCGGCCGGCGGCGCGCTGGCGGTCGACCGTGACGCCTTCTCGGCGGCCGTCACGGCGGCGCTCACCGCTCATCCCCTGGTCACCATCGCGCGCGAGGAGGTGGCCGGCCTGCCCCCCGCCGAGTGGGACAGCGTCATCGTCGCCACCGGCCCGCTGACCTCGCCGGCGCTCGCCGAGGCGGTGCGCGGCCTCACCGGGGCCGACTCCCTCGCCTTCTTCGATGCCATCGCGCCGATCGTCCACCGCGATTCCATCGACATGTCGGTCGCCTGGGCGCAGTCGCGCTACGACAAGGCGGGTCCCGGCGGCTCCGGCGCCGACTACCTCAACTGCCCGCTCGATCGCGCCCGGTACGAGGCGTTCGTCGATGCGCTGCTCGCCGCCGAGACGGTGCCGTTCCGCGACTTCGAGGCGTCGACCCCCTATTTCGACGGCTGCCTGCCGATCGAGGTGATGGCGGCGCGCGGCCGCGACACCCTGCGCTTCGGGCCGATGAAGCCGGTCGGGCTCACCGATCCGCGCCATCCGGAGCGGAAGCCGCATGCCATCGTTCAGCTCCGCCAGGACAACCGGCTCGGCACGCTGTTCAACATCGTGGGCTTCCAGACCAAGATGAAGCACGCCGAGCAAGTGCGTGTGTTCAGGATGATTCCGGGACTGGAGCAGGCCGAGTTCGCACGCCTCGGCGGCATCCATCGCAACACCTTCCTGGAGTCGCCCCGGCTGCTCGATCCGACCCTGCGGCTCGCCGCCATGCCGCGGCTGCGCTTCGCCGGCCAGATCACCGGCTGCGAGGGATACGTCGAATCGGCGGCCGTCGGGCTCCTCGCCGGCCGCTTCGCGGCGGCCGAGCGGCGCGGCGAGCCGGTCGCGCCGCCGCCGCCCACCACGGCGCACGGCGCCCTGCTGGGCCACATCACCGGCGGCCATGTGGTCACCATCGACGCGGGGCCGCGCTCGTTCCAGCCCATGAACGTCAATTTCGGGCTGTTCCCGCCGCTCGCCGCCGCGCCGGTGCGCCAGCCCGGGGCGCCGCGGCTGCGTGGCGCCGCCAAGACGCTCGCCCGCAAGCAGGCGCTGACCACCCGGGCGCTCGCCGATCTCGATGCCTGGCGAGCCGCCGCCGAGCCGGTCTCCCCCGCCTGACCAGCGGCGCGGCCATCACCTGGACCGGCGCGCCGCCCGCCACAGAATCCACTGCCGCCGCCAGGGCGCGAGATCGACCCGGGCGAAGGGATCGTCCGCCGCCTCCAGCCGATCGAGCAGCGGTCCGGCGAGCGCCACCGGCAGGAAGGCGGGACCGGCCGCCGCCGGCAGCATGGCGCGGGCCCGCTCGGCCTCGGCCAGCTCCAGCCGCGCCCGCTCGCGCAGGTCGGCGAGTGCGGCCCGCAGGCCCGGGCTCTCCCGGCGCTCGACGATGTCGGCCGGGTCCACCCCGTGGCGGGCCAGGAGATCGGCCGGCAGATAGACCTGCCCACGCGCCGCATGCGCCGGCATCGCCTGGAGCAGCCGCGCCAGGCCCGAGCCGATCCCGGCCGGGCCGGCGAGCGCCGCGATCATCGGGTCGGGACCCGCCAGGATGCGGCCGGCCAGCTCGATCAACGCCGACGAGGTCTTCCGCACATACCCGTAGAGGGCCGTGAGGTTCGGCATCGGATCGTCGTAGAGATCGAACGCCCGCGCCTCCAGCAGCAGCAGCAGCGGCGCCGTCGGCAGAGCATGGGCCGCCACGGTGGCGAGCAGCGCGTCGGCGACCGGGTTGGCCCGCACCTCGCCGTGGCCTTCCCCGCCGAGCGCATCGCGCCACCACTGGAGCCGGATCTCGCCCGCCATCGGGGTCCGAGCCACCTCGCGCACCCGCGCCACCTCGACGTTGAAGGCGTAGAGCGCCAGGAGATGCGGCCGCTGCGCGGCCGGTGCGAACAGGGCTGCCAGCCAGCGGTCGCGGTCGGCAGCGCGCACCAGCGTCTCGCAATGGGCGAAAGACTCGGCCGTCATGGGCGGAGACTAGCGCGGCCGCGACACGCCGGCATCCGTCGTCTCTCAGTCCACCGCGATCAGCACGGCGCCGACGCGCCGCCGCTCGACCAGCAGCAGATTCCAGGTCCGCACCGCGGCGCCGGTGGTCATGCTCTCGACCACGATGCCGTGCTGACGCAGCCGCGCCCGCAAGGGCTCCGGCACCGGCCAGGGCACCATGCCGGCGCCGATCAGCAGATACTCGACCGACGGCTCGGCGGCGATCACCCGATCGATCTCGGCCTCGCCAATGGCATCCGCTGTCGTCGGCGGAATAGCCCAGATGCCGTTCGGCAGGCACAGCACCGAGCCGCGATGCGACAGGTCGCCGAAACGAAAGCCGCCGTCGCCGTACGACTCGATCAGCGCCGGTCGCGGCAGGTGCCGGTCGCCCGCGTCGCTCACGCGCCGCGCCCGCCCTTCACCAGCGGCAGCGGCGCCCCGCCCTTCTTGTCGTCCGCCGTCGCCTCGTCGGCCTCGTCCTCGACGCCGCCCTTCTCGCGGTTCCGGCCGACGCCCAGATAGATCAGGATCGGCGAGGCGATGAAGATCGACGTGTAGGAGCCGACCAGCACGGCGCCGAACGTCATGGTGGCCGAGAAGCTGTAGAGGGTCGGCCCGCCGAAGATCAGCAGCGACAGCAGCGCGAGCGTGACGGTGACGTGGGTGATGATCGAGCGCGACAGCGTCGAGTTGATGGCGATGTTGATGAGCTGATCGATGGGCAGCTTCTTGTAGCGGCGCAGCATCTCGCGGATGCGGTCGAAGATCACCACCGTGTCGTTGACCGAATAGCCCAGGATGGTGAGGAGCGCCGCCACGCTGGTGAGATCGAAATCGATCTGCAACAGCGACATGAAGCCGACGGTGAGCACCAGGTCGTGGACGTTGGCGATCATGGCGCCGAGCGCGAACTGCCACTCGAACCGGAACCAGAGATAGAGCAGGATACCGAACACGGCGAGCATCATGCCGATGGTGCCGCTGATCAGCAGCTCCTGCGACACGCGGGGTCCCACCACCTCGACGCGCCGGTAGTCGACCGTGTCGCCGAGCGCGCCACGCACCTTGGCGACCGCCGCCTGCTGGGCCTCCTCGCCGCCCGGCTGCTGCGGGATGCGGATCATCACGTCGCGCGGCGAGCCGAACTCCTGGAGCTGGACGTCGCCGAGCTCGAGCGCGTTCAGGGTCGAACGCATCTTGGCGAGATCGGCCGGGCCGGCCTTCGACTGCACCTCGATCAGGGTGCCGCCGAGGAAGTCGATGCCGTAGTTGAGGCCGACGAAGAAGAACGCGAGCAGCGCCAGAACCGACATCGCAGCCGAGAACGGGAAGCTGATGCGCCGGAAGCGCATGAAGTCGAAATTGGTGTCGTCCGGGACGATGCGGAGATGGCGCATGGTGGGGGCTCGATCAGATGGAGATGACGCGCGGGCGCTTCCACCACACCCAGGTCGCGATCATCAGCCGCGTCATCGTGAAGGCGGTGAACACCGTGGTGATGATGCCGATCGCCAACGTCAGGGCGAAGCCCTTCACCGGGCCGGAGCCGATGAAGAACAGGATCGCGGCGGCGATGAAGCTCGTGGTGTTGGAGTCCACGATGGTGGCGAGCGCCCGGCTGAAGCCGGCGTCGAGCGCGTTGAGGGCCGAGCGTCCGGCCCGCACCTCCTCGCGCACGCGCTCGTAGATCAGCACGTTCGAGTCGACCGCCATGCCGACCGTGAGCACGATGCCGGCGATGCCGGGCAGCGTCAGCGTCGCGTTGAGCATCGACAGGATACCGAAGATCATCGCCACGTTGATGGCGACCGCGATGTTGGCGAACAGGCCGAACAGCCCGTAGGTCGCGAACATGAAGGCGATCACCATCAGGGACCCGATCCAGGTGGCGCGGATGCCCTTGTCGATCGAATCCTGGCCGAGGCCGGCGCCGACGGTGCGCTCCTCGATGATGGTGAGCGGCGCCGGCAGGGCGCCGGCCCGCAGCAGGATCGCCAGATCGTTGGCGCTCTGCACCGAGAAGTTGCCGGAGATCTGCCCCGACCCGCCGAGGATCGGCTCGCGGATCACCGGCGCCGAGATCACCTCGTTGTCGAGCACGATGGCGAACGGCCGGCCGACATTCTCCTGGGTCACCTGGGCGAAGCGGCGGCCGCCCGAGGTGTTGAAGCGGAACGACACGATCGGCTCGCTGGTGCGCTGGTCGAAGCCGGGCTGGGCGTCGTTGAGGTCCTCGCCCGAGACCATGATGCGCTTCTCGACCACCACCGGCACGCGGGCGCCGCCGCGGCCCTCGTAGAGCAGCTCGGAGTCGGGTGGCACCCGCCCGCTCTGCGCCGCCTCCTGCGGACTGACCGACATGTCGACCAGCCGGAAGGTCAGCTTGGCGGTCTTGCCGAGCAGCTCCTTCAGACGGGTCGGGTCCTGGAGGCCCGGCACCTGCACCAGGATACGGTCGACGCCCTGGCGCTGGATCGACGGCTCGACGGTGCCGAGCTCGTTGACGCGCTTCTCGATGATCTGGATCGACTGGTCGACCGACTGGCGGATGCGCTCGGTCATCGCCGCCTGGGTGATGGTCAGGCGGTAGGCGCCGTTGCCGAGATCGGCGATGTCGACCGAGCGCTGCCCGGTGCCGCCGAGCAGCCCGCCGAGCGGCTGCGACAGCTCGCGCAGCTTGGCGAGCGCCTGGGCCGGGTCGCTGCCCTCGCGGATGCGCACCTCGACCGAATCGCCGCGGGCGACGAGGCCGGTGTAGCCGATCTTGGCGTCGCGCAGCACGCGGCGGACGTCGTCACGCAGCGTCTCGACCTTCTCGCGACGGACCGCGTTGGAATCGACCTCGAGCAGGATGTGCGAGCCGCCTTGCAGATCGAGGCCCAGCACGATGTGGCGTTGCGCCCATTTGGGCCAACGGTCGACCATCTCGTCGGGGAAGAAGTTGGGGACGGCAAACAGGCAGACGATCAGCGCCAGGCCCAGAATGGCCACCGCCTTCCACCGCGAGATATAGAGCATGAGGGTCGTCCGTTACGAGAGAGAGTGCCGGCCCGCGAGAGGGCGGGCCGTGGGGCAGCGCCGCGGGCGGACCGGCCGGGCGCCGGCGCGGTCAGCCCGCCTTGACGGCCTCGTCCTTCACGGGCTCGCCCTTGGCGCGGACCTCGGCCACCATGCTGCGGATTTGGCGCGCCCGCACCCCATCCGCAAGCTCGATCTCGATCTCGTTGTCGTCGATCACCTTGGTCACCTTGGCGATCATGCCGCCCGAGGTGATCACGGTGTCACCGCGGCGCACGTTCTTGATCATCTCCTGGTGCTGCTTGGCGCGGCGCTGCTGCGGCCGCAGGATCAGGAAGTACATGATCACGAAGATGAGGATGAACGGCAGAAGCGACATCATCATCTCGGTACCGCTCGCCGCTCCGGCGGCCTGAGCGTACGCAGGCGTCACGATCATCGGTCTCTACTCCTCGGGAAAGCGGGTCGAGGGCAGGTCCGGGGGGCGCCGCGCGCGCCCGGTCCCACCCGAAAAATCCGCCGGGACTATAGCGGTGGGCCGGCTGATTGCAACGCCGCGTCAGGGACGGCGTGTCGCGCCCGGCGGGGCTTTCCCGGCCCGGTGGGTTGCGGTTGCGGCCCGCCCCCGGTATGGAACGGCCGGAACCGGACGCCATGCATCAGCCCTCGACCACCCCCCTCGCCGCCCCGCCCGCCAGCCTCGACACGCTGCTGGAGCGCATCGCCGCCGCCCTGGAGCGGCTGGCGCCGCCACCCCCGGCGGCGCCGGACTTCGCTGCCGCGGAGGCGTTCGTCTGGCATCCGGAGGGGCATCGCCTGGCCCCGGTGCCGCATGTCAACCGGGTGGACATGTCGCTCCTGTGCGGCATCGACAGCGTGCGCGACCTCCTGCGCGCCAACACCGAGCGGTTCGCCCGCGGCCTGCCGGCCAACAACGCCCTCCTGTGGGGCGCCCGCGGCATGGGCAAGTCGTCCCTGGTGAAGGCCGTGCACGCCGGCGTCAATGCCGGGCTCGGCGACAAGGCCGGCAGCCTCAAGCTGATCGAGATCCACCGCGAGGACATCGAGAGCCTGCCCGAGCTGATGGGCATGCTGCGCGGCGCGCCGTGCCGCTTCATCGTCTTCTGCGACGACCTCTCGTTCGACGCCGCCGACACCTCCTACAAGTCGCTGAAGGCCGTGCTGGAAGGCGGCATCGAGGGACGGCCCGAGAACGTCATCCTCTACGCCACCTCCAACCGCCGGCACCTGCTGCCGCGCGACATGATGGAGAACGAGCGGTCCACCGCCATCAATCCGGGCGAGGCGATCGAGGAGAAGGTGTCGCTGTCGGACCGCTTCGGCCTGTGGCTCGGCTTCCACCGTTGCAGCCAGGACGAGTATCTCGCCATGGTCCAGGGCTATGTGGCCCACCACGGCATCCCGATCGCACCCGACGCGCTGCGCCGCGAGGCGCTGGAATGGGCCACCACCCGCGGCTCGCGCTCCGGCCGCGTCGCCTGGCAGTTCGTCCAGGATCTCGCCGGCCGGCTCGGCGTTCGCCTCACCGACACGCCGGCCTGAAGCCGGCGCCGCCCCGCTAGGCGCGGGCTCGACCCGCGCATTCCCTCACGTCTCCAGTAAACGATCGGTCTCGGAGGATATCCGGGGGCGAGCGACCCGCGTCGGCGGCTACGCGCCGTTCGGCAGGTGCTGCATCGGGTCGACCGGCGCGGACCCCTTGCGGATCTCGAAGTGGAGCTGCGGCGACGACACCGTGCCGGACTGCCCCGACTTGGCGATCACCTGGCCGCGGCGCACCTGATCGTTGCGCTTCACCATCAGCTCGCTGTTGTGGGCGTAGGCGGTGACGAAGCCGTTGGCGTGACGGATCAGCACCAGATTGCCGTAGCCCTTCAGCTCGCTCCCGGCATACGCGACCACACCGTCCTCGGCGGCCCGCACGGCCGTGCCCTCGGGCACCGCCAGATTGATGCCGTCGTTCTGCTGGCCGTTGGCCTTGCCGAAGGTGGCGATCACCCGCCCCTTCACGGGCCAGCGGAACGACAGGGCGCCGTTGCGATCGGCACGCTCCTCCTCGACCGGCTGCTCGGACGGCAGCGACGCGCGGTGGACCGATGCGGTGGGCTCGGCCGAGGCCATTCGGGTCGGCGCAACGGCCGGCGCCGGCGGCGGTGCAGCCGCGGGAGCCGCAGCCGCCGTGCGCGGCGGAGCCGCCAGCGGCGCCGCGGCGGTCCGCGCCGGGGCCGGCACGGCGACCGGAGCCGGAGCCGGGGCGGCGGCAGGCGCCGCCTGGAGCTGGGCGGTGCGGCCGGCGCGGTTCGGAATCGTCAGCCGGTCGCCCATCTTCAGCATCGTGTGGGGCTGGATGTTGTTGGCGGCGGCGATCTCGCGGATCGGCGTGTTGTAGCGGCGCGCGATGCCGACCAGCGTCTCGCCCGGAGCCACCACATGGACGCCGCCGGCCGGCGCCCGCCCCGCGGGCATCGAGGCGGCGACCGGCGTGGCTGCACCACGGGTGTCGGCGGCCGATGGCCCGGCATAGCGCGGAATGACCAGGCGACGCCCCGGCTGGAGCACCGCCGGCCCGGCGAGGCCGTTGGCCTCGGCGATCACGTTGACGGGCACCCCGTAGCGCTTCGAGAGAGAGGCGAGCGAGTCGCCCGGAGCGACGGTGACGGGCGTGCCGCCCTCCCACTGCCAACCGGGCGCCGTGGCACTGGCGCCGGCGGCCGAACGCGGCGGCGACGCCAGGCGCGGCACCGTGCCGGTGACCTCGGGCGCGCCGACGGGACGATCGAGCGCCGCGGCCGGCGCCGGCTGATACGAGCCGTAGCCACGCCCGCCCCCGGCGACCCCGCCGCCTGCGACGGCGCCTTGATGATGCGCCCCATAGGCGGGCGGCGGCAGCGACTGCGCCACCGGCGCGCCGCCGAGCGGCTGCGTGTCGACGCGACCGACAGGCGCCGCCTGGGCGGGCGGCAACGACCCGGTCGTCTCGTAGGAGGGGCGCGCCCCCGCATAGGGATTCTGAAGAGGACTTTGCGCGAGCCGGTTGGAGTCCGTGCTGCAATTGGCGACCCCGAGCCCGACCAGCAGCACCGCCAGCACCCGCGACACGTGATACGGGCTCGACGACTCGACGATCGTACGCATCGGCTCACTCACTCTACGCCACGGACACGGGAGGGAGTTAAGCACCGAGCGAGTAAAGATTGATTTAACCCTGCGGGTTCCCGAACGACGATTCCTTTACGATTACAAAGGAACACGCAGCGGACACGCGGACACGCCAAAATCCGTGCAGCGAATATGCTTAACGGACCGCAGCAACTTAGTTCTATATTTGTTCTACTGACGCGACACTATGGATGTGCCGGTCCATCGGGGGCTGGCGCGGTGGGCCGCCGCGAGCAGTCCACCCTCCCCGGCGGCTCCGGGCGTGCGCTCTCACGCTTTCAGGCGATAGCCCGTCCGGAACATCCACGCCACCGTGACGAGGCACAGCCCGAGGAACAGCAGCGTCATCGCCAAGCTCACCCCGATATGGACATCGGCGGTGCCGAAGAAGCTCCAGCGAAAGCCGCTGATCAGATACACGACGGGGTTGAACAGCGCGATCGTCTGCCAGGGCGGCGGCAGCACCCCGATCGAGTAGAAGGTGCCGCCCAGGAACGTCAGCGGAGTGATCACCAGGAGCGGCACGAGCTGGAGCTTCTCGAAGCCGTCGGCCCAGATGCCGATGATAAAGCCGAGCAGGCTGAAGGTGACCGCGGTGAGCACCAGGAAGGCGAGCATCCACACCGGATGCTCGACGTGCAGCGGCACGAACAGCGCCGAGGTCGCCAGCACCACGAGGCCGAGGATGATCGACTTGGTGGCGGCCGCCCCGACATAGCCGAGCACGATCTCGCCATACGACACCGGCGCCGACAGGATCTCGTAGATGGTCCCGGTGAAGCGCGGGAAGTAGATGCCGAACGAGGCGTTGGCGACGCTCTGGGTCAGCAGCAGCAGCATGATCAGGCCGGGGACGATGAAGGCGCCGTACGGCACCCCGTCGATCTCGGTGATGCGTGACCCGATCGCCGCCCCGAACACGACGAAGTAGAGCGACGTGGAGAGCACCGGCGAGACGAGGCTCTGGAGCAGCGTCCGCCCGGCGCGGGCCATCTCGAACACGTAGATGGCGCGCACCGCCCGCAGATTGCCGATCATCGCGCCTGCCTCACGAGATCCACGAAGATGTCCTCGAGCGAGCTCTGGGTGGTGTGGAGATCGTGAAACTCGATGCCGGCGCGGGCGAGGTCCTGGAGGAGCCCGGTGATGCCGGTGCGCTCCCCTTGCGAGTCGTAGTCGTAGACGAGCGCGGCGCCGTCGTCGGCAAGCGCCAGCGCGTAGCCGGCGAGCGGCGGCGGCACCGCGTCGAGCCGACCGTTGAGCTGAATGGTGAGCTGCTTGCGGCCGAGCTTCTGCATCAGCGTCGCCTTGTCCTCGACCAGCACGATCTCGCCCCGGTTGATGACGCCGATGCGATCCGCCATCTGCTCGGCCTCCTCGATGTAGTGGGTGGTGAGGATGATGGTGACGCCGGAGGCGCGCAGCGCCCGCACCACCTCCCACATGTCCTTGCGCAGCTCGACGTCGACGCCAGCGGTCGGCTCGTCGAGGAACAGGATGCGCGGCTCGTGCGACAGCGCCTTGGCGATCAGCACGCGCCGCTTCATGCCGCCCGACAGCGTCATGATGCGGCTGTCGCGCTTTTCCCACAGCGACAGGTCGCGCAGCACCTTCTCGACATGGGCCGGGTTCTTCGGCTTGCCGAACAGGCCGCGGCTGAACGAGACGGTGTCCCACACCGACTCGAAGGCGTCGGTGGTCAGCTCCTGCGGCACCAGGCCGATGAGCGCGCGGGCGGCGCGATAATCCGAGACGATGTCGTGACCGTCGACCGTGACGGTGCCGGTCGAGGCCCGCACGATGCCGCACACGATGCTGATCAGCGTCGTCTTGCCGGCGCCGTTCGGTCCGAGCAGCGCGAAGATCTCGCCGCGGCGGATATCGAGATCGATGGTCTTGAGGGCCTGGAAGCCCGAGGCATAGGTCTTCGACAGACCCTTGATCGAGATCACGGGGGACATGCGGAACGATGGGCTCCGGCGAATCGGGGGTGAGGCACGGCGCAGCCGCCGACCGCGGAGCCGCCCGCGGCCGACCGCCGGACGGAGCCGCCCGCGACATATCGGCACCATGGCGCCCGAGAGCAAGTGCGAATTGCCGGATCGGTGGACGGCACGCCGCACGGCATCCCGGGTGCGAACCCCCGCCCTGCCCTACAGCTCGCGCGCCCGGCCGGGCAGCAGCGGCACGAAGCGCACCGGGATGAGGTTCTCCCGCACCAGCCCGTCGGGACGCTTGGTCAGCCGCACGATGATCTGCACGCCATCGTGAGGGCCGAGCGGCACCACCATGATGCCACCGTCGACGAGCTGCTCCACGAGGGCGCGGGGAATCGTCTCGGCCGCCGCTGTCACCAGGATGCGGTCGTAAGGCGCATGCTCCGGCACGCCGGCGAGGCCGTCCCCCACTACCACCTCGATGGTGCCATAGCCGAGCGCCCCGAAGCGGGCGAGCGCCGCGTCGGCGAGCGTGCGGTAACGCTCGACCGTGACCACACGGCGGGCCAGGCGCGACAGCACCGCGGCCTGATAGCCGGAGCCGGTGCCGACCTCGAGCACATGGTGGTGAGGCGCCACCCCGAGGCGCTCCGTCATGTAGGCGACCACGTAGGGCTGGCTGATGGTCTGGCCGCAGGCGATCGGCAGCGCGTGGTCCAGATGGGCGACGTCGAGGTCCTCGGGCCGCACGAACTTCTCACGCGGCACCTCGTCCATGGCGCGCAGCACGGCCGCATCGGTGATGCCGCGGCGGCGGAGATTGAGGAGGAACTCCATTCGGCCGATTCCTCGGTCGGCAAGCGTCGTCATGGCGGCCGTGTTCCTTCCGCACGCAAGTCGAGCCGCACGCCGTTCGGGCCGCACGCCGTGCGAGCCGCTCACAAGTCGAGCCGCACGTCCGTCGAACATGGTCCGCGGCGAAACCGCGCGGGCCTATCGCCAATTTGCCCCATTCCGAGCCTATCACCCAAGAGAGAACTGGCGTAACCAGGGATTGCTCGGGCGGCGGCACGACGGCCGATCGGGTCCACGAATGCGGCGCAGGCGGGGAACCTTTTCGACCCGAGCGACTTGTGTTTCGGGGTATTGACGTTCGGAAGGCAATCCTCGCGTTCCCATGGGGCGCGGCGGCCGGCTGACGAGCGAGCATGCCGATCCACGAAACGGTGCCCACGAGCCGAGTATCCGGGGCCCGCGTTCGGCGGATCGCATGGTCACGAGTGGTGCTCACGGGTCGTGTGTTCACACGTAGTGTGTCCGCGAGTCGTGTGCCCACGAGGTCTCGTCAAACCCGGGACTCACATCCTGGGAGCCCTCCGACGAGACACTCCGACGGGACACTCCGATGCGACCGGAGGCGATTCCGACAGTACGCCGACCGAACGGGCCAGACAGGACGGAGCACGATGGACAAGGCAGGAAACGGGGCCGCCGAGACCAAGAACATCCTCGTCGTCGAGGACGAGATCATGATCCGGATGCTGCTGGAGGACATGCTCGACGACCTCGGCTACACCATCGCGGGTGCGGTGGGCCGCATCGACGATGCCATCAAGCTCGCCCGGACCGGCGAATTCGACATGGCGATCCTGGACGTGAACCTGAACGGCCAGACGGTCAGCCCGGTGGCGGAGATCCTGGAGGAGCGCGGCCTGCCCTTCGTGTTCGCCACCGGCTATGGCGAGCGCGGCCTGCCCGAGCGGTTCATGAACCGCCCGACCCTCCAGAAGCCGTTCCAGCAGGAAAATCTCAGCAAGATTCTGACGCAGGCGTTCGAGCGTTCGCCGGCCTGAGCCGCGACGTTCTCCGCCGCCGCGCCATCAAGCCCGGGCCGCTCTCTCGGCCCGGGCTTTTATTTTCTGGAGACGGGGAGTTTTCGCGACGGAAGGCCCGCACCCGGAGGATGGAAGATCCGGCTGATCAATTCGCTGGTCATTCCGGAAGCCGCGAAGCGGCTATCCGGAAGCCAGCCGAGAGCTCCGCGTTCGCCGTTGGATTCCGGGCTCGCCGCTTCGCGGCGCCCCGGAATGACGGCCCACTGATCACCCGAAAACAGTATCGGGACTCCGCGAGTGCCGGCCCCGGCCGTCGCTGCAAGGCTGGGCTACGCCCTACTACGCCCTCGCGAACGTCCGAGCGAGCGACCCGCCCTCATCGCCCTCACCCGAGCACGTCGGCGAGCCGGGTCATGAACGGCTCGTCGGTGAGGTCGATGCGCAGCGGTGTCACCGTGATGCGGCCGGCCGCGAGCGCACCGAGATCGGTGCCGCCGGTCGGCGCCGGGCGCGGGCCGCGCGCGAAGGCGATCCAGAAATACGGATTGCCGCGGCCGTCGTGGCGCGGATCGATGCGAATCCACTCCTGGTCGCGCTTGCCCTGGCTCGCCACCGCGACGCCGGTGACGGCCTCCGGGGCGCGGTCCGGGAAGTTGACGTTGACCAGCACGTCGCGCGGGATGCCAGCCTCCAACACCCGGCGGATCAGGTCCGGTCCATGCCGCAGCGCCGTCTCCCAGTGCGGCTGTTGCCGCGTCTCGGCACCGTAGCTCTGCGACAGCGCGATCGACGGCACGCCCAGGATGGTGCCCTCGATGGCGCCCGCGATCGTGCCCGAATAGGTGACGTCCTCGGCCACGTTCGAGCCGCGATTGACGCCGGACAGCACGAGGTCGGGTCCCTTGTCGGCGAGGATATGCCGAACCCCCATGATGACGCAGTCGGTCGGCGTGCCCTTCACGGCGAAGCGGCGCGGGTCGATCTCGCGCAGCCGCAGCGGATCGTTGAGCGACAAGGAATGCGAGACGCCCGACTGATCGAACTCCGGCGCCACGACCCAGACGTCGTCGGAGAGCGCGCGGGCGATCTCGACGCAGACCTCCAGGCCCGGCGCATGGATGCCGTCGTCGTTGGTGACCAGGATGCGCATCAGTGATGTCCGTTCCAATTCAGCTCGCGCCCCGGACTGACGGCGGCATCCGACAGGGCCGTGACGAGAGAGTTCACGCGCCCGCCTCGATGACGGTCAGGCCGCCCATATACGGCCGCAGCACCTCGGGCACCACGATCGAGCCGTCGGCCTGCTGATAGTTCTCCATCACGGCGATCAGGGCGCGGCCGACCGCCACCCCCGAGCCGTTGAGGGTGTGGACGTGGCGCACCGCGCGGTTCTCCGCCGTGCGATAGCGGGCGCCCATGCGGCGCGCCTGGAAGTCGCCGCACACCGAGCAGGACGAGATCTCGCGGAACATGCCCTGCCCCGGCAGCCACACCTCGATGTCGTAGGTCTTCTGCGACGCGAACCCCATGTCGCCGGTGCTCAGGGTGACGACGCGGTAGTGCAGGCCGAGCCGGCGCAGCACCTCCTCGGCGCAGGACAGCATGCGCTCGTGCTCGTCGCGGCTCTGCTCCGGCGTGGTGATGGAGACCAGCTCGACCTTGTAGAACTGGTGCTGGCGGATCATGCCGCGGGTGTCGCGCCCGGCCGCCCCCGCCTCGGCGCGGAAGCAGTAGGTGCCGGCGGTCATGCGCAGCGGCAGCTCGGCTTCCTCGACGATCTGCTCGCGCACCAGGTTGGTCAGCGGCACTTCGGCGGTCGGCACCAGCCACAGCCGCGACGCGACCCCGCCCTGCGGGTCGGTGGCGGTCGCCGTCGTCGCGCCGGATGCCTCGACGATCTGCCGCAGCGCCTCATTGTCGAGCGCCGCGAACTGGTCGTCCAGGAACTTCGGCAGCTGCGCGGTGCCGAACATGGCGTGATCGCGCACCAGCAGCGGCGGCGACACCTCGGTATAGCCGTGCTCGCCAGTGTGCAGATCGAGCATGAACTGGGCGAGCGCGCGCTCCAGCCGGGCGAGCTTGCTCTTGAGCACCACGAAGCGGGCGCCGGAGAGCCGCGCCGCCGCCTCGAAGTCCATCTGCTCGAGGCCCTCGCCCAGCTCGAAATGCTGGCGCGGCGCGAAGCCGAGCGCCGGCGGCGCGCCGAAGCGATGGTGCTCGACATTGTCGCGCTCGTCGGCGCCGTCCGGCACGTCGTCGAGCGGCGTGTTGGGCACCTGGGCGAGCGCCGCATCGAGCGCCGCCGAGGCGGCCCGCTCCTCCTTCTCCAGGTCGGGAATCGCCGTCTTGAGCCCGGCGACCTCGTCCATCAGGGCCTTGGCGGCGGCCTCGTCCTTGCGCTTCTTGGCCTCGCCGATCTCCTTGGAGGCGGCGTTGCGGCGGGCCTGGGCAGCCTCCAGCGCCTGGATGGCGGCACGGCGGCGGTCGTCGAGGGCGAGGAGGTCGTCGGAGAGCGGCGCGAGGCCCCGGCGGGCGAGCCCGCGATCGAAGGCGGCGCGGTTCTCGCGAATCCAGCGGATGTCGTACATGGCGGTCGCTCGGGAACTCGGACGGGGAATCGGGAGGCCCTTATAGCATCCCGGCGGAGGTTCGCCCGTGATGGTTCGCCCGTTCCCCGGCCGCGACGGGCGGCCCGCTCAGGCCGCGGTCGACGCCGTGTCGCCGCCGTCGCCGGTCGTGGTGGTCGCGGTCCGATCCGGCTTGGCCTGCTTCTCGACGATGCGGACCGCCACGATGGCGCCCTCGTAGAGCACCATCAGGGGCAGCGCCAGGGAGAGCTGGGAGAGCACGTCGGGCGGCGTCAGCACCGCGGCGATCACGAAGGCGCCGACGATGAAGTAGCGGCGCTTCGCCTTGAGCATGTCGGCGGTGACGATGCCGATGCGGCCGAGCAGCGTCAGGATCACCGGAAGCTGGAACGCGACCCCGAACGCCAGGATCAGGCTCATCATCAGCGACAGATACTCGCCCACCTTGGGCAGCAGCGCGATGTCGGCGGTGTCCGGGCTGCCGAGCTGCTGCATGCCGAGCGAGAAGCGCACCAGCATGGGCATGACCATGAAGTAGACGACCGCCGCGCCGAGCACGAAGAACACCGGGGTCGCCACCAGATAGGGCCGGAACGCCTGCCGCTCGTGGTGGTACAGGCCGGGCGCCACGAACATGTAGATCTGGGTCGCGATCACCGGGAAGGCGAGGAACACCGCCCCGAACATGGCGAGCTTGAGCTGGGTGATGAAGTACTCGAGCAGCGCCGTGTAGATGAACTTGGAGTTCTCCGGGCCGGCCACCCACACGAACGGCCACACCAGCACGTTGTAGATCTGCTTGGCGAACACGAAGCAGAGCACGAACATGACCGCGAACGCGACCAGCGACTTGATCAGCCGCGCGCGCAGCTCGATCAGGTGGTCCATCAACGGCGCCTTGGTGGCCTCGATGTCCTCGTGGGTCATGCGGGCCGCTCTCCTGGCGCGGGCGGCGCAGGCGCCGTCTCGGCCGACGGAGCCGGCACGGCCGATGGCGTGGTCTCGATGGTCGGAGTCGCAGCCGACGGGGGTGTCTCGACCGGCGGAGCCGCGGCCGCCGACACCGGCTCGGTGGTGGCGGCCGGCACCGGCGTCGGCTCGGGAACCGGCGGCGGCAGCGCCGCTGCCTCGCTCGGTTTCGCCTCACCCGGTGTCACGTCACCCGGTGCCACATCGCTCGGTGCCGCCTGGGTCGGGGTGGTCTCGCTCGGGCTCGGCGTCACCGCCGTGGTCGCCGCCGGGGTCGCCGTCTTGGCGGCGTCGGCCAGCGGATCGAACTTGGCGAAGGCACGCGCCGACTCGTTGATGTCGTCGACCTGCTTCTTGAGGTCGGCCATCTCGGCCTCGCGCAGCGCCTCCTGGAACTGGCCCTGGAACTCGCCCGCCATGCGGCGGATCTTGGCGGTCCATTGGCCGATGGCGCGCAGCACGCCGGGCAGCTCCTTCGGGCCGATCGCGATGAGCGCGACCACCCCGATGAGCAACAGCTCGCTCCACCCGATATCGAACATCGTGGCTCCGACGGTCACGCCGCCGGGATGGCGCGTGGCCCGCTCCGGCGCGATGCGCGGCGGCGACGCCGGATCACGCCATCGATCTCGTATTGCCCTGGCGTACCGCCGTCCGACCGGCCGTCACACTGATCGGAGGCGAGGCGAACGGAGGTGCGGCGACACGCCGGCGGCGCGCCAGCGGTTTGCCGCAGAACGCCCCGCGGTTCAAGCGCGTCGGCGCCGGACCGCCACGCGGCGGCAGTCGGCGGCCCGCTCAGCCGACCTTGCGGCTGTCGGCCGGCGGCGGCTGGACGGTCTGGGCCGGCTGGACGGTGGACGCCGGCGGCGCCTGGTGATCGATCGTCCGCACCGGCTCGGCGGGCTTGGCGGGCTCCACCTTGGCGGTGTCGTCGTCGCTCATGCCCTTCTTGAACGCCTTGATGCCCTGGGCGACGTCACCCATCATCTCGGAAATCTTGCCGCGACCGAACAGCAGCAGGATCACGCCGATGACGACGATCCAGTGCCAGATGCTCATCGAACCCATCGGACTACCCTCCAACCGACGGGCCACCGTGTGCCGGCCTCGCCTTCGGTTTTGTTCGAGAACCTAGGCGGACGACGGGTCAAAAACAAGGACCCGCCGGGCGCCGAATTGCGTACGGCGGAGCGGATGGTTGCCGCGGCTTCTTCGCACGCCACCCCCGCCGGAGACGGCCGGCGGCGTCAGTCGCCCTCCGGACGGGCCGGCGCGTCGGCGCTCGCCTGCGGGGCGGGCTCGTCGGCGGCGTCCTCGACCCGCGGGGCGAGGCCGAGGTCCAGCTCCACCGCGTCCAGCGGCTCCTCGTCCTCGCGCAGCGCCGGATCGTCGGACGGCGACGGCACCCCGAAGCCGGCCGGAAGCTGACCGTCGAACAGGCCGGCGCCCTTCAGCTCGTCCAGCCCCGGCAGGTCGCCGAGCTGCTCCAGGCCGAAATGGGAGAGGAACTGATCGGTGGTGCCGTAGGTGACCGGCCGGCCCGGCGCCTTGCGGCGGCCGCGCAGCCTGATCCAGCCGGTCTCCATCAGCACGTCGAGGGTGCCCTTGGCGACCGCGACGCCGCGAATGTCCTCGATCTCGGCGCGGGTCACCGGCTGGTGGTAGGCCACGATGGCCAGCGTCTCGATAGCGGCGCGCGACAGCTTCTTGGGCTCGCTCGCCTCGTGGGTGAGCAGCCAGGCGAGATCGTTGGCGGTGCGGAACGCCCAGGTGCTGCCGATCCGCACCAGGTTGACGCCGCGCGGCGCATATTCGAGCTGGAGCCGCTTGAGCGCGGCATGAACGTCGCTGCCGGCCGGGAGCCGCTTGGCCAGCGTCTTCTCGTCGAGCGGCGCGGTGGCGGCGAACAGCAACGCCTCGATCAGGCGCAGCTCGTCGGGCCGCGCCTCCGGCTGGGCCTCGTCGTCGACCTCGTCCTCCGGCTGGGCCTCGTCGTCGACCTCGTCCTCGGGCTGGGCCGGGGCCGCCGCGGTCGCAGAATCCGGCTCGGGGGATGGCGCGTCGGCGGCGTCGATCGGTGCCGCCACCGCATCGTCCGTGGTTGCCGGGGTCGTGGTCGCCGGCCCGGGGGCCTCGCGGGCGGAGTCGACCTCGCCCGCGTCGGCCACCGACTCCGGGGCCGTCCCCCGGCCCGTGTCGCTCTCGGGGATCATGGTCGCCTCTTCGGCCAGTTTCGCTATCCGCCAACCTTCGCGGCTCATGCCGGCCTCCCCTGGTTACTGGATGGTCTCGCCCGCCGCCGCCGGCGGCGGCGAATCCCCGTCGGGCTCGGCCGCGTGCTTGCGCACATAGATGGGCGCGAATGCGGTGGGCTGATGGACGTCCATCACGCCCTCGCGGACCAGCTCCAGCAGAGCCGCCAAGCTGGAGGCATAGACGGTCGTCCGCATCGTGGGCTCGACCGCATAGCTGATCAGGAAGGAGTCGAGAACACTCCAGTCGGCGGCGCCGCCGACCAGCCGCTCCAGCGCGACGCGCGCATCGGCCAGAGACCACACGTTGCGCTTGCGCATGCGGACATGGGCGAGCGCGTGGCGCTGGCGCTGTGACGCATAGGCGGAGAGGAGATCGTACAGGGTCGCCGACCAGGCCGGCCGCCTGATCTCCTCGATCGGCTCGGGGTCGCCGCGGCCGAACACCTCGCGGCCGAGCTGCGGCCGGCTCATCAGCTTGGCGGCGGCGTCGCGGATCGCCTCCAGCCGCTTCAGCCGCAGCGCCAGGGCGGCCGCCATGTCGGTGGCGCTCATGCCCTCGGGCTCGCTGCCGGCCGGCAGCAGCAGGCGCGACTTGAGATAGGCCAGCCAGGCCGCCATCACCAGGTAGTCGGCGGCGAGCTCCAGCCGCAGCCGCCGCGCCTCCTCGATGAAGACGAGATACTGCTCGGCCAGCGCCAGGATCGAGATGCGGGCGAGGTCGACCTTCTGCTGGCGGGCGAGCGCGAGCAGCAGGTCGAGCGGTCCCTCGAAACCCTCGACGTCGACGATCAGGGCCGGCTCGTCGGCCGCCCGGTCGACCACCTCGGTCGGGAACTGGCCCGTCTGGTCGGTCATCGCGCCTCCCTGGCCGCCCGGCGGCTGGCCGCCCGGCTGGTCGCCTGGCGACGGGACAGCCGAATGCGCAGTCGGCTCGCCTTCCGCCGACGTCGGATCGTTCGCGCCCTCGCCCGTCATGTCGGCCTCCGTCACGATGCGGCGGCCGCAGCGGCGATCATACGGGAAAACGTGGTGCGCGCCGCCGCGAGATCGCCGGGCTCGGGGGACCGACGGGCCGCGAGCGCCGCCGCGCAGCGCCCCGCCGCAGCCCCGGACAGCACCGGCGCCTCCCCTGCAACCTGCTCCATCTCCACGAGATTGCCGTTGCAATGGAGGGCCAGGTCGCAGCCCGCCGCGAGCGCCCCGCGGGTCCGCTCGGCGAGGCTGCCGGACAGCGCCCCCATGGAGAGATCGTCGGTCATCAGGGCGCCCGAGAAGCCGATGCGGCCGCGAATCACCTCGGCGATCACGGTCGGCGACAGGGTCGCGGGACGGTCCGGATCGATCGCCGTGTAGACCACATGGGCCGTCATGCCGAGCGGCAGCCGGGCCAGCGGCCGGAACGCCGCGAAGTCGGTGCGCTCCAGGGTCTCGCGGTCGCAGCCGACCACCGGCAGCGCCCGGTGGCTGTCGCAGGCGGCGCGGCCGTGTCCGGGCAGGTGCTTCAGAACCGGCAGAATGCCCCCGGCCGCAAGCCCCTCGGCGAGCGCCGCCGCCACCGCGGCGACGACCTCGGCCCTGTCCCCATAGGCGCGGTCGCCGATCACCGGATCGCCCTCCGGGGCCGGCACATCGGCGAGCGGCAGACAGTCGACCGTGATGCCGAGTGGCGCGAGATCGGCGGCGATCAGCCGGCCGCCCAACCGGGCGGCAGCGAGCCCGGCGGCGGGATCGCGGCGATACAGGGCGCCGTAGCAGGCGCCGGCCGGATAGGCGGGCCAGTGCGGCGGCCCGAGGCGCTGTACCCGCCCGCCTTCCTGATCGACCAGGACGGCCGCCTCGAACCCGCACTCGGACCTGAATTCATCGATCAGGGCAGTGACTTGGCCCGGATTCTCGATATTCCGTCTGAACAGGATGAGGCCCCACGGCCGGGCTGCGCGGACGAACTGCCGCTCGGCGTCGCCGAGGCGCGGGCCGGCGACGCCGGTGATGAACGATCGAGCCGTCATGGCGCCGTTTATCCCGGTCCACGGCGCCGAAATCCAGGCGGGAGCGACGCTCGCGCGCACTTATCCCCGTGTGATGCGGCAATCGGGAGGCGCGTACGAGCGCCCCCGCTCGGGATGCAGAAGCCGGCGGCGGGTCCGGACGATCAGTTGCGCTGGACGATGCAGTTGCCGCCGGCGGCCTTGAGGCTCTCGCAGAGCTGGACGGCGTCGTCGCGGCTGGCGAACGGGCCGACCTGGCTGCCGTAGTAGATGCCCTTGGAGCCGAGATCCTTCTTCTTCACCAGCACTTGCCGGCTCGACAGCACCGACGGGTACTTCTCCTGCATGGCCCGGAACGAGGCCCGGGCCTCCTCCGGGGTCTTCTGGGCGGAGAGCTGGACCACGTAGTTGCCGGATTCGGCGGCACTCGGGGTCGGGGTCGCCATGGCGGAGCGGGCCGGCGCCGGGGCGGCGGCCTGCGGGGTGATCGGCATCGGGCCGCTGCCGGCCGGCGCCGCCGGCGTGGCAGGCCGGACCGGGCGAGCGGCCGGAGGCGCGGCGGGCGCCGCGGGGGTCGCGGCCGGCACCGCCGATCGCGCCGCCGGAGCGGGCGGCGCCGACGGCTCGCCGTCGGGCCTTATGGTGACGGTGCGGATCTTCTTGGGGTCGCCGGCCCCTGCGGCCGGCACGGTGGCCGGAGCGCTCACGGTGGGCGGCACGTTGGCGGTGGTATCCGGGAAGCGCGGTGCGGCGCCCGGGTCGCGCAGCGCCACCGGCTGCTCCTCGCGCGGCACCACCTTCTCGTTGGGGGCGCCGACCCGCTCATAAATCTGCTTGTCGCCGCTGCTGCCCTGCGACGCGGACGCGATCTTCTTGGGGGCTCCGTCGGCGCGGATCACCGGAGGGCCGCCGTCGCGGGGGCTCTCGCCCTTGAGGCTGCGGTAGCCGTAGGCTCCCGCGGTGCCCACCACGGCGAGCGCCATGATGGCGGCCGCCACCATCAGGCCACGGCGGCGCTGCTGCGGCGGCATCTCCGGATAGTCGGGCGCCTGTCCGGCGATCGGCGCGAAGCGATCCTGGGCGGCCCGCGCCGGATCGTAGTACTCGCCGCTCTCATAGGCGCCGTCGGCAGCGGGCGCGTAGCGCGGATCGTAATCGTCGACGGGGGCACGGCCGGCCGGAGGCGCGGCCTCGCCGCGGCCGAGCCCGAGCGGCTCGGCGTGGGTCGGAAACATCGGCTCGGTCCCGGCCGCCCGATGGTCGAGCGGACGGCCGCCGAAGGGATCGGGCTCGGCCTCCGGCTCGGTGCTCCAGCCGGCGGCGGCCGATGCGGCATCACGCGGGCGCGGCGGCGACCACCCGGGCTCGGAAAGCGGCGGCTCGCTCGCCCGCCCGGCGGACAGCCAGGACGGCGGACCGGCGAGCCGGCCGGTGGTGTCACCGGCCGGGCGCGGCGGCTCGGTGTAGCCGTCGTAGCGCTGATCGGGCTGGCGAGGCTCGCGCCCGAACGCCGGCTCTTCGTAGGGGCCGGCCCGCGGATCGTCGTAGGCCGCATCCGGATAGCGGGGATCGGCCGAACGTGGATCGGGATAGCGCGAATCGGGGTAGCCGGAATCCGGATAGCCGGCCTCGGAATAGCCGGGCGCAGCCGGGCGCGGCGCCGGATCGGCCCGGCGCGGAACCGTGGCGCCGCGATCGAACCGCGGCTCGCGCCTCTCACCCTCCGGGTGCGGCTGCGGCGAGCGCACGCTCTGGTAGGACACGGGATCGTTCTGGCCGATCAGCCGTGCCAGCTCGACCAGCGGATCGGATGCAGGGTCGGGCCTCGCGGTTCCGCGCGCCGTCGCTGCCGCTCCGTCCGTCCGTCGATATCGCTCGTCCGCCATGCCAGCCCGCCACAGGTCGCGGTGCCACTCAACCGCGGAAGCCGCGGACGTTCCGCCTTCTGCAGAACCGCACTTCCACCGCGCTGGCGAGGGTCACCGCATCTCGTCAGGCGCATCGACCCCGAGCAGACCAAGCCCCACGGAGAGCACCGTGATCACACCTTGAACCAGCGCGAGACGGGCCAATGTCAGTTGTGGATCATCTTGCATAATGAAACGTAAATGTGGCGAGTCCTTGCCGCCGCGCGTGTACTGGGCATGGAAGTCGCTCGCCAGATCGTACAGGTAGAAGGCGATCCGGTGCGGCTCGTGGGCGGCGGCCGCCGCCTCGATCAGGCGCGGAAACTGGGCGATGCTCCGCATCAGCGCGATCTCGCCGGGATCGTCGAGGCGATCGAGCGGCGCCCCCGTCAGGCACAGGGAGAGCGCGGCCGGGCCCTTCCAGTCCTCCGGCAGCTCGTCCAGGACGTCGCGGGCGTGGCGAAACACCGAGCGGCCGCGGGCGTGGCCGTACTGCACGTAGAACACCGGGTTGTCGCGTGACTGCTCGATCACCTTGGCGAGGTCGAAATCGAGCACGGCGTCGTTCTTGCGGTACAGCATCATGAAGCGGACGGCGTCCTTGCCGACTTCGTCCACCACTTCACGAAGCGTGATGAAGTCCCCTGCCCGCTTCGACATTTTGACGGGCTGACCGGCCCGCAGCAGCTTCACGAGCTGGACGATCTTGACATCGAGGCGGGCGCGCCCGCCGCTCACCGCCGTCACGGCCGCCTGCATGCGCTTGATGTAGCCGCCGTGATCGGCACCCCACACGTCGATCAGCTCGTCGAAGCCGCGGCCGACCTTGCCGGCGTGATAGGCGATGTCGGAGGCGAAATAGGTGTAGCTGCCGTCCGACTTCTTGAGCGGCCGATCGATGTCGTCGCCGAAGTCGGTGGTGCGGAACAGCGTCTGCTCGCGGTCCTCCCAGTCCTCCGGCGGCGCCCCCTTCGGGGGCGGCAGGCGGCCCTCGTAGACCTTGCCCTCGGCCCGTAGCGCCGCGATGGTCTCGCCGACCCGGTCGGTGCCCTCGATCAGCGACCGCTCGGAGAAGAACACGTCGTGGCGGACATTGAGCGCCGCCAGGTCGTCGCGGATCATCGCCATCATCATGTTGACGGCGACCTGACGCACCTCCGGCAGCCAGTCGGCCTCCGGCCGATGCCGCAGCGTCTCGCCGAACCGGGCCGCCAGGGCACGGCCGACCGGCACCAGATAGTCACCGGGATAGAGCCCCTCCGGGATCGGGCCGATATCCTCGCCCAGCGCCTCGCGGTAGCGCAGGAAGGCCGAGCGGGCGAGCACGTCGACCTGCGCCCCGGCGTCGTTGATGTAGTACTCGCGGGTGACGGGCCGCCCCACGAAGGCCAGCAGGTTGGCGAGCGCGTCGCCGAACACGGCGCCGCGACAGTGGCCGACATGCATGGGGCCGGTGGGGTTGGCCGAGACGTACTCGACATTGACCGGGGCGCCACCCGGGGTGCCACGGGCATAGTTGGAGCCGGCCAGGAGCGCGGACCGCAGCGCGGCGCGCCAGATCTCCGGCTTCAGGGTCAGGTTGATGAAGCCCGGCCCGGCGATGTCGACCCGCGCCACCCAGGGATCAGCGGCGAGCCGGCCGGCGATCGCCTCGGCCAGCTCGCGCGGCTTCTTGCCGGCGTCCTTGGCCAGCACCATGGCGGCGTTGGTGGCGAGATCGCCATGGCTCGCATCGCGCGGCGGCTCGACCAGCACGCGGCTGCGGTCGAGATCGGGAGCGAGCCCACCGGCCGCCACCAGGGCATCGAGGGCGGCCTGGACCCGGCGCAGGACGGCGGCCGGCACATGACTGGTTTCGTCAGTGTTATCAAACATTTTGTTTCGCCATGGAGGATCGCGCGGCCTACCGCAATTGCGGCGTCGAGTCAAAGAGCCGGCGATGCTCGATCAGCGCATAGCGGTCGGTCATCCCGGCGATGAAGTCGGCGATGCGGCGCGCCCGCGCCCCGGTCTCGTCCGGCAGGTCGTGCCGCCATTCCGCCGGCAGGGTCTCGGGATCGGTCGCATAGCGCCCGAACAGGTCGGCCAGCACGCCTTCGGCCGCCCCCATCACCTGCATGACCCGCGGATGCCGGTACATATGGGTCCACAGGAACGCCTTGATGGCGCGGTCGGCCGCCGCCATGGTGGCCGAGAACGCAACCAGAGGTGAGTCGGCAAGTCGGACGTCGTCCACGTCGGCCGGCGACTTCTCCGCGATCCGGCGCCGCGACTCGGCGACCACGTCCTCGATCATCACGGTGATCAACCGCCGGATCAGCTCGTGGACGAGCCGGGCGTGATCGAGATTGGTGTGCATCGCACAAATCTCGTCCAGGATGTGCGCAACAATTTCCACCTCGCGCGCCACGTCGAGATCGAACAGCCCGGCCCGCAGCCCGTCGTCGATGTCGTGGGCATCATAGGCGATATCGTCCGCGATGGCCCCCGCCTGGGCCTCCAGGCTGGGGAAGCTCCAGAGTGCCAGGTCGTGCACCGCAACATAGTCCCGAATGACGACGGGGAGCTTGTCTTCGGCAGCGCAGCAGGATCGCCCCTCCGCGGCCCGCGGCAGCAGCGGGCCGTTGTGCTTGACCAGCCCTTCCAGGGTCTCCCACGTCAGGTTGAGCCCCTCGAAGGCCGGATAGCGCCGCTCCAGCCGGGTCACCACCGCGAGCGTCTGGGCGTTGTGGTCGAACCCGCCATGATCGGCGAGGCAGCGATCCAGCGCCCGCTCGCCGGCATGGCCGAACGGCGGATGGCCGAGATCGTGGGCGAGCGCGCACGCCTCGGCCAGATCCTCGTCGAGGCCGAGCGCCCGGGCGATCGAGCGCGCCACCTGGGTGACCTCCAGGGTGTGGGTCAGCCGGGTCCGGAAGTGATCGCCCTCGTGATAGACGAACACCTGCGTCTTGTGGGCGAGCCGCCGAAACGCGGTGGAGTGGATCACCCGGTCGCAGTCGCGCCGGAACACGCTGCGTCCCGGGCTCGGCTGGTCCGGATGGAGCCGGCCCCGGCTCGCCCTGGCGTCGGCCGCATACGGCGCCCGCGCGCACGCTCCCTCGACCGCCATCGCCCTCGCCACCTCTCCACATTGACCCGCCACCGGGCAGCACTTACCTGTTTCAGGGTGGCACAGGCAATGCGAGACCCCATGACGGAGCCAACGACGGACGCGATCCCCGGCGCGACCCCCGCCGGCGTGACTCTGACCGACAGCGCGGTGCGGCGGATCGGCGAGATCCTCCACGCCGAGCCGGACGGCGCGATGCTGCGGGTCAGCGTGGAAGGCGGCGGCTGCTCCGGCTTCCAGTATCGGTTCGATCTCGCGCGCGAGCGCGCCGACGACGACACGGTGCTGGCCCGCGACGGCGCCGTGGTGCTGATCGACCCGGTGTCGATGCAGTACATGGCGGGCGCCAGGATCGACTTCGTCGACGACCTGATCGGCGCCTCGTTCAAGATCGACAACCCGGTCGCCTCGGCGTCGTGCGGCTGCGGCACCAGCTTCACAATCTGAGAGACCGTTTGGACGCCGGCTCGGCACCTGGCTCAGCCGGCCGGGGCCGCGATCTCGACCCGGTCGCGGCCCGACCGCTTGGCGACGTAGAGAGCCTGATCGGCCCGCGCCACCAGATCGGCCGCAGTGGTGCCTCCGACGGGGCCCACGATGGCGCCGAAGCTCGCCGTGACGCGCCATGGCTCTCCGCGCAGATCGAACGGCCGCTCCGCCACCGTGGCACGCAGTCGCTCCATCGTGGTGCCGAGAGCATCGGCGGCGAGCGGCCGCAGCAGCAGCAGGAACTCCTCGCCGCCGTAGCGCCCGACCAGATCCCCCTCGCGCAGCGCCGACGCCATCCGGCGGGTGAACTCGATCAGCACGGCGTCGCCGGCGGCGTGCCCGTGCTCGTCGTTGACGCGCTTGAAGTGGTCGATGTCCACCATCACCAGGCCGAACGGCTGCCGGGTGGCGGCGGCCGCGCGCACCACCTGCTCGACCGCACCCATGATGGCGCCGCGGTTCAACGCCCCGGTCAGCGGATCGTGGGCGGCCGCCTCGCTGAGCCGGTGCCGTTCCTCCTGGAGACGCCGGTTGTGGTCCAGCATCTCCTCGTAGAGACGGCTCTTCTCGATCACCAGCGAGACCTGGGCGGCGATCTGCCGGAACGTCGTGCGATGAAGGTCGTGATAGGCGCCGCGGTCGCGGCTGGTGAAGAACAGAACGCCGATCGGGCGCCGGCCGACGATGAGCGGACAGGTGAGGCTCGATCGTCCCCCCTCCTCGACGATACGCCGGGTCGCATCCGAATGCGGGTTCTCGGCCAGATGGGCTTCGAGATCGTTGATGATGCGCGGCTCGCCGCTCGCCAGCACGGCCGCCAGGCTGCTCCCGGCGAGCGGCTGCGCATAGCCGGCGGAAATCCGCATCGGCCCGAGCAGGGAGCGGGCCCAGAAGGCGGAGAGATGCGTGCCATCCGGCGTGACGAAGGCGCAGCCGATGCGATGATACGGGATCACCTCGCCGAAGCGCTCGAAGATGCGATCGAGGACGTCGTCCAGCAGCACGCCTTCTTCGAGGCGATGGACCAGGTCGAACAGCCGCTCGACCTCGCGCTCGCGCCGGGCGATCTGCTCGGCCAGCAGCTCCAGCTCGCGAGCGAGCACCGACAGCGGATCGATGGCATCGGATTCGAGCTTCGGAACCGGCTTGCCGCTGCGCAGCTCGCGCACCCATGCGGCGTAAGCGGCCGCCCGGGATTCGACCGGGGGCTCGAGCACCGTCTCGGCGGACATCGACATTTCCCCTGTGCAGGAACGCCGTGCAATGCGGATCGACGGGGCCGCGGAGACTACGGACCGAACAATACCGTTGTTCAAAACCGTTAAATTACCATTGAGACTCCGCCATTGTTATTAGTCGCAGGCCGCAGGGCTGCCGCGCCGGCCACGCGGGGCCTTCGGCCCGCGTCCACAGCCTCGGCCGGGATGCGGGCCGGCGATCATGTCGAAATCAGTTCAGCTTCATGCCGATCGCCTTGGCGAAGCGGTCGAGGGTGACCACGTCGGCCTCGACCACCTTGCCGAACTCCGCCGCCGAGAGCGGCATCGGCTCGACCCCGAGCTGCACCAGGCGCTCGCGCACCGCCGGGGTCGCGGCCGCCGCCAGCAGCTCGCGATTGAGCGTCGCCACCACGGCGGGGCTCGTCTTCGCCGGGGCGAACAGGCCGATCCACACCGTGAGGTCGGAGTCCGGGAAGCCGGCTTCGAGCGTGGTCGGGACCTCGGGCAGATCGGCGAGCCGCTTGGGGCTGCTGACGGCCAGCGCCTTGACCCGGCCGGCCCGGATATGCGGCAGCGCCGTCGAGACCGGGCAGAAATAGTAGGTCACGCGGCCGGCGATCACCTCGGTCAACGCCTCGGCGCCGCCCTTGAACGGGATATGCACGGCCTCGTAGCCGGCGCTGGCGCGGAAGCGCTCGGCGCTGAGATGGACGGCGGAGCCGATGCCGACCGACGCGAAGGTGAACGAGCCGGGCTGCGCCTTGGCGGCCGCCACGAACGCCTGCACGGTGTCGAGCCCGGCCGAGGGCGCCACCACCAGGACGTTGGGGACGCTGCCGAAGGCGCCGACCGGCACGAAATCGCGCACCACGTCGTAGGACAGGTTCGGGTAGATCGCCGGCGCGATGGCGTGCGCCTGCGAGGTGGCGAGCAGCGTGTAGCCGTCCGGCTCCGCCTTGGCGACGCTCGCCGAGCCGATGGTGCCGCCGGCCCCGGCGCGGTTCTCCACCACCAGCGGCTGGCCGAGCCGCGCCGACATGCCCTCGAGCACCACCCGCGGCACCACGTCGGTGGCGCTGCCGGCCCCGAACGGAATCACCACCCGCACCGGCTTGGCCGGCCACTCCTGGGCGGAGGCCGCCGCCACCCCCGCCATCGACATCAACACCGCCGCTAGAAACACTCGCCTACGCATGCTCGCCCCTCTGGGTCCCCCATGGACCGCCCCGGAGACGCAATATGCATGCCTGCCATGCAGGCCGCCAGTCCGGCGACGAGAGCCGCCGCCACCAGCCGGCGCCGCGGCTCCCTACTCGGCGGCCGCCGGGGCGCGCTCGCCCTCGCGAACCGGCGCGAGCTGCGGCTCCAGCCGCTGCTTCAGGCGGCGGTCGAGGCGATCGAGATAGATGTAGATCACCGGCGTGATGTAGAGGGTGAGGAGCTGCGAGACGGCGAGCCCGCCCACCACGGCGACGCCGAGCGGCTGGCGCAGCTCTGCCCCCGCCCCGGTGCCGAGCGCGATCGGCAGCGCCCCGAAGATCGCCGCGAAGGTGGTCATCATGATCGGCCGAAAGCGCAGCAGGCAGGCTTCCCGCATCGCCGCCTCGGCGCCGAGCCCAACCCGGCGGCGCTCGATGGCGAAGTCGATCATCATGATGGCGTTCTTCTTGACGATGCCGACCAGCATCACGATGCCGATCATGGCGATCACCGACAGCTCCATCTGAAACGCCATCAGCACCAGCAGTGCGCCGACGCCGGCCGACGGCAGCCCCGAGATGATGGTGATCGGATGGATGAAGCTCTCGTAGAGAATCCCGAGCACCACATAGGCGGCGAACACGGCGGCGAGCACCAGAACGCCCTGCCCGCGCAGGGAGTCCTGGAACACCTGGGCGGAGCCCTGGAAACCCGTCGCGATCGACGCCGGCAGATTGGCGTCGCGCTCGATGTCGCGGATGGCGTCGACCGCCTGGCCGAGCGAGAAGCCGGGCGCCAGGTTGAACGAGATGGTCACCGAAGGCTGCTGGCCCTGGTGGTTCACCTGCAACGGACCGACGGTGCGCACCACCCGCGTGACGGCGGAGAGCGGGATGGCCGGGCCGTTCGCGGCGGTGTTGCCGGTGACGCCGCCGCCGGGCGTCAGCGCCGCGCCGGCGGCGCCGCTCAGATTGGTCTTGAGGAAGATGCGGTCGAGCCCGGACGGATCGGCCTGGAACTCCGGCAGGCTCTCCAGGATCACCTGATAGTCGTTCGACGGCGTGTAGATGGTGGCGACCTGACGGGTGCCGAAGGCGTTGTAGAGCTCCTGCCGCACCTGCTCGACCGAGATGCCGTAATAGGCGGCGCGCTCGCGGTCGATCTCCACCGTCATCTGCGGATTGGAGATGTAGAGGTCGGTGCCGACGTCGCGCAGGCCCCGAAGCGCCGCGATCTTCTCCCGCATGATCGGGGCGACATCGTAGAGCGTCGCCGTGTCGCTGGACTGGAGCGTGTATTGGTACTCGCTCTTGGAGATGCGGCCGGTGATGTTGATGTTCTGGACGTTCTGGAAGAACGTCGCCATGCCGACCACCTGCGAGGTCTCCCGACGCAGCCGCTGGATCACCGCGGTGGCGTTCTCGTTGCGCTCCTTCTTGGGCTTGAGCGAGATGAACATGCGGCCGTAGTTCGGCGTCGGGTTGGGGCCGCCGACCCCGACGGTCGAGTTGACATAGGCGACCGCCGGATCGGCGCGGACGATCTCGGCGATGCGGCGCTGGCGCTCCTGCATGGCCTTGAACGAGATGTCGGCCGGGCCCTCGACGGTGGCCGAGATGAAGCCGGTGTCCTCGATCGGGAAGAAGCCCTTCGGAATCGCGATGTAGAGCCAGACGGTGCCGACCAGGGTGGCGGCGGTGGCGACCAGCACGATCGGCTTGTGGCGCAGCACCAGGTCGAGCGTCACCTCGTAGGCGCGCAGCATGCCGTCGAAGGCACGCTCGAACACCCGCAGCAGGATGTTCTGCTTCTCGCCCTCCCGATGGCTGCGCAGCACCCGGGCGCACAGCATCGGGGTCAGTGTCAGTGACACGAAGCCGGAGATCAGGATCGCCACCGCGATGGTGACGGCGAACTCGCGGAACACCCGGCCGACCAGGCCGCCCATCAGCAGCACCGGGATGAACACCGCGATCAGCGAGAAGGTGATCGACACGATGGTGAAGCCGATCTCGCGCGCGCCCTTGAGGGCCGCCTCGAACGGCCGCATGCCCCCCTCGATGTGGCGCACGATGTTCTCGAGCATCACGATGGCGTCGTCGACCACGAAGCCGACCGACAGCGTGAGCGCCAGCATGGTCATGTTGTTGATGGAGAAGCCGAGCGCGTACATCACCGCGAAGGTGCCGACCAGCGAGATCGGCACCGCCAGCGCCGGGATGAGGGTGGCCGAGAAGGTGCGCAGGAACAGGAAGATCACCAGCACGACGAGACCGATGGCGATCGCCAGGGTCTCCTGCACGTCGAACACGGCCTCGCGGATCGAGGTGGAGCGGTCGTTCAACACCTCCATCCGGATGGCGGCCGGGATCTGGGCCCGGTAGCTCGGCAGCCGCTCGCGCACCGCGTCGACCACAGCCACCGTGTTGGCCGAGGGCTGCCGCTGGATCGCCAGCACGATCGCGCGCTCGTTGTTGAAGTAGCTGGCGATGCGATCGTTCTCGACCGAGTCGACGACGCGCGCCACCTCCTCCAGCTTGACCGGCGCGCCGTTGCGATAGGCCACCACCACCTTGCGATACTCGGCCGCCTTGTTCATCGCCGCGGTGGCCGTCAGGGTGACGTTCTGCTCGGTGCCCGAGATGGTACCGACTGGCGTGTTGGAGTTGGTCTTGGCGACGACGTTGCGGATGTCCTCGAGCGAGATGTTGCGGGCCGCCGCCGCCACCGGGTCGACCTGCACCCGCACCGCGAAGCGCTGCGCCCCGTAGACCAGCACCTGGGCGACGCCGGGGATCTGCGAGATCTGCTGCGCCAGGGTGATCTCGCCGTAGTCGTTGATGGTCGACAGCGGCAGCGTCGGCGACACCAGGCTGATGTAGAGGATCGGGAAGTCGCCGGGATTGACCTTACGGAAGCTCGGCGGCGTCGTCATCTCGATCGGCAGCCGCCGCTGCGCCACCGACAGCGCGGTCTGCACGTCCAGCGCTGCCCCGTCGATATCGCGGGCGAGGTCGAACTGGATGGTGATCTGGGTGGTGCCGAGCGACGACATCGAGGTCATCGACGAGATGCCCGCGATGGTCGAGAGCTGACGCTCGATCGGCGAGGCGACCGAAGCCGCCATGGTCTCGGGGCTGGCGCCCGGGAGGGTCGCGGTGATCGAGATGGTCGGGTAGTCCACGGTCGGCAACGCCGCCACGGCGAGCAGCCGATAGGCGAAGATCCCGAACACGATCATGGAGGCGGTGATCAGGGTGGTCATCACCGGCCGGCGGATGCACGTCTCCGAGAGATTCACGGGGTCGTCTCCAGTGCGGCCGATGCCGGTTCGGGGGTATCGCGACGTGCGACGATCAGGCTCCCGCCTTGCGGGACGGGTCGGCCTCGCCGCGGACGGTGACGCGGGCGCCGTCGGTGAGCTGGAGGTGGCCGTCGGTGACCACCGTCTCGCCGCCCGTGATGCCGCCGTCCACCACGGTCTCCAGCCCCACGCTGCGCAGCACCGTCACCGGCTGCACCCGGGCGGTCCCGTCCTTCACCACATAGACGAAGCTGCCCTGCTGGCTGACCTGGACGGCGGCGGACGGCACCGTGACGGCGTCCTCGACCCGCAAGGTGAGCCGTGCGGTCACCAGCGTGCCGGGCCACAGCAGCTCGTCCTGGTTGGGCATCAGGGCGCGGACGGTGGCCATGCCGGTCGCCGCGTCGACGGCGTTCTCGATCATGGCGATCTGGCCGCGCGCCTGGCGGGCCTCGCCCGGAATGATCGCCTCGACACCGGAGTCCTCGCCCGCCATGGCGGCGCGGATCTGCGGCAGCACCCGCTGCGGCACCGTGAACGAGATGTAGACCGGCGCCATCTGGTTGATGGTGGCGATCGGCGTGAGATCGGCGGTGCGGACCTGATTGCCGACCTTGACGTTCGCCTGGCTGATGCGGCCCGTGATGGGCGCCCTCATGGTGGTGAAGCCGAGCTGCACCTCCAGGTGCTCGATGGTCGCTTCGCTCGCCCGGATGGCGGCGCGATAGACGTCGGCCTGGGTCTTGGCGTTGTCGAGATTGACCTGAGGCGTCGCCGCGCGGGCGACCAGCTCGGTGTAGCGGCGCAGATCGCGCTCGGCGCCTTCGAGCTGGGCCTTGTCGCGGGCGAGCTGGCCCTTGGCCTGGCGGATCTGGGCTTCGAGCGCGCGGCTGTCCAGGGTGACCAGGAGGTCGCCCGCCTTGACCAGGGCGCCGTCCTCGAAATGGATGGCGACGATCTCGCTGTCGATGCGGGTGCGCAGCGCCACGCTGGCGAGCGTCGTGACGGTGCCCAGCGCCTCGAGCTGCACCGGCGCCTTCTTGCGGGTCGCCACCGCGGTGGTCACCGCCACGGCCCGCGGGCCGGTCGCACGGGCCGTCGGCGGCGCGCTCTTGTCGCCGGGGCCGAGCTGCTGCACCGCGACCGCGCTGCCGGCCAGCGCGAGCACGGCGAGAACCCCGAACAGGACACGTCGTTTCGTCATCGCGCGCGAACGCCTCACGAGGCCGCCGGCTCCCCGCGCGCCACCAGCGCCCACCGAGGCGCCGCGGGTGTGGCCGGCAAAGGAAAGCGTGGATACCGACAGAATGAATACAAAGTCGCCGCGACACCACGCGGCCGATCGTTCGACCTGCCGCATGATGCCATGGCCTATGTTGAGGAATTATCATAACGAGCCGCCGGGTGCAGCCGGAAGCTCGCCGGATTGCTAAAATGTAATTGAAATCGCGGGCTGGGCGGGTCATCCCGGCCATCGCCGCGGCGTCCGGAGGGGCCGGACGTCCAGCCGGAGAGTGCCATGCGGATCGCCACCTGGAACGTCAACTCGGTCAAGCAGAGGCTCGATCACCTCGTATCCTGGCTCCAGGCCCGCCAGCCCGACATCGTGTGCCTTCAGGAGATCAAGTGCGTCGACGACGCCTTTCCGCGGGAGCCGATCGAGGCGCTGGGCTACAATGTGGCGGTGCACGGCCAGAAGACTTTCAACGGGGTGGCGGTGCTGTCGCGTCTCCCGTTCGACGAGGTGACGCCCGGGCTGCCCGGCGAGGACGGAGACGACCACGCCCGCTTCCTGGAGGCTGTCGTCTCGACCGGCGACGGGGTGGTGCGGGTGGCGTGCCTGTACCTGCCCAACGGCAACCCGGTCGGCACCGAGAAATACCCCTACAAGCTGCGCTGGATGGACCGGCTCGCGGCCTATGCGCGCGACCGCCTGGCGCTGGAGGAGCCGCTGGTGCTGGCCGGCGACTACAACGTGCTGCCGGCCGAGATCGACGTGCCGAACCCGGACGCCTGGCGGCAGGACGCGCTGTTCCTGCCCACCACCCGGGAGCGGTTCGCGGCCCTCAAGGGACTAGGCTTCACCGATGCGATCCGGGCCGGCTCCGACGCACCCGGCCTCTACACGTTCTGGGACTATCAGGCGGGGTGCTGGCCGAAGAACCAGGGGCTGCGCATCGACCACCTGCTGCTGTCACCCCAGGCGGCCGACCGGCTGGTGTCCGCCGGCATCGACAAGCATGTGCGCGGCTGGGACAAGCCGTCCGACCATGTCCCGGTGTGGTGCGACCTCGATCTCGGGAAGTCGGCGCGGGCGGCCTCGGCGCCGGACGCCGCCTGAACGGCGGTCGCGCCAGGATGAACAGGACCGTAGCCCGGGTTGAGGAACGAAACCCGGGATCGTCGGACCGGGGACTTTCTGGCACCGCCGACCCGGATGTCGCTGTGCTCCATCCGGGCTACGGGAGAGCTGCTCCGATGAACTGCGAGGCGGGTGCTGAACGGCGGTCGCGCCAGGATGAACAGAACCGTAGCCCGGGTTGAGGAACGAAACCCGGGATCGTCGGACCGGGGACTTTCGGGCACCGCCGACCCGGATGTCGCTGTGCTCCATCCGGGCTACGGGAGAACTGCTCCGATGAACTGCGAGGCGAACGACGTGCCGCCCTACTCCCGCCGGCCGCCGCGCAGCCAGCGCTCGATATAGGCGAGCGCGCTCGCCCGCTCCTCGTCGCTCGCCGACTTGAAGGCGGAGGCGTGCATGTCGCTGATCCACGCCTCCTGCGGGGACGCGGCATCGCGAGCGAGCGTCAGCCACATCAGGCCACGGGCGCCCTGGCGCGGCACCGCCTCGCCCTTGAACAGCATGGCGCCGAGCATCGCCTGGGCCTGGTACTGGCCCTTGTTGGCGGCGAGCTGGAGCCAGCGGGCCGCCTGGCGGGCGTCCTTCACGCCGCCATGGCCGTCGAGATACATCCGGCCGAGATGAAACTGGGCATCCGGATCGGCGAAATACGACGCCGCGTAGGTGAACATCTCGCGGGCGCGGTCCGGATCGGCCCTCACGGTCGAGTTCGGGATGCCGTCGAGATAGTAGTTGCCGAGGGCCACGAACGCATTGGCGACGAAGCGGGCGCGCGGCGTGCCCGGGCTCTCGTCCGCATGGGCGTCGGCCACCTCGCGGAAGTACTCGAAGGCCCGCACGTCGTCCTGCTTGACGCCGTCGCCGTCCGCATACATGCGGCCGAGCTTCCACTGGGCGATCGGATGGCCGCTCGCGGCGGCGTATTCGAGCGACGAGACGCCGCCCTTGGTGTCGCCGGCGCGCAGCGCCTGGGCACCGGAGCGGAACGCCTCGACCGGCGTCAGGCTGCGGGCACCCGGCAGGCCCTGGAAACGGTTCGCATCGAGAAGGCCGGTGCCGCGCGGAAACAGGTCGACGCTCACGGCCGGCGCCACCTGGGCGGTCGAGCGCGATCCGTCGAACGCGACGGCGGTCCCGAGCCCGATCACGAGCCCGGCCGCCACCAGGATGCCGACCCGACTAGACGTCCGCATAGCACTTCTTCTCGGCCACAGCGCCCGGATGGGTGACGGCCCCGGTCCGGGCCGGCCCCACCTGCTGGGCGTATTTCCACAAGTAACCGGACGTCGCCGTCGCCCGCTTCGGCTTGAACGCCGCGCGGCGGGCATCGAGCTCCGCCTTGGAGAGCTTCACGTCGAGAGTGCCGGCCTCGGCGTCGATCGCGATGATATCGCCGTCGCGCAGCAGGCCGATGGGGCCGCCGGCCGCCGCCTCCGGCCCGACATGGCCGACGCAGAAGCCGCGGGTGGCGCCGGAGAAGCGCCCGTCGGTGATCAGCGCCACCTTGCCGCCGGTGCCTTGGCCATAGAGCGCCGCCGTGGTGGCCAGCATCTCGCGCATGCCGGGGCCGCCCTGCGGCCCCTCGTGCCGGATCACCAGGACATCGCCCTCCTTGTAGCGGCGCTTCTGCACCGCCTCGAAGCACGCCTCCTCGCCATCGAAGCAGCGGGCCGGGCCCGTGAAGGTCAGGCTCTCCAGCCCGGCGATCTTCACGATGGCGCCCTCGGGAGCGAGGTTGCCCTTGAGACCGACGACGCCGCCGGTCGGCAGCAGCGGCCGGTTGGCCGGGAGAACCACGTCCTGGTCCTTGTTCCAGGCCACGCCGGCGAGGTTCTGGGCCATGGTGCGGCCCGTCACGGTCATGCAGTCGCCGTGCAGGAAGCCGTGGTCGAGGAGCGTCTTGAGGATGAGGGGAATGCCGCCGACCTCGAACAGGTCCTTGGCGACGTAGCGGCCGCCGGGCTTCAGGTCCGCGATATAGGGCGTACGCTTGAACACGTCGGACACATCGAACAGATCGAACGCGATCCCGCACTCATGGGCGATCGCCGGGAGATGAAGCGCAGCATTGGTCGAACCGCCGGTGGCTGCAACCGCGGCGGCGGCGTTCTCCAGCGCCTGGCGGGTCACAATATCGCGAGGGCGCAGGCCGCTTCGGATCAGCGCCATCACCTGCTCGCCGGCGGTGGCGCAGAAGCGGTCGCGGATCTCGTAGGGGGCGGGCGCGCCGGCCGAGTAGGGCAGCGCCAGGCCGATCGCCTCCGACACGGTCGCCATGGTGTTGGCGGTGAACTGCGCCCCGCAGGCGCCGGCCGACGGGCACGCCACCTGCTCCAGCTCGTCGAGATCGGCATCGGAGAGGTCGCCGACCGAATGGCGGCCGACCGCCTCGAACACGTCCTGGATGGTCACCGGCCGGCCCTTGAAGGTGCCGGGCAGGATCGACCCGCCATAGATGAAGATCGACGGCACGTTCAGGCGGCACATGGCCATCATCATGCCGGGGAGCGACTTGTCGCAGCCGGCGATGCCGACCAGCGCGTCGTAGCCGTGGCCCCGCATGGTCAGCTCGACGGAGTCGGCGATCACCTCGCGGGACGGCAGCGAGGAGCGCATGCCCTCGTGCCCCATGGCGATGCCGTCCGTCACCGTGATGGTGCAGAACTCGCGCGGCGTGCCGCCGGCGGCCGCGACGCCCTTCTTGACCGCCTGGGCCTGGCGCATCAGCGCGATGTTGCAGGGGGCGGCCTCGTTCCAGCAGCTCGCGACGCCGACGAAGGGCTGGTGGATCTGCTGCGTGGTGAGACCCATCGCGTAGTAATAGGACCGATGCGGCGCGCGTTCCGGACCTTCGGTCACGTGCCGGCTGGGCAACCTGCTCTTGAGGTCGGTCCTGGAGTCCATCGCGTCTATCGCTGCCCCTGCCGGGTTCGCCGCATCCCCTGTCGGGATCGCGACCGGACGATGCGAACGCACATCGTCGACTGCGATCTGGACCCTTTCGAAATCACGGAGGGGTGTGGCGGAAAATAGGCGTTTTGAGCTGGCTTCCGGCCGGTCACGGAAATGTTGACCTCCTGTTGCGACGACGCCACACGTTGTGGTCACGCGCACACGAGCGGCGCGTCGTCACCCTTCGCGACAGGCGCGACTCGTGTTTCGTTTGGTGGATCGACGCGCCCCGATCGCGTCGCCCCGTCATAGCGGCTCCGCCTCGCTTCTCCGTCAATGCCGATGCTCCGATCGCACCGATTTCATCGACCTTTTCTTCACCATGTCGGAGCGCTCGCCGAACGCTCGCGGCGGTGTCGCGCGCGCTGCCTCGCGCGCGGCCGAGCTTCGCCATGAAACCGCCCGCCCCTGCCCGTCTCGATCGCGGCTTCTTCGATCGCAGCGTCCATGCGGTGGCGCCCGACCTGATCGGCGCGACGCTGCTGGTCGACGGTGTCGGCGGCGTCATCGTCGAGGTCGAGGCCTATCACCACACCGACCCGGCCTCGCACAGCCATGGCGGCCGCACCGAGCGCAACGCCGTGATGTTCGGCCCGCCGGGCCACGCCTATGTGTATCGCTCCTACGGCATCCACTGGTGCGTCAACGCGGTGTGCGAGCCGGCGGGCGAGGCGAGCGCGGTGCTGATCCGGGCGCTGGCGCCGACCCATGGGCTCGACCGCATGCGGGCGCGGCGCGGGCTCGATGACGCGCGGCTGCTGTGCGCCGGGCCCGGCCGGCTGTGCCAGGCGCTCGGCATCACCAAGACGCTCGACGGCGCGCCGCTCGACGCCCCGCCCTTCGTGCTGCTCGCCCGCGAGAGCACGCCGGCGATCGTCGCCGGCCCGCGCATCGGCATCACCAAGGCGGCCGACAAGCCGTGGCGCTATGGCCTCGCCGGCTCGCGGTTTCTCAGCCGGCCGTTCCGGGCGGGATGACCGGCCACGCGGCGCCTCCCGCCCCAGAGCCGTGGAGGCGCCGGGGTGGAGGCGCCGATGCCTCAGAGCGCCTCGCGGTCGGTCTCGCCGGTGCGGATGCGCAACGCCCGTTCGATCGACGAGACGAAGATCTTGCCGTCGCCGATGTGGTCGGTGCGAGCGGCGCTCCGGATGGTCTCCAGAATGGTGTCGACACGGGCGTCCTCGACCACGAGGTCGATGCGCACCTTGGGCAGGAACGCCACCGTGTACTCGGCCCCCCGATAGAGCTCCTGGTGTCCCTTCTGGCGGCCGTAGCCCTTGACCTCGGTGACCGTCATGCCCTGCACGCCGGCCGCCGCCAGCGCGTCGCGGACCTCGTCGAGCTTGAAGGGCTTGATGACGGCAGTGACCAGCTTCATGTCGGCGCTCCGTGGTTGGTGTCGGACGCCGAGCAGGCCGGGATCGAGGGCAGTCCCTGCGCCCGAAAAGGGCGCGGCGGTCCGAAAACTATCGCAATGAACACAATACCGGCACGCAACCGGAAATTCAGCAAAAACCGATGCGGCGCGGATGCATTGCGGACATTCGCCGCCACCGCGAGGACGTGCCGGCAGCGGCCGCCGGCTCGTCTCGCACGGAGATCTCGGCTTGCAGAAAGATGTCATTCCGGGGCGCGGCGAAGCCGCGAGCCGGAATCCAGGGGCGAACTCATACCAACGGCGTGAGAGGGTGACTCGGATTTTCGAGGGGTGGTCGGCGTGATTCTCTGAGGTCTCTTGATTCGAGGGAGGCAGGGATGCCGGGGATCACGATCACGCGGAACGACCTTACGGCGGCGCAGCTACGGCATAAGGCGGCGCGGAGCC
>NZ_CAXWGY010000020.1:0-243561 GCF_964266735.1 Rhodoplanes sp. P11
ATCAACGAGCGGAACGGAGACGCCCGAGCCGGAATAGCGGCCACACAGGGCCGGGAATCCAACGAGCGGTCCCCGTCAGCCCGCCACTATGCCAGTGACAGCCGAAAGATACAGGAATCCAGCCGAGAGCTCCGAGTTTTGCAGCTGGGTTCCAGGTTCGCGGCTTCGCCGCGCCCCGGAACGACGGCGAACTGATCACCCGAAGACAGTCTTACTCGTAAATCTCGATCACCCGGCGGGTGCGCGGATCGACGACGACGCGCTGCTCGTTGACGATCGCGTACGAGTAGGCGTCGTGGCCCCGCACAGTATGCAGCTTGACGCGCGGCGGCAGCGGCTGGCCGACCACGATCCGCTCCTCGACCGCGACCGACGGAACGCGCTCGCGCATCACATAGGTGCGCACCTCGGCCGGGGGCGGCCCCAGCAGCATGTTGGCGGTGCCGCTCACGGCACCCGCCGCGCCGCCCACGATGGCGCCGACCGGCCCACCCGTGGTGGCACCGTGCTCGATGCCGCGCGCCGTGCCGCTCACCGGATCGTTCTGGGCCAGGGCGACACCCGGGCCGAGAACCGCCGCCGCCATCGCGACGGCCAAAACCTGCTTACGCATCGTATGCCTCCTCTATCGGTACGATGCAGGGTGAACGTGAGCCCCCGCAGGTCGTTCCCACGACCCAAGACGGAGAGTCCGACCGTTCCACCGATTCGATGGCGACAGGAGCGCCGAGATGAACTATCCGAAAGGATGTCGCGCGCTCCACGCGGAGGGCCGGCGGAGGTGATCTAAAGCGGAATCCGATCCAACTGGATCGTGTTCCGCTCCAGAAGTCCTTGTATGATCGCATTTTCGACGGCGAACCGGCGTCCACTTCGCCGGAAAATGCTCTGAAACCACGATGACGATCGACACACCTTGCATCAAGGTCTGCACGGTGGACCGCGCCAGCGGACTTTGCGTCGGCTGCGGCCGCAGCCTCGACGAGATCGCCGAATGGGCCGACCTCTCGGCCGCCGCCCGCCGCCGCATCATGGCCGAGCTGCCGGCCCGCCTCGCCCGCCTGTCGGCCCTGCACGACTGACCCGCCGACCGCGGCCCACCTGCGAGACGGGCCGCGCCGGAACGGGCGGGGCCCGGAACGGTCTCCCGCCCGGGCCCCAAACGATCAGCCGGCCTGTAAGCCGGGTTCTGTAGGGCGACGGGCGAGCCCGCCGCGCGACGGCCATTCCTCTGGGACGCCGGTTGCCCGGCGCCTCGAGCGACCTACCCGGACGGCTGGACCCGGACACGATCCGGAGGCTCGCGCCTCCACGCCGTCCCTATTCGGTTTTGCTCCCGGTGGGGTTTGCCGTGCCGCCTCCGTTGCCGGACGCGCGGTGCGCTCTTACCGCACCGTTTCACCCTTGCCGGACGACGCGCGAGGCGCCGCCGGCGGTCTGTTCTCTGTGGCACTGTCCCTGGGGTCGCCCCCGCCGGACCTTATCCGGCACCGCTTGTCCATGGAGCCCGGACTTTCCTCCCCGGCCACCTTTCGGCGCCGGCCGGGGCGGCCGTCCGGCCGACTGACCGGCCAGGAATGGAGAGGCGGGACCGCGACGTCAAGGCCCGCCTCCCCATGCCGGCGAGCGACCGGCCTCAGAGAGACCGGCCGAGAATGCGGGGCGGCGCCAGCTTCTGGCGGACACGGATCGGCGACGGCATGACGTGGGAGGCCCGGAACGCCTCCCGGAAGAACTGGCCGGCCGCGCAGTACCCTGCCTTGGCCAGGGCGGCGAGGCCGAGCGGCCGCTCCGATCGTGGGTCGCGCACCAGGCCCTGGGCGGCGGCATGCGACAGAGGATACCGGGGGTGCATGGCAGATCTCCTCGGAATGAACGAGCCACGCCATGGTATTCCCGAGCGGACCGACGATAATCTGCCGGCTCGGACATCGATCTTGGATGCCCCGGATCGAATTTCGCCAGTTCATGACTGGTCGAAACGAACCGCCATCAAGGAGCTGCCCGGCGCAATGTTGCGTTGCTGGCTCGACGGTGGGCAGACGCCGGTCTCACGACATGCGGGTCGGCCACGAAAAAGGCCCGGCGGGACGTCGTCCCGGCCGGACCTCTCGGCGGAGCGGCGGCCAGCGGGGCAGCGCCGACCGCCCGCCTCCGGCAACACGCCGTCAGGCGTCGCTCAGCACCAACCGCCCGGCGTCCAGGTCTTGATCGGCCGGCGCTCGTTTCGCGCTGCGGGAGGAACATAGTGTGCATCGCCGAAGATGCCGCCCACCATCAGGGCCAGACGGTCGAGGAGGCGGCCCTGCGGCAGGGCCTCGTGGGTGCTCTCGCCGGAGCGGTCGGAACGGGACTTGATGTCGTGGATGGTCATGGCTTTCACATACGGAACAGAGCGAAATCGCTGTGACCCTGATCTATTCAACATTCTGGCAGACATAATCCGCTGGCCAAGAAAACCAGACGTGAATGCAGGGAAACAATGACCGACCAGATCTCCGACATGCGCGCCTTCGTCCAGGTTGTCCAGCGGGGCAGCTTCTCGGCCGCCGCGGACGATCTGGGCCTCACCCCCTCGGCGGTCTCCAAGCTGGTCTCCCGCCTGGAGGACCGGCTGGGGGTCCGCCTGCTGCATCGCACAACACGGCGTCTCGCCCTCACCCCGGAGGGGGAGACCTATCTGGTCCGCGCCCGCGACATCCTGGGCGCTATCGACGACGCCGAGACCGAGGTGGCCCGCGCCAGCACCACGCCGCGTGGCAAGCTGCGGTTGAATACCGGCAGCGCCTTCATGCTGCACGAGCTGGCCCGCGCCCTGCCCGACTTCCTGGCCCGCTACCCGGAGATCGAGATCGACATCACGGTGACCGACCGGGTCGACAACCTGGTGGAGAATGCCGACGTGGCGATCTGCCTCGGACCGATCGCCGACCGCTCGCTGGTCGCCCGCCGCTTCGCCCATACCGAGCGCGGCATCTTCGCGGCCCCCGCCTATCTGGAGCGGCGCGGCGTGCCGCGCACGCCCGAGGACCTCGCCGGCCACGACTGCCTCGTGCTCTCCTCGGTGCCGTCGATCAATTTCTGGCCGTTTCGCGACGGCAACGAGATCCGCACCTTCGAGGCCCAGGGCCGGCTGGTGGTGGACGACGCCGAGGCGGCGTTGCGGCTCGCCATCGGGGGGGCCGGCCTCGTCCATCTCAGCGATCTTCTGGTCGGCAACGCGGTGCGCCGCGGCGAGCTGGTGCCGCTGCTCGTCGATCACCATCTAGTCGAGCCGGTGCCGCTCTCGGCGGTCTACCCGCAGGGCCGCCACCGCATGCTCAAGGTGCGGGTGTTCATCGATTTTCTGGTGGAGCGGTTCGCCGATGCGCCGTGGCGCGCCAAGGCTGGGCACGCCCGGGTGCGCACCCCGGTCGACGACAGCCGGAGCCATGCGGGCTCGGCCTGAGGCCGGAGGTCAGCCGAGCACCGGATCGGCGGTGATCAGCCGGGCCCGTGCGGCGCGCAGCCGCGTCAGCGTGGCGCGGGTCGAGGCGTCGGCGATGCCGTCGATGCGGGCGGGACGGAAATGCCGCTGGAACGCGGCCACCACCGCCGCCATCTCGGCCTCGTACACGCCACCGCGCGGCACCGGGAAGCCGTAGTCGGCCAGCGCCGCCTGCAAGGCCGCGACCTCGTCGCCGCGGTCGCCGGGGGCGAGCACCGGGCCGGGCTCGGCGAGGCCGACGGGCTCCACCCATAGGCCGACACCGCCCGCCGCCAGCCGCCGCCACGGAAAGCCCTCGCCGGGATCGCGCTTGCGGGCCGGCGCGACATCCGAATGGCCGAGCACATGATCGGCCCTGACGCGGCGTCGAAGCACAATGTCGCGAGCCAGCGCGATCACCGCCTCGATCTGCGCGTCGGGATAGGGCGGCGCGCCGAAATCGTGGCCCGGATTGGCGATCTCGATGCCGATCGAGCGGGAGTTGACGTCGCCCTCGCCGCCCCAGCAGGAGGCGCCCGCGTGCCAGGCGCGGCGGGCCTCGGCGACCATCTGCACGACGGTGCCGTCCTCGCGGACGAGATAGTGGGACGAGACCTCGGCGGCCGGATCGCACAGCCGGGCGAGCGCCTCGGCGGTGCTGGGCATGCCCGTGTAATGCAGGACGAGAAGGTCGGGTTCGCGGCCGCCGGCCCGCGGGCCGTGGTTCGGTGACGGACGAAACTCGGAGACGAGGCAGGAATCGGCGGGCGACGCGGTCATGCCGGCATGCTGCCGCCCGCGACGTCCTCGACGCAAGAGCGTGGGCCGCCAGCCAGCCCGCGAAAACGGCCGGCCCGGAGCGGAACTCCGGACCGGCCGATCGACAGGGTCGAATGCCGCGGTCAGCGGTTCGGCGTCCCGGTGGCGGCGCCCGAGCCGGTGCCCATCGAGCCACGCGAGCCGGCATTGTCGCCGGTGGCCGCGCCCGTCGTGGTCGCGCTCGAGCCCATGGCCTTGAACTCGGCCATCTGCTGGAGCTGGTCCTTGGTCATCGACAGGCGGAGCTGGTCGGAGCTCGAATTGTTCTTGCCGCTGTTGGCGGCCACCACCTGGAACGACGAGATCGGCAGCGCCACGTCCTTCTGGCCGATGCCGAGGAAGCCGCCGACGCCGACGATCAGCGCATCCACCTTGCCGGACTTGTCGAACAGCACGTCGCTGACGTCGCCGATCTTGGCGTCGTCGGCACCGATCACGTCGGTGCCCATGAACTTCGAGGCGAGCCACTGGTTCGGGCTCTGCTGGGTGATCGCGGCGCCGGCGCTGGTGCTCGAACCCATGCTGCCGGAGCCGGTGCTCGGGCTGGTGGCGCTCGGGCTGCTGCTACCGGGGCTGGTCGAGGGGTTGGGCGCGGTCGACTGGGCGAGCGCGGTGGTCATCATCAGACCGCTCACGGCCGCGACGGCCACGAGGTTGCGGATCATGTGGAAGCCTCCATCGTCGATGAACGAGTCAGGGCCGTGCAGGCGCCCTGTGCCGGAACAACCCCCGCCTCCGACACCAGTTCCGCCGCGATGGTGCGTAAAACCCTACCCCTCCGGACCCGCCTCGTCGGTGGCACGGGGCCTGCGTACCACCGTCACGGTGCAGGGGGCCTGCGCGACCACCTGGGCCGAGACGCTGCCGAGGTAACGGCGCAGCGGCGACGAGCCGCGGGCCCCCATCACGATATGGTCGACGTGATTGTTGCGGGCGTAGTCGACGATGGCGGCGGCCGGATCGGGCGACTCGAAGACGTGATAGGTGATCCGTTCCGGATCGACCGGCAGCGGCCGCGCCCAGTGCTTCAGCTCGACGAGCCGCTGGAGATGGGGATTGCGGCCCTTGGCGTCTTCCATGGGATCGAGCGCGAGGCGCGAGACCTTGAGCACATTGACGCAGGCGAGCCGGGCATCCGGCACCGTCGCCAGCACGCGCCGCAGCGCCGCCGCGAGCGCGTCGCCGAGATCGTCGGCGGCCGACAGGTCGATCGCCGCCATCACGATGGGCGAGCGGTCGAGCACGCCGGCGACGCTGCGCATGCGCAGCGGCGGCGCGTTGCGCACCTTCAGCCAGCGCGACAGGACGGTCAGCGGGCCGTCACGATCGCGCCGCGCCGCCCGCTCGGTGAGCGCGACGCCGTCCGGATGCTGGAGATCGAAGCGGAGCTGTGCGGCCGACGAGTAGCGCGCATCGGGCTCGATCTCCAGGCAGCGCAAGATGATCTCCTGGAGCCACGGCGGCACCAGCGGGTTCCAGCGGCTCGGCGGATAGGGATCGCGCCACAGCCGCCGCCGCCATTCCGCCTCGCGCTCGGGCTCGCCGAACGGGCGCTCGCCGGTCGCCAGGAAGTACATGGTGACGCCGAGCGAGAAGATGTCGCTGCGCGGATCGCCGCGGAAGCGCCGCACCTGCTCGGGCGCCACATAGGCGCCGGTGCCGACCGGCTCGTCGAACTCCTCGGCGATCAGATCCGGAAGCTGGTCGTGACGCGACAGGCCGAAGTCGATCAGCACGGCGCTCCCATCGTCGCGCAGGATGACGTTGGACGGCTTCACGTCGAGATGGGTGACGTGCTGCCGGTGAATGCTGTGCAGCGCCTCGGCGATCTCGGCACCGATGTGGGCCACCTCGGCGGCCGGCAGCGGCGCCCTGTCGAGCAGCGTCTTCAGCGAGCGGCCCGGCACCAGCTCCATCACGATGTAGGGGCGCTCGAAATCACCGGCGGCGACGAAGCGCGGCACATGCGGACCCGACAGCCGCGACAGGATCATCTGCTCCTGCTCGAAGCCCACGATGGTGAGCGGGTCCTCGCCCCGCCGCAGCAGCGGGATCTTCATGATCAGCGGCAGGGCCTCGCCGTCGTGGGACACCCGCCAGAAGTCCGCCATGCCGCCCGGATCGAGCTGCTGCTCCAACCGGAAGCCGTCGATCACCTGGCCGGCAGCCAGACTCCGCACGTTGATCACCACACCCGCCCCCGCCCGATCGTCCGCTCCGCCGTCTCAGGGCGTCCGCCGGCCTGCCCCGCCGGACCGACGCGAGCGTCCCGGCCGCGTGAACTTCGATCAGTATCCCTCGTAGAGCCGGTAGGCGAGCCCGACCGGCAGCCCCGCCTCCCTGATCTTCCGGGCCGCGGTATCGATGTCGTAAGGCACCCGCACATAGGTCAGCACGTCGGTGGCGTCGTCGAGCACGGCGTAGCAGGCGGCCGGGTTGCGATCGCGCGGCTGGCCGACCGCGCCGATGACGGCGAGCCAGCGCCGCCGCGAGGTGAGCGGAATCTCCACCCGGTCGACCGGATCGAAGCTCGCGAACTTCCCCGTCACCGACATGTGGAACAGGCTCGGCACATGGGTGTGGCCGCAGAACACGATGTGGGCGCGGGTCGCCACCAGGGCGCGGGAGGCCGAATAGAGGTCGGTGATGTACTCCCAGTCGCCGGGGTCGACCGGGCTGGCGTGGACATAGAGGATGCCGCCCTTCTCCACCACCAGCGGCAGCCGGGCCAGGAAGTCGCGATGACGCTGCTCGATGATGCCGCGCGTCCAGGCGATCGCCGCCGCCGCGTCGTCGTTCATGTCGGCCCGCTCGCCCACGGCGGCGGCGTCGTGGTTGCCCAGCACCGCGACGGCGCCGCGCCCCACATATTCCGACACCGTGTCGACGACCCAGCCGGGATCGGCGCCGTAGCCGACGAAGTCGCCGAGGAACACGTAGGCGTCCACCCCGGAGCGCTCGGCGTGCTCCAGGCAGGCTTCGAGCGCCTCGCGATTGGCGTGAATGTCAGTGAACAGGGCTGTGCGCATGGTGGAGTGCCGCCCCCCGGCTGCCGGCAACGCTTCCTTAAGTTTAACCGTTGCTAATCGACGTGTCGCGCACGCTGCGAATGGCCCGTGGACAATGCCGGATTCCATTGACGCCCATATGGTCCCATGGTATCCCAACGTTACCCAAAGTTAATGTGTTCGTCCGTGTGGGCCGCCCGTCCGGGGACCCTCCGGACCGCGTTCGAGGCCAGCGTCAGGCCGGCGTGGAGCCCGCAACCGGATGGACCGCTTCGTCGGACAGGTCACGGCGCGGCTCGACTCCAAGGGACGGGTGTCGGTTCCGGCGACGTTCCGGGCGGTGCTGGCGCGCGACGGCTTCGAGGGGCTGTACTGCTACCCGAGCCTGGACCGGCCGGCGGTCGATGCCGGCGGGCATGCGCTGCTCGCCGAGATCGATGCGCTGATCGCCCGCTTCCCGCCCTACTCGGACGAGCGCGAGGAGTTCCTGGTGGCGCTCTATGGGAGGAGCGAGACCCTGCGGCTGGACGGCGAAGGCCGGGTGGTGCTGACCGAGATGATCAAGGTTCACGCCGGGATCGGCGACATGGTGGCGTTCGTCGGGCTCGGTCACAAGTTTCAGATGTGGGAACCGGAAGCGTTCCGCGCGCATCTTGCCAAGGCCACGGCGACGGTGCGTGCGGCGACGAGGCGGCTGGGTTCCGACCGCGGAACCCCGGGTTCCGGAGCACGGGAATGACGACGGGCCGCGACGCCCGGGGCCACGAGGCCCACGCGGGTGTCGCTGGCGGACCGGCCCGCCACATTCCCGTGCTCGCCCCCGCCGCCCTCGACCTTCTCGACGTCCATGACGGCGGCCTCTACATCGACGGCACCTTCGGGGCCGGCGGCTATACGCGGGCGATCCTGGCGGCGGCGCCGGACGCGCGGGTGATCGCGCTCGATCGCGACCCGACCGCCATCACGGCCGGCTGGGATCTGGTCGATGCCGCCGGCGGCCGCCTCACGCTGATCGAGCAGCAGTTCTCGGCGCTCGATGCGGTCGCCGAGCCCGGCTCGGTCGCCGGCGTCGTGCTCGACATCGGGGTGTCGTCGATGCAGATCGATGACCCCGCGCGCGGCTTCTCGTTCCGGCTCGACGGCCCGCTCGACATGCGGATGGGCAGCGACGGCCCGTCGGCCGCCGATCTCGTCGCCCACGCCTCCGAGCGCGACCTCGCCGACGTCATCTTCCGGCTCGGCGAGGAGCGCCACGCGCGCGCCGTCGCCCGTGCCATCGTCAAGGCCCGCACCGAGGCGCCGATCACCACGACGGCGCGGCTCGCCGCGATCGTCGCCCGCGTGGTGCGCGGCAAGCCGGGGGAGATCCATCCGGCGACTCGCACCTTCCAGGCGCTGCGCATGGCGGTGAACGACGAGCTCGGCGAGCTCGCCGCCGCGCTCGCGGCGGCCGAGCGTGTGCTGGCGCCGGGCGGCCGCCTCGTCGTCGTCTCGTTCCATTCCCTGGAGGACCGGCTGGTGAAGACCTTCCTGGCGACGCGCAGCGGCGCCGGCGGGGTCTCGCGCCATCTCCCGGAGACGGCGCGGCCCGCCCCGAGCTTCACGGTGTTGACCCGACGGCCGGTCGTCGCCGACGACGGCGAGGTGGCGGCCAATCCGCGCGCCCGCTCGGCCAAGCTGCGCGCCGCTGTGCGCACCGCGGCGCCCGCCTGGGGCGACACGCCGCCGGCCACGCCGGAGCTGCCGCCGCTCACCGCCATGCTGCGGGGGGGCTGAGATGCGGCTCCTCAACGTCATCGTCGCGGTGCTGCTCGTCGTGGCGGCCGCCTATGTCTACAAGATCAAGTTCGAGGCGACCGTGGAGGCCGAGCGGGTCGCCAAGCTGCGCACCGAGATCCACCGCGAGCGCGACAAGGCCGCGGCGCTGCGCGCCGAGGCGGCCAAGCTCGAGAACCCCGGCCGCATCCAGGCGCTGGCGCAGCGCCATCTGCCACTGCGGCTGATGGACCCGGCCCAGGTGGATACGTTCGACACCCTGCCGGCCCGGCCGGTGGAGCCGGAGACGCCCGCCGACCCGATCGGCGCGATGCTGGAGATGGCGCTGCCGGCCCCCACTGCCGCCCCGGCCGCCGACGGCGAGCCGGATGCCGGCGTGCTGCCGGCCATCGACGGCGACCCGCCGACCGGCACCGTTCCGGCCACGACGGTTCCGGCCCCGACGGTGTCGCCGCGGAGGCAGCCATGACCGGCGCCCCGCCCCCCGCCGACCCGATCGCCGTGCCGCCGGTGGCCGAGGACGCGACGCCGCGCGAGCCGTGGCATCGGCGGGTGATCCAGAGCCTGCTCTACAGCCGCAACGCCGACCGCAGCCGTAAGACGCGCGCCCGCATCGGCCTGGCGGTGGCCGTCTTCGCCGGCATCTACGCCATCATCGGCGGCCGCCTGGTGCTCTACGCGGTCGCCCCCGACAGCCATGCGGGACGCCGCGGCGGCGGCTCCGACGCGGTCGCCACCGCCCGCCCCGACATTCTCGATCGCAACGGCGAGATCCTGGCCACCGACGTGCGGATGCCGTCGCTGTTCGCCGAGCCGCGCCGGCTGATCGACGCCGACGAGGCGGTGGAGCTGCTGACCGCCGTGATGCCCGACCTCGACACCGGCGAGCTGCGCGACCGGCTCGGCTCGAAGCGCGGCTTCGCCTGGCTGAAGCGCGAGATCTCGCCGCAGCAGCAGCGCGAGGTCCACCGGCTGGGCATTCCGGGCGTCGGCTTCCTCAACGAGAACAAGCGCATCTATCCCAACGGCCGCGAGGTCTCGCACCTCATCGGCCACGTCAACATCGACAACCAGGGCATCGCCGGCCTGGAGAAGTGGCTGGACACGAACGGCCTCGCCGATCTGCACCGCGCCGGCTTCGCGTCTGACCGCCAGCAGGAGCCGCTGCGGCTCGCCGTCGATCTGCGCGTCCAGCATGCCATGCACGACGAGCTCGGCCAGGCGCGCGAGAAGTTCAAGGCCAAGGCGGCGGCCGGCGTGGTGCTCGACGTGCGCACCGGCGAGATCGTCGCCCTCGTGTCGCATCCCGACTACGATCCGAACAATCCCAAGGAGGCGCTCGATCCCAACCGCATGAACCGGCTCACCACCGGCGTGTTCGAGATGGGCTCGACCTTCAAGGCGCTCACCGTGGCGATGACCCTCGACGCCGGCAAGATGTCGCTCGGCTCGTCGGTGGACGCCCGCGGCGCGCTGCACTGGGGCAAGTTCAGGATCAGCGACTACCACGCCCAGAACCGCGTGCTGTCGGTGCCCGAGGTGTTCACCTACTCGTCCAATGTCGGCGCCGCCAAGATGGCGCTGGCGGTCGGTGTCGAGCACCACAAGCAGTGGCTGCGCAAGATGGGGCAGCTCGACCGGCTGCGGACCGAGCTGCCCGAGAGCGCCGAGCCGATCGTGCCGAAGCGCTGGGGCGAGCTGAACACCATCACGATCTCGTTCGGCCACGGCCTGTCGGTGGCGCCGCTCCAGGCCCTGATGGGGCTCGCCGCCACCGTCAACGGCGGCCTGCTGATCCCGCCGACCTTCCTCAAGCGCAGCGAGGAGGAGGCCCGCAGCCTCGCCCGCCGGGTGCTCAAGCCCGAGACCTCGACGGCGATGCGCTACCTGATGCGCCTCAATGCCGAGAAGGGCAGCGCCAGCAAGGCCAACGTCCCCGGCTACTATGTGGGCGGCAAGACCGGCACGGCCGAGAAGGTGGTGGGCGGCCGCTACAGCAAGACCAAGCTGCTGACCGACTTCGTCGCCGTGCTGCCGTCCGACCAGCCGCGCTACATCATCCTGATAATGCTGGACGAGCCGCAGGGCCTGCCGGAGACCCACGGCTACGCCACCGCGGGCTGGAACGCCGCGCCGGTCGCCGCCAAGGTGATCACCCGGGTGGCGCCGCTGCTCGGCCTGGAGCCACGCTTCGACCTGCCGGTCGCCGAGCAGCTCATCCTCGGTCGCGGCAGCCGGCCGGCCGCTGACGTCACCTCCTCGACGACGCGCCGCGAGGCGCGCGCGACGGGTGGGGCGCCCTCGACCGCCGCGCCGCCGAAGCCGCCGGCCGACATCCGGCCGGCCGGAACGACGCCGGCGCGGTGAGCCTGTAGCGTGAGCCTGTAAGCCCGGCTTCAGTGAGGCTCCGTCATGGCCGGGCCGGCACGCAGTGCCGCGACCCGGCCCTCAATCTCACGACGGCTGTCGCATACGAGATCCGGCCGATCCATTCGGCGGTCATTCCGGAAGCCGCGAAGCGGCCGTCCGGAATCCAGCCGAGAGTCAAAAGTCTGCCGCAGGACGACGTGTTTGGCTGGGTTCCGGGTTCGCGGCGCCTGGACGGCGCGAAGCACCGTTCCGGGGGCCGCGCCCCGGAACGACAGAAAACCGATCACCCGGAAACAGTCTCACCGCACGCGGCTGCCGGCCGGTTGCGTCGGGGCGCCGCCGAAGAGAAGCCGGCTCGGATTCTGGTCGATGTTGCGGACCGCCTGCTCCAGGGTGGAGATGGCGCGGCGCCCATCGATGGCGAGACGCTCCCACTCGCGCAGGCCGGTCTGGCTGAAGCGGGCGAGGCCGCTCGACACCGCCGAGACGTTCTTGTCGAGATTGTCGGCGACGCTGCGCACCGCGCGCGCCGCCTGCGCCACCTCGTCGAGCTTGCCTTCGGCACCGTTCACCATCTTCTCCACCCCGGCGAGGATCGAGTCGATGCGCGCCGTGTTGTCGGCGAGCGTCTGGGTGAACGCCTCCATGTTGCGGAGCGTGGTGCGGAACGAGGTCTCGTTGTCGGCGACCAGCGAGTCGAGCCGGCGCAGCACGCTGCGGGCCGCCGAGGTGACATCCTGGGTGGCGGTGAGATCGGCGCGCAGCACCGGCGGATCGAGCACCGCGGCGCTCGCCGAGCCGCCGCGCAGCGCGATCGCCGCGATGCCGGTGAGGCCCTGGAACTCCAGCCCGACCCAAGTGTCGGTGCGCAGAACGACGTCGCGATCGACCGCCATGGCGGCGATCACCTGGCGCGGCGCGTCGGGATCGATGCGCAGGCTGGTCACCTCGCCGACCCGCAGGCCGTTGAAGAACACCGAGGAGCCCGGCCGCAGGCCCGACACCGTGCCCTCGAACACCACCTCGTAACGGGTCCGCGCCGCGGTGCCGCCCGGCGTCGTGAACCAGTAGACGAACGCGAAGGCGCCGACGATCACGGCCAGCGTGAACAGCCCCACCAGGATGTAGTTCGCTCGCGTTTCCATGTTCAGCCGGCCCGCACCTTTCGACATCCCGCCCGGTCGCACCGCGTCCGGGCTCGCACCCCCTGTGGATCGTCTCACAGCGAGGAACCTTCTCACAGCGCAGATCGTCTCACGGCGCCGATCTGATCACACCGCGCCTTCACGACACCGCGCGTACCGCCCGGACGGCCCCGGTGGCAGCTCCGACCCGTGACCGCGTCCCGCGGAAATAGGACCGAATCCACGGATGGTCGGAGGCCAGCATCGTGGCCATCGGTCCCACCGTGATCACCTTGCGGTCGGCCAGCACGGCGACCCGGTCGCACACCGCGTGCAGACTGTCGAGATCGTGGGTTACCATGAAAACCGTCAGCCCCAAAGTCTGCTGTAGGGTCTTGATGAGAAGGTCGAATTCGGCCGCCCCGATGGGGTCGAGACCGGAGGTCGGCTCGTCCAGGAAGACGATTTCGGGATCGAGCGCCAGCGCGCGGGCGAGCGCCACGCGCTTGATCATGCCGCCCGACAGCTCGGCCGGCCGCTTGTGGCAGACGCTGGCGTCGAGCCCCACCATCTCCAGCTTGGCGACCGCCACCTCGTCCATGAGGCGGCGCGACAGGCGCAGGTATTCCCGCATGGGAAACTGCACGTTCTGGATCGCCGAGAGCGACGAGAACAGGGCCCCGTGCTGGAACAGCACGCCCCACCGCCGTTCGAGCGCCCGGCGCGCCCCCATCCCGAGCCGCGCCATGTCCTGGCCGAGCACCCGGATGCTGCCGCCGCGGCGCGGCAGCAGCCCCACGATGGTGCGCATGAGCACCGACTTGCCGGCCCCCGAGGCGCCGACGCAGCCGAGGATCTCGCCGCGTGCCACGTCGAGCGAGGCGCCGTCCAGCACCCGCGTGTCGCCGAACCCGGTGACGAGGTCGCGCACGCTGATGACGGGATCGTCGGGATCGGGGGTCATCGCAGCACGCCTCACATTCCGATCGAGGCGAAGAAGATGGCGAACAGGCCGTCGAGCACGATCACCAGGAAGATCGCCTTGACCACCGAGGCGGTCGTCTTGCGCCCGAGCGACTCGGTCGAGCCCTTGACCTGAAGCCCCTCGACGCTCGCCACGATGCCGATGACCAGCGCCATGAACGGCGCCTTCAGCAGGCCGACCGCGAAATGGTCGAGCGAGATGGCGTCGCGCAGCCGCGCGAGATAGATGTCCGGGCTCATGCCGCCGTAGAGCCAGGCGACCAGGCCGGCGCCGTAGAGCGCCGCCATCGAGCCCACGAAGGTGAGCGCCGGCAGCGCCAGAACGAGCGCCACGAGGCGCGGCAGCACCAGCACCTCGAGCGGATCGAAGCCCATGGTGCGCAAGGCGTCGATCTCCTCGCGCATCTTCATCGAGCCGAGCTCGGCCGTGTAGGCGCTGCCCGATCGCCCCGCCACCATGATGGCGACCATCAGCACCCCGATCTCGCGCAGCACCAGGATGCCGACCATGTCGACGACATAGACCTCGACACCGAAGCGGCGGAAATGGAACAGCCCCTGCTGGGCGATGATGCAGCCGAGCAGGAAGGTGATCAGCACGATGATCGGCACCGCGCGCCAGCCGACCCGATCGAGATGATGCACCATCGAGGTGAGGCGGAAGGTCCACGGCCGCAGCGCGGCACGCGCCGCCACGATCGCCATGGCGCCGAACATCTGGACGATCAGCAGCAGGTCGTGGGCGATCTCGACCACGATGCGGCCGAGCCCGGCGAGCGCGTCGCCGAGCGGCCGGCGGCGGGCCGGGGGCAGCGGTGTCCGGTTGACCTGGCGGGCCTCCTCGACCAGATCGTGCCAGCGCTCCGGCAGGTCGAGCACCGCCGGCTCACGGCCGGCCGCGGTGAGCGTGCGCACCAGCCGCTCCAGCAGCCACGCCCCGAAGGTGTCGAGCCGCTCGACGGCGCCCATGCGAATCTCGACCGCGGCGACGCCGCGGGCGCGCCGCACCGCCTTATCGATCAAGGTCTCCAGCTCGCCGGCGTGGTCGGCCGTCCACGATCCCGCGGCGGCGAGCGCCAGGCGCCCGTCGGTGACGCTGAGATCGAGCAGGCGGTCGGTCATCGGGGGCTCCGGCCGGCGGATCATCCAGGCTGCGCAGATGAGTCGCGGTCGGCCGATACTTGACACCGCATCGCCGCCCTGTCGAGGTCCCACCACCGCCACCCGGTGCCCGCCGTCGCGTTCCGCGGCGCCCGCCCGTCCTGTTCCGCCTGCCGAGCCGCGGCGTCAGCCGCCGACCGAGCCAGCCATGTCCCTGCACGTCTCCGTCGCCACCGAAGCCTGGCCGATCGCCGGCTCCTTCACGATCGCCCGCGGCGCCAAGACCGAGGCGCGCGTGGTGGTGGCGACCGTCTCCGACGGCACCCGCACGGGGCGCGGCGAATGCGTGCCCTATGGCCGCTACGGCGAGACCGTGGAGAGCGTCGCGGCGGCGATCGCGGCGGTCGCGCTCGCCCTCGCCCGGGAGGCCGGCTCGGCCGAGGACGCCGGCCGTGCCGCACTGCAATACCTGATGCCCGCCGGCGCCGCCCGCAACGCGCTCGACTGCGCCCTGATCGATCTCGCCGCCAAGCGCGCCGGCACCCCGGCCCATGCGCTGCTCGGCCTGCCGGCCCCGCAGCCGCTCACCACCGCCTACACGATCTCGCTCGGCCCGCCCGACGCGATGGCGCGGGCGGCCGCCGCGGCGGCGCACCGCCCGCTCCTCAAGGTCAAGCTCGGTGCGCCCGAGGACCGTGCCCGCCTCGCCGCGGTGCGTCGGGCGGCCCCGGCCGCGACCCTGATCGTCGACGCCAACGAGGGGTGGAGCGAGGCCGATCTCGCCGACAATCTCGCGGCCTGCGCCGAGGCCGGGGTGGCGCTGGTCGAGCAGCCGTTGCCGGCCGGCGCCGACGCGGCCCTCGCCCGCCTTCCGCATCCGGTCCCGGTATGCGCCGACGAGAGCGTCCACGATCGTGCGACGCTTTCGGCGCTGCGCGACCGCTACGAGGCGGTGAACATCAAGCTCGACAAGACCGGCGGCCTCACCGAGGCGCTCGCCGTGGCGGCGGAGGCGCGGGCGCTCGGCTTCGAGCTGATGGTCGGCTGCATGGTCTGCACGTCGCTCGCCATCGCGCCCGCGGTGCTGGTCGCCCAGGGGGCCCGCTTCGTCGATCTCGACGGGCCGCTGCTGCTCGTGGCCGACCGGCCACACGGGGTGCGCTTCGCGGGAAGCGTTCTGCACCCCGCTACCACGGTGCTTTGGGGCTGATGTTTTCTCGTTGAGTGTTCAAACCTTGCATTCATACTCTCGGTCACGCCGGCTCGGGGACGGCGCAGCGGGAGGTGGACCATGCGGGGAGCAGCATTGGCATTCGGCGTGGCGGTGTCACTCGGCGTCGCGATGTCGGCGGGGGCCGTCACGCCGGCGGCGGCCGACGTCGTCATCGGCTCGGACCGGGGCGGCATGATCGGCGATTACGTGGCGCGCTACCAGCGCGTCCGGCAGAGCGGCGAGCGGGTGGTGATCGACGGCACCTGCCTGTCGGCCTGCACCCTGGTGCTCGGCATGGTGCCGCGTGATCGCGTCTGCGCGACGCGCAACGCGGCGCTCGGCTTCCACGCCGCCTGGAATCCGGATGCGGCCGGCAACCAGGTGACGAGCCCGGTGGCGACCCGCCTGCTGTGGAGCCTCTATCCGGCCCATGTGCGCCAGTGGATCGCCCGCAACGGCGGCCTGACACACCGGATGCTGATGATGCGCGGCCGCGCCCTCGCCGCCGTGGTGCCGCCCTGCGACGGAGCTCCGCAGCGCGCCATCGTCACCGCCCGCCGGGCGGTCGCAGCACCGGGCCAGGCCCGCGCCTACCGGCGGGCCGCCACCGCGATCACGGTGCCGATCATCGCGGACGCCGCCATGGCCAGGTAGGCGAGGCTGCCGAACGCCTCCACCAGCAGGCCGGCCGCCCCCATGGCGGCCGTGAACACCACCGCCACGACACTGGCATAGTCGCCCTGGGCGGTGGCACCGCGTCGCTCGGCGGCGAGAAACTGCATGGCACCCAGATGGGTGGCGCCGAACGACAGCGCGTGCAGGCATTGCAGCGCCGGCAGCAGTGCGGTCGGCGGATCGAACGCCATCACGCCCCAGCGCAGCAGGGCGCCGCCCGCCCCGAGCGCCAGCATGTCGATCGGCCGCAGCCGGCCGGCGAGCCGGCCCGACACCGCGAACAGGCCGATCTCGGCCACCACGCCGATCCCCCACAGAGCGCCGATTTGAAGCCCGTCGAGACCTCTGGCGGCCCATTGCAGGCTGGCGAAGCCGTACAGCACCGCGTGGCTCGACTGCACCACGCTGCCGATCGCCACCACGGCCACGAAGCTGCGCGATCCCCACAGGCTCCCGCCGGCCGTCGCCGGCGCGGCCACCGCCGACGTCGCCCCGAGCGGGCGCAACAGGCTCGCGGCCAGCGCGGTCGCCAGCATGGCGGCGGTCAGCGCCCAGACGATGTTGCCGGCCCCCAGCCGCTCCAGCAGCAGGCCGCCGCCCACATTGGCGACGATGAAGGTGACCGAGCCCCACAGCCGCACCGGCCCATAGGCGCGGCCGCGCGCCGTGAGGCCACGCAGCGCGAACGCATCGGCGAACGGCAGGATCAGCGCGAAGGCGAGCGAGGCGAGCGCATTGGCGGCGAGGATCGGGACGAACCCATGGCTCGCCTGGAGCAGCAGCATCGAGGCGGCCGTCGCCCAGGTGGCCGCCACCAGCGGCCCCTTCAGCCAGCCGCGCCGGTCCGCCAGCCGGGTGGCGACCGGCACCACCAGGGGGCGGGCCGCCATGCCGGCGGCGAGCACCACGCCGATCTCCGCCGCGTCGAGGCCGCGCGCCTCCAGCCAGACCGGCAGGAACGGCAGATGCAGCCCGGCGAAGACGAAATAGGCGGCATAGAACAGCGCAGTCCTGCGGGCGAAGCCGTCGTCGGTCGCAGCATCGGGGCGATAGGACATCGGGTGGATTGCGCTCCGGGGACGAGTCGGGCAGATGCTTTAGTTCGCGGCCGCCGAAAGGGGAATCGGTTTCGCCTGCGGCTCCGCTCTCGGGCTGGACCGGATGCCCGATCGCCCGGTCGGCGGGTGAGCTTCTCGAGTGGGTCAGCTCCTTGAGCGGGTCAGCTCCTTGAACGGGTCAGCTCCTTGAACGGGTGAGCATGTCCGACGCGCCGTCCGCCACGTCCCCGAGCGCCCCGCCGCCCGCCGGCTCCGGCGCACAGACGTCGATCGACGCCGCCTACGCGGCGATCTGCGACGCCATGATGGAAACCCAGCGGGGCCGCTGGTTCCTGGACGAGCACACCCGCCGCGCCCGCCTCACCGAAGCCGAGGCCCTGGCGGCGGCCCTCGGCCGCGTCGAGGACCGGCTCGCCGCGCTGCCCGAGACCCTGCCGGCCGCCCCGGCCCCGGCCGATCGCACCGACGAGCTTCTGGACGCCCTCGCCCGCATCGAGGCGACGGTCGCCGACCGGCCGGAGCCGCCGGCGGTCGATCTCGCCCCGATCGCCGACACGCTCGCCCGCATCGAGGCGGCGGTGAGCGAGCGGCCTGCCCCGCCGCCGGCGATCGATTCGGACGCCATCGCGACGGCCCTCGCCCGCATCGAGGCGGCCATCGCCGAGCAACCCGAGCCGCCCGCCGTCGATCTCGCCCCGGTCACCGACACGCTCGGGCGAATCGAGGCGGCGGTCACGGCCCGGCCGCAGCCCCCCGCCGTCGATCCCGAGGCGGTCGCCGCCGCCCTCGCCCGCATCGAGGCCGCCATCGCCGAGCAGCCCGCCCCGGCGGTGGGGCCGGAGGACCTCGCACCGCTCGCCCGCATCGAGGAGACTCTCGGGGCGCTGCGCGCCGTGTCGCCGCCGACCGGCTGGACCGACGATCTCGTCGCCGCGCTCGGCCGCATCGAGGCCAATCTCGCCGAGGAGCGGGCGCCGCCCGCCTTGACCGGCCTGCTGGAGGACCTGGTCGCCGCCCTCGCCCGCATCGAGGCGGTGCTGATGCGCGAGCCCGACAGCCAGGAGGCTGCCGCGACCGCCCGCGACGCCCTGATGGCGGCGGTGACGCGCCTGGATGCGCGGCTCGCCGCCGAGATGGCGGCGCTGCGGGAGGCGTCCGACATCGCGGCGCTGCGGACCGACCTGGCCTCGCTCTCCGGCGCGGTCGAGCGGGTCGGCGGCACCGTGACGGCGCTGACGGCGGCCCCGCCGGTGGACGGCCGGGACGAGACGGCAGTGCAGCGGCTACACGCGCGGATGGACGAGCAGGCGCAGCGGCTCGATCTGCTGATCGATGTGTGGGCGCGGACCCAGCCGGCTACGACGCCGGCGCCGGCCGAAGAGCCGGCCCCCGAGGCTACGCCCGCCGCGCCCGCCGCCGAGGCGGCCACCGAGATCATCGAGCCGGAGATCATCGCGCAGACGGCCGCGCCGGAGATCGATCGCGACACCGCCGAGGGCGAGCAGGACGAGCCGCACCAGGACGAGACGCCCCGGGACGAGGCGCACCAGGACGAGCCGCACCGCGACGAGGCGCCCCGGGACGAGGCGCGGTCGCCGTCGCTGGACCAGCTCCTCGACTCGGTCCGCGCGGTGCTCGCCGACGATCCCGCTCCCGCCGCCTCCGCGCCGGTCACGCGAGCAGACGGGAGCACCGCCGACCCGAGCGAGACCGTCACGGATCTCGACTCCCTGCTCGACGCCGTGCGTGCCGTGCTGGCCGACGATCCCGACCCTGCCGGCACCGCCCTCGCGGCGGCGCCGGCGGCGCCCCCGGCCGACGACCCCGCCGCGGCGGCGAGCGACGATCTCGCCGGTCCGGCAGCGGCCGATACCACGGACGCCGTGGCCACGGCCGAGCGGGCGATCCTGGACACCACCGAGGCCGCCGCCGCGGCCCTCGCGGCGATCGGCGTGGCCATGGCGGCGGTGGAGCCGGCCGATGCCGATGCCGTCGTCGACGACGGCGTCGTCGCTGTCGTCGACGACCACGACGAGGCCGATGACGATCTGTTCGCCGCGCCGAGCGAGACGTCGATGGACGCCCCGGCCGAGATGATGGCCGACGCAGCGAGCCCGGCCGCCATGCCGGCGATGCCGCTGGTCCCGATCGGCGAGGTCTTCGCCCTGCCGGAGAGCGAGCCGGAGGCCGAGACCGCACAGGCATCGGACGAGGCGCCCGACGAGATGCCGAACGAGGCACCGGCGAGCGCGGCGCCCCCCGCAGAGGACGCCGGCGAGCCGCCGGCCTCGGCCGAGCCGCCCGTCCCCGCCATGGCGGAGGCCGAGACCTCGACCGACGGCGGCGTTCCGGACGACGAGGAGGCGGTCGCGATCGAGGTGGCGCCGGACACCGGCGATCCTGCGCCCGCCATTCCGGTGGTCGAGTTCGACTTCACCGCCCCGCCGGTTCCGGCCTGGCTGGTGGGCGACGATGCCGAGGCCCGGGAGGCCGCCGCCGAAATCGCCCAGGCCACCGCGCAAGCGACCGAACAAGAGGCGGTCGCCCGCGGGTACGCGCCCGACACGCACGAGCCCGACGCACACGATACGACCGAGCCAGACAGCGATCGTCCGGACGCTTCGGCCCTCGCGGACGGCCCAACCAGCACGGTGTCATCGCTGGACGAGATCGAGCAGCGCATCGCGGCACGGCTGCACCCCGACCCGGTCAGCGCCTATCGATTCTCGATCGGCGACGTGCCGCCGGCGGCGCCGGGCTTCGATGCCGGGTCTCTCGCCGCTGCCCTGTCGGGCTCCGGCTGGGCCATGCTGAGCCGGATCGCGGCCGCCGAGGTGGCGAAGGCCGACGAAGCGCCGGAGCCGCCCCCGGTCCACACAGTGCCGATCGACCCGCTCGCCCCGCTGAAGGGGCTGACCGAGGAAGAGAAGATCGCGCTGTTCAGCTGAGCGCGACCCGCTGCGGGCCGTGCGCCGCGTCCTCATACCGATGGCCGCTGATTCTGACTCGTCATGCCCGGCACTCGGGTCCGGCCTTCGGCCGGCCCGAGCACATGCCTTGTGCCGGCCACGACGGGGTCGCGTGTCCCGGGCGGAGGCGCGATGCGCCGGAGACCCGGGACCCAGAGGCGGCGATTGCGGAGCTTGCGGCTCTGGCTGGGCCCCCGGCTCGCGGCACTGCGCGCCGCGTCCGGGGCACGAGGCCGAGAGTGCTGCCGCTAGTATCCGCCCTCAGCCGATCAGCCGATCAGCCGGGCGAACAGGTCGGCATCGACATTGCCGCCCGACAGCACCACCGCCACCACTTTGCCGGCGACCTCGACGCGGCCGGCCAGCAGCGCCGCGAGCCCGACGGCGCCGCCCGGCTCCACCACCAGCTTCAGCTCGTGGAACGCGAAGGCGACGGCGCGGCCGACCTCCTCGTCGCTCGCGGTGACACCGGCGACGCCGAGACGATGGTTCACCGCGAAGGTGATCTCGCCCGGGGTCGGCGCCAGCAGGGCGTCGCACATCGACCCCGCCGCCTGCGCGTTGCGCTCGCGCCGGCCGCTGGCCAACGAGCGGGCGTGGTCGTCGAAGCCGTCCGGCTCGGCGGTGACGATACGGGCCGCCGGCACCCGCGCCGTGACGGCGAGCGCGATGCCGGCGGTGAGGCCGCCGCCCGAGGCGTTGACCAGCACGATGTCGGGGGCGAGCCCCTGGGCGGCCAGATCCTCGACGATCTCGCGGCCCACGGTGCCCTGCCCGGCGATGATCATCGGGTCGTCGTAGGGCGGCACCAGGGTGGCGCCGCGCGCCGCCGCGATCCCGCCGGCGATCTCCTCGCGGCTCTCGCGCACGCGATCGTACAGCACCACCTCGGCGCCGAGCGCCGCCGTGCGGGCGCGCTTGCTGGCCGGCGCGTCGGCCGGCATCACGATGGTGGCCGGCATGCCGAGCAGCCTGGCGGCAGCGGCGACGCCCTGGGCGTGATTGCCGGACGAGAAGGCGACCACGCCGGCGGCGCGCCGCTCCGGCGGGATCGATGCGAGCTTGTTGTAGGCGCCGCGGAACTTGAACGAGCCGGTGCGCTGGAGCGTCTCGGCCTTGAGGAACACGCGGGCGCCGACGCGATCGTCGAGCACCGGCGAGGTGACCAGCGGCGTGCGCAGCGCGACGCCCGCGAGCCTGGCGGCGGCGGCGTCGACATCGGCGGCGGTGGGCGGGATGACGGTTGCGGCCGCAGCCGCGGGATCGGACGGGGCGCTCATGGAGCGACCCTAGAGCATTTTCTGGCGAAGTGGGACCCGGTTCGCCGGAAAATGCTCTACGCGGCCGCGCGGGCAGCCTCGTCGGCGAGGCGGCGGAAGCGCACCAGCGTGTAGACGCCGAGTGGCTTGATCGGCCGGCGCTCGATGAGCGCGACGGCGCCGTGCCGCTCCGCCCAGGCGGCGAGCCGGGCGAACGGGAACTCCGGCCGCAGGCCGAGCGCCCGCGACGGCCGCGCCAGCAGCCGCTCGATCGCCGCCGTCAGCCCCGTCTCGGAGTAGAGATGATTGACCAGGATGATCTCGCCGCCCGGCCGCACCACACGGGCGCATTCGTCGAGCACGCGCTCGGGATCGGCCACCAGCGTGATGACGAACTGGGCGACCACGCAGTCGAACGCGGCGTCCGCGAAGGCGAGATCGCTCGCGTCCATCACCATCACGGACTCGACGTGCGGAAAGCGGCCGGTGGCGAGCCGCGCCCGCGCCTTGGCCACCATCGGGGCCGACATGTCGATGCCGACCACCGCGGTCGTGTGGTCGTAGTCAGCGAACGACAAGCCGGTGCCGACCCCGACCTCCAGGATGCGGCCGCCGACCCGGCGCGCCGCCGCGGCGGCGGCCCGCCGGCCGCTCTCGAAGATAGGACCGCAGACCACGTCGTAGAGCGGCGCCCAGCGGGCATACGCCTTCTCCATCACGCGGCGGTCGGGGTCCGCATAGGCATCGAGACGCGGCGAACCTGATGGCGACTCAGACATGAAGGACTCCGGACCACCGCTTCGGCGGGACTTCGCATGAAAGGAGGAGTGCCGATCGAGACACGGCACGACGAGACGCGCCGCGACGCAGACGCGCCACGCAGACGCCGGCCGCGGCGAGCGCGACCGGCGCGTGCCGATTAGGCGGCCTGCGCGGCGATCGGCGCCGGCTCGGGCTCGCGGCTGAGCTCGCGGCCCGTCCAGGTGATGATCTCGAACCGCCCGTCGAAATGCTCGGCGACCGCCGTGCAGCTCTCCACCCAGTCGCCGCAGTTGACGTAGTGGACGCCGAAGCGCTCGTGCATCACGGCGTGATGGATGTGGCCGCAGATGACGCCGTCGACCGCGTGGTGCCGCGCCTCGGCGGCCAGCGTCTTCTCGAAGTCGCCGATGTAGTTGACGGCGTTCTTGACCTTCAGCTTGGCCCATTTGGAGAACGACCAGTAGCCGAAGCCGAGCCGCCGCATCATCCCGTTGACCAGACGGTTGATCGTGATGGCGGCGTCGTACGCCTTGTCGCCGAGCAGGGCGAGCCAGCGTGCCTGCGAGATGACGAAATCGAACAGGTCGCCGTGGATCACGAGGAAGCGGCGCCCCGTCGGCGAGATGTGGATGGCGTGCTCCACCACCTCGATGCCGCCGAAATGAGTGCCGTAATAGTCGCGCAGGAACTCGTCGTGATTGCCCGGCACATAGACGATGCGGGCGCCCTTGCGGCCCTTGCGCAGCAGCTTCTGGATCACGTCGTTGTGCGACTGCGGCCAGTACCAGCTCGACTTCAGATGCCAGCCGTCGACGATGTCGCCGACCAGATAGACCGTGTCGGCCTCGTGGCAGCGGAGGAAATCGAGAAGCTTGTCCGCCTGGCAGCCACGGGTACCGAGATGAACGTCTGAAATGAAAAGCGTACGGAATCGCCTCGAATCGCTCTCCGTCACGCGCTGCTCCCGTCAATGATCATCCAACATGGCCGGCGTTCTGACAGACTCCTGTTGCGGTTCGATGACGCACGAGGGGACGCGGCGGCGCCTGTCACGGCACCGTCACGCCGTCGATGTAGTCGCGGGCTATGACACCCGTGGACATCGCCATCACCGTGTGCGGCCTCACCGCCGCCGTTCATGTCGCCAGCGTCGCGATCGCGGCGGTTCGCTGCCGCGCACGGCGTGATCACGTCGCCCCGCCCGCCGACGCGCCGCCGATCACCATCGTGCGGCCGGTCTGCGACATCGAGAACTTCGTCGCGGAGACGCTCGGCTCGACCTTCCGGCTCGACTATCCGGACTACGAGATCGTGCTCTGCGTCGCCTCGCCGGCCGACCCGGTGATCCCGGTGGTGGACGAGCTGATGGCGCGTCACCCGCAGGTGCGGGCGCGGCTGCTCGTCGGCAACGATCCGGTGAGCCGCAACCCCAAGCTCAACAACTGCGTCAAGGGCTGGCAGGCGGCCGCCCACGACTGGATCGCCATCGCGGATTCCAACGTGCTGATGCCGCCCGACTATCTCCAGCGCCTGCTGGCCGCCTGGCAGCCCGCCAGCGGGCGGCAGCCCGCCAGCGGGCGGCAGCCCGCCAGCGGACGCGGGCGCGGCACCGGGCTCGTCTGCGCGCCACCGATCGGCAGCCGGCCCGACGGCTTCTGGGCCGAGGTCGAATGCGCCTTCCTCAACACCTATCAGGCACGCGCCCAGTACGTCGCCGACAGCATCGGGTTCGGCTTCGCCCAGGGCAAGACGCTGTTCTGGCGACGCGACGTGCTGGAGGCCGGCGGCGGCATCAAGGCGCTCGGCGCCGACGTGGCCGAGGACGCCGCCTCGACCAAGCTGGTGCGGGCCGCCGGCCTGCGGGTGCGGCTGGTCGACGGGCCGTTCGAGCAGCCGCTCGGGCGCCGTGGCGCCCGGGAGGTGTGGCGACGCCAGTCGCGGTGGGCGCGGCTGCGGCGCGCCTGCTTCCCGCACTGGTTCCTGCCGGAGATCCTCACCGGCGCACTGGTGCCGACGGTCTCGTTCGCGGTCGCGGTCCACGCGCTCGGCGGTCCGATACTGCCGCTGGTGCTGCTGTTCCTGCTCGCCTGGTACGGCGCCGAGGCGGTGCTCGCCCGCATCGCCGGATGGACGCTGTCGCCGTGGTACCCGGTGCATGCCTTGGTGCGCGACCTGATGCTGCCGGCCCTGTGGCTCGACGGCCTGCTCGGCTCGTCGTTCGAATGGCGCGGCAACGCCATGCGGGTCGAGGCCGACAACCCGGCCGCCTGAGCGACCACTAGCCACCTCCGTCGGGCGATCACCGCCCCGATGGCGGAACCTCCCGCGGACGCGCCGACTTGGCCCCGATGACCAGACCACACGATCATCGGGAGTCGAGCATGCACGACCAACGAATCAAGCGCACCACCCGCACCCTGCTGGCGGCTGTGCTGCTGTCGGGGGCCGCGACGCTCGCCATGGCGCAGAGCGGCGGCGGGGCGGGGGGCGGCGGCGCCGCCGGAGGAGCGGCGGGAGGAGCCGCCGCGGGCGGCGGCTCGGCCGCGACCGGCACCGGCTCGGGCAGCTCGGGGGTGGCGCCGACCGGCACCCCGAATGCCGGCGTCGGCTCGACCGGCTCGGTCTCCACCGGCGGCACGCCGATCGCGCCCGGCCCCGCCCATCCGGGCCAGGGCCTCAACAGCCAGGGCACCGCGACGACGCCGAGCGGCAGAGAAACCACCGGCTCCTCGGTGCCGGGGCCGAACCTGCCGGGCGGGTCCACAGCCCGCGGGGCCGGCACCTCGACACCGTCTCCGAACGGCATGGCCACGCCCGACATCATGAACGGCATGCCCAACAGCGGCGGCACGAGCGGCGGCGGCAGCGGCTCGACACGCTGACACCGACAACGACGGCCGACGAACGGACGGCTGCGGCTGGGCAGACGGGCGCCCGGCTGGTATCGAGGCGAACCCTCGCCTGGATACACGGGAGTTCCGCATGGACCTCGGCATCGCCGGCCGCTCGGCCATCGTCTGCGCGTCGAGCCGCGGGCTCGGGCGCGCCTGCGCCCAGAAGCTCGCCGAGGCGGGCTGCACCGTGGTGATCAACGGGCGCGATCGCGAGCGGCTGACCGCGACCGCGGTCGCCATCGCGGAGAGCACGCGGGCCGCGGTGATTCCGGTTGTGGGCGACGTCGCCACCCCGGAGGGCCAGGCGGCGCTGCTGGAGGCATGCCCGGCCCCGGACATCCTGGTCAACAACAATGCCGGGCCACCCTTCCGGGATTTCCGCTCGCTCGGCCGCGACGACATCCTGGCCGGCGTGGTCGCCAACATGGTGGCGGCGATCGAGCTGACCCAGAAGGTGATCGACGGCATGCGGGCGCGCCGCTTCGGCCGCATCGTCAACATCACGTCGGGCTCGGTGAAGATGCCGCTGCCGGGGCTCGATCTCTCCTCCGGGGCGCGCGCCGGGCTCACCGCCTTCATGGCGGGCGTGGCGCGCAGCGTCGCCGCCGACGGCGTGACCATCAACGGGCTGCTGCCGGGCGTGTTCGCCACCGACCGGCTGGCAGCCATGCTGGCGACGACCGCGCAGACGCGCGGCGTCGACATCGAGGCGGTGGCGGCGGAGCGTCTCGCCGCCGTGCCGGCACGCCGCCTCGGCGATCCCGACGAGTTCGGCGCCGCCTGCGCGTTCCTCTGCTCGGTGCATGCCGGCTACATCACCGGCCAGAACATCCTGATCGACGGCGGCGCCTTCCCGGGCGCGCTTTGAAAGGACCTCCGAGCGAGCGTGATCGCGACGTCATGCCGGCGGAAAGGGCCGCGAGGGTGGGGTGGCCAGCGTGAGCAGGTTGCCGTCGGGATCACGCACCTGCGCCAGCGTCGAGTAGTCGCCCGCGATATCGTCCCCGAGCACGATCCCGAGGCCCTCCAGCCTGCGGCGCTCGGCCGCGACATCGGCGACGTAAAGGAACATCACCCCCCTGCCGGCGATCTCGTCGTCGGTCGACAGCGCCAGGCCACCCTGATCGAAGAGCTCCCACTGGACCAGCGTGTCCATCGGCCGGTTGTCCGGCCTTCGGCCGAGAAGCTTGGTATACCAGTCCTCGGCCGCCGCAAGGTCAGCGGTGAGCAAGGCCGTGTAGACCTTCTGCAGGTGCATGGTTCTTCTCCGGCCGGTCTCGCTGTGAACGTCTGCTCGACCTGGGGGTTCCCGTGACGACGACGGCGGCGCCTTCCCGGCGCGCTTTGATCGCGGCGGCTCCACCCTCTGCCGGAGCGGGCAAAAGAAAACGGGCGCCCGCAGGCGCCCGCTCTTTCTGGAAGGTCGCGACCGGCGGCGCGCCCGCCGGCCGTCTTCGTTATGCGGTCTTTACGCCGCCTTGCCGAGCACGCTCTTGGCGAGATCGCGGAACTCGCCCTTGCTGAGCAGCTTCTTGTTCTTCAGCGAGTACGCCTTGACGGCCTGCAACACCTTCATGGCGTCGTCGTCCGACACCTGCATGCCGAGGTCCTGGAGCCACAGGTTGACCGAGTCGATGCCCGAGCCCTTGCCCATGACGATCTCGGCGGGCGGCTGACCGACCGCGTCCCAGCGGATCGGGAACAGCTCGGTGGCGAGCTGCTCGCCGCAGTTCTTGAACCAGCTCGTGATGATGCCGGACTCGATCTGGTAGAGGCCCGAGCCGACGATCGCCTTGTTGCTCGGCACCTGGACGCCGGCGAGCCGCTGCACCAGGTTGGCGAGGGAGGTGAGCTTGGTGGTGTCGATGCCGACGTCGACGCCGTACATGGTCTTGAGCGCCATGACGACCTCTTCCATCGGGGCGTTGCCGGAGCGCTCGCCGATGCCGAGCACCGTCGTGTGCATCACCTCGACGCCTTCGGCCAGCGCCATGATGGTGTTGGCGACGCCCATGCCGAAGTCCTGGTGGAAATGCGTCTCCAGACGCACGTTCAGGCGCTTCCTGACCTCTCGGGCGAAGTAGCGGGCGGCGTGCGGCGACAGCACCCCGAAGGTGTCGACCAGCGCCACCGCGTCCATGTGGCCTTCCTTGCCGACGCGCTCGATCAGGTCGATGGCCCACTTCAGCTCGGCGCGCGAGAAATCGATCGGGAAGAACACCACCTCGAGCCCGTTCTCGTGCGCGTAACGAGTCGACTCGATGGAAGCCTCGATCGCCTTCTCCATCGGCCACCGATAGGCGAGGTCGACGAGGTGCATGCTCGACGGGATCTCCATCACGACGCCCTTGACGCCGGTGTCGATGGCCCGCTTCACGTCCTCCTTCATGCAGCGCGCGAAGGCGAAGATCTCGGGGCCGAGATTGCGCTTCACGATCTCCTTGATGGCGTCGTTGTCGGAGGGCGAGACGATCGGCATGCCCGCCTCGATGCGGTGCACGCCGGCCTCGGCCAGCGCCTCGGCGATCCGGATCTTCTCGTCCTTGGAGAAGATGACGCCGGTCTGCTGCTCACCGTCGCGAAGCGTGACGTCGTGGATCTTGATCGACTTGGGAAACTTGAGGTCCTTCACAACCTCGTCCGCGTAGTTCCACGGGCTCACGAACCAGTCCTTGGCTTTCCACGGTTCAGTCGCCATCTGGCTGCTCCTTTCGGGCTGAAGGATCGAACGACAATAGTCGGAACTCGGGCCGTCGCCGGACGACGAAGCGAGCCGTGCCGCTCCTGACAGGGTCGGCATTGTACAGGCTCCGAGCCCGAAGACAGGCCCGTGGGCCTTGCTGAAACCTCCGATCTGTCATGCGGTTGACGCCGAACATGGAGCCCCCGCTGGAAACGCATTTCATACCGTCGCGTCGCCGCCGAACGGGCGTTCCCCGGCGGACGGGGCCGGGACGCACATCGCCCGGGGGGCCGGGGCGGACGGCCGACATCGGAGCAGGCAGCACGAGGGGCAGCGGTCGGACCGGCCGCAACGGCCGGTCGCGCCGCATGGTATGTCAAGTCGACCGGCGACGGGAAGGCGCCGCACGCTCGCAACGGCGCGGCCGTCTGCCGCGTCGCAGCATGACGCGGTGGGTCAGGCGCCGCGGGCTTCCAGCACGGCGCGGATCGACACCCGGGACCACGGGGCCACGCGATCGCGGAATCCCGTGTAGGAGTCGTGGACCTTGCGGGCGAGCGTGTTCTGACTTGCGATACCGGCCAGCACGTCGACGGCCTGCACCCGCGCCGCCTCGACGATCTCGGCCGGGAAGCTCTCCAGCTTCACCTTGTGGCGCTCGATCAGCGCGGCGAGCGCCTCGGCGTTCAGCCGCTCCATCTCGGAGAGCGCATAGCCCGCCTCGGTGGCGCAGGCGTGCGCCACGATTGCCTTGAGGTCGGCGTCGAGGCCCTTCCAGGCGGACAGCGAGACCAGGCACTCGCCGGTGCCGTTCGGCTTGTTGAAGCCGGGACCGTAGTAGTGTGGCGCCACCCGGTAGAGGCCGAGCGCGATATCGGTGCCGGGGCCGACGAACTCGGCGCCGTCGAGCACGCCCGATTGCAGGCTGACCAGAATGTCGGCCGGTGCGGTCGTCTGCGGCGTCGCCCCGAGCCGGCGATAGACCTCGCCGCCGAGCCCGAGCGCCCGCACCTTCAGGCCGCGCAGCGCCGACAGGCCGCCGAGCGGCGCCCGGAACCAGCCGCCCATGCACACGCCGGTGTTGCCGCCCATGAACGGCTTGACACCGAACGGCGCATACACCTCGTCCCACAGGGCCTGGCCCCCGCCCGCCTCGACCCAGGCGACGTGCTCGGCCGGCGTCAGCCCGAACGGCACCGTGGTGTAGAACGCCGCCGCCGGCTGCTTGCCCTGCCAGTAGAACGCCGCCGTGTGGCCCATCTCGGCGACGCCGCCGCCGACCGCATCGAGCACCTCGAAGGCGGGCACCAGCTCACCGGCCGCATGCACGGTGATCTGGAGACGGCCGCCCGACAGCGCCGCGATCCGCTCGGCGATGCGCTCGGCCGACATGCCGGGGCCCGGCAGCCGCTTGGGCCACGAGGTCACCATGCGCCAACGCCGTGTCTCGCCGCGCGCCACGTGGGGCGCCGCCAGGGCCGCGAGGCCCACCGCCCCGCCCGCCAGATGCCGTCGGGTGAAGCTCGTCATGTCACGCTCCTGTCTGTTCGGCACGCCGTGCGGCGTCCGCGGTCGACGGCGCCTCACCACCATCGCGAAAAATGATGCAGCGGCCCGTGGCCATGCCCGATGGCGAGCCGATCGGCCGCCGCGATGGCGTCGGCCACATAGGTCTTGGCGGCGCCGACCGCGTCGGCGAGGCCGAGCCCCCGGGCGAGCCCGGCCGCGATCGCCGAGGACAGCGTGCAGCCGGAGCCATGGGTGTTGCGAGTGGCGACGCGCGGCGCCGCGAAGCGGCGCACGCCGTCGGCCGTCACCAGCAGGTCGGTGCTCTCCGGTCCCTCGCCGTGGCCCCCCTTCATCAGCACGGCGCGGGCGCCCCGGGCGATCAGCGCCTCGCCCTGCGCCCGCATGGCGGCCTCGTCGGTGGCCACCGCACAGTCGAGCAACGCCGCCGCCTCGGGCAGGTTCGGGGTGACGAGATCGGCGCGCGGCAGAAGATCGCGCACCAGTGTCGCCACCGCCTCGGGCGCCAGCAGCCGCGCCCCCGAGGTGGCGATCATCACCGGATCGAGCACCACGTTGCGGGCGGTGTGGCGGGCGAGCCCGTCCGCCACCGCCTCGATGGTGGCCGGCACCGACAGCATGCCGATCTTGACGGCGCCGACCGCGAGATCGGAGAACACCGCGTCGATCTGGGCGGTGACGAAGGCGGGCGGCACGTCGTGAATGCCGGTGACGCCGCGGGTGTTCTGCGCGGTCAGCGCGGCGATCACCGACGCGCCGAACACGCCGAGCGCCGAGAAGGTCTTGAGATCGGCCTGGATGCCGGCACCGCCGCTCGAATCGGAACCCGCGATGGTGACCGCGATGGCGGTGCGGCTCGCCTCCGTCATGCCGGCACCCGGCCGGCGAGCGCCTGATCCACCACGCCACGCAGCCGCCGCGCCGCCTGCTCGGGATCGGCGGCGAGCGACAGCGCGGCGATCACCGCGACGCCGTCGCCGCCGGCCCGGATCACCGCGGCCGCATTGGTCTCGTCGATGCCGGCGATCCCCTCGACCGGCAGGCTCGGCGCCCGCCGCCGCAGCACGGCGCGGATCGCCGCGAAGCCCTCCGGCCCCATGGGCGGCGCCGGATTGTGCTTCGACAGGGTGGTGTAGACGCCGCCGACCCCCGCATAGTCGATCAGCCCGACGGGAACGCTCTCGGCCTGCTCGACGGTCTTGATCGAGTGACCCACTATGGCGCCCGGTCCGAGCAGCGCGCGCGCATCCTCGATCGCCATGTCGTCCGGCCCGACATGGACGCCGGCGGCGCCGGCCGCCAGTGCCACGTCGACCCGGTCGTTGATCACCAGCGGCACGCCGAGCGGCGTCAGCACGGCGAGGAGCGCCCGCGCGGTCTCCACCATCGGGCGGGTGTCGCCGCGCTTGTCGCGGAGCTGCACCAGGGTGGCGCCGCCGGCCACCACGGCGCGGGCGAGATCGACGAGGCTGCGGCCGCCGGCCCGCTCCGGGTCCAGGATGGCGTTGAGACGCAGATCGACCGGCATCATTCCACCTTCGCCCGCTCGTGCAGGTCCTTGCTGTCGAGATCCGAGAGCGCGTCGAGGATCGCCACCGCCAGGCTGCCGGGGCCGCTCGACACCACCGCGGCCCGCTCGGCCGCGACGCCCAGCACGACGTGGCCGGCGACGGCCGCCAGCCACGCATCGTCCTCCACCGCCAGGCAGGCGGCGACCAGCGCGGCGCCCGCACAACCCATGGCGGTGATCCGTGCCATCCAGCGGTGGCCGTTGGCGACGCCGGCGAGCCGCCGGCCATCGGTCATGCGGTCGGTGGCGCCGGTGAGCGCCACCACGCTGCCGGCCTCGGCCGCGAAGGCGGCGAGCGCGGCGGTCTCCGGCGGGCCGGCGGGCGCCGCGGCCAGCGACGCGAACTCCGTCTCGTTGAGCCGCACCACCGCCGGGCGGCGGACGAGCAGCCCGGCCGCCACGTCGCGACGCAGCGGCGAGCGGTCGACAAAGACGGGGTCGAGCACCCAGGGCCGAGCGTTCGCCATGGCGGCATCGACCGCGAGATCGATGGCGGCCCGCCGCTCGCCGTCGAGGGTGCCGAGATTGACCAGCAGCGCGTCGGCCGAGCCGACGAAGGCCGCGACCTCCTCGGCCGAATGGGTCATCGAGGGAACCGCACCGGCGGCGAGCAGAACATTGGCAGTGAACGCCTGGGCGACCGTGTTGGTGATGCAGTGGACCCGCGGCCGCCGCTCGCGCAGCCGGGCGAGCACATCGGCGACGCCGTCGAGGACGGCTGCGCCGTCGAGGACGGCTGCGCCGTCGAGGACGGTGCTCCGATCGAGCGAAACGGCATGGTCGACGGGATCGCCGGGTCGCGATCGCATCTCGAGCTCCCTCCGCCGGCATGATCCGGATCAGGTTCGACGGGTTGGCCTGGCGTCGGTTCCGGTGCGGCGGACCTCCGGGTCTGCCTCCGGCCGGCGTTCGCGCCTCTCAGCCCGGCGGCGAGTCCGCCGGACACCCCGCTGAGATTGCGGGACGGACCTTAGAGCATTTTCTCTCCAAGGGAAATCAGCGCGGAATCGGCTCACCACGGCGGCGACCCGGCCGCCCCTGCGCGGGTGCCGTCCGGATCGGCTCCGACGCTTGTCAAAGCGGTGCGGTTTTGCTCGATTGCGGCGACCGTCGCCGGGCGGGCCGGACCACCCAGCCGCGCCGGCACCGGAGAGGCGCCAGGGGAAGGCCATGATTCCGTTCTTCGTGCAGATCAAGTGCAACCTGGGCAAGTCCTACCAGGTCGCCAACGAGCTCGCCGACGCCGAGATCGCGTCCGAGATCTACTCGACCGCCGGCGACTTCGATCTGCTGGTGAAGTTCTACGTCGAGCAGGGCACCGATATCGGCCACTTCGTCAACGAGAAGGTGCAGACCATCCCGGGCATCGTCGACACCCGCACCATCATCACCTTCAAGGCGTTCTGATCCGCCGGCTTGTGCGCGCCGCCGTCAGGCTCCCGCGTCGGGCGGCGGCAGCTTCGGGCGCTCCCGCGCGCGGCGGGCGGCGATCCGCCGCTCGCGCCAGATCACGAACAGGCCGGACAGCACCACCACCACGGCCCCCACATAGGCGTAGACGGTCGGGATCTCGCCGAACGCCGCATAGCCGATCACGAAGGCGAACAGGAGCGCCAGGTAGTCGAACGGCGCCATGATGGAGGCCGGCGCGTAGCGGTAGCTCTCGGTCAGCAAGAGGTGCGAGAGGCCGCCCAGCACGCCGATCGCCACCAGCGCGACGACCTGCGGCAGCGTCGGGGTCTGCCACACGAACGGCAGGATCGCGGACGAGACCACCGTGCAGATCAGCGAGAAGTAGAAGACGATCGACGAGGTCGTCTCGCTGTCGGTGAGGCGGCGGGTCTGGATCACCGCGAGCGCGTTGGTGAAGGCGGCACCGAGCGCGCACATCGCCCCAATGGTGCTCTCGGCCGAGCCGGCCGTGACCAGCCGGCCGAGGTTGAGATACGGCCACAGCATCACCAGCACGCCGGCGAAGCCGACCGTCACGGCCGACCAGCGATAGGCGCGCACCCGCTCGCTCAGCACCAGGGCGGCGAGCGCCACGGTGATCATCGGGCCGGCGAAGCTGATGGCGGTCGCGTCGACCAGCGGCAGCCGCGCCAGCGCCGCAAAGTTGAGGAACATGCCGGCCACGCTGATCGAGCCGCGAGCGAGATGCCCGAGCGGCCGGCGCGTGCGCACCGCCGAGGCGAGCTCGCGCCGCGCCGCGTAGATCAGCACCACCGGGATCAGCGCGAACACGCTGCGGAAGAACACCACCTCGCCGAGCGGCACCCCGGATTCGCCGACATACCGCACCAGCGCCGACATGAACGCGAACAGCAGGACCGACAGGACCTTGATGAGAATGGCGGCGTTCAGGCTCATGGCGGCGGGCAAGGACGAGCGGACGGACGGAGCGGACGACGAGTGACCTGGGGCCACCCTTTGTCGCACGCCCCGGCGAGCCGCGAAACCCGCCGGCGCCGCCGACCACGTGAGACTCGTCGTCGAGACGACGGACTGCCGTCAGCGGCGCTCCGGCCGCGGCGGTCCGTCGACCGGCGGCAGCGACTTGAGGTACTCGGCCATGGCGGCACGGTCCGCCGGAGACAGCTCGCGGGTGTTGCGCACCACCGCCGTCATGGTGCCGCCGACCGAGTCGCCGTCCGGCAGGTCGCCCGTCTCCAGCAGGTACTCGACATCCTTGGCGGACCAGCTCGCCAGGCCCTTGCCGGTGATGTTCGGAACCCACCCCTCGCCTTCCGGATTTGGCCCGCCGGCGAAGCGCTGCGCCGCCACGATGCCGCCGAAGCGATCGCGCGGCGAATGGCATTCGGCACAGTGGCCGGGGCCGTTGACCAGATAGGCGCCGCGGTTCCACGCCGCCGAGCGCGACGGATCGGGCGTGAACGGCTTCCCGTCGAGATTGGCGAGCTTCCACAGCCCGAGGCCGCGACGGAACGAGTACGGAAAGGCCAGCTCGTGGTCGGGCGCCCGGCCGGAGACCGCCGGCAGCGTCTTGATGTAGGCGAACAGGTCGCGCAGGTCGCCGACCGTCATCCGCTGGTAGGACGTGTACGGGAACGCCGGGTAGTAGTGGCGTCCGTCCGGCGACGTGCCGTCCAGCATGGCGGTGACGAACTCCGCCTCGCTCCACCGGCCGATGCCGTCGGCCGGATCCGGCGAGATGTTGGGCACGTGGAAGGTGCCGAACGGCGAGCGCAGCGCCAGGCCGCCGCCGAGGCGGTCACGCTCCTCCTTGGAGGAGGCGTGGCAGGAGGCGCAGCCACCGGCGAAGAACAGCGTGCGGCCATTGTCGAGATTCGGTGTGTGGGGACCGAGCGACGCCGCCGGCACGCGGGCCGGCTCGGTGACCACGAGGAACACCGCGACGCCGGTGCCCAGCACCAGCACCGCGGCGATCAGAACACGGAGGAGCACCGGCACGGCCGGATCAGCTCTTCTTCAGCCGGTAGGTCTCGTGGCAGCCGCCGCAGCTCTTCTGCACCTCCGAGAAGGTGGCCTTGAAGCTGGCCTCGTCCTTCACCTTGCCCTTGGCCTCGGCGGCGTCCTGGCCGAACTTGGCGAGCTTCGCCTGGAAGTCGCTCATGTTCTGCCAGATGCGCGGATCGGCCGCGGTGTCGCCGCCGGTCTGGGTGGTCTCCGGGAACAGCCCCTTCGTCTTGGTGGCGCTGTCCGCATAGGTCTGGAAGATCGTCTGCGCCTTGGCCAGATCGAACGGCATCTCACCGCGGGCCATCTGGGCGCCGATGCGGGCCTGGTCGCCATTGGCCTTCATGGCGGCCTTGCGCTCCGCGATCGGGTCCTGGGCGGCCGCGACCGTCACGCCCGCGAGGAGCACGGCGGCGGCGAGCATCGTACGACTCTGCATGGAGACTCCTTGTCGACTGTTGGGGAGAGGGACGATCCGAACCTCCGCGGGCGGCACGACGCGATGCGTGACGCGGGAGAATCCGGCAAGCTTGCCAGTCCTAGCGATCTTCCACGACATCGGCACCACGGCGTCGACGTGGGTCAGGTCACGATTGCGCGATGGTGCGGTGATGAGGACGGCGGATTTGCGGCACCGGATCACAGCGTGTGCATCCGCTCGCCTTCGCGCAGCGCCGCCCACACCCGCTCGGGCGTCGCCGGCATGTCGATGTGGCGGATGCGGTAGGCGCGCCACAGCGCATCGACGATGGCGTTGACGAGCGCCGGTGACGCCCCGATGGTGCCGGCCTCGCCGGCCCCCTTCACGCCCAGCGGATTGGTGGCGCAGGGCACGTTGCGGGTCTCGAACAGGAACGCCGGCAAGTCGCCGGCGCGCGGCAGCGCGTAGTCCTGGAGCGTGGCGGTGAGAAGCTGGCCGCTGTCGAGATCGAACACCGCGCCCTCCATCAGCGCCTGGCCGATGCCCTGGGCGGCGCCGCCGACGATCTGGCCCTCCAGCAGCAGCGGGTTCAGCGTCATGCCCATGTCGTCGACGATGACGAAGCGGATGATCGCCACCCGCCCGGTGTCCGGATCGATCTCCACCTCGACCACATGGGTGCCGTTCGGATAGGTGGCGACCTTGGGCCGGAACGTGTCGGCGACGGTGAGCCGCGCCGGATCGCGCGACGCCGCCGCGGTGGCGACGTCAGCCAGATCGATGGTCCGATCGGTGCCGGCGATCCGGACGGTGCCGCCGGACAATTCGAGATCGGCGGGCGCCGCCTCGAGCGCGTCGGCCGCCACCTCGCGGATCACCTCGGCGAGCCGGCGCGAGGCGCCGGCCACCGCGACGCCGCCGCACGGGATCGAGCTCGAGCCGCCGGTGCCGCTGCCGGTGGCGATCAGGTCGGTATCGCCCTGCACGACCCGCACGCGGTCGGCCGGCAGGTCGAGATGATCGGCGACGATCTGCGCATAGGCGGTGTGATGGCCCTGCCCGGTCGACTGCGAGCCGATCAGCAGCGTGACGGCGCCGTCGTCGTCGAGCCGCAGCGTCGCGGTCTCCGGCCCGTTGCCGCCGCACGCCTCGATGTAGGTCGAAAGCCCGATGCCGCGCAGCCGGCCGTCGCGCTTCGCGGCCGCGGCCCGCGCCGGAAAGCCGTCCCAGTCGGCGAGCGTCTGGGCGCGGGCGAGATGCGCCGCGAAGTCGCCGGAGTCGTAGGTGCGGCCGGTCGCGGTGCGATACGGCATGGCGGCGGGCGGGATGAAGTTCTTCCGCCGCAGCGCGTCGGGCGCCACGCCGAGATCGCGCGCCGCGGCGTCGACCAGCCGCTCGATGACATAGGATGCTTCCGGCCGCCCGGCGCCCCGATAGGCGTCGACCGGCACCGTGTGGGTGAAGGCGCCGCGCACCCGCGCCCGGATCGTCGGAATCGCATAGACGCCGGGCAGCATGCCGGCGCCGGCGATCGGGATATAGGGCGCGTAGGCCGAGAGATACGCTCCCATGTCGGCGATGGTGTCGACATCGAGGGCGAGGAAGCGGAGATCGGCGTCGAGGGCGAGCCGCGCCGTGGTGACGTTGGCACGGCCGTGGCTGTCACCGAGGAAATGATCGCTGCGATCGGCGACCCAGCTCACCGTGCGGCCGAGCCGCTCGGCCGCCACGGCGGCGAGCGCGTATTCGCGATAGGTGAACAGCTTGGTGCCGAAGCCGCCGCCGACATCGGGCGTCACCACCCGCAGCCGCTCGGGCGGAATGCGCAGCACATGCTCGGCCAGGACGTCGCGCACCGTGTGGGAGCCCTGGCTGCCGAGCGTGAGGGTGATGCGGCCGTCGGCCGGGTCGAATGCCGCCGTGACGGCGCGGGTGTCGAGATAGTTGGCGACGAGGCGCTGGTTGACGAGCCGCAGCGTGACCACATGGGCGGCGGCCGCGAAGGCCGCCTCGGTGGCGGCGGCGTCGCCGGTCGTCGTGTCGAACACGGCATTGCCGGAGGGCAAGTCCGCATGGACGACCGGCGGCGCTCCCTCGGCGAGCGCCGCGACGGCGTCGACCACATGGGGCAGCGCCGTGTAGTCGACCACGATCGCCTCGGCGGCATCGCGCGCCTGGTCGAGCGTGTCGGCCACCACGAAGGCGACGGCGTCGCCGACATGCCGGACCGTGTCGGTGGCGAGGATCGGATAGGCGGGCGCCGCGATCTCGACGCCGCGCGGCCGCGCCAGGCACGGCAGCGGCCCGAGGTCGGCGATGTCGGCGGCGGTGAGGATCAGCCGTACGCCGGGCATCGCGCGGACGGCATCGAGATCGTGCAGGCGGAAGCGGGCGTGCGGATGCGGCGCGCGCAGCACCACGGCCCGCAGCGCATCGGCCGGCACGAGGTCGGAGACATAGCGGCCGGCGCCGCGCAGAAAGGCGTCGTCCTCGGTGCGGACGACCGCCTGGGAGGTGCCGAACTTCATGGCGCTGTTCCGCGCGGCAGGCACGATGAGCGGCCGCCTCCGACACCGATCATGTCAGCAATCTCCGTCCACGCTTCGTCGCTGTCCGAAGCTATGATGGCGAACCGCCGCCGTCCATGGGGCACGAACCGCCGTCGACGGACGCGGCGCGCCAGAACGGCGCGCGCCGCACAGGGATTCGACAGGTTCTCGGCGATATGCGACGCCACGGCCGGCGGCTCGCACCGAGCCGCCGGCCGCGCATGCGTCATTCGGCGGGCTGGCCGTGCGACTCCGGCGGGGGCGCATCCCGGCGGGCGCGCCGCCGGCCCGGCAGGCTGGAGAGCCAGCTTCCGACCACGAAGAAGGCCGGGGTGAACACCAGGCCGAACACGGTGACGCCGATCATGCCGGCGAACACCGCGGTGCCCAGCGCCTGCCGCAGCTCGGCGCCCGCCCCGGTCGCCCACACCAGCGGCACCACGCCGAGGATGAAGGCCAGCGACGTCATCAGGATCGGACGCAGACGCAGCCGTGCCGCCTCCACCGCCGCCGACAGCCGGTCGCGGCCCTGATCCTCGAGCTGCTTGGCGAACTCGACGATCAGGATGGCGTTCTTGGCGGCCAGTCCGATCAGCACCACGAAGCCGACCTGGGTCAGGATGTTGTTGTCCATCCCGCGCAGGATGACGCCCGAGATCGCCGCCACCAGGCACATCGGCACGATCATGATGACGGCGAGCGGCAGCGTCAGGCTCTCGTACTGGGCGGCCAGCACCAGGAACACGAAGACGACGCCGAGCACGAAGGCGAACAGCGCCGTATCGCCGGCCCTGATCTGCTGATAGGCGAGGCTGGTCCATTCGTAGCCGACGCCGGGCGGCAGCGTCTCGGCGGCGAGCTTCTCCATGATGGCGATGGCCTGGCCCTGCGAGTAGCCGGGGGCCGAGTCGCCATCCAGCTCGGCGGCCGGATAGAGGTTGTAGCGCGGCACCCGGTAGGGACCCGAGATGTCGCGCACCGTCGTGAAGGCGCCGAGCGGCACCGTCTCGCCGCGGCCGTTGCGCACCCGCAGCGTCAGCACGTCCTTGGGCTCCAGCCGGTGGCCGGGCTCGGCCTGGGCCTGCACCCGGAAGGTGCGGCCGAACAGGTTGAAGTCGTTGACGTAGGACGACCCGATATAGACCTGGAGGGCGTTGAACACGTCGGCCAGGTTGATGCCGAGAAGCTGCGCCTTGGTGCGGTCGATGTCGAGGAAGAGCTGCGGCGTCGACGTCTCGAACAGCGAGTAGACCTGCTTCAGCCCGGGCGTCTGGGCGGCGCGCCCCATCATGGCGTAGACGGCGCCGAGCAGCGTCTGCGAGCCGACGCCGTCGCGGTCCTGGATCATCATGCGGTAGCCGCCGGCATTGCCGATGCCCTGCACGGGCGGCGGCAGCACCACCACGGTGAACGCATCCTGGATGACGGCGAGCTTGCCGAACAGCGCCCCCTGGATGGCGACCGCCGACTTCGTCGGATCGCCGGCCCGCTTCTCGAACGGCTCCAGGATCAGGAACATGGCGCCGCCGTTCGGGGCGTTGGTGAAGGTGGCGCCCGAGAAGCCGACGATGTTGACCACATGGCCGACGCCCGGCGTGGCGAGGGCGAGCTCGGCGGCGCGCTTCATCACCGCGTCGGTGCGCTGGAGCGAGGAGCCGGGCGGCAACTGCGCCGCGACGATGAGATAGCCGAGGTCCTGCTGCGGGATGAAGCCGCGCGGCGTCGAGCGGAACTCGTTGAGCCCGAAGGCGAGCACGCCGGCGTAGAGCACCAGCATCACCACGGTGAAGCGGACCACCTTGCCGGCGAGCCAGCCATAGCCGTTAGCGACCGCATCGAAGCCGCGGTTGAACAGGCGGAAGAAGCCGTGGATCGGCCGCTCGTACCAGCGGTCGCGGTGTCTCGGATCGTGCGCCTTGAGCAGCAGCGCGCACAACGCCGGCGACAGCGTCAGCGACACCATCAGCGAGATCAGGGTCGAGCCCGCGATGGTGAGCGCGAACTGCCGGTAGAACTGCCCCGAGATGCCGGTGATGAAGGCGGTCGGCACGAACACGGCGGACAGCACCAGGGCGATGGCGATCAGCGCGCCGCCGACCTCGTCCATGGTCTTGTGCGCCGCCTCGCGGGGACTGAGCCCGTCTGCAATGTTGCGCTCGACGTTCTCCACCACCACGATGGCGTCGTCGACCACGATGCCGATGGCGAGCACCAGACCGAACAGCGACAGGTTGTTCAACGAGAAGCCGAACAGGCTCATCACGAAGAAGGTGCCGATGAGCGAGATCGGAATCGCCAGAATGGGGATGACCGCCGCCCGCCAGGTCTGGAGGAACAGGATCACCACCAGCACCACCAGGATCACCGCCTCGAAGATGGTCTCGACGACGGCGCGCACCGATTCGGCGATGAACTGGGTCGGGTTGTAGATGATGGCGTACTCGACCCCCTGCGGGAAGCCGGACTTGAGGCGCTCCATCGTCGCCATCACGCCCTGGCCGGTGGTCAGCGCGTTCGAGCCCGGACGCTGGAACACGCCGAGCGCCACCGCCTGGCGGCGGTCGAGATACGAGGTCGACGAGTAGTCCTGCGCGGTCAGCTCGACCCGTCCGATGTCCTTGATGCGGACGACGGCGATGTCGGTCTGCTTGACGACGATGTTGGCGAACTCCTGCGGATCGCTGAGGCGCCCGAGGGTGCGCACCGCCACCTGGAAGGCGAGCTGGTCGGGCACCGGCGGCTGGTTGAGCACCCCGGAGGCGACCTGGATGTTCTGGCCGCGCAGCGCCTCGGTGACGTCGGCCGCCGTCAGGTTGAGCGACGACAGGCGGTCCGGATCGAGCCAGATCTGCATCGCATAATCGCGACCGCCCCACACCACGATGGAGCCGACGCCGTCGACGCGGGACAGCACGTCACGGATCTGGATGTTGGCGAAGTTGGAGATGAACAGCGCGTCGCGGGAATCGTCGGGCGAGTAGAGATTCACCACCATCAGGATGTCGGGCGACGACTTGGTGACCGTCACGCCGATCTGCTGCACCTGGATGGGCAGGCGCGGCTGCGCCACCGCCACGCGGTTCTGCACCTGCACCTGGGCGATGTCGAGATTGGTGCCGATGTTGAACGTCACCTGGATCGAGAAGCGGCCGTCGGCGGTCGAGTTCGACGAGATGTAGAGCATCCCCTCGACGCCGTTGATCTGCTGCTCGATCGGCGCCACCACGGTCTCGGCCACCGTCTCGGCGCTGGCGCCGGGAAACTGGCCGGACACGTTGATCACCGGCGGGGCGATCTCCGGATATTGGGCGACCGGCAGCCGCAGATAGGCCACCGCACCCAGGATCACGATGACGATCGAGACGACCGACGCGAAGATCGGTCGCTCGATGAAGAAGTGCGACAGCTTCATCGGTGGGGTCTCATTCGGCCTTGGCGGACGTGCCGGCGCCGACCGACGTCGCCTGAGGTCCAGTGGGCGGCGTCTCGTCCTTGGGCGTCACCTTCTGGTTCGGCCGGGTCCTCGCCATGCCGTTGACGATCACCCGGTCGTTCTCCGACAGGCCGCTCTTGATCACCCGCAGCTTGCCGTCGACGAGCTGGCCGAGGGTCACGAAGGTCTGCTTGGCGGTGTTCTCGCCGTCGACCACGAACACGTATTTGCGGACCTGCTCGGAGCCGATGGCGACGTCGGGGATCAGCAGCGCCGGCTGCGCCGGCGAGGCCGGAACCTGGACGCGGGCGAACATGCCAGGCGTGAACAGGTCTTTCGGGTTGGGCAGCACGGCGCGGCCGCGAATCGTGCCGGTGAGCCGATCGACGACGTTGTCGACGAAATCCATGCGCCCCTTGTGGCCGAAGCCCGGCTCGTCGATCAGCTTGAGCGACACCTCCAGGCCCCCGGCCCGGCTGGCGGGACCATCGCCGGCGGTGCGCTGGTAGCGCAGATAGGCCGCCTCGTCGAAGGTGAACTCGAAGCGGATCGGGTCGTAGGTCACGATATGGGCGAGCAGCGTGGTCGCGCCGCCGGTGCCGCCGGTGACGAGGTTGCCGGGCGACACACGGCGGTCGCCGATGCGGCCGGTGATCGGGGCACGCAGCTCGGTGAATTCGAGATCGAGCGTCGCCTGGCGCACCGCCGCCTCCTGGGCCGCCACCGCCGCCTCGGCGACTCGCTTGGCCTGGGTGCGCTGGTCGAACGCCTGCTCGGTGATGGTGCGGTCGCGCACGAGCTGCTGGGCGCGGGCCAGGTCGGTCTCGGTGAAGGCGAGATTGGCGCGGGCCTGCGCCAGGTTCGCCTTGGCCTGGTCGAGCGCCGTCTGGAACGGCCGCTTGTCGATGGTGAACAGCAGGTCACCCTGCTTCACCAGCTGCCCGTCCTTGAAATGCACCCCGTCGAGATAGCCGGAGACGCGCGCCCGCACCTCCACCGCGTCGATGGCGACGAAGCGACCGACATACTCGTCGTAGTCGACCACCGTCCGCATCACCGGCTTGGCGACGGTGACCTGCGGAGGCGGCGGCGCGCCGGCCGGCTGCTGCTTGGTCTCGCCACCGCAGTTCGCCACGAGGACAGCGAGGGCTATGGCGGAAAAGCGCGCGCGAATGGAACTCATGCTGGCTCCGTCGGAGTGGCGGCCCGGTCGGCGTCGCGTATCGCATGTCGAGGGCGCTGGCTGGCTGAACGCTGGCGATGGCTCGGCGCTCTACCGGCTCGGCGCTTGCGCGACGTCCCGATGGCAGTCCTGATCGTGCGGCCTCACATAATGCGCCGCGCCCCTCAAGTCCATCCCGAATAGCAGGCGCCTCAGAGTGATACCGCTGCGCACAGCGCTGCCGGGTCGGCACCGGCGCGGCGCTCTCGGCGGTGTCTCACCAGCACAATCGTTCATCTCGGCACCGCGCACCGCCCGGCTGCATCTTCCGCGATAAACAATTTATGCGTTTACTTTCGGCGCAAATCACTCAAAGGTTGTATTCGCAACCAGGGGACGAGACATGAACCGGGACGACGGCGTCCGGTCGGGCAGGTGTGCCGTCTCGCCCCGCCACCGGAGGGGTGCGATGCTGTTCTACGTGCAGATGAAGTGGAACTATCAGGGCCGCATCTCGCAGGATCAGCTGTGGGACATGGAAGCCCTCGAGGGCGATCACGGCGTCGCCGGCATCCGGGCCGGCTTCGTGCAGCTCTACAAGGTGGTGTCGCAGCATCGCATCATCGCCATCGTCAAGGCCGATTCGCTCGACGATCTCGACCGCAACTCCATGGGCTGGCTGCCCATGCGCGAGTATCTCGAGTTCGAGCAGGTGTGGGCGCTGCGCGACTACGAAGGCTTCCTGGCCGACGTGAAGGCGAAGTTCCCGCCGCCCGGCCAGCAGCAGGCGCCCCGGCCCGCGGCGCCCGTCGACCCGGCCGAGACGCGCGAGATCGCCAGCGCCTGGTTCCACAACATGAATGCGGGCAAGTACGACGACGCCATCGCGCTGCTCGATCCCAATGTTCTGTGGATCAACGTGCCGGTGGTGCCGGGGGTCAACGATCTCGTGCCATGGCTCGGCACCCTGCATGGCGTCGAGGCGGTGACCAAGAGCTTCGGCGTGCTCGCCGCCCACTCGAAGATCATCCGCTTCGAGCTGATCGACGATCTCCTCGTCTCCGGCGATCGGGCGGTCGGCATCATCCACGAGCACTCGCAGTGCCTGTCGAACGGCAACGAGTACGATCTCGAGGTCGCCACCTTCCTGACCGTGCGCAACCGCAAGATCACCCAGTGGCGAGTGGAATGGGACCCCTCGCCGTTCCTGCGCGCCTACCGCAACCTGTGAGGCCCGCGATGGCGGACGAGACTGCCGGCGGCGGCGATGCTCTGATCGTCGCGGTCCGTGCGGCGGCGGTCGGCACCGTGCGGGTGCTGCTCGCCGCTGGGCACGATCCGAACCGGCCCGATCCGGCGAGCGGCTTGACGCCCTTGATGTTCGCGGCCGGTCTCGGCGACGAGCCGACCGCGGCGGCGCTGATCGCCGCCGGCGCCCTCCTCGACGCGCTCGACCGCAAGGCCGGCGCGGCGGCGCTCCACAAGGCGTGCCAGGGCGCCCACACGGGCGTCGCCCGGCAGCTCGTCGCGGCCGGCGCCTCGGTCGACGTGCAGGCCACATCCACCGGCCACACGCCGCTGTTCGAGGCGATCTGGTTCAAGGCCGACGACATCGTGGCGCTGCTCCTGGAGCGGAGCTGCCGGCTGTCGCCGACCACCTATTACGGCTTCACGCTGGAGCAGCACATCGCCTACGCCAAGTCGGTCAGCCGAGGCCGCGACGATGCCGACAAGCTCGCCCGCATCGAGACGCTGATCGGCGCGCGCCGCGCCCGCGACCAGGCGGCCGCGGCCGCCGCCCGGCTGATCGCCGCCGTGCATGCCGGCGACATGGCGGCCCTGAAGGCGGCGCTCGCGGCCGGCGAGCCGATCGATCGCCGCTACCCGATCGTCGGCGGCTTCGACGACGGCCACACGGCACTCTTGGTCGCGGCCCGCGACGGCCACGCCGACATGGTCGGCGTGCTGATCGACGCCGGCGCCGACGTCAACGTCGTCGAGCCGGTGTTCGGTGCGGTGCCGCTGCACAAGGCGACCTACAACGGCCACCTCGACATCACCCGGCGGCTGGCCGCCGCCAAGGGCGTCAACCTGAACTATCAGGGTCCGTCCAACGGCTACACGCCGCTGCACGACGCGCTGTGGCACGGCTTCGCCGACTGCGCCGCGGCGCTGCTCGACGCCGGCGCCCGCACCGACCTCGTCGCCTGGGACGGTAAGCGCCCGGTCGATCTCGCGGCCGAGAAGCTCGGCGCCGACGACCCCCTCACGCGGCGGCTGCGCGATCTCGCGGCCGCCCGGACCTGATGCGTCACCCCGCGTCGCCGGGCGGCACAGCCGGCGGCGGCGGCCCGGCCGCCACCTTGCGGCGGCGGGCGAGCGCCCGCAGCCATTGCGGGCCGAACAGCACCCCGATGGCGGCGCCGTACACGACGGCGCCCAGCAGCGCGAGCGCCGCCAGCATGGTCTCGTGGCGCAGCGGCCGGCCGGGCGGCAGCACCGCGGCGAGCCCGTGATGGCCCGCGAACAGCGCAGCCGCCAGCAACACGGCGGCGACGGCGAGGCGGGCGACCGAGCGGACGAGCCCGGGATCGATCCCCATCAGCCCGGCCCGCACCGCGAACCACACGACGAGGCCGAAATTGACCCAGGCGCCGACCGCGGTGGCGAGCGCCAGCCCGACCTGCGCCAGCGGCCCCATCAGCACGATCTTCAGGGCGACGTTGACGACCACCGAGACGAGCAGCGCCTTCACGGGCGTCGCGGTGTCGCCGCGGGCCAGGAAGGTCGCGGTGACGCTGCGGATCAGCACGAAGGGCAAGAGCCCCACCGTGTAGGCCGCGAGCGTCGCGCCGGCCGCCGCCGCGTCGGCCGCCGTGAAGGCGCCGCGCGAGAACAGCGCCAGCATGATCAGGTCGGGCACCAGCAGGAAGGCGACGAGACACGGCATCGACAGGAGCAGCGTCAGCTCCATGGCGCGGGCCTGCGCGGCGCGCGCCCCGGCGTCGTCGCCGCCGGCCAGGCGGCTCGCCATCTCGGGCAGGATCACGGTGCCGACCGCGATGCCGATGACCCCGATCGGGAGCTGATTCAGCCGGTCGGCGTAGTAGAGCGCCGACAGCGACCCGGCCGGCAGGAAGCTGGCGATGATGGTGTCGGCGAACAGCGCGATCTGGAGCCCGGCGGACCCGACCGTCGCCGGCCCGAGGGCACGGAAGAACGCCCTGACGTCGGCATCGAGGCGCGGTCGGGCGAGCCGCGGCAGGCCGGTTCGTCGCGCCGTGTCGGCGCCGACCAGCAGCACCTCCAGCACGCCGGCGATCAGCACGCCCCAGGCGGCGGCGTGGCCGGCGGTGGGGAAAAACACGGCGAGCGCCAGCGTCGCCATCATGGACAGGTTGAGCAGCACCGGCGCCGCCGCCGGCGACGCGAACCGCTGCACAGCGTTGAGCATGCCGCCATACAGCGTCACCAGGCTGACCAGCACCAAATACGGGAAGGTGATGCGAGTGAGCTCGACGGCGAGCGCGAAGCGGCCGGGATCGTCGGCGAAGCCGGGCGCCAAGAGCCGGATCACGGTCGGGGTGAACACCAGCGCCAGCATGAGCAGCAGAAGCTCGGCGGCGAGCAGCATGGTGAAGACGCGGTCGGCGAACAGGCCGGCCGGATCGCCGCCACCCTGCTGGCGGATGCGCGCATAGGCGGGCACGAAGGCGGCGTTGAAGGCGCCTTCGGCGAAGATGGCGCGGAAGTGATTGGGCAGGCGCAAGGCGACGAAGAATGCATCGGCGATCGGCCCGGCCCCGAGCACCGCGGCCAGCAGGATGTCGCGCAGGAAGCCGGTGACCCGCGAGAGGAGCGTCAGTCCGCCGACCGTCGCGATGCGTCCGAGCATGGCGTTGTTCCGCCCACTCCCTCCGTCATGGCCGGGCTCGTCCCGGCCATCCACGTCTTCCTTGCGGCGGTCCCGTTTCGTGGATGCCCGGGCCAAGCCCGGGCATGACGGGGTTGTGGGTGCAGCACGTCCTACTTCTGCACCGCGCGGCGCACCGAGTCGATCACCCGGTCCTGCGTCGCCGCGTCCAGATAGGCGTGCATCGGCAGGCTGATCACCTCGCCGGCGAGGCGATCGGAGACCGGCAGCCCGCCGGCCGCCGTCGGGAAGTCGCGATAGGCGACCTGCCGGTGCAGCGGGATCGGATAATAGACGGCGGTCGGGATGCCGTCCTGCCTCAGCGCCGCCGCGAACCCGTCGCGCGTGCCGGCGGGAATCCGGATGGTGTACTGCGCCCACACCGAGGTGCAGCCCTCCGGCACCCGCGGCACCGTCACCACATCGGCGAGCCCCTCGGCGTAGCGGCGCGCCGCCGCGTCGCGCGCCCGGATCTCGTCCGGGAAGAGGCGCAGCTTCTCGCTCAGCACCGCGGCCTGGATGGTGTCGAGCCGCGAGGTCAGGCCGATGCGGATATTGTCGTACTTGTCGGAGCCGTGGCCGTGCACCCGCAGGCTCCTGAGCACGCCGGCCAGCTCCTCGTCATCGGTGAAGATGGCGCCGCCGTCGCCGTAGCAGCCGAGCGGCTTGGCCGGGAAGAAGCTGGTGGCGGTGGCGCCGGCGAGCCCGTCGCGCCCGAGCGTGCGGCCCTTGGTGGTGGCACCGAACGCCTGGGCGGCGTCGTCGAGCACGAACAGCCCTTCGGCCTTCGCCAGCGCCGCGATGCCGTCGTGGTCGGCCGGCAGGCCGAACAGATCGACCGGAATGATCATCCGCGGCCGCAGGCCGCGCCGCTTCGCCTCGTCGACCGCGGCGGCCGCACTCTCCACCGAGATGTTGAAGGTTGCCGCGTCGATGTCGGCGAACACCGGCGTCGCCCGATGCAGCGCCACCACCTCGGCGGTCGCACAGAACGTGAAGGACGGGCAGATCACCGCATCGCCGGGACCGATGCCCTTGGCCATCAGCACCAGCGACAGCGCGTCGGTGCCGCTCGCGCAGGTGACGACGCGGCTGGCGCCGCAGAAGGCGCCGAGCTCGGCTTCGAGGGTCTGCACCTCGGGGCCGAGAATGAACTGGCAGTGGCCGAGCACCCGCGCCACCGCCTCGTCGAGACGGGCACCGAGCGCACGGCGTTGCGCCGCGACGTCGATGAACGGGATCGGCGTCGGCTGCAAGCGGGCGTGCTGGGTCATGCGGAATCCTGTCGTGATGAGGCAAGCGGGGCCGGCGCGCCGTCAGCGCACCGCGACCCGCGGCTGGCGCACCGGCGACTGCAACGGCGTGTTGCCGGCCTCCAGGCAGCGGATGGCGATCTCCAGGCTGGCGACGCCCTCCTCGCCGCCGACCGGCGGCCGCGATCCGGTGCAGACGGCCTTGACGAAGGCGCCGAGCTCGGCGCGCAGCGGCTCGTCGTGACCGACCGAGAGATGGCGCATCGAGTAGCTGCCGTCTGGCTGGAAGCCGAAGCACTCGGTGACCTGGCGGGTCAGGAGATCGCCGGTGATGTATTTGCGCTTGGTGGCGATCTGCACGGTGCGCGCCTTGAACGGCGTCAGCCAGTTGGTGTTGATGTGGGCGAGCACGCCGGAGGCGGTGCGGAACTGGAGGAGCGCGATGTCCTCGCGCTCGGCCTTGGCGCTGGAGAGCTGCGGCTGCACCTCGACGATCTCGGAATCGGTGAACCACCGCACCAGATCGATGTCGTGCACGGCGAGATCGATGACGATGCCGACATTCGACATCCGCGGCGGGAACGGCCCCACCCGCGTGATGGCGATGGACAGGATGTCCTCGTTGCGGATCGCCTCTTTGAGGGCCTGGGTGGCCGGGTTGAAGCGCTCCACATGGCCGACCATGAGGGTGACGCCGGCGCGACGCGCCGCCTCGATGATCTCGTGGCCCTGCTCCACCGTCGAGGCGATCGGCTTCTCGACCATGACATGCACGCCGCGGCGGATGCAGGCGAGCGCGAGTTCGCGATGCAGATGAGTCGGCGCCGCGATGGTGACCGCATCGACGCCGAAGTCGAGCAGCTTGCCGATGTCCGGAAAGGTGCCGCAACCGAGCGTGCGACCGACGAACTCGGTCTGCCCGACATTCGGATCGGCGACCCCGACGAGCTGCACGCCCGGCAGCCCCGCAAAGACGCGAGCGTGATTGCAGCCCATGACGCCGACGCCGACGACGCCGACCCGCAACGGCTTCGACGCGCTGCCCCTGGCGCTCTCGACCATGACCTCCGTCCCCATCAATCAGTCCCGCGGCCGTCGTAGCATGCCGGCACGGCGCTGAGCGACGTGAAAAGACGTACTCTCAAACACGTTTTGATTCAGGATCTTACATCGAACGGTCTCAATCACTTACCAGCCTCGCACGGCCGCTCTCGGCCTCATGGTACCACTGATCGACCTGCCCTCTCGTCGCTCCGGGATGCGCCGACACTCGCGTCAGGCGTCCTCACACGGCGCGTCGCAACGACTCGCGGCGTGATTCGAGACGGGCCGACAGAACACCCGATCCGACGCGCGGCCGGCGATTTCAGGAGCGGGCGTTCCAAACCTTGGGGCGCTGACGGCAAATAAACCATTCCGGTTAGATCTAAGAGGTTAGGCGGGTTTCGCCTTACAGTCGCATACTCGAAATGTACTAGCGGTTTAGGCTTATTTTACCTCCATCACGCATTCTTTGCGCGCTGTGGTGGAGCTCACAGTCCGGCTGCCCATGAGGAGCCGAGCACAACCCTGGCGTGACGACCTGCCCGATTTGGGCATCGACACCACGTCGACACGCCGAAGGCGCGTTGCCAGGAGGAGTTCATGGCGGTCTCGGACATCAGAATTCTCTACAAGATCCTGGGCTGTTTCGCCCTGCTGAGCATCATCACCGGCGGCGGCGTCTGGTACGCCACATCGAGCATGACGGAGATCGATCGGAATTACTCCGACCTGATCGAACGCGACGTGCAGGGCATGAAGCGCATGATGCAAGCCGAGCAGCGCGTCTTCAATTTCGGCCGGCTGTCCTGGCGCATGATCGCCGAGACCGAGGTGGCCCAGATGGAAGGGACCAGCCGGGAGATCGCCGCCAACCAGACCGGCTTCGCGGCCGAGGTGGCGGACGCCCGCAAGCTCCTGCCTGCGATGACGGGCCAGCTGGACGAGGCGGCGGCGCTGTTCGACAACATCTATCGACGCGACTTCACCGCCATCGAGAAGGCGACCCTGGCCAACCGCAACGCGGAGGCCAGCCGGCTCGCCGAGGCCATGGCGGTCAGAACCGCCGAACTCCGCCGGCGGATGGCGGCCATCACGGCTGCGGTCGACAAAGTCGTGAAGGCGCGTTCCGACGCCCTCACCGAGACGACCCTGTCGACCGCACGGCTGAGCATGATCATGGTGGGCGGGGCATTCGTGCTGGTGCTTGCCCTCGCGGTGGGGATCATTCGGTTCGGCATCACCTCACCGCTCGCCCGCCTGGTCGGCGATCTGAAGCGGCTGGCACGGGGTGAGGAGGTCGAGGTGGCGGGCACCGGCCGGCGTGACGAGATCGGCGAGGTCGCCGAAGCGGTGCAAGGCGTCAAGCTGACCTTCGCCGAGAAGGCCCGCCGCGAGGCGGAGGAGAAGGCCGAGGCGGAGCGCCGCGCCGTGGCGGAGCGCCGGACCGGGATGGTCCGGCTCGCCGACGAGTTCGACCGCGCCGTCGGCCAGATCGTCGAGACGGTGTCGTCCGCCTCGAACGAGCTGGAGGCCGCCGCGAGCTCGCTGACCCGCACGGCGGAGACCACCCAGGGGCTGGCCACCACCGTGGCGGCCGCCTCGGACCAGGCATCGAGCAACGTGCAGTCGGTCGCCTCCGCCACCAACGAGATGGCGTCGTCGGTCGGCGAGATCGGCCGGCAGGTGCAGGAATCGACCCGCATCGCCGGCGAGGCGGTCCGCCAGGCCGAGAAGACCGATGTGCGCATCGGCGAGCTGTCGCAGGCGGCCGGCCGCATCGGCGACGTCGTCAAGCTGATCACCGCCATCGCCGAGCAGACCAATCTGCTCGCTCTCAACGCCACCATCGAGGCGGCCCGGGCCGGCGAGGCCGGCAAGGGCTTCGCGGTGGTGGCCCAGGAGGTGAAGGCGCTGGCCGCCCAGACCGGCAAGGCGACGGGCGAGATCTCGACCCAGATCGCCGGCATGCAGCAGGCGACCCAGGACTCCGTCGTCGCCATCAAGGAGATCGGCGGCACCATCGCACGCATCGCCGAGATCGCCACCGCCATCGCGGCCGCCGTCGAGCAGCAGGGGGCCGCCACCGGCGAGATCGCCCGCAACGTCCAGCAGGCGGCGCGTGGCACCACGGAGGTGGCCGACACCATCGCGGGCGTCAACCGCGGGGCCGCCGAGACCGGCTCGGCCTCCTCGCAGGTGCTGTCGTCGGCGCAGTCGCTGTCGCGCGAGAGCGCCCGCCTCAAGATCGAGGTGGCCCGCTTCCTCGCCGGCGTGCGGGCGGCGTGATCCCATGACGGCACCACGGGGCCGGCGGCCGCACGGCGCGCCGGCCCCGGTCAGCGATCGAGGCCGAAGCCGTCGAGATCGATCTCCGGCGTCCGCCCCGCCACCACGTCGGCGACGATGCGGCCGCAGCCGCAGGCTTGCGTCCAGCCGTTGGACCCGTGGCCGCCATTGAGATAGAGCCCGGCGATCCGCGTCGCGCCGAGATAAGGCGGTCCGTCCGGCGTCATCGGCCGCAGGCCCGCCCACGGCGCCACGTCGCCGTCGACCGCAGCGCCCGGGAACAGCGCCCGCACGGTGCGGCGCACCGCCTCGATGCCATCCGGCCGCACGTCGAGCCCGTAGCCTCCGACCTCCGCCATGCCGGCGGCGCGCAGGCGGCGCCCGAGCCGGGCGATCATCACCTTGGTGTGCTCGTCCATGACGGCGGAGCGCGGGCCGTCCGCCGCATCGTCGAGATCGATCGTGATGGAGTAGCCCTTGACCGGATAGATCGGCAGCGCGAGGCCGAGCGGCCGCAGCAGGCGCGGCGCCTCGACCCCGAGTGCCACCACCACGGCGTCCGCCTCGTAGGCGCCCTGCCGGGTCTCGACGGCGCGCAGCCGCCCGCCCTCCACCCGCAATCCGGTGATCGCGGTGTCGAACGCGAAGGTCACGCCCGCGGCGCGCAAGCGCTCGGCGAGCGCCGCGGTGAACAGATGGCAGTCGCCGGTCTCGTCGCCAGGCAGGTTCAGGCCGCCGACGAAGCGAACCGTCGCGCGCGCCAGCGCCGGCTCGGCGGCCAGCACGCCGTCCGCATCGAGCACCTCATGGGCGACACCGAACCGCTCCAGCACCGCGGCGGCGCGGCGTCCGCCGGCCAGCTCCTCGTCGGTGCGGAAGAGTTGCAGCACGCCGCCCTCGCCGTGGTCGTAGGCGAGGCCGGTCTCCCGGCGCAGCGCCACCAGGCACGCCTTGCTGTAATGCGCGATGCGCTGCATGCGCGCCTTGTTGCGGGCGAAGCGCTCGGCCGTGCAGTTCTTGGCGAAGGCGGCGAGCCACGCCCACTGGTACGGATCGACGGTCGGCCGCAGCGCCAGCGGGGCGTAGCGATCGGTGAGCCAGCGCATCGCCTTGAGCGGCATGCCGGGCGCCGCCCACGGGCCGGCGAAGCCGGGGCACACGCCGCCGGCATTGCCGAAGCTGGTCTCCAGGGCCGGGCCGGAGCGGCGCTCCAGCACGGTGACGCGATGGCCGTCGCGGTGGAGATAGTGGGCGCAGGCGGTGCCGACCACACCGGCGCCGAGCACGAGAACATTCATGGGATGCTGTCCGACGACACGCGACGACCGATCATGTCAGGCGGCCGGGATCGCGGGCCGGCGGCGTCGCGATCCCTGACCCTGATCACGTCCGATACGAGATCCGGCTGATCAATTCGGCGGTCATTCCGGAAGCCGCGAAGCGGCTGTCCGGAATTCAGCCGCGAGTTCGACGTTTGCCTCTGGATTCCGGGTTCGCGGCTTTGCCGCGCCCCGGAATGACAGCCAACTGATCACCAGGAAGACGATGCGACCGCCCTACTCGGTCTTGATCTTGGCGTCCTTGATGATCTGCTCGGCGCGCGCCATCTCGTCGGCGATGAACTTGGCGAACTCCGGGGCGGTGGACGGCTTGGGCTCGAAGCCCAGCGTCCCGAAGCGTGCCTTGGTCTCGTCCTGGCCGAGCACCTTGGCGGTCTCGCTCTGGAGCTTGGCGACGATCTCTGGCGGCAGGCCCTTCGGGCCCCACAGGCCGTACCACGAGACGAAGTCGAGCGGCTTCATGCCGGACTGCTCGACGGTCGGGATCTCGGGCGCGATCTTCACCCGCTCGGGGCTGGTGATGGCGAGCGCCTTGATCTTGCCGGACTGCGCGAGCGGCAGCGACGACACCATCGGATCGGCGATCAGGTGGATCTGGCCGCTCATCAGGTCGGTCAGCATCGGGCCGCCGCCCTTGTAGGCGATGGTGAGGGTGTCGACGCCCGCCTCGCGCTTGAGGATCTCGACCGCGAGATGGCCGGCGGAGCCGAAGCTCGAGGTCGCGAAGGTGTACTTGTCGGGCGCCTTGCGGACGAGGTCGAAGAACTCCTTGAGGTTGGTGGCCGGCACGCCCGGCGTGGTCGACACCACCAGCGGCCCCGCGGCCACCAGCGTGATCGGGGTGAAGTCCTTCACCACGTCGTAGGGCGCGTTCTTGAACAGGAACGGCGAGACGACGTGGATCGACGCCTGGAGCAGCAGCGTGTAGCCGTCGGCCGGCGACTTCGCCACCGAGTTGGCACCGACGAGGCCGCCGGCACCGCCGGCGCGGTTCTCGACGATGACGGTCTGCCCAAGCGACTCCTGGAGCTTCTGCGCCAGGATGCGGGCGACGCCGTCGACCGAGCCGCCGGCCGGATACGGCACCACCATGGTGATGGTGCGCGACGGATAGGGCTGCGCCTGCGCGGGCGTGGGCACCGCGCCCATCGCGGTCGCAGCGCCGAGAAGCAACGCGGCCGTGACGCCGCGTCGCGTCCAGTGCGTCGGTGTGGTCCAGCTCGATGTCGTCCAGCTCGATTCTGTCATCGTGTCCTCGCGTGGCACGCGCGGCGTCCGCCGGGCAGGCCGTCAATACGTTCCAGGATAGCTTCCACCGTCGATCAGGAGATTCTGGCCGGTGACGAAGCCGGCCTTGTCGGAGCACAGGAAGGCGAAATAGGCGCCGAGCTCGGCGGGGTCGCCATAGCGCCGCGCCGGATTGGCGGCGGCCCGCGCCCGCCACACCGCGTCGAAGCGGCCATCGGCCTCGTCGATCATGCCGCGGATGTGGCGGCGCTGGGCATCGGTGTCGAAGATGCCGGGCAGCAGGTTGTTGATGGTGACGTTGTCGGCGACCGTCTGGCGCGCCAGCCCGGCCACGAAGCCGACCAGGCCCGAGCGCGCCCCGTTCGACAGGCCGAGCTCCGGCTGAGCGATCTTCACGCTGCGCGACACGATGTTGACGATGCGGCCGAAGCGGCGCGCCACCATGCCGTCGACGACGCGGCGGATCATGTCGATCGGCCCCAACATCATGGCATCGAGCGCGGCGATCCAGTCGTCGCGCGTCCAGTCGCGGAAGTCGCCGGGCAGCGGACCATCGGCATTGTTGAGCAGGATGTCGGGCGCGGGGCACGCAGCGAGAAGCGCGTCGCGCCCCGCCGGCGTGGTGATGTCGGCGACCACCGTCGTCACCGGCGCGCCGGTGGCGGCCCGGATCTCGGCGGCGGCCGCGTCGAGCGTCGTCGCGGTGCGGCCCGCGATGGTGACGGCGACACCCTCGCGGGCGAGCGCCAGCGCGCACGCCTTGCCGAGCCCGCGGCTCGCCCCGCACAGCAGCGCCTTGCGGCCGGCGATCCCGAGATCCATGGCGCCCCTGCCCCCTGCTCCCTGCCCCGCGGGACCGTGCGCTCAGGCCGCCACGGCGGCGGCGGGCGACGGCAGCTTGTAGCCGTAGGTCTTGTCGAGACCCAGCTCGGCCAGGATGCGCACCCCGCGGGCGAGATGCTCGGCGGCGAGCCCGGTGAGCGGCTTGCGCAGATCGCCGGCCGGCAGGCCGACCGCCTTCATCAGCGACTTCACCGCGACCGGATTGATCGCCGAATAGGTGAAGTGGAGGAGCGGCAGCATCCGCAGATAGGTCTCGCGGAAGCGCTCGGCATCGGCCCAGCCACTCCACGGCGTCGAGATGGCGGCGATCTCGCGCGGCGCCAGGTTGCCGGTCATGTTGGCGGTGCCGTGGCCGCCGAGGCTCATGGTCGGCACCACGAGGCCGAGATTGGGGCTGTCGCAGCACATCACCGAGACGTCGGGGCGCCCGGCCAGCACCTGGGCGACCTGCCCGACCCGGCCGGTCGATTCCTTGTGCACCACGTAGTTCGGGTGCTTGAAGATGCGCAGCAGGTGATCCCAGTGCAGATCACTCTTCACCCGCGGCGGGTTGTTGTAGATGCCGAGCGGCAGGTCGGTGGCGTCGGCGACCTCCAGGAAGAACCGCTCGATGTCGTCCTCGGGGGCGCAGATATAGGCGGGCGCCGCCAGGATGGCGCCGTCGGCGCCGTTGTCCTTGGCGAACTTCACCATCGCGATGGTCGCCTCGGTGTTGGCGCCGGTGCAGCCGAAGAAGATCGGCATCCTGGCCGACTTCATCTTGGCGGTCTCGACGATGATGGCCTTCTTCTCCTCCGGCGACAGCATCGAGGTCTCGCCGGTCGAGCCCATGATCAGCACCGCGGCGGTGCCGTTGTCCTCGTGGAATGTCAGGAGCGTGCGGAACGCCGCGAAGTCGACCGAGCCGTCGCGGTTGAACGGGGTGATCAGCGCGACGAACGAGCCGGTGAGCTTTTGTCTGGACATGGCGGTCTCCGAAGTCTCCTGAACGGTGGTATCACATCGGCGCATCGGTGCGCACGAACGCGGTGGGTGCAAGGGGGGCGAGAGGGGGTGGCGCGAAGGCGCGCACCGGCGGCGGCGTGCCGACGAAGCCCTCGATTTCGACGAGCGTGCTCTGCGCGCTCGACCCCTGCGCGAGCCGCGAGGTGCCGATGTCGGGCGTCAGCACGTTGGGGTTGCCGTGAACGTCGAGACCGCCGCCTTCGGGCAGCGGATCGAACCAGGCGCCGGTCGCCATCACGGCGACGCCGGGCGCCACGTCGGGATCGATCACCAGGCCGGCCAAGCAGGCGCCGCGATCGTTGAACACCCGCACGATGTCGCCGTCGCTTAGCCCGCGGCGCGCGGCATCCTGCGGGTTCAGGCGGATCGGCTCGCGCTCGGAAATCTTGCCGGCGACCGACACCGGGCCGGGATCGGTCTGGCTGTGCAGGCGGCGGGCCGGCTGGTTGGTGATCAGATGCAGCGGGAAACGCTTCGCGGCCGGGCTGCCGAGCCATTCGGCCGGCGGCAACCAGGCCGGATGCGGCGGCGCGTCGTCGTAGCCGAAGCCGGCGACCGCGGCCGAGACGATCTCGATCTTGCCGGACGGCGTCGCCAGGCGGTGGACGTCCGGGTCGCGGCGAAACTCCTCGAACAGCACGAAGTCGCGCTCGGGCGGCGGCAGCGCGACGAAGCCTTCGGCCCAGAACTGCTGGAACGCCGGCAGCGCGACGCCCTTGGCGGCGGCGCCGTCGCGGATGCGATCGTAGACGAGACGGCACCACGCCATCTCGTCGCGCCCCTCGGTGAAGGCGTCCGCATAGCCGAGCCGGCCGGCCAGCGCCGCGAAGATGTCGATGTCGTGCCTCGCCTCGCCCACCGGCGCGATCGCCCGGTGCATGGCGAACAGGAAGCGATCGCGCGAGGTGCCGCCGACGTCGTTGCGTTCGAGCGACGTCGTCGCCGGCAGCACGATGTCGGCGTGGCGCGCCGTCGGCGTCCACCACGAGTCGTGCACCACCACGGTCTCGGGCTTCTGCCAGGCGCGTCGCAGGCGGTTGAGATCCTGATGGTGATGGAACGGATTGCCGCCCGCCCAGTAGACCATCCGCACGTCCGGATAGGCGAGCCTGCGGCCGTTGAACTCGTAGGTACCGCCGGGATCGAGCAGCATGTCGGCGATGCGGGCGACCGGAATCGCGAGACCGGCCGGATTGGGCGGCGGCGACAGATCCGGCCCCGGCAGCGCGGCGCGCGGCAGGCCGGTGCCGTGGATCGAGCCGTGGCCGAAGCCGAAGCCCTGCCCCGGCAGGCCGATGCCGCCCAGCATGGCGGCGAGCGTGATCAGCGCCCAGTAAGGCTGCTCGCCGTGATGGGCGCGTTGCAGCGACCACGTCGCGGTCAGGTAGGTGGGCTGCGCGGCGGCATCCCGCGCCAGCGCCCGGATGGTGTCGGCCGGCACGCCGCAGATGTGCTCCGCCCAATCGGCTGACTTCGGCGTGCCGTCGCGGCGGCCCGTCAGATAGTCGGCGAACGTCTCGAAGCCCGCGCAGTAGCGGTCGAGGAACGCGGCGTCGTGCCGGCCCTCGGTGAGCAGCGTGTGGGCGAGCCCGAGCATCAAGGCGACGTCGGTGTTGGGCCGGATGGCGATCCACTCGGCGTCGAGCCAGTCGGGCGCGTCGCTCTTCAGCGGGCTGACATTGACGATGCGGATGCCGGCCGCGCGGGCGCGACGCAGCCAGGTCTCGAAGTCGTGCGAGCCGACGCCGCCGGAGCCGACCTGGCTGTTCTTGGGCGCGAGGCCGCCGAAGGCGATCAGCAGGCGCGTGTCGGCGACGACGCTCGGCCAGTCGGTGGCGCGCCCGGTCACCGGCTGGAAGGTACCGAGCACATGCGGCAGCAGGAACTGGGCGGCGCCGAACGAGTAGTTGGCGAGCTGATCGACGAAGCCGCCACCCAGCGCCAAGAAACGCCGCACCAGGGTGCGGGCGTGATGAACGCGGCCGGCCGACGACCAGCCGTAGGAGCCGCCGAAGATGCCGCCGGCGCCATGCGCTGCGCGAACGCGCGAGACTTCGCCGGCGACGAGATCGAGTGCCTCGTCCCACGACACTTCGCGAAACGTATCGTGCCCGGTACGCGGCCGGCCCTCGCGCCATCCCTCGCGCACCGCCGGACGGGCGATGCGCAGCGGCGAATGCACCATGGCCGGGATGGCGGCGAGCATCGGCGAGGGCGTCGGGTCGTGGCCAAACGGCTCGCAACGCACCACCCGGCCGTCGGTGACGACGGCCGTGAAGGCGCCCCAATGGGCGAGCGAGGGGACGCGGGCGACGGGACGTCGGGGTCGGGTGGCCTGAGCGGTGATGGTCACGGGGGCTCTGCGTCTCGCGGGGGTTACGGATCGGAGCTTGGACCGGCCCGCCGCCTCAGGCAACCAGCGCCGGCTCGGGGGCGAGCGCGAACGCGACCGCGGCGTCGGCGTGCAGCAGCGTCGAGTCGTACACCGGCAGCGCGCTGTCCTCCTGGCCGATCAGCAGGCCGATCTCGGTGCAACCCAGGATCACGGCGTCGGCGCCGCGCGCAGCGGCGCGGGCGATGACGGCGCGGAACTTGGCCCGCGATTCGTCGCGAACGACGCCACAGCACAGCTCGCCGAAGATCACATCGTGGACCATGGGGCGGTCCTCGGCCTCCGGCACCATTGCCTCGACGCCGAAGCGGCTGCGCAGGCGGGCGCGGTAAAAGTCCTCCTCCATGGTGAAGCGGGTGGCGAGCAGCAGCGGCCGGGTGATGCGGTCGCGCGTCAGCGGCGCCGCGGTGGCGTCGACGATGTGCAGCAGCGGGATGGTGATCGCCTTCTGCACCTCGTCGGCGATCTTGTGCATGGTGTTGGTGCAGATCAGCACGCAGTCGGCGCCGGCGCGCTCGAGGCCGCGGGCGCTCCCGGCCAGCGTGCGGGCGGCGCCGGCCCAGTCGCCGGCGCGCTGCATCCGGACGATGTCGTCGAAATCGACCGAGTGCATCAGCACGTCGGCGGAGTGCAGCCCGCCGAGGCGCTCCCGAACCTGCTCGTTGATCCGCCGGTAGTACACGGCGGTGCTCTCCCAGCTCATGCCGCCGATCAGACCGATGGTGCGCACGCCACTCTCCTCAGGGATTCGTATCGACTGCGGAGAGACTATGCGGATCGGCCCGCAACCGGCTCCCAAAGACATGCGCCGGCCCTCGACATCGCGCAATTACATTTTAGAGATTGCAGGCTGAAAGAAATGGGTTTTCAATGTCGACGCTTCGGGCGCAACCGGCATCCCCATGGACCGCATCGATCAGAAAATCCTCGATCTGCTCCAGGCCGACGCCACCCTGGCGATCGCCGCCATCGCCGAGAAGGTCGGGCTCAGCGTGGCGCCGTGCTGGCGGCGGATCAAGAAGCTGGAGGACGAGGGCGTCATCTGCCGGCGGGTCGCCCTGGTCGACCGCCGCAAGGTCAACGTGCCGATGACGCTGTTCGTGTCGGTCCGCACCACGCGGCACGCGATCGAATGGGTGGAGCATTTCCGCAAGGTCATCGCCGACGTTCCGGAGATCGTCGAGGTGTGGCGGCTCACCGGCGACATCGACTATCTGCTCCGCATCGTGGTGCCCGACATCGATGCCTACGACGCCGTATACAAGCGGCTGATCGAGCGGGTGGAGCTCGCCGACGTCTCCTCCGCCATCGCCATGGAGGAGCTGAAATACACCACCGCGGTGCCGACCGGGTATATCAAGCCGAGCCGCCGCTGAAGGCCGGGCCTCCACCGCACCACCGTCCGCGGGCGGCGGTCTCAGGCGGCCGGCAGCAGGCGCTCCACTGTGTCCCGGCAGTCGTGGCAGACGCCGTAGCTCACGGCGATCGGAGTGGCGGGCACGTCGACGCTGGAGGGCTCGTGCCAGCGGCCGTCGCGCAACAGCCGGTTGCAGGTGCTGCACCGGAACAGCATGCGGCCGCGCGGCAGCCCGCTCCCCACGAACCGCAACGGCACCGGCAGCGGCACGACGCGCAACACCCGATAGGCGAGCAGGATGCCGGAGGCGGGCTCGGCCTGCACGGTCATCTCCATGTGGCGCTCGCACTCGGGCGAGTCGCAGCGGAACGGCAGAACCACGGGAGCGCTGCTGCGGCGCGCCCCGCGAAGCACCCTGTCGAGCAGCGACCGCGTCGCTTCGCCGCTCACATGGGACAGGAAATCGGTGCCGAGCACACGGGCCGCCGTCACCGCCCCGCCGTCGTTGGCGAGGGCAAAGCGATCCCAGGCGCCGCCGACGCCCACGATCCGGTTCCGCTTGTCGAGGCGGCAGTACACCTCGTCAGATGCCGACACGCCACACTCCGTCCTTCGGGTTGCGCGCTGGCGCCCCGCCGCCACTGTCGATCGCCGGCGCCGCGAGCGCAAGCCCGCCCGCCCCTCACCGCTTGGCACGCCGCAAAGCTGCACGCTATATTCGCGGCGCTACAGCTCGACACCTCCCGCCCTGCCCTGCCAGCGAGGACCGGCGACGATGACCGGCAAACCGAACGCACGCCCCAGGGCCATCGGCCGGCCATGATGGAACTCTCGCCCGAAGAACTGACCGCGGTGCGCCTGTCGCTGCGGATCGCCGTGGTGGCGACGCTGGCCAGCCTGCCGTTCGGCGTGCTGGTCGCCTATGCGCTGGCACGCTGGCGGTTTCCCGGCAAGGTCCTGCTCGACGGGCTGGTGCATCTGCCGCTGGTGCTGCCGCCGGTGGTCACCGGATACGTGCTGCTGCTGTTGTTCGGCCGCCGCGGACCGATCGGCTCCGTCCTGGCCGAAACGTTCGGCATCGTGTTCTCGTTCCGCTGGACCGGCGCGGCGCTCGCCTGCGCCGTGATGGGCTTTCCGCTGATGGTGCGGGCGATCCGCCTGTCCATCGAGGCGATCGACCAGCGGCTGGAGGCCGCCGCCGGCACGCTCGGCGCCAACCGGCCGTGGACCTTCGTGCTGATCACCCTGCCGCTCGCCCTGCCAGGCCTGATGGTCGGCTCCATTCTGTGCTTCGCCAAGGCGCTCGGCGAGTTCGGCGCCACCATCACGTTCGTGTCGGCGATCCCGGGCGAGACGCAGACGATCTCGGCGGCGATCTACGGCTTGACCCAGACGCCGGCCGGCGACGCCGGAGCGCTGCGCCTCACCCTGGTATCGGTGGCGATCGCGCTCGGCGCCCTGGTGGTGTCCGAGGCGGTGCAGCGGCTCGCCCGCCGCAAGCTGGCGCAGTTCGAATGATCCGCGTCGACCTGCACAAGCGCCTCGGCGCCTTCGAGCTGGCCATCGCCTTCGAGAGCGACGGCGGCGTGCTCGCCCTGTTCGGCCCGTCGGGCTCCGGCAAGAGCGCCACCATCGCGCTGATCGCCGGCCTGATGCGACCCGACCGCGGCGCGATCGTCCTCGACGGCCGACCGCTCGTCGACACCGCGCAGGGCGTCATCGTGCCGCCGCATGCCCGCCGCATCGGCTTGGTGTTCCAGGATGCGCAGCTCTTCCCGCATCTCAGCGTCAAGCAGAACCTGCTGTTCGGCCGCTGGTTCACGCCGCGGTCCGAGCGCCGCATCGCGTTCGCGCCGGTGGTCGAGACGCTCGGCATCGGCCATCTGCTCGGCCGCCGGCCCGGCCGGCTCTCCGGCGGCGAGAAGCAGCGCGTCGCCATCGGCCGGGCGCTCTTGTCGTCGCCGCGCCTGCTGCTGATGGACGAGCCGCTCGCCGCGCTGGACGCCGAGCGCAAGCAGGAGATCCTGCCGCTGATCGAGCGGCTGCGCGACGAGGTGCGCATCCCGATCGTCTACGTGTCCCACGCCGTCGAGGAGGTGGCCCGGCTCGCCGCCCGGGTGGTGGTGCTGGCGAATGGCCGGGTCGCCATGGCGGGGGCGGTCGAGGACGTGTTCGGCGACGGCGCCGCCCAGGCGGGCGAGAGCCGGTTCCGCCGCGCCTCCTTCGTCACCGCCCGGGTGGCGCGGCACGACACCCACTGGGGGCTCACCGAGCTGTCGCATCCCGCCGGCACCATCTGGCTCGCCGGCCATGCCGGTCCGCCGGGGCGCGACTGCCGGGTGATCGTGCGGGCCACCGACGTGACGCTCGCGACCGCCCATCCGGCCGGCCTGAGCGTGCGCACCGCGCTCGCCGGCACCGTCGGCCGCATCGAGGCGGGCGACGGCCCCCTCGCCATCGTCACCGTCGACCTCGCCGGCCACGGCCACGTGCTCGCCTCGGCGACCCGCAAGGCGCTGGCCGAGCTCGATCTCGCGCCCGGCCGTCCGGTGTTCGCGCTGATCAAGACGGTGGCGCTGGACGAGCAGGCCGTCGCGGTGGTGCCGCCCTGAGCGATCCCGAGGGCGATCGCGACCTCGTGATGGGCCGAACGCCGATCCGTGATCGCCGTCACGAACCCGAGTGCCACCCGAGGCGACCAATCGGTGCCCCCGGTGGCGCGTCGCGCTCCACCGACGCACCGGGTCCCGGAACGCCGGACCGACGTTCGCATTGATCCGGTGTCGCCACAGGCGCGGTCCGGCCGAGGCCGCCGGCCGCGGAACGACGTCCAGGAGCAGACGACGTCCAGGAGCAGACCATGCGATATCTGAGCACCAAGACGGCCGCGGCTCTCGCTCTCGCGGGGGCGCTGGCGGTGACCACCTCGACGGCCGAAGCCCGCAACGGCCGCTTCCTCGCCGCCGCCGGCGTCGGGCTCGCCGCCGGGGCCCTGATCGGCGCCGCCGCCGCGAGCAGCAATGCGCGCTACTACAACGGCTATTACGGCGGCTACGGGTACGCGCCCGGCTATGCCTACGCCCCCGGTTACGCCTACGCCCCCAGTTACGCCTACGCCCCGACCTACACCTACTCGTCGTGGGGCTACGCACCGAGCTACGGCTACGCGGGATACGCCTACGCGCCCGGCTACGACGGCTATGCCTACGCGCCGCGCTACCGCTATCGAGCGGCGACGTGGGGTGGCGACTGGGGCGGCTGGGGCTGGGGCCGCAGCAACTGCCCGGTCCGCGGCGCCTACCGGGCCGACTGGAGCCAGTGCTGACGTCGCACGCGATGACCACTGCGATGACGAAAAGGCGGGCTTCGGCCCGCCTTTTTATATCTGGCGCGATGGCATCGTCCGCCGCTCCGGGGCCTGCCGCGGCAGACCGCCCGGCGGCCGAGCAGCCGGCCGGCGCGCCCGGGCCTCGATCCCGCTGCCCTCGACCGCTCCGGCCTACCGCTCGGCGAGGCGGTGTTTCGACGGCCGCCCCGCCACCGCGGTCGCCGAGCACGCCGCCATGGTGGCGGCGATCGCCGCACGCGACGCCGACGGCGCCGAGCAGATCGCCCGCGCCCACATCCGCGAGGCGCTGCGGGCACGGCTCAAGCTGATGCAGGGCACCGGCTGACGGGCCGCCTCACCGCTCGTCGAGGCGTCGGATCAGCGCCCGGGTCTGGGCGATGGTGTCGCGGCTCTTGGCGACCTGCTCGTGATGGGTCGCACAGGCCTCGTCCGAGCTGATGACGCGCTCGGCCGCCCCGTCGATCAGCACCCTGGATTCGGTGCAGGCCATCCGGGACTCTTCGCGCATGGCGATCTGGCGGTTGCGGCGGCGACGCGCGCGTCGGCCCGGAACGCCCTGTCCCGCCCCGGGCATAGCGTCGACGAGAGTGGCGCCGGGTGGAGTCGCGTCGGTCGAGACCCTTGCATCAGTGAGTGCATCAGTCGGGCTCGTCCCGGCGTGCGTCACGTCGGCGACACTATCGCGGTCTCGACCGCTCATGGCGCTGCTCCAGTCTGCCCAGGGGGCGGGAGCACACGCATCTCTCAGTCACCGGCGCCCAGGTCGTGGCCGGTGATGCGAGTCAACGATCTCGCCCCCGAATGGTTCCGGCGCAATCGACATCACCACCACCGCGACAGCCGAGGCCGTCCATTCGGCATGGTGGCCGGCCGTCAGGAACGTATTCTGCTGCTCCGGCTTCTACGAACGCCCGTCGACGGGACGGCGGGGTCCGGAGAGGCGTGAATGTCAGTCGCACTGGTAACGGGATCGGGCGGCCTGGTCGGCAGCGAGGCGGTCCTGCATTTCGGGCGGCACGTCGACCGGGTGATCGGAATCGACAACGACATGCGGGCCCACCTGTTCGGCGTCGAGGCATCGACCCGCTGGCTCTCCGCCCGCCTCACCGAGACGCTGCCCGGCTATCGCCATCACGACATCGACATCCGCGACGAGGCCGCCATCGATCGCCTGGTCGCCACCTATGGCCGCGACCTGTCGCTGATCGTCCACACGGCCGCGCAGCCCTCCCACGACTGGGCGGCCCGCGATCCGCGCACCGACTTCACCATCAACGCCAACGGCACGCTTGTGCTGCTGGAGGCGATGCGGCGCCACGCGCCCGACGCCGTCTTCATCTTTACCTCGACCAACAAGGTCTATGGCGACACGCCGAACCGGCTGCCGCTGGTGGAGCACGAGACCCGCTTCGAGATCGACCCGGCGCACCCCTACGCGGCGCACGGCATCGACGAGACGATGACGCTCGATCAGTCGACCCACAGCTTGTTCGGCGTCTCCAAGGTGGCGGCCGACGTGCTCGTGCAGGAGTACGGCCGCTATTTCGGCCTCAGGACCGCGGTGTTCCGCGGCGGCTGCCTGACCGGGCCGAACCACTCGGGCACCCAGCTCCACGGCTTTCTCGCCTATCTGATGAAATGCACCCTGACGGGGCGGCCCTACACGGTGTTCGGCCACAAAGCCAAGCAGGTGCGCGACAACATCCACTCGGCCGACCTGATCGCGGCCTTCGACGCGGTGTGGCGCGACCCGCCGCGCGGCGAGGTGTTCAACATCGGCGGCGGCCGCGCCGCCAACTGCTCGATGCTGGAGGCCATCGCGCTGTGCGAGGAGATCGCCGGCCGCCGCCTCGCCTGGCGCTACGACCCGCAGAGCCGGGTCGGCGACCATATCTGGTACGTCAGCGACCTGCGCCGCTTCCAGGCCCGCTATCCGGGCTGGCGCATCACCCACGACATCCGCCGCACGCTCGTCGACATCCACGGCGGGCTGGTGGCCCGCGACACACCTCTCGGCCTCACAGCGTAGCCCGCGGGCGGCCACCACCGCTCTTACTACCCCTTAAGACCCGGCTTGCTATAATCCGTCGCACGGGCGAGGCCCGTCCTCCGAGGCGACGGACCTGGCCATGCTGGAGCCCACCACCGAAGCACATCGCGGCCTCGCCGCCGATCCCGCCCTGCCGCTGGTGGTCGATCTCGACGGCACGCTCCTGCTCGGCGACTCGCTGGTCGAGTGCTTCGCGCTGCTGCTGTTCCGCAAGCCGCTCGCCGCCGCCGGCGCCTTGCGCCGCATCGGCGATCGCGCCGCCTTCAAGCGCCGCCTCGCCGGCGACGCTCTCCTCGATGTGGCCGACATGCCATGGCGCGAGGACTTGGTGGCGCTGATCCGCACCGAGCGGACGCGCGGACGCGCCGTCCACCTCGTCACCGCCGCCGATCAGGCGATCGCCGACGGCGTCGCGGCGGCGCTCGGCGTCTTCGACACGGCGACCGGCAGCGACGGCGTGCGCAACCTCAAGGGCGACGCCAAGCTCGCGCATCTGCGCGGGCGCTTCCCGGACGGCTTCCTCTATGCCGGCGACAGCCCGGCCGACCTGCCGCTGTTTGCGGCCGCCCGCGGCGCCGTGCTGTGCGACGTCGCTCGTGCGGTCACCACCGAGGTGGAGCGCTGCGGCACGCCGGTGCTGGCGACGCTGGCCCGGCCACGCCACGGCGCCCGTCCCTGGCTGAAGGCGCTGCGGCCGCACCAATGGTCGAAGAACATCCTCCTGTTCGTGCCGCTGTTCGTCGGCCACGCCTTCACCGACCCGGTGCAGATCGCCACCGCCGCTGCGGGATTCCTGCTGCTGTCGCTGATGGTCTCCGGCACCTATCTGGTCAACGACCTCGCCGATCTCGCCGCCGACCGCCGCCACCCGACCAAGCGGCACCGGCCGTTCGCCAGCGGCGCGCTGCCGCTCGCCGCCGGGCTCGCCGCCGCACCGCTGATGATCGCCGTGGCGATTGTGGCCGGCGCCCTGCTGTCGCCCGGCTTCGCGGCACTGCTCGTCGCCTATCTGGTGCTCACGCTGGCCTACTCGTTCGGCCTCAAGCGCGAGCCGCTGCTCGACGCCGTGCTGATCGGCGGCCTGTTCACCCTGCGGGTCGCCATGGGGGCCGCGGTGCTGGAGATCCGCCAGTCGCCGTGGCTCTTGTCGTTCTCGTTCGCGTTCTTCGTGTCGCTGGCGCTCGCCAAGCGCCACGCCGAGGTGATGCGGGCCGCCGCCACGCCCGGCGGCAAGATCGCCGGCCGCGGCTATCGCGGCGACGACTGGCCGCTGACGCTGGTGTTCGGGGTCGGCTCGGGGCTCGTCGCGCTGGTGATCATGCTGCTGTATCTGGCCGAGGACGCCGCACCCTCCGGCTTCTACCAGCGGCAATACTGGCTCTATGCGGTGCCGGTGCTGATGTCGCTGTGGCTGTGCCGGATCTGGCTCCTGTCGCACCGCCGCGAGCTCGACGACGACCCCGTCGTGTTCGCGCTGAAGGACCGCACCAGTCTGCTGCTCGGCGCCGTGGTCGGCGTCGCCTTCTTCCTGGCGATCTGAGCGGTCGCGCGACTCAGATCCGCAGCCGGCGGAACACCACCCACGGCAGGTGGCGGATGATCGTCATGATGCCCCACCAGAACCACGGCACGTAGACCACCCGGCGGCGCTTCTCGACGGCGCGCGCGATCGCAGCACCCACGGTCTCGGGGCTGGCGAACAGCGGCCCCTTGGCGAGCCCGTCGGTCATCGGGCTGTCGACGAAGCCCGGCTTGACGGTGAGGACGTGAACCGGCGTGCCGGCGTGCTTCTGCGCCAGCCCTTCGAGAAAGCGGTCGAGCCCGCCCTTGGCGGAGCCGTAGACGAAGTTCGAGGCACGGCCGCGGTCACCGGCCACCGAGCCGATCGCCGCGATCGCCAGCGGCACCTGCGGGGGCCGGTTCTTCAAGAGCGCCAGCACCCACAGCGCCACGCTGGTGAAGTTCACATCGATGGCGCGGCGCGCCGCGTCGAGGTCGCGCTCGCTCTCCACCTGGTCGCCGAGCTCGCCATAGGCGATCAGCACCTCGTCGGGCTCGCCGAACGACGCCCGCAGCTCGGCCGCGCGCGTCTCGATGCCGGCGAGATCGGCGAGGTCGGCGGTCACCACCTCGGTGCCCTGCGCCCCGCAGGCGCGCAGGTCGTCGGCGATGGCGGCGAGCCGCGTCGCATTGAGGCCGACCAGCACGAAGCTCGCCCCGCGCACCGCGCGGGCCCGCGCATAGCCTTGGGCGATCGCCGAGCCGGCGCCGAGGATCAGGATGCGACAGGGCGTGCTCATGCGGCGTCTCCGGTCACCCGCCGCCAGAAGTCGGAGCTGAAGGCGGGATCGCGCCACGCCTCCACCTCGCGCCAGCGCGGAAAGCCGGCGCGGAATATCTCGGGGCTCATCACGGCGTCCTTGGCCGGGTAGAGGCGACCGCCCGCCGCCGTCGCCTGCTCGGCCAGCGCCAGCATCAGCCGGCGGGTGCGCTCGCCCTTGTCGGGGAAGTCGAGCGCCAGCGTCGCGCCCTCGATCGGGAACGACAGCACGCCCGGCGAGGACACGCCACCGAGCCGCTTGAGCACGGCGAGGAACGAGCCTTGGCGCTGCGCCGCCGTGGTCTCCAAGAGCCGCCGGACGGTGTCGGGCGCCACCGCGGCCGGCACCGCCGACTGGTGCTGATAGAAGCCGCGCCGGCCATAGAGCCGGTTCCACCCGGACAGCGCATCGAGGGGATAGAAGGCCGGGTCGTAGTGCTGCGTGCGCCGGCCGAGCGCATGGGGACGCCGCCGGTAGAGCGCGTTGAAGGCGCGCAACGTCAGGCTGTTCAGCACGAAACTGGGCAGCTCCGGCATCGCCGGCCCGCGAGCCGCACGGTGGGCCGAGAGGCCGCCGGTCTCGGCCCAGCGGCTGCGCATGAACAGGCCGCGGCCGAGCTCGCGCGCCGGCGCGAAGCAGTCCACCCAGGCGACCGTGAAGGGCCACTCGGCACTCGCCTCGGCGATGCGGAAGAAATCGTCGAGGTCGCGCACCGCCAGCGTCTCGGTCTCCAGCAAGGCGGAGCGGATCGGCACCAGCCGCAGCTCCACCCACGCGATGAAGCCGGTGAGCCCGAGCCCGCCGATGGTGGCGGCGAACAGCGCGGCGTTCTCGTCGCGCGACAGCGTCAGCGCCTCGCCGGTCGAGCGCACCAGGCCGAGGCGCAGGACATGCGACCCGAAGGTGCCGGCGGTCTCGTGGTTCTTGCCGTGGACGTCGTTGGCGACGGCACCGCCGAGGGTGACGAACTTGGTGCCGGGCGTCACCGGCAGGAACAGGCCGCGCGGCACGATCACCCGCAGCAGCCGGTCGAGGCTCAAGCCGGCCTCGGCCCGCACCACGCCGGCCTCGACATCGAGCCACTGGATGCGGTCGAGCCGGTCGGTGATCAGGAGGCGTCCGTCGGTATTCAGGCAAACGTCGCCATAGGAGCGGCCGAGGCCACGGGCGAGCAGCGGCGCAACCGGGGCCGTGGCGGGCGTCGCCACCTGCGCGGTGGCGTCGTCCAGGAAGGCCGGGCGCGTCACCAGGTGCGGCGTGCGGGTCCGCCGTCCCCAGGACGACATCGGGACCGGGCGCGGCGAGGCACTCGGCGCGGGACTGGCGGGCGCAGTGCTCATGATCGGACGAAGTCTCCGGCTCCTCGCGGAACGGCGCCCGGTGCAGCCCCCGCGGCTACGGCGCGTTCCGGGCGATTGTGTGGATGCATCGGACGCCCGCCCCTTCGGTCAAATGGTCGGCTGTGCCAGCGCGGCCGGAACAGCCGATGGCGGCGCCGACATTCGCAGCGCCACCGGCACCGCGAGGAAGCCCGCTACGGTGCCGTACCAGACGGTGCCGAGCCGCACCACCGCGGTGGCCACCACCGCCATGTCGGTCGGTACGCCCTGGAGGCCGAGCAGCATCACCATGACGATCTCGAAGCCGCCGACCCCCCCGGGCGCCATGGTGAGGCCGCCCGCCACCGCCGCGAAGGCGAACACGAAGGTCGCCGCGAGGAGATCGACCGGAGTGCCGAGCAGATGGAGCACCAGCCACAGCGACACCGCCTCGGCGAGCCAGGAGACGACGCCGAGCGCCAGCGCCGGCACGAACACGCCGCCGCGCATCACCAGGGCGGTATGGCGCACCATGTGGCGCAGCGCCACGAACAGGCGCGGCTTGCGGCGGACGACGCCGTAGGCCGCACCGATGCCGGCGACGAGGAGCCGCGGCCGCACCAGCAGCGCGGTGCCGGCGAGCGCTGCCAGCAGCACGGCCAGCACGGCGCCCCGATAGGGCTCGAAGCCGGCGAGCCCGGCGAGGCACAGGAGCAGCATGGCGTAGACGTCGCCGATGCGGTCGCCGAGCTGGAGCGCCACCCCACGACGGTAGTCGAAGCCGTAGCGGCGCTTGAGGAACCACAGCCGCGCCATCTCGCCGACCTTGCCGGGCGACATGGTGAGGGCGAAGCCGGCGACATAGAACACCGACATCGCCCCGACCCCGGCCGACAGGCCGAGCCGGCGGGCGAGGAACACGAAGCGCCAGATCCGGATCGCGTAGTTAAGGGTCGCGAAGGCGACCACCACCAGCACCAAGCCGGCGAGCGTGGCGGCCGGCACCTGGAGCGCCTTGCCGAGCTCGTTCCGCGCCCCGAGAGCGATGACGGCGGCGAGCAGCGACAACCCGGCGAGCACCACGGTGGCGATGGTGGCGCGCCGCAGCGCCGGCCGCAGCGCCGGGCCTGCCTCGGTCTCGTCGGTGGGGCGCCCGCCCGCCCCCGACCTCGCCGTCATGCGATCTCCTCCACCTCGCCGAACAATGCTCTAGCAGCCTGACGTAAACGAATTTCTCGCTCGGCACACGCGACGGGAGAGCCCCTGGTCCGGCCGCGATCGGGCGAGCGCATTGTCCGGCGAAGTGGACGCCGGTTCGCCATCGAAAATGCGATCACGTAAGGACTTCTAGAGCGGTGTCCGATCCAGTTGGATCGGATTCCGGGCGAGCCCTTGACGGGCCGGCGGCAGGATCGCTTTATCCCGGCGCCCCGACCGGGCCGCTGCGGCGACCCCCGGCCCGACCAGGAGAGCGCCATGACGGACCCGGCCCGAGACTCGATCGCGGCGCATTTCCAGCATTCCCGCGACGCGATGGAGCGGGCCGCGGCCGATCCGGCGCTGATCGCCACCGTGGCGGCGATCGCGGCGGCGATCACCCGCTCGTATCGGTCGGGCGGCAAAGTGCTACTGTGCGGCAATGGCGGCAGCGCCGCGGATGCCCAGCACATCGCGGCCGAGTTCCTGTCGCGGATGAACTTCGACCGCGCGCCGCTGGCCGCCGTGGCGCTGACCACCGACACCTCGGTTCTCACCGCCGTCGGCAACGATTTCGGCTTCGATCAGCTGTTCGAGCGCCAAGTGCGCGGGCTCGCGCGCGCCGGCGACGTGCTGATCGCGATCTCCACCTCGGGCCGCTCGCCCAATGTGCTGGCCGCCCTGAAGGCCGCCCGCGGGCTCGGCGTCGTCACCATCGGCTTCACCGGCAGCAAGCCGTCCGACATGACGGCGCTGTGCGATCACCTGCTCGCGGCGCCGACCGACAAGACGCCCCTCATTCAGCAGATCCACATCGTCGCGGCGCACGCGATCTGTACCTGCGTCGAGGACGCGCTGTTCGGCCCGCGCCCGGCCTGACAGCCCGTCCGACCCCGACGTCAGTCGCGCCGGTAGACGTCGTCGAGGCGGACAATGTCGTCCTCGCCCAGATAGCTGCCGGTCTGCACCTCGATCAGCTCCAGCGGGATCTTGCCTGGATTGGCCAGCCGATGGACGGCGCCGATCGGGATGAACACCGACTCGTTCTCGTGCACGATGGCGCGCTCGTCGCCGGTGGTCACCTCGGCGGTGCCACGCACCACCACCCAGTGCTCGGCGCGGTGATAATGCCGCTGGAGCGAGAGCTGGGCGCCGGGTGACACCACGATGCGCTTCACCTGATAGCGGGCGCCGCGATCGAGCGAGTCGTAGTGACCCCATGGCCGATGGCACAGCCGGTGCTCGGTCGCCTCGTTGCGCCGCTCGGCCTTGAGGCGGGCGACCAGCGGCTTGACGTCCTCGGCGCGATCGCGCGGCAGCACCAGCACGGCGTCCGGCGTGGTGACCACGACCAGATCCTTGACGCCGAGCGCCACCGTCAGGCGGTCCTCGGCATGGATGACGCAGCCCTCGGTGTCCATGGTGGCGACCGGCCCCGACGTCACATTGCCGGCGTCGTCGCGCGGCGCGATGTCGAACACCGCGTCCCAGCTCCCGATGTCGGACCAGCGGAAGCGGCCCTCGACCACCGCGGCCTTGTCGGTGCGCTCCATCACGGCATAGTCGATCGATTTCTGGGGCGCCCGGCCGAACGCCTCGGCATCGAGGCGGACGAAGCCGAGATCGGGCGCGGCCTCTTCGACCGCACCTTCGACGGCGCGCGCCATCTCGGGCTCGAAGCGGGTGAGCTCGGCGAGCAGCGTCTCGGCACCGAACAGGAAGTTGCCGGAGTTCCACAGGTAGCCGTCGGCGACGTAGCGGGCCGCGGTGGCGGCGTCCGGCTTCTCCACGAAGGCATCGACGACGGCGACGCCGGCCGGTCCCAGCGGGGCGCCGCGGCGGATGTAGCCGTAGCTCGTCTTCGGCGCCGACGGGGCGATGCCGAAGGTGACAATGTGGCCGGCCACCGCGGCTTCGAGCCCGGCCGCGCAGGTCGCCTCGAACAGCTCCTGATCGAGAATGACGTGGTCGGCCGCGATCGCCAGGACGACCGCATCGGGGTCGCGCCGGCGGGCGAGCGCCGCGCCGGCCGCGATCGCAGGCCCCGAATCGCGCCGCATCGGCTCCAGCACCACGGTGGCGTCGATGCCCAGCGCCTCGGCCTGGCTGCGGGCGAAGAAACGGAAGTCGCTCGCCGTCATCACGATGGGCGGAGCGAACAGGGCCGGCGACGAAACCCGGGCCAGCGCCTGCTGGTAGGTCGAGCGCTCGCCGACCAGGGGCAGGAACTGCTTGGGCATGGCGTCGCGCGACACCGGCCAGAGGCGGGTGCCGGAGCCGCCGGCGAGCAACAGGGGAATGATCTTCGGACGAGCCATGCGAGACCACGGGTGAGCTGGAGCGCACGATCGGATCGGGAGCCGGATCGTGCCGGACGCATCATCGTGCCGGGCGCACCGCCACCGACACGGCCGGAAGGGGGTTCCCAACCCGCCGGCGACTGCTTAAGGCATTTTCGGCCGGAACGGAAACCGCCTCCCGCGGCGTGGTGAACCGCCCGGCCGTCCCCGCCCCTCGACCCTCCGGAGCACGACCATGCAGGCGATCATCGTGGCGGGCGGCGCACCCGCGGGCAGCGCGTCGGATGCCGCGGTCGCGGCGCTGCTGCGGCCGGTCGCGGACGAGCCCGTGCTGCTCCACCAGGTGCGAGCGCTGGCCCGCATGGGCATCGGCCGGGTCGGCCTGCTGGCGCCGGAGCCCGCCGAGGCGGCCCGGCTCGTCGCCACGGTTGCCGACCAGGCGCGGACGCTCGGCCTCGCCATCGAGCCGGTGCCGGCGGCCGGGCAGATGCCCGCGGACGGTGCGATCCTGGTGGTCGACGGGCCGGTGCTGTTCGATGTCGCCCTCGGTCCCCTGCGCGACACCCACGCGGCCCTCGCCGCCGCCCTGACGGCGGTCGTCCAGCCGGTCGCCCGACCCCGCGACAGCGATCTCGTCGCCGAGCGGGACGGCCGGCTGGTGGCGGTGTTCCCGCACGACCGGCCGGACCCGCAGGACCAGCGCAACCTGGCGCCCTCCGGCCTCTGGCTCGCCCGGCCGGACCTCGTCGACCGCCTGCGGCTGCCGGGCCACCGCCCCGATCTGCTGCGCGATGTGGTGCCGGCCCTCCTGGCCGCCGGCAAGACCATCGCCTGCCACCCCACGACCGAGTACATCCGCCGGCTCGACGGCCCGGCCGATGTCGCCGCCGCCGAGGCGGACCTCGCGGCCGGCCGGCCCGCCGGGCTCCGGCGCGAGCACCCCCGCCCCGCCCTGCTGGTCGACGTCGACGGCGTGCTGAACCACGAGCCCGGCCCGCAGGGCACGCTTTCGCCCGACGACCTGGTGATGGTGGACGGCGCCGGGGCGGCGCTGGCCCGGGCGCGCGCGGCCGGCTTCCTCGTCGTGGCGATCACCAACCGGGCGCAGGTCGCCCGCGGCACCGTGAGCCTCGACCAGCTCGACCGCATTCTCGGCCGGCTGGAGGCGCGGCTCGCCGAGGATGGCGGCCTCCTCGACCGCATTTATGTCTGCCCGCATCATCCGGGGCCGCTCCCGTACGGCGTGCCGGACCTGACCATCCGGTGCGACTGCCGCAAGCCCGGCACGCTGCTGTTCCGCCGCGCGCTGGCCGAGCTGCCGATCGATCCGGCGCGGGCCTGGATGATCGGCGACAGCGGCCGCGACATGGCGGCCGCCCACGCGATGGGCCTGCGCGCCTATGGCGTGGCCACCGGCCACGGCTGCCGCGGCACCGGCAAGATCGCCGGCGACGTGCCGGACCGGATGTTCGCCGATATCGGCGCCACCGTAGACTTCGTGCTGGCCGAGGACGCGGCGCGGCGCTGAGGCTCAGGCAGGCTTCCGGCCGGCCGGCAGCGCCGGACCGCCGGCCCGCGCCGGCGCCTGGCCGGATTTCTTCAGGATGCCGGTCGTCGAATGGCCCGGCACGATATCGACCAGCACCACCTCGCCGCCGTTCGCCTCTACCACCTCGCGGCCGACCACCTGGTCGACGCGGTAGTCCGAGCCCTTGACCAGCACCTGCGGCTTCAGCCGGCGGATCAGCTCGATCGGGGTGTCCTCCTCGAACACCGCGACGAGGTCGACGGCTTCGAGCGCCGCCAGCACGTCGGCGCGCGCCACCACGTCCTGGATCGGCCGGCCCTCGCCCTTCAGGCGCTTCACCGAGGCATCGCTGTTGAGCCCGACGACGAGCCGATCGCAGGCGGCCCGCGCCTGGGTCAGCACCCGGACATGGCCGGGATGGAGGATGTCGAAGCAGCCGTTGGTGAAGCCGATGCGCAGCCCCTGCGCCCGCCAGGCCGCGACCCGGTCGTCGAGCTGGGCGGCGTCGAAGACGATCTTCTCCTCGGAGGCGAGCGCCGCGGCGGGCAAGACGCGCGACCGCAGCTCCAGCGGCGACACCGTGGCGGTGCCGCGCTTGCCGACCACCACCGAGGCGGCCGCGTTGGCGGCCCGCATGGCGGCATCGAGCGGCGCCCCCATGGCAAGCATCAGGGCCAGTACCGCCACCACGGTGTCGCCGGCCCCCGAGACGTCGCGCACCCGCACCGGATGGGCCGGCACATGCACGGCCGCACGGCCGCCCTGCTTGAGCAGCATGCCGTCTTCGCTGAGCGTGACCAGCAGCGCCTCGCAACCGCTGTCGCGGCGCAGCTCCTCGGCGGCGGCGGCGACCGCGTCGAGATCGGCGAGCGGCCGGCGTGACGCCTCGCCGAGCTCCTTGCGGTTCGGCGTGATCAGGGTGGCACCGGCATAGATCGAGAAGTCGCGCCCCTTGGGATCGACCACCACTGGCACGCCGCGTCCGCGCGCCGCCGCGATGACGCCGCGCACCACCCGCGGAGTGAGCACCCCCTTGGCGTAGTCGGACAGCACCACCGCGGTCACGCGCGGCAAGGCGGCCTCGACGCGAGCCAGCACCGCCGTCTCGATCGCCGCGCCGAGCGGCTGCGGGCGCTCCCAATCGGCGCGCAGCAAATGGCTCGAATAGTGCTCGGAGACGAAGCGCAGCTTGCGAGTGGTGGGCCGCTCGGCATCGGCCACCAGCTCGGCCGACAGGCGACCATTCAGCCGTCCGAGCGCCGCCGCCAGCGTCTGCCCGGCCTCGTCGTCGCCGACCACGCCGACGAACACGCAGGACGCGCCGAGCGAGGCGATGTTGCAGGCGACGTTGCCGGCACCGCCGACCTGCGTCTCCTCGCGCTTCACCGCGATCACCGGCACCGGCGCCTCGGGGGAGACGCGCGACACCTCGCCATAGACGAACTGGTCGAGCATCAGGTCGCCGACACAGAGCACCGACTGATCGGGAAGACGCGCCAGGTAGGTTTCGAAATCGAGCATCGTCTGTCCTGACTGTTGCTCCATCGGTCGGGGACGTGCGCTCGCGCCGGCCCGGACCACGGAAGCACGCTTGCGCGTGTCGCTGAATTCCGGGTTCGCCCCGCGGCGCCTCCCGGACCGACGATGGAGGTTGGCTCTGTCTATCGGTAGCGGTCCGCCCGATCGAGGAAGTCCGTCACGTAGCGGCCGACCGCCTGCTCCAGCGGCGTGAAGCCACCGTTCCAGCCGGCCCGCCGCAGCTTCTCCACCGAGCTCTGCGTGAAGTACTGGTACTGGTCGCGGATCGCCACCGGCATGTCGACATACTGGATCTTCGCCGGCGCGCCGAGCGCCGTGAAGGCGGCGGTGATCAGCTCGCGGAACGAGCGCGCCTCGCCGGTGCCGACATTGAACAGGCCTGACACCAACGGCGTGTCGAGAAACCAGCGCAAGACCGCGACGGCGTCCTCCACATAGATGAAGTCGCGCCGCTGGTCGCCGTCGGCGATCCCGTCCCGGTGCGACTTGAACAACGTGACGGTACGGCCGGCGCGGACGTCCTCGAACCGCTTGGCGAGAAGGCTCGCCATCTCGCCCTTGTGGTACTCGTTCGGCCCGAACACGTTGAAGAACTTGAGGCCGACCCATTGGGGCGGCAGCGGCTCGCCGCGCGCCTGCCGGCCCTTGAGGGCGAGGTCGAACAGGTGCTTGCTCCAGCCGTAGAGGTTGAGCGGCCGCAGCCGCCGCAGCGCCGGCAGGTCCTCGTCGTCGACGAAGCCCTCCTCGCCTCCCCCGTAGGTCGCGGCCGACGAGGCGTAGATGAACGGCGTACGGGTCTCGGTGCACCAGTCGAGCAGGCGGAGCGACAGGCGGAAGTTACTGTCCATCACCTCGTCGCCGTCCCGCGCCGTGGTGTCGGAGTTCGCCCCCATGTGGATGACGGCGTCGAGCTTGCGGCCCGAGCGACGGCAGTCGTCGAGCCAGCGGCCGAGATCCGCGGGCGGCACGAAGTCGGCGATCTCGCGCTTGGCGAGGTTGCGCCACTTGTCGTCACAACCCAGACGATCGTTCACCACCACGTCGGTGCGGCCGGCCTCGTTGAGGCTCGCCACCACATTCGATCCGATGAACCCCGCCCCGCCCGTCACCAGCAGCATGTCGATCCCCACGGCCCGTTCGCCGGGGGATCGGTCGAACCCGCCGCCGGCGGGGTTCCCTAGCCCCGTTCCGGGCCGTCGCGCAACTCAGCGCGGCGCCTCCAGCCGGGCGATGGGCGCCGCCGTCCCGCCACCACCCCCTGGACTTCCGGCCCGGGGCGGGATAGCGGCGTGCCATGACGGCCCCGTCCTCTCCCACTCTCGCCACCCCCGCAGCGTCCCCACACCGCCCCGTGCTCCTCGTCCCCTACATGTGGATCGGGGATTTCGTCCGCTGCCACAGCGTGGTGCGGCTGCTGAAGGAGCAGGACCCGGAGCGGCCCGTGGACGTGCTCACCACCGCCATGGTGGCACCGCTGCTCGACTACATGCCGGCCGTGCGCAAGGGCGTGGTGTGGGATCTTCCGCGCCGACGACTTGCCTACGGGGAGCACCGCGCCCTCGCCGACAGGTTGCGCCCGGAAGGCTACGGCCAAGCGCTGATCATGTCGCGCAAGTGGAAGGCGGCGCTCGCCCCCTTCCTGGCCGGCATCCCGGTCCGCACCGGGCTGGTCGGCGAGATGCGGTTCGGGGTCGTCAACGATCTGCGCTGGGGCGAGAAGACGCTGCCGCGGATGATCGACCAGTGCGCCGTGCTGGCGCTGCCCAAGGGGGCGCCGCGGCCGGCCGAGTGGCCGATGCCGCAGCTCGTGGTGCCGGCCGCCGAGCTGACCGCCTGGCGCGCCCGACTCGGGCTGGCCGCCGAGCGGCCGGTGGCGGCGCTGGCGCCCGGCGCGGTCGGCCCCTCCAAGCGATGGCCGGCGGCCTCCTACGGCGAGGTGGCGCGGCGGCTCGCCGCCGAGGGCTTCGCCGTCTGGGTGGTCGGCGGCCCCGGCGAGGCGCCGCTCGCCGCCGAGATCGCCGCGATCGGCGGCGACCGCGTCCGCGATCTCACCGGGACGGACCTGCGCAACGCCATCCTGGCGCTCGCCGCCGCCGACGTGGTGGTGTCGAACGACTCCGGCCTCCTGCACGTCGCCGCCGCCATCGGCACGCCGAGCATCGGCATCTTCGGGCCGACCAGCCCGTGGCACTGGAAGCCGCTCAACCCGATCGCCGCCGTGATCGAGACGACCACCGCGGTGCCGTGCCGGCCTTGCCACAAGCCGACCTGCGCGATGGGGTATCACGCCTGCATGCGCGACATTCCGGCCGGCACCGTGCTGGAGGCGGCGCTGCGGGCGGCTCGCCCGGCCGCCGCCTGAGGTCACGGCCCGGCGTCACCAGGCGGCGCCGCTCAGGCCCTGCCGCCACGCCCGCGCCCGCTCCAGGACCACGTCGACCTCGGCCCGCATCACCGCCACCACCTCGCGCTGCCGCTCCGGCCCGAGCCGTGAGGAGATCGCCGCCAGGCTGAGCGCCATCGCCGGGAGCGCCGGGATCGCCGGCAGCGCGATGGCGACGCCGCTGACGCCAGGGATGATGTCGTCGCTGTTGAGCGCGTAACCGAGCGTGCGCCCGCGCGCCACCATCTTGCGCAGCCGGGCGGCGTTGAGGGTGCCGTAGCGCGGCAGCCGCAGGGTGTTCGCGTCGATGATGCGCTCGGCCTCGTCCTCCGGCAGCGTCATCAGCAGCGCGATGCCGCCGGCCGTCGACCCGAGCGCCCGGCGGGCGCCGATCTCCACCGTCAGGGCGCGCACCGGATAGGAGCCCTCGCGGCGATCGAGGCAGACCGAATCGAAGGCGCTGCGGATGGTGAGGAAGACGGTGTCGCCGGTCTGCGCCGCGATGCGCTCCAGCGATTCGGTGCACAGCCCGCGCGGATCGAGCCCCGGCGAGGCCGCCAGGCCCAGCTCGAACAGCGCCGGCCCGAGGAAGTAGCGCCGGGTCTCCGGCGCCTGCCGGACCATCCCCTCGTCGATCAGGCCCTGGAGGATGCGGCGTGCCGTCGGCCGCTCCAGCCCGGTCGCCGTCACCAGCTCCGACAGCCGCAGGCCGGCCGCGTTGCGCGTCGCGATCACCCGCAGGAGGGCGGCGGCGCGGCTGATGCTCTGGGTCCCGCTCGAACTCGCCATGATGATCCGCCCCTAGAGCGGTGTCCGATCCAGGATCGGCCCCCGCTCTAGACGTTGTTATTTGATCGCATTTTCGACGGCGAACCGGAGTCCACTTCGCCGGAAAATGCTCTGATGTCCACTTTATGGACTACGATATTTCCAGAAACAAGCCATTGGCGGTTGAAAGCTCGGAAATCCCGGCTCTACCATCGACACAGAACGACATGTAGTCCGCATATCGGACATTGATCCCCGACCCTCAGCAAGGACCCCGCCCATGCCCTCGCTCGACCATGTCAGCTTCGATGTCGCCGTCGTCGGCGGCGGTGCCGCCGGCATCGGCGCCGCCATCGCGGCCGCCAAGTCAGGTGCCCGCACGGCGCTGATCGAGGCCGGACCGATGTTCGGCGGCGAGCTCCTGAGCGGCATGTCGGTGGACGGCGTGCTCAACGGCCGCGGCGAATGGGTGGTGCGCGGCGTCGCCGACGAGATCTTCGAGGAGTGCCGGCAGATGGACGGCTTCATCGGGCCGCTGCACGACTACCGGCTGATCTGCTACGTCTGCTGCGATCCCGAGGTGATGAAGATCGCCATCGCCCGCGTTCTGGCGCGCCATGGCGTGGTGCCGATCCTCTACACCCAGGTGACCGACGTCGCGGTCGAGAACGGCACCGTCCGGTCGATCGTGCTGACCCACAAGAACCGCCGTACCCTGCTGTCGGCCAAGCACTTCGTCGATGCCTCGGGCGACGGCGACGTTGCCGCGATGGCGGGCGCCCCGACCGAGTTCTCCGACGAGACCGGGGAGCTTCAGCCGCTGTCGCTGATGTTCCGCATGTCGGGCGTCGAGACCGGGCCGTTCCTCGACTTCGTCCGCGACAACCCGACGTCGCTCGCGGTCGGCGAGAGCGAGGCGGTGCGCGCCGGCCGCACCGACGAGGAGCTGGCGCAGGCGATCCACGCGCAGGGCGAACCCACGGTGTTCTTCCGCGGCAACGGGCCGTTCCTCGGCGGCGCCATCCAGCGCGGCGAGATGTTCCCGACCGCGCTGATCATGATCATGCCCACCTCCAAGCCCCGCAAGGAGGTGTGCGTCAACGCCACCCGGGTCGCCGAGAACATCAGCGGCCTCGACGCGCCCGGCGTCAGCCGCGTGGTGGCGACCCTGATGGATCAGGTGTGGCAGACCGCCACGTTCCTCAAGACCCGCTGCCCCGGCTTCGAGGGGGCGAGCTTCGCGGGCCTGGCGCCGCGCGTCGGCATCCGCGAGACCCGGCGCGTGATGGGCGAGTACGTGCTGTCCGGCGACGAGGCGGCGTCCGCCACCAAGCAGAAGGACGTGATCACCAAGGGCGCCCACCACATCGACATCCACCAGGGCGGCATCCGCCAGGTCCGGATCGCCATCGCGGACGGCGGCTCCTACGACATCCCGTTCGGCTGCCTGATCCCCAAGGCGGTGCGCAACCTGCTGGTCGCCGGCCGCTGCATCTCCACCGATCGCGTCGCCAACGGCACCACCCGGATGATGGGCCAGTGCCTCGGCACCGGCCACGCCGCCGGCCTCGCGGCCGCGATGTGCGTCGAGGCCGGCCACGACGACGTGCGCGCGCTGCCGGTGCCGGCGCTCCAGGCCCGCCTGCGCCAGCAGGGCGCCGTGCTGGACGGCACCCACTAGCCAATGAGGCCGGCGGCCCGCGCCGCCGGCTCCCTGCGGCCGCCGCGCCGCGGCGGCCGTCTCCTCGCCCGTATTCTCAGATCGGAGACGCGACCATGAGACGACCTCTTCGGTTCCTCGCCGCCGCCGCGTTATGCCTCGCCGGCGCCCTCGGCAGCGCCACCGCAGGCGACTATCCGGGCGGCCCGATCAAGATCATCGTGCCGTTCGCGGCCGGGGCGTCGAACGACGCCATGGCCCGGCTGGTCGGCCGCGAGCTGACCAAAGCGTGGGGTCACGAGAACGTGGTGGAGAACATCACCGGCGCCGGCGGCAATGTCGGCGCCTCGCTGGCCGCCAAGGCGGCGCCCGACGGGCGCACCCTCATCGTCGGCTCGATCGGCACCCACGCGGTGAACCAGAGCCTCTATGCCAAGATGCCCTACGACCCGATCCGCGACTTCGTGCCGATCACCCTGGTGGCCGAGGTCGGGCTGCTGGTGGTGGTGCATCCCAGCCTGCCGGTGAAGACCATCCCGGAGCTCGTCGCCTACGCCAAGGCCCATCCCGGCGAAATCAACTTCGCGTCGGGCGGCATCGGCGCCTCGCAGCACCTGGCCGCCGAGCTGTTCATGCACATGACCGGCGTCAAGATGACTCACGTCGCCTACCGGGGCAGCGCCGGCTCGCTCGCCGATCTTCTGGGCGGACGGGTGCAGCTGATGTTCGCCGACATGCCGCTGGTGCTGGAGCATGTGCAGACCGGCAAGCTGCGCGCCATCGGCTTCGCCGGCGAGACCCGCTCGGCCGCCGCGCCCGACGTGCGGACCGTCGCCGAGCAGGGCCTGCCGGGCTACCGGGCGTCGGCCTGGTACGGCCTGTTCGCGCCGGCCGGCACACCCGCCGACGTCACCGCCAAGCTCAACCGCGCCGTCACCGACAGCCTGCGCTCCGCCGAGGTGAAGACGTTCATGGCGCGGCTCGGCGCCGAACCGAAGCCGATGACCATGGAGGAGTTCGCCCGCTTCCAGCGCAGCGAATCCGACAAGTGGGGCGGCCTGATCCGCGTCATCGGCATGCGGATCGACTGATCGGGGCGGCGTCCACGACATCGAACGTGCCGGTTCCGCGGCTCGCAGCGCACCGGCACGTCGCGCACCTCACACGAGACCGAATTCGAGCAGTAGGAACCAGGCCGGGATCGTCACCGCCGCCATGATGGTGGTGATCGCGGTGAGGACGGCGACGTAATGCGCGTCGGCCCCGTAGACGCGGGCTGCCACCGAGACCTGCGTCATCACCGGCATCGCGGCTTCCATCACCACCACCTTGCGCATCAGCTCCGGCACCGGCACCAGCGCCGTGACCGCGAGCGCCACCGCCGGCGCGATCAGGAAGCGGCCGGCGATCAGCACCACCATGTCGCGCGTGGGCCGCACCGAGCGCAGGTTCACGCAATAGATCGCGATGCCGAGGAACAGCATGACGAGCGGCGTCGTCATCGCGGCGAGATGCGCGAAGCTCGCGGTCAGGAAGGTCGGCAGGCGGATGTCGCCGAGGATCAGCGCGATGGCGACCATGGCGCCGACCAGCGGCGGCGACACCACATTCTTCAGCGTCGCCAGGCCGAATGCGGGCGCCGCTGCGTTCGCGGCTCTGCCGCCGTCCTGGCCGGCGGCCGCACCGGCCGCCTCGGCACGCGCCCCTTCGCGGGCGAGACCCCAGGCGCCGATCGTCCAGAACAGGCAGGTCTGCACCAGATAGTACATGACCGCGTAGGGCAGCGCCGCCTCGCCGAACAGCGCCGCCACCACCGGGAAACCGATGAAGCCGCTATTGGAGGTGAAGAACATCGCCCGGAACGTGCCCAGCCGCGCCGCCGGCACGCCGGCGAGCCGCGACACCACGAGCCCCGTCACGAACGACGCTGAGAGCACGCACAGCGGCACCACCAAGGCGACACCGATGCTCAGGAGATCGTCGCGGCCATACGACTTGGTGAGGCTGACGATCATGTAGAACGGGATGGCGATGCCCATCACCATCCGCGAGAACAGCCGGCCCGTCGCCTCGTCGAACCAGCCGCGCGCCGTCAGCCCGTAGCCGAGCGCGATCATCAGCAGGCAGGCGAACACGCCGCTCAACGATTCGAAGATCACCATGGAACTGTCCGGCGGAAATCGGTTGGCAAAAACCGGGTCGGGAGAAAGCGGCGCACGGACCGGCGCGGGTCCGCCAGGCGCGGCTGGTCGGCGAGCGGCGGAGACATCGATGTGGGGCGGCGACACATCGCGCGGGAACTACACATGGCGCGGGGGCTACACGCGGGGCTACACATGGCCCGCCTGCGGTGCCGGGCCGATCACCGCGTCGCTGCGGCGCCGCGGCGCGCGCGACGCGGCGGCAACCAATACCTTCATTCCGGACCGCCAGTAAATCGACACATTGACCCCAGCATACCGGATGGCCGGCGTCGTGTCCGGATCGGTCGGGCCGCTGGCCCGTCGCCCGAGAATGCCGGCTCAACCCCCGCAACGGAAAGTTCGAATGACAAGAACGAGACTGTCGATCCCGGCGGCCTTCGCGTTTCTCCTGCTGCTCGCCGGCCTTGCCGTATCGCCCGCCCGGGCGACCACGCTGCTGCCCGCCGCCGCCGCGACCCCGATGGCAGCGGACGCGGACGTGATCCCGGTGCAGCACTTCCATGGCCACCACCGACCGCACGGCCACTGGCGCCCGCACCATCACCACCGGCCGCATTTTCAGCGGCACTATTGGCGGCCGCACCATCATCACGTCCGTCCGCACTGGCGGCCGCACCGGCATCACCACCACGGGCATCACCAGCACTACGGACGCCGCTGGTGAGATAGTGACGGCCGGGCAGCGCCCGGCTCTTCTACGCGATGATCACCGGGCCTTCGGTCTTCCGACCGGAGGCCCGGCTTCGCATTCGGGCGGATCGGAGCACCGTCCGTGACCTCCCCGATGGCGTTCGGGCGCGCTTGCTCCTAGGGTGCGTCGGCGCGTCGCATCCGGTCGGGGACCGGGGGCGCCACCGCCGGACGCCCCATGTCGCCGCTGCCTCGAGTCGCTCCCGATGCCCTCCTGGCCTTCTGCATCGCCGTCTATGCGCGGCTCGGCCTCGCCGAGGACGACGCCCGGCTGTGCGCCGACACGCTGGTGCAGGCCGATCTATGGGGCCACCAGAGCCACGGTGTGCTGCGCCTGCCGTGGTACGCGGCGCGGCTGAAGTCGGGCGTCTGCGCCGCCGCGGCACGGCCCGAGATCGTCGTCGACGGCGGCGCCCTCGCGGTGATCGACGGCCACGACGCCATGGGCCAGGTGGTGGCCGCGCAGGCCATGCAGGAGGCGATCGGGCGCGCCGGCCGGCACGGCATCGGCGCCGTCGCGGTGCGCAACTCCAATCACTTCGGCACCGCGATGTACTTCACCCTGATGGCGCCGCCGCAGGGCTCTATCGGCTTCCTGTCCACCAATGCGAGCCCCGCGATGGCCCCCTGGGGCGGGCGCGAGAAGGCGGTCGGTACCAACCCGTGGTCGTGGGCCGCGCCGGCCGGCCGCCACCCCCCGCTGGTGCTCGACATCGCCAACACGGGCGTCGCCCGCGGCAAGATCTATCTGGCCCGCCAGGAGGGCCGGCCGATTCCCGAAGGCTGGGCCATCACGGCCGACGGCCGCCCCACCACCGACCCCACCGAGGCGATCGCCGGCGTCATCCTGCCGATGGCGCAGCACAAGGGCTATGGCATCGCGCTGGTGATGGACGTGCTCTCCGGCGTGCTCACCGGCAGCGCCTTCGGGGCCGATGTGCACGGACCTTATCAGGACCGCGCCCGCAGCGGCGCCGGGCATCTGGCCATCGCCATCGACATCGCCGCCATCCAGCCACGCGCCGACTTCGACGCCCGCATGGAGGCGCTGATCGCCTCGCTCAAGCGCGTGCCCACCGCGCAGGGCTTCGACGAGGTGCACTATCCGGGCGAGATCGAGGCCCGCGCCGATGCGGAGAACCGCCGGCTCGGCCTCGCGCTGCCGGACGACACCCGCGCCGACCTCGCCCGGCTGGCGGCCGAGATGGACCTCACCGAGGCCCTGCCGTTTCGATGACCGAACCAGGATCATATCGTGCTCCGCCGACCGACCATGCAGGTCGGTCGCGCGGCGAGCGCCGATACAGACCCGGACAATATCTCGCGACCGCGAACACCATAGCAATGCAACGCTCACAACTCGGGAATTCGCTGGACAACTGCTTGACGAAAGTCATGCCGTTCGGCAACGGAACTGATACGCGCTGCCGCGTGCTCCAGCCCGTGCCGCTGGAAAGGAAACCATCATGACCAGATCCGTGGTGCTGCTTCTTGCAGGAATGGCCCTTGCAGGACCGATGGCCGCCGTCCCGGCCGCGGCCTGGGAGCCGAAAGGTCAGGGCGAGTGCATCGCCCCGGCCAACCCCGGCGGCGGCTGGGACATCACCTGTCGGACGATCTCGTCGGTGCTCCAGAAGACTGGCGCCTTCAAAGGCTCGATCTACGTCACCAACATGCCGGGCGGCAGCGGCGCGGTCGCCATCGCCAACGTGGCCACCAAGCGCAAGGGTGACACCAACCTGATCGTCTCGGCCTCCAACGCGCTGACCTTCACGGTGGCGCTCGGCCGCACGCCCTACACCTTCAAGGAGGTGATGCCGCTCGCCCAGATCGGCGCCGAGCTCGGCGGCTTCTTCGTGACCGCCGACTCCAAGTACAAGACGCTGGCCGATCTGATCGCCGCCATGAAGGCCGACCCGAAATCCGTCACCTTCTCGGGCGGCTCGGCGCCCGGCGGCCAGGATCACATGAAGGTCGCGCTGTTCGCCAAGTCGATCGGCGTCGAGCCCACCAAGGCGGTCTATGTGCCGTTCCAGGGCGGCGGCGAGGCGCTCACCTCCATGCTGGGCGGCCACACCCAGGTCGCCGCGCTCGACATCTCGGAGGCCGCCGGCCAGCTCGAGGCCGGCAAGATCCGTGGCCTCGCGGTGCTCGCCGACGCGCGCTCCACCAAGTTCCCCGACATCCCGACCGCCACCGAGCAGGGCGCCAAGGTCACCTACGTGATCTGGCGCGGCTACTACATGGCGCCGGGCGTGCCGAAGGAAGCCTACGACTGGTGGCTCGAGACGCTGAAGACCGCGGTGAAGTCGCCGGAGTTCGCGGCGGAGCGCGACAAGCTCGGCTGGGAGCCGATCACCCGCTTCGGCGACGAGTTCGCCACCTATGTGAACAACGAGGCCGCCGAGTACCGCGTCCTCCTCAAGGAGCTGGGCTTCCTGAAATAGCCCGTGATTCCCCTGCCGGGCCGCCACGCCGGGCCCTCCGGCGCGGCACGGCCCGGCGGCCCAGAGCGCCGAAGCGTCGACCCTCATGGTCGACGCCCTGTCGGCGACAGATCGCCTTCCGATCGGCCGACCGCGACACTCGCCCGGCGGCACGGCTCGGCTGCAAGTCGGCTGCAAGGAATCGCTCCATGGACATCGCGTCGCGCGGATCGCTGCGGACCCGCATCGAAGGACTGGTCATTCTCCTGGTCTCCATCGGCTATCTGTGGGAGACCTTCAACATTCCCGATTTCTATCAGCTCCCCGACACGCCGGGTCCGAAGACGTTTCCGGAGCTGCTCGGCATCGTGTTCGCCGCGATGGGGCTGTGGCTCCTCGTCTCGCCGCGCGATCTGATCGCCCGCCTGCGCACCCGCGCCGCCGCGACCGAGACCACCCCGGTGGCGCCGGTGACCGCAGACGAGCACGCGGAGTCAGGCGCACCGGCCGGCGGCCTCCTCGCCCGTCTCGGCCTCGACTGGCACTTCGTCGCCCTGTGGGCGGTGGTGCTCGGCTATCTGTGGTTCATGCCGGACGTCGGCTTCCCGGTCGCCACCTTCGTGCTGCTCGTGCTGTTCACCATGCTGCTCGGCGAGATGCGCTGGCATGTGGTGCTCGGCCTCTCGCTCGCCGTCACCGTCGTGGTGTTCTTCGGCTTCAAGTACGGGCTCAACGTCCGTCTGCCGTGGGGCGTCCTCGAGCCGCTGGTCAACTGAGGGCCGCGCCATGTTCGAGCATCTCCTGAACGGATTCGCGGTCGCGCTGCTGCCGCTCAATCTGCTGATCGCGCTGGCCGGCTGTCTGGTCGGCACGCTCATCGGCGTACTGCCGGGCCTCGGCCCCACCGCGACGCTCGCCATGCTGATCCCGCTCGTGTTCAGCATGCCGCCGGCGACCGCGCTGATCCTCTTGACCTCGGTCTATTACGGCTCGATGTACGGCGGCTCGACCACCTCGATCCTGGTCAACATCCCGGGCGAGTCGGCCTCGGTGATCACGACGATCGACGGCCACAAGATGGCGATGCAGGGCCGCGCCGGCCCGGCGCTCGCCATCGCGGCGATCGGCTCGTTCATCGCCGGCACCTTCTCGGTGCTGATGCTGACCTTCGTGGGCGCGCCGATCGCCCGCTACGCGCTGCTGTTCGGCCCGGCCGAGTTCTTCGCCCTGATGGTGTTCGGCCTGTGCACGGTGGCGAGCCTGACCGGCACCAACGTGACCAAGTCGATCATCTCGACCTGCCTCGGCCTGATGATCGCCACCGTCGGCATCGATCTCGTCTCGGGCGCCGCCCGCTTCACCTTCGGCAACCCCTTCCTCCAGGACGGCGTCGACTTCGTGGTGGTGGCGATCGGCATGTTCGCGCTCACCGAGGTGGTGATCACCGCCCGCGAGGTGCACGCCGGCACCCGCGCCCAGATCGTCAAGGCCGGCAGGGTGTGGATCTCCTGGTCGGAGTTCGTCTACAGCCTGCCGGCGATCCTGCGCGGCACCGTGTTCGGCTTCGTCATCGGCATGCTGCCGGGTGCCGGCGCGACGCTCTCCACCTTCATCGCCTACAATCTGGAGAAGCGGGTCTGCAAGAATCCGGAACGACTCGGCACCGGCGACATCCGCGGCGTCGCCAATCCCGAGTCGGCCAATAACGCGGCGAGCGGCGCCTCGCTGGTGCCCCTCCTCACCCTCGGCCTGCCGGGCGGCGGCGCCACCGCCGTGATGCTCGGCGCCCTGATGATGCTCGACATCACGCCCGGCCCGCTGATGTTCGAGAAGCACGGCGCCATCGTGTGGACGCTGATCGCCTCCATGTATGTCGGCAACACGCTGCTGCTGCTGCTCAACTGGCCGCTGGTCAACGTCTTCGCGCGGGTGATGCGGATTCCCGCCAAGTACCTGATGCCGACCGTGCTGGTGATCTCCACCATCGGCGTCTGGTCGCTCAGCTACAGCGCCGTCGACCTGGTGCTCACTGGGGCCGCCGGCCTGCTCGGCTACTACATGCGGGTCCACAAGTATCCGGTCGAGCCGCTGATCCTCGGCCTCATCCTGGGCGGGCGGCTGGAGCAGGCGTATCGCCAGGCGCTGATCATCTCGAAGGGCTCCAACATGATCTTCTTCGAGAAGCCGATCGCCCTGGTGCTGCTGATCTGCGCGGTGCTGTTCCTGTTCCTGCCGACGCTGCTGAAGAAGTCGCAGCAGTTCCGCGCCGTGCAGGAGAGCGCCAGCGCGGGCTGACGGCCTCCTCACGCTCCGCTTGCAGCCCGGCGCCCGCGCGGCGCCGGGCTTTTTCGTGCACCTGTGCGCCGGCAGGGTCCCGTTTGGCGGGTCTTGATCGCCTCCCCCGATTGCGACAGGGTCGCGCCGCTGGGCGCGCGGAGGAAGCGACATGGCGGCCGACATCGTCCTGGTGACGGGTGCGAGTGGATTTCTCGGCGCCGCCGTGGCGGATGCGCTGCGCCGCGACGGCTTCGCGGTGCGGGTGCTGGTGCGGCCGACGAGCCGCCGCGACAATCTCGATCCCGCCGACACGGTGGCGATCGGCGATATCGGCAACCGCGACTCGATCGCGGCTGCCATGCGTGGCGTGCGCTTCGTCTTTCACGTCGCCGCCGACTACCGGCTGTGGGTGCCCGACCCGGCGGCGCTGATCCGCACCAATGTCGAGGGCACCCGCCTCGTCATGGAGGAGGCGCTGCGGGCCGGAGTCGAGCGCGTCGTCTACACATCGAGCGTCGCGACGCTGCGGCTCGCCGGCAACCTCGTGGCCGACGAGACCATGCGGCTCGATGCGGAGCGGGCGATCGGCGCCTACAAGAAGAGCAAGGTGCTGGCCGAGCGCGTGGTCGACGACCTGGTGGCGCGCGAGCGATTGCCGGCCGTGATCGTCAACCCGTCGACGCCGATTGGCCCGCGGGACATCAAGCCGACGCCGACCGGCCGCATCATCGTCGAGGCGGCGAGCGGCCGCATGCCCGCCTTCGTCGACACCGGGCTCAACCTCGTGCATGTCGACGACGTCGCCGCCGGCCATGTCGCGGCGCTGCACCGGGGCGAGATCGGCGAGCTCTATATTCTCGGTGGCGAGAACGTCTTTCTGCGCGATCTCCTGATCGAGATCGCCGGCCGGGTCGGTCGCCGCCCGCCGACGCTGGCGCTGCCGCGCCGCGCCCTCTTTCCGCTGGCCGTCGCGGCCGAGGCGGTCGGCCGCATCACCGGGCGCGAGCCCTTCCTCACCGTCGACGGCCTGCGGCTCGCCCGTTACCGCATGTTCTTCGACGACCGGAAGGCGCGCCGGGATCTCGGCTACGTGTCGCGGCCGTGGCGCGAGGGCGTCGCCGACGCGCTGGCGTGGTTCCGGCAGGCCGGGATGGTCAAGTGATCCTGTTTTCGGTTGATCAGTTCGCGTCATTCCGGGGCGCGGCGAAGCCGCGAACCTGGAATCCCACGGCGAACTCGGAACTCTCGGCTGGATTCCGGATAGCCGCTTCGCGGCTTCCGGAACGACCACCAAATTGATCAGCCGGATCTCATATGTCCGCGGCCATCAACGGACCTCGATGTCCGAGAACCCGCCTCGTGTCGCGCCGCAGCGGGCCGCCATCGTGATCACGTCGGCGCTGGTCAGCGCCACCAGCTCGTCGGTGTAGCGGTAGCCGGGCGCGGCGCCCGGAAACGCATCGGCGGTCGCCGGGTGCGTATAGATCTCCGTCACGCCGTCCGGCAGATGGCGCAGCAATGCAGCGAGCCGGGCCGGCGTCATGGCGCCCGACCAGGCGAGGCCGAGCACGTGATCAGGAACAGCGAAACCGCGCCGCCGCACCGCACGGGCGAGACGCCACGCCCACCACGCCGTCGCGCGTGCGCCGAGCGGCGATGCGCCCTGCCCGGTCGCGGCGAGCACCGCAGCCGGCTCGACCGGCAGCCGCAGGACGCGCACGCCGGCACGCCGCGCCTCGTCCAGCACGGCGGCGAGGATCGAGGGATGCAGATGGAAATGCTTGTGGGCATTCACATGGTCGAGCGGCAGGCCGGAATCACGGAACGCCGCGAACTGGGCCGCCACCTCGGCCCGCATCTGCGCCCGTACGGCCGGGCGCGCCGCGATCGCGATCGCCAGCCGCACCATGTCGGCGCGAAAGTGCCCCGACGCATCGACCAAATCCGCAACCGCGTCGCGCCGCAGCACCGGCCGCGCCTCCAGCAGCACGACATGCAGGCCGACCCGCAGGCGCGGCAGCCGCCGCGCCCGCGCCACCGCATCCGCCGCCGCCGGCGCGCCGACCATCAGGCTCGCGGCGGTGAGGATGCCGTCGCGATGCGCCTGCTCGACCGCGGTGTTGACCTCGACCGAGAGCCCGAAATCGTCGGCGGTGACCACGAGGTGAGACCGGCCCGGCCATGACGGCGCGCTGCGCCCACCACCGCCATGCTCACGCCGCCTCATGCTTGCGCTCGCGCAGGAAGCGGAAGAACTCGACGCCCTCGCGCAGACGGCGCTTGAGCATCTGCGGGCTGGTCGCCATCTCGGCGACGATCGCGGCGATCTTGGGGGCCCGCAGATAGAAGCGCCGATAGAACGCCTCCACCGAGTCGAACATCTCGGTGTGCGAGAGATGCGGGTAGCTCATCGCCGCCGCCTGGGTGCCGTGCTCGGTCAGAAGCTGCGCGTTCTCGTCGAGCAGCCAGCCGTTGCGGATCGCCTGGTCGTACAGCTCGGTGCCGGGATAGGGCGCGGCGAGCGACACCTGCACGGTGTGCGGATCGATCTCGGTGGCGAACCGGATGGTCTCCTCGATGGTCTCCCGGGTCTCGCCCGGCAGGCCGAGCACGAAGGTGCCGTGGATCTTGATGCCGAGGTCGCGGCAGTCGCGGGTGAACCGCTTCGCCACCTCGATGCGCATGCCCTTCTTGATGTTGTGGAGAATCTGCTGATTGCCCGACTCGTAGCCGACGACGAGCAGCCGCAGGCCGTTGTCGCGCATCACCGTCAGGGTGTCGCGCGAAACGTTGCCTTTTGCGTTGCACGACCAGGTGATGCCGAGCTTGCCGATCTCGCGCGCCAGCGCCTCGACGCGCGGGGCGTTGTCGGTCAGCGTGTCGTCGTCGAAGAAGAACTCCTTGACCTGCGGGAAGGCACGCACCGCGAAGCGCAGCTCGTCCATCACATGGCCGATGCTGCGGACGCGATAGCGGTGCCCGCCGATGGTTTGCGGCCACAGGCAGAAGGTGCAGCGCGACTTGCACCCGCGCCCGGTGTAGAACGACAGGTAGGGATGTCGCAGATAGCCGGAGAAGTAGTTCTCGATCACCAGATCGCGCTGGTAGACGGGGCTGACGAAGGGCAGCGCGTCCATGTCCTCCAGGAGGGCACGGCCGGGATTGTGGGTGATGGTGCCGTCGCGGCGGCGCCACGAAAGGCCGGCGACGGCGGCGAGCGCGCGTCCTTCGGCGACCTCCTTCACGGTGAAGTCGAACTCCTCGCGGGCGACGAAGTCGATCGCCGGCGAGGCGGCGAGGCAGCCGGCCGGATCGACCATCGCCTTGGCGCCGACCAGACCGATCACCACGTCGGGCTTCGCCGCCTTGATGGCCTCGGCGGTGCGGATGTCGGACGCGAAGGACGGCGTCGAGGTGTGCATCACCACGAGATCGCGCGCCCGCGCCTCGGCGAGCACCGCGTCGAGGCCGAGCCGGTGCGGCGGCGCGTCGATCAGCTTCGAGCCCTCGACCAGCGCGGCCGGCTGGGCCAGCCAGGTCGGGTACCAGAACGAGCGGATCTCGCGCTTCGACTGATAGCGGGCACCGGCGCCGCCGTCATAGCCGTCGTAGGACGGACCCTGAAGAAACAGCGTGCGCATCATGGTCCGGGCTCCCTGGCGGCGCGTGCCGCGATGGTGCCGTCGCGCCGTAGCCGATAGTCGTGGTGCTTCCAGGCGACATCGCGGCCCGCCAAGCTCGCCACGAACACCGCGAAGGTCAAGAGGTCGCGCAGAGCGAGAAGCGACGGCGCCGGAGGCGGCAGGCGAAACAGCGTTCCGACCCGCCAGGCGAGTGCACCGCGCAGCACCAGGGCGGCGAGCGCCACGGCGGCGGCCAGCCGCCCGCCCCCGCCCGCCAGCGCCGCGAGCCCGAACGGCAGCGGATGGGTGACGACACTGCCGAGCCAGCCGAGCGGATCGAGCCCCCGGATGGTGCGCGCCCAACGCAGCTCGTGACGCCAGAGATCCGCCGGGCTCACCTCGTCGCAGCGGTGCAGCACCGCCAGCGGCGGCACCACCACCGCGAGCCCGCGGGCGCGGACCGCGGCGCCGATCGCGTGGTCGTCGGCGAGCGTGTCGACGAACGGCCGGAACCCGCCAATCGCGTCGAGGGTGTCGCGCCGCAGCGCGATCAGCGACCCGAAGCACGGCCGCGCCCGCCCGCTCGCGAGCCCGACCACGGCGTTCGGCAGGAAATGCGACACCAGCCCGAGCGCACAGAGGTCCGACCACACGCCGGCGCCGCCCACGCCGCCGTACAGGCCCGTCACGGCACCGACGCCGGGCGCATCGAGCGCCGCCACCGCCCGGGCGAGGTCGTCCGGGCGCAGGCGGATGTCGGCGTCGGAGATCACCACCACGTCGTGGCGGATGCGGCCCGCCATGTTGACGAGGTTGGAGACCTTGCGGTTGGCGCCGTGTACCGCCGGGTCGATCACCAGCTCGATCGCCACGCCGGGGTGCGTGGCTCGCAGCCGCTCCACCACCGCGACGGCCGGATCGGCCGCGTCGGCGACGCCGCAGACGATCTGCATCGCGCCCGGATAGTTCTGGCGCGCCAGCGTGGCGAGATCGTCGAGGAGACCGGGCGGCGCACCGCACAGGGGCTTGAGCACCGTGACGGACGGCGCCGGCCGGGCCACCTCCGGCGCCGGCGGCGTCGCGAAGCGGCCGACCAGCACGATGGCGACGACGAGATAGAGGCAGCCGGCGAGCGCCAGCCCCATCAGCACGACGGCGAGGATCGGGAGCGTCATGCGTCAGCCCCGCGGAGCGCCCGACCGGGGCGTTACACGAAGCTGCCGCGCCTCCATCCACTGCCACAGCACCAGCCCCGGCACCCCGGTGGCGAGATCGGCGACGCGCTTGACCAGCGACAGCGCCATCGCCTGGTCGGGCGGGATGCCGAACAGCCCGCACAGCACCACGAGGCCGCCCTCCTGGGCGCCGAGCGCCCCCGGAATCGCGAAGGCGGCGCCGCGCACCGCATGCATCAGGCTCTCGATCACCAGCGCCTCGGCGAGCCCGACCGGATGGCCCATGAACGCGAAGGCGACCCACACCTCGCCGACCCCGATGGTCCAGTCGAGCAGATGCAGCGCAGCGCTGGCCGCCATGCGGCCGCGGCTGGCATGCAGGGCGGCGAGATCGGCGAACAGCCGGTCGACGGTGGCGGCGAGGCGGCGGGCGCGCTCGCCGCGGAACCGATCGAGCAGCCGGCCGAGAACGCGGTGGCCACCGCGCCGCTGCACCAGCCAGAAGCCGGCGAGCGCCGGGACGGCGACCAGAAGGCCACCGGCAATGCTCCAGGCGATCCCCGAGCCGACCCCGAGCGCGAGCAGCACGAGGAGGCCGATCAGCGCGAACACCGCCTGGGTGACGGCGAGCACCAGAACGTCGACGACGACGCTGGCGGTCGCGAGTGGCCCCGGCACGCCGCGGAAGGTGAGAAGACGGGCGCCGACCACATCACCGCCGACCTGCCCGACCGGCAGGAGCGCGTTGGCGCCCTCGCGCACGAAGCGCAGCGCCAGGCAGGTGGCGAGCGGCGGGCGTTCCTTGGGGGGGAACAGCACCCACCAGCCGACCGCCGCGACACTCGCGGTGGCGGCCCGCACCAGCACGACGAGAACGATACCGATGCCGACGCCCGCGACCGCCGCGCGCACCAGCCCGGCGCCCGACCACACCGTGAGGCCGATCAGCAGGGCGAGGCCGAGCACCAGCCCGAGCACGCCCCCGACCCTGACGAAGCGCATCTCCCGCCCTCGCACCGCCGTCGCGCCGGGGTGGCGGGCGGCCGTCGGTCTCGTGGCGCCGCCGGTCCGTCTACCAGAACTGCTGGAACGTGAAGGCGCGGGTGACACCGAACCCGAACGTCACCTGGTCGGGCGAGCCGCGAAGCTGGACCAGCGGCGAATCGGCGGCGCCGTCCAGGAGCCGCTGGTATTCGACATAGACGTGGGTGGCGAGCTCGGGTGTCCAGAAGTAGCGCGCCTGGGCGCCGGCGCCGACCGACTGGAAGCCGCCCTTGGCCTGATAGGTGGGCAGGCCGGACACGAAGGACTGCCACGGATCGATGCTGAAATACGGATCGAGCGCCTTCTCCGAGGCGAACGAGAGGCGCGGGCCGCCCGACAGGGTCAGGGCCGGGGTGACCGGCACCACCAGATCGGCGCTCAGATCGGCCACGACGCCGGTGTGGCCGCCGAACCCCTGGCGCACCTCGGCGCGGCTGCGCAGCCACGGCGCCCACCAGTACTCGACGAAGCCGCCCACCTCGAATGCCCAGTTCACGTCGCCGAGCCCGTAGAGGGCGCTCGAATCGGACTCCTGGCGGCGCGCCCGCAGCTTGAAGTTGGGGCCGATCTTCAGGTTCTGGGTCTCGAACAGGGCGATGCCGGCGCCGTCGCGCGGCGCCCGGAACTGCTCGGGCGTGCCGGCCCGGCGCAGGCCGAAGATCGGGGCAGGCCGCACCGTGAAGCTGTCGCCGCCGAGGAACTCCGGCTCGACCCGCCCCTCCACCCCGATGGTGACGATCCAGGCGGGCGGCGCCGGCGGCGCATAGGCACCGGGAGGCGGATACGCACCTGGAGCGGCGCCGACATCGGCCGCGACGGCGGTTCCCGCCAGCATTCCGGCGACAGCGAGCGAAGCCGCCGCGGCGGCCGCGAAGCGCAGCGATCGATAGACCAAGATATGCCCCATTCCCCTTGCCCGCCGCGTCCCCTTCGGCGAACCATCACCCAGTCGAGAGTACAACCGGCGAGCCCTCCCGGGCAAAGCCGCGACGGCCCCGGCCGGATCTCGACGGTCGGACGGTTTCATTAATAATTTCATAAACTTCTCAACTTCTTTAAAGCGCGATGGTATTTTGCGGTGGGGTCGCGCAGGAGCGCCGCCCGTATTCCTCGCGGACGTGTTGCATCACCGCCACAGGCTTGGAAAAACCCACGAATCCGGCTCGGCACCGCCCGATTTCGCGGTCTATGCCGTATCCTCGGCGCCCTGCCCGGGACGACACATCGCGGCGTCCCGTCCGAAGGAGCTGATCGATGCGCACCCCCCTCGTCGCCGCCCTGGCGCTCGCGGCCGTTCTCGCCTGGACGCCCGCCCATGCCGAGAACCTCGATCCGGAAGGACGCAGCGCCAACTTCTTCGGCGGCAACTACGCCACCCGCTACACCGGCGGCTCCTCCCCGGTGGCTCGCACCACCGTCGCCTATGACGGTCGCTATGCGCCCGGCACCATCGTGGTGAACACGGCGGAGCGGCGGCTTTATCTCGTCACCGCCCCCGGCCAGGCGATCCGCTACGGCATCGGGGTCGGTCGCGTCGGCTTCACCTGGGCCGGCACCACGGCGGTGTCGGCCAAGAAGGAATGGCCGACCTGGACGCCGCCGGCCCAGATGCGCCGCCGCCAGCCCGGCCTGCCGGCCAGCATGAAGGGCGGCATCGACAACCCGCTCGGCGCCCGCGCCCTCTATCTCGGCTCGTCGCTCTATCGCATCCACGGCTCCAACGAGCCGGAGACCATCGGGCAGGCGGTGTCGTCGGGCTGCTTCCGGATGACCAACGAGGACGTCATCGATCTCTACAGCCGCGTGCGCGTCGGCGCCAAGGTGGTGGTGCTGCGCTGACGCCGTGACGGCGCCGCGGCCCGGCCGGGGCGCCCTCGTCACCGTCGCGGCGGCGGATCACGCGACAGGCCGGCGGCCGCGAGCGCCGCCTCGTACTCGGCCTGATAGCGGGCGAGATTGCATCCGCAATCATAGATCCACTCCCAGCTGTAAATGCCGGTGGCGTGGAGATCGTCGAAGCCGAGCCGCACCGCGTAATTGCCGATCGGCTGCACCTCCAGGATGGCGACGTGGCGCTTGCCGGCGACCAGCTTGCGCTCGGCCTCCGAATGGCCCTGCACCTCGGCGCTGGGGCTGCGCACCCGCAGAATCTCGGCCGGCAGCGAGAAGCGGGCGCCGTCGTCGAACGTCACCGCCAGCACGGTGCCGCCCTCCCGGACGCGCAGCTCCGTCGGCCAGGGCTTTGCAGGCTTGGAATGATCGGTGTTCATGGCTGTCTCGCGTGCACCTTGCCGTTTCACGTTCGGCGTCGTGGGGCCGGCCGGCGGCCGCCATCCCGCCGCGGTGGTGTGGGGATGACGTCGGGCCGATCGAGCATCCGGAGCATTCCCATCGGCCTCCCTTACGGCGACCGCAACCGTTATATGGAATAATCCGAGATCGAGATCGCGGCCGGCGGCGCCGCCTCTCGTTCCCCTGACCGTCACCGTCGTGCCGCCCGTCCAGAGCTGCCCAACAAGAGCCGCCCCGTCCAGAGCCGCCTCGTCCAGAGCGGCACCGAGGAGACCCCCGCCATGGCGTTCGAGCCCCTGTCGACCGCGGCGCCTCCGATGCCGTCACCGGCCGCGCCGGACACGCCCGCCACCCCCGGTCTGGCGCCGCTCGTCGATCCGTTCGGTCGGGCGATCAGCTATCTCCGGGTCTCGGTGACGGACCGCTGCGACCTGCGCTGCGTCTACTGCATGTCGGAGCACATGACCTTCCTGCCGAAGGCCGACATCCTGACGCTGGAGGAGCTGGACCGGCTGTGCGCCGCCTTCATCGCGCGCGGCACCCGCAAGCTGCGCATCACCGGCGGCGAGCCGCTGGTCCGGCGCGGCATCATGACGCTGTTCGGAACGCTGTCACGCCATCTCGCCTCCGGCGCCCTCGAGGAGCTGACGCTCACCACCAACGGCTCGCAGCTCGACAAGCACGCGGCGGCGCTCGCCGACTGCGGGGTGCGCCGCATCAACGTCTCGCTCGACACGCTCGATCCGCAGACGTTCCGCGACATCACCCGCTGGGGCGATCTCGACCAGGTGAAGGCCGGCATCGCGGCCGCGCAGCGCGCCGGCATCGCCGTCAAGATCAACGCGGTGGCGCTCAAGGGCGTCAACGAGCACGAACTCGGCAACCTGATGGTGTGGGCTCACGGTGCCGGCATGGACCTCACGCTCATCGAGGTGATGCCGCTCGGCGACATCGGCGAGAACCGGCTGGATCAGTACCTGCCGCTGTCGATGGTGCGGGCGCGGCTCGCCGAGCGCTTCACCCTGACCGAGACCGACTACCGCACCGGCGGCCCGGCCCGCTACGTGCGAGTGGCGGAGACCGGCGGACGGCTCGGCTTCATCACACCCCTCACCCACAACTTCTGCGAATCGTGCAACCGGGTGCGCCTCACCTGCACGGGCACGCTGTTCATGTGCCTCGGCCAGGAGGACGCCGCGGATCTGCGCGCTGTGCTACGCACCGCGCCGGACGAGGCGACGCTGCATGCGGCGCTCGATGCCGCCATCGCCCGCAAGCCGAAGGGCCACGACTTCGTCATCGACCGCCGCCGCAAGCGCCCGGCCGTCGCCCGCCACATGAGCGTAACCGGCGGCTGAGCACGCCGCCGACGTTCGAACGGCGCGCCCGACGATGCCCGCCCGCGTCCCAAGTCTTGCAGGCCGGGTCGCGATACCATCGCGGATCGCAATGCGGCGCTGCAACAATCGACAGCCTGCTCCGGTAAACAATGCATTGACGCACCGGACACGGACCGGCTTATGTGCCGCGGCGGCCGGATCGGGCCGTGCTTGCGGCATCGGCGCCCCGGGAAGGCCCGTCAGGCGACGCCGCGATCGACACTCGGTGACGGCTCGGGGGACCGGGGTGAAGCTGCTTCTCGGATTGTGCCGCGTCGTCGACGCGATCAATGCCCGCCTCGGTCGTAGCCTGAGCTGGCTCATCCTCGCGGCCGTCCTGGTGTCGGCCGTCAACGCGGTCGTCCGCAAGACCCTCGGCGTGTCGGCCAACGCCTGGCTCGAGCTGCAATGGGTGCTGTTCGGGGCGGTGTTCCTGATGTGCGCACCGTGGACGCTGCTCGACAACGAGCACATCCGCATCGACATCATGAACACCCGCTTCTCGCGGTCCGTGCGCAACTGGATCGAGATCGTCGGGCACGCGCTGTTCCTGCTGCCGCTCTGCCTCGTGATGATGGTGACGAGCTGGCCGTTCTTCCTCAAGGCAGCCCCGAGCCTCGACGCCGTGGTCGGCGTTCTGGCCCGCTTCCCGGCCGCCTTCGCGGACGCGCCGGGCCGCTGGCTGCCCAATCTCCTCGCCTGGTGGACGCAGCTCATCCGGCTCGGCGAGCAATCGTTCAATGCCGGCGGCCTGCCGCAGTGGCCCGCCAAGTTCCTGGTGTTCGCCGGCTTCACGGCGCTGTTCGCACAGGGGCTGTCGGAGCTGATCAAGCGCATCGCCGTGATGCTCGGCCGCATTCCCGACCCGCACGGCGGACCGGGTGGCCACCTCGCCTCCTTCGAGACGGACACGCAGCCCGCCGCCGCTGCCGCTGCGGCCGTCGCCGACCAGACCGAACGCCGCTGAACCGGCCGGACCTCGCCCCATGATCGAGCTCGTTACCCAGAACATGGCGCCGATCATGTTCGCGTCGCTGGTGGTGTTCCTGCTGCTCGGCTATCCGGTCGCCTTCTCGCTCGCCGCCAACGGCCTGCTGTTCGGCCTGGTCGGCATCGAGCTCGGCCTGTTCCGCCCGGACTTCCTCAACGCTCTGCCCGAGCGCGTGTTCGGGGTGATGAGCAACGAGACCCTGCTGGCGGTGCCGTTCTTCACCTTCATGGGGCTGATCCTCGAACGCTCCGGCATGGCCGAGGATCTGCTCGACACCATCGGGCAGCTCTTCGGCCGCATCCGCGGCGGCCTCGGCTACGCCGTCATCTTCGTCGGCGCGCTGCTCGCCGCCACCACCGGGGTGGTCGCCGCCTCGGTGATCTCGATGGGCCTGATCTCGCTGCCCATCATGATGCGCTACGGCTACGACCGCCGGGTCGCCTCGGGCGTGATCGCCGCCTCCGGCACGCTCGCCCAGATCATCCCGCCGTCGCTGGTGCTGATCATCATGGCCGACCAGCTCGGCCGCTCGGTCGGCGACATGTACGAAGGCGCGTTCCTGCCCGGCCTGATGCTGGCCGGCCTCTACGCCCTCTACATCTTCATCGTCTCGACGCTGTTTCCGAAGTCGGCCCCCGGGCTGCCCGAGGAGGCGATCGGCTTCCGCGAAGACAACGGCCGGCGCGGCATGACGTCGCTCGCCATCCTCACCCTCGCCAGCGCGGCGTTCGGCTGGGCCGCCATCAGCGGCGCGCTGGCGCGCCTGGTGCTGCCGGTCGCCCCCGGCTTCGCGGCCGCGATCGCGCCGCCGACCATGAGCGGCGCCGACTTCATCGTGCTGACGATGTTCTTCGGGGTGGTGTTCGCCTTCGCGGTGGCACTGGTCAATCAGGCCACGGCCCGCCTGTTCGGTCTGCGGTTCCTCTCCAAGATCGCCGAGCAGGTCACCTTCGTGATGGTGCCGCCGCTGTTCCTGATCTTCCTGGTGCTCGGCACCATCTTCATCGGGGTCGCGACGCCGACAGAAGGCGGCGCCATGGGGGCGGTGGGCGCGCTGGTGCTGGCGCTGCTCAAGCGCCGGCTCACCTTCGATCTCACCAAGCAGGCGGTGCGCGCCACCGCCAAGCTGTCCGCCTTCGCGGTGTTCATCCTGATCGGCGCGCGGGTGTTCTCGCTCACCTTCTACGGCGTCAACGGGCACGTCTGGGTCGAGCACCTGCTCACCTCGCTGCCGGGCGGCGAGGTCGGCTTCCTGATCTTCGTCAACCTGCTGGTGTTCGTGCTGGCGTTCTTCCTCGATTATTTCGAGCTCGCCTTCATCATCATCCCGCTGCTCGCCCCGGTGGCCGACAAGCTCGGCATCGATCTCGTCTGGTTCGGCGTCATCCTGGCGGTGAACATGCAGACCTCGTTCATGCATCCGCCATTCGGCTTCGCGCTGTTCTTCCTGCGCTCGGTGGCGCCGAAGCACCCCTATCACGATCGCCTCACCGGCCAGCTCACGGCCCCGATCACCACCGCCCAGATCTACTGGGGCGCCGTGCCGTTCGTGATCATCCAGCTCGTCGCCGTCGCCCTGGTGATCCTGTTCCCGCAGCTCGTGATGCACTACAAGGGCTCGGCCCCGGCGGTCGATCCCAAGACCATCGAGATCCAGATCGCCCCGCCCGAGACGCCGCCGGCGCTGGATCTGAGATAGCGCGCCGCGTCGCCGATCGGAGCCGGCGCTCCGGCTGCGGTCGAGCACGACACTCCCGACCACGAAAAAAGCCCCGGAGCGGCGCTCCGGGGCTTGTTCTATCAACGAGACCGCGGCGGCACCGAACGCGGCGGCACCGCGCCGCCGCCGATCAGCCGCGGGGTATCAGCCGCCGCGGGTGCGGCTGCGGATCAGGTAGGTGTCGTAGTTGTACTCGGCCACCTGCCACCAGAAATACTCTTCGTTCCGGAACGCCTGCATGTCGGCGATCATCGTCTTGAACGTCTCGTTCTTGGCCGAGATTTCCGCCCACAGCTCGTTGGTGGCCTTGAAGCAGGCATCGAGGATGTCGTTGGAGAACGGACGGAGCTGACCGCCGGAGGCGAGGATCTTGCGCAGGCCCGATGGGTTCAGCGCGTCGTAGCGGGTCAGCATGTGGGTGGTGGCCGTCTGTCCGGCGGCCTGGAGAATGGCCTGATAGGACTTCGGCAGCTGATTCCACTTCTCCAGGTTGATGTAGGCGTGCACCATCGGGCCGCCTTCCCAGAAGCCCGGATAGTAGTAGTACGGCGCCACCTTGGCGAGGCCGAGCTTCTCGTCGTCGTAGGGGCCGACCCACTCGGCCGCGTCGATGGTGCCCTTCTCCAGCGCCGGATAGACATCCGGACCGGCGAGCTGCTGCGGCACCACGCCGACCTTCTGGAGCACCTGGCCGGCGATGCCGCCGATCCGCATCTTGAGACCGTCGAGATCGGCCGCGGTCTTGATCTCCTTGCGGAAGAAGCCGCCCATCTGGGCGCCGGTATTGCCGGCCGGGAAGCCGTAGATGTTGTACTTCTTGTAGAACTCGTTGAACTTGTCGTTGCCGCCGTTCTGGTAGAGCCAGGCGGTCTGCTGGCGCGCGTTGAGGCCGAACGGCACCGCCGCCGCGATCGCGAAGGTCGGGTCCTTGCCGACATAGTAGTAGGAGACCGAGTGGCACATCTCGACCGTGCCATTGGCGGTCGCGTCGAACGCCTGGAGGCCGGGCACGATCTCGCCCGCCGCGAAGTGCTGAATCTGGAAGCGGCCGTCGGTCATCTCGGCGACCTGCTTCACCAGCGTCTCGCCCGCCCCGTACAGGGTGTCGAGCGACTTCGGGAAGCTCGAGGTCATGCGCCACTTGATCTCCGGCATCGACTGGGCGATGGCCGGCGACGCAACCGTGCTGGCGGCGGCGCCGGCGGTGCCGGCGGCGAGCGCGCCGAGGAACTGACGTCTCTTCATCCCTGCGTTTCCTCTGTGGACCGTGACGGGCGAACGGGCCGGCGAGCGGCAGGCGATCGGAAAAGCAACGCCGCGCGGGGCCTTTGTGTTGGCTCTAGCACAGCCGCACCGACGCGCAAGCAGGGGATCACGACGGCCGGTCGGCATACGGTCGCGGGAGGGGCGGCCCGGGCCGTGGCGGGCCCGGACCGCGACGGCGAGCCGCCGGAGGGCGGTACGTCGCCAGGGCCCCGAGGGTCACCGCAGCCCCCCGGGGAGAACCGGCATCGGCGGCGCACACCGAGGGACGGTGGGCGCGCCGCCGAGCGGGCGCGCGAGCGCGCAGCGGGCGCTCGGACGCAGTGCGATACGCCTCAGGCGCGCTCGACGCACATGGCGATGCCCATGCCGCCGCCGATGCACAGGGTGGCGAGCCCCTTCTTGGCGCTGCGCCGCCGCATCTCGTACAGCAGCGTCACCAGCACGCGCGCCCCGGACGCGCCGATCGGGTGGCCGAGCGCGATGGCGCCACCATTGACGTTGAGCTTGGCCGGATCGAAGCCGAGCTCGCGGCCGACCGCGACCGACTGCGCCGCGAACGCCTCGTTGGCCTCGACGAGATCGAGATCGGCAACCGACCAGCCGGCCTTCTGCAACGCCTTGCGGCTGGCCGGCACCGGGCCGATGCCCATCACGGCGGGATCGCAGCCGGCGGTCGCCCACGACGCGATGCGGGCGAGCGGGGTGAGGCCGCGGGCCTTGGCGGTGGCCGCCGACATCAGCACCAGGGCGGCGGCGCCGTCGTTGATGCCGGACGCATTGCCGGCCGTGACCGAGCCGGTCTTGGTGAAGGCGGGCTTCAGCTTGGCCAGTGCCTCCACGGTGACACCCGGACGCGGGAACTCGTCGCGCGACACCACCACGTCGCCCTTGCGGCCCTTGATGGTGACGGGAACGATCTCCTCGTCGAAACGACCGGCCGTCATGGCGGCCTCGGCCTTGTTCTGGGACGCGGTGGCGAAGGCGTCCTGGTCTTCCCGCGAGACGGTCCATTTGGTCGCGACGTTCTCGGCCGTCATGCCCATGTGGTAGCCGTTGAAGACATCCCACAGGCCGTCACGGAGCATGGTGTCGAGCAGATCCAGGGTGCCCATCTTGACGCCGCTGCGCAGATAGGCCGCGTGCTGCGCCCGGCTCATGCTCTCCTGGCCGCCCGCCACCATCACGGCAGCATCGCCGAGCGCGATCGCCTGCGCCGCCATCGCCACCGTGCGCAGGCCCGAGCCGCAGAGCTGGTTGATGCTCACCGCCGTCTTCTCGACCGGCAGGCCGGCCGCGATGGCCGCCTGGCGGGCCGGGTTCTGCCCCTGCCCGGCGGTCAGCACCTGGCCAAGCAGCACCTCGTCGACCTCGGCGGGCGCCACCTGGGCGCGCCGCATGGCCTCCACCACGGCGATGCAGCCGAGCTCGTGGGCGGCGAGCGCGCTGAGCGATCCGTTGAACGATCCGATGGGCGTCCGCGCGGCGGACACGATCACGACGTCAGTCATTGTCAGCATTCCTTGCAGTCGTCTCGAGACGGAGACCCGCCGCGGCCGGCGGCGGGTCCCGTGGGAGCGGGGCCGGAGGAGGCCGACCCCGCCACGTGCATCACGACGCGCGCGGCGCCAAGATCCACAGCAGGAACAGCACCACCGGGATGTGGAACACGAGCTGGGTGACGCAGAAGCCGACGATGTCGCGGGCCTTGAGGCCGAGCACGCCGAGCAGCGGCAGCATCCAGAACGGGTTGATCAGGTTCGGCAGCGCCTCGGCGGCGTTGTAGGTGCTCACCGCCCAGCCCATGTGGACGCCGAGATCCTTGGCCGCCTGCATGACGTAGGGCGCCTCGATGATCCACTTGCCGCCGCCCGACGGGACGAAGAAGCCGAGGATCGCCGAGTACACGCCGATGACGATCGGGAACGTCTCGCCATTGGCGATCGACACGAACAGGTCGGCGATGTGGTGCGCGAGCGTGACGCCGTCCGAGCCGGGCACCGAGGTCAGCATGATGGCGACGGAGCCGTAGAACGGGAATTGCAGCAGCACGCCGGCGGTGGTCGGCACCGACTTGGTGACGGCCTTCAGGAAGCTGTGAATGTTCTTGTGCAGCAGCATCCCGATCATCAGCAGGACGAAGTTGTAGGTGTTCAGGTTGCCGATGACCTGGAGTGGCGACTTGGCCATGAACTCGGTGACCAGCCAGCCCGCCGCCAGGATGCCGACCAGGATCGGCAGGATCGGCGTGAACTCCGGCCACTCGCCCGGACGTGTCGGCCGCTCGGCCACCTCGGACGGAGCCGAAACGTCGCAACCCATCTCCTCGGCGGTGCGGGCATGCTTGCCCTTGGGCGCCGAGTAGTAGGCGATGGCGACCGACATCACCATGATGACCAACGCCATGGCGATCGAGTTCCAGAGGAAGATGGTCTCGGACAGCGGGATGATGCCGGTGATGTCGGAGATCGCCTTGGGCAGCGACGCCGGATTCGCCTGGAGCATGGCGGCCGACGACGACAGGCCGAGCGCCCAGGTGGCACCGATGCCGAGATAGGCGGCGGCACCGGCGGCCCGGTAGTCCACCCGCACGTCGGTGCGGCGGGCGAGCGCGCGGCACAGCAGGCCGCCGAGCACGAGGCTGAGCGCGTAGTTGAGATACGACGCCATCATGGTGACGAACGCCACCCAGGCGACCGCGCCGGCGCTCGACTTCGGCACGCGGGCGAGGCTGTCGATCAGCTTGGTGCAGAACGGCGACGTGGCGAGCACGTAGCCGGTGATCAGCACCATCGCCATCTGCATGGTGAACGGAATGATGGTCCAGAAGCCGTTGCCGAAGCCCTTGGCGACGGCCACCGGCGACGCGCCCGTCGCAAAGTTCGCGATCGCCACGACGATGACCGCGAAGATGACGAACACGAAGGCGTCCGGGAACCACTTCTCGGCCCACTGCGTGAACGCATAGGCCATGCGGGCGAGAGCGCCCTGATTGATGTCGTCGGTCTGCTTCGGCGGGATGACGTCGATCCCCTTCAAGGGAACGCCGCCGGCGGTTTCGATTGACATGCGAGTCTCCAATCGGGTCGGATCGCGCCGGTCAGGCGGCGAGCTGCATGGTGGGAACGGAGGGTGGAACGATCAGGCGAGCCTCGGTGGCGGCGATCACGTCGGATACCGACACACCGTCGGCGACCTCCTGGAGCACCAGCCCTTCGGCGGTCGGCCGGATCACCGCCAGCTCGGTGACGACGAGGTCGACGCGGCGGATCGAGGTGAGCGGCAGGTTGCACTTCTTCAGAATCTTCGGCGCGCCCTTGGCGGTGTGGGTCATGCCGACGATGACGCGCTTGGCACCGGAGACGAGGTCCATGGCGCCGCCCATGCCGGGCACCATCTTGCCGGGGACCATCCAGTTGGCGAGCTGGCCCGCCTCGTCGACTTGCAGGCCGCCCAGCACGGTGACGTCGAGATGGCCGCCGCGGATCAGGCAGAACGAGGTGACGCTGTCGAACGCCGCCGCACCCGGGATGATGCTGGTGGGCGAGCCACCCGCATCGGTGAGCGCGTCGGACGCCGCACCCGGCTCCGGCAGCGGCTGCATGCCGATGACGCCGTTCTCCGACTGGAAGAACACCTGAACGCCGGCCGGAAGATACTTGGCCACGAGCGTCGGCAGGCCGATGCCGAGATTGACCAGATTGCCGTTGCGCAGCTCCTGCGCGATCCGCTTGGCGATGACGGTTTTCTCGTCCATGTCAGTTGCTCCGCGCCACGAGATAGTCGACCACGACGCTGACGGTCTCGACCTGATCGGGAGGAATGAGGCCGACCGGCACGATCTCGCCGGCCTCAGCCACGACGGTATCGGCGGCGAGCGCCATCACCGGATTGAAGTTGCGGGCGGTCAGCTCGTAGCTGAGATTGCCGTAGTAGTCGGCCCGCCAAGCGCTGATCAGCGCGAAGTCGGCGCGCAGCGGCATCTCCAGCAGGAAGGTGCGGCCGCCGATCTCGACGGTCTGCTTGCCTTCCGCCACCGTGGTGCCGACGCCGGTCGCGGTGAGGACGCCACCGAGCCCGTTGCCGCCGACGCGGATACGCTCGGCCAGCGTGCCTTGCGGCACCAGCTCGACCTCGATGGCGCCGTCGATCATCTGCTTCTGGGTCTCGGGGTTGAGCCCGATATGCGAAGCGACCAGCCGCTTCACCGCGCCGGCGCGGATCAGCTTGCCGATGTCGACGCCCGGCCGTGCCGTGTCGTTGGCGATGACGGTGAGATCGCGGCGGCCCTGGCGGATCAGCTCGTCGATCAGGCGGTGCGGCGAGCCGACCCCCATGAACCCGCCGATCATCAGCGAGGCGCCGTCGGGAATCTTCGCGACCGCCTCCTCGATGGCGGTGAGCTTGCACATGTGAGATCCCTTTCGATTGATGCCCGGCCGCCGCATCGCCGATCCGCAGCGCGCACATGGCGTGTTCCACGGACGGTGCGGCGCGCCGGAAGCGTGCCACGGCAGCCCTGGCGCAAGTCGCGTGCCATCGTGGAAAAGCAAATGATACCCGGCTCTCGGCCGCTCAAGGTCCATCTGCACTGGTGCCGTCGACGCGCATTTCGGTGCGCGGGTGCGCAAGATCTTGCACACCACCGCTGCGACGTGAGGCGCGCCCGGCGGGCGCATCCGCATCCGCACGACTTGTCCGCGCGCATCCGCGACGTCATAAGATCGCCGTTCCGGGTGTCGCCGCGACGCCCTTTTCCCCCGAAGGCGTCTCCCCGTGCGTCTCGATCTCCGCCGCCTGCTGCCCGTGCGGACGCTGCGCGTCCGATTGCTGGTCACCTCGCTGATCGTGGTCGCACTGCCGATCGCGCTGGTTGCGCTCGCGCTGGAGCAGGAAGGTCGCCAGGCACTGCGCAGCGAAAAGGAGGCGAAGCTGTTCGCCCTGGCGCGCGTTCTCGATGCCGAGCTGGGACCGGGCGGTTACGACGCGCTGCTCGCCGATCTGCCGAGCGGCACGAGCGACCGCGGCGAGGCGATCCGTCACCTCAACCGAAAGCTCGCCCCGTTCACCGACCGGATCGCCGACGCGGCACCGGGCGTCGGGGTGGGCTACTACGCCCGAAAGCTCGATGCCGTCGTCACCTACGGGCCGAGCCGCGACCACTCCAACACGGTCGGCCTGTCGATCACGCCGGATCATCCCGGCCGCATCGTGATGGACACCGGAGAGCCGCTCGCCGCGGTCGGCACGCTGGTACGCGGACCGATCCTCAATGCCATGTGGCCGATCATCCGCAACGGCGAGGCGATCGGCTACATCTGGTCGAACGAGTACTCGGCCGCGATCGAGAAGCAGGCGAGCGCCATCGACTTCGCCGCCGTGGTGGCCGGACTCGGCGGCCTGGTGGTCGCGTTCGGCATCATCAGCCTGCTGTCGCGCCGCCTGTCGCGCGAGGTCGACGTGATCGTGCAGGGGCTGGCGCGGCTGAAGCACGATCTCCGCCGACCGATCCCGCCGCTGCGCGACGAGCTCGGCGCCATCGTCGAGGCGATCAACGCGATGGCCAAGGCGCTGCTCGACGCCCGCTCGCTCAACGAGAACATTCTGGCGAGCGTCGCCGACGCCATCGTGGCGGTCGATCCCGACGGCCGCATCACCGCCGTCAATCCGGCGGCCGAGCACCTCTACGGTGTCGTCTCGACCGACGTGATCGGCAAGACCTATCGCAGCCTGTTCGCCTCGGATGCGCGCGTCGACAGCGTGCTGCTCGATACGCTCGCCACCGGCCGCGTCCATGCCGCCACCACCATCGACCTGCCGCGCGGCGACCAGACGTTGCGCATCAACGCCACCTCCAGCGTGCTGCGCGACGGCGACGGCAAGCGCATCGGCGCCGTCGTGGTGCTCAAGGATGTCAGCGAGCGCGAGCGTCTGATGGTGCAGGTGATGCGGGCCGACCGGCTCGCTGCGCTCGGCGAGCTCACCGCCGGCATCGCCCACGAGATCCGCAATCCGCTCACTTCGATCCGCGGCTTCATCCAGTATCTCGACGAATGCGAGAGCCTGGAGGAGTGGCGCGCCTACGGCCCGCTGATCATCCGCCAAGTCGACAGTCTCAACCGCATCGTCGGCGAGCTTCTCGCGTTCGGCCGCCCGCACCCGCCGCGCATCGGCACCGTCGATGTGCGCCATCTCGTCGAGGAGATGGCGTTCCTGGCGCGTGGCAAGTCGGATGCACGCATCGCGCTCGCCTTCGAGCCGGACCTGCCGACCATCGAGGCCGACGGCGAGGCGCTCAAGCAGGCGCTTCTCAATCTGATCATCAACGCCATCCAGGCGATTCCCGACGGCGGCACCGTCACGGTCTCGGCGCGCGCCGCCGACGACGACCACGTCGTCGTCACCGTGAAGGACGACGGTGTCGGCGTCGCACCGGAGAATCTCGACAAGGTGTTCGATCCGTTCTTCTCGACCAAGCCCAGCGGCACTGGCCTGGGTCTTGCAATGGTGCATCGGATCGTCGATGCCCATGGCGGCGTGATCACGCTCGACAGCAAGCCCGGTGTCGGAACCACGATCGAGATGCGGTTGCCGATTGCGCACCGAGAAGCGGAGGTCACCCCATGAGCGTCCCCGGCCCGACCGTCCTGGTGGTCGACGACGACGAGGCGATCCGCCGCTTGCTGACCGCCGTGCTCACTAAGGAAGGCGTCGCCGTCACGGTCGCCGAGAACGGCGTCGAGGCGGCCGAATCGTTCCGCCGCCGCCACGCCGACGTGGTGCTGATGGACATCCGCATGCCGCGGATGAACGGCCTCGACGCCATGAAGGCGATCCTGGAGATCGACCGCGGTGCCGCCGTCATCCTGATGACCGCCTTCGCCGAGGTGGAAACCGCCGTCCAGGCCATCAAGGACGGCGCCTTCGACTACGTGCTGAAGCCGTTCGACATCGAGGAGATCCGCCTCTTGGTGCGGCGCGCCCTCGAGATCCGCACCATGCGGGCCGACATCGTGTCGCTGCGGCGCGAGCTGTCGGAACGCTACGGCGCCGAAGGCATCCTCACCGACAATTCGCGCATGCTGGAGCTGCGCCAGACCATCGCCAAGGTGGCACGCTCCAACGCCACCGTGCTGATCCAGGGCGAGAGCGGCACCGGCAAGGAGCTGGTCGCCGCCGCCGTGCATTACGGCTCGCCGCGCGCCACCGGGCCGTTCGTCAAGGTCAACTGCGCGGCGATTCCCGAAGGGCTGCTGGAGAGCGAGTTCTTCGGCCACGAGAAGGGCGCCTTCACGGGCGCCGTCGGGCGGCGCCGCGGCCGCTTCGAGCAGGCCGAGAACGGCACGCTGTTCCTCGACGAGATCGGCGAGATCTCGACCGGCCTCCAGGTGAAGCTGCTGCGCGTCCTTCAGGAGCGGGAGTTCGAGCGGGTCGGCGGCACCGCGCCGATCAAGAGCCATGTGCGCATCGTCGCCGCCACCAACCGCGACCTGGAGGCGATGGTGCGGGCCGGCACGTTCCGCCAGGATCTGTTCTTCCGCCTCAACGTGGTGTCGCTGAAGACCATCCCGCTGCGCGAGCGGCCGGAAGATATCCGCCTGCTCGCCGGCCACTTCCTGGAGCGCTTCGCGGCGCAGAACGACGTGGTGATCCGCGGCTTCGATCCGGCCGCGCTCGACTGCCTGCTCGGCTATGCATGGCCCGGCAATGTGCGCGAGCTCGCCAACGCCATCGAGCGCGCCGTGGTGATGAGCACGACGAGCGCGATCCTGCCCGAGGATCTGCCGGAGAGCGTGGTGCGGGGCGCCTCCATGCTGGCCGGCGGCGCCCTCGCGGGCGTCGAGGCGGGCGCCGCCGCCGGCGAGATCGACGGCGTCGCCATCGGGCGGCCACTGCGCGAGATGGTGGCCGAGTTCGAGACCAAGGTGATCCGCGCCGCCCTCGCGCATCACGGCGGCAACCGCGCCCGCACCGCGGTGGCGCTCGGCATCAGCCGGCGCGCCCTGCTCTACAAGCTGCAAGACTACGGGCTGGGCGCGAAGGAAGGCGCGGAGTAGCCGCCCCGCCGACCGGCGTGCCCGGGCGCTCGGCGTGCCGGCGCCGAGACAGCAGCCGCGGCCGGCTTCGCCTACAGCGTCTCCTGCGCGTGCCCGCACTCCTTGCAGGTGTAGCGGGTGCGGGTCTTGCCCTTGGGCAGCGACACGCGGGTCTTGCCGCCACACTTGCCGCACACGGCCTCGATGCGGGTCTCGCCCTGGGTGATGGTGAGCCCGCGCCGCTCGATCGCCTCACGGACCAGGCGCTCGGTCTCCTCGCGCATCTCTTGCTTGGACATCTCGGCTCTCCGTCGGCTGGCCAGGTTTCGATCGACGCCGCGCCGGCTCGCGGCGGGCGCCGCCGCCCACGGACGGCCCGCGCAGGCTTAGACGGGCGCCGGCGGCTGGACAAGCGCGACCGACGCCGAATCGGTGGACGATCCCGGCGAAGCGGCCGTCCTGGCGGCCGATGGCCGAACAGGGCGGTCGACGGCCGCGGCCACCGAGACTCCTCGCCGCACCCCCTCGCCGATGACTGCGGTAACGAGAGACCGTTTGGACTCTCTTCATCCAGAGCTAGTACGACGGAGAGGCTTAGCACCAGAGGGCGGCGGCAACGCGAACCCGGACAGCGACCCGGCCGCCGTCGCCCCCGGACGATGGCGAGCCGGTCTCAGGAGCCGACCCGATGCAGCGATCCGACAACCTCTTCGGCAGCCGTGAGACGCCACTGGAGCTCACCCGGCGGGGCATGCCGCGAATGGAGCTTCCGTCGGCCACCGCCCCGAGCGGAATCGGCGGGATGGTGGTCGCCGTCGTGCTCGCCATGGCGCTCGGCGCCGGCGCCGTCGTCCTGGTCCAGCAGCTCGGGCTTTTCGGCTCGTCCGCGGCGGTGCAGTCCCGCAGCCCGGTCGCGAGCCCCGTGGTGCGCCCGCGGGTCACCATCGCGCTGGAGACGGTCCAGCAGAACTGCTCGGCCCAGGCTCGTTCGGGGATGAACCATCCCGGCCGAGCCGACGCGAACGAGATTTACGGCGACATGACGGGCCGGATCGCCGCCGTCGGCGAGTTCCTCGAATGCCTGGCCCGCACCGAGCCCGCCCGCTTCTGCCGCCCGGCCGACAAGCAGCACCTGGTCGAGAAGGTGAAGCAGTATTTCCTGCTTGCGCAAACCGTGAAGGTCAGCGCCAAGACGGTCGCGGGCGGAGGCGGCGGCCTCGGCCCCGCCGGAATGATCGCGATGCCGCCGCTGCCCGCCGGCGGCGAGGCTGCGGTGGGCGCCGCAGTCCTGGACGCGATGGCGAACGCCACCCGGCAACCGTCGCTGATGGAGGCGCTGCGGGCGCTCGCCCGCGAGGGCTACATCCGGACGTCGGATTTCGGCATGGTCCTGGGATTCGGCGTGCCCGAGCCGATCGCCGAGGCGCTCAAGGACGTGCCGCGGAAGAAGAACGTGTGCTCGTAGGGTGGGGCCAAGCGGCGGAGCGCCCCGGCGCGACGGCGTTCTCACCGCCCTCGCGTCGCCCCCGCGGACTTGAACGAGATCCGCGCGATCGTCTTCGGCGCGGTCGGCTCCTTCTTGCTCTTCGGCGCCTTTGTGCTCCCCCGCGAAGCCGCGCGCGGTCGACTCGCGGGCTCGGTCGAGCCATCGGCGAGTGCGCCGACAAGCTTGCGCACCGTGGCGGCGTCGCCGTCGATCAGCACGGGATTGTGCTTATCCAGCCTTTTCGCAATCGACTTGATCTCGGCATCCGTCAGCCCGTCCACAACGAGGGCGAACGGCTCGGCACCGAGCGCGGCACGGACGGCCCGCACGCCGTCCACTCCTGTCCTCTTGTCCTTCAGCAGCTTGACGAGCAGCGACCGCGCCACTTTGGCGACCTCGGACGAGATGCCTTCGAACACGGCACGGTTCGCACCGATGCGGTGAAGGACCGCAAATCCATCGAGCTCAAGGGCCATTCAGGACCTCCCGCACTTCATTGGCCAGGCTGCCGAGCACCGGCACCATGTCCTTGCCCCACTTGTTCGTGAAGGTCGTTCCAAGGCCGCCCATCGCCAGCGCAGTGGTGACAGCCGCGGCTTCCTTCACGGTCGTCGCCAGCGGCCTGAAGTTCGGATCGGGAACGAGCGCCTCGTTCCGAATGAGACTGGCCGTCCGCGCATGCTCTCGGATCGGCCGCTCCCGCGTAATCAGCACATGGGGCAAGCGGGTCGGCGGCACCATCCCGTTGGCCGCGAGACCGCCGCCGCCCCACAGACTCTTGCAGAACGAGGCGAGTCCGTAGGTCGAGAGGAAGTCGGGGATCGTCGGAACGACGACCAGGTGGGCGAGCCGGATGCCGGCCTCGGAGAAGGCCGAGATACCGGGCGCGCAGTCGATCAAGATGTAATTGTACGTCATCTCCGGGCGTTCCAGCTCCGACTTCAGCAGCCCGAACACGCGGCCTACAATCGCATTGAGCCCGAAGTTCCTCTGGGTCAGCTTGAAGACGATATCGCGTTCGAGCAGGCGGAGCTGCGCGCTGGCAGCGAGGAGCGAGACGTTCAATCTCGTTCCGGCGTGACTCACCCCGCTGGCCGACTCCAGGATGCAGTCGCGAAACTGAACCAGACGGCCCCCGAGCAGGAAATCGTCAAGAAACCCGTCCAGCGTGCGCCCGTCGTGGATCAGCCCATGCACCACCTCGTCGCCCGCGATGCAGATCGATGCGTTCGACTGTGCATCGGCGTCGATCACCAGGACAGATGCCCCCTCCGCCGCCAGCGCTTCGGCCAATGCGACGACGGTGGCGGTCTTGCCGACACCGCCCTTCATATTTGCGACGGCGATCACCTTGGCAGGCACGATCGTCTCCACCGTCCCGATTCAGACAGCGAAAGACAACCACTGGCGGCCGGTCAGATCAACTACAGATTGCGGATTTCCAAAGAACACGGAGGCGCTCGAACGTCCCTCACCCCTCCATGACGATCTGCGGCGCGGCGCGGCCGGCGGCGGCGAGCTGGTCGCGCACCTTCACGGCGATGTCGCGGTAGATGACCGCGTGCGGGCCGTCCGGCGCGGTCGCCACCAGCGGCCGGCCGGCGTCGGAGGTGGCGCGGATGTCCATGTGCAGCGGCACCTCCCCGAGGAACGGCACGCCGAGACGCGCCGCCTCGTCGCGCGCGCCGCCATGGCCGAACAGGTCGGAGCGCTCCCCGCATTTCGGGCACAGGAAGTAGCTCATGTTCTCGACGATGCCGAGCACCGGCACGTCGACGCGGCGGAACATGGCGATGCCGCGCCGCGCGTCGATCAGCGCCAGGTCCTGCGGGGTCGAGACGATCACGGCGCCCTTGAGGGGCACCTGCTGGGCCATGGTGAGCTGGGCATCGCCGGTGCCGGGCGGCATGTCGACGACCAGCACGTCGAGCCGCCCCCAATCGACCTCGCGCAGCATCTGGGTCAGCGCCGACATCACCATCGGGCCGCGCCAGATCATCGGCGTCTCCTCTTCCACGAGGAAGCCGATGGACATCACCTCCAGGCCGAAGCCCTTCATCGGGATCAGCTTGTTGCCCGGCCCCATCTGCGGCCGCCCCTTGAGGCCGAGGAGCCGCGGCACCGACGGGCCGTAGATGTCGGCGTCGAGCAGCCCGACCCGCAGGCCGGTCGCGGCGAGCCCGAGCGCCAGATTGACGGCGGTGGTCGACTTGCCGACGCCGCCCTTGCCGGAGGCGACCGCGATGATGGTCTCGACGCCGGGCACTGCCGGCTGCGGGGCGGCGTGGCCGCCGGCCCCGCCGGCCGCGGCGGGCGCTCCGCCGGCCGCGCCGGAGACGCGCCGCACCGCCGGCCCGCCAGCCCCTCCGGCGCTGGCGCTGCGCTCCGCCGTCAGCGCGACGAGGGCCGAGGTGACGCCCGGAATGGCCCGGACGGCCGCCTCGGCGGCGGCCCGCACCGGCTCCCATGCCTTCACGGCGCCGGCATCGACGGTGATCGAGAAGAACACCTTGCCGTCGGAGACGACGATCTCCGACAGGGTGCCGCCGGCGGTGAGCGGCACGCCGTCCGGCCCCTTCACCCGTGCGAGGGTCGCGACGACGTCGTCCTGGCTCACGCTCATGCGGCTTCTCCCCTGCCCGGTTCCGCCGCTGCGGCCGGGTCGTCTGCGGTCACCATAGGCCGGCGCGAAGGCGGGTCAACGGCGGCTGCCGCGGCCGGCCGTCACCCTATCCCATCTTCAACCCGACGATGCCGAGCACGATCAGCCCCACCGAGGCGAAGCGGACCAGGGTGCCGGGGTCGCCGAAGGCCGCGATGCCGATCGCGAAGGCGCCGACCGCGCCGATGCCGGTCCACACCGCATAGGCGGTCCCCATCGGGATCTCGCGCTGGGCCAGCAGCAGCAGGACGCCGCTCGCCGTCATGCAGACCACCGCGAAGGCGATCCACAGCGGCCGCAGCCCCTGCTCGGTCCAGCCGAGCTTGAGGCCGACCGGCCACCCGATCTCGCACAGTCCCGCCAGTATCAGCAACGTCCACGCCATCGTCCGTCACGTCCTCTCGGCCCGGGGATCGGCACGCCGGTGCTGGTTGACGCGGCGCGCCCGGCCGGCACAGTGGCGGCCGATCGAGTCCCCCGCAAGACAACCCTCAACGACAGAGAGGACACGGCGCATGGCCAAGGTTGCCTTCATCGGTCTCGGCGTCATGGGCTACCCCATGGCCGGCCATCTCGTTGCCAAAGGCGGCCATGCCGTCACGGTCTACAACCGCTCCGCCGACAAGGCGGCCCGCTGGGTGGCGCAGCACGGCGGCCGCACGGCGGCGACGCCGCGCGAGGCGGCGGAGGGCCAGGACGTCGTGATGGCCTGCGTCGGCAACGACGACGACCTGCGCCAGGTGACCCTCGGGCCGGACGGCGCCTTCGCCGGCATGGCCGCCGGCACCGTGTTCGTCGACCACACCACCGCCTCGGCCGAGGTCGCCCGCGAGCTCGCCGCCGCGGCGGCCGCGGGCGGCTTCGCCGCCATCGACGCGCCGGTGTCGGGCGGCCAGGCGGGGGCCGAGAACGGCATCCTCACGGTGATGTGCGGCGGCGAGCCCGACGTGTTCGCGCGCGTCGCTCCGGTGATTGCCGCCTATGCGCGCGCCTGCACCCTGATGGGGCCGGCCGGCGCCGGCCAGCTCGCCAAGATGGTCAACCAGATCTGCATCGCCGGGCTGGTGCAGGGCCTCGCCGAGGGCATGCACTTCGCCAAGAAGGCCGGGCTCGACACCGACAAGCTGGTCGCCACCATCTCCAAAGGGGCGGCGCAGTCGTGGCAGATGGAGAATCGCCACAAGACCATGGTGGCGGGCGCGTTCGACTTCGGCTTCGCGGTGGACTGGATGCGCAAGGACCTCGCCATCGTGCTGGCGGAGGCGCGGCGCAACGGCGCCAGCCTGCCGGTCACGGCGCTGGTCGATCAATTCTACGCCGAGGTGCAGGCGATGGGCGGCCGGCGCTGGGACACGTCCAGCCTGATCGCCCGGCTGGAGCGCTGAGGCGAGACGGCCGTCCCTTGCGAGCCGATCGAGCGGGCGCCGCCATCGCGGCGCCCGTCTGCGTTTCGGCCACGTTCAGCGGCAGACCTGCTGACCGTTGACCACGACACATCGCCGAGGCGGCGGCGGTGGCGCCGCGGGCCGCGGAGGTGGTGCCGCCATGGCCGGACGGGGCGGCGGGGCCGCCATGGCCGGACGGGGCGGCGGTGCCGCCATGGCCGGACGGGGCGGCGGTGCCGCCGGGCGGACCATCGGGGGCGGCGCGGCCGGCCGCACCATCGGAGGCGGCGCCCGATGGACCACCGGAGGCGGCGGCGGTGACGGCCGCACCATCGGAGGCGGTGCCCGGTGCACGGTCGGCGGCGGTGGACGGTTCACCACGGTCGGGGGCGGCGGGCGATTCACGACAGTGGGCGGCGGTGGCCCTCCGGGGCGGACCCCAGGACCGGGTGGTGGCAGGCCACCAGGCCCCGGCCGGCCCGGCCGCACGCCGGGTCCTCCGGGCGACAGACCACCGGGCGGCACGCCGACGACACCCTGAGGCGGCGGTCCGCCGGGACGAACACCGGGAGCGCCGGGCATCACCGGACCTCCCGGCCGGCCCGGCCGCACGCCGGGGCCTCCGGGCGGCACGCCACCGGGCGGAGTCCCGCCCACCGACGGACCAGGAGGCGGTCCACCGGGCGGCACGCCGACGAGGCCCTGAGGCGGCGGTCCACCGGGACGAACACCGGGACGAACACCGGGGCCGACCGGCGCCATCGGCACGCCCGGTCCACCGGGGCGGACGCCCGGGCCGATCGGCGCCACCGGCACGCCCGGGGTGCCGGGCCGGACCCCGGGGGCACCCGGCAGCACCGGCGTGCCAGGACCCGGCCCGCCCGGCCGGACACCGGGGCCGATCGGATAGCCCGGCCGCATGTTCGGCGGCAGGTCGGGCGGGAGCGGACGCCCGGGCAGCACCACCGGAATGCGCACGCCGGGCCGCACCCGCGGGATCACCGGCATCACCGACACCGGCGGCAGCCCGCCGTAGTAGATGGGCGGCGGTGGCGGCGGCAGGTCCACCCAGTAGCGCGGCCGCGGCGCGATCAGCACCGGGGGCGGCGGCGGCGCCGGCGGATAGTCGTCGTAGAAATAGGTCGGCGGCTCGTCGGGCAGCGGTGGCGGCACGTCGGCGAACTCGACCGGGGCGAACGCCTGCGGCGGCGCCACCGGCGCCGCGAGACGGCCGAGGCGTCGCTCGGCGTCGCGCGCATAGATGCCGTTCGGGTAGCGGCGCAGATAGGTCCAGTAGCTCTGCGGCGTGTTCATCTCGACGGCACGCTGCCAGGCCAGCGCCTCGCGCCGCGCCCGGATGATCACCCACACGCGCTTGGCATACGGGCTGTTCGGGAACGCCTCGACGAACTCGACATAGACGGGCAGGCGGTCGCGCTCGATGGCGATCGCATACGCCTCCTCGTCCGACAGCTCGCGGAACGGCCGGTCGCCGCGGCTCGCCGCCGGCATGACGGGCGCCGGCGCGTCGGCCACCGCGTCGGCCGGCACCAGCACCAACGGCTCGGTCAGCGCCGAGACGTGCCAAGGCGTCTGCCGGCCCGCCGTGATCTCGTGGGTGCGGGCGCGGATGCGGGTGAACACGTCCGGCATGTCGAGCCCGGCGGCGCGCACCATCTCGGCAATCGCCGTCGCATAGGCCCCGTAGGCGCCCTGCCCGGCCTGGTCGGGCGCCACGAGGCCCGGCGCCGCCGAGAAGCCGATCAGCATGCCGGGCGGCGCCTCGACGGCGGCGAGGCCGGGGGCGAGCCCCTGCTCGGCGAGACGGAACGGCAGCTTGCGGGCCGCGTCAACGACCACGATCTTGCTGCGCGCCGGGGCGCCGCCGAGCGAGCGCAGGAGATCGGAGAGGCGGACCGCATCGAGCGGCACGTCGCTGTCGCGCTCCAGCTTGGCGTCGACGCCGGCGAGATAGTTGTCGCCCTCGAACGCGAAGCCGTAGCCGGCGAAGTACATGAAGCCGACCGCGTCGGGTCCGGCCTGCTCCAGCTTGCCGAGATACTCGCGGAACGAGCGGACGAGATCGGCCTGTGTCAGATCGGCGCCCTCGACGATCTCGAAGCCGACCGAGCGCAGCGCCTCGGCCACCAGGCCGGCATCGGCCAGCGCGGTGGGCAGCGGGGCGGCCGGATAGTTGGCGTTGCCGACCACGAAGCCGATCCGCGGCGGTCCGGACGGCGCCGACGGGGCCGCCTCCTGCTGCGCGCTCGCGGTCCACGCCAGCGTCGCCGCCGTGGCCAGCACGACGGCCCAGAACGAAACCCAACGCCTGATCATGCAACGCCTGATCATGATGGTCCCCACCCTGCGGCCGCCATCACCGACACGGCGCCCACCGATTTGACGCGAAGCTCCCGCGAGATTCCAGCTCTTTTGCGGCTATCTGTCGCGCCGGCGCGTCATGGACGAATTTTTAACGATCGGTCGCACGCGGCGGCCGCCGCGATGACGCATCGGGCGGGGAAAGCCGCATCCATCGGCGGTCTGCGCCGCCAGCGACGGGCCGCCGGTCGGTCTCGATGCGTCAAGGCTAATGACCGCCTAAGCCTGAATTTAAGGATTTCGATGCAGGGTGGGCGCGAACGCGAGACCGCAGTGCCAGCATGTCCTTCGTCCCCGCCGATCCCCCCGTCCCGACCTCGGTCGACAGGACCGAGGCCGCGCGCCGCCGACGGGCGGCGCAGCGGGTGCGCGAGGCGCGGGACCGCCTGACCTCGACCACCGGCACCCGCCCGGCCTTCGACGCCGAGCTGCTGCGCCAGTACGCCCAGAACCGGCTGTCGGGCTCGCTCGTCATCCTCATGCTGATCGTCTCGATCGGCGTGCTCGCCGGCGTCTGGAGCGATCCGCTCGCCGCCGGCGTGTGGACGGCCGCCACCCTGGTGATCCATGTGGTGATCGTCCTGAAGTGCCGGAAATTCCTGGCCGAGCCGCCCAACACGGTGAACAGCCGCGCGTGGCGCCTGCGCTTCGTGCTGCTCGACCTGTTCTTCGGCCTGGCCTGGATGTTCCAGCTCGCCCAGCAGGTCGGCGCCCACGAGACCGCCGCGACCTTCAACCTGTTCGTCATGCTGCTGGTGGTGGCGATCGCCAGCATGCTGGCCTCCACCCTGCCGGTGGCGGTGCTCGCCGGCACCACGCCGGTGACGGTCGCGGTCGCCCTCAACTTCGTGCTGGCCGGCACCGTGCAGGGCTGGATTCTCGCCGCCATGGCGCTGACGGCGCAGATCTACTTCGCGCTCCTGTCGTTCCGCATCTACTCCTCGAACCTGGCGACGCTCGAGGCGCGCGCCGAGAAGGATGCGCTGATCGGCGAGCTCGAGCAGGCCAAGGCCAAGTCCGACGAGGCGCGCCGCCGCGCCGAGGCCGCCAACATCGCCAAGTCGCGCTTCCTGGCCCAGATGAGCCACGAGCTGCGCACGCCGCTCAACGCCATCCTGGGCTTCTCCGAGGTGATGAAGAACGAGATCTTCGGCCCTCACCAGGTGCCCGCCTACAAGGACTACTCGAACGACATCCACAACTCGGGCGTCCACCTGCTCGGCTTGATCAACGAGATCCTCGACCTGTCGCGCATCGAGGCCGGCCGCTACGAGCTGAACGAGGAGCTGGTCGGCCTCGCCCAGACGGCCGAGGAGTGCCACCACCTGCTCAAGCTGCGCGCCCAGAACCGCGGCATCACCATCCACGAGAGCTTCGAGCCCGACATGCCGAAGCTGTGGGCGGACGAGCGGGCGGTCCGGCAGGTCTGCCTCAACCTCCTGTCCAACGCCATCAAGTTCACCCCGCAGGGCGGCGAGATCTGGCTCAAGGTCGGGTGGACGCATTCGGGCGGCCAGTATCTCGGCGTCCGAGACACCGGGCCCGGCATCCCGGAGGACGAGATCCCGATCGTGCTCGACTCCTTCGGCCAGGGCTCCAACGCCATCAAGTCGGCCGAGCAAGGGGCAGGGCTGGGGCTGCCGATCGTTAAGAGCATCATCGACCTGCACGGCGGCACCTTCACGCTGCGCTCCAAGCTGCGCGAGGGCACCGAGGTGGTGGTGACCTTCCCGCCCGAGCGGGTGATGGCGGCGCTCCAGCCGATCCCCGAGCAGGGCGGCTCGACGGTGCCATCCGACACGCCGCCGCCGGCGCGGGCCGGCAGCGACGGGCCGGTGTCGCTGCGCCGCCGGCTGCGGCTGTTCAAGGCGGGGGGCTGATCAGGCGCGGGCCGCCGCCACGCCGTGAGGGCTCGCGTCCGCGCCGCCGGCGCGCGGGTCGCCAGGGTTCGGGGCCGGTCCATCCATCCGGGCGGCACGGCCGCCCTGCTTGCCTTCCCGGCGCATCGCCCTATTTTCCGGCGGTCCGGCCCGGGACATGATCGAGGAAGTCGGGACGTGTTGACGATGCGCCGCTCCGCCGTTTGGCTCTTCCTGCTCGCCGCCTTCGCGGGCCTCGCGCTGCTCTTGGCGCGGCGGCCGGGCGCCGGCGGCCTGTCGGACGGCGACATGGCCGCGCTTCTGGTCAAGCTCGGCCTCATCGCGCTCCTGAGCGGCGCCGTGATGACGCTGTTCCGCGACCGCTTCGCCCAGGCGGTGCAATGGGTGCTGATCTGGGCGGTGATCGGCCTGGTGCTGGTCGCCGGCTACACCTACCGCTTCGAGATGAAGGATGCCGGCGAGCGGATGCTGGCCGAGCTGATGCCGGGCCGGGTGGCGGCGCGTGGCAAGACCGTCGAGATCGCGCGCGGACGCGCCGGCGATTTCCAGGTCGCCGCCAAGGTCAACGGCGCCCCCGTGCCGATGGTGCTCGACACCGGAGCGAGCGCCGTGGTGCTGACCCACGAGGCCGCCAAGGCGGCGGGCCTGCCGCTCGACTTCATCAAGTACAATGTCAACGTCGACACCGCCAACGGCCGCGCCCAGGCGGCCGCCGTGACGCTCGACCGCATCACCGTCGGCGGCATCGTCGAGCGCTCGGTGCCGGCCCTCATCGCCCCGCCCGGCCAGCTCAAGGTCAGCCTGCTCGGCATGACGTTCCTGGACCGGCTGGAGAGCTGGGAGGTCCGCGGCGGCAAGCTGATGATGCGGACGTTCTGATCGAGCGCGACGCCTTCTGCCGCTACACCACGCGTCCGCGGTCTTCGGCCGGTGCCGCTCGCCTGCCGCCTTCACGCAACTTTTCGGTTGCCTGAACCTATCCGATCAGATTAGTCTTCCGGCATGGATCTCGACCTGCTCTTCCGGGCGCTGTCGGACGCGACGCGGCGGCGGCTGATCGACGAGCTGGCCGAGCGCGACGGGCAGACCCTGTTCGAGCTGCATGTCCGCCTGATCACCTACTATGGCGCCAGCCTGTCGCGGCAGGCGCTGTCCAAGCACCTCAAGGTGCTGGAGGAGGCCGGCCTCCTGCGCACCGAATGGCAGTGGCGCAGCAAGCACCACTTTCTCGACCGCACGCCGCTGCGCCGCGCCTGGACGCTATGGCTCGCCGGCCATGCCGGAGAGCGCACGCCCGAATCCCGGCCGTCTGCGGCGGAGCCGTCGGCGGCGCAGCCGGCCGAGCCGCAGCCGGACGCCGCGCCAGCCGCGGCGCCACCCCCCTCCCCACCGCAACGGAGAACCCCCGCATGAGGATCGAGCTGGCGAGCGTGATGGTCGACGACCTGGACAAGGCGCTGCGTTTCTACACCGAGGTCCTGGGCTTTCGGCCCAAGGTCGACATGCCGCTGGGCGCGAGCCGCTGGCTCACCGTGGTGTCGCACGACGCCCCCGATGGCACCCAGCTGGTGCTGGAGCCCGACGCCCACCCGGCCGCCAAGCCGTTCAAGGCGGCGCTGAAGCGCGACGGCATCCCGTTCACCTCCTTCGGGGTGAGCGACTGCAAGGCCGAGCACGCGCGCCTCGTCGCCCTCGGCGTGCGCTTCACCCAGCCGCCCGTCACCATGGGGCCGGTCACCACCGCGGTGTTCGACGACACCTGCGGCAACCTGCTCCAGATCCATCAGCAGCACTGAGAGCCGTCTGGAAACGCCGACGAGGCCGCGCCGGCCCACCGGCGCGGCGATCCGCCCACCACGCGAGCCCGCAGATCGCCTTCTTGCTCCAGCCCCTTCTTGTTCCAGGTCAATGCTGCGCTGCGGCGTCGGCGCTCAATGGACCGACCCGGCGCGCGTCGCCGACGCCCCGGACCAGCCCGCCGAGGCGCATCCCATGACCCATCCCGCGAGCCCCCCCGCTCCCGCGACCCACATCGACGACGACACCGGCTTCGAGGCGTTCCGAGCGCTCGACCGCACCCGCATCGCTCTCACCGCCCAGGCCACCGGCGGCCTCTCCCCCACCGCCCTCGGGCTCGCCTTCTTCGACTGGGGCATGCATCTCGCCGCCGCTCCCGGAAAGTGCATGGAGCTCGCCTGGCGGGCGAGCCGGCGCGCCATGCGGTTCCAGGCCCAGCTCGCCGCCTCCAGCGTCGGGCGCGATCCGCCGCCGCACGTCGTCGCTCCGGGCAACGATCCCCGCTTCGCGGCCCCGGCCTGGCACACCCCGCCGTTCGAGCTGTGGGCACAGTCCTTCCTGCTGGCCGAGCAGTGGTGGCACGATCTCACCCACGACGTGCCGGGGGTCGCACCGCATCACCAGGACATGGTGGCGTTCACGGTGCGCCAGCTCCTCGACATGGCGTCGCCCTCCAACCTGCCATTCATGAATCCGGAGGTGATCGACAAGACGCGCGAGTCGTTCGGCACCAATCTCATCCACGGCTTCCAGAACTGGGCCGAGGACATGAGCCGAACCGCCACCGGGCGGCCGCCGGCCGGCACCGAGGCGTTCGCGGTCGGCCGCGACGTCGCCGTCACGCCGGGCCAGGTGGTCTACCGCAACGCGCTGATCGAGCTGATCCAGTACGCGCCCGCCACCGACACGGTGGCGGCAGAGCCGATCCTGATCGTGCCGGCCTGGATCATGAAGTACTACATCCTCGACCTGTCGCCGCAGAACTCGCTGATCCGCTGGCTGGTCGCGCAGGGCCACACGGTGTTCTGCATCTCCTGGCGCAATCCCGGCCCGGAGGACCGCGACATCGCCTTCGACGACTACCGCCGGCTCGGCCCGATGGCGGCGCTCGACGCCATCGCGGCGATCATGCCGGGACGCCGGGTGCACGGCGCCGGCTACTGCCTCGGCGGCACCCTGCTCGCCATCGCGGCCGCCGCCATGGCGCGGACCGGCGACGACCGCCTCGCCTCGCTGACGCTGCTCGCCGCCCAGATGGACTTTTCCGAGCCCGGGGAGCTCGCGCTGTTCATCGATCACAGCCAGCTCCACATGCTCGAAAGCATGATGTGGAACCGCGGCTATCTCTCGGCCGACCAGATGGCGGGCGCCTTCCAGCTCCTGCGCACCACCGATCTCGTGTGGTCGCGCCTCGTCCACGATTATCTGATGGGCGAGCGCAGCCGGATGAACGACCTGATGGCGTGGAACGCCGACTCGACCCGCATGCCCTATCGCATGCACGCCGAGTACCTGCGGCGCCTCTATGTCGACAACGAGCTGGCGGCCTGCCGCTTCATGGTCGACGGCCGGCCGGCGGTGATCCAGAACATCCGGGTGCCGATCTTCACGGTGGCGACCGAGCGCGATCACGTGGCGCCATGGCGTTCGGTCTACAAGATCCACTATCTCAGCGACACCGACGTCACCTTCGTGCTGACCTCGGGCGGCCACAATGCCGGCATCGTCAGCGAGCCGGGCCGGCCGCATCGCCACTACCGGGTGGTGCTCAAGCGCGCCGCCGATCCCTGCATCAGCCCGGACGAGTGGATGGCGGCGACCGCCCCCAAGCCGGGCTCGTGGTGGACCGAATGGGCCGGCTGGCTCGCCACCCACTCGGCCGCCGAGCGGATGGCGCCGCCCGCCCTGGGGGCGCCCGCCAAGGGCTACGCGCCGCTCGCCGCGGCGCCCGGCACCTACGTGCATCAGCGCTGAAGAGCGCAGCCCGCACCGGCCCGCCGGAGCCGTCCGGATGGAAGCCGGCGGAGCCGATCGCCCGCGGGAACGGCGACGGTCTCGCCGGGTTGAGCCGGAGCGCTCGCACCGCGACGATGTCGCGTCGCGAACCGCGATACTGTGAGGTCGCGGGCCGCAACGATGTCGCGTCGCCGAGCGAGGGAGAGTCGTCCATGCGGAAAGGCGTGCTCGTGCTGATCGCCGCGTCCATGGCCGCCGCCACGCCGGGCGCCGCGCAGGCCCAGGCCGGCGCACCGCCCGCCGCCCCGGCAGACCGCCGAGTCGACACCGAGGCCGGTCCGCTGGTGGTGCACACCGTCGCCGAGGGGCTCGTCCACCCCTGGGGCCTCGCGGTGCTGCCTGACCGCCGCCTGCTGGTGACCGAGCGGCCCGGCCGGCTGCGCCTCGTCGGCCCGGACGGGCGCGTCTCGCCGCCGCTCGCCGGCGTCCCGCCGGTGCTGGCGCAGGGCCAGGGCGGGCTGCACGACGTCGCCCTCGATCCCGACTTCGCCAACAGCCGCGTCGTCTACATCACCTATGCGGAGCCGGGCGACGGCGGCGCCTCGGCGGCGGTCGCCCGCGCCGTGCTGGGCGAGGATCGCCTGTCCGATCTCAAGGTGATCTTCCGCCAGCAGCCCAAGGTCTCGGGCGGCAACCATTTCGGCTCGCGCATCGTGTTCCGCCGCGACGGCACGCTGTTCGTGACGCTCGGCGAGCGCTTCAAGTTCGATCCCGCCCAGGACCTCGGCACGCATCTCGGCAAGATCGTGCGCATCCGGCCGGACGGCTCGGTGCCGGCCGACAACCCGTTCGTCGGCCGCAAGGACGCGCGGCCGGAGATCTGGTCCTACGGCCATCGCAACCCGCTCGGCGGCGCCCTCCACCCCGACACCGGCGTGCTGTGGGTCCACGAGATGGGGCCGATGGGCGGCGACGAGCTGAACATTCCGCAGGCCGGCAAGAACTACGGCTGGCCGCTGGTGAGCTGGGGCAAGCACTACGACGGCCGCGACATCCCCGACCCGCCGACGCGGCCGGAGTTCGCCGACGCGGTCCGCCACTGGACCCCGGTGATCTCGCCATCCGGGATGGCGTTCTACACCGCCGACCGCATTCGCGGCTGGCGCGGCTCCATGCTGATCAGTGGCCTGTCGTCGCGCGGGATCGTCCGCCTCACCCTCGACGGCGAGCGGGTGACGGGCGAGGAGCGCATCCCGCTCGGCGCCCGCATCCGCCACGTCGTCGCCGGCCCCGACGGCGAGGTCTTCGCCCTCACCGACGAACCGAACGGCCGCATCCTCCGCCTCGCCCCGCCCGAGTGAGCGCCACGGGCCGCATCAGGCCATCCCGCTCGGCGCATCTCCCTCCCGGGCCAGCCGCTCCAGCCCCTCGGGTGTCGACACCGTCGGGGTCCAGCCGAGCGCCATGAGCGCGGCGGCGTCGACCACCAGCGGCTCGGCCAGCCGGCGGAACGTCTCGCTCCGGCCGGCGACCCGGAAGCCGGCGCGCAGCAGCGGCACCGGCACCGGCAGCAGGCCGGGCGACCGGCCGAGACCGCGCCGTAACGCCACGATCATCTCGGCCAGCGTCAGCGCCTCGCGGTCGGCGACCACGAGCGGCCGCCGCAGCGGCCCCGGCGCCCGCAGCACCGCCGCCACCGCGGTGGCGAGATTGTCGAGCCCCAGCAGCGAGCGCCGCGCCGTGACGGCGCCGAACGGCAGCGGCCAGGGCGTGCCGGCGAGCCGCACCAGCTCGGCGATGTTGCCGCCCGCCCCGGCGCCGTAGACCAGCACCGGCCGCAGCGCCACCCAGTCGATGGCGAGGCCGGCCAGCCCCTCTTCGGCCGCGAGCTTCGATTGCCCATAGGCCGATTCGGGCACCGCCACGTCGGCCTCGGTGAGCACGCCTGCCGCGGTCGGCCCGCACTGCGCCCGGATGGAGGAGAGGAACACGAAGCGGCGCACCCCGGCGCGCTCCGCGGCCCGTGCCAGCGCCACCGTCGCGGCCGTGTTCATCGCCCGGTAGTCGTCGGCGGGTCGCCCGGTGAGGCCGGGCGCCAGCGCCGCCGAATGCACCACCGCGTCGACGTCGGCGAGCGCCGCCGCCATGTTCTGCGGCCGGGCGATGTCGCCGATCACCGCGCCGCCGGCCTCCGGCGGCAGCTCGGCCGGCCGCCGCAGCAGCGCCCGCACCCGGAACCCCTGCGCCGGCAGTGCCCGCAGCAGGTGGCGGCCGATGAAGCCGGTTGCGCCCGTGAGGGCGATCAGTGGAGCCATGCGGCCCTCCGGGCGCGGTCACACGATCGGTCTCGAATCTGGACTCGCCGGCGGCGCGATGCAATTCCGGTGCGCATCGGACATCCGAACGCTCTACAGTGCCGCCATGCTCGAATCCCTGAGACGACACTCGGATTCGCCGCCCTGCGCGGCCGCCCGCCTCGCCGTGGAAGCCACCCGGCAGGATGGCGGCCGCCTGCTCCTGTCCTATGCGGTGACCGGCGCCATCGATGCCCTCCGGCTGCCGCCGGCCGGACCGCCCGAGCGCCGCGACGGGCTGTGGCGGCACACCTGCTTCGAGGCGTTCCTCGGCACGGTGCCGGGCGGTCCCTATGTCGAGATCAACCTGTCGCCCTCGACCGCCTGGGCGGCCTATCGGTTCGACCGCTATCGCGCCGGCATGCGCCCGCTGCCCGGCTTCTCGACGCCCGCGATCGCGGTGGAGCGCGGCGCGGAGACCTTCACGCTGCGCGCCGAACTGGCGCTCGGCGCGGTGCCGGCGCTGACGACCGCCGCGACCTGGCGGCTCGCCCTCGCGGCCGTCGTCGAGGACCGCGACGGCATTTCCCACTGGGCGCTGGCGCATCCGCCCGGGCCGCCCGACTTCCATCACCCGGACGGCGCGACCCTGACGCTCGCGCCCGGTTACGCGCCCGTCGGCGCGCCCTCGCCCGCAACGGTGCAGCCATGAGATTCGGCCTCGACCGGCTCCTCGCCGAGCCGGCGCTGCGGGCGCCGCTCGCCGGCCGGCGCGTCGCCCTGCTGGCGCATCCGGCCTCGGTCACCGCCGACCTCACCCACGTGCTCGACGCGCTGGCGGCGTGCGGCGACGTTCGGCTCACGGCGGCGTTCGGGCCGCAGCACGGGCTGCGCGGCGACAAGCAGGACAACATGATCGAATCGCCGGATTTCTCCGATCCGGTGCACGGCATCCCGGTGTTCAGCCTGTACGGCACGGTGCGCCGGCCGACCGACGCCATGATGGATGCGTTCGACGTGATGCTGGTCGATCTCCAGGATCTCGGCTGCCGCATCTACACCTTCGTGACCACGCTGCGTTACGTGCTGGAGGCGGCGGCGCGCCACCGCAAGGCCGTGTGGGTGCTGGACCGGCCCAACCCGGCCGGCCGGCCGATCGAGGGCCTGACGCTGCGGCCCGGGCACGAGAGCTTCGTCGGCGCCGGGGCGCTGCCGATGCGCCACGGGCTCACCCTCGGCGAGCTCGGCGCCTGGTTCGTCGCCACGCTCGGGCTCGACGTCGATTACCGGGTCGTCGAGATGGCGGGCTGGCGCCCCGACGCGGCGCCGGGCTTCGGCTGGCCGCTCGGCGAGCGGGTGTGGGTCAATCCCAGCCCCAACGCGCCGAACCTGTGGATGGCCCGCGCCTATGCGGGCACCGTGATGATGGAGGGCACGACGCTCTCGGAAGGGCGCGGCACCACCCGGCCGCTGGAGCTGTTCGGCGCCCCCGACCTCGACGCCCGCGCGGTGCTGGCCGAGATGACCCGCCTGGCGCCGCAGTGGCTGGCCGGCTGCGCGCTGCGCGAGACGTGGTTCGAGCCGACCTTCCACAAGCACGCCGGCCGGCTCTGCCACGGCCTCCAGATCCACCCCGAAGGCCCCGCCTACGACCACGAGGGGTTCCGGCCGTGGCGCCTCCAGGCGCTCGCCTTCAAGGCGATCCGCCGGCTCCACCCCGACTATCCGCTGTGGCGGGACTTCCCCTACGAGTACGAGCACGCGCGGCTCGCCATCGACGTGATCAACGGAGGCCCGGGATTGCGCGACTGGGTCGACGATGCGGCCGCGACACCGGCCGACCTCGACGCCCTCACGCGGCCCGACGAGGCCGCCTGGGCGGACGCGCGACGGCCTCATCTGCGCTACTGACCATCGGCCCGTCGGCGTCCGGCGACGCCGTCGCGATCGAGAGGCCGCCGCGCGCGCCGGCCGCGAAATCCAGCGGCGACGCCGATCAGCCCTTTCGCCGCCGCCGTCCGGTGCTAAACCAGGGCTCTCGCATCGACCCCCGTCCGGAGACGCCCGTGACTCTTGTTCAGCCCTTCCGCGCCCTTCGTCCCGCTCCCGGACGCGCCGCCGAGGTTCTCGCTCCACCCTACGACGTGCTGTCGAGCGACGAGGCGCGGGTGCGGGCCCACGGCCGGCCGTGGAGCTTCCTGCACGTCTCCAGGCCCGAGATCGATCTCGACCCGGCGATCGACCCGCACGATCCCGCCGTCTACGCCAAGGCGCGCGAAAACCTCGACCGCATGGTGGCCGAGGGCGTGCTGATCCGCGACACGCTGCCATCCTTCTACGTCTACCGGCTGACCTGGCGCGACCGGGTGCAGACCGGCCTCGCCCTCACCGCGTCGGTGGCCGCCTACGAGAGCGGCCGCATCCGCAAGCACGAGCTGACTACGCCCGCCAAGGAGGACGACCGCGTCCACCAGATCGAGGCGGTGAACGCCCAGACCGGCCCGGTGATGCTCGCCTATCGGGACGCGCCCGGCCTCGACACCCTGCTCGCCCAGGTCACCGAGACGGAGCGTGCCGTCGACGTCACCGCCGACGACGGCGTGCGCCACGAGATGTGGGTGGTCGACGGGCCCGAGACGGTGTCGCAGCTCGGCCGCATGGTCGACGCGCTGCCGGTTCTCTACATCGCCGACGGCCATCACCGCTCGGCGGCGGCGACGCGGGTGGCGGCGGCGCGCGGCGGCGCCGGCTCGCACGGCTGGTTCCTGGCCGTGATGTTCCCCGACCACCAGATGACCATCCTGGACTACAACCGGCTGATGAAAGATCTGAACGGCCATTCGCCCGCCGCCCTCCTGGCGGCCCTGGGCGAGCGCTTCGAGGTGAGGCTGGCGGACGGGCCGGTGCGCCCGGCGGCGGCGAGCGAGTTCGGCCTGTTCGTCGACGGAGCGTGGTACGCGCTGACGCTGCATCCGGAGCGGGTGCCGGCGGACGATCCGGTCGGCCGCCTGCCGATCACGCTGCTCAGCCGCAACGCCATCGAGCCGCTGTTCGGCATCACCGATCAGCGCCGCGACAAGCGCATCGACTTCGTCGGTGGCGGCCGCGGCGTCGAGGAGCTGGCCCGGCGGGTGACGGCCGGCGAAGCGGCGGCGGCGTTCTCGCTGTTCCCGACCCCGATGGCCGACCTGATGGCGGTCGCCGATGCGGGCGAGATCATGCCGCCGAAGTCGACCTGGTTCGAGCCCAAGCTGGCCGACGGCATGGTGAGCCACGTGCTGGACTGACGGTCCGGCCCGGCTCCGGCCGGGCCACGACCATGGTACGGCTTTGACCCGCCGACATGGGCGCCTAAGGAAGAGCCCGACCCGCGCCCGCCCCTGCCGCCGCCTGTCGCTGCGGCCGAACCCGTGACCCGGCCCCCGCATGACCCATGTCGCCACCCTGATCGTCGATCCGGCCACGCCGGTGCTGGACGCCGCCGCGGCGGCGCTGGCCCGCGCCGCGCTGCCGTTCCCCGGCACGCCCGACTGGCTGGCGCTCGGCGTCGCGGTCGACCTGCCGTTCGCGCCGCGCGGCCCGCTCGACGAGCGCGCCACCGCCGAGCGCCTGCGCGGCCTCTTGGCCCCGCTCCCCGTCGACGTGGTGGTGCAGCCGGTCGAAAGCCGCCGCAAGCGGCTCCTGCTCGCCGACATGGACTCCACCATGATCGGCCAGGAGTGCATCGACGAGATCGCCGACATGATCGGTCGCAAGGCCCATGTGGCGGCTATCACCGAGCGCGCCATGCGGGGCGAGATCGCCTTCGAGCCGGCGCTGGCCGAGCGCGTCGCGCTGCTCGCCGGCCTGCCGCTCGATCTCGTCGACGAGGTGATCGACACCCGCATCACCGAGACGCCCGGCGGCCGCGCCCTGGTGCGCACCATGGCGGCGCACGGTGCCCACACCTGCCTGGTGTCGGGCGGCTTCACGCTGTTCACGGCGCGGGTCTCGGCGATGATCGGCTTCCATCAGCATGTCGGCAACACGCTGGAGGTGGGCGCGGACAAGCGCCTCACCGGGCGGCTGTTGCCGCCGATCGTCGGCCGCGAGGGCAAGCGCGCCACGCTCCAGAACCTGCGGGAGAAGCTCGGGCTCGCCCAGCACGACACGCTGGTGGTCGGCGACGGCGCCAACGATCTCGCGATGATCGACGAGGCCGGGCTCGGCGTGGCGTTCCGGGCCAAGCCCGCCGTCGCGGCGGCGGCGGACGCCCGGATCGAGCACGCCGACCTGACGGCGCTTCTCTATGCTCAGGGTTTTCGCGTCAGCGCGTTCGTCACGGCCTGATCTGTCGGCGGCTGATCGGGGCCGCCGGAGCGAGCCGACGCGGCGCGGCTCGCAGCCTCACTGCACGGCGGAGCGGGCGTCGCCGGCCGGCCGGTCGCCGCCGTTGCCGAAACTGTTCGACAGCGCGCTCGGGAACTCGAAGAACTTGCGCAGCACGCCGGGCGCCACCGCCGAGATCGGGTTGACGCGCAGGATCGGCGTGCCGGGCGTGCCGACCACCTCGTAGGTGACGCCGACCAGCCCCTCCTTGTCGCCGCCGCCGAGGAACAGGCCGACGATCGGGATCTGCCCGAAGGCGTTGTTGAGCCCGTACAGCGGCACGAAGGTGCCGCGCATCCGCACCTCGTTGGCGGCGTAGTCGAGCGTCCCTTCCAGCGTGGCGCCGACGATCGGGCCGCGCACCACGCCGTCGCGGATCGTCAAGCGGCCCGGCGACTTGCTGAACTCGACCCGCATGCGGCTGAACTCGACGCCCGGATTCTGCATGCCGGGCGCCCCGGAGGCGGCGACGCGATCCAGCGACGCCTCGCCCCGCACCGTGAAGTCGCGCACGTTCAGCAGGCCCTCCTTGGGGCGCTGGTCGGCGCTGGGCGGGTCCATGGCGACCCACATCTGGCCGCCGAACATGCGCGGATAGGTGTCGGTGAAGCGGAACAGCGCGCCGGCGTCCTTGCTCTCCAGATAGACCACCTGGCCGCCGCCGCCGACGCGGCCGCGCAGGTCGCCGATCAGCGCCGCATCGGCGCCGATCTTGGCCCCCAGCGTGAAGGCTTCGAGCTTGCCGCCGCGGCGCACCAGCTTGAGGTCGACGGCACGCAGCGCCTCGCCGTGGAAGCCGGCCAGCGCCCCGATCTTCATGTCGATGTCGACATCGATGCCGGCGCCCTGGCGCTTCTGGTCGGCGGCGGAGCCGCCCATCACCGACTTGACGAAGGCGCGGCCGTCGTAGACGTCGCCGCGCAGCACCACCTTCATGATGCCGTCGGCGCCGCGCTCGACCTTGAGGCTCGCCTTGTCGCCGTCCGAGAGGCCGAACACCGGGAAGGAGGCGGCGAGGAACTCGCCGTTGCCGTCGAGCTCGAGACCGCCCTTCACGGCCGCGCCGGAGCCCTCGACGACGACGTCCTCGAAGCGCGCCGCCTTGCCGCGGCCCACATAGGTGAAGGCGGAGCGCACCGTCTTGCCGGCCGGCTTCACCCAGCCCGGCAGCAGGTTGTCGATGCGCGCCTGGGTCAGGTCGGCGTCGACCGCGAAGCGGCTGTCCTGGTCGGGCGCGGCGGTCAGCCGGCCGGCGAGCTTGAGGGCGATCGGGCCGCTGACGGTCGGCCCGGTCTCGATGCCGAGCTTGCCGCGGGCGGCGTCGTCGAGGGTCGCTTGCAGGCGCAGCTCGGCATCCGGCTCGCCGTTCGCCTTGCGCAGTTCAATCGCCGCCGGCACGCCGCCGATGCGCACGTCGCCCTTGACCTGGTAGCCCTGCTGGTTGGCGGCGACCTTGAGGGTCTGGGCCTCGACCTTCTGGGACATGGCGAAGCGGTCGACGGCGAAATTGGTGATGTCGGCCGCCACTGCGTACTGGAACGAGCCGGGCGGCGGGTCGGAGCCGACCGGGGTCGTCACCGTCACCTGGGCGCTGACGGTGCCGCGGCAGGTGGCGGGATCGAGCGGCGGCGCCCCGGAGGCGTCGCGGATGCCGTCCAGCGCCAGGAACTCGGCCGCCGCCGGCGCCGGGCCGTCGACCCGGGCGCGCACCCGCGAGGGCGGCAGCGGCCCGTGCGAGTCGGGCACCTCGAACAGCCCGTTGGTCACCGTCATGCGACGGCCTGACGGCAGCTCGGCGACCCCGCGCCCGAGCGCCACCGTGACCTGCCGGCCGCGCACCCGCATGACCAGGTCGGAGTCGCGGATCGGCGGCAGCGCCCCGATCAGCCTGATCTGGGTGCCGGTGGTGACGATCTCGATGGAGAGCCCGTCGTCGGGCAGCGGCGGGCCGCCGGTGCGCAGCGTCGACAGCGGCGCGTTGGTGGCGATCTCGATGCGATCGAGCGAGCCGCCCGCCATGTTGTCCATCACCCATTCGCGCACCGGCGCGTTGATGAAGGGCGGCCACAGGCGCTTGAACGAGGCGGCCGACATGTTGCGGGCCGCCATGCCGACGACGAGGCGCGGGTCGGCGGTGGCGAGATCCACGAAGCCCGACGTCGCGATGGCGACATCGCCGCCGCCCGCCTCGCCGTGCTGGATCTCGAGCTTGCGGGTCGCCGGGTCGTAGCGGCCGCGCACCAGCAGCCGGTTGACGAGCAGCGGCGCCTCGCCGGCGGCGCCCGCCACCACGATGCTGCCGCCGCGCAGGCCGAGCTGCCAGGGGCGCCCGGGTTCGGCCGGCGGCTCGGCCTGGGCGATCAGGGTGAGCCGGGTGCCGCCGGAGACGAGCTGGAACGGCGACACGATCATGCCGCGCGCCGCATCCCATTCGAGGCTCGCCTCGAAGCGGTCGATGGTCACCCGGTTGAGGGCGTCGCCGACCTCGCCGATCATGCCGGGACCGACCAGCATGCGGCCGCTGGCGAATTGCGGCGTGCCGTCGGCGGCGATCTCGGCCCGCAGGCTCGCCGACACCGGCAGGTCGGACTCGACCGCCTGGTCGAGGCGCATCGCCATCAGGAGGTCGCGCACCGAGACCTTGCGGGCCTCCACCCGCACGGCGCGGCCGCCGGCGGCCGTCGGCTTCACGGCGCCGACCACCACCCAGGGGCGTTCGGGGTCCTGCGAGCCGAGCGTCACCGACAGCTCGCCCGGCTGCGGCCGCGTCATGGTGAGATGGATGTTCTCGAAGCGCGACTGACGGCCACTGCGCTGGTCGTCGACGACGAGATTGCCGCTCTTGAGGCCGAGCTCGGTGAGCGCGCCGCCGTCGAGGCCGAGACTGCCGAGGCTGTCGAGCCAGGCGAGCAGCGAGGCGACGTTCTCGGTGGCGGCGCGGGTCGACGGGGTGGCGGCCGTGCTGCCGGCGTTCGGCACCCCGGCGGCCGGTGCACCGGCGGCGGTCGGCTCCGGGTCGACCTTCAGCGGAACCGGCGCCGCGCCGGCGGCGGCCAGCACCGGCGAGGTGGCGATCGGCCGCTTGTCGGCGCCGGCGAACACCGTGACCTTGCCGTCGGTCTCGACCCGCAGCGCGATCTCGGCGCCGACCAGGCTGATGCTCTCGGCCCGCACCCGGCCGGTCAACAGGCCCGCCAGGGTGATGCCGGCCTCCGCCTTGGGGGCGGTGGCCACCACGGTGCCGTCGGTGTCGCGCACCACCACGTCGCGCATGCGCACCGCCATGCGGTGATTCTCGTCGAGCTCGATCAGCGTGCCGCCGACCTCGACGGCGTAGCGGTTGCCGAGCTTCTCGGCGATCGCGGCGGTCAGCCACGGCGTCGCGATGTCGAGCGGGATCGGGGCGGAGGCGAGCCGCCACCACAGGCCGCCGGCCAAAAGGCCGAGCACCGCCACCGGGATGCCGGTGGCCAGCAGGGCGATGCGGAGGCCGCGATGCGCGAAGGCGGCGACCAGGCTCTGCCGCACCGTCCAGACGACATCGTGCCGGGACAGGGAACGGCCCGGCCGCGCGCGGCCGGATGCGTGGGAGCGGGAACCTGCTGGGCGGGACGACGCCGGACGCGACGACGCCGGACGCGGACGGTCAGAAGCAGGCGAATCGAGCGCTGCGGCGCCGGTCGGGTCGGCGGCCCCGCGCGCTGCTCGCCGGCCCCGGCGAGTGGCGGCGACGAGGCAGCGTCCGAGCGCGCCCAGCATGGCGCCGAGGCGCCGGCCGGGTGGGCACGGGGCGGCGGCCGAAGCGGCTGCAGACGAAGCGGTTGCAGACCGAGCGGTTACGGACGATGCAGTTACGGACGACGTCGACCCGGAGCCCTCGCAACAGGCGCGCGCCGAGGCGGCCCGGGCGGCCTCTGCACACTTGTGCAGATGCAGGCTCGCCTCCAGGCTGCGCAGGGCAGCGAGCTTCGGATTGAGATCCCTCTCCGCCATGCGCTCCCTGGACGGCCCCGTTCCCTATCCGCACAATGCCTGCATGGTGCCCCTTCGTTCGCCTCCGGAGCGGCTTCGTCCGCTCGACGGTCGCGTCGATCGACAGGGACTTGTTTCCCGATGACCCCGGCTCCAGACAGAGCGCCGGGAAAGCGTCGAAAGGAAGGCATATGCCGTTGAAATTACGCGAAGGCGACCCCGCCCCCCCATTCCGACTGCCGCGCGACGGGGGCGGCGAGGTGTCGCTCGCCGACTTCCGCGGCCGCAAGCTGGTCCTGTACTTCTACCCCAAGGCCGACACCCCCGGTTGCACCCGGGAGGCGCAGGCCTTCTCGGCCCAGCGGGACGCCTTCGCGGCGGTCGGCACCGACATCCTCGGCGTCTCGGCCGATCCGGTGAAGAAGCAGAACAGCTTCCGGGACAAGCACGGGCTGACCATCCCGCTCGCCTCCGACGAGACCCACGCGATGCTCGAGGCGTACGGGGTATGGGGCGAGAAGTCGATGTACGGCCGCACCTTCATGGGCATCACCCGGACCACCCTGCTGATCGGGCCGGACGGCCGGATCGCCCGCATCTGGCCGGCCGTGAAGGTCGACGGGCACGCCGACGAGGTGCTGGCGGCCGCCACGGCCCTCTAGTCCGGCAGGCCGGATAAGGATCACGGCTGCGGGCCGTGCTCCTGCCCTTGCGCGATCTCCTCGGTCACCATGTCGCCGCGGCGGCTGACCAGATCGGAGCCGATGCGCTCGCGCACCACCTCGTCGATGCGCGCGGCGATGCGCGGGTCGCGCTCCATCAGGCGGTGCAGGTCGTTGCCATCGAGCACTAGCAGGTTGGCGCGGGTGAGCGCCGTCACGGTGGCGGAGCGGCGGGCCCGGCGCAGCACCGCGATCTCACCGAAGAAGTGGCCGACCCCGAGGGTGATGTGGCGGCCTCTCAGGTCGATGTCGACCGCCCCGCGGGCGATGAAATACATCGAGTGGGCGGGATCGCCGACCCGCACGATGACGTCGCCGGCATCCACCGTCTGGGCCTTGAGATGGCGCAGGATGTCGGCGATGGCGGCAGCGTCGAGGCCGGCGAACAGCGGCACCCGCGCCACCATGCCCCAGGTGACCACGAAGTCGCGGCGGTGGATCTCGTCCGCGAAGGCGGTGGCGATGATGCCGACCGGCAGCGCCACCATGGCCATGGCGGTCAGGATGGTGGCGGCCGCGATCGTCTTGCCGAGCGCCGTCACCGGCACGACGTCGCCATAGCCGATGGTGCCGAGGGTGACGAAGGCCCACCAGATGGCATCCGGGATGGTGCCGAGCTTGTCGGGCTGGACGTGCCGCTCGGCCAGATACATCAGCGTGGCGGCGAACAGGGTGGCGCCGAAGAAGATGACGAGGCAGCCGAGCAGCGCCCGGCGCTCGTTGTAGAGCGCATCGAGCAGCGAGCGCATGCCGGGCGAGTAGCGGGTGAGCTTGAGGAAGCGCACCACCCGGAACACCAGCACGATGCGCAGATCCTCCGGCACCGCGAAGATGAACCAGAACGGCAGGATGGCGAGGAGATCGATGATGCCGACCGGGCTCGTCACGTAGCGCCGGCGTGCCTGCCCGGGCGACAGGCTGCGCCACGGCGGGTTCTCGGGTGCCGACCAGACGCGCAGGCCGTACTCGACCGAGAAGACGACCAGCGACACGATCTCGATCGCGACGAAAGCCGAATGCCAGACCGCATCGATCTCCGGCACCGATTCGAGCACAACCCCGACCAGGTTGAGCATGATCAGGACGACGAGCGCCCGATCCACCGCTAGGCTGGTGCGGTCCGAGCCGGTGCCGTGCTCCAGCACGTCGTGAACCCGCCGCCGCAGGTCGCCGGTGCGCTTCTCGATCGTGCGCTTGTCGTGCCCCCGCATGCGCCGCTCCCGTGCCGGGCGCGGCCGTGGTGGCGCAGGGGCGTGGCCGTCACCCTTGCGCGATCGCGGCCGCCACCGCTTCCAGTGCCGCCTCGGCCTTGGCGCCGTCCGGCCCGCCCGCCTGGGCGAGATCGGGCCGGCCACCGCCGCCCTTGCCGCCGAGCGCCTCGGCGCCCTTCTTGACGAGATCGACCGCGCTGAACCGCCCGGTCAGGTCCGCCGTGACGCCGACCACGAGGCCCGCCTTGCCCTCGCCGGTGACGCCCACGATGGCGACCACACCGGAGCCGACCTGCTTCTTGCCGTCGTCGGCGAGGCTCTTGAGGTCCTTGATCTCGATCCCCGACACGGCCCGGGCGAGCAGCTTGACGCCGGCGACGTCGCGCAGGCCATCCGGCGCGCCGGAGGCGGCGCCGCCCCCCATGGCGAGCTTGCGACGGGCGTCGGCGAGGTCGCGCTCGAGCTGCTTCCTCTCGTCGAGAAGCCTGATCACCTGCTCGCCGACCTGGGCCGGCTGCACGCGGACGAGCTGGCCGAGCGCGGCGAGCTGGCGATCGGCCTCGGACAGGCGGCGGCGCGCGGCGGCGCCGGTCATCGCCTCGATGCGGCGGACCCCGGCGGCGACGCCGGCCTCCTGATCGATATAGACGAGGCCAATGTCGCCGGTGCGCCGCACATGGGTGCCGCCGCACAGCTCGACCGACCAGCCGAGCGCGTTCGATGCCTCGCCCATGGCGACCACCCGCACCTCGTCGCCATACTTCTCGCCGAACAGCGCGCGGGCGCCCGACGCGATGGCGTCGTCCACCGCCATCAGGCGGGTGACGACCGGGGCATTGGCGAGCACCTGGGCGTTGGCGATCTCTTCGACCCGGGTGATCTCGTCGTCCGACATCTTCTTGGGGTGCGAGAAGTCGAAGCGCAGGCGATCGGGTGCGACCATCGATCCCTTCTGGGCGACGTGATCGCCGAGCACCTGCCGCAGCGCCTCGTGCAGCAGGTGGGTGGCCGAATGATTGCGGCGGATATCACCGCGGCGCTGGTGATCGACCGCGAGGGCGAGGGCTTGGCCCGGCGTCAGGGTGCCCTCCTCGACGGTGACGTGGTGGACGAACAGGTCGCCGGCCTTCTTCTGCGTGGCGGTGACGCGCGCCCGCACGCCGTCGCCGGTCATCATGCCGGTGTCGCCGACCTGGCCGCCGGATTCGCCGTAGAACGGGGTCTGGTTGACGATCACGGCGCCCGTCTCGCCGGCCTTCAGCGCCGTGGCCTGGACGCCGTCGCGCACCAGCGCCAGCACCTCGCCTTCCGCCGTCTCGGTCTCGTAGCCGAGGAACTCGGTGGCGCCGAGGTTCTCGCGCAACGCGAACCAGACCGTCTCGGTGGCCGCCTCGCCGGAGCCGGCCCAGGAGGCGCGCGCCATCGCGCGCTGGCGCTCCATGGCGGCGTTGAAGCCGGCGGTGTCGACCTCGACGCCGCGGCCCTTGAGGGCGTCCTGGGTAAGATCGAGCGGGAAGCCGTAGGTGTCGTAGAGCGTGAAGGCGACGTCGCCCTTGAGCTTGTCGCCGCGGCGGAGGTCGCGCGCCTCGTCCTCCAGGATGGCGAGCCCGCGCTCCAGCGTCTTGCGGAAGCGGGTCTCCTCCAGCTTGAGCGTCTCGCTGATCAGCGCCTCGGCGCGCACCAGCTCGGGATAGGCCTGGCCCATCTCGCGCACCAGGGTGGGCACGAGCGTCCACATCAGCGGCTCGCGGGCGCCGAGCAGCTCGGCATGCCGCATGGCGCGCCGCATGATCCGGCGCAGCACGTAGCCGCGCCCTTCGTTGGAGGGCAGCACGCCGTCGGCGATCAGGAACGCGGAGGCGCGCAGGTGGTCGGCGATCACCCGGTGCGACGCCTTGAGCGGGCCGCCGGCATCGACGCCGGTGCGGTCGACCACCGCCTGGATGAGCGCACCGAACAGGTCGATGGCGTAGTTGTCGTGGGTGCCCTGGAGCACCGCGGCGATGCGCTCGAGCCCCATGCCAGTGTCGATCGAGGGGCGCGGCAGATCGAGCCGCCGGCCCTCGGCGAGCTGCTCGTACTGCATGAAGACGAGATTCCAGATCTCGATGAAGCGGTCGCCCTCGGCGTCGGGCGAGCCGGGCGGACCGCCCGGGATGTGCTCGCCGTGATCGTAGAAGATCTCCGAGCAGGGGCCGCACGGGCCGGTGTCGCCCATGGCCCAGAAGTTGTCCGAGGAGGCGATGCGGATGATGCGGCGGTCGGGCAGGCCGGCGATCTTCTTCCACAGCGCGAAGGCGTCGTCGTCGTCGGCATAGACGGTGACGAGCAGCCGGTCGGCCGGCAGGCCGTATTCCTTGGTGACGAGCCGCCAGGCGAGATCGATGGCGCGCTCCTTGAAGTAGTCGCCGAAGGAGAAATTCCCCAGCATCTCGAAGAAGGTATGGTGGCGCGCCGTGTACCCGACATTGTCGAGGTCGTTGTGCTTGCCGCCGGCGCGCACGCATTTCTGCGCCGTCACGGCCTGGCTGTAGGGGCGCTTCTCGAGGCCGGTGAAGACGTTCTTGAACTGCACCATCCCAGCATTGGTGAACATCAGGGTGGGGTCGTTGCGCGGGACGAGCGGAGAAGAGGGCACGATCTCGTGCCCGTTCTTCTGGAAGAAGCTCAAGAACGCCGACCGGATGTCGTTGACGCCGCTCATCGAAAGCTCATGGGTCCTGGGTGACGCGCGACCGCGCCCCACTGGCGAGCTAAGCGACGGTCCTGCCTTGTAATTCGAAGCGGTTTTAGCGGTGCGGCGGGGCCCTGTCCAGGACGGCCCGCGGGACATCCGCGGGAATCCGCCCGAGCGGCGCGCAGGGCCGACCGGCCGGCCCCTCACCGGCCGCCGAAACCGAGGACGAGGACGAGGCCGATCTCGGCGTGTCCCTTACCGGCGCCGCCGCGAGGATAATCCGTCACGTCCCACGAGCCGCCGGGGCCGGGTCGATACGATCGAGGCCGGGGCCATACGATTCCCACAGGCTCTACGAGCCGCCCCGCCGGGGTCGAGGACGATCCGGCATGCCCCACGGGCCCACAGACATCACCATGGACCAGAGACCACCATGGACCAGAGACCACCATGGACCAGAGAGCGGGTATCGAACAGACCGAGGCTCGGTCCGATCGAACTGCGTCGCCCGCGCCTGTGCACCGCCGCGGCAGGGCACCCCCCCTGCCCTTGCGCCACCTCCGACGGCGAACCGCCGCGGCAGTGGACGGCGCCTCCGATCGGCCGCTTCGCTTCTCACCGGGCCGCAGAGCCGCTCGGGCCGGCCACGTGCTCCCCGCGCGGCGATTCAGCGGCCCCCGGCGCCTCCCCGGCACCTGCGCGCGCCTAGGCAGAGCACCCCCAGGCGGAGCACCCTCAGGCGAAGCGCCCCCGAGGACGCATCCCTCAAGGGCAAGCCCCCAAAGGGCGCGAGCCCAAGAAGGTGCGACCCCAGGCGCCGGAGCTCTGCGACCGGCGTGGGGGAGTGGCGCTACGCCTCTGCGCTACGCCTCGCCGCCGTCGTCTTCCTCCTCGGGCTCGCCGGCCAGGATCTGCTCTGCGATCAGACCGGCGTTCTGCCGGATGGCAGCCTCGATCTTGGCGGCGACGTCCGGATTGGCGCGCAGAAAAGTCTTGGCATTCTCGCGGCCTTGCCCGATGCGGGTCGAGTCGTAGGAGAACCAGGCACCGGACTTCTCGACCAGGCCGGCCTTGACGCCGAGGTCGAGGATCTCGCCCATCTTGGACACACCCTCGCCGTACATGATGTCGAACTCGACCTGCTTGAACGGCGGCGCCAGCTTGTTCTTCACCACCTTGACGCGGGTCTGGTTGCCGATGACCTCGTCGCGCTCCTTGATGGCGCCGATACGCCGGATGTCGAGCCGCACCGAGGCGTAGAACTTGAGGGCGTTGCCGCCCGTGGTGGTTTCCGGCGATCCGTACATCACCCCGATCTTCATGCGGATTTGGTTGATGAAGATCACCATGGTGTTGGAGCGGCTGATCGAGGCCGTGAGCTTGCGCAGCGCCTGGCTCATCAGGCGCGCCTGCATGCCGGGCTGAGCGTCGCCCATCTCGCCTTCCAGCTCGGCGCGCGGCACCAGGGCGGCAACCGAATCGACCACCAGCACGTCGACCGCACCGGACCGCACCAGCGTGTCGGCGATCTCCAGCGCCTGCTCGCCGGCGTCGGGCTGCGAGATCAGCAGGTCGTCGAGATTGACCCCGAGCTTCCTGGCGTAGACCGGATCGAGAGCGTGCTCGGCATCCACGAAGGCGCAGATGCCGCCCTTCTTCTGCGCCTCGGCGACGCAGTGCAGGGCGAGCGTGGTCTTGCCCGACGATTCAGGCCCGAAGATCTCGACCACGCGGCCGCGCGGCAGCCCGCCGATGCCGAGCGCGATGTCGAGGCCGAGCGAGCCGGTCGATACCGTCTCGACGTCCAGCGGCTTGGTCGACTTGCCGAGCCGCATGATCGAGCCTTTGCCGAACGCCCGCTCGATCTGCGTGAGGGCGGCATCGAGCGCCTTGGTCTTGTCCATGGAGGAACCTTCTACGACACGCAGCGGGGCCGAAGCCATCAACGCCTCCTCTATGCCCGTGATTCTCGAGGGCGACAACGCGCGCGCCGCTCCTCCCACGGACCTTATGTACACTATCTGTTCCTTGTTCGCAATATGTTCTAACTCCTGGGGCGCTGTCCCAGGTCCGAAGTTGGTGTCCCAGGTCGGGAGGGACTGTCCTGGATCGGGCGGCCCGGCCATCGACCGCGTCACGGTCCGGGTGCCGGCGGTCGAGCAGCCGGCCACGCCGCCGCTCCTGGACGTCACCAGTACGCTGCTCGGCTTCGCCGTGCGACGACCCGCGACCGAGTATCCAAGGTACAGACCTGTGCCGGACCCGCCTGGTTCCTGATCGATGCGAGCCGGCCGGGGAAGCCGCTCACCGCCCCGGGAGCAAGTGCCGTTCCAGCGTTCTCGGGGCACCGACACGAGGACAAGCACGTCCTCTCCATGAGGAGAGATTGGCATCGTCCACGGAGGGTCGAACGTCGGCTTCCGGTCGTGGGAGACCGTCTGTGGCTCCAAGGCCGACCCGATCGCCACGCACCACGAAGCCGCGTGGCCGGCGATCCAGAACCGAAGGGCACCACCGCACCGATCGGCGCGGCCGCGGCGCCGCAGCCTTTCAGGGGGCGAGCCGGACCAGCCCGTCGAGGCGGTGGACCGCGGCGGCGGCCTCGGCGACCAGGCGGTCGACGATGCGGGCGAGCGGCTCGATCTCGCTGGTGAAGGCGAGCGCGTGCCCCATGGCGAGCGCGCCGCGCCGGGTGTCGCCGGTGCGATACGCCTCCCGGCCGATGCGCCCGGACACCAGCGGCAGGATGGTCTCAAGGCTGCCTTCGCCGCGCGCCTCGATGGCGGCGACCGCCGCCGCGGTCTCGTTGCGCAGGATGCGGATGGTGTTGCGCACCGACTGCATCACCAGCACCGTGTCGGTCTCGCGCGCCCGCACCACCGCTTCCTTGAAGTCGCGATGGGCGCCCAGCTCCTCGGCGACCAGAAAGCGGGTGCCGATCACCACGCCGTCGGCCCCCATAGCGAGGGCCGCCGCGATCTGGCTGCCGGTGCCGACACCGCCGCCGACGCAGTACGGGATCGACAACGCGCTCGCCGCCATCGCGGCCTGCACGAAGGTGCCGACCGGATCGGTGCCGGGATGGCCACCGCACTCGAAGCCGACGATGGCGACGGCGTCGACACCGGCCCGCTCGGCGCTCAGCGCGTAACGGACCGCCGGAACCTTGTGGATGATGCGCACGCCGGCCGCCTTCAGCATCGGCACGTATTCGGCCGGGCTGCGACCCGAGGTCTCGACGAAGGGCACGCCCTCGTCGACGATCACCTTCATGATCTCGCCGACCCGCTCGTGCGCGGCCAGCTTCGGCAGCATCGATACGTTGACACCGAACGGGCGGCCGTTGGTGAGGTCGCGGCAGCGCCGGATCTCCGCAACCAGGCCGGCATCGTCGGGAAAGCTCGCGGCGGTGATGAACCCCATCAGGCCGGCATCGATGGCGGCCGCGACCCAGTCGGCATCGGCCAGCCATTGCAGACCGCCGGCCAAGATCGGATGGCGGATACCGAACAGCGTGGTGATCCGCGTTTCGAACGCCGCCGTTTCGGCCGCCGGCCGCATCAGCCCGCCCGCTTGATCAGCTCGCGGGCGATCACGAGCTGCTGGATCTGCGTGGTGCCCTCGTACAACCGGAACAGGCGAACGTCGCGGAAGAAGCGTTCCACCTCGTACTCCGCCATGTAGCCGGCGCCGCCGTGGATCTGGACGGCGCGGTCGGCCACCCGCCCAACCATCTCGGACGCGAACATCTTGCAGGCCGAGGCTTCGAGCGTCACCGTCTCGCCGGCATCGCGCCGGCGCGCGGCGTCCCGAACCATCGTGCGCGCCGCATAGGTCTCGGCATAGCTGTCGGCCAGCATCGCCTGGACGAGCTGGAACTCGGCGATCGGCCTGCCGAACTGGCGGCGCGTGCGCCCATAGGCGACCGCCTCGTCGATCAGGCGCGTCGCCGCCCCGACGCAGACGGCGGCGATGTGCAGCCGGCCCTTGTCGAGCACCCGCATGGCGACCCGGAAGCCTTCGCCTTCGCGCTCGCCGAGGAGCGCATCGGCCGGCACCACGCAGCCGTCGAGGATCACGTCGCAGGTGTGGGCGCCCTGCTGGCCCATCTTGCGATCGGGCCGGCCGAGCGACAGGCCGGGAGCGTCGCGCTCGACCAGGAAGCAGGATATTCCGGCCGCCCCCGGCGCCTCGGAGGTCCGCGCCATCACGGTGAACAGGCCGGCCTCGGGGGCATTGGTGATGTACCGCTTGGTGCCGTCGAGCACCCACGCGCCGTCGGGGCGCCGCACCGCCCGGGTGCGCAGCGAGGCGGCGTCGGAGCCGGCGTCCGGCTCGGTCAGGCAGAACGATCCGACGATCTCGCCGGAGGCGAGGCCAGGCAGCCAGCGGCGCCGCTGCGCCTCGGTGCCGGCGAGCACCAGCGCCTGCGAGCCGATGCCGATATTGGTGCCGACCGCCGAGCGGAACGCCGGCGCGGCGCGTCCCAGCTCCATGGCGATCTCGACCTCCTCGGCCATGCCGAGGCCGAGGCCGCCCCACGCCTCCGGAATCGACAGGCCGTAGAGACCGAGGGCGCGCATCTCGGCGATCAGCTCCGGGCCGATCCGGTCCTCCTCGGCGACCCTGCGCTCGGCCGGAATCAGGCGCTCGTCGACGAACCGGCGCACCGCTTCCCTGAGCATCGCGAAGGTGTCGCCGTCCACTGCCATCTCGCTCGCTCTCCACCCGGTTGCGCTACCCGGCGAGGCCTACCGCGATTCCGGCCACGGGTCCAGGCTATTTCCATTATGCGGAATGCATTTTTATTTTCTTGATTTCGTGAGTCCCCGCGGGGCAGATTTCCGTCTCCGCCCAACGCCGTGCCCCGAAGGACCCGACGTGTCTCTGAAACAGCTTCTCGATCCCGGCTCCATCGCCATCGCCGGTGTCTCCAGTAAGGCGGCCACCTTCCAGGTCGGCGGACGCGCCGTGCTCGATCATCTGCGCCGGCACGGCTATCCGCATCGGATCGATATCGTGACCCGCGAGCCGGTCACCATCGACGGGCTCGCCAGCGTCACCCGGCTCGCCGATCTGCCGGAGGTTCCCGACTGCCTGGTCGTCTCGGTGCCGGCCGACGACATCTTCGACACTGTCGGCGAGGCGCTGCGGCTCGGTATCCGCGCCTTCGTGGTGATCACCGGCGGCTTCTCGGAGACCGGCCCGGAGGGCGCCGCCCGCCAGGCGCGGCTCGCCGCCCAGGTGCGTGACGGCGGCGCCGTGATGCTGGGGCCGAACACCACCGGCTTCGTCAATGTCGGGTCGCGCATCGCGGCGAGCTCGACCAGCCGCATCAGCGCGGCCCTGCCCGAGCCCGGCCCGGTCGGCCTGGTGGTGCAGAGCGGCGCCCTCGGCAGCGCCCTGATGGAGGAGGCGGTGCGCAATCGCATCGGTCTCAGCCACCTGATCTCCACCGGCAACGAAGCGGTGACCGAGCTGGCCGACTGCGTCGGTTTCCTGGCCGACGATCCCGCCACTCGGGTGATCGCCCTCTATGTCGAGAGCATGCGCGATCCCGACCGGCTGCTCGCCGCCGCCCGCCGCGCCCACGCGGCCGGCAAGCCGGTGGCGCTCTACAAGGCGGGGCGCACCGACGCCGGCCGGCGCGCCGCCGCCGGCCACACCGGGGCGTTGATCGGAGGGCGCGGCGCCTACGAGGCCGCCGCCCGCCAGCTCGGCTGGGTCGATGTCCACGCCATCGAAGACCTGTTGCCGGTCGCCAGCTATCTGACCGGGACCGGAGCCGGGGCGACGCGCAGCCTCGGCATCATCACCATTTCGGGCGGCTACGGCGGCTGTGTCGCCGACGCCCTCGACGGCACCGTGGCGCTGCCGTCGCCGGCCCCCGAGACCGTCGAGCGGATGCGCGGCGACATCCCGCCGTTCCTCTCCACCAAGAACCCGGTCGACATCGGCGGCACGCCGTTTCGCCGGCCGGGCGGCTTCGCGGCGTGCCTCGACGCCTACGCGGACGATCCGGCCTTCGACGCCATCGCGGTCGCCAACACCCCGATGGTGCCGCCCTGGGCCGCCGAGGTGGCCGACGCCGTGACGGCCACCACGCGACGCACCGGCAAGCGGATCACCGTGGTATGGCCGGCCGAGGTGTTCAACGCCGAAGCCCTGGCAACGATGCGCCGCGACGGCGTGCCGGTGTTCACCCGAGTCGACACCTTCGTGGCGGCGGTGAGCGGCGCCGCCCGGGTGGCGGCCGCCCGCGCGGCGCCGTCGCGGCTCCTGCGCGACGGCCGACCCGCCACACCGGCCGCCCCCGCGATCACGGCCGCCTCGCTCGCCGCGGCGAGCGAGGCGGAGAGCAAGCGCCTGCTGGCGGCACGCGGCCTCGCCCTGCCGCGCGAGACCTTCGTGCCCGGCCGCGACCTCGACGACGTCGCCGCGGACGCGGCGCGGATCGGCTATCCGGTCACCCTCAAGGGCATGGCGGCCGGCGTCGTCCACAAGTCGGAGCTCGGGCTGGTCGCCGTCGCGGTGCCGAACGAGCCGGCGCTGCACGCCCGGGCCGCCGCCATGCTGGCGAGCGCCGAAGCGCACCGGCTGGCATTCGAAGGCTTCCTGGTCGCCGAGACGGTGCAGCCGCGGGCCGAGGTGATCGTCGGCCTCGGCCTCGATCCGGAGTTCGGCCCCACCCTCACGATCGGGGCGGGCGGCATCTACACCGAGCTGATGCGGGACGTCGCCGTCCGCATCCTGCCGCTCGACCGCGACGAGATCGCCGCCATGATCGCCGAGACGCGCATCGGCCGCCTGCTCGCCGGCGCCCGCGGACGGGCGCCGCTCGACCTGCCGGCGCTGACCGACCTGGTCGCGTCGGTGGCGGCGCTGGCGCCGGCGCTCGGGCCGGACTTCGCCGGGCTGGAACTCAATCCGGTCGGGGTCGGGCAGACCGGCGAGGGCGCCTGGATTCTCGATGCCAGCGTATTCCGCGTGGAGGCCACCACCGCGATCGCCGCCGAGATCGTCGCATGACCGCCGACGGTCGCCGCGAGAAGCGCATCGCGCCCGACACGGTCGCGACGTTCCTGGCCGAGCATCTCGCCGACGGCGACCTGCTGGCGATCGGCGGCCTGTTCAAGCAGGGCCGGCCGATGGCGCTGGTACGCGAGGTGATCCGGCAGGGCCGCCGCGGCCTGCGGCTGGTCTCCTCGCCCGGCTCCGGCTTCGACGTCGACTTGATGATCGCAGCCGGCTGCGTCGCCGAAACCTATCTGGCAGCGGTGACGCTGGAGGACCGCATGTGTCCGGCGTTCCGCGGCGCCGTCGAGGCCGGCACCGTGACGGCCCACTGCGTCGACGCACTGTCGGTGGTCGGCGGCTTCCTGGCCGCCGCCAACGGAGTGCCGTTCCAGCCGGTGGCCGCCTGGAAGGGCTCCGACGTGCCGCGCCACAATCCGCTGGTGACCCCGATCACCTGCCCGTTCACCGGCGCGTCCCTCTACGCCACCCGGGCGATCCGGCCGAAGCTCGCGCTGCTGCACGCCCAGGAGGCCGACCGCTTCGGCAATGTCCGCCACCTCGCCACCATGACCTATGCGGACCAGCTCATCGCCCGCAGCGCCGACGCGGTGCTGGTCAGCGTCGACCGCATCGTGCCCGACGACGACATCGTGGCGCGCCCGCGCGAGACCTCGATCCCCTGCATCTATGTCGACGCCGTCGTCGAGATTCCCTACGGCGCCCACCCGACCGGCAGCTTCCCGCTGTACAGCATCGACGAGGCGGCGATCGAGCACTACGCCGAGATCGCCGAGGCGGCGCGCCGTGGCGGCGCCGGTGCCGACGCCCGGCTCGCCGACTACCTGACGCATCACGTCACCGGGCCGCCCGGCCACCCCGACTACCTCGACCGCATCGGCGGCGCCGCGCGGCTCGCCGCGCTCGAACGGGAGGCCGCACTGCCGTGAGCCCCGACTACACCCCGGCCGAGCTACAGGCCGTGTTCCTGTCCCGCGATCTGCGCGACCACGAACTCGGCGCCGCCGGCGCCGCGGCGGCGATTCCGATGGCCGCCATGCTGCTCGCCCGCCTCACCCACGCGCCCGACCTGCAGATCGCCGGCGAGATGTTCGTCAATCCGCGCCCAAAGCGGCTGTGGAGCTCGATGCTCGACGACCGCGCGCTCGGCGCCTGCGAGGCGGCCGAGACCTTCCTGGAGCTGTTCGGGCACTCGCATCGCGGCCTCGACTTCTTCTTCCACGGCGGCATGCAGGTCGACGCCCACGGCAACATCAATCTGCACCATGTCGGCGGCACCATCGACCGGCCGATGATGCGCGGCCCCGGCGCCGCCAACGTCTCCTATGCGGCGATGTCGAAGCGGTTCTACATCGTCACCGCCGTGCACACGCCGCGCACCTTCGTGCCGCGCGTCGACTTCGTCACGTCGCCCGGCTATCTCGACGGCCCCGAGAGCGTCCGTGCCGCCGGCCTGACCGGAGGGCCGCGCTTCTGCGTGACGCCGCTCGCCGTCATGGACTTCGATCCGGTGACGCTGCGGATGCGGCTCCGGCATGTGCATCCGTGGAGCTCGGTCGACGCCGTGGTGGCCGCCACCGGGTTTCCGCTGATCGTCGCCGCGCCCCCCACCCCGACGCCACGGCCGACCTCAGACGAGCTGCGGCTGCTGCGCGAGCGCGTCGACCCCGACGGCATGCTACGCCGCTGAGCGGTGACCGTCGTCAGCCGGCCGCCGAAGCGTCGTGCTCCGCCGGCGGCGCCGCGACTGCGCCGTCGCGGAGCTGCTGCTCGATGGCGCGGGCGATGGCGACCAGGCGCTGGCCGATCTTGCGCTGCTGCCAGGCCGGCAGATGGCGAGCCGGCGCCCCGCAGGCGAGCGCGTAGACGGGCGAGCCGCCGGGAAACACCAGCGGTGTCGCCACGCCGTTGATGTCGGTGTTCCAGCTCGCCGAGGCGGTGGTGTAGCCCTGCTGGGCGACTTCGCGGCGGCCGCGCTCGATGCTGGCGAGCAGCGTGTCCCAGTGCTTGGCGTGGCGTTCGCGCAGATGGTCGAGCAGATAGGCGAACTCGACCTCGGGCAGCGGCGCCATCAGGGCGTGGCCGGTGGCGGTGCCGGCCAGCGGAATCCGCGAACCGACCTCGAGCCGCAGCGTCATCAGGGTGTTGAGGCTGTGGCAGACCTCGACCTCCATGACGTCGAGGCGGTCGCGCGCCGCGAGCGAGGCGTGCACGTTGAAGGTATCGGCGAGCTCCTTGAGATAGGGCCGCACCAGCTCGCCGATTCCGAACGGCTCGCGCGCCGCGAAGCCGAGGGCGAGCACCGCGGTGCCGAGCCGGTACTGCCGGCGGCGGGCCGAGTAGTGCAGGCAGCCGAGGCCGACCAGCGCCTGAAGCAGGCGCGAGGTGGTCGGCTTCGGCAGGCCGACCCGGTCGGCCACCTCCATGCCGCCCAGCCAGGTGGCGTCGGCGGTGGCGAACGCCTCCAGCACGACGAGCCCGCGGGCCAGCGCGTTGACGAAGTCGCGGTCCTCGCGGACGACGCCGCGCTGGCGTCGCTGCCGCACCCGGTCGCGCGGTGCCAGACCGCGCGCCGGCGGCGCGTCGACATCGAAGGAGTGCGGGCCGTCGAGCTCGTCGCCACTCATGCAGGGTCACTCGTTCCAGAAGCTCGCACCGAGCTGGTCCATGCGGTGGCTGATCTCGCTCGACATCGCCATCAGGGCCGGCCCCAGCTCGCGATGAAAGACAGCCTTGTCGAGGTCGCGCCGGCGCGTGCCGCAGTTCAGCGCCAGCACGGTGTCGCCGCGGTCGAGCCACACCGGCGCGCCGACCGCGTAGATCTCCCGCCGCCAGTGGCCGAACGAGGTGGAGAAGCCGTGCGCCTCCACCTCGGCGAGGGCGGCGCGGACCGTCGCCGCGACGGCGTCGGCCTCGGCGCCGCTCGCCGCGCGGATCGCCGCGAGACACCGCGCCCGTGCCTCCGGCGGCAGCGCCCACAGATACGCGCGCCCCATGGCGGACAGCGCCATCGGCACCAGCGCGCCGACCCTCAGCCGCATCGTCACCGTCTCGGGACCCGAGCAGTAGTGCAGGTACAGCATGTCGGCACCGTCGCCGATGCCGAGCGCCACCGACATCTCGTAGCGGTCGGCCATCGCCTGCATCAACGGCCCGGCGACCTGGCGGACCGGCAGCGTGCGCAGCAGCGCATGGCCGAGGCCGGTGACCTTGTCGCCCAGATGATACTGGCCGTGGATGCCGACCTGGCGAAGATAGCCCATGCCGCACAGCGTGTAGGTCAGCCGCGCCACCGTCGCCTTGGGCAGGCCGGTCCGCTCGGCGATGTCCTTGTTTCCGAGCGGCGCGTCGATCGCCCGGAACGCCCGCAGGATGGCGAGCCCGCGGGCGAGCGAGACCACCTCGGCCGCCTTGTCCTTCGGGGAATCCGACACCACCATGCTCCCGGCCCGCTAGGTGCCGCTCCACACCGGAGCGCGCTTCTCGGCGAAGGCGCGCGGGCCTTCCTGGGCGTCCCGGCTGGCGTAGACGCGGCCGTAGATGCGCTTCGCCTCGGCGAGCCCGGCGTCGCAGCCGAGGCTCATGGTCCGCAGGATCGATTCCTTGCCGGCGGCGACCGACAGCGGCGCATTCGCCAGGATGGTGCGGGCGAGCCGGTCGGCCCGTGCCCGCACCGCCTCGACGGTCGGCTCGACGTAGTTGACGAAGCCGAGCGCATGCAGCCGCTCGACGGTCTGCGGCTCGCCGGTCAGCACCATCTCCATCACGATCGGTTGCGCCATCTGCCACAGCAGCGGCATCGCCCACGGCGAGCCGCGGCCACGCTTGGCCTCGGTGATGCCGCCGGTGGTGCCGGCCAGCCCGACCCGCAGGTCGGCGTTGAGCGACAGCATGAATCCGCCGGCGGCGAAGTGACCCGTCATGGCGGCCACGATCGGCACCCTGACGCGCCGCATCCGCTCGTGGAACGGGTCGCGCACCAGGTTCAGCACGTCGATCCCGCGGGCGGCGATCTCGGACGCTTCCTTGAGGTCCATGCCGGCGCAGAAGGTGCCGCACGGCGCCGCGGTGAGCACCACGGCCCGGATCTCGCGCCGGCAGTCGATCTCGTCCCACAGGTCGTGCAGCCGGTCGGCGGCCGCCACCGAAAGTGCGTTGCGCCGTTCCGGCCGGTTCAAGGTGATGGTGGCCAGGCCGTCCGCGACCTCGAACAGCACGCTTTCCTCGGGGCTCATCGCCGCTTCCCTGCTCTCTGGACGTCGCATGATGACATGGCGCCCAGCCTACACCAAAAGTCCGCTGTGCGGAACTAGTTTTCAAAATAGTTGTGCACCCTCGCGTTCTGTGCGACCCTCGGTCGGGCCGAGAGGGTCCGGCCGCCGCGCCCGCGACCACGGTCCCGCTCCGCCGGACCTGTCCCGGGCGCGACCGGCGGGCCCCACCACGAGAAGCGGCCAAGCAGACCATCACGGGAGGAATCACGATGAGGAAGACGACATCTGGTCTTGGAGCCCGGCTGCGGGCCGCCAGCCTGGCGGCCACGGCGCTGATCGGGCTCGCAGCCGTCGACGGCGCCCGCGCCGAGACGCTGACGCTCGGCTCCACCAACGCCACCTCGAGCCACTACCAGATCGCCGTCGGCATGGCCCAGGCGATCGAGGCGGGCAATCCGGGCACGACCGTAACGGTGGTCGAGACCGGCGCCAGTGTCGACAACGTCCGCCGTCTGGTGCGCGGGGAAATCGACCTCGGGCTGGTCGCCGGCGACGTCTTCGTCCAAGCCAAGACCGGCGCCGGCCAGTTCGAGGGCCGCGCCGTGCCCGACCTCGTCGCCCTCTATCCGTACGACAACTCGATCATCAACATCGCGGTGCGGGCCGACAGCGGCATCACCGAGCTGGCCCAGCTAACCGGCAAGCCGTTCACGCCCGGCATCCGCGGCAGCGGCGGCGAGCTCCTGATCACCCAGAGCTTCGGTCTGCTCGGCATCAAGCCGAACTACATCTACGGCACCGTCAACGACGCCATCGAGGGCGTCCGCAACAAGCAGCTCGTCGGCTACAGCAAGTACGCCGCCGCCGACCGCGTCGACGCCACCTTGCGCGAGCTGATGACCTCGGTCGACATGCGCATCCTCGGCTTCACGCCCGAGCAGCAGGAGAAGGTGAAGGCGAAGATCCCGGGCGTCGGCTTCCTCACCCTGCCGGCCGGCTTCATCAAGAACAACCCGACGTTCACCACCCCGTCGGTGCCGATCGTCTATGCCACCCGCCTGTCGCGGATGAACGACGCCACCGCCCGCAAGGTCGCCCAGGCGATCGACAAGAACCGGAAGTTCCTGATCGATGTGTGGCCGCAGCTTCGCGACTACGACTTCAAGAAGTCGCTGCTCTCGACCGCCGACATCGGCATCGCGGTGCATCCGGGCGCCCTCGCCTACTGGCAGGTCGCCGAATAGCGGCCGACGCTCCTCGAGCCCTCGCGAGACATCGACATGGCCGACGCTCCGACGACCTCACGGGTGACCACGGGGGCCGCTGCGGCGGCGCGGGTGGTGCTCATCGGCTTCGCCCTGTTCCAGCTCTACACCTCTTTCACGGGCATGCTGGAACCGCTGGTGCAGCGCGGGCTGTTCCTCGGCTTCAGCCTCGGCTCGGTATTCCTGCTCGCGGCGGCCGAGCGAACCGGCTGGGGCAAGGCCCCGGCCTTCCAGTGGACCGATGTTCTGCTCGCGCTGGGAGGCTACTGGGCTTGCTTCCACGTCGCGTTCGGTAACCGGCGCCTGTCCGACTTCATGGTCGAGCTCGGCCCGCTCGACATGGTGCTCGGCGTCGTCGCCATCGTGCTGGTGCTGGAGGCGGCGCGGCGGACCATCGGCTGGTTCCTGCCGATCCTGTCGCTCGCCGGCCTGCTCTACTTCTATCTGGGCCACGATTGGATCACCGGGGCGTGGCAGCCGCCCCGCGTCTCGACCCTGACGATGATCGAGACCGTCTACGCCTCGACCGAGACCCTGTTCGGCTACATGACCGACATGGGCACGCGGGTGATCGCGGTGTTCATCGTGTTCGGCTCGCTCCTGCTCAGCACCGGGGCGACCGAGATCTTCATCAAGCTCGCCACCCTGGTGGCGGGACGGAGCTGGGGCGGCCAGGCCAAGGTATGCACGGCCTCCTCGGCGCTGTTCGGCACGGTGACCGGCTCGGCGGTCGCCAACGTGATGGCGCTCGGCCCCGTCACCATCCCGACCATGCATCGCGCCGGATACACCAAGAGCTACGCGGCGGCGATCGAGGCGGTGGCCTCGGCGGGCGGGCAGATCATGCCGCCGGTGATGGGGGCCGGCGCCTTCATCATGGCCGAGATGCTCGACATTCCGTACTCCAGCGTCGTCGTGGCGGCGTTGATCCCGGCCATCCTGTACTTCATGACCATCTGGTTCAGCGTCGGCTTCCGCGCCCGCAAGATGGGCATCGCACCGCTCGCGCGCAGCGAGATGCCGACCGCACGCGAGCTCCTCGACCCGTTCACGGCGCTGCCCATGTACCTGCCGGTGATGGTGCTGATCGGGATGCTGGCCCTCGACTACACCCCGACCCTGGCGGGCGTCGCCGCCGTGGTGGTGCTGCTCGGCACTCTGGTGGTGCTGCGCGGGCTCCAGTGCCTCGTGGAAGGGCGTCGCGCCGACCTCGGCGCCACCTACGTGACCCTGCTGCGCCAGATCCTCGATGGCCTGTACGACGGCGGCCGGGCCATCGCCATGATCGCGGTGCTGCTCGCCTGCGCCGCCATCGTGGTCAAGGTGCTGACCGCGACCGGCGCCGGCGTCAAGGTGTCGAGCCTCATCCTGTCGCTGTCGGGCGACAACCTGGTGCTGGTCCTGATCCTCACCGCCGCGCTCGCCATCCTGCTCGGCATGGACGTCCCGACCACCGCGTCCTACATCCTCGCCGCCGCGGTGGCGGCGCCGATCGTCGTCAAGCTCGGCGTCGCCCCGCTCAACGCCCATCTGTTCATCTTCTACTTCGCGATCCTGTCGGCCATCACGCCACCTGTCTGTGCCAGCGTGTTCGCCGCCGCCTCGATCGCCAAGGTGAACTTCTGGCGCGTGGCCGGCCACGCGGTGGTGCTGGCGATCGGTCTGTACCTGATCCCGTTCCTGTTCGTCTTCCGCACCGGCGTGCTGATGGAGGGCTCGTGGGTGCAGATCGCCTACGACAGCACCGTCACGGCGATCGCCATCGTGGCCATCACGGCGGGCTCGGCGGGCTACTTCGTCCGCCCGCTGTCGTGGCCGCTGCGGCTCGCGATGTACGCGGCGGCGGCGCTGCTGTTCTATCCGGCCGTGTGGAGCGACGCCGCCGGCCTCGTCGCCATCGCGACGATCGGGCTGGTCGGGCTTCGGCGCGAGCCGCCCGCAGCGCAGGCGACCGGGACGACGGCCCCGCTCGGGCGCCCGCGAGCCGATGCGCCGCTGCTGTGACGAGATCGTCGCGGCGACGGACGTGATCGGTCCGTCGCCACCGCCTCCTCCAGCGAGGTCGACACCGGCGCACCGTCGAACGCGACGCCGGATCGAGTTGGACTGGACGTCGCCCCGACGCGCCGGTTCCGGGATCAGGCGCGCTCGCGCCGGGCGAGCCACCAGCCGAACGGCGTCGGCCACCGCGACCACGGATCGGCGACGCCGAGCCGCGCCGCCGCCTTGAGCGTCCAGTTGGGATCGACCAGCATCTCGCGGCCGACCGCGACGAGATCGGCGGCCTCTTCGGCCAGCACCGCCTCGGCCTGCTCCGGCTCGGTGATGGCACCCACCGCGATGACGGCGGCGCCGGTCTCGCGGCGCAGCCGGCTGGCGAACGGCACCTGAAAGCCGGGGCCGCGCCGCACCATCAGGTCGCGCCGGGACAGCACCATGCCGCCCGACGAGCAGTCGACCAGGTCGACGCCGCGCGCCAGGAGGGCGCCGACCAGCGCCACCGAGTCCTCGATCGACCAGCCGATGCCGACGCCGTCCACCGACGAGATGCGGCAGGCGAGCGGCTTGCCGGCCGGCCAGGCGGCCCGCACCGCCTCGACCACGGCGAGCGGGAAGCGCATCCGGCCGTCGCGGTCGCCGCCCCAGCGATCGGCCCGATCGTTGGCGAGCGGTGACAGGAAGCTATGCAGCAGGTAACCGTGCGCCATGTGGATCTCGACGAGATCGACGCCGGCTGCGTCGGCCCGCCGCGCCGCCGCCACGTAGGCGGCACGCAGGCGGTCCATGTCGGCCTCGCCCATCGGCCGCGGCACGTGGCCGCCGTCGGCGGCCGGGGTCGCGCTCGGTCCGAGCACCTCGTCGCCGGGGGCCGGCGCGACCGGCGCGAAGCCCTGCCAGGGCGGCGCCGTCGCGGCCTTGCGGCCGGCATGCTGGAGCTGGAGCCCGACCGGCGCCCCGCAGGCGTGGACGGTCTCGACCAGGCGGGCCAGCGCCTCGCCCTGAGCATCGTTCCACAAGCCGAGATCGACGGCGGTCGAGCGGCCCTCCGGCGTCACCGCGGTCGCCTCGACCATCACCAGGCCGGCGCCGCCCAGCGCGAACCGCGCCAGGTGAGCGTGGTGCCACGGGGTCGCCACCGCGTCGGGCGCCGAATAGGTCTGCATCGGCGACACGACGACGCGGTTGCGCAGCGTCAGGCCGCGCAGCGAGAGGGGCGCCAGCAGGCGGGCCATCGCGGCGGCGCCGTCAGCGGGCCGCCGCCCGCATCGCCTTGCTGATGATGGTGCGCTGGATCTGCGAGGTGCCGCCCCCGATGGTGCTCTGCATGCCCTCGCGGAAGTAGCGCTCCATGTCGGCCTCCGGCAGCATCGAGTGGCCGCCGAGGATCTGCATTCCCATGCGCGACACCGTCTGCAACGTCTCGGAGGCGTACAGTTTCGCCATCGCCACCTCCTTGGCGCAGGGCACGCCGCGCGCCGACAGGTCGGCGGCGCGATAGACCAGCAGGCGAGCCGCGTCGACCTGGGTCTGCATGTCGGCCAGCATGTGGCGGATCACCTGGAACTCGAAGATCGGCCGGTCGAACTGGTGACGGTCGTGGGCATAACGCAGGGCGTCGTCGACCGCGGTCTGGGCGTTGCCCACGTAGGCGGCCGACACCGCGATGCGCTCGAGCTCGAGATGCTCGGTGATGATGGTCCAGCCCTCGCCCTCGCGGCCGAGCAGGCTCTCGGCCGGCACTCGCGCGTCGTCGCAGAAGATCTCGGTGGTGCCGGTCGCCCGGCGCGCCAGCGTCGGCAGCTTGCGGATGTCGAGGCCGGGCGTGTCGTTCGGCACCAGCAGAACCGACAGGCCCTTGTGCTTGTTGGTAGACGGGTCGGTGCGCACCAGCATCTGGATGGTGACGTCGCGGGCGGCGGCGCCGCTGCACCACAGCTTCTGGCCGCGGATCACGTAGTGGTCGCCGTCGCGGGTCGCGCGGGTGCGGGTGGCGGCGGCGTCGGAGCCCGCCGACGGCTCCGAGATCGAGATCGAGAAGCGCAGGTCGCCGCGCATGAACGGCTCGAGACAGGCGGTCTTCTGGGCATCGGTGCCGTGCTTGACGATGTTCATCGCCGTGAAGGTCGGCACCAGCACCGAGGTGGCGAAGTCGAAGCCGAACTTGCCCAGCCCCTCGCACATCAGCGCGTAGGCGAAGATGTCGCCACCGTCGCCGCCGTGGTCCTCGGGAATCAGCAGGCGCAGCCAGCCGGCCGCCGCGATCTTGGCATAGGCGTCGTACGGGTAGGCGCGCTCGACGTCCTGGCGACGGATGTACTCGCGGGTGACCTCCTTCTCCATGAATCGGTCGACGGTGTCGCGCCAGGCGGTTTGCTCGCTGTCGAGGAAGTTCATGACGTCGGGGACTCCAGGGACGAAAAGGGATCGTTGTCGGGCGGCAGCAGGCGCTCCGCGCGGATCAGCAGGCTGAACTCGCAGCGCAGGATGCGCTCGCGTCGCTGATTGGCGCCGACCAGCTCGCAGGTGACGACGCCGGCCTCGGGCGTCTTCTCGCGCAGCGCGATGATCTCGGAGCGCGCCCACACGGTGTCGCCGATGAAGCTCGGCGCCAGGAAGCGCAGCCGATCGACGCCGTAGAACGCCGCCACCACGCTCGCATCGAACGGCAGCAGGGCGTTGACGATCGAGAACACCAGCGAGCCCTGTACCACCCGCCGGCCGAACAGGGCGCGCTTGGCGAACTCCTCGTTGGCATGGATCTCGAGCCAATTGCCGGTGAGCATGCAGAAGTTGACGACGTCGGTCTCGGTCAGGGTGCGGCCGCGCGACACGCGGGTCTGGCCGACGGCCAGCTCCGGAAAGGGTTGGTCGATCATGTCGGCTCCTCGGCTGGGCGTCGCGTCAGCATCCGCGCCACAGCGGCCGGCGCTTCTCGGCGAAGGCGCGCGGCCCCTCGGCGGCGTCGCGGCTGGCGTAGACGGGGCGGTGCAGCTCGGCGGCGCGGGCGAGGCCGGCGGCGCAGCCGAGATCCATCCCGGCCGCCAGCGTCGCCTTGGCGGCGGCGACCGAGAGCGGCGCGTTCTCGGCGATGCGGCGGGCCGTGGCGGCGGCGCGGTCGCGCACCGCCGCGGCGCTCGCCTCGACGTGATTGACGAAGCCGTGCCGCCACAGCTCCTCGACCGGCACCGGGTCGCCGGTCAGCACCATCTCGGCCAACACCGGCCGCGGCAGCATCCACAGCATCGGCACCGCCCAACCGGTGCCGCGCCCCCAGCACACCTCGGGGATCGCGTACCGCGTCCCGGCGAGCCCGATTCGGATGTCGGCCGCCATCGCGAGCAGCATGCCGGCACCGCCGACATGCCCGACGAGCGCGGAGACGACCGGCGGGCGCAGCGCCCGCAGCCGTTCCTGGAACGGATCGTCCATGCGGTCCAGCAGGTCGGCGCCGGCGTCCCGCGCGGCCGCCATCTCGTGCAGATCCATGCCGGCGCAGAAGGTGCCGCAGTCGGCGGCGTCGAGCACCACAGCGCGGATCTGCGGATCGCCGTCGATGCGGTGCCACAGCCCGGTCAGGCGATTCGCCATGCTTGCCGTGAGGGCGTTGCGGCGCGCCGGCCGGTCGAGCGTCACGATGGCGACGCCGTCCGCGACGGCGAACCGCACGTGATCGTCCTCGTCGGCTGAATCGTCGCCCGGCATCCGGCTCGCCCTCCCGTCCACCCGCGCCGGGTCTGCCGCCGCGCGTCGTCTCCGGTCGTGCCGCGAGCTTAGGAGGGGGGCGTCGCGACGGTCAACTCAAAAATCCATCTTGCGGAACTCATTTTCAATTATGCTTGACTTCGATCGCCACGCCGGCACAGTTGAGCGCACCGGGCGAGGCGCACCGGCCGCGCTGGCCGCGTCGGTGGCGCCGGTCCGCGAGACCGTGCCGCGACCCCGGGACAACGCCCGCCGGGACGGCCGAGGCGCAGGGAGGACCGGGATGAGACAGCCGCTGCGGCTCGGCGCGGGATCGGGATTCTGGGGCGACGCGCTCGACCCCGCTGTCGAGCTCCTGGAGAAGGGCCGGCTCGACGTCCTGTCGATGGACTATCTGGCCGAGCTGACCATGGCGCTGCTGCAACGGCAGCGTCAGAAGGATCCCGGTTCCGGCTTCATCCCGGATCTGCCGGCCCACCTGGCGACGCTGCTTCCGCCCGCCCGCGCCGCCGGCACCCGCATCGTCTGCAACGGCGGCGGCGCCAATCCGCCGGCCGGCGCCGAGCGAGTGCGCGACGTCGCCAGCGATCTCGGGCTCAGCGGCCTGCGCATCGGTGTCGTCGAGGGCGACGACGTCCTCGACCAGCTCGACGCGCTGATCGACGGCGGCACCGACCTCACCAATCTCGACACCGGCGACCCCGACTTCGCCGCCGTCCGCGACCGCGTCGTCGCCGCCAACGTCTACACCGACGCCTCCGGCATCGTGGCGGCGCTCGACCAGGGCGCCGACGTGGTGATCGCCGGCCGGGTCTCCGACAACGCCCTCTATGTCGGCCCGGTGATGCACGCCTTCGGCTGGCCCTATGACGACGCCCACGCGGACCGCATCGCCGCCGCCATCACGGTCGGCCACGTGGTCGAGTGCGCCGCCGCCGCCACCGGGGGCATGTCGTCGCGCTTCGCCGAGATGCCGGCGATGGGCCGGGTCGGCTTCCCGATCGTCGAGTTCGCCGAGGACGGCACCGCGGTGGTCACCAAGATCGCCGGCTCGGGCGGCCGCGTCGACGCCTTCACGGTGAAGGAGCATCTCGTCTACGAGATCGGCGACCCGGCCCGCTATCTGATGCCGGACGGCGTCGCCGACTTCACCCGCCTCGCCGTCGAGGAGATCGGCCCCGACCGGGTGCGGCTCTCCGGCATGGGCGGCCATCCGCGCCCCGACACGCTCAAGCTGGTGGTCGGGTACGAGGACGGCTGGATCGGCGAAGGCATGCTGTTCTTCCCCTGGCCGGACGCCATCGCGCGCGCCGAGAAGGCCAAGCAGACGCTGCGCGAACGGTTCGATCGGCTCGGGCTGCGCGCCGGCGCGATCCACTTCGACCTCGTCGGCGTCGACATGCTGCACGGGCCGGCCTCGCCGCGGCCCGACTACGAGCCGGCCGAGATCGGCCTGCGCGTCGCCGTCCACACCGCGACCCGGGCCGAGGCCGAGAAGGTGCGCCGCGCCTGCGCCCAGCTCTGGATCATGGGACCCGGCGGCACCTCGTTCGGTACCCCGATGAAGCCGCGGCCGGTGTACGGCGTGTGGCCGACGCTGGTGCCGCGCCACACCGTCACCCAACGCGTCAGCATCCTGGAGGTCTGAAGGTGCAGCTTCTCCGCGACATCGCCTATGTGCGTTCGGGCGACAAGGGCGACGTGGTGTCGGTCGGCGTGATCGCCCGCACCCCCGCCGACTATCCGGTGCTGCGCGCGAGCCTCACCCCCGAGCGGATCAAGGCGCTGTTCGGCGACTGGGTCCGCGGCGCGGTCGAGATCTATCCGATGGACAACATCGAGGCCGTCGTGGTGGTGATGCGGCGCGCCCTCGGCGGCGGTGCCACCCGCACGCTGCGGCTCGACCAGACCGGCAAGGCGATGGGCAACGGCCTGCTCCGCCTACCGGCGGTGGCGCCGGGTATGGCCGGCACGGCCGGTCCCGGCGCCGGCGCGAAGGGGGTGGCGGACGCCGGTGTGGGAGCGAGCTGACATGCCGACCGGGCCGGACGCCGCGGCGGCGCGCTCGCCCGCCGAGCAGAACGCGGAGGCGTACCACGCCCAGTGCGAGGCGATCGAGCGGGCGCGCCACCTCGCCGTCGCCGGCGGCAGCGCCGAGGCGATCGCCCGCCACCGCGCCCGCGGCAAGCTGACGGCGCGCGAGCGCATCGCTCATCTGCTCGACCCGGCGACACCGTTCCTGGAGATCGGCCAGCTCGCCGCCCACGCGGTCTACGACGATCCGGTGCCGTCGGCCGGCATCGTCACCGGGGTCGGCACGGTGTGCGGGCGCCTCGTCATGGTGATGGCGAACGACGCGACCGTGAAGGGCGGCACTTACTATCCGCTCACTGTCAAGAAGCAGATCCGGGCCCAGGAGGTGGCGCGCGAGAACGCCCTGCCCTGCCTCTACCTGGTCGACTCGGGCGGTGCCTTCCTGCCGATGCAGGAGGACATCTTCCCGGACGAGAACCACTTCGGCCGCATCTTCCGCAACATCGCCGAGCTTTCGGCGGCCGGCCTGCCGCAGATCGCCGCCGTCATGGGCTCCTGCACGGCGGGGGGCGCCTACATCCCGGCGATGTGCGACGAGACCGTGATCGTGCGCGGCAACGGCACCATCTTTCTCGGCGGGCCACAGCTCGTGCAGGCGGCCACCGGCGTGGTGGTCGATGCCGAGACGCTGGGCGGCGCCGATGTCCACACCCGGGCGAGCGCGGTCGCCGACCATCTCGCCGAGGACGACCTGCACGCCATCGCCATCCTGCGCGCCGTTCTGTCGCGCACGCCGCCGCGCCCACTGCCGGGCCCCGACGTCGCCCCCGAGCCGCCGCTGCATCCGCCGAGCGAGATCGCCGGCCTGGTGCCGGCGAGCCCGCGCCAGCGCATGCCGGTGCGCGACATCCTGGCCCGGCTGCTCGACGGCGGCCGGCTCGAGGAGTACCGCGCCCGCTGGGGCCGCACCATCGTGTGCGGCACCGGGGCGATCGAGGGTTACGGCGTCGGCATCGTGATGAACGACGGCGTGCTCTATGCGGAGAGCGCCCAGAAGGCGGCGAACTTCATCGCGCTCTGCTGCCAGCGCGACATCCCGCTCCTGTTCCTGCACGACGTCAGCGGCTTCATGGTGGGCGAGGAGTACGAGGCCGGCGGCATCGCCCGCCACGGCGCCAAGCTGGTCAATGCGGTGGCGACCGCCCGGGTGCCCAAGCTCAGCCTGCTGATCGGCGGCAGCTACGGGGCCGGCAACTACGCCATGTGCGGCCGCGCCTTCGGGCCGCGGCTGATGGCGATGTGGCCGAACGCCCGCACCTCGGTGATGGGCGGCGAGCAGGCCGCTACCGTGTTGAGCCTGGTGCGCGAAAGCCAGCTCCGCGGCGCCGGCAAGACGTTCGAAGCCGACGAGCGGGCTCGCTTCGAGGCGCCGATCCGCGCCACCTACGAACGCACCAGCCACCCGCTGCACGCTGCCGCCCGGCTGTGGGTCGACGCGGTGATCCGCCCCGAGGAGACCCGCGCCTGGCTCGCCCTGGCGCTCGCGATGGCCAAGGGCGCCCCCCGGGCCGAGACTCGGTTCGGCGTGTTCCGGATGTGACGCGATGATCCGCAAGCTGCTGATCGCCAACCGCGGCGAGATTGCCCGCCGCATCGCCCGCACCTGCGAGCGCCTCGGCATCCCGTTCGTCGCCGTCTACTCGGACGCCGATCACGGCGCTCCGCATCTCGCCGGTGCCGCCGCGGCGGTGCGGATCGGCGCGGCGCCGGCAACACGCTCCTATCTCGACGGGACGGCACTGATCCGCGCCGCCCGCGACAGCGGCTGCGACGCCGTTCATCCGGGCTTCGGCTTCCTGTCGGAGAGCAGCGACTTCGCCGCCGCGGTCGAGCAGGCCGGGCTGATCTTCGTCGGTCCCGCCCCCGAGACCATCGCGGCGCTCGGCGACAAGGCGCGTGCGAAGGCCCTGATGGCGGCGGCCGGCGTTCCGGTGGTGCCGGGCTCCGACACCGCCTCCGCGGACGCCGACGAGGTCGCCCGCCTGATCGCCGCGGTCGGCTGCCCGGCCCTGCTCAAGCCCGTCGCCGGCGGCGGCGGCAAGGGGATGACGGTGGTGAGCCGGGCCGACGAGGCGCGGCCGGCGATCGAGTCGGCGGTCCGCACCGCGCGCGCCGCCTTCGGCGACGGCCGCCTGCTGGTCGAGCGGCTGATCGAGCGGCCGCGCCATGTCGAGGTGCAGGTGTTCGGCGACGGCCGCGGCGACGTGGTGCATCTGTTCGACCGCGAATGCTCGCTCCAGCGGCGGCACCAGAAGGTGATCGAGGAGGCGCCGGCGCCGCGGCTGCCCGAGGCGCTGCGGCGCGCCCTGTGGGCGGCCGCCGTCGACGGCGCCCGCGCGCTGGCGTACCGCAATGCCGGCACCTTCGAGTTCATCGTCGGGGCGGACGGCGCCTTCTATGCGCTCGAGGTCAACGCCCGCCTCCAGGTGGAGCATCCGGTCACCGAGGCGATCACCGGCCTCGACCTCGTCGAGTGGCAACTCCGGATCGCGGCCGGCGAGCCGCTGCCGCTCGCCCAGGACGCCATCGCGGCGACCGGCCACGCCTTCGAGTGCCGGGTCTACGCGGAGGATACGGCGGCCGGCTTCCGTCCCGCTCCGGGGCGCGTCGTCGATCTCGGCTGGCCGGCCGGAACCCGCGTCGACAGCGCCGTGGAGGCCGGCAGCACCGTGCCGCCGCACTACGATCCGATGATCGCCAAGCTGATCGTGCACGGCGGGGATCGCGGCGCGGCGCTCGCCGCGATGCGGCGCGCCCTCGCCGACACCGTCATCCTCGGGCTGACCACCAATGTCGGCTTCCTGGCGCGGCTGCTGGCCCGCCCCGAGGTCGCCGCCGCCGCCGTCCACACGCGCTTCGTCGACGAGGCGCTGCCAGAGCTCGCGGCCACGGCCGACGAGGCGGCGGTGACCGCCGCAGCGGCGGCCGCCGTGGTGCTCGACGCCGTGCCGCTAGCCGGCGCCGCCGCCTCGCCCTGGTCGCCAGGGGCGACCCGGCCGTTCGGGCGCGCCGATCTCGCCGCCGACGGCGCCCTCGGCCGCGTCGCCACCAGTCTCGCCGGCACCCGCTCGGTGTCGATCGTGCGAGCGCTACGCGGCGACGCGGTGACGGTCGAGACCGGCCACGACGGGGTCGCCGCCACCGTCACGGTGACGGGCCGCCGCGTCGCCCCGCACCGCGTCGCCGGCGAGGTTGGTGGACGGCGCTGGCAGGCTCGGGTCTCGGAGGCGGCCGTCGAGGTGATTCTCGACGGCGTCCGCGCCGAGGTCTCGCGCATCACCCGCGCCGATCACGAGAGTGCCGCCGCGGGCGACTGGATGCACGCCGAGATGCCCGGCGTCGTCGTCGCGGTGCCGGTCGGCGCCGGCGCCACGGTCGAGCGGGGCGACGTGCTGGCGGTGATCGAGGCGATGAAGTTCGAGAACCCGGTGACGGCCGACCGCGCCGGCGTCGTCGCCGAGATCGCCTGCGCGATCGGCGAGACCGTCCAGGCCGGCCAGGCGCTGGTTCGCTTCGCCTCCTGAGCGGGCCGGCCGGCAGCGCCACGCCACCGCCGGGTGCCGGCGTCCATGGCGGCTCGTCGGTGGTCCGGACAATCCCCTCCGGGGTGCGGCGCGCCGACCCGCGCTCGCCGGGCCGGCCGCCGCGGCGGGCGCGGGAAACCCTGTCGGTCCGGTTACTCCCGCTGAAACCGCCCGATCCCGGCCCGGGAACCCGTCGGCGATCACTTCGGCGTGGTCGGGATCGGCGCCCGCGAGACGATCGACCCCAGCGTCGCGTAACGCGGCCCGCCGAGCCGGGCGAGCGGGCGCAACCGCGCTGTGTCGATCTTGCCGTCGGTGAGGATAGCGTCGTCGATCTGGAACACCTCGACCATGGCGACGAAGAAGTTGGTCCGCGCCGCGCCGAAGGTCAGCACACGGACGAGCCGGCATTCGAGCGCGACCCGCGCCACTGCGAGCCGTGGCGGCACCACCGCGGCGCTCGCCACGGTGGCGAGGCCGAGCAGCTCCGCCTCGCCGACATCGGCCGGATACTCGCGGGCGCTCGCATGCACGGCGTCGATCCGGCTCTCGTCGGCGACGTTGACGACGAACTCGCGGCTCGCCCGGATGTTGCGGGCGGTATCCTTGAGCACCCCGGCCTTGCGGCCGATGCTGACGCCGATCATCGGCGGCGTGTTGGACAGGAACGTGAAGGCGCTGAACGGCGCCAGGTTGACGAGCCCAGCGGGCGACACGGTGGTGATCCATGCGATCGGCCGCGGCACGACGCTGCCGGTGAGGAGCTTGTAGGCGGCCTCGGCGCCGAGGCCGGCGGCACGGATCAGCACGCCACGCCTCCTCGCATCGCGGCCATCGGCGACGCGGACGCGCCGACCTCGCCGGCTGCATCGCGCGGTCTGGCGGCCTCAGCGGCCATTGGATGGGCTCACCAGCGCCTCCAGCGGCACCGCCAGGCTGCGCTTGACGTTGCGGACCTCGACGAACATCGCGTGGTTCTTGATGCCGATGTCCATCTCCAGCATGGTGGTCATCAGCTCGTGATAATGGTCGAAATCGCGCGCGATGATCTTCAGGAAGTAGTCGAACTCGCCGCTCATCAGGCTGCACTCCAGGACCTGGGGCAGCTTCATGATCGCGGTCTCGAAGATGGCGTATTGGCGCGCTGTCTGCTCGGACAGCCGGATGCGGGTGTAGACGATCACCGAGGGCGCCAGCTTGCCGACGTTGAGCACCGCTGTGAAGCCGCGAATGTAGCCGGCCTTGCGCAGCCGCTTCACCCGTTGCAGGCAGGGGCTCGGCGACAGGCCGACGATCTCGGCCAGCTTGAGATTGGTGAGATCACCCTGCGCCTGAAGGGTGTCCAGGATTCTCAGGTCGATGGCATCCAGCATGGGGGTCCGTTGGTCAGCCGCACACCTCGCCCGCGAGCGCCGCCCACACGCGATCGGGCGTCGCCGGCACCCGCCGAATGCGCACCCCGGTCGCGTGATGGATGGCGTTGAGAATGGCCGGCGCGGTCGGCACCAGTGCCGGCTCGCCGATGCCCTTCGCGCCGAACGGTCCGAGCGGCTCCGGGCTCTCGACCAGCACGATGTCGATGCGGGGCATGTCGCCGAAGGTCGGGATCAGGTAGTCGTGCAGATTCTCGGTGCGGCCGGGAACGAACTCCTCCATCAGCGCGAGGCCGAGCCCCTGGGCGATGCCGCCGTGGATCTGACCCTCCACCTGGGTCGGGTTGACGGCACGGCCGACGTCGTGGGCGGCGACGATCTCGCGCACCGACACGGTCCCGAGGGCGGTGTCGACCTCGACAGCGGCGAGCTGCGCCGCGAAGGCGTAACTCGCATAGGGAACGCCGCGGTCGTGATCGTCGAGATCGGTGGTCGGCGGATCGAAACGGCCGTGGCCGACGAAGACCAGATCGTTTTCCTCGGCGGGCAGCTCGGCGAGACCGATGCGGCGCTCGGTGGCACCGTCCCGCAGCACGACGACGCCGGGCCGGAGCACGATCTCGGCCCGCTCCCCTACATTGGCGAGGCGAGCGAGCTTCGTGCGCAGCTCGTCGGCGGCCTGTTTGGCGGCGTTGCCCGAGATGAAGGTCTGGCGCGACGCCGAGCTCTTTCCGGCGTCGAGCGTGCGGTCGGTGTCGCCCGTGACCAGGTCGATGTCGGATGCCGCGACGCCGAGCGCGTCGGCACAGATCTGCACCAGGATGGTGTTGACTCCCTGTCCGATGTCGACGGCGCCGCTGAACAACACGACGCGGCCGGCCCGAGTGAGGCCGACTCGCATGCGCGACGGGTTGGGCTGCGAGGTGTTGCCGATGCCGTACCACATGCAGCCGAGGCCGACGCCGCGGCGGTGGCGGGTGCGGGACTCGTTGAAGGTGCGGCAGTCGTCGAGCGCGGCGCGCCACCGCGGCCGCAAGGCTTCGAGGCACTCCCGCATGCCGACACTGGCCTCCAACACCTGCCCGGTCGCCGTCGCGTCTCCGACCGCCAGCGCATTCTGGAGGCGGAACTCGAGCCTGTCGATCCCGACGCGATCGGCGAGCTCGTCGATCAGCGCCTCGTGCACGATGGCGGCCTGTGGCACGCCGAAGCCCCGGAACGCGCCTCCGATGGCGTCGGTGGTGTAGATCGCGCGCGTCGTGCAGCGGACGGCGGGAACGCGGTACGGTCCCATCGCGTGGATCGGTACTCGGTTGGCGACGATGGGGCCGCACGACGCATAGGGCCCGGTATTGAAGTCGGCGTGGAAGCTGATCGCGCGCAGCCGTCCCGCTTCGTCGCAACCAAGCCGCGCATGCATGCGGGCCGGATGCCGCTTGGTCGTCGATGCCATGCTTTCCGGTCGCGTGTAGACGCAGCGCACCGGGTGCCCGAGCACCCAGGCGGCGACGGCGATCAGCGGCTGCACCGACATGTCGATCTTGCCGCCGAAGCCGCCGCCGACCGCCGACGGTACGATGCGGACCCGGTCCGGCGCGATGCCCAGGATCCAGGCGATCTCGTCGCGGTCCATGTAGGGCGTCTGGGTGGTGACGAAGATCTCGATGCGATCGCCCCGCCGGACCGCCCAACCGGCCTCCGGCTCGATATAGGCGTGCTCGACGAAGCCGGTCTCGAACGCGCCCTCGGCGACGTGCGCACAGGCGGCGAGCGCGGCCTCGGCGTCGCCGGTCACTTGCCGGCCGGCGATCAGCACGTTGCCGGGCGCCCTCTCGTGCAGCAGCGGCGCGTCGTCCCGCAGCGCCGCGTCGATCCCGCTCACCGGCGGCAGCACCGTCCAGGCGATCGGCAGCGCATCGTCGCGGACGCGGGCGACCGCCTCGGCGGGACCGACCAGCGCCGCGACGGCCTCGCCGCGCAGACGGACATAGCCGTCGGCCAGCACCGGCTGATCGCGATGGACCGCGAACACGCCGAAACGGTTGTTGCCCGGCACGTCGGCCGCGGTGAGCACCCGGACCGCCGGATGGGTGCGCCGGAAGGCCGCCAGATCGCCGAACGCGAAACGCGCGTGCGGATGCGGAGAGCGCACCACCCGCAGGGTCAGGCAGCCGACCGGTGCGGCGTCGGCGCCGAACAGCTCGCGCCCGTCGACCTTGCGCGGGCCGTCGACCTTGGGAAGGCGCGCACCGACACCGCCCCTCGCCGCGCCGCCGCTCGCCGCGGCGCTGCTCGCAGCGACCGCGCCCGCGCCGTTCGCCGGGCGCGGGTCGTCGTCGAGAAACGACCGCCAGTCCACCACCGCCTCGACGATCTTCAGATAGCCGGTGCAGCGGCACAGCACCCCTCCCAGCGCATCCTTGACCCGATCGACATCGGGCTGCGGGTCGCGGGCGATCAGGTCGGCGGCCGCCATCAGCATGCCGGGCGTGCAGATGCCGCACTGGGCGGCGCCGTGCGCCACGAAGGCGCGCTGCAGGGCCGCGAAGCCGGGCTCACGACCGAGCCCCTCGACGGTGGTGACGGCGCGGCCGTCGGCCTGCCCGGCCGGCACCAGGCAGGCGCAGACCTGGGCGCCGTCCAGCAGCACTGTGCAGGCGCCGCAGTCGCCGGCATCGCAGCCGACCTTGGTGCCGGTGAGCCCGAGCCCGTCGCGCAGCACCGCGGTCAGCCGCGTCTCGCGCGCCACGTCGACCTCGTGCCGCGTCCCGTTCACCTCGATGGCGATCATGTCGTCCTCACCCGCGTCCAGTGCCGCACGCTGCGAGCGCGTCGGCGATCAGCAATCGTGCCGCCCGTGCCCGATAGGCGGCCTCCGCCCGAATGTCCGTGATGGGTGCCAGTTCCGGCAGTGGCGGGCCGTCGACGAGCTCGGCCGCCGCTTCGGCGAGCGGCCGGCCGATCAGCCACCGCTCGATCGAAGCGAGCCGCACGGCCCGCGCATTGCACGAGCCGACCGCGACCGCCGCGCTGGCCACGAGGCCGTCGTGCTCGGTCACCACCACGGCCGTCATGGCGATCGAGATGACCAGATAGCGGCGGGCGCCGAGCTTGCGGAAGGCGCTGCGGGCGCCGTCGCGCCGCGGCACCACGAGGGCGACCACGAGCTCGTCGGGCCGGCGCAGAGTGCGCCGGTTGCCGACCACGAAGTCGACGAGGGGCACCTCGCGCGATCCGTCCGGCCCGCGCAGCCGCACCCTGGCGTCGAGCGCCATCAGTGCCACCGTGCCGTCGGCCGCCGGCGAAGCATTGCAGACATTGCCGACAACGGTACCGCGATTCTGGATCTGGCGGCCGCCGACCTCGCGTCCGGCCTCTCGGAGCACGTCGAATTGCGGCGGCAGCGGCGTCTCGATCACCGTGGTCCAGGTGGCCAGCGGCGGGATGACGAAGCCGTCGGCATCCTCGACGACGGGGCCGGCGAAGCCCTCGATCCCGCCGAGATCGAGGAGCGGCACCGGCGCCGCCCCGGAGGCGAGCGCCGGGTACACGTCGGTGCCGCCCGCCAGTGGCTGCGGCCGCCGCTCGACCAGCAGCGACAGCGCCTCGTCGACGGTGCGTGGCCGGAAATACATCTCCGTCTGCATGGATGCTACTCCGACGCAATGGTGTTCGGCCCGGCCTTGTCCCAGAACACCAGGCGACGATGGAAGAATTGCACCAGCTTGGTGCCGACCAGGCCGATGAACACCAGGCTGAACAGGGCCGCGAACATCTGCGCCGTGTTGAAGTTGGCGAGCGACGACTGGATCAGCCAGCCGATGCCGCTGGACGAAGCGACGAACTCGGCGACGACCGCGCCGATCAGGCTGAGCACGATCGAGATCTGCAGGCCGGCGAAGATGTGGCCAGCCGCGGCGAACAGCTTGACCCGGTAGAAGATCAGCCAGCTCGGCGCCGAGAAGGCCCGCATCATGTTGAGCAAGGCCGGGTCGGCCTGGCGGATGCCGACGACGGTGTTGACGAACAGCGGGAAGAAGCACATCAGCGCCACCATCACCACCTTGGACAGCACGCCGTAGCCGAACCACACGACGATCAGCGGCGCCAATGCCACCTTGGGCATCGACTGCATGGCGACGATGTAGGGATAGAAGCACTTCTCGAAGAGACGCGACTCGGCGAGCAGCGTACCGATCACGATCGCCAGCACGCAGCCCAACACGTAGCCGGTGACGGTCGAGCGCAGGGTGAACAGGAAGTGCGGCCAGAACTCGCCGCCGAGATAGCCGACCTCCAGGCTGCGCAGAACCGCGAGCGGCTCCGGCAAAATGTAGTCCGGCACGTCGAAGACGACGATGGACAGCTTCCAGACCGCGACGAGCACCACGAAAGTGAGCAGCGGGTAGAGGACGGCGGTGAACTTGTCGGTCATCGGCCCTGCTCCATGCGCGACAGGAACATCGTCCGGATGTCGCCACACAGCGCGGCGTAGCGCGGCTCCGCCATGGTCTGCACGGCGCGCGGCCGTGGCAGGTCGATGACGATCTCCTGGACGATCCGCCCCGGCGTGCTGGCCATCACCAGCACCCGGTCGGACAGGAACACCGCCTCGGGAATGCTGTGGGTGATGAACAGCACGGTCTTCCGGCTCGACAGCCAGATGTCCTGGAGCTCCAGCCACATCCGCTCGCGCGTCATGGCGTCGAGAGCGCCGAACGGCTCGTCCATCAGCATCAGAGCCGGATCGTGAATCAGCGCCCGAGCAATGCTGACCCGCTGCTGCATGCCGCCCGACAGCTCGTCCGGGTAGTGTTCGGCGAAGGCGGCGAGGCCGACCAGGCCGAGCAAGTCGCGGCAGCGTTCCGCGTAGTCGCGCGGGCTGCGGCGCAACGCCTCGATCGGCACCATCACGTTGCCTGCGACGGTGCGCCAGGGCAGCAGGGTCGGCTTCTGGAACACGATCCCGACGTCGGGCCGCGGCCGCCGGACCGGCTCGCCCGACACCATCACGCGGCCACGGCTCGCCGGCAGCAGGCCGGCGACGACGCTGAGCAGTGTCGACTTCCCGCAACCCGAAGGGCCGAGGATGGAGACGAACTCGCCCGACCGCAGCGTCAGGTTGAGATCACCGACGGCGGTGTGCGGACCTCGGCTCGAATGGTAGACGACCGACAGATCCTGGACCTGTAGAATGGCGTCGGCGGTCGTCATGGCGGCATCTCGTGCGAGCATGGCGGCCCTTGTCTCCCTCGTGCGGTGGCCTGTGCGGCACGCGCGACGCGCCGTCGTCTCGATGAAACGGCTCGTCCGCGCGGTCGGCGCCGACGCCACGCCATCACTGATGGCGACGGCCTCGGCGACGGTCGCTCGTCACTTCAGCGTCTTGGCCTTGGCGCGGATCGCCTCGACGTCGAAGTCGTTGAACTTCGGCACGAAGGCGTCGGTGTACAGCTTGGAGACGTCGATCTCGGTGCCGCTCAGCTCGCCGCCGGCGTGGAGAATCTCGACGAAGTCCTTCCACACCGCCGGATCGTAGGCACCGAACCGGCGCGGCTGCCCCTCCGGAAAGGCCAGATAGCGCGCCATGCGGGAGGCGAGGACGTGCCGGCCCTTGGACAGCACCTCGGCCTCGCTGCCGCCGCTCGGCTTGAGGCTGGGATTGTGCTTGTAGAAGTTGCGGACGCAGAAATCCGGATTGGTCTCGCAGACGAGCACGCCCTTGGTGAAGGCGCGGCCGAATCCGGCGATCAGCTCCGGCTTCTCCTTCAGCGTGTCGAGATGGGCCACGAAGCCGTTGGAGAACAGGTTGCGGTACTTCGGCTCGATTGGCAGGTAGCGCAGCTTCGCCCCGGTGGTCTCGAACGCCGCGATGTTGGTGTCGAAGGTGTTGTAGCTGTCCACCTCCTTGGTGAGCGTGGCGCGGAACGCCGGCGCGCCGACGCCGATCGCCATGAACGAGTAGTCGTTCGGCCCGAGGCCGATGTCCTTGAGCATCGCCCGGGTGATCGGCACGTTGGCGTTGGCGAGAGCCCCGACTCCGATCACCTTGCCGCGCAGGTCGGCGAGCGTCTTCAGCGGACTGTCCTGGAGGACCAGAAACTCCCAGATCGAGCTGCGAGCCGCGTTGTAGAAGAACTTGACCGGCATCGGATCGCGGCCGGGCTGATGCGAGACGATCAGCGGATCGGGACCGGGAAAGCCGATCATCACCGACTTGTTGGCGACCTGGGGGAGCAGCACCGAGGCGCCCTGGAAGTTCAGAAAGCGAAGCTCGATCTTCTCCTGCTCGAAGTAGCCGAGCTCGACGGCGGCGAACACCGGACCGAAGGTGAGGCTGGTGGCGGTGGCCTGGCCGAGCGTCACCACCTCGGCGCGGGCGGCGACCGCCGTCGTGGACAGCGCCGCGCCCGACAGGACGACGGCCGAGATGGCCGCCAGTCCGGCGGCGGGGCGGAGCAGTCGTCGCCTGAGCAGCGTCGGAACCCTCGTCATGGTGTCCTCCTCCGGGACGTGTCCATTGTTCGATCTTGATCTTGCTTCGGTCACGGCGCGACGGGGTGCGAGCCCGATCAGAGCAGGGCCACCACATCCAGGCTGCGGTCGCGGTCCTCGGGCGTTCCGACCAGTGACAGCACCACCTCGTCGAGCCCGGCGTCCAGATACTCGCGCAGGCGCCGGCGGCAGGCGTCGCGGTCGCCCATCACGGCGAACACGTCCGCCGCCTCGTCGGGCACCAGGGCGAGCGCCGCGTCGCCGTCGCGCCGCGCGATCGCGGCCATGATGGCCTCCTGGTCGATCGGCAGGCCGCTGGCGCGGATGTTCTCCCGGATGTTCTCGTTGCGGAACAGGAAGGCGAGCTTGCGGCGCACCTTGAGCCGCTGATCGGCCGGATCGCCGCCGCCGATGAAGTACACGTAGGCTGTCTTGTGCAGCCGCTCGGCGGCGCGGCCGGCCTCGCCGGCACCAGCCGCCGCGGCGGCGAGCGAGCCCGCCACGAAGGCGGTGCTCAGTCCGGCCGACAGCACCAGCCCGTCCCCGATCGTGCCGGCGAGGCGCAGCATCTGCGGCCCCATCGGGGCGAGGAACACCGGCGGCGTCGGCTGCGGCGCGAAGGCGAGGCGAGCGCCGTCCAGCCTGAACGTGTGACCCTCGCGCGTCACCGGCTCGGCCCCGAGCAGGTCTCGCAATCCGGCGACATAGTCGCGCACCGCACGGAGCGGCTTGTCGATGGCGAGGCCGGACTCGCGCAGGAACAGCGGATTGCCGACGCCGACCGCGATCGCCAAGCGGTCCGGCAGGAATTCGGCCAGACTCGCCAGCGCCATCGCGGTCGGCGTCGGATGGCGCAGATAGGGGCTGACCGAGGTGGGGACCAGCCGGGCGCGGCCGGTGGCGGTGCCGAGCACCGCGGCGGTGACGAAGGACTCCCGGAAGCCGAGATGCTCGGCGATCCAGAACGAGGTCGCGCCACACGCCTCGGCCCGGCGCGCCGTGGCCACCATCTCGGCGATCGGCGCGAAGCAGTCGAAGCTGATCCCGAACGGAACGCTCATGAGAACCCCTGCTCGACCAGACGGCGGACGGCAGCGACATCGAGGCCGTCGAGGCCCAGCTTGGCGCGCGTCAGCCCGATGCTCCGGTAGGGCTTTCCGGTGGCGATGGAGGCGAGCTCGATCACCGCGTCGCTGACCGGCATGGCGACCCCGGCGAGCCGACCGAGCTCGGTGAGCGGCACCAGGCCGAACGGGATGTCCTCGTCGAAGAAGCGATGCTCGATGGTTGACGGCGCCTTGATCCAGCGGTTCGGCTCGCTGTTGTGGAACACGCTGTAGGCGGTGCCGCCGTCGCGGCCGCGCTCGTCCGTGTAGCCGATCTGGAAGAAGTAGTCGGCGAGCCGGTCGACCCGGCACCCGAAGGCGGCCGCCACCGCGCGCCGCTCCTCGTCGAGACCGTCGATGATGCGGCCGACCGATGGGGTGATGCCGTCGTAATAGTGGCAGTAGTCGCCGCCGGTCGATTCCACCCGGCCGATGTTGCACAGGAGCGCCGGTGGATGGTGGATCGCGTTGGTATAGGGAAACACCGTGTCGAGCAGCGTCGGCACCGGGGTCAGCGCCGGGAACAGCGGCCCCAACCGCTCGGCCAGCTCGTCGCGGCGGAAGGCCGGGAAGGCGGCGAACTTCAGCACGGCCGCCTTGCGCGACACCTTCACCCGGTCGGGCGCCACCTTGCGGCAGATGTAGGGGAGCGTCGCCGACTCGCAGGTCACCGGCCGGGCATGGCCGAGCGCACGCAGCGTGTGCGGCAACAGGGTCAGCGTATGGCCGGGTGCCGCGAACAGGATCTGGTCCGCCCGCAGATGCGGGCCGATCGCCCGCGCCATCGCCTCGTGCGCCTGGGTCGGCCCCATCATCACCACGGCATCGGCGCCGGTCATCGCCTCGGCCGGATCGGTGGTGATGGTCGACAGCGGCACGAAGCCGTCGCCGAAGATGCCCTCGTGCTCGACGCCGCCGCGCCGCTGTAACGGCCCGACGGTGCCGACACTGCGGCCGTAGAGCCGCACGTCGAAGCCGCGCCGGACCAGGTCGACCGCGGCCGCACAGCCGCCGTTTCCGGCACCGATCACGGCGACGGTCCTCACCACGCTCTCTGCCATCACGCGACCCTGTATTTCTGGAGCTTCGCTTCGTCGACCTCGATGCCGAGGCCCGGGCGATCCGGGATCGACAGGTGTCCGTCGGCGTAGTGGAACGGCTCGACCACGATGTCGTCGAGATACTTGCGGCCCGCACGCTTGGTACGCTGGGTCTCCGCCGTCGAGGTGATCGGGATCGTCCCGGGCAGTACGATCTCGGGCGCCGCCGCGGCGAGTTGCAGGTTGGCGGCGTTGCCGATGCCCATCTCGCCGGAGCCGTTGACGTCCGAGATCATTCGGTGGGCACCGGCGACGGTGAGCAGCCGCTTGGCTTTGTAGAGGCCGCCCGGCTTCGTATAGTAGGTCGAGATGTAGTGGGCGGCGCCGGCGGCCGCGATGCGGACGACGTCGCGATCGGTCCACACGCTCTCGTCCGCCATCACCGGCACCGGCGAGCGCATCGCGACCTCGGCCAGCTCGTCGATGCCGTCGACGAGCTGCTCCGCATAGGCGATGTCGTAGTCGCTCATGCGGCGGATCGCCGTCAGCGCCTCGGCCCAGGTCCGATAGCCCTGGTTGGCGTCGACCCGGAGGGCCGGGCCGTCGCCGACCGCCTGGCGCACCGCGCGCACCAAAGCGACGTCGCGCTCGACATCGATGCCGATCTTGAGCTTGAGAGTGCGGACGCCCTCCTCCACCACCTGCACGGCCTCGGCCACAGCCTCCTCGATCGGCATCAGGCCGATGCTGTGGGCGATCGCGACGCGGTCGCGGCAGCGGCCACCGAGGAGCTGGTAGATCGGCACCCCGAGCGAGCGACCGAGCGCGTCCAGCACCGCCACCTCGACGGCCGCCTTGGCGTAGGGATAGCCGCGCACCGCGCGCGCCATCGCGGCATGCAGCACCTCGATGTTGCGGACGTCGACCTCGGCGAGTCGCGGTAGGAGAAGGTCGTCGATCACGTGCCGGGTGGTCACCGGCGTCTCGCCGTAGCGGTTGCCGTCGTCGCCGCCCCAATTGGCCAAGGTCTGCGCCTCGCCCCAGCCGACCGTGCCGTCCGAGAGGGCGAGCTTGAGAACGACGTAACCTTGTCCGCTGGTGGCGGCGAGACCGGCCCACAGGTGCGGCCGCCGCAACGGGAGCGCCACCACGAAGGTCTCGACGCGCGCGATGGTGAGAGCGCCGGCCACGATCAGCCCACCTGGATCAGTTCGTCGTTCTTGCAGATGTCGCCGGTGATGAAGTCGAAGCCGTCGCGGGTGATGACGTACATGTCCTCCGCGTGAAACCCCATCTCGCCCGGGATCATGTAGAGCGGCTCCATCGTGAAGGTGATATTGGGCTCGAACACGATGTCGCGGGTGTCGGTGATGTAGGGCTCCTCGTGGATCGTCTGGCCGATGCCGTGACCGAGGAACTTGAGCGTCGGCTCGATGCCGCTCTCACGGCAGGAGGTGACGTAGGTCCGGTACAGATCGGCCACCGGCAGGCCCGGCCGGATCATGGTCTTGCAGATCTCGCGGGCGCGAACGAGGCTGGCGAAAATGTCGCGCTGACGGTCGGTCGGACGGCCGACCACCGCGGTGCGGGTGACGTTCGAGCGGTAGTTGTCGAGCTCGCCCAACACCTCGATGCGGATAATGTCGCCCGCCTCGATCTTCTTGTGCGTCGTTCCGCAGTTCGTCACGGAGCTGTTGACGCCGGAGCCGAACCGATACTTGAAGTTGGTCGAGCCGCCGGCGATGAGCTGATCGACGACGCGACGGGCAACGTCGATCTCGGTCATGCCGACCCGAACTTCCTTGAGGCTGTCGTGGATCACCCGCTCGGTCAGCAGGCCGATGCGGCGCAGGATGCCGACCTCCTCGTCGGTCTTGATCATGCGGGTGCGGAAGTAGATCTCCTTGCACTCCTCGAACACGGCCCGCGGCAGGCGCTCGCGCAGCCGCAGGAAGTCGCGCGCCGGCATGTAGTCGAGCTCGACGGCGATGCGGCCTTCGGCGACGCCGGCCTCGATCAGCGCGTCGGCCAGCACGTCGGCCGGATCGTCGGCGAACTGGTCGTAGCTGCGCACATCGGCGAATCGCGACCGCGCCACCGCCTGCTTCTCCTCGACGCTGACCACGATCTGGGACGCGAAGCTGTCGCCGGCGAGGATCGAGATGGTGCGGCGGAAGCGATTGGTCGCGTGACTCGGGACCAGGAAGCCCGCCGTGTAGGTGACGTTGTCCTGCGACAGCGCGACCAGCGCGTCGTACCCCGCCGCCTTGGTGGCGGCGCGTAGGCGCCGGAACACCTCGTGCTCGTCCTTGCCGTGGGTCGCGGGCGTCAGGGGTCGCGCGGTCGCCTTCTTGTGCTGCGCCGCCGCAATGCTTGACATGGGTCGATCCCTCGTTCGCTGGCGTCTCGGACGGGGCGTCGCACTGCCGTAGCGAGCCGCCGTGGTGATTCCATTGTGTCGAGACCGAACGACTTTTGATCGTTTTCTTGCTCGCGCTCGCGACCAATCGTGCGGCCGCGGCCGGGCCTCGCGACCAAACATGTCGCGTCGGCGAGTCAGGAGACCGGACGTGAGGGGCAAGGGCGCGCGCGAGCGCGGCGTCGGAGGTGACGTCCGGCGTGCCGCGGCGGCGATGCTGCGGCGCCGCGAGCCTTTCGAAGGTGTTCTGGCGTGTGAAACGAGCACGGCCGCGACGGGCCTGGGTTGGCCCGCGCGTCGGCACGGGCCGCGACAGGCGGGCGCCTGCTTCGGCAGCCGGATGCAGCCGCTCGACGGCGGCTCGGCGCCAAGCGGGAGGCGCGACGCGACGGAACGGCGGCCGCCCGCCTCGCCCGGCGGTCACGCGAGCCAGGCTGCGGGCCGGCAACCGGAGCCTCACTCGCCCCGGAACACCGGCGTCTCCTTGCGCAGGAACGCCTCGAACCCGATGCGGTAGTCACGCGAGTCGGCGAAGTCGTAGGACCGCGCCCGCTCGGCCGCCGTCACCGGGCTCCAGTCGCGCAGCAGGCGCAGGAGCTGCTCCTTGTTGCGGCGAGCCGCCAGCGGCGAGCCGGCGGCGATCCGCGTCGCCGTCGCCATCGCCTCGGCCTCCAGCGCCTCGGCCGCCACCACCCGCTGGACGAGGCCGACCCGCAGCGCCGCCTCGACGTCGTAGATGCGCCCTTCGAGCAGCAGCTCGGCCGCGACGTTGCGGCCATACAGCTTGAACAGCAGCTCCGCCTCGCCGAACGCCAGCGGAAAGCCCATGCGGGCGATCGGAATGCCGAAGCGGCCATCCGGCGCGGCGATGCGGATGTCGCAGGCGGCGGCGATCTCCAGCCCGCCACCCATGCAGGCGCCGCGGATCATCGCCACCGTCGGCACGCCGCATTCGAGCACGGCGGCCACGCAGGGGCCGACGCACTCCTCGTGGTAGCGGGTGATCTGCTCGCGGCTCGACCGCTCTTGCTCGAACTCGCTGATGTCGGCGCCCGCCACGAAGGTGTCGCCGGCCCCGCGCAGAACGACGCAGCGGCAGTCGGACGCCGCGTCGAGCGACACCATGGTGTCGCGCAGCGCCCGCCACAACTGCACCGTCAGCGCGTTGCGCCGCGCCGGGTTGGCGATCGTCACCACCGCGATGTCGCCCCGTCGGTCCAGATCGATCCGCGCCGTCACGGTCGCGCCGCCTCGCCGCCGAACACCACCCGCCCGTCCATGAGTGCCGCGATCGCATCGGGCGCGTAGCCGAACTCGGCCAAGACCTCGGCGGAGTGCTCACCGAGCCGCGGCGGCGGCCGGCGCACGCAGCGGCCTTCGAGGTCGGAGAGGCCGATCGGCGTCACCACCTGGCGCAGCGCCCCGATGGTCGGATGCTGCACGGTCTCGACCAGGCCCGTCTCGGTGACCTGCGGCTCGGACAGCGCATCGGCGACGTCGTTGATCGGCCCGGCCGGAATGCCGGCGGCGACCAGGCGGGCGGTCCACTCGGCCCGGGTGCGGGCGGCGAGCCGCTCGTCGATCGCGGCGTGCAGGGCGTCGCGATGATGCATGCGGCCGGCATTGTCGCGGAAGCGGGGATCGTCGGCCAGCGCCGGCACGCCGAGCACGCCGCACAGCGACACCCACATGTCCTGGGTGGCGGCGGCGATGTTGAGGTCACCGTCGGCGGCGCGGAACACGCCGTAGGGCGCGATGATCGGATGATGGTTGCCGGCCGGCCCGGCGACGTCGCCGAGGCTGAGCCAGCGCTGGCCCTGCATGCTGAGAAGGCCGATCAGCCCGGCGAACAGCGACGCCTCGACGCCCTGCCCGCGGCCGCTGCGCTGCCGCGTGATCCAGGCGGCGAGCACGCCGATCGCCGCCCACAGGCCGGCCGCGAGATCGCCGATCGCGACGCCGACCCGCGTCGGCCCACTCTCCGCCGTGCCGGTGAAGCTCATGAAGCCGGCATAGCCCTGGGCGATCTGGTCGAACCCGGGCTGAGCGCCGAGCGGGCCCCGGCTGCCGAAGCCGCTGATGCTGGCGACGATCAGCCCGGGCCGCTCGGCCCGCAGCCCGGCGGGATCGAGCCCCATGGCCGCCATGGTGCCGGGCTTGAAGTTCTCGACCACAACATCGGACGCGAGCGCGAGGTCGCGCAGCAGCCGCAGGCCGTCGGGTGAGCGGAAGTCGACGACGAGGCTGCGCTTGTTGCGGTTGGTGGAGAGATAATAGACGCTCTCGCCGTGATCGAACGGCCCCCACGCCCGGATCATGTCGCCGGCGGGCGCCGGCTCGACCTTCACCACGTCGGCGCCGAGATCGGCGAGGATCATGGCGCAGAACGGCCCCGACAGGGCGCGGCTGAGATCGAGCACCCGCATGCCGGCGAGCGGCAGGTCGCCGGCCTCGGGTGTCGGCGTCCCGTCGGCCTGCTCCTCGGTCGGCGATCGTTCGGTCGCGGCGTCGACCATCTCGTCCTCTCCTCAGCGGTGACAGAACACGGGCGGGCGCTTCTCGACGAAGGCGGTCATCCCTTCCTTGCGGTCCTCGGTCGCGAAGGTCGCGTGGAACACCCGCCGCTCGAAGCGGATGCCGACATCGAGGGGCGTGTCGAAGGCGCGATCGACCGCCTCCTTGATCAGCATCACGGCCGGGCGCGACAGCGACGCGATCTTCTCGGCGGTGCGCAGCGCCTCCGGCAGCAGCTCGGCGAGCGGCAGCACGCGGCTGACGAGGCCGGCGCGCTCCGCCTCGGCCGCGTCCATCTGGCGGCCGGTGAGGCACATCTCCATCGCCTTGGACTTGCCGACGAAGCGGGCCAGGCGCTGCGAGCCGCCCATGCCCGGCATGGTGCCGATGGCCACCTCGGGCTGGCCGAAGCGGGCGTTGTCGGCCGCCAGGATGAAGTCGCACATCATGGCGAGCTCGCAGCCGCCGCCGAGCGCGTAGCCGGCCACCGCGGCGATCATCGGCTTGCGGCAGGCCGCGACCCTGTCCCATAGCGCGAGATGATCGCCGAAATAGGCGTCGACGAAGCCCAGCTCGATCATTTCTTTGATGTCGGCGCCGGCCGCGAACGCCTTGTCGTTGCCGGTCAGCACCACGCAGCCGATGGTGTCATCCGCATCGATCTCGGCCGTCGCCGCCGCCATCTCGGTCATCGTCTGGTGCGACAGGGCGTTCAGCACCTTGGGGCGGTTCAGGGTGATCAGCGCGACACCGCCGCGCCTCTCCAACAGGATCATCTCGTAGGCCATGGACAGCTCCCAGGCGATGCATGACGGGGCGGCCGCGGCGGGCCGTGCCGCCGCGACGCGCATCAGGTCATGTTGAGAATGACGGTCTTTTTGTGGGTGAAGTGCTCCAGCATGGCTTCGAGCGAGGCTTCCTTGCCGAGGCCCGACTGCTTGATGCCGCCATAGGAGAGCGACGGCTGCACCACGAGGTTCTGGTTAACCTGCACGAAGCCGGCTTCGAGCCGGTGCGCCGCATCGAGCGCCGTTTTCAGGTCGCGGGTCCAGAGGGTGGCGGCGAGCCCGTAGTCGCTGTCGTTCGCTGCGGCGATCGCCTCCTCGTAATCGCGAAAGCGGATCACGCAGCACACCGGGCCGAAGATCTCCTCGCGCGCCAGCCGGCTGTCGTTGCCGAGCCCGGTGAAGACGTGCGGCCGCACGAACAGGCCGCCGGCGAGCGCCGGATCGTCCGGCAGCGCCGAGCAGGCCCGGACGCCGGCACCGGCCGCGCGGCCCGCCTCGATGTAGCCGCAGACGCGCTCGTGCTGGCTCTTGGACACGATGGCGCCGATGTCGGTCCGCTCGTCGAGGGGATCGCCCATCACCATGCGGTCGACGGCCGCGGCCAGCCTGTCCACGAAGGCGTCGTGAATGCTGTCGTGGACGAAGATGCGGCTCGACGCCGTGCAGCTCTGTCCCTGGCGGGTGAAGCGCATGCCGGCGACGGCGCCGGCCACCGCCCGGTCGAGATCGGCGTCGGCCATGACGATCATCGGGCTCTTGCCGCCGAGCTCGAGCGTCACCGGGATCAGCTTGTCGGCGGCGGCGCGGTAGACCGCCCGCCCGGTCTCGACGGAGCCCGTGAAGGTGATCTTGCGGACCGCCGGAGCGGCGACCAGCGGGGCGCCGCACTCCGGGCCGAAGCCGGTGATCAGGTTGAACACCCCCTTGGGCAGCACCGTGTTCATCACCTGCGCGACCCGCAGCACCGCCAGTGGCGCCTCCTCGGCGGCCTTCACCACGACGGCGTTGCCGGCCACCAGCGCCGGAGCGATCTTCATCGCCATCAGCATCATCGGGGCGTTCCATGGGATGATGGCGCCGATGACGCCGATCGGCTCGCGCAGCGTCACGGTCAGCATCGCCGGATCGAACGGGATGGTCTCGCCCTTCAGCTCCGAGCCGAGACCGCCGAAGAACGTGAACACGTCGGCCAGCACCGACGCCTCGCCGCGGCTCTCGGTGCGCAGCGCCTTGCCGGTCTCGAGCGCCACCAGCCGGCCGAGCTCCTCCACCCGGCCGGCGAGCAGGCGGCCGCATTCGGCGACCAGGGCGCCGCGCCGGCGCGCCGGCAGCTTCGCCCACGCCTTCTGGGCCGCGGCCGCGGAGGCGACCGCCGCCTCCACATCGGCCGCCTCGCCGAACGGCGCGGTCGCGATGGTCTGTCCGGTCGCCGGATTGATCACCGCGTAGGTGCGGCCCGAGACCGCCGGCACCAGGGCGCCGTCGATCAGCATGCGGCCCGACAGGGCCGCAGCGAGAGCGTGCGGATCGGTCACCGGCTCGATCGCGATGGTCATGGCTGTCGTCCTCGCTCGGTCACGCGGCACCGCGCAGCATCTCGACGATGCCGGAGAAGTCGCGGTCGCCGCGGCCGCTACCCACAAAGAGCGCGTAGAGGGACACCGCCGCGGTGCCGAGCGGCGTCGCGGCGCCGGTTCCGGCGGCGGCCTGCTGGGCGAGCGTCAGGTCCTTCAGCATCAGGGCGGCCGCAAAGCCGGCCTCGTAGCCCTTGTTGGCCGGCGAGGTCGGGACCGGCCCGGGAACCGGGCAATAGGTGGTGAGCGACCAGCATTGGCCGGACGAGGTCGACGATACGTCGAACAGGGTCTGCGCATCGAGCCCGAGCTTCTCGGCCAGCGCGAACGCCTCGGCCACCCCGATCATCGCGATGCCGCACATCATGTTGTTGCAGATCTTGGCGGCCTGGCCATTGCCGGACGCCCCGGCATGGACGACGGTGCGCCCCATCGCCCGCAGGATCGGCTCCGCCCGGTCGAACCCATCGCGCGGACCGCCGACCATGAAGGTGAGGGTCGCGGCCTCCGCCCCGACGGTTCCGCCCGACACCGGCGCATCCAGCATCGCGAGCCCGGCGGCGGCCGCCGCCTCCGCCACCGCCCGTGCACTCTCCACGTCGATGGTCGAGCTGTCGATCAGCAGCGTGCCCGGACGAGCCACCGCGATGATGCCGCTTTCGCCGAGATAGACGTCGCGGACGTGCCGGCCCGTCGGCAGCATGGTGATGACGACGTCGGCATCGGCGACCGCCTCCGCCAGGCCCGCAGCGATCCGGCCGCCCGCCGCCGCAAGGGCCTCGCACGCCGCCGGAACGACATCGAAGCCGATCACCTCGTGGCCGGCAGCGAGCAAGTTGCGCGCCATCGGGGAGCCCATCTTGCCGAGGCCGATGAAGCCGATCCGTGCCATGGTGGAACGTTCCCTTCCTGAGTCTTTTCTGTTGTTCCGGCGCCTCAGCGCCGCGGCGGCAGCACCAGCTCGTCGTCGCCGAGCGGCGCGAAGACGGCGTCGACGTCGGCGATCGAAACCTCCTCCAGCCGGGCCGGCCGCCAGACCGGGCGCTGATCCTTGTCGACCAGCAGGGCGCGGACCCCCTCGAAGAAGTCGTGGCCCGCCATCATGCGCCGCGCCATCCGGTACTCCATCGCCATCACCTCACGAAACACCAAGTGGGCGCCGAGGCGGATCTGACGCACCGTCACGGCGAGGGCGGTCGGCGACTTGCGGGCGAGCTCGGCCAGGATCTCCGCGGCGCGCGGATCGCGCTCGCGCGCCAGCGCCGCCATGATCGCCTCGACGGTGTCGAAAGCGAAGCAGCGATCGATCAGCGCCCGTCGCGACGACAGCGGCGCCGACCCGGGATCGACATGGTGCGCGCCGAGGATGTGGTTGATCGCCGCGACGGCGTCCTCGGCCGGATCGAGGGTCGAGAGCTCCGCCACGAGGGCGGCCGTGCGGTCGTGCGGAACGTGGTGGGTGGCGAGCCCGGTGTAGACGCAATCGGCTGCCTTCAGCCGCGCCCCGGTGAGCGCCAGGTACATGCCGATCTGGCCCGGCAGGCGCGGCAGCACGTAGCCGCCGCCGACATCGGGGAACATGCCGATCCCGGTCTCCGGCATCGCGAACAGCGTGCGGTCGGTGGCCACCCGGTGGCTGCCGTGCACCGAGATGCCGACGCCACCCCCCATGGTGATGCCGTCGATGAGCGCCACATAAGGCTTGGGAAACGCCTGGATCTGCGCGTTGAGGGTGTACTCCTCGCGAAAGAACCGCGGAAACAGGCCGGGATCGGCGGCGCGCGCCGCGAAGAGACTGCGCAGATCGCCACCGGCGCAGAAGGCGCGATCGCCGGCGCCGGTGACCAGCACGGCCGAAATCGCCGGGTCGGCGGCCCACTCGGTGAGCCGCGCCGCCATGGCGCGGATCATGTTCAGCGTGAGGGCATTGAGCGCCTTCGGCCGATCGAGGCGGATCATCCCGACGGCGCCGTGGACATCGAAGCGAATCTCGTCGGCCGCGACGGCTGCGTCGTTCATCTGCACGCTCTCCCCGGTTCGCATCGCCGCGGTCATTGACGCAGCAGCGCGCGGGAGACGATCACCCGCATGATCTCGTTGGTGCCTTCGAGAATCTGGTGGACCCGGAGGTCGCGCAGATACCGCTCGATCGGGAAGTCGCGCAGGTAGCCGTAGCCACCATGGAGCTGGAGCGCCTCGTTGACGATCCGAAAGCCGTTGTCGGTGGCCAGCCGCTTGGCCATGGCACACTGCATCGTGGCATTCGGCGCCTGGCGGTCGAGCGCCACCGCGGCCCGGTGCAGAAGAAGGCGGGCGCTCTCCAGCGCGGTCGCCATGTCGGCGAGCTTGAACTGGACCGACTGGAAGTCGGCGAGCGCCTGGCCGAACTGCCGCCGCTCGCGACTGTAGGCGGTGGCGAGATCCAGGCAGGCCCGTGCCCCGCCGAGCGAGCAGGCGCCGATGTTCAGTCGCCCGCCGTCCAGCCCCATCATGGCGATGGCGAAGCCGTCGCCTTCGCGGCCGATGCGGTTCTTCACCGGGACACGGCAGCCGTCGAACAGCACCGCGGCGGTGGGTTGCGACTTCCAGCCGAGCTTGCGCTCGTTGGCCCCGAAGCTCAGCCCCGGCGTGCCCTTCTCGACCGCGATACAGGAGATGCCCTTGGGGCCTGGACCGCCGGTGCGGGCCATCACCAGATAGAAATCGCTCACCCCGCCGCCCGAGATGAACGCCTTGGCGCCGTCGAGCACGTAGTGATCGCCGTCGCGCACCGCGCGCGTCGCCAGGCCGGCCGCGTCCGACCCCGCATTCGGCTCGGTCAGGCAATAGCTGGCGAGCCAGTCCATGGACACCAGCCGGGGAATCCAGGTGCGGCGCTGCTCGTCGCTGCCGAACCTGTCGATCATCCAGGTGACCATGTTGTGGATCGACAGATAGGCCGCGGTCGACGGGCAGGCGGCCGCCAGCTCCTCGAAGATCAGCGCGGCATCGAGCCGGCCGAGACCGGAGCCGCCGACATCCTCGCGCACATAGATGGCGGCGAAGCCGAGCGCGGCCGCTTCGCGCAGCGTGTCGACGGGAAAGATCGAGTCCTCGTCCCAGCGGGCGCCGTGCGGCAGCATCATCTCGGTCGCGAAGGACCGCGCCGCTTCCTGAAAGGCCCGCTGGTCCTCGGTCGGCTCGAAGTTCATGGCCGGGTCCTCCCCCTCCGGGGTGGTGCCGGCCTGTCGGTCCTGCGCGTGCTCATCGCCTGGTCGCTCCTTCCCCTGGCCGGCTGCGGGTGCGGTGCGATCCCGTGCCGACTCTCGATCGCCCGGTTTTCCGGGTCCGTCTTCTCGCCGGTGTCGCGGCGACCGCGACACCGCTTCGTTCGGCCCTCCTCGCCGGCTCAGCGCCGCGGTGCTGCGAGCAGCGTCACGGCGCAGATCGCCTCGTCGAAGCCGATCACGCCGCCGCCGTTCTCGGCGAGAGCGACGCGGGCGCGCTCGGCCTGGCGTGGCCCCGCCTCGCCACGGAGCTGCACGACAAGCTCGTGGATCATCGACAGGCCGGTCGCTCCGATCGGATGCCCTTTCGAGACCAGGCCGCCGGAGAGGTTGACGGGCCGCTCGCCGCCGAGCGAGGTCGCCCCCGACGCCACATAGGCGCCGCCCTCGCCGTCCGGGCAGAAGCCCAGCATCTCGCACTGGTAGAGCTCGCAGAACGCCGTCGCGTCGTGGACTTCCGCGATGTCGACGTCGGCGGGCGAGAGACCGGCGCGGTCGTAAGCCTTACGGGCGGCGACCCGGCTGAGACCCGGCTCGTCGGGGTCACGATACTTGCCGCCCGACATCTGCACGGTGAGCACCCGCACGGCGCGCTCGCGCACCTCCGGCGGCCGGCTGGCCAGGAACGCCTCCGAGCACAGAACCGCGCCGGCGGCCCCATCCCCGATCGGCGCGCACATGGCCCGTGTCAGCGGCCAGCTCACCTCGCGGTCGTTCAGGACCTCGTCGACCGACATCTCGAAGCGATACTGCGCGCCGGGATTGAGGCTGCCCATGTGGTGGTTCTTGGCGGCGCCCGCCGCGATCTGGCGCTGCGTCGTGCCGAACCGCTTCATGTGGTAGGCCGCCTGCATGGCGTAGGTGCTCATGAACACCGTGGCGCCGCCCGCCTTGGGCGTGAACGGCTTGCCGGCCCGCTCGCCGATGGCCGTATAGTAGGCTTCCCATTCGTGCGGATCGAACCGATCGATGGCGCCGTCGAAGATCTCCTGCGTGCGCGCGCGATCCTCGAAGAAGGTCTTCTCGACACCGACCGCGAGCGCCACGTCGGTCTCCCCCGAGGCGACGTCCTTGACGGCGCCGTAGAAGGCGAGCGAGGCGGTGGCGCAGCCTCCCTCGACATTGACGATCGGCACCCGCTCGGGGAAGCGGCCGTCGCGCACCAGCGGGGTGAAGCAGACCTGGCCGCGGATGTTGCGCTGCTCGAACGCGCCCATGCCGCAGTTGCCGAACCACACCGAGCCGATCGGCCCGCCGTCGTCGAGTCGGGCGTCGGCGAGCACGCCGTCGACGATGTCGCGGGTGAGATCCTTGTAGGTCTTGTGCGGCAGCCTGCCGAACGGCGTGCAGGCGCTGCCGAGGAGGTAGACGTCGGGCATGGTCGGGGGTCCGTCACGGGGGGGACAGAAGTGGCCGAAAAGAGACGCCGCCGGCTCTACCGGCCGAAGCGCACCGGCAGCGCATGGACGCCGCGCATCACCATCGCGTCGATCCAGTCGAGATCCGCGATCGGCCGGGTGACCTCGATAGTGCGATGACGGCGCAGGATCTCGCGCAACGCCGTGCCTGCCTCCAGGCGCGCGAGCGGAGCGCCGAGGCAGAAGTGGATGCCCTTGCCGAAGGTGACATGCCGGTTCGGCATGCGGCCGAGATCGAGACGATCGGGCTCGGCGAAGACGTCGGGGTCGCGATTTGCGGCGGCGATCATCACGAAGATGCGGCTGCCCTCCTCGAGCCGCCGGCCGCCGAGATCGTGCGACTTGGCGACGGCGCGTGAGACCGAGAGCACCGGACCGTCGAAGCGCAGGAACTCCTCCACCGCGGTGTCGACAATGGCGGGCTCCCGGCGCAGACGCTCCTGCTGGTCCGGATTGGCGTGCAGGGCCATCAGGGCATTGCCGAGCAGGTTGGTGGTGGTCTCGTGGCCGGCGAACAGCAGCAGCATGGCGCTGGCCACCACCTCGTCGTCGCTCAGCGTGCCCTGCTCGTCGCGGGCCTGGATCAGCATGGTGAGGATGTCGCCGCGCGGGGCGTCGCGGCGTTCCGCCACCAGGCGGCCGAAGAACTCCGCCATCGCCAGCACGCCGGTGCGGGCGCGCTCGTACTTGGCCTCGACGGTGCGGGGGCTGCCGACGAAGTTCACCAGGTCGTCGGACCATTGCTTGATGGTGCGCAGCATGTCGCGCGGCACGCCCATCATGTCCATGATCACCATGGCGGGAAGCTGCACGGCGAAGTCGGCGACGAAATCGAACTCCTGGTCGGGCTCGATCTCGTCGAGCAGGAAATCGACGATCGCGACGACGCTCGGCCGCAGCGAGGCGACGACGCCCGGATTGACCGCGGTGTTGAGCAGCCGCCGCAGCCGCGTGTGCTCGGGCGGATCACGAAACACCAGCCAGAGGCCGATGTAGCGCATCACCTCGGCGAGCGTGGAGCGATCGGCGTCCTGGGCGCGCCGGTAGAACGGCGACAGCCGGTCGGAGGAGAACACGTCCTCGGCGAGCACCCGCGCGGCATCCTCGTGGCGGGTGACGACCCAGCTCGACAGCTTGGGACTCCAGTGGACCGGGTCCTCGGCCCGCAGCCGCGCAAACACCGCGTGGGGATTGCACATCACGGCGCGATCGGCGGGATCGTAGAGCAGCTCCATCGTGTCCTCCGTCGGGGGTGGGCGGCACGTTCGGCGCCCGAGGAACAGCGGGATCGTCCGCCGGGCGGCTCAGGGCACCGAAGCAGCCGGCACGGAATCCTCGGGCGCACGGTCCCGGTGCGCCGCCTTCAGACGCTCGGCAGCGGCCGCGAAGGCCGAGGTGAGATCCGGATACGCCACCGCGCGGCTCAGATCCGACGCCTGCGCCAGCGCCGCCTCGACCGCCTCGGGCGAAGGATGGTCGGCCGGCAGCACGACGCCGTGCGATTCGACGACGGCCGCCCGCGCCAGATAGCCGCCGCCGGCGACCAGGACCTCGCCCGAGACGCCACAGCGGTCGCTCGCCAGATAGGCGACGACGGCCGAGACATGCTCGGGCGGCATCCGCCGGAACACCTCGGCGTCGAGCACGCCGTCGCTCATCCGGGTGGCGGCGAGCGGGCCGATGGCGTTGACCGCGATGCCGTGGCGCCGCCCCTCCTGGGCCAGCGCCTTCATGAAGCCGACCAGGCCGAGCTTGGCGGTGTCGTAGTTGGTCTGGCCGAAATGGCCGTACAGGCCCGACGACGAGGTGGTGACGACGATGCGGCCATGGCCCTGCTCCACCATGCCGGCCCACACGGCCTTGGTGCAGTAGACGGTGCCGAGCAGATGCACCTCCAGCACCCGGTGGAAGTCGGCGAGATCCATCTTGGCGAAGGTCTTGTCGCGCAGGATGCCGGCGTTGTTGATGAGGATGTCGACGCGCCCGAAGGCATCGATCGCCTGCTCGGCGAGACGCGCGGCGCCGGCCGGCGTGGCGACATCGTCGCCGTTGGCGACCGCCATCCCGCCGGCGGCGCAGATTTCCGCCGCCACCTGCTCGGCCATGCGGGAGGGCTGGCCACGGCCGTCCACCGACGTGCCGAGATCGTTGACGACGACACGCGCGCCGCGCGCGGCGAGCAGCATCGCATGGCTGCGCCCGAGGCCGCCGCCGGCGCCGGTGACGATCGCCACCCGCCCCTCGAACCCGATCGCCCCCATCACGGCTCGCCCGCGCGGCGATCGGTGCGCTCCAGCCGGGCGACGAACAGGGCGATGTGCTCGGCGAGCAGTCGCTCCGGCGCGATGTCCTGGAAGACCCAGCTCTTGAAAGCGTGCATGTGCGACAGGAAGACGATCTCGTAGGCGACGACGCGATCGTCGACGGCGCGGAACTCGTCGGTGATGACGCCGGCCCGGATGATGTCGCGAAACACCTCGGCGATCTCGAACTCCTGCCGCTTGTAGACGGCCTTGGCCTCCGGCGGCAGCGAGCGATACTCGCGATAGGTGAGGCGGACCAGGTCGGCCTTGTCCTGGCAGGCGAGCCAGTAGACCCGCATCGCCGCGGTGAGCTTGTTGATCAGCCCCTGCTCGGCCGCGACCGCGGCGAGCATCTGCTCGCGCAGACCGCCGAAGATGTCCTCGCAGGCGATCACCAGCAGATCGCTCTTGGTGCGGATGTAGCGGTACAGGCCGCCGATGCTGATGCCGGCCTCCTCGGCCACGTCGTTGACCGAAAGCGCTTCGAAGCCGCGCTCCTCGATCAGCCGGACCGCCGCCTTGGCGAGCTGGCGGCGCCGCTCCCGGCTCCGGCGCTGCTGCCGACCGGGCTGGGCGTCGGGCTCCGCCCCGGACGGCGGCTGCCGCTCCGCGTTCTTTGCACCGGGCTGGACCATGGGCTCTCGCATTCGTCTGGAGCCCGCACGCTGACTCGAGCAGCATTGCGAGCGAGTGATCGCTTTTTATTGCTCGCGCCCGGCAGGCTGTCAAGGCGCATTCGACAACCGCTCAGCCACGCTGTCATCCCCTCTCAAGGTTATAAATTACCGTCTAAGAACATTATTTTGCATTCCTCTCGTTCTTTCGCGATCGGAGGAACTCTCGGCACTTGACAGCACAGGCCAACCTGCCACTTCATAATGCGATCGATCGCTCGCTCGTTTAACGAAGCAGCGACAAGAACAATGCGATGGGAGGAAAGGCCGACGATGCCGAAGGTGACCTACGTCCTGGCCGACGGTTCGCGACGCTCGCTCGGCCTGTCGGTCGGCGCCTCGCTGATGGAGGGTGCGACCGGGAATGCGGTTCCCGGCGTGCTCGGCGATTGCGGCGGCTCGTGCGCCTGCGCGACCTGTCACGTCTACATCGAGGACGCGCGGGCCGCGGCGCTGCCGCCGCCGTCGGAGATGGAGAACGAGCTGCTGAACGGTGTCGCCGCCGAGCGCCGCCCGACCAGCCGGCTCGGCTGCCAGGTCCGCGTCACGGCCGAGCTCGATGGTCTCGTCGTGGTGCTGCCGGAGCGGCAGACGTGAGCCAGGGCCCGCTGGTCGTCGTCGGCGCGTCCTGTGCGGGCGTCAGCCTCGCGATGGCGACGCGCGACCTCGGATCGGAGCGCCCCATCGTGCTGGTCGGCGACGAGCCCGACCTGCCGTACCATCGCCCGCCCCTCTCCAAGGCGTTCCTCGCCGGCAAGGCCGAGGAGAGCACGCTGGCGCTGCGCCCCGAGAGCCTGCTCGCATCGCTGGGGATCGAGATCGTGGCCGGCACGGCCGTGACCGTGATCGACCGCACCGCCCGCCGGGTGATCACCGCGAACGGCCGCCGCATCGCCTACGACCACCTCGCCCTCACCACCGGCAGTCGCGCCCGGACCCTCGCGATCGCCGGCACCGCTGACAACGTGCTGACGTTGCGCACGCTGGCGGACGCCCGTCGGCTGCGCGCCGCCGTCGCGACCTGTCGCGAGGTGGTGATCGTCGGCGGCGGCTTCGTCGGCCTGGAGGTCGCCGCCACGCTGGCGGCCGCCGGCGCCGCCGTCACCGTCGTCGAGACCGAACAGCGGCTGCTCAAGCGCGCCGTGTCGCCGGCCGTGTCCGACGCCGTGATGCGTCTCCATACCCGCCACGGCGTCGGGCTCCGGCTCGGCGCGCGGGTGATCGCCATCGACAGGGCCGGAGATCGCGCCCGCGCCGTCCGTCTCGACGATGGCTCCGTGCTGCCCTGCGACCTCGTCGTGGTGGGGATCGGCGCCGTCGCCAACGACGAGCTCGCCGCCGCGGCCGGTCTGCCCTGCCGGGATGGCGTGCTGGTCGACCCCGAAGGCCGCACCACGGACCCGCACATCGTGGCCGCCGGCGATTGCGCCCGGCATCCGAGCCGATTCGCCGACGGGCGTCTGGTGCGGCTCGAATCGGTGCAGAACGCCACCGATCAGGCCCGCGCCGCCGCCGCCGTCCTGCACGGCCTGCCGCAACCCTACGACAAGGTACCGTGGTTCTGGTCCGATCAGTACGACGTCAAGATCCAGATCGCCGGCCTCGTCGACGAGCCCGACACGAGCGTGCTGCGCGGAAACGCGGAGGACGGCCGCTTCTCGGTGTTCCACTTCCGCGCGGGACGTCTGATCGGCGCCGAATCCCTCGGGCGACCCGGCGATCACCTGTTCGCGCGCCGCTGCCTCGGCGAGCACCTCGCCGTCACGCCCGCCATGCTGGCCGACGCGGGCACCGATCTCGCCGCCCTCGCCACCGCGGCGCGGGCCGCAGCCGCCGCACCGAGCCGGACCTCCTGACCCGGTCCAGGCGGAACCTCCGCCGGGACAGTCGCATCGGACCCACCAGGTGCCGAACCATGCTCCAGGACTGCCGATCATTCCCCGCCATCCTGCTTCTCAACGCCGATCGCTTCGCCGAACGGCCCGCCAATCGATTCAAGACGCGGGGCATCTGGCACACCTGGACCTGGCGGGAGGTGGCCGACGAGGTGCGCGCGCTCGCCTTCGGGCTGCGCGAGCTCGGCTTCCGGTCCGGTGATCGCATCGCCATCGTCGGGCGCAACCGGCCGCGCCTCTACTGGGCGATCGCCGCGGCGCAGTCGCTCGGCGGGGTGGCGGTGCCGGTCTATCACGACTCCGTCGCCGACGAGATGGCCTATGTGCTCGGCCACGCCGAGGTCGGCTTCGTGATGGCGGAGGACCAGGAGCAGGTCGACAAGATCCTGAGCCTCGCCGACCGGCTGCCGTCGCTGCGGCACACGCTCTACGACGAGCCGCGCGGGCTGCGCGACTACGACCATGAGAGGCTGCATCACCTCGACACCGTGCTGGCCAACGGCCGCGCCGCACTCGAGCGCGATCCGGCCGGCGACGCGACGTGGCGGGCCGGCATCGCGGCGATCCGCTCCGAGGACCTGGCGGTGCTGCTCTACACCTCGGGCACCACAGGCCGCCCCAAGGGCGTGATGCTCACCTATCGGAATCTGATCTCCTCCGCGGTCAACGCCAACCGCTTCGATCGGCTCGACGAGACCGACGAGGTGGTCGCCTATCTGCCGATGGCGTGGATCGGCGATCACATCTTCTCGCTCGCGCAGTCCTACTGCGCCGGCTACTGCGTCTGCTGTCCGGAAGCGCCCGACACCATCGCGCAGGACCGTCACGAGATCGCACCGACCTACTTCTTCGCGCCGCCGCGCATCTTCGAGGAGATGCTGACCATGATGATGGTGCGGATCGAGGACGCGATGCCGATCAAGCGGCGGATGTTCCACTACTTCGTCGCGGTGGCGCGCCGTTGCGGCGCCGCCGCCGACGCCGGTGCCGCGGTGCCGCTCACGGACCGCCTGCTCTATGGCCTCGGATCGATTCTGGTCTACCGCCCGATCAAGAACCGGCTCGGGCTGTCGCGCATCAAGGTGGCCTACACGGCCGGCGAGGCGATCGGGCCGGAGATGTTCGGCTTCTTCCGCTCCTTCGGGGTCAACTTGAAGCAGCTTTACGGCCAGACGGAAGCCTGCGTCTACATCACCATGCACCCGGACGATGCCGTCGACGTCGAGACGGTCGGGGTTCCGGCGCCGGACGTCGACATCCGGATCACCGAGCAGGGCGAGATCCAGTTCCGCTCGCCCGGCGTGTTCGCCGGCTACTACAAGGAGCCGGAGCGGACCGACGAGATCCGCACCCTCGACGGCTGGGTGAAGACCGGCGACGCCGGCTATCTCGACGACCGCGGCCACCTGCGCATCATCGATCGCGCCAAGGATGTCGGCCGGCTCACCAGTGGCGGCCTGTTCGCGCCGAAATACATCGAGAACAAGCTCAAGTTCTTTCCCGAGATCAAGGAGGCGGTGGCGTTCGGCCACGACCGTGACCACGGCGTCGCGATGATCAACATCGATCTCGCCGCGGTGGGCAACTGGGCCGAGCGCAACGGCGTCATCTATGCGAGCTACCAGGAGCTGGCGGCGCATCCTCAGGTCTACGACATCGTCGCGCGCCATGTCGCGGCCGTGAACCGCAGCCTCGCCGCCGATCCGCGCATGGCGGCCTCCCAGATCCGGCGCTTCCTCATTCTCCACAAGGAGCTCGATGCCGACGACGGCGAGCTGACGCGAACCCAGAAGGTGCGCCGCAGCTTCATCGCCGAACGCTACGCGCCACTGGTGGACGCGCTCTACACCGGGCCGGGCGTCTACGAGATCGCCACCGAGGTGGTGTTCGAGGACGGCCGCAAGGGGCTGGTCAGCGGTCGTGTCCAGGTCCGCGAGGCCGAGATCGTCGCGCCGCCCGCCGGCCCGGCGAGCGTGGCGAGAGCCGCATGACGAGGATGCAAGCGATGGACGCGATGACCCAGCAGGCACCGACGATCCAGCACCACCGGGACGGCACCGCCGAGCCTGCCGCGGGGTCCGCCGCCGCCCGGTCCGCCGCCACCGGGCCTGCCGACCAGGTGCTGCTCGCCGTCGACCGCATCAGCCTGCGCTTCGGCGGCGTGAACGCGCTGACCGACGTGTCGTTCGACATCCGACGCGGCGAGATCCGCGCCATCATCGGACCCAACGGCGCCGGCAAGACATCGATGCTGAACTGCATCAACGGATTCTATCATCCGACCGACGGCGCCATCACGTTCAAGGGCGAGCGGCGCGCCCACATGCGGCCCTATGTGGCGGCCCGCGGCGGCATCGCCCGCACGTTTCAGAACGTCGCCCTGTTCCGCGGCATGACGACGCTCGACAACATCATGACGGGACGGGCCCTGCGGATGAGATGCGGCCTGTGGCGGCAGCTCGTCCGTCTCGGTCCGGCGCTGCGCGAGGAGATCGAGCATCGCCAGGTGGTGGAGGAGATCATCGACTTCCTCCAGATCCAGCACATCCGCAAGGTGCCGGTCGGCCGGCTGCCCTACGGCCTCCAGAAGCGGGTGGAGCTCGGCCGGGCGCTCGCCATGGAGCCGGATCTACTCCTCCTGGACGAGCCGATGGCCGGCATGAACGTCGAGGAGAAGGAGGACATGTGCCGCTTCGTGGTCGAGGCCAACCGGCATTTCCGGACCACGGTGGCGCTGATCGAGCACGACATCGGCGTGGTGATGGACCTGTCGGATCGCGTCGTCGTGCTCGAATACGGCCGCAAGATCGCCGACGGCACGCCGGCCGAGGTCAAGGGCGATCCGGCCGTCATCAAGGCGTATCTCGGCGTGGCGCACTGAAGGAAACCAGCCATGGCGTTCGTCCTCGAGGTGCTGCTCGGCGGCCTGCTCTCCGGTGTGCTCTATGCGCTGGTGGCGCTCGGCTTCGTGCTCATCTACAAGGCGTCGGGCGTGCTCAACTTCGCCCAGGGCTCGATGGTGCTGCTGGCCGGGCTCGCCTTCGTCAAGGCGCAGGCCGCGCTTGCCGCCATCGCGCCGTTCTGGCTCGCCGCGCTCGGCGCCTTCGTGTTCGCGGCCGCCATCCTGGTGGCGGTCGCCTGGGCGACCCAGCGCTTCGTGCTGACGCCTCTCCTCAACCAGAGCCAGCTGTCGCTGTTCATGGCGACCATCGGGCTCGCCTTCGTGATCGACTCGCTCGGCCAGCTCGTGTTCGGCTCGGAGGTCTATGCGCTCGACATCGGCCTGCCGCGCGACCCCGTGTTCCTCCTGGACGGCGTGTTCGACGGCGGCTTGCTGATCAACGGGCTCGATCTCTGGGGCGCCGCCATCGCGGCCATCCTCGTGGTCGCCCTGGTGCTGTTCTTCCACCGGACCGGCACCGGGCTCGCACTGCGAGCGGCGGCCGACGACCACGCGGCGGCCCAATCGGTCGGCATCCCGATCGCCTGGATCTGGTTCGTGGTGTGGACCATCGCCGGCCTGGTGGCGCTGGTGGCGGCGCTGCTGTGGGGCTCCAAGCTCGGCATCCAGTTCTCGATCGCGTTCCTCGCCCTCAAGGCGCTGCCGGTTCTCATCCTGGGCGGCTTCACGTCGATCCCGGGCGCCATCGTCGGCGGCCTGCTGATCGGCGCCGGCGAGAAGCTCGCCGAGGTCTTTCTCGGGCCGATGCTCGGCGGCGGCATCGAGTACTGGTTCGCCTACGTGGTGGCGCTGTCGTTTCTGCTGGTGCGGCCGCAGGGGCTGTTCGGCGAGCGCATCATCGAGCGCGTCTGAGCGGAGAGCGTCATGCTGTATCACGAGGCCGGCCAGTACAAGACCACCTACGCGCAGGACATGGCCCTGTTGCCGATCGCCCAGGAGCGGTGGAGCCTCGCCGGCCTGCTGGTGGTGGCGTTCGTCGGGGTGCCGTCGATGGCGTTTCTCGGCATCCCGCCGTTCGATTCCGACTATGTCTTCTCCGCCATCCTGCTGCCCTTCCTGATCCTCTCGCTCGCCGCGCTGGGGCTGAACGTCCTGGTCGGCTATTGCGGCCAGATCTCGCTCGGCAGCGGCGCCTTCATGGCGGTCGGCGCCTATGCGGCCTACAACACGGCGGTGCGCCTGCCCGAGCTTCCCATCCTGGTCGCGTTGCTGTCCGGCGGGGTCGCGGCGGCGGCGGTCGGCGTCGCCTTCGGGCTGCCCAGCCTGCGCATCAAGGGCCTTTATCTCGCGGTCGCGACGCTGGCGGCGCAGTTCTTCTTCGACTGGCTGTTCCTGAGGGTGAAGTGGTTCACCAACTACGCGCCGTCGGGCTCGGTCACGGCCCCGCCGATCGACGTGCTCGGGTTTCGTCTGGATGCGAGCGTCGAGCGCTATCTTCTGGTTCTCACCATCGTGGTGCTGTTCGCCTTCGGCGTGAAGAACCTCGTGCGCGGCGCCATCGGGCGCCAGTGGATGGCGATCCGCGACATGGACCTGGCGGCCGAGATCATCGGCATCCGCCCCGTCTACGCCAAGCTGACCGCATTCGCGGTGTCGTCCTTCATCATCGGCATCGCCGGCGCCCTGTGGGCGTTCGCGCATCTCGGCTCGTGGGAGCCCCTCACCTTCTCGATCGACCGCTCCTTCCACCTCCTGTTCATGGTCATCATCGGCGGGCTCGGGTCGATCCTCGGGGCGTTCCTCGGCACCGCGTTCATCCTCCTGGTGCCGATCGTCTTGAGCCGGCTCCCCGCCGCCCTCGGCACCCCGCTGTCGACCTCGACGATCTCGCACCTGGAGACCGCCGTGTTCGGCGTGCTGATCATCGTGTTCCTGATCGCCGAGCCGCTCGGGCTCGCCCGCCTGTGGTCGCTGGCCAAGGAGAAGCTGCGCCTGTGGCCGTTCCCCCATTAGCTCCGGCGATCCGGCACACCCGGGCGAGCTCCATGAACCTTGACGTGACGACAACGCCGCCCGCGCCGCGGGCCAACAATCGAGAGCTTCGAGGGAGGATACCCATGCGATACCCGGCACGGCTCGCCGCCATGGGCGCCATGGCGCTCGCCACGCTCGCTCCATCGGCCATGGCGGTGGCCAACGAGCAGTTCATCCCGGTCCTGTCCTACCGGACCGGCCTCTACGCCGCCAATGGCATTCCCTGGGCCAACGGATTCGTCGACTACTTGCAGCTCGTCAACCTGCGCGACGGCGGCATCAACGGCGTCAAGATCGCGTTCGAGGAATGCGAGACGGCCTACGGCACCGACCGCGGCGTCGAGTGCTACGAGCGCCTGAAGGGCAAGGGGCCGACCGGCGCGGCGATGTTCCATCCGGTCTCCACCGGCATCACCTTCGCGCTCACCGAGAAGGCGCCGGTCGACAAGATCCCGATGGTCACGGTCGGCTACGGCCGCTCCGACACCCGCGACGGCTCGGTGTTCCGCTGGAACTTCCCGCTGATCGGCAGCCATTGGACGGCCGCCGGGCTGGCGATCGAGTATCTGGGCCGGGAGGTCGGCGGCAAGGACAAGCTGAAGGGCAAGAAGATCGTGCTCCTGCATCTCGACGCGCCGGCCGGCCGCGAGCCGATCGCCGTGTTCGAGAAGCTCGCCGCCAAGCACGGCTACACCTTCACGGCCATCCCGGTGACGGCGCCGGGCCTCGAGCAGCGGTCGCAATGGTTGCAGATCCGGCAGATGCGGCCCGACTATGTGGTGCTGTGGGGATACGGCGGCATGAACCCGGCCGCCATCCAAGAGGCGGCGGCGGTCAACTTCCCGCGCGACCGCCTGCTCGGCTACGCCTGGTCGGGCGCCGAGCCCGACGTCATCCCGGCGGGCGACCGTGCCAAGAGCTACAAGACGCTGATGCTCCAGCACGGCGCCGAGCGCGACAAGGTGCATCAGGACATCCTGACTCATGTTTACGGCAAGGGCGCGGGACTGGCCACGCCCCAGGAGGTCGGCCAGATCCTCTACAACCGCGGCCTGATCAGCGCCCTGGTCAGCGTCGAGGCGATCCGCACCGCCCAGGCGAAGTTCGGCAACAAGCCGTTGACCGGCGAGCAGGTCCGCTGGGGCCTGGAGAACCTCGACCTCGATGCCGGGCGGCTGCAAGCGCTCGGCGTCGCCACCATGATCAAGCCCCTGAAGGCGAGCTGCGAAAACCACGAGGGCGCACGCTTCGGCCGCGTCCAGCAATGGGACGGCGCGCGCTGGACCGTGATCTCCGACTGGATCGAGGTCGACGGCACGGTGCTGGACCCGCTCGTCAAGGAATCGGCGGCCGCCTATGCGAGCAGCAAGGGCATCACGCCGGTCGACTGCGGCAAGCTTTAGAGCATTTTCCGGCGAAGCGGGATTCCGGTTCGCCGTCGAAAATGCGATCACGCAAAGACTTCTAAAGCGGGGTCCGATCCATTTGGATTGGATTCCGCTCTAACAGGCCGTCGGAGTTCTGAAACTCGGTCGTTCCGGGGCCGGCCGAAGGCCGGAGCCCGGAACCCAGCCCCTACCTGCCCGAACCGATACCCGATCGATCGCAGGAGCCCCCCGTCCATGTCGGTCCCTCTCCCGCTCCACCGGGGCGAACCACCGCCGGCCGCCGCCGATCCGATGCTCTCGGTCGGCAACATCGAAGTTGTCTACGGCCGCGTCGCGCTCGTGCTCAAGGGCGTGTCCCTGACGGTGCCCAAGGGCGGCATCGTCGCCCTTCTTGGCGCCAACGGCGCCGGCAAGACCACCACCCTGAAGGCGATCTCCAACCTGCTCCGCAACGATCGCGGCGAGGTCACCAAGGGCACCATCACGTTCGGCGGCGAGCGGATCGACGCGGCGAGCCCGAGCGATCTGGTGCAGCGAGGGTGCATCCAGGTGATGGAGGGCCGGCACTGCTTCGGCCACTTGACCATCGCCGAGAACCTGCTGGCCGGCGCCTTCACGCGACGTGACGGCAGGGCCGCCGTCGCCGCCGACCTGGAGCGCGTCTATGCCTACTTCCCCCGCCTCCGGGAGCGCCGCAACGCACAGGCGGGCTATGCTTCCGGCGGCGAGCAGCAGATGTGCGCCATCGGCCGCGCCATGATGTCGAAGCCGAAGATGATCCTGCTCGACGAGCCGTCTATGGGGCTGGCGCCCCAGATCGTCGAGGAGATCTTCGAGATCGTGAAGACGCTGAACGAGCGCGAGGGGGTCTCCTTCCTGGTCGCCGAACAGAACACCAACGTGGCGCTGCGCTACGCGACCTACGGCTACGTGCTGGAGACCGGACGGGTGGTGATGGACGGCGAGGCCGAGGCCCTGCGCCAGAACGAGGACGTCAAGGAGTTCTATCTCGGCCTCGCCGATGGCGGCCGGAGGAGCTTCCGCGATGCCAAGTCGTATCGGCGGCGCAAGCGGTGGCTGGCATGACGGGAGCAGCAACCCTCCTGGCCAGGACGCCGGAGCATTACGACACGCGGGAAAGTCGGGACCCCGCGCTGCGCGAGCGCGACCTGATGGCGCGGCTGCCCGGCCTGCTCGCTCATGCGATGCAGGCGCCGGGCTGGCGGCGCCATCTCGCCGGCGTCGATCCGGCGGCGGTGACGGCCCGGCAGGCGCTGCGAGCCCTGCCGCTGCTGCGCAAGTCCGATCTCGTCGGCCTCCAGGCCGCCGATCCGCCGCTCGGCGGCTTCGCCTGTGTGCCGACGACGGCGTTCCGGCGCCTGTTCGTGTCGCCCGGTCCGGTGGCGGAGCCGGAGGGCGAAGGACGCGACTGGTGGGGCATGGCGGCGGGCCTGTTCGCCGCCGGCTTCCGGGCCGGCGACGTGGCGCTCAACTGCTTCTCGTATCATCTCACCCCCGGCGCCTATCTGGCCGAGAGCGGGCTGCGGGCCTTGGGCGGGGTCGTGATTCCGGGAGGTGTGGGCAACACCGACCAGCAGGTCGAGGCGATCCGCCGCTACCGGCCGGTCGGCTATCTCGGCACCGGCGACTTCCTGAAAATCATCCTCGATCGCGCCGCCGAAACCGGGCGGCACTGCGGCTCGCTCACCAAGGCGTTCACCACCGGGGCGGCGCTGCCGCCGTCGCTGCGCGCCGCCCTCGCCGATCATGGCGTCGCGGCCCTCCAGGGCTACGCCACCGCCGATGTCGGGCTGATCGCCTACGAGACGATCGCGGAGACCGGCCTGGTGGTGAACGAGGACCGCATCGTCGAGATCGTCCGACCCGGCACCGGCGATCCGGTTCCCGACGGCGAGATCGGCGAGGTGGTGGTGACGACCTTCACGCGCGACTATCCGATGATCCGCTTCGCCACCGGCGATCTCTCCGCCGTGCGGCCCGGGCGATCGGACTGCGGCCGCACCAACATCCGCCTGGCCGGCTGGCTCGGCCGCGCCGATCAGAGCGCCAAGGTGAAGGGCATGTTCGTCCACCCGAGCCAGGTCGCCGAGATCGCCCGCCGTCACGGCGACATCGGGGCCGTCCGCCTCGTCGTGCTGCGGACCGGCGAGCAAGATGCGATCCGGCTCGAGGCCGAGGTGCCCGTTCCATCCGACGGTCTGCGCGACGCCCTCGCCGACACCCTGCGGGACGTCACCAAGCTGACCGGCGAGATCGTCCTGCTGCGGCCCGGCACGCTGCCGGAGGACGGTCGACGCATCGTCGATACGCGCTGACGCGCCGGAGGGTCCTCGACATCGCCCGGCGGGCCGGATCAGGACGCGCTGCCGCGCAGGCGCCGGCGCGCCGCGTCCGGGGTTTCGGCACGCCGGTACTCGTCCATGCCGGCGACGCGGTCGATCGGCACCACCTCGGCCAGCGTCGTGCCGGGCGCCGGCTGGAGCTTCGGCGGGAACATCGCCAGCCGCTGCATCGCGGTCAGCTTGTCGTCGCGGCCGGGGCTCAGGTCACGCTCGTTAGTTCCGGCGACCGGCGCGCCGGCGACGCCGTCGACCACCTCGAGGTCGAACCACCATCGCTTGATCAGGTTGCGCTTGCCGTTCTGCAAGACGTCGTCCATGGCGATGATGGCGGGCCGGGCCTCCGGATGGCGGATCGACAGCGCCGCGAGCTCGCGCGCCGCGACGGTGTCGTCGCGGTTCCACGGACACATCTTCATGCAGCGCCCGCAGGCCGAGCCCTTCATCTGGGTGACGCGGTACTTGGTGCATTTCTCGACGTCGGCCTTCCAGATCTCGTAGCCGTTGAACATCACCTTGGGGCCGAACGTGATGGCGTTGCACGGGCACTCGCGGGCGCACTTGCGGCAGCGGTCGCAGAAGTCCTGGAGGCCGAAGTCGATCGGCTTGTCGACCGTCATCGGCAGGTCGGTGGTGAGCACCACCGATTTCGAGCGCGGCCCGATGAACGGATTGAGCAGTGTGTCGCCGATGCGCGACACCTCGCCGAGCCCCGCCATCAAGATCGCCGGATTGTGGATGATCTCCGAATGCGCGTTGGAATGGCTGCGCGCCGAAAAGCCCATCTTCCGGCAGTGCGCCGCCATCACGCCGGCGATCTCGGCGCCGCGCAGATAGGCCCGCATCGACTGCGAGGCCGAGATCCAGTCGTCGCCGGAGGCGCCGTCCATGGTTTCGTAGCCCTGGTCGATCAGCATCACCACGGCGTAGTCGTGATACGCCGCGATCGGCCGCCCGTCGGTGTCGTCGGTCGCGTAGTACATCCACGGCTCGGCCCGGCAGATCCCGACGAAGTCGGCGCCGAGATAGTAGCCGAGCGCCTTGATGGCCGCGGCGTTGCGCTCCGGATCGGACAGATCGCCGCCGCGTCCGGTCGGCTGCTGCTTCTCGCGATCACCCTGGAGCGGCACCATGGCCTGGATCAGCGGCTGCATGCCGAGCGCCAGCGGGTGCTTCATCGGAAATCGCTTCTTCTCGAGCCGCGGCTTGTCGCCGAGGTCGCCGGCCTCGGCCCGCTTGAAGAAGTCGCCGCGCTTCGGCACCCGCCCGATCTCCTGCCGGATCACCAGCGTGGTCGGCTCGTCGACGCGGCGGATCGTCTCCATCGGATACCGTCCCATGTGGAGCGGCCGCTGCTCCTCCTCGGCATCGGCCCAGCCCGGCCGGGTGCCGTCGATGCCGACATAGACCTCCGGGGCGTGCTCGCCGAGATCACCGTCCGGCGCCAGCGGCCGGTCCGGCGCGACCACGAAGCCGGTGGTGACGACGCCGATGCGGAAGCCACGCGACAGGAACGGCGCCACCAACCGGCCACCCTCCGCCCGCGCGATGCCGGCGCGGATCGCCAGTCGCGACAGATCGACCAGAGTGTCGCCGGCCACGTGGCCGCGCGCCGGAAAACCCATCCAGCGCAGATAGCCGGCGAGGATCACGGCGATCTCGGTGGCCCGCATGTCGGTCCGCGCCACGTTGGTGCCGCGTATCCACGCGCCGCCCGGCTCGTCGGCCGCCGGCACGCGCCCGAACGGCACCGCGAAGACGAGCGCGTGGGTGTGATCCGGATCGCCGGCCGCACCGGACCCGAGGTCGAGCCGGTCCGCCTCGGCGACGACACAGGTGCCGGCCAGCGCCGCGTCGAGAAAGTAGGCCGACGCCTTGAGGTTCTCGGCGCGGCGCACCGGGTCGTCCGGCACCGCGGGGCTGCGCGGCGCGACCGCCCCGTCGAGGAAGCGGCGGAACAGCGCCGCATAGGTCTCGATCTCCGCCCCGATGGCGTCGGGATGCGCCGCACAAGCGTCGACGCACAGCGGCAGCGAGCGCGGCTCGACGGAGTCTAAACGCGCGAGCCGCTCGAGCGCATAAGGTCCGAGATGACTGGGACGGTCTCGGTTGGAATAGATCCGCATGACGTCCTCCCGCACCGGCATCGCCTCTGCGGGCGATCGCAGCTGCGAAAGACGTTAGCGGAGCGAGCGCGCCCGAACTATTCCGTTGTCATCATGTCGATATGGCGCCATTGACATGAGATGGAGATCTCCCTGTCGCATCTGCGGGCGTTCGAGACGCTGCTGCGCGAGACCTCGCTGACGCGGGCCGCTCATCAGCTCGACCTGTCGCAACCTCAGCTCAGCAAGATCCTGGCGCGCCTGCGCGCGCATTTCGGTGACCCTCTGTTCGTGCGCACCGGCCGCGGCATGGCGCCGACGGCCCGCGCCCTGGAGATCGCCGGCGCGGTGCGCACCATTCTGGCCGCCAGCGCGACGCTGACGCCGACGCCGCCCGCCTTCGCGCCGGCGCGATCGGAGCGCAGCTTCACCCTGCTGATCACCGACGTCGGCGCTCAGCGCCTGGCACCGCATCTGATGCATCGCCTCGACACCGAGGCGCCCGGCGTGACGATCCGCATCGTGCCGCCGGACGCCCGCCATCTCCATTCCATGCTGGAGAGCGGCGAGGCCGACATCGCCGTGGGCGCCTTCCCGGATCTCGTGCAGGACATCCGCCGCCGCAGGCTGTTCGAGGAAGGCTATGTCGCGATCGTGCGGCGGGGCCACCCGTTCACGGCGGCGAGGCCGGATCGCGACACGTTCCTCGACGCCGCCCATGTGCTGGTGCAGGCCCGGCAGGCCGGCCATGCGCACGCCAACGCCGAGGCGCGCCTCGCCGAGATCGTGCCGCGATCGCGGCTGCGCCTGAGCGTGCCGAGCTTCGCCACCGCCGCCATGGTGGTGCGACGGACCGACATGGTGGCGGTGCTGCCCGCCAATCTCGCCAAGTACCTCGCCGACGCGCTCGACCTCGCCATCGTCGAGACGCCGTCGCTCGGGCTCGGCAGCGTCGAGATCTCGCTGCTGTGGCACGAGCGATTTCATCGCGACCCGGCCAACCGCTGGCTCCGTCGCACCCTGCTCGCCATCCTGGGCCGTGGCTACCGGCCCGGCACGGAGGCGGCGCGAGCGGTTCAGGAGCCGTAGAAGACGCGCAGGAACTCGCGCTGATTGGCGACGGCGACCCGCTCGTAGGCGCGCTTGCGGTGCGTGATCACGCTGGTCGGGGCGATGCCGAGCCAGCCGCCGATCTCTTCGGCCGTCATGCCGGCGACGACTCCGGCCGCGACATCCGCCTCGCGTGGCGACAGCATGGGAAAGCGCTCGAGCACCCGCACCCGGGTGGTGGCCGGATCGATCCCACCGTTGCGCCACAGCTCGAAGTGCCGCAGCGCCACCGCCCGCACGATCGGGAAGAAGGCCGCCAGCGCCCGCCGGCTGCTCTCCGAAAGGACGCCCGTCTCACGCCCGCCGTAGAAGCTGACCGAGAACGACAGGCCCCGCTCGGTGCGGCCGATGAGCGACAGCCGGTCCGCGATATGGGCGCGGTCGTAGCACCACGTCCGATAGCCGACGGTCGGGATGTCGTCCCGACTCACATAGGTGATGCGGCTGCCGTCGACACCGCCGTGCTCGAACATGATGCCGAGATTGGGGTCGTCGCGATAGTGCCGGGCCATGTAATGATCGGCCGCCGAGCTGGCGTAGCGCCGGCCCGCCGGCCCCTCGGTGCCGACGAAGATCGGCGTGTTCTTGTTCGGGTACAGAAAGATCGAGACGAACTCGACCGGCGCGAAGACCCGGCTCGACGCGAGCAGCGCCCCGACGAAGGCAGGCTTGCCGACCTGGCGAACCAGGCTGCACAGCGCATCGGGAGGAGCAGACAGGCACGTGGCGTCATCGGGCGCTTGCATGATCTGCAAGACTTGACCCTCCAACCAAGCGTTTCCTGTCGTCAACGCTACATCAAGTCACAACATATGCAACTCATACATACCTCGCTACCACTTGATCGATGGCGCCGAAGATCGAGTGTCCGCGATCGTTCAGCATCTCGATGCGCACGCGCTCGCCCGGCGCCAGGAACAGCGTGCGGACCTCTCCGAACTCCAGCATGTCGCGGGCCCGCCGCTCGGCGATGCATGCGGCGCCCACCGCGGGATCGGCATTGGACACCGTGCCGGAGCCGATGATGCCGCCCGGCCCGATCGGGCGGGTGCGCGCCACGTGCGAGATCAGCCGCGGGAAGGAGAACACCATGTCGCGGCCCGCCTCGGGCGCGCCGAACAGCACGTCGCCGCGGTGGACGCGCAGCCGCAGGTGGACGCGGGCGCCGTCCCAGGCGTCGCCCAGCTCGTCCGGCGTCACCGCGACGGGCGAGAACGCGGTCTGCGGCTTCGACTGGAAGAAGCCGAAGCCTTTGCCGATCTCCGGCGCCACGAGGTTGCGCAGCGTCACGTCGTTCACCAGCATGACGAGCTTGATATGCGCGGCGGCCGCCTCCTCGTCGGTGCCGGCCGGCACCCGGTCGGTCACCACCGCGATCTCGCCCTCGAAGTCGCAGCCGAGCTCGGGATCGGCGAGCGGGATCGGGTCCATCGGCCCGAGATTGCAGTCCGCGGCGCCCTGATAGACCAGCGGATCGTGCCAGAAGCTGTCCGGCATGTCGGCGTTGCGCGCCTTACGCACCAGCGCGACGTGATTGACATAGGCGGAGCCGTCCGCCCACTGGTAGGCGCGCGGTAGCGGCGCCATCGCGAGACCGGGATCGAAGGGTTCGACGCCTGTGGCGGAGCCGGCCTCGACCGCCGCCGCGCGTTCGGCGAGCCGCGGCGCGGCATCGTCCCAGACGTCGAGCGCCGCTTGCAGGGTCGGCGCAATGTCGTCGGCCGCGGCGCAGCGTGCGAGATCGCGCGACACGACGACCAGCCGGCCGTCGGGACGGCCGTTGCGCAAGGTGGCGAGCTTCATGGACAGCCTCGTAAAAGTGCCGCGTCCGGTGCCGGGTCCGGACGCGGCAGGCGGGAGGAACGGCGACTCAGTTCGCGGCGACGGCGAGCTCGGCCCTGTAGGCCTCGAGCAGGGCCGACCCGTCGGCTCCGAGCTTCTTGATCTGTTCGGACCAGCTCGCCTCCAGCGGGCGGACGCGCGCCTTGATCTCCGACACGAAGGCGGTATCCGCGGTGACGAGATCGATGCCGCTCGCCCTGATCTTCGCCAGGGCACTGCGGTCGGTCTCGTCCTGGGCGCGACCGATCAGCCGGGCCAGGGTCTCGCCCGAGCGGGCATCGACGATATCGCGGAGATCGGCGGACAGCCGGTCGTAGCTGGCGCGGTTCATCACCATCGCCCAGCTCGTGTTGTAGAGCCCACCGGGCACCAGCGTGCCATGCTTCACGATGCCGTCGAGCTTGAAGGTGGCAATGGGTTCCGACGGGAAGAACACCCCGTCGACGATCCCCGACGACAGGAGCTCGTAGGACTCCGACGCCGGCTTGAGCACCGCCGAGACGTCGAGCAGCCGGGCGATGTCATTGGCGGCGCCGCCACCGACCCGGATGCGGAGGTCCTTGAGGTCGGCGACGCTCCGCACCGGCCGCCGCACGTTGAAGATGTGCCCCGGCCCGTTGGTGAAGACCGCCAGCACCTTCAGCTTCTTGTCCTGATCGAAGCGGGCGAGGTGCTTGGCGTAGACGCGCTGATAGGCGACGGAGGCGATCTCGGCGCTGTCGCCGGCGCCGGGAAACTCGGCGATGGTCGACAGCAGGAAGCGGCCCGGCGTGTAGCCGTGCACGTTCATGGCGATGTCGGCGACACCATCGGCGATGGCGTCGAACGTGCCGGGCGGTGCCGCCACCGCCTTCGGCAGCGTCGAGACCCGCAGCTGCCCGCCGGAGGCCGCCTCGATCTCCTTGGCCCATACGGCGAGAACGCTCCTGTTGAGAACATGCTGCGGCGGCATCCAGGTGGAGGCGCGCAGCACCGTGCCGGCCTGCGCGTCACCACCGGCGAGGCCGGCCACCGACAAGGCTGCGGACCCTGCCAGAAACTCGCGTCTGTTCATCGTCTCCTCCTCGGGGGTTCGGCCCGTTGACCGGGCTCGTGTTCGAAATCCGCCGATCGGCATTGCGCTCGCGCGGCGCCGGCGGTCAGCCGTGCAGCGTGCGCCACAGCTCCTGATCGCGGGCGTCGGTCCAGATGCGGGGATGCTCGAGGCCGCGCAGCTCGTCGTAGACACGGGCGACGTCGAAGGCCAGCGCATGGACATAGATCGGCCAGTCGCCGAACCGCGGATTGCAAATCCGCTCCGCCTCCTCGTAGCAGCCCTTGAGATCGCGGCCGAGCGACAGGCCGTGCCGCACCGCTCCGACGATCGAGGCGATGAAGTCCTTGGTGGTGTCGATAGCGTCGGCGATCTCCTGGCGCGAGCGCATCGGCGCGCCCCGCCCCGGCACCGCCGCTTGGCAGTCGAGGGCGCGCAGGCGTTCGAGCGTCGTCATCCAATCCTGCACATAGGCGTCGCCCATGTAGACGCCGCAGCGGTTCTCGACGAGATCGCCGGCGAACACCACGCCGGCGTCCGGGATGTGACATACCGTGTCGCCCCGCGTGTGGGCGCGGCCGAGCCGCAGGAAGCGCAGCTCACGGTCGCCGAGATGGAACGAGAGCTCGGTCTCGAAGGTGGCGTCCGGAAAGGTGAGGCCGGGGATCTCCTCACGCCCCTTGAAGAGGCGCGGGAAGCGGCCGATCTCCGATTCCATGTCGGCCTGCCCGCGCTCGCGCAGCAGCGCGAGGGTGTCGCGCGAGGAGAACACGAGATCGGCCCCGAAAGCCGAGGCGCCGAGCGCCCGCACCGCGTGATAATGGGTAAGAAAGAGATACTTGATCGGCCGATCGGTGACGGTGCGGATGCCGGCGATCATCTCGCGGGCGAGCATCGGGGTGGCACGGGCGTCGATCGCCAGCACCGCCTCCTCACCGACCACGAAGCCGCAGTTCGGATCGGACACCGAGCAGTATCCGTAGATGTCGCGCTCCAGCTCGACGATCTGCGGCGTCTGCTCGGTCGTGTCCCGGGTGGACGCGAACTCCTCAGCCATGCGTACTGTCCTTCCTGTAAGGCCGCGCCGCCTCGTCGATGCAGGCATCGAGCGCCGCCTTGGCGCCCACCTGATTGGCGAGCAGGAACACCAGCCGCAGCGCCAGGTCCTGCGACTGCGTCTCGGTGAGCCCTTCGGCGGCGGCGACCAGCGCGGCGTAGAACCCGTCCGGGTCTTCGAGATTGGGATCGAGACGCATGTCAGGCTCCGAATCCGACCGCGGCGCGGAGCGCGGCTTCCGCCGCCGCCGCCGCGGCGCCGCGCACGACGGCGGCACAATAGAGATCCGGGCGGACGACCACGAGGTCGCCCGGCTCCGCGCCGGTCAACGCCGGAAGATGACCTCCGGCGTCGCGATAGGTGCAGCGAACCGCCCCCTGCCCCGCCTCGAGCGTGCGCACCGCGTAGGGAAGCCCTTCGCCGCCGATGCCGCTGATCGCGGCGCGCGCCGGATCGTGCCCCGCCCGCGGCAGGTAGAGCCCGAGCGCCGCCGTGCCGAGATCGGCGAGCGCCGCCGACAGCGAGGTGGCGCCGCCGTCGGCCCGCTCCAGCCTCAGGTTGGGCAGCGCGTAACCGCCGTCCGGCGCCAGGATGGCGGAGCCCGGATAACGGTTGGCGACGGCGAGCCGGCCGGTATTGACCATGGCACGGGCGAAGGCGTGCTGCCGAGCGAGGCCCAGCAGTGCGTCGCGAAGCCGGCGCTCGAACGGCGACTGCGGCGCCAGGAAGCGGGCCGACCGGGAGGTGACGAGGATGTTCTCGGCCGCAGCGGCGCGCCGCTCCTCGTCGTAGGTATCGAGCAGACGCTCGCTCGCCTTGCCCTGGACGACGAGCGCCAGCTTCCAGGCGAGGTTCTCGGCGTCGCCGATGCCGGAGTTGCCGCCACGCGCCCCGAACGGGCTCTTCACATGGGCGGCGTCGCCCGCGAACAGCACGCGCCCATGCCGAAACCGCTCCAGCATCTGGGTGCGGTAGGCCCACGGCCCGACCCACACGAGCTCGAACGCGACGTCGGGACCGAGATGGGCACGCACCCGCGCGGCGGCGATCTCCGGCCGCGCCGCCTCCTCGGGGTCGGTGCCGGGGGCGAGCTGATAGTCCAGCCGCCACACCTTGTCGGCCATCATGTGCTGCCAGACGGCGCGGCCGCCGTTGAACGGCGCGTCGACCCAGGTCCACCGCTCGGGCAGCTCGACCTCGTCCAGCCGGGCATCGCAGATGCACCAGCAGTCGACGTGGCGCGACGCCTTGACGGGAAGTCCGAGCGAGTCGCGCAGATGCGAGTTGGCCCCGGTCGCATCGATCACCCAGTCCGCCGCGACGACGTAGTCGCCGCCGGGACTCTCGACCTCCAGCCGGACCGATGCCGGGCCGGGCTCGATGGCACGGACGCGGTTCTTCCAACGCAGCTCGGCGCCGTCGAGCGCACCGAGACGATCGACCAGGAACCACTCAAGATAGAACTGCTGGAGGTTGACGAACGGCGGCTGGAGGGAGGCGTTGCCCTCGGCGCGATTGAACGCATAGACGATCTCCTCGCCCGACAACGTCTTGCCGACCGACCAGACGACGCCCTTCTCGATCATGCGCGGCGCGACGCCGAGCCGGTCCATGATCTCCAGCGTCTTCTGCGACCACACCATGCCGCGCGACGAGGCGCCGCGCACCCCGACGGTGTCGTCATCGTCGAGCAGCAGCACGGCGACGCCGCGCGAGGCCAGGTCGGCCGCGAGCGTCAGGCCGGTGACGCCGCCGCCGACCACGACGATGCCGGCGCGCTCCACCTCGGCCCGTCCGGCCGAGGGCGGCACCACCGCGGGGAACACCGGCAGCCGGTAGCCGTTGCCGTTCCACTCGACGCCCCGGCAGCTCGCGGTCATCGCCGTCACGAGGCGAGCCCCAGGCGCTCCGACTTCTCCTTCGTCCAGGAGTCGAGATCGGATCGTGCGCTCCGGCGCTTCGCCTCCTTGTAGTCGGCGAGGCCGACGTCGGTGGTCAGCTCCAGCCGGATGCCGTTCGGATCGAAGAAGTAGATGGAGTGGATGAACGTGTGATCGGTGATGCCGAGGATCGGGATGCCGGCCTGTTCCAGCCGCATCTTCGCCTCCTTCAGCTCCTCGGTCGACGACACCGCGAGCGCCAGATGATTCACCCAGTTCGGCGTATTGGGCGACGGCTCCGCCTTCACGTTGTCGCCGAGGTCGAAGAAGGCGATGTGAGAGCCGTCCTTCATTTGAAAGAACAGGTGGACGAACGGACAGTACTCGCCGGTGCTCGGCACATGGTCGGACTTGACGATGTGGACGAGTGGCAGGCCGAGAATGTCCTCGTAGAAATGCCGCGTCTCCTCCGCGTCGCGGCAGCGATAGGCGAAGTGGTGCAGACCGTTGATCGGAACCATGGCGGACATGACGAGCCTCCGGGACGATGGCCGGATGCTAGCTGCCGAACGCCCGGGTCCGCATTCCTCACGAGTGAGGATTGGCGCCGCCACCCCGCCGGATCATATGGGGCCGGATGAGCGGTCCGGCCCCGGAGCGGCCGCCGGGTCCGCCGACCAGCAGGCCGGACGCGCCGGCCGGAGGCATGTCGTGACGCTGTACACCTATTTCCGCTCCTCGGCGGCCTATCGGGTCCGCATCGTCCTCGCCCTCAAGGGGCTCGCCTGGCAGCCCTCCGTCGTCCACATGCTGCGCGACGGCGGCGAGCAGCACCGCCCCGAATACCGCGCCGTCAATCCGCTCGGTCTGGTGCCGACGCTGGTCGACGGCGACGCGGTGCTGGTGCAGTCGACGGCGATCTGCGAGTACCTGGAGGAGACGCACCCGGAGCCGCCGCTGCTGCCGCGCGATTCCGTCGCCCGCGCTTATGTGCGAGCCGTGATGGCGACCATCGCGTGCGAGATCCATCCGCTCGACAATCTGCGGGTGCTCCACTACGTGACCAAGACGCTCGGCCATGACGAAGACGAAAAGCTCGCCTGGTATCGCCACTGGGTGGCGGTCGGCTTCGCCGGCCTGGAGGCCCTGATGACGAAGGCCGGACGCACCGGCCGTTACGTCCATGGCGACACCCCCACACTCGCTGACGCCTTCCTGGTGCCGCAGGTCTTCAACGCGCGGCGCTTCCAGTGCCCGCTTGACGCCTTTCCGACCATCGTCCGGGTGGCCGATACCGCCGCGGCGCATCCGGCCATCGCCTCGGCCCGGCCGGACGCGCAGGTCGACGCCGCCTGAATGCCGCTGGCGCGGCGACCAGGGCGCCGCCGGGAGACCGACCATGACCGTCATCCGCGAGGACGACATCGTCGCGAGCGTCGCCGCCGCGGCGCAGTTCATCTCCTGCTATCATCCGGCCGACTACGTGCGGGCGCTCGCCGCCGCCCACGAGCGCGAGCAGAGCCCCGCCGCCCGCGAGGCGATCGGCCAGATTCTGATCAACTCGCGCCTCGCCGCGCTCGGCCGCCGGCCGATGTGCCAGGATACCGGCGTCGTCAATGCGTTCGTGCGGGTCGGGCTCGGCGCGCGGATCGCGACGACGCGCGCGATCGAGGAGCTGGTCGACGAAGGCGTACGACGCGCCTATCGGGACACGGCCAATCCGCTGCGCGCCTCGATCATCGCGGACCCTCTGCTCACGCGGCGCAACACCCGCGACAACACGCCGGCGGTGACCCACACGGCGGTGGTCCCCGGCGAGGTGGTGACGGTGGTGATCGCCGCCAAGGGCGGCGGCTCGGAGAACAAGAGCCGCTTCGCCATGCTCAATCCGTCCGACGACGTCGAGGAGTGGGTGCTGCGCACGGTCGAGAGTCTCGGGGCCGGCTGGTGCCCGCCCGGCCTGCTCGGTCTCGGGGTCGGGGGCAGCGCCGAGAAGGCGATGCTGATGGCGAAGGAGGCGCTGCTGGCGCCGATCGACATGCCCGATCTGCTGGCGCGCGGCCCGGCGGACGCCGAGGAGGAGATGCGAATCCGCCTCTACCGCGCCGTCAACGCGCTCGGCATCGGCGCCCAGGGTCTCGGCGGCCTGACCACGGTGGTCGACGTGAAGCTCCGCACCTTCCCGACCCACGCGGCGTCGAAGCCGGTGGCCCTGATCCCGCAATGCGCCGCCAACCGGCACGTCTCGTTCGTGCTCGACGGATCGGGGCCGGCGACCTTCACGCCGCCCGATCTCGCCGACTGGCCCGAGATCGTGCTCGACCGCACCGCGGGGCTCGCCCGCCGCGTCGATCTCGACGCCCTCACCCAGGACGAGATCGAGAGCTGGGCGCCGGGCGACACGCTGCTGCTGTCGGGCCGGATGCTGACGGGACGCGACGCCGCCCACAAGCGCATGGCCGATCTCGTCGCACGCGGCGAACCGCTGCCCGTCGATCTGCGCGGCCGTGCCATCTACTATGTCGGCCCGGTCGACCCGGTGGGCGACGAAGTGATCGGCCCGGCCGGGCCGACCACGGCGACCCGGATGGATCGCTTCACCGAGACGCTGCTGGCGCGGACCGGGCTGCGCGTCATGATCGGCAAGGCCGAACGGGGGCCGGCGGCGATCGAGGCCATCGCCCGTCACCGCGCCGCTTATCTGATCGCCGTCGGCGGCGCCGCCATTCTGGTGTCACGGGCGATTCGTGCGGCGCGGGTGGTGGCGTTCGAGGACCTCGGCATGGAGGCGATCTACGAGTTCACCGTCGAGGACATGCCGGTCACGGTGGCGGTCGACAGCGGCGGACGCTCGCTCCACACGCTCGGCCCGGCGCGCTGGCGCGGCCGGGTGGCCTGACGCAGCCTCGCCGTCTCGCCTGGCCGCTGGCCTCGACGGCTTTCAGCGGATCAGCTTCAGCCAAGTCGGCAGCGCCAACGAGATCGCCGGCACCAGCGCCAGGATCGCGATGCGGACGAAATCCACCACCACGAACGGCACCAGGCCGCGGAAGATCACGCCGGTCGGAACGTGCGGCGTGAAGGCGCGGAGCACGAAGACGTTCATCCCCACCGGCGGGGTGATCAGGCTGATCTCGGTGACCACCACCACCAAGATGCCGAACCACACGAGATCGAAGCCGAGGCCCTGCACGATCGGATAGAACACCGGCACCGTGAGAACGATCATCGAGATGCTCTCCAGCAGGCAGCCGAGCAGCACGTAGATCGCGATCATCATGAAGATCACGGCCAGCGGATGGACCCGGTAGGCCTCGATCAGCGCCACGAGATCGGACGACATCGAGGTGAAGTTCACGTAGTTGGCGAAGATCAGGGCGCCGAGCAGCACCGCGAAGATCATCGCGCTGGTGCGGGCGGAATCGACCAGCACCTCGACGTAGTCGTAGACCCTCAGCTCGCGCCGCGCGAGGGCGATCAGGAAGGCGCCCGCCGCACCGATCCCGGCCGCCTCGGTCGGCGTGAACACTCCGCCGTAGATGCCACCGAGCACGACGCCGAACAGCGCGAGCACGCGCCACACCTCTCGCAGGGCCACCAGCCTGTCGCGCACCGACACCCGCTCGCCGCGCGGGCCGGCGGCGGGGTCGCGCCAGGTCGTCCAACGCACCGCCCCGACATAGAAGAGCGTCGCGACGATCCCCGGCAGGACGCCGGCGGCGAACAGCGCGCCGATGCTGGTGTCGGTCATCAGCCCGTAGAGGACCATGATGACCGAGGGCGGGATGAGGATTCCGAGTGTCCCGCCCGCCGCGATCGAGGCGGTGGCGAGCCCGGGCTTGTAGCGGCGCGCCTCCATCTCGGGCAGCGCCACCCGCGCCATGGTGGCGGCGGTCGCCAGGCTCGAGCCGCAGATCGCCCCGAAGCCCGCGCAGGCCACGATGGTGGAGGTGGCGAGCCCGCCCGGCCGGTGGCCGACGAAGCTGTAGGCGGCCGTGTACAGCTCCTTCGACAGGCCGGACCGCGTCACCAGGTTGCCCATCAGGGTGAACAGCGGGATCACCGACAGCGTGTAGAGCCCGCCGGTCTGCATCACGGTCTGCACCGTGGAGGAGATCGCTGCCGGCAGCGACTGGGTCAGCGCCAGCGCCCCGAAGCCAACGAGGGCCATGGCGAAGGCGAGCGGCACGCGGCACGCCGCCAGCGCGAGCAGAACCAGGAACGCCAGCAGCGCGTCGATCATGGCGGCTTTCGTCAGGGTGAGCGGGGGAGAAGGGCGAGGCAGAGATGAACGATCGCGGTCGCCAGCAGTGCCGCCGCCATCAGGAAGACCGGAAGCGCGGCGGAGAACTGGAGCGTCGCGCTGGTCTCGCCGCGCTCGGCGAGTCGCAGACCATGAATCACGAGATGCCAGACGAGACAGACGAGGCCGGCCGCGACCGCGCCGTTTGCCAGGCGGTCGAGCACCGCGACGGCGCCGGCCGGCAGCACGTCGTCGAGATAGTCGATCGATACGTGGATGCGCCGCGCCGAGGCCCCGGGCAGCGCCATGAAGATGGTGCCCACGATGGCGAGCTCGACCAGCTCGATGCCGGCGGCGATCGGCCGATTGAAGGCGTAGCGGAAGAACACGTCGACGGTGACGACCGCCACCATCCCGCCGAGCGAGGCTGCGGCGAGAAGCTGGGTGAGGCGGATCAATCGGCCCATGCGGCTCCCTTTCGGACGGCCGAATGCTTCTCCGCGACGCCTCCCCTCTCAATCCTCATCGATGATGAACCGCGTGGCGGTGGGCACGCAACCGTGCCGTCGCGGCGTTCGCACGGCCGGTGTGGCGGCCGGCGACCATCCTGATCAGGGCATCCTCGCGGCGCAGTCTCTGCTTGGAGTGGCGGTCGGCCGCGATCCGGCTGGTCCGGCACACATCCGACGTCGGAACGCTCGTGCTTGCCGGTTCGTGCGGCAAGCGGACGATACGCCCGCCCTACCCTTTCGTCAGCTCGGCGAGCTTGCGCTTCTCCTCGTCGGAGAGCGGCGGCGCCGCGGTGACGGTCACGGGCGCGCCGGCGCGCCGGCGGCGCAACGCCACCACCAGGCCGGCGACGCCGGCCAGCAGCACCGCGGCGGGCGCCGCCCACAGCAGCGCGGTGTGCCAGGAGAAGCGCGGCTTCAGCAGCACGAACTCGCCGTAGCGCTTCACCAGAAAGTCGATCACCTCGGAGTCGCTGTCACCCTCCTTGAGGCGCTCGCGCACCAGCAGGCGCAGGTCGCGCGCGAGGCCCGCGTCGGAATCGTCGATCGACTGGTTCTGGCAGACCAGGCAGCGCAGATGCTGCGAGAGATCGCGGGCGCGCTGCTCCATCGTCGGGTCGGGCAGCATCTCGTCGGGCTGCACGGCCACGGCTGGAGCGGTCAGGCCGAGCATGAGAACGGCGACGACGACGAGCGACAGCGTCCGCATCACGGTCTCACTCCGCCGGCTGGGCTGCGAGCCGGGCCTTGGAGGGCCGCGGCGCACCGACACGAAGCCGGCGGTCGGACAGAGACAGGCCGCCGCCCACCGACATCACCAGCGTGCCGATCCAGATCAGCAGCACCAGCGGCTTGTCGTAGGCGCGCACCGCCACCCGGCCGTCCGGCTCGAGATCGCCGAGCGACACGTAGAGCTGGCCGACGCCGTGGCGCATCAGCGCCGCCTCGGTGGTCGACATCTCGCGGCTGGTGAAGGCGCGCTTGGACGGCGTGAGCGTGGCGATCGGTACGCCGCCCTCCCGCACCGTGAAGCGCACCAGCAGCTCGCGATAGTTCGATCCCTGGCGCTGGTCGAGCCCGTCGAAGACGATCTCGTAGCGGCCGACGGTCGCCACGTCGCCGGTCTTCATGGCGGTGATGCGCTCGATGTTCCACTGCGACTCGCCGACGACGCCGAGCAGCATGACGCCGAGCCCCGCATGGGCCACCGCGGTGCCCCAGGCCGAGCGCGGCAGCCCGACGGCACGCCGCCACGCGATCGCGACCGGCAGCCGGAACAGGCCGATGCGCTCGACGATGTCGATCGCGGCACCGACGATGACGAACACCGCGAGCCCGATGCCGAGCGGCGCCAGCACCGGCCGGCCCTGGAGCGCGAAGGTCACCGCCATCGCCAGCACGGCGGCCGCCAGCGCCGTGAGCAGCCGCTGGGCGACGCCGAGCAGATCACCGCGCTTCCAGGCGAGCAGCGGCCCGAACGGCACCGCGATCAAGAGCGGCACCATCAGCGGCCCGAACGTCATGTTGAAGAACGGCGCGCCGACCGAGATCTTGGCGCCGGTCAGCGCCTCCAGGGCCAGCGGATAGAGCGTCCCGACGAACACCGTGGCGCAGGCGGTGGTGAGGAACAGGTTGTTGAACACCAGCGAGCCTTCACGCGACACCGGCGCGAACAGGCCGCCCTGGCGCAGCATCGGGGCCCGCCAGGCGAACAGCGTCAGGCTGCCGCCGATGAACAGCACCAGGATCATCAGGATGAAGACGCCGCGAGCCGGATCGGTGGCGAAGGAGTGCACCGAGGTGAGCACGCCCGAGCGGACCAGGAAGGTGCCGATCAGCGACAGCGAGAAGGTGAGGATAGCGAGCAGGATGGTCCACACCTTCAGGGCCTCGCGCTTCTCCATCACCAGGGCGGAGTGCAGAAGCGCGGTGCCGGCCAGCCACGGCATCAGCGAGGCGTTCTCGACCGGGTCCCAGAACCACCAGCCGCCCCAGCCGAGCTCGTAATAGGCCCAGTACGAGCCCATCGAGATCCCGAGGGTGAGGAAGATCCAGGCGATCAGCGTCCACGGCCGCACCCAGCGGGCCCAGGCGGCATCGATGCGGCCGGTCAGCAGCGCCGCCGCCGCGAACGAGAACGACACCGAGAAGCCGACATAGCCGACATAGAGCAGCGGCGGATGGATGGCGAGGCCGATGTCCTGCAACAGCGGATTGAGATCGCGCCCTTCGACGGGCGCCTGCGCCAGCCGCGCGAACGGGTTCGAGGTGAGCAGGATGAAGAGATAGAACGCGATGGCGATGATCGCCTGCATCGACAGCACGGCGGCGTGCAGCGCCGCCGGCACGTTGCGGCCGAGGAGCGCCAGCAGCGCGCCGAACAGTGCCAGGATCAGCACCCACAGGAGCATCGAGCCCTCGTGGTTGCCCCACACGCTGGTGACCTTGTAGATCAGCGGCATCGTCGAGTGGGAGTTCTCGGCGACGTTGAGGACCGAGAAGTCGGACTGGACGTAGCAGGCGGTGAGCGCCGCGAAGGACAGCGTCACGAAGGCGAACTGCACCAGCGCGGCCGGCTTGGCGACGCCGAGCAGAGCCGGGTCGCCGCTGCGCAGGCCGAGGAGCGGCACGGTCGCCTGCGCCACCGCGAGCACCAGCGCCAGCACCAGGGCATAGTGGCCGAGCTCGGCGATCATGGCGTCGCTCCCGCACGGGCCGGCGGCGCCGCGGCGCTGCCGGCGGACGAGGGCGAAGCGCCGCCCTCCGATGCCTTCTTGTCGTAGTCGCTCTGCCAGTGCCCTTGCTTCTTGAGGGCGTCGGCCACCTCGCGCGGCATGTACTTCTCGTCGTGCTTGGCGAGCACGCTGTCGGCCTTCACGCCGGTGCCGTCGAGCACGCCCTCGGCGATCACGCCCTGCCCCTCGCGGAACAGGTCGGGCAGGATGCCGCGATACGCCACCGCGATGGTGTTGGCCCCATCGGTCACCTGGAAACGGACCGCGAGATTGTCGCCGCGCTCCACCGAGCCGGGCGCCACGAGCCCGCCGATCCGCAGCCGCGTGCCGGCCTGCACCTTCTTCTCCACCACGTCGGTCGGCGAGTTGAAGAACACGATGGTGTCGTTGAGCGCGGTGAGCACCAGGCCGACCGCGACCGCGAGCACGGCGAGGCCGCCGGCCAGGAGAGCGACGCGGCGCTGCTTACGGGTCATCGAGCGTCTCCAGACGATCCAAGAGGCAATCCCAGCTCCTTCACGACGGTGTCGAGCCGGGCGAGCTTGTCGGCCGCGCCGGCCAGCGCCCGGCGGGCATCGACCACGGCGGCGGTCGCCCGCTCGCGGTCGCCGAGTGCGACGTGGCTGCGCACCAGCCGAATCCAGCCTTCGACGTCGGAGCCGTCGGCGGCGAGGCGGTCGGCGAGCCGCGCCACCAGGCCACGCATGCCGGCATCGTGGTCGGCGGACGGGTCGGCCGAGGCGGTGGCGGGCGTGCCACCCGGCAGCGCCGGTAAGGCGAGGCCGGCGGGGGCGCCCGCGGGCGCCGCGACCCGCGGACCGGCCGGTGCGGCGGGGGCGGCTGGTTCGATGCGCAAGGACCGCACCTCGGCATCGAGACGGACCAGCTTGTCGGGCGCATCGGCCAGCGCCTTGCGGGCCTCGGCGAGGGCGGCGCGGGCCTTGTCGGGCTCGCGCATCACCATATGGGCGCGCACCAGCCGCAGCCAGCCGTCGACGTCGCCGCCGTTCTGGCGCAGCTTGGCGGCGAGCTGATCGATCATGCCGCGCACCATGGCGCGCTGCTCGTCGGTCAGGGCGCGCGGCACGTCCTCCTCGGCGCCGTCGAGGCCGGCGAGCGCGGTGCGGACGAAGCCGGTCCACGGCGCGTCGGCCGGGGCACGATCCAACAGCGCCTGCCAGATCCGCCGCGCCTCGTCGGGCCGGCCCTCCTGCCTGGCGGCGAGGCCGAGATAGTAGGCGGCGGAGACGTGCTCGCGGTCGAGCACCAGGGCGCGCTCGAACTGCTGCTTGGCGGCAGCCGTCACGGTGCCGCCCGCCTGACCGACCAGCGCCTCGCCGAGATCGGCGACGCGGTCGCCGGTCTCGCCCAGGAGCCGGATGGTGTTGCGGTATGCCTTGGCGGCGTCGTCGAAGCGCTCCAGCCGCATGTAGGCGGGGGCCAGCACGGCCCAGCCGCGGCCATCGTCGGGGTTGCTGCGCAGATGCGCCTCCACCCGCGGGATCATCGCCGCCATCGCGGCGTTCTCGTCGGTGGCCGACCCCTGCCCGGCCTGGAGCCGGGCGAGCCGCTCGGCCAACGGCTGGCCGGGCAGTTCGGGCGAGCCGGTGGCGAGATAGTAGCCGAGGCCGGCGAGCGGCAGCGCCACCAGCACGGCGGCGGCGACCCGGCGGACGAGCGGCGCGGCGCGCGGCGGGGCTGCGCTGTCTGACGGGGCCGCCTCGGCGGCGGCGATCAGCCGACGCGACACCTCGACGCGGGCCGCCTCGGCCTCGGCCGGCGCCAGCACGCCGGCCGCGAGGTCGCGCTCGATCTCGTCGAGCTGGTCGCGATAGACCGCCACGTCGTCGCCGGCGCGCGGCGGCGCCGGGCGCCGCAGCAGCGGCCACAGCGCCGCACCGAGCGCAACCGTGGTCATCAACGCGAGCAGGAACGGAAACGTCATGGCGGGACCCTAGCCGGTGGTGTCGTCATTGACCATGACGAGCCCGGTCGCAACCTTGGGAAATGTCAAACAGACCGGCCGCGGTGGGCGCCGCCCGATAGGGCGGGAAGGCGGCGAAAATGGGGGATGACGGAACGCCGACCGGGGACCCGGCGAGCGAGCGGCATCAGGGTCCGGGCGGAGCCGGGCGCGGCGCGAGACGGAGGAGGCAAAGGAGGAGGCAGAAGGCGGCAGGAGGAGACGGCGGGGAGGCTCGACGGGGCGGGCGACGACGGCGGGAGACCAGCCGTCGCGAGAACCCAGGGGGGAGGACGCAAAGGGGAGAACGTAGAGGGAGGACGCAGGAGGGAGGCCGAGCCGCGAGGACGCAAGCAGGTCCGGCGGACGATGATCGTGCGCCAGGAACGCCGGCCCGGGGCGGGCTTGCGGCGGCCGGAAGCCGCTCAGGCTTTCGCCGTCTTGGCCTTGCGCTCGCTGTCGACCGCCACCTCGGCGGCCCGTCCCAGCAGCACGGCGTAGTCCTCGCCGAGGATCTTGGCGCAGAAGCGCGTGGCGGCATCCATCTGGGCCTGACGGTACGGCAGCTCGGCCGCATCGCAGGCACGCAGCACGTCCAGGATGGCGCGCGAGCCGTTGTCGAGCTGAGTTTGCAGCTCGGACAGCACCCGCAGGGTAATCTCGTTGAGGGCGAGTTCGCTCGCGGAGTTCTTGCAGGCCGAGAGAAAGCGAAGCAGGTCCTCGATCTCGCTCACCTCGCCCTGGTCGACAGTGGCGCCGCGCGGAAGATGCTTCCCGGGCACGATGCGGATGACCCGGCGGACCCGGCCCGGAATGGTCTCCAGCTCGGACTTGAAGGTGTCCGCCACCCCGGCCCGCACGGCGGCGAGCTGGCGCGCCGGCCCGGAGCCCGACACCATGTTGACCTCGCTGCGCAGGCCGCGCACCGCCTCGTGGATCTCCTTGAGGCGCTCGATGGCACGGTCCATGTGGCCGCGCCGGAACTCGCGCACGAGATCGCGCACCATGCGCTCGGTGTCGGCCAGCACCATGGTGAGCGCCAGCCCATAGGGGCTCTCGGCGATGCGATCGGCCTTGTCGGACTGCACCGCCCGCACCGCCACCCGGACGAGCTGCCAGGGCGCCCCGACGCGGTTCATCGTCAGCACCAGGGCGAAGCGGAACAGCTCCTTGCTCCGCGCCTGGGCGCCGTCCAGCGCGGCGACGATCTGGTCGAGCTGATCGCCCGAGAACGAGCGGATGCGCGACGGCAGCCGGCCGCCGATGGTGGCGATGGCGTCGCGGTGACGCAGGATGCCGTGAACCTCCCGGACATCGTCCTCGGCCCGCGGGGTGCCGACCCGAAAGGCGATCCGGCGGCGCGCCTTGTCGTCGCGGCCAGCGGCCTGAAGGGCCTCGTCGAGACGACGCACCACCTGGTCCTGGAAGGCGCGTGCGGCCTGCTCGGCCCGGCCGGCATCCTTGGCGGCGAGATGGCGGGACACCTCGGCCAGGTAGGTCTTGGCCTCGTCGGGCGCGATGTCGCCGGTGATCCACTCCCACATCGGGCCGAGGGCGGCGCGCGGCAGCCGCCCCTCGTGGGCGATCTCCGGCTCGTCGTCGACGATGAACGGCTCGACCGGGGCGAAGAACAGGCGCGCCGGGCTGCCGGTGCGATCCGGCACCGGGTCCTCGTCGCGCAGCACCTCGCGCAGATGGGTCAGCAGCAGGTCCGGAGCGGGCAAGTGGTCGTGGCCGTTCTGCAAGCCCCGCTCCACCTCGGCCATCAGCATGGCGCGGGCTTGGGGCGAGAGAGCCCGGAGATACGCACGCAACTTCTCGGAGGCTTGCTCCTCGCCCGCCATCCACGCACCTTGCCGAACGGACTGTCCTGGCTCGGGTATAGAAGCGCGGTCTGAAGAACCTGTTAAGCGCTGCCGGAGCGGGCTCGCCGCGCCGGCAGGAGGGTCGCGATCAGCCGACCCGGATCACCCGACCGGGGTCCACGACCCGTCCGGGTTGCGGCAGGCGGTGCCGCGGGCGGTCTGCGGCCGGCCGTCGATATAGATCGTGTGGGTGAATTGGCGGCAGTTCATCCCGCCCTGGTCGTAGGCCGGGCCCGGCACGATGGTGCCGTAGCGGCCCGAATCGGGATTGCGCCAGCTCACCGGGGCGCCGGAGCGCCCGGTCTCCAGGGCCGCCATCTGGGCCTCGTAGGCGCGGCGACGGTCCTCGTCGTCGAGCGCGGCGCCGATGCGGTTGCCGATCAGGCCGCCGATGGCGGCGCCCGCGATGCCGCCGGCGATCTTCGAGCCGGCCCCGCCTCCGGTGACGGCGGCCCCGAGGGCGGCGCCGCCGAGCGCCCCCAGCATGGTCCCGGTGTTCTCCCGCGGTCCCGCTCCGTAGGGATCGCCGGCACACCCCGCCAGCCCCAACGCGACCACCAGGGCGGCCGACGCGGCCACCTTCGACAACGGTGTCATGGATTCCCCGCTCCTCCGCGCGCGCCCGATCCGGGCGCAGCGCCCCACATCTCCTGTGCCCCGACAAATAGGCCGAAAATGGGCCGATCCTGCGGCCGATGCGCTCGTCCAGCGACGGCGCGGCGCGCCGGCCCCCTACCCGGCCGGCAGCACCAGCTCGGCCCGCAGGCCACCGATCGGCGCGTTGGAGAGTGTCAGCTTGCCGCCGTAGAGCCCGGCCAGCTCGGTGACGATGGAGAGGCCGAGACCGGAGCCCGGCTTGGACTCGTCGAGCCGCCGGCCCCGACGGGCGACCTGCTCGCGCTCGTCCTCCGACAAGCCCGGCCCGTCGTCGTCGACCACGATCAGCAGGCCCGCGCGGGCGCGCGGGCCGGGCGGCGGCGCCGGCCTCACCTCGATCGAGACCCGCCCCTCCGCCCATTTGCAGGCGTTGTCGACCAGGTTGCCGACCATCTCCTCGAGGTCCTGCCGCTCGCCGACGAAGCGCAGCGTGTCGGGCACCTCGGCATCGATGACGAGGCCGCGGTCGTGGTGCAGCTTCTCCATGGTGCGGGCGAGCGCGGTGACCACCGGCCGCACCTCGGTGACGGTGCCGACCACGGTGAGGCGGGCCGAGAGGCGGGCGCGCTCCAGATGGCGGGTGACCTGATCGCGCATGATGGCGGCCTGCTCGCGCACCTTGCGGGCGAAGGGGTCGTCGCGGCCGGCCGCCTCGTTGACCATCACCGAGAGCGGTGTCTTCAGCGCGTGCGCGAGATTGCCCACATGGGTGCGGGCGCGCTCGACGATCTCGCGGTTGGCTTCCAGCAGCGCGTTGGTCTCGCGGGCGAGCGGCGCGATCTCGTGCGGGAAGTCGCCTTCGAGGCGCTCGCTGCGACCGGCCCGGATCGCCGCCAGGCTCTCCGAAATGCGCTTGAGCGGCGCCAGGCCGAAGCGCACCTGGAACATGGTGATCAGCAGCAGCACGGCGGCTAGCATCACGAAGGTGATGCCGAGCGCCTTGTCGAACGAGCGGGTCTCCTCGTCGATCTCCTGCGGGTCGCCGGCGACCGATACCAGGAACCGCCCCTCCTCGCCGAGATCGACGGTGCGCTCGACCAGCCGCAGGCGCTGCTCCTCGGGGCCGCCCACATAGGCGCGGCGGCTACCGTCCGGCCCCGGCACGATCGCCTGGTCGGCCAGATGCGGCAGCGTCGAGTCCCACAGCGAGCGCGACGAGCGGGTCTCCGGCTTCGGGGCGCCGAGCCGCGAGATCTGCCAGTACCAGCCGGACAGCGGCAGCTCGAACAGCGGCTCGCCGAGCCACAGTGGGCCGCGCTCGTTCCCCTCCTCCGGGGCCGCGACCTCGGCCACCAGGGTGCGCAGATAGACGCCGAGCCGGCGGTCGAAGGAGCGCTCCACCGCCTGCCGGTACAGCGACGACAGGCTGATGCCGGTCGCCAGCAGGATCACCACGGTCCATGCGGTGGCGGAGAGGAACAGCCGCAGCGCGAGCGAGTTGGCGCGCATGGGGGTCAGCGGGTCTCGCCGGGCGGGGCCAGCAGGTAGCCGAGGCCGCGCACCGTCTGGATGACGTCGACCCCGAGCTTCCGGCGGATGCGCCCGACGAACACCTCGATGGTGTTGGAGTCGCGGTCGAAGTCCTGGTCGTACAGATGCTCGACCAGCTCGGTGCGGGAGACCACCCGGCCGGTGTGGTGCATCAGGTAGGAGAGCAGCCGGTACTCGTGAGAGGTGAGCTTGACCGGATCACCATCGACGGTCACCCGCCCGGTCCGCGAGTCGAGCCGCACCGGCCCGCACAGGAACTCGGACTTGGCATGGCCGACCGAGCGGCGCAGCAGCGCCCGGATGCGGGCCAGCACCTCCTCCAGATGGAACGGCTTGGCGACGTAGTCGTCGGCGCCGGCGTCGAACGCCTGCACCTTGTCGCTCCAGCGGTCACGGGCGGTCAGCATCAGCACCGGCATGGTGCGGCCGGAGCGCCGCCACGACTCCAGCACCGAGAGGCCGTCCATCTTGGGCAGGCCGATATCGAGGATGATGGCGTCGTACGGCTCGGTCTCGCCGAGATAGTGGCCCTCCTCGCCGTCGGCGGCGCGGTCGACCGCGTAACCCGCGTCGGTCAGCGCGGTGACGAGCTGGCGGTTGAGGTCGGGATCGTCCTCGACGACGAGGAGCCGCATGGTCGTGTCTGTCCGTTCGGCGTCTGTCAGCCGGTTCGGCGTTCCGCCGCAGGATCGGCGCCACAGCCCGCGACCCGGCGGGCGTCTGATGCATTTTTAGGACGACGGGACGCACCTGTCCAAATCTTGGTGGCCGGGTCTTGGTGGCCGGGCGGCCGGTCCGGGTTCAGTCGCGGGTTCGGCGGTTCATGGCTCGACGGTGATCCGGCTCGCGTCATGGCTTCTCGGGTCACCGCCGCGTGCTCGTCATCGGGGCCCGCCGTCATTTGGCCGAGACGAGCGTCCCGGTGCCGGCATCGACGGTCGCCCGCACCAGCTTGCCGCCGCGCGGCAGCACCGTGAGGATGTAGACCAGCCGGCCGTTCTGCTCGCACAGGCGCGCCCGCAGGAGCTCGCCGCGCCGCGCCTTGACGGCCTCGGCCGCCTTGGCGAGCGGCACCACCGTGTTGGCGGCGCTGCGGGTGCGCTGCTCGGCGCGGCTGAGGCAGCGCAGGCCGGGCGAGCCGACCATCGCCTCCGCCCCGCTGGCCGGCGTCGCAGCCCCCGGCGTGGCGGCCGCCTGGGTGCGCGCCTCCGGATCGGCGGCTCCCACCGGATCGGCGGCACCGGCGGGGCTTAGTCCCACCCCCACCACTGCGAGCACGATGCCGAACGCCACCGGGATTGTCTGCCGCGTCATACTGGTCGCCGCGTCATGTCTGCCTCTCCGGCCGGGGACTCGCCGGAGCCGGTCTGCGCCCGATCCGCGTCAACATTACGGTGGGGGCCGCGTCGCTCCACCCTATCGGGAGGATGAAGGTAGGGCACCGTCGTCCGCAATGGAGACGATCCCGGATGGACACAAGGCCGTGAACGGCATCGCGGTGGCCCGGCGGCGGGCGGGCCGCGAGGCGGTCGAGCTCAGCGGCGGCGCTGCACGGTGCGCGCCACCCGCTCGATCACGGTGGGCACCGGCTCGCCGGTGAGCAGCGCCTGCTTTTCGCGCGAGCGGCCGTTGACATACACGCCGAGCACGGCGAAGCGGGCGCCCCAGTAGAGCGTCAGCAGGCCGGTGGCATTGATGGCCGCGTTGAGCGGGGCGACGTCGCCGCGGGCCAGCGCCCCGATCAGCACGAGCCAGAAGGCCGCGCATTCGAGGGTCAGCTCGAAGGCGTAGAGCGGTCGCCACCACCGCTGCACCACATCGCCGGCCGCCTGCTCGGCCCGCATGGTGGCGTTGGTGGCGGCGACCGCGGCAGCCTGCGCCTCGGCCTCCGCCCGGACGATGGCGGCGAGCGCCGGCCACCGCGCCTGCACGGCGTCGTCCGCCGCCGCAAGCCGCTCCTCCAGGGCCGGTGCCGGGGTGGTGCGCAACGCCGTGTCGACCGCCGCGGGGGTCGGCTCGACGCCGAGCGCCTCCGCCACCACGCCGCCGATCGCCTGCCCGATCAGCCCGCCGAGCGGCCCGCCGAGGGCGGTGCCGATGATCGGTGCCCCCGCCTTCACCAGGGCTCCGCCGAGATCGCGCCAGTCCATGCCACTCCTCCCGTTCTCAGCCGTCGATTCCAGGCGCCGCGGCGGGTACCCCGGCGACCGCCGGCCGGCCGCGCCGACGCCAATGCAGCGCCACCCCGATCGCCACGGCGACCAGCACGAGCGCGACCGCCAGCCCGGCGAGCGCCCAGGGCGGCGCATCGGCGAGCCATCCGCCGGCCCCGGCGCCGGCGCCCGCAGCGGCACCCGCCGCTGCCACCATCCCGCCGGCCGCCGCCGCCCCGGTGATGGGCCGCCGCGGCGGAGCACTCCGCCCGGACGCCATCCTGAGCGCCGTGGCCCGCACCTCGGCCACCCGTCGACCCCAGCCGCGGCCGAACACCGGCCAGGTCTTCAGCCGCCGCAGGAAGGTGAGACGCTCGTCGCAGATCGCCGTGACCAGGGCGGCGGGATCGCGCCGCGCCACCGCCGCGATCACCGCAGTAGTGACGGCATGCTCGCGGTCCGGCAGGCCGAGCAGCCGGCGCAGAACGCGCCCCGCGCGGCCGATGCCGGAGTTCACCCCGTAGTCGAACACCGCGTAATCGACGCCGGCCGGCAGGTCGTCGCAGCGCAGCGCGTCCCAGTAGCGCGCCCGGTAGATCGCCTTGGCCTGATCCACCGTCATGACCCGCACGTCGGCCGCGGTGCCGCCGGGATCGATGAAGCGGCGATAGTCGTGGATGGTGATGCCGTGCTTGGTCGGCCCGCCCGGATCGGAGGGATGGTTCGTGTAGCCGCCTTCATGGACGAGCAGGCGGCGCAGCGCTTCGTCGTAGGTGTGCGTGGCCATGGGGATCTCCGCAGGTGGAGGACGGACGGCGCGCGCGGCGGTCGGACCGCGACGGCGATCAAGCGATCTGGCCGCCGGTCGCGAGCGCGCCGGGGCTGCTGCCGGGCAGCACAGTGCCGGGCGCGATCAGCACGCTGTTGGCGTCGATGATGTATTGCGGCCCGTTGATGCTGCCCGCGAAGGTCGCCGGCGTCAGGATCAGCTCGGCAATCGCGGTCAGCCCGATGACGGCCTGGGAGAATGCCGGGGTGCCGATCGCCGTCACGGTGACGGACTGCGCCGAGACGATCGAATTGTTGGCCGCGCGGTAGTGGTTCCGGCCGCCGCCCGAGATCGTGTAGGCGCCGCTGATGCCGAGATAGCTCATGCGGCGGGCGAAGAGGTGATCGCCCGCCGGGCCGGTCGCGCCGAAGTCCATTGGGCCCTGCACCATCACGCTGCTGAAGCGCGCGGCGTCGATCAGCACGCCCGCCATCGACGTCAGCTTGAAGCCGCTCGCCGTGAACTGGGCGCCGTCCTCGCCGCGCATCACCGAGGTGGCGTCGGCTGTCTGCATCACCACCCGGGTGGGGTCGGTGGTGTCGCCGATCAGCGCGAGCGCGTCCGGCCCGCGGGCGCCGACCAGCGGCCCCCTGACGGTGACGCCGCCGAACACGCCGGCATTGCCGGCCCGGATGGTGACGGCGCGGCCGGCGAGATCGAGGGTCTCGCGCACCACGTCGACGGCGCACTGGAAGGTGCGGAAGGCGCCGCCCGGCGAGTTGAGGGCACCGACGTTGGTGTCGGACCCGTCGGTGCGCACGAAGTACTCGCGGTCGGCGGTCAGCACCTCGCGCGGCCCGCCGGTCGCCGGGAAGAAGACCCGGCCGGAGGCGCGGTCGATGCGGAGGGCGTCGAACCAGGCGGCGCCGTCCGGCGACACCTTGAACCGCAAGTCATCATCACCCGCGAGCCCGATCTCGGCGCGGCCCGACCACGCGGTCTGCATCAGCAGCGACAGCGTCCCGGCCGCGCTCTCCTTGTTGAGCTTGTAGCGCAGCGAGCCGTCGCCGCCCTCGCCGACGCCGCGCGCGGCCCACAAGGCATTGTTCAGCTTCACGGCGAACGGATTGCCGGCATCCGCGGTGGTGCCGACCCCGAGCATGCCGAGATTCTGGAGCGCCGCGCCGGTCAGCCCGGTCTCCACCACCGGGCGCCACGCCGCGCCGGTCCAGGCGAGCAGAACGCCCTCGTCGGCCACCCAGCACAGCCAGCCGGGCCGCGGCGCGTAGAAGTCCCAGCCGCCATCGACGTAATGGGCGATCTGCCCGGCCCGGCCGGCGAAGCCGCCGGCGGCCCCGGTCGGGACGAGATAGCGGTCGCCCTCGGCGGGTGCGGCCGGCGGCGCGGCGAGGTCGCGGTCGGCGACCGCCAGCATCACCAGCGCATCGAGCCGGTGCAGGGCCTCGTTGTGGGTGACGTGCTTCTGGGCCTGCGCGGCCGCGAGCGTCGGCAGGCCGAGATGGGGCGTGTCGGTCATCGGGTGATCCAGGAACGAGGGAGGGTCACACCGCGAGGGTCGCGGTGGTGGGGACGCCGGCGCCGACCGTCGCCGAGAGCTGGGCGACACGCACCGTCAGGCTCGCCTGCGGGGCACCGAAGTCGGCGATCTCGTCGGCGGCCGGGTAGAGAACCGCGGGGGTGTCCGTCGCCAGGGTGCGCCGCACCGCGGCGCCGGCCAGGACGTCGATCCGGTAGGCTTCGCGCTCCTCACCGAGCGGCACCTCGGCGGCCTCCCACGAGTCGCCGTCGCGACGGGTGCGGCGAACCCACGCGAGGTGCACACCGGCGACGCTCCGCCGCGCCCGCAGATGCACGGGCGAGAGCGGCCGCAGCGCGGTCGGCTGCGCCGTCAGATCCACCGTGACGGCGCTCGGATCGCCGTGGTGGCGATCGGCCGCCACCACCCGCAGCGTCATTGGACGACCGAGCAGATCGATGCTCTGGGCGACCGCCGTGACGGCCGCGTCCAGCATCACGAAGCCGGCGCCCGCCGGCAGCGATGCCGTGACCGCGTGCTCGGTGCCGGCCTGGCCACGCAGAAGCCGCGACAGCCGCCAGGTCCGCGTGTCCACCAGCTCGGCGGCGGCGAACTGGATCACCTCGCAACGGCCGTCCGCGCCTTGCAGCACCGCCGCGTTGGCGCCGCCGAGCAGCGCCGCGTCGGAGACCGCCGCGAGCATCCCGCCGGCGAGGCGGACCCGGAAGGCGGTACGGCGATCGAGCCGGCCGGTGGGGCCGGCCGGCACCGGGTCCAGCGTCTCGCCCATCAGGGCCGGCGCCGGGATCACCGCGACGCGCTCGAAGGTCTCGCCGTCGAAGGAGCGCCATACCGCCATGGCGCGCGGCCACGGCGAGGCGACGACCGCGATGCGGGCCAGCACCGGCGCGGTGTCGGCCGGCAGACCCGGCAGGTCGAGCACCGTGACGGCGGCCGGCCCGACCGGATCGGGCATCGGCGGGGCCTCGCGCGGCCGCGGCCGCAGCGGCAGGGCGAACACCTCCGGATCGATCGATCGCGCCGTCACGGCCCGCGCCGCGCCGTCGACGAGCTCGCCGATCTCGACGAGGCGGCGGCGGCCCGCGACCGTCAGGGCGACGACGTCGCCCGGCATCAGCGCCAGCCGCGACGGCGGCAGCGCGAAGCTCGCCCGCTCGCGGCCGGCCCACAGATCCTGGAGCCGGATCTCGGCCCGGCGCTCCGCCTCGGCCCGCTCGACGACGGCGGCGAGATCGGCGTGCAGCACCCGGGCGGCCCCGCCGACCAGGCGGCGCGACTGCACGGCGGCGCGACGATAATCGGCGGCGCCATCGGTGAAGCCGAGCGACACCGCGTGCGGCAGCTCGGTCTCCTGCGCCCGCACCAGGCGGACGGGGGCGCCGCGCTCGGGCAGCACCAGATCGTCCTCCGACAGCTCCGCCACCGGCGCGCCGCCGCGGTGCCGGAACGCCAGGGTGGCGCCCTCGGCGACGGCGTCGAACGCATAGGCGGCGGCGAGCGGCTCCAGCGCGGCCCGCACCGTCATCGGCCGGTCGATCACATAGCCGTCGGGCCCCTCGCCGAGCCGGCCGCTGTCGCAGCCGGCGACGCCGGCATCGGCGAGCATCGCGGCGACGAGGCCATCGAGCGGAGCACCGCCGAGCCGGCCGCAGAGCCAGTGCCCGGTCTCCCAGTTGGCGGCGTCGCTCCAGATGTCGGCGGCGGCCGGGAACACTGGCCAGGGCCGCGCATCCCAGGTCCACAGATGGATGGCCGCCGGATCGATCATGCGGCCGCCATAGAGCGGCGACATCGGGTTGTCGGCCTCGACGGCGCCGAGCGCGGGATCGAGGCGGGTCAGCACCGCTTCGAGAAAGCGGCGCTGCATCAGGTCGTCGCGGCGCCCGCTGGAGAACCACGGCCGGCCGCCTTCCGACGACTTCTCATCGGGAAAGATGCTCGGCTGGTTGGCGCCCTTGTCGACCGCCGGGCAGCCGACCTCGGTCAGCCAGATCGGCTTCGATCGCGGCACCCACGGCGTCGCGGTCGCCAGCTCGACGCCACCCACCCGCTCGTGGTGCGGGCCCGCCCAGAAGCTCCAGATGTCCTTTTGGCGGAACATCCACGGCTTGCCGAGCCCGTCGGTGATCGGGGTGCGGAGCTGAGCCGCACGGGCGGCGGCGTTTGCGTAGAACCAGTCGAAGGCTTCGCCGGCGTGGAGATGGCGGGCGAGGTACGCACGATCGTGGATAGCCTCGGCGAGCCCGCGGTCCAGATGGTCGGCGGTGTCGCGCCAGTCGGCGAGCGGCGCGTACCAGTCGATGCCGATGGCATCGATGGCGGGCGACGCCCACAGCGGATCGAGCGGAAAGCGCACCTCGCGGGCCGCAGCATCGACCACGTGGGCGCCGTACTCGGTCCAGTCGGCCGCGTAGGTGATGCGGGTGCCGGCGCCGAGGATCGCCTTCACCTCGGCGGCGAGCGCCGCCAGCGCCGTGACGGCCGGATAGACGCCGGACGCGCTGCGCACCCGGGTGAGGCCGATCAGCTCCGAGCCGATCACGAAGGCATCGACGCCGCCGGCGGCCAGCGCGAGCTGGGCGTAGTGCAGCACCATGCGGCGATAGCGCCAGGCGCCCGGCGCGCCGGCCCCGAAAAAGGCGTCGACCTGGGCGGCCGCCGCCGCGGTGCCGTCCGGCGAGCCGGGCCGTCCCGGCGCCGGATCGCAGGTGATGCGGCCGCGCCACGGATAGGCCGGCTGCGAGGCCGCGCCGGTCCACGGATCGGGACGGCCGTTGCCGGGCGGCAGGTCCATCATCACGAACGGGTAGAGCGTGACGGCGAGACCGCGCGCCTTCAGCTCGGCGATCAGCGCGCGCACGCTCGCGTCCGACGGCGTGCCGCCATAGGCCGGGCGGCCGTCGATCTCGGAGACGCGGGGCGCGGCGGCGCGCGTCAGGCCCGCCACCGACCAGGCGGCCGGATGGGTGCGCTTGATGGCGGAATCGACCGCCGGCCGGACCTCGCAGACGCCGGCCCGCAGGTCGGTGCCGAACCAGGAGACCACCACGGCGACGCGGGCGACGTTCGGGCACACCGCCTGGAGATCGTCGAGCGCCGCCTCCACGTCGGAGGCCGCGGTCGCGACGTGCCGGTTCTCGGCGCCCCACTGGCCGTGCTCGATCTGGCGCACCATCGCATCCGGCGCATAGCCGAACTCGGTGGAGCCCGGGATCAGGGTGACGGCGCGCACCATCCGCTCCAGCGCTCCGACCGGCCGCACCACCTCGAAGGCGAGCTGCGGGATGCGATTGCCGAAGCGGGCGAGCGGCAGCCGCTCGAACACCACATAGGCGAGACCGCGATAGGCCGGCGCGCCGGCGGCGCCCTGCTTGGCCACGATCAGCGGATCGGCGGCCTGCGCCTCGTCGCCCCGGTAGAGGCGGACCGCGAGGCCGGCGAGATCGAGCGGCGCGCCGTCCGCCCAGATGCGGCCGATGCGGCCGATCGGCCCGGCGCACACCCCCACGGCGAGATTGGCGAAGTAGCTGTAGGTGGTGGTCGTGGTGCCGCCGCCGCCACCGCCCATGCCCTTGCCGCCGCCCTCCTCGGGCGTCGTCGTGGTGGTCGCCACCTCCTCGATCGGGGTCGCCCAGATCACCTGGCCGGCCAGGCGGGCGCGGCCGTAGACGCGCGGGATCGGGGCTCCTTCGGTCGACGCCATCACGTCGAGATCGGCGAGGCGCGGTCCCTCGCGGGTGCGCTCGGCGCCGTCGCCGACGAGCGCCCGATCGAGAGCGCCGCCGACCAGGGCGCCGGCGAGCCGCCCGGCGATCGCCCCGAGGGGGCCGAACAGGGCGCCGCCGAGCAGGCCGCCGGCGGTGGAGAAGACGAGCGACGCCATGGGAGAGCCTCGGGTCGACGGCCGATGTCGGAGCTGGCGTGGCGGACGTGATCAGGCGATCACGTCCGGGAACGCGAAGGCGCCGGCGATGCGGCGGCGCCACCACGGCGCGATCACCACCTCGGCAACGCGCGCGCCGTCGTGCGCATGCACCATCAGGTCGGGTGCCGTGACAATGGCGGCATGCTTGGACGGCAGGCCGGCGCGCCAGCGGAACAGCAGCACGTCGCCGGGCCGCGCCGTGTCCGGCGCGATCGTGATCAGATGGCGCCCCGCGGCGGCGAGCAGCGTGTCGCGCCCGGTCGCCTCGGCCCAGTCCGGCGTGTAGGCGGGCAACGGCTCCGGCTCGTCGCCGTGCAGCGCCCGCCAGATGCCGCGCACGAGGCCGAGGCAGTCGCAGCCGACGCCCTTCACCGACGCCTGATGCCGGTAGGGCGTGCCGATCCAGCTCCGCGCCTCGGCCACGATCGTCGCGCGCTCGATCACCATGGCGTCCTCACGGATGGCCGATCACATAGTCGTTGCCGGGAATGTGCGGGAAGCCGCGGAAGCGCGCCGTGTTGGCGAAGCGGTCGCGGCAGGTGGCGAAGCTCTTGTCGCAGCCGGCCGTGACCGTGAAAGCGTCGCCCGGCGCGATCGGCTCGGGCATCGCCCGCCACAGCGCCAGCGTCACGCCGTCGGCCGCGGCGGTGTGGATCTTCACCTCGCTGGCGAGGCCCGCATTGGCGCCGCCTGTGAAGAGGAGCCGCCCGCCGGTGAGCCCGCCGTCGGCAAAGCCGTCGCAGCCCGTCACCCGCAGCACCGAGGTGCCGACGAGCGCCGCCACGGTGCCGCTCGCCCGCCGGGACGGCGCCGTGAGATCGACCCCGCAGCGCGCGTCGCCGAGATCGGCATCGCAGGCCGCCGTGTAGAGCCGCCCGCTCTCCTGGGCGAGCCGATCGGCGAGCGAGCGCAGCTCCGCCGTGAAGGCGGCGCCCTCGCGCCGCACCTCGCCGACCGTCGCGGTGGCGACGAGCACGCGCAGGGCCGGCTCGCTCCAGTCGACCAGCCAGGTCTCCACCGCGGCACCGTCGAAGCGGCCGGCCGCGAGATCGGCGTCGGTCAGGCTGTCGTCGGCGAGCGCGCCCGACACCTCGGCGCCATCGACCTGGAGACCGAAGCGGCTCGTCGCCTCCGAGGCATCGAGCCCGGTGCCGGCGCGGCACACGGTGCCGTCGAGCCTCACGTCCTCGTCGTGATCGGTGAAGCCGAGCACGACGCCGTCACGCCGGCGCAGCACGAAGCAGCGGCACAGCGTGGTGACGCCCGCATCGAGACGCCCCTGAAGGGCGGGCGGAACCTGTCGCATGAGATCGCTCCCCTCACATCGGCCCCGCCGTCACGGCCGGATCTCGATCAGCGGAATCTTGGGGATGGCGCCCGCCTCGAAGGCCGACAGGTCGACCTCCAGGTAATCGGTGTCGAAGCGCACCGGCACGTCGAACAGGAATCCCGCGGTGACGGCGGCGCCCGGCGGCGGCTGGTGACTGGCCAGAAACGTCACGCGGCCGGATGTGGCATCGCAGACGAAGTGGGTGCCGGCGGTGCGCTCGAGGCCGCCGACCGCCACCCGCACGCTGCCGGCCACCGGCTTGCCGATCGGCCGGCGATACGGCGCGTGAACGCCGCCGTAGAGCTTGACGAGATCGAAATCCACCGTGGTGCCGTCGCCGATGCCGATCTGCTGATCGACCGGCCGCGGTGCCGCGACGCCCGGCGGCGCCGAGGAGTGATCGAGCCGATCGCGCCAGCGGAAGCCGTGCAGGCGGCCGCGGCGCTCCTCGAAGAACGCCACCACGGCGGCGAGCGCCGCGAAGCTGCGCACCCCGTAGCCGGCATCCCAGCGGCGACGCGCATGCGCCCAGCGGGCGTTGCGCTCCTCGCGGCCGGAGGCGAGCGTGACGATCTCGGTGCGGCGCTCGGGACCACCGGCGCTCTTCAGCGCGACGTCGAGCGGAAACAGGACCTCGTGGAAAGCCGCCATGGCGATGCCCGATCGGATACGACATGATCACAGGCCGCGACGGCCGCGCGCCACCGCGCGGGCGATCTGGCCGGTGAGATAGACCTCGGAGGCGCGGAAGCTCGCGGCGTCCTGCGCCGTGATGTTGACGGTGACGCGCACCGGCGCCTCGCCGGTGCCGCCCGCGATGCCGAGGCGGCCGTCGGCGCCGCGGACGAGCGGCACGATCGCCTCGGGGCCGGCCTCGCCGGCGAGCCCGAGCCCGCCGGCCGCGAGCGGGAACCAGGTCGGCGCCCCGATGACGCCGCCGGTGGCGAACGGCGTCACCGTCGGCATCACGCCCGCCCCCGGGCCGGAGGCGCCGCCGAGCAGACCGCCGAGCAGGCTCTGAAGTCCTCCGGCGAGGCCGTTGGTGAGCGGCGTGAGCGCCGCCTTCAGGGTCATGTCGGAGAGCCGCAGCACCAGCGACTTGAGCACGTCGTCGAGCTGGCGGCCGCCCACGACCGCGCCGGTCAGCGCCCGGCTCATGGTGCGCGAGAAGGCATCGGCTTCGAGCCGCAGATCGAGCAGCCGCCCCGACAGGGCCTCGGCCTTGCGCTCGGTCTCGTCGAAGCTGGAGGTGAGGCCGCCGGGATCGCCGGGATCAACCATCGGGATATCTCCTCATCAGATCCGCAAAGGCGGCGCGGCCGAGCGGCGCCGCGACGCCGATGCCGCGGGCGCGCAACGCCAGCGCCAGCTCACGCGGTGTCATCCGCCAGAACGCATCGGGTGCGAGCCGCAGGACGCCGAGGCCGATGCCGATCGCCTCGTTCCATGGAAACGGCGAGACGGCGGCAGCGCGCGCCGTCACCGTGCGTCCTGCGGCACCCGGGGGCTTTGCAGGCCCGGCGCCGCCGTCGTGATCACGTCGTCGTTCCCGAACGTCGCGGCGAGTAGATCGGCGGCGATACGCACGAACCCGATGGCGCCGCCCGGTGCGGCCATCGCGGCCACCTCCTCGTCACTGACGCGCTCGCCCGCGCCGCGCAGCCCGGCGGCGACGATGCGCAGGACATCGGCCGCCTTCAGGCGTCCGCCGGAGAAGCGCGCGGCGAGCGCCACCAGATTGTCGGCCGCGAACGCGGACTCCAGCTCGGCGAGCGCGCCGAGCGTCAGCACGAGACGCCGGTGCGTGCCGCCGATCTCCGCCTCGATTTCGCCACGATATCGATTGGGCATCACGCCTCCTGATCAGTTCATGCGCCGTGTCCGGCGCGTCGATGCGATCGTCGGCGGTCTTCTGCCACCATCGAGACGGCCGCCACTCGTCATGGAACATTGACAAAGCATCGCTCGGATGGTCTGCCAGGGATGGGGACTGGGGAGATACCGATGCAGATCATCACACGCTGCGCGCATCCTGATCCGGCCGCCGGCACGGACATGCTGTTTCGTCACGTCGTGCCAGTCATGACGACGTGCGCCACGGCAACGCGACGAATGATCGCGAACACGTCGCCCCTCCCCTCCGGCAGAAGAGGCTGACCGCGGGCAGCGAACGGATGCCCGCGACCCGACGGTCGGCAGACCCGCTGCCGATTCACCTGGACATCTGCTGCGACGCAAGAGCCTCGCGCCGACATGGGCGCGTGCACCGACGGCCGGCGTCACCGCGTCCATCACAGCCCCGCTGCACCGGCCTCGCGGCGCCACCGTGCCCGCGCGCCGCAATCCTTGACCCATCGACACGCGCCGCCCGTCGCGGCGACGACCGCCGGGACCGCGACCTCCGTGGCCACAATGGCTGCGGTGCGCGACGCCCTGCCGGCGGCCGTCTCGGCGCGAGAGGAGACGAACCATGATGGCCTCGCTGTTCGCCGCCGCGCACCGCACGCATGCGGTGGCGCGTTCCGACGCGGCCCACCGGCTCGCCCGCAACCCGATGGTGCGTTACGCCCTGCTCGGCATTGTCGCGGCCGTTCTGGTGATGGCGATGCTGGTGCCGGTCGGCACCGCCGTGATCGAAGGATGGTCGCGGCGCGACGTCGAGCTACGCTCCCGCCTGCTGTTCCGCTCGATCCGCGATCAGATCGCCGCCACCCGCATGCGTGCCGACGCCACCGGCCTCGCCCCGCTGTTCGACCGCATCGCCGAGGACGAGCGCATCCTGGCGCTCGGCATCTGCAACGACACCGGCGGGCTCGTCCACGCGACGCGGCAAATGCCGCGCAGCGTCACCTGCCGCGCCCTCGCGCTCGGCGAATCAGACGCCTTCACGACGCTCACGGACGAGAATCGCCGCATCCATGTCGGCGCCTTCCGGCTCGCGACCGAGGCGGGCGGCGGCCATCTCCTGGTGCTGCACGATCTCGCCTTCGCGGACGCCCGCGTGCGCACCGCGCGGCTCTACACCGTCCTGTCGGTGGCCGCGGTCGCCGGCGGCGTCGGCCTGCTGGCGGTCGGCATGGCGCTGGCGTTGGTGCGGAGCTGGACACGCTCGATGCGCGAGGTGGTGTCGGAGGCACGGCACGGACGCCTGATCGACTGCACCAAGGGCCGCGACATGCCCGCTGGTCGGGAGATCGCCGCGCTGATCGACGACTTGCGGGGCGAGAAGGCCGGTGCCGAGGGCATCCATGTCGAGTGGTCGCCCAAGATGCTGCACCGCCTGCTCGACGAGGAGCTGCCCGACGCCGAGGTTCTGGTGGTCTCCAACCGCGAGCCCTACATCCACAACCGCACCGATGCCGGCATCACGCTCCAGACGCCCGCGAGCGGCCTCGTCGCGGCGCTCGAGCCGGTGATGCGCGCCTGCGGCGGCACCTGGATCGCCCACGGCAGCGGCTCGGCCGATCGCGAGACGGTGGACGCGCACGATCGCGTCCGCGTGCCGCCCGCCGATCCCGCCTATGCGCTGCGCCGCGTCTGGCTCTCCGAGGCGGAGCAGGACGGCTACTATTACGGCTTCGCCAACGAGGGGCTGTGGCCGCTCTGTCATATCGCCTTCGTGCGCCCCACCTTCCGCGAGCAGGACTGGCAGCAGTACCAGGCCGTGAACGCCCGCTTCGCCGACAGCATCGTCGAAGAAGCCGGCCGCGACGACCCGATCGTGCTGGTGCAGGACTATCACTTCGCCCTGCTGCCGCGGATGATTCGCGAGCGGCTGCCGCGCGCCACCGTGGTGACGTTCTGGCACATTCCGTGGCCGAACGCCGAGACCTTCGGCATCTGCCCGTGGCGCGACGAGATCATCGACGGGCTACTCGGCAGCACCATCCTGGGCTTCCACACCCGCTTTCACTGCAACAACTTCCTGGAGGCGACCGACCGCTTCATGGAGAGCCGCATCGACCGCGAGCACGGCTCGATCACGCTCCGCGGCCACGAGACCATGATCCGCTCCTATCCGATCTCCATCGAGTGGCCGCCCGCCGCCCTCGCCGGCCAGGCCCCGCCCGCGCAGTGCCGTGCCGCCGTGGTGGCGCGCTACGGCCTGCCGGCCGACGCCCGCATCGCGGTCGGGGTCGAGCGCTTCGACTACACCAAGGGCATCCTCGATCGCGTCGCCGCCATCGACGATCTCCTCACCCGCAACCCGGACCTGAAGGGCAAGCTCGTCTACATCCAGGCCGCCTCGCCCACCCGCAGCAAGCTCGGCGCCTACAGCGCCTTGCAGGACGAGACGGTGCGGCTCGCCGGCGAGATCAACGCCCGTCACGGCGGCGACGGCTGGTCGCCGATCGTGCTGTCGATCCGCCACCACGAGCCGCACGAGGTGTTCGAGCTGTTCCGCGCCGCCGACACCTGCATCGTGTCGAGCCTGCACGACGGCATGAACCTGGTGGCCAAGGAGTTCGTCGCCTCGCGCGACGACGAGCACGGCGTGCTGATCCTGTCGGGTTTCGCGGGCGCCTCGCGTGAGCTGTCGGAGGCGCTGATCGTCAATCCCTACGACACCCGCAGCATGGCGGCCGCCATCGAGCGGGCACTTTGCATGCCGGCGGCCGAGCAGCGCGAGCGGATGCGGCTGATGCGCGATCAGGTGCGCCAGCGCAACGTCTATCGCTGGGCCGCCCAGATGCTGCTCGACGCCGCCCGGCTGCGCAAGCGCGAGCGCATCGTGACCGCATCGGAGTCGTGACGCGCCGCTCTCATACTGTTTTCGGGTGATCGGTTCGCCGTCATTCGGGGGCGCCGCACCCGGACCGGCGCTTCGCGCCGTCCGGGCGCAGGCTCCGCGGCGAGCCCGGAATCCAGCGGCAAATTCGGAGCTCTGGGCTGGCTTCCGGATAGCCGCTTCGCGGCTTCCGGAATGACCACCGAATTGATCCGCCGATCTCGTATCAGCGGTCGAGGGTCCGCATCACGCGGAAGCCCACGATGGCGCTGCGGTCGCCGGTGCCCAGCATGGTGCGATAGGCGGCGCGCAGCCGGCGCTGGTCGTCGACCCACGAGCCGCCGCGCAGCACCCGCCGGGTGCAGTCGCCGTCGCGCCGTGCCACCGCGGCCGAGGCCGGCGCGCCCGCATGGCTGTCGGACCAGCAGTCCGCCGTCCACTCGGCGAGGTTGCCGTGCATGTCGTTTAGGCCGAAGGCGTTCGGCGCCAGCCGGCCGACCGGCGCTGCGTGCACGAAGCCGTCGCGGCACGGGAAGATCAGCGACGGACCGTGCGCCGCCAGCGCGCTGCGCAGCGACAGGTCGGCGCCGTTGCCGTAGCCGCACATCGCCGTCTGGTCGTCGCCGAAGTGATAGCGTGACGCCGGACCCGGGCGGCTCTCGCCGCGCAGCGCATATTCCCACTCGGCCTCGCTGGGCAGCCGGTAGTCCTGCCCGGTCTTGCGCGAGAGCCAGTCCACATAGGCGTCGGCATCGCGCCACGACACGCAGGCCACGGGGTGCGTGCTCGTCTGCGGATAGCCGGGATTGCGCCAGTCGCGCCCGGCCCGCTCCTCGACGATGCCGTTCTCGTAGGTGTAGCAGCGGCCGCCGGTGTCGTGGCCGGTCTCCGCCACGAAGGCGGCGAACTCCCCCACCGTCACCTCGAAGCGGCCCATCGCGAAGGCGCGCGGCACCACCACGGGGTGCTGCGGCCCTTCGTTGGCGATACGCAGCGGCTCGTGGTCGGGCGACCCCATGGTGAAGGCGCCGGCCGGCAGCACCACCATCGCGGGGCAGCTCTCGCAATCGCGCAGAACCTCGCCGATCCGCGGTTCCGCCTCGCCGGTCCCGCTCCGCGGCACGGGCTGAGGCGGCGCGGGCTGAGACGGCGCGGGCTGAGGCGGCGCGGTGCGCGGCTCCGCCGGCGCGGTCGGTGCCGCGTCCGCCAGATACACGTCGGGGCCGAGGAGCTGATCGTCATAGGCCGGCACCTGCTCGTGGCCGACCGCGCGGGCGAGCGCCACCACCTTTCGGCGGGTCTGCGTCGCCACCGCCTTCAGGTCCAGCCCCGGCGTCGCCAGCGTCTCGGCGAACACCCGGGTGAACACCGAGTTCGGATGCGGATCGTCGGGGCCGAGACGATCGAGCGCCGCCTGGCCGAAGCCGGCCGCGTAGATCGCGAACAGCCCGTGCGGCGGCGTGCTCTGAGCCAGCCCGCGGGCGCTCCCGAGAGCGCGGCGGTCGCTGCCTTGCAGGGGATTGTCGCGGCAGGCGTCGAGCACCAGCACGGCGACGCGGGCGCCGGCCGCGGCCAGCCGCTCGACCAGCGCCGCCTCGGCGAGCGCATGCTCGGCGAGCCGCGCCTCCTCGCCGCGGCCGGCGGCTCGCGGCTCCGGGATGTCGGACGGCAGCAGATAGTTGGCGCCGCCGAGCGCCACCCCGTGGCCGGCGAAGTACACGAAGGCGATGTCGTCGCGGCCCAGCCGCGCCGCCACATCGGACAGCCGATCGATCATGGCGCGGCGGTCGAGGTTCTCGCCGTAGACCACCGCGAAGCCGAGCCCCGCGAGAGTGTCGCGCATCAGCCGGGCGTCGCGGACGGCGTTGCGGAGCTGCCGCTCCGGCCCGAGATGGGCGTAGATGTCGTTGCCGATCACCAGGGCGTATCGCCCCTCGGCGGCCGCGGGCGAGACGTGTGCGAGCAGCGCCGCCAGCCCCAGCGTGACGGCGACGACGAGGCCCGCGAGAGCGCCGGCACCGCGTTTCCGCCGCCCAACGAGCGCGGCAAGCCACGGCAGCCGGTGCCGAACGAGGGGGCATGCCATGCCGGTCACTTTCCGAACGCTGGGGCGGAATCCGATCCAACTGGATCGTGTTCCGCCCCAGAAGTCCTTGCATGATCGCATTTTCGACGGCGAACCGGCGTCCACTTCGCCGGAAAATGCTCCAATCTCCGCTCGCCCGTGACGAGCCGCGGCGGTCCCGGGCGAGCCTGCCGAGAATCGGGCGGATCGCCTCGTCCCGGCAACTCCGTATGGACGCGGAGGGAGCGTCTTGGTGGACGGCCGACCACGCCTCGTACGAAAGCATAACCCGAGACGACGTCAGTAGAAGAGCGAACAAACCATTTAAGTACAGATTAACCACCCACGTCCCCTAATGCGCGAGAGCAGCGCGCCATGTCAGCAAAGATTGCAAGGGACGCACCATGAGTGGTGACACTGCGTTGGGTGAACGTGTCGACTTTGTCCAGATCGACACCGAGACACGATCCCTGCTGCGCAGTCTCCGACCTCTGATCGCGGAGCATCTTCCCCGCATCCTCGACGACTTCTACTTGCAGGTCGCGAAGTTTCCCCAGACGAGCCGGATGTTCTCCGACCCGCGTCACATCCAGCATGCCAAGGCCAAGCAGCTCGCCCACTGGGACACGATCGCGGCGGCGGAGTTCAGCGACGCCTACGTGTCGTCGGTCCGGCGCATCGGCGAGGCGCACAGCCGGCTGGGGCTCGAACCGCGCTGGTATATCGGCGGCTACAGCTTCGTCATGGTGCGCCTCGTCGAGGTGATCGAGCGCCAGACCGGCGCCGGCTGGCGCGGCGGCGGCGCGGCGGCGACCCGCAAGGCCAAGCTGCTCGGCGCCCTGTGCAAGGCCGCGATGCTCGACATGGACTTCGCCATCTCGGTCTATCTCGACGCCAGCCGGCGCGAGAAGGAGCAGGCGCTCGCCCGCATCGCCGGCGCCTTCGAGGCCGACATCGGCGGCATCGTCGAGACGGTGTCGCGCACCGCCGGCGATCTCGCCGGGGCGGCCCAGTCGCTCGAACGCACCGCCACCAGCACCCAGGGCCTGGCCCGCACCGTGGCGCACGGCTCCGAGGAGGCGTCCACCAATGTCGACTCGGTCGCCGCCGCCGCCGAGGAGCTGTCGTGCTCGGTGCAGGAGATCGGCCGCCAGGTCGAGAGCTCCAACCGCATCGCGGCCGAGGCGGTCGCGCAGGCGGCCCGCACCGACCAGCGGATCGCGGCCCTGTCGCAGGCGGCCGCCAGCATCGGCGACGTCGTCAAGCTGATCAACACGGTGGCGAGCCAGACCAATCTGCTGGCGCTCAACGCCACCATCGAGGCGGCGCGCGCCGGGGAGGCCGGCAAGGGCTTCGCGGTCGTCGCCCACGAGGTGAAGGCGCTGGCCGCCCAGACCGCCAAGGCGACCGAGGAGATCGGCGCCCACGTCTCCGGCATGCAGACCGCCACCGCCGACTCGGTGGCCGCCATCAAGGAGATCGGCACCACCATCGAGCGCATCTCGGAAATCGTCGGGGCGATCGCGGCGGCGGCCGAGCAGCAGGGCGGCGCCACGCGCGAGATCGCCCGCAACATTCAGCAGGCCGCCGCGGGCGCCAGCCAGGTCGCCGTCACCATCGCCGAGGTCGATGCCCGCGCGGTCGAGACCGGCAATGCTTCCGCGGCCGTCAGCGACGCCTCGCAGTCGCTCGCCGGCGAGAGCGAGCGCCTCAGAGCCGCGGCCTCCCGCTTCGTCGCCACTGTGCGGGCGAGCTGACGCGACGTCGCGTCGGCGCCGCCCACCACCGGACCCGCGCGGTAAGCGCGGGTGCCGCAACCACGCCGTGCGGTTGACTCGCCGACACGAGGCTTCTCTATGGTCGGCGGCCGGCTGCGGCCCCGCGACTCGCGATCTCGCGAGTCGCGATGTCGGGAATCGCTGCGTCGCGCCTCCCACACCGCGGCCGCCTGGACTACTGGAGGACTCGATGTCTCGACTGAAGGTGGCGCTCCTGCTCGCGGGCAGCGCCGTGTTTGCGTCCGTTCCCGCCGCGGCCCAGCCGCTCGTCAATGTCGGCACGCTCGCCTGCCAGGTCTCCCCGACCATCGGCATGGTGGTCGGCTCGACCCAGCAGGCGCATTGCGTGTTCAAGCCGAATCGCGGCCGCAAGCAGACCGCCTATGTGGGCGCCGTCTCGCGCGTCGGCCTCGATGTCGGCGTCAGCCAGGGCGGCCCGATCGTGTGGTCGGTGTGGGCACCGACGCCGCGCCTGCCGCGCCGTGCCCTCGCCGGCAGCTACACCGGCGCCAGCAGCTCGCTCGCCGTCGGCATCGGGCTGGGCAGCAACGTCCTGGTCGGCGGCCCCTATCGGTCGATCACCTTGCAGCCCGCGATGCTGCAAAACTATGTCGGCGTCAACGTCGCGCTCGGTGTGTCCGGCCTGACGCTGCGGTGAGGCTGCGGCCCCGACCCGATCGCCGCGGCGCCCGCGCCGCGGCTCTCGTCACACCGCCGCGAAGACGAGCGCGCCGGCCGACTCGAGCGCCAGCTCCCAGGTGACCTCACCGTCGTGCTCGCCGGCGAATTCGAGGCTGGTGATCTGGAACGGTCCGGTCACGGTGCCGAAGTCCGGAATCACGAGCTGACAGCTCCGCACCGCGCCGTCGAAGAACATCTGACGCAGCAGCGCGTCGGACGCCGCGTCCTTGAACAGCCCGCGCCCCGCCACCGCGGCGCGCTTGACGCCGGCGCCGTCGAGGAGCTCGCGCCAGCGATCGGCCGACTCGGCATGCGTGATGTCGACCGTCTCGGCATTGAAGGCGAGCCGGCGCGAGCGCATCCCCGCCACCGTGACGAAGCCGGTGCCGTCGTGCACCTTGAGCAGCAGGTCCTTGCCTTTCTGGGCGGCCATCTCGTCGTCCTCCGATCATGCGGGCAGCGGGTGGGCTCACGCCGGCTCGGTGACGGCGCGGAAGCGCACCAGGGCGTGATAGGTGCGGCCGTCGCTCTCGCGCCGCACGTCGGCGAGCGCGAAGCGCAGGTTGACGAGGCGATGGCCGGCGAGCGTCAGCGGCGCGTCGTCGAGCGCCTGGAGCAGTGCGCCGGCGATCAGATGCGCCTCGCGGTGGCCACCCTGGTTCGACCAGGCGTGCAGGGTGAGCTGATGCTCCTCGCCGCCGTCGTCGCCCGGCGCATGGGCGGTGGTGCGCGCCTCGCCGAGCGTCACATACGGATGGGCGACGTGGCGCGGCGGCTCGTCGTAGACGCGGGCGCCGCCGAGCAGCGCCACGAGGGCGCCGTCGGCCACGAGAGCGGAGCGGACGGCGCTGCGCAGCGCCGCGGCGGCGGTGGTCATGTCGGCGTCTCCGGTGAGGCAGTCAGACGATGCGCTCCTCGGCGTCGACCACGACGAAGCGGCCGGCCGGATCGAGGTCGCGCAGCGCGACGATGCGGAACAGGCGATCACCGAGGCGCAGCCGGTGCCGCGGCGTGATCGCCGGCCCGGCCCGCAGCACGATCCGGTGGGTGAGGACGGCGCCCGCCGTATCGGCGGCGACGTCGTCGCGCCCGGCGCGGGGCTCGATGGCGGCCCACACGGTGGCGACCGCGACGTGGCTGCGGACGACGCCGCCGGCGCCGTCCGCGAGCTCCGTCGGGGCCTCGATCACCAGGCGGCGGCGCAGGCGTCCGGGATCGGGCGTCATGGCGCCAGCACCCGATAGGGCGCGATCAGAGCGGCGACTGCCGGCGGCGGGCCGGCCGCCGCATCGACGCCGCGCGCTTCGTAGAAATGCGCGAGCCACAGCCGCACCGCCTGGACGAGCGGGGCCGGCACGTCAGCGGCGACGTCGCCGTAGCCGACCGTGACATCGAGCGCGATGCCGGCGACGCGCAGGCCCGGGGCCGGCAGCGTGCCCGGGGCGGCCGCGATGACGCCCGGGGCGGCGGCGGTGTCGAGCGCGAAGGCGCCGACCGGGACCGGACGCGGCATCCCGTCGGCATCGTGGATGCGCGCCGCCACCAGCGTGCGCAACGGCGCCGGCAGCACCCGGATGCGGCCACCGGCTGGCCAGGCGTCGCGGACGATCCGCCAGGTCTGGGTGATCAAGGCGCGGCGGGTCGCGGTCTCGACCAGCCGGCGCGCCGCCGCGATCAGCGCGGCGATCAGCGCGTCGTCGTCGTCGTGATCGACGCGCAGGAACCGCTTCGCCTCGACGAGCGACAGCGGCTCGGTCGCCGGCGCGACGAGAAGCATGGAGGACATCGTGATCTCCGCTCGGTTGACAATCCCGTGGCGCTGCGGCTTGTCGCGCGGATGCGCCGTCTCCTCGCCGCCGCCCTCTCGGCCGTCCAAATCGTGCCGGCCGGTCTTGCGACCGTTGCGGCCGCCCTCGCCCCGTGGGCGGGGCCGGCCGCCGCCCTGGTGGGCGACAGCCCGGCGGCCGCGCCGGTGCTCGCGCGCCACGTCGTGCTGATCGTCGGCTCGCGCGGCAGCTCCTGCACCGGCACCGTGCTGGCGCCGACGCTGGTGCTCACCGCGGCGCACTGCGTGCAGCCCGGTGCCGACTACAAGCTGGTCAGCTTCGATGCGGCGCGGCGGCCGACGCTGCTCGACGTCGCCGCGGTGCTGCGCCATCCCGGCTTCGACATGGCGGCCCTGCTCGGCCATCGCGCCACCGCCGACGTGGCGCTGCTGCACGCGACGGCGCCGCTGCCGACGCCCTTCGTGGCCGCGCCTCTCGGCCGCACCGATGCGATCGCGGTGGGCGATCCGGTCACCGTCGTCGGGCTCGGCGTCGCCGTGCGCGGCGACGGCCGCAGCGGCGGCACCGCCCGCATGGCGACGCTCGCCGCCACCGGCCGGCCCGGCTCGCTCCAGCTACGGCTCGTCGATCCGGCCGCCGGGGGCGAGCGGCCGGGCCGCGGCGCCTGTACGGGGGATTCGGGCGCACCGGCGTTCCGGGACGAGAACGGCCGCGCCGTCGTCGCGGGAGTCGTGAGCTGGTCGACCGGGCCGAAGCTCGCAGCGGGCTGCGGCGGGCTCACCGGCGTGACGCCTCTCGTCCGCTACCGCGCCTGGATCGTGGATTCGGCGCAACGCCTCGGCGTCGCGCTGTCGCCTTAACGATCCAGTTGGATCGGATTCCGCTCCAGCGGCATCGGAGTGCCGCCGTGGTGGTTCGTGCGACGCAATCCCGTTGCGCCGACGGAACCGGGACCCGGGCGATGCGTTGGGGTCCTGGCCACACTCGCTCCGCATGCCGACGCGCTGTCCGTCATGCCACTCCGTCCCGCCACAGGTCCCGCAGTCGAACGCCGTCCGGATGATGACATCGAGCCCAGATTCCGCGCGCCCTCGCCGGCAGGACGACCGCTTGCGCCAGCTCATCGATGCCCTTCCCGAGCAGGCGATCGCCATCCTGGATGTCGGCGGCGTGGTGACCGGGTGGAACGCGGGCGCCGCCCGCCAGTCGGGCCTCCCATCCGACACCGCGCAGGGCCTTCTTTTCGCTCGACTGTTCCCCCCCGAGGAACGCCAGGAGGGCCTGCCCGAGCGGCTGCTGGAGGAGGCGCGGCGCACCGGCCAGGCGGCCGCCGAGAGCTGGCGTCTCCACCCTCATGGCCGCCGCTTTCGTGCGACCACCCGGGTGCGCGCGCTGGCGGACGACGCCGGCCGGCCGATCGGCTTCGCGGTCGTCACCCTCGATCACGCCGGACGCGACCACACGGGACACGAGCGCGCCGAACTCGACGGAACCGAGACGACGACGGACACCAGCGAGCGCAGCTATCGGCTGCTGCTCGACAGCATCTCGGACCACGCCATCTACATGCTCGATCCGAGCGGCAGCGTCACGCACTGGAATGCCGGCGCCGAGCGGCTGAAGGGCTGGACCGAGGCGGAGATTCTGGGCCACCACTTCTCCCGCTTCTACACCCGCGAGGACCGCCTCGCCGGCCTGCCGGTGCGGGTCCTCGATACGGCGACGCGCGAGGGCCGCTACGAGGCCGAAGGTTGGCGTGTCCGCAAGGACGGCAGCCGGTTCTGGGCCTTGGTGGTGGTGCAGCCGGTGCGCGACACCGACGGCACGCTGGTCGGCTTCGCCAAGATCACCCGCGACATCACCGAGCGGCGCGCCGCCCAGGAGGCGCTGCGCGAGAGCGAGCGGCAGTTCCGTCTGCTGGTCAAGGGCGTCTCCGACTACGCCCTGTTCATGCTCGATCCCAACGGCATCGTCACCAACTGGAACACCGGGGCGGAGGCGATCAAAGGCTATCGCTCCGACGAGATCGTCGGCCAGCACTTCTCGCGCTTCTACACCGATCCGGAGCGCGCCGCCGGCCTGCCGGCCCGCGCCCTCCAGACCGCCGCGGCCGAGGGCCGGTACGAGGCGGAGGGCTGGCGGGTGCGCCGCGACGGCCGGCTGTTCTGGGCCCATGTGGTGATCGATCCGATCCACGACGAGAGCGGCACGCTGATCGGCTTCGCCAAGATCACCCGCGACATCACCGAGCGGCGCGAGGCCCAGAAGGCGTTGCAGCAGGCCGAGGCGAAGCGCGCCCGCGCCCACAAGATGGAGGCGCTCGGTCAGCTCACCGGCGGCGTCGCCCACGACTTCAACAATCTGCTGATGATCGTCGGCGGCCATCTGAAGACCCTGCACCGGACCGCCGAGGGCGACCCCAAGGCCATGCGGGCCGTCGAGGCGATCACCCTGGCGACCCGGCGCGGCGAGGCGCTCACCCGCCAGCTCCTCACCTTCTCGCGCCGTCAGACGCTCAATCCGGTGACCATCCGGCTGGACGATCATCTCGACGGCTTCCGCACCATGCTGGAAAGCTCGGTCGGCGGCGCCGCGATGCTCGCCATCGACGTCGGGCGCGAGGTGTGGCCGGTCCGGGTCGATGTCAGCGAGCTGGAGCTGGCGCTGGTGAACCTCGCGGTCAACGCCCGCGACGCCATGCCGGACGGCGGCATGATCACGATCGTCTGCGAGAACGTGCAGACGGCGCCGGGCGACGGCCCGCCGCTCGCCGGGGCCTTCGTGGCGCTGTCGGTCGCCGACACCGGCACCGGGATCGCGCCCGACATCCTGCCTAAGGTGTTCGATCCCTTCTTCACCACCAAGCAGGCCCAGCAGGGCACCGGGCTCGGCCTGTCTCAGGTGCACGGCTTCGCCCACCAGTCGGGCGGCACCGTCACGGTGGACAGCCGGCTCGGCGCCGGCACCACGGTGACCATCTATCTGCCGCGCTCCCACGACGCGCCGGAAGCCCGTGAGCCGGCGCGCGCCGCGCATCATGTTCAGGGCACCGTGCTTCTGGTCGAGGACAATCCGGAGGTCGCCGAGATCAGCGCCGCCATGCTGGCCGAGCTCGGCTACCTGGTCGAGACGGCGAGCAACGCCGCCGGCGCGCTGGACGCGACGGCGCGCCGGGAGTTCGCGCTCGTGGTCAGCGACGTGGTGATGGCGGGCGACATGGACGGCTTCGCGCTCGCCCGCGCGCTACGCGACCGGCGCCCCGGGCTGCCGCTCCTGCTGGTCACCGGCTACAGCGAAGCGGCGGCTCGCGCCGATGCCGAGTTCACGCTGCTGCGCAAGCCGTTCGATCTCGCCGAGCTGAACCGCGCGGTGGCGACGACAGTCCGGCGGGCGCGCGGCGACGCTTCGAATCTGGTGCGGCTCGACGAGGCCCGCCGCGGCCGCCGCGACGAGGAAATGTAGCGCCCGGCCGCCGGCCGACCTCGTGCCGGACGCGATCCGGCCGATCAATTCGGCGGTCATTCCGGAAGCCGCGAAGCGGCTGTCCGGCGACTGTCTTGGATGTCAAGCGGGTGCGTATACGACGTCGGCTTTGACGAGGCCGTTGGCGACGACGAGGATCTTCCTGGCGACGGCGATGAGGG
>NZ_CAXWGY010000021.1:0-402074 GCF_964266735.1 Rhodoplanes sp. P11
CAACCGTGTCTTCGACACCTACGACGACATCGTCGACGCCTGCTGTGACGCCTGGAACGCCCTCGCCGCCGAGCCGGGCCGCATCCGCTCGATCGCAACCAGAGCTTGGGCAGCGGTCAATCTCTGATGCCGTGGGTATCAGAGCTCGCGGCTGGATTCCGGGTTCGGCGCTGCACGCCGCCCCGGAAAGACCATCGGCTGGATCCGCCGGATCTCGTCTCGCACGGGAGATGGATCGCCGCGTCTCCAGCGATCCTGCCGAGGGCCCCGGCGGCGCACCGCCGGCGCAGCCCGGGCGCGGTCAGTCGGCCGCCTTCAGCCGCTCCAGGGCTTCGAGGATCTTGGCGCGGCGCGCCATCGCCTCCTCGCGCTTCTCGCGCTCGCCCTCGACCACCTCCTCGGGGGCGCGGGCCAGGAAGTCGGCATTGCCGAGCTTGCCGTCGACGCGGCGGATGTCGGCCTCGGCCTTGGCCTGCTCCTTGCCGAGGCGGGCCCGCTCGGCCGCGATGTCGATGACCCCGGCGAGCGGGATCGCCGCCACCTCGCCGCGCACCACGAGCTGCACCGAGCCCTTCGGCACCGCGTCGGCGCGGCCGATGTCCTTCAGCCGGGCGAGCCGGCCGATGACCTCGGCCCAGCGGGTCGCCCGCTCGTAGGTGGCGGCCGAGCCGGTGAGCACCAGCGGCAGCAGGGTGGCGGGCGGCACGTTCATCTCGGCCCGCACCGAGCGGATCGCGGTGACGAGGTCGATCACCCAGCCGATCTCGGCCTCGGCGTCGGGATCGGCCAGCTCCTCGGCGGTCGGCCACGGGGCGAGCGCCAGCAGGCTCTCGCGCGCCGGCCCGCCGGCGCCGGCCGCCTCCCCCTCGGCGGTGACGGCCCACAGCTCCTCGGTGACGAACGGCATGAACGGATGCAGGAGCTTCAGGATCTCGTCGCGCACATGGGCCACCATAGCGCGGGTCTCGGTCTTGGCCGGGCCGTCGGCGCCGAGCAGCACCGGCTTCGACAGTTCGAGGTACCAGTCGCAGTAGACGTTCCAGACGAAGCGGTAGACCGCCCCGGCCGCCTCGTTGAACTTGTAGGCTTCCAGCGCCGCGGTGGTCTCGGCGACCGCCCGGGCCAGCTCGTGGCCGATCCAGCGGTTGAGGGTCTCGTCGCAGCCGCGCGGATCGAAGCCCGGCACGGTCACGCAGCCGTTCATCTCGGCGAACCGGCAGGCGTTCCACAGCTTGGTGGCGAAGTTCCGGTAACCCTCGACCCGCGACTTGGCGAGCTTGATGTCGCGCCCCTGCGCCGCCATGGCGGCGAGCGTGAAGCGCAGCGCGTCGGCGCCGTACTGGTCGATCAGCTCCAAGGGGTCGATGACGTTGCCCTTGGACTTCGACATCTTCTGGCCGCGCTCGTCGCGGACCAGGGCGTGGATGTAGACGGTGCCGAACGGGACTTCATCCATGAAGTGAAGTCCCATCATCATCATTCTGGCAACCCAGAAGAAAATGATGTCGAAGCCCGTCACCAGCACGCTCGTCGGATAGAACCGTCCGAGCTCCTTGGTCTCGTCCGGCCAGCCGAGCGTCGAGAACGGCCACAGGGCCGAGGAGAACCAGGTGTCGAGCACGTCCTCGTCGCGGATCAGGAAGGGCGCGCGGCTGTCCGGATCGAGCGCCATGTCGTGCCCTTCCATGGGCGTGATGGCCTCGGTCTCGGCGTAGTAGGCGAGCGCGCGGGCGACCGCCTCCTCCTCGGTCTCGGCGACGAAGACCTTGCCGTCCGGCCCGTACCAGGCCGGGATCTGGTGCCCCCACCAGAGCTGGCGCGAGATGCACCACGGCTGGATGTTCTCCATCCACTCGAAGTAGGTCTTCTCCCAGGTCTTCGGCACGAACACGGTGGAGCCGTCGCGGACGGCCTCGATGGCCCGCACCGCCAACGCCTTGGCGTTGACGTACCACTGGTCGGTCAGGAACGGCTCGATCACCGCGTTCGACCGGTCGCCGTGCGGCACCATGTGGGTGTGCGGCTCGATCTTCTCCAGGAAGCCCTCGGCCTCCAGCCGCTCGACGATCTTGCGGCGCGCCTCGAAGCGGTCGAGCCCGTGCAGCGCGATCGTCTCGGTCAGCGCCGGCGACATCGGCACGCCCTTGAGGAACTCGGCGTTCTCGGCCAGGTCGAGGCGGCCTTCGGTGTCGAGCACGTTGATCAGCGCCAGGTGGTGCCGGCGCCCCACCTCGAAGTCGTTGAAGTCGTGCGCCGGGGTAATCTTGACGGCGCCGGTGCCCTTCTCCGGGTCCGAATAGGTGTCGGCGACGATCGGGATGCGGCGGCCGACCAGCGGCAGGATGACATGCCTGCCGACCAGATGCGTGTAGCGCTCGTCGTCCGGATGCACCGCCACCGCGGCGTCGCCCAGCATGGTCTCGGGCCGGGTGGTGGCGACCGTGATGAAGGTATCCGCCATCCCTTCGACCGGATACTGAATGTGCCACAGGCTGCCCTTGACCTCGACCTGCTGCACCTCGAGGTCGGAGATCGCGGTGAGCAGCTTGGGGTCCCAGTTGACCAGCCGCTTGTCCTTGTAGATCAGCCCCTCTTCGTAGAGGCGGACGAAGACCTTCAGCACCGCGCGCGACAGCCCCTCGTCCATGGTGAAGCGCTCGCGCGACCAGTCGCAGGAGGCGCCGAGCCGCCGGAGCTGGTTGACGATGGTGCCGCCCGATTCCGCCTTCCAGGCCCACACTCGCTCCAGGAACGCCTCGCGGCCCATCTCGCGGCGCGACGGCTCCTTGCGCTCCATGAGCTGGCGCTCGACCACCATCTGGGTGGCGATGCCGGCATGGTCGGTCCCGGGCTGCCACAGCACGTCCTTGCCGCGCATCCGCTCGAAGCGCACCAGCACGTCCTGCAACGTGTTGTTGAGCGCGTGGCCCATGTGGAGCGAGCCGGTGACGTTGGGGGGTGGGATCACCAGGCAATAGGGCGCCGCGGCGCGGCGCTCGGGACGACCGGCGCGAAACGCCTCGGCCGCCTCCCAGGCGGCGGAGATGCGGTCCTCGATGGCGGCGGGCTGATAGGTCTTCTCGATCATTTGGGACTCTCGACGCGCGTTTGGGGGTCACCAAACCCGTGCCCATGCCCCCTGTCAACGGCGGGAACCGCAGGTGACGCCTGAGTTTGCGGTCGCGCCTCCGCCGGCGCGACGCCGTCGGCCGGCCACACACGCCGCCGTGGACCCGCACCGACATGGCGCACGGCTCACGCCGGTGTAAGCTGCCAGCCCGAGCCACCGGACCCATCCCTTGCCCGCACCCTCGCCTCCCGCACCCCCGGTGGCGCCGCCCTCGACCACGCGCCCGATCGTCGTGCTGGCGCTCGCCGCCTTCGCCAGCCAGGCCCAGGTGCGGGCCGCCGACTCGGCGCTGCCGCAGATCGCCGCCGACTTCGGCGTCTCGGTCGGCGCCGCCTCGGTGATGGTGTCGTCCTATCTGGTCGCCCACGGCACCATGCAGCTCTTCGCCGGGCCGGCCGGTGACCGCTTCGGCAAGTTTCGCACCGTGACGGTCGCCGCGGCGCTCGGCGCCGGGCTGGTGCTGGCCTGCGCGGCGGCCTCCTCGCTCACCGGGCTGACGCTGATCCGCCTCGCCTGCGGGGTGACGGCGGCCGGCATCATTCCGCTCGGCATGGCCTATATCGGCGACACCGTCCCGTCGGCCCAGCGCCAGCCGGTGCTCGGCCGCTATCTCACCGGCCAGATCAGCGGGCAGCTGTTCGGCCAGGCGGCGGGCGGCATCGTCGGCGATGCGCTCGGCTGGCGCGCCGTGTTCGTGGTGCTCGGGCTGATCTTCATGCTCGCCGCAGCGGCGCTGGCGCTGGAGATGCGCCGCAATCCCGCGACCCACAGCGCCGGGACGAGCGACGGCAGCCGCAGCCCCGGCTTCGTCGGCGGCTACCGCATGGTCCTCGGCGATCGCTGGGCCCGCACGCTGCTCGGCATCGTCTTCGTCGAGGGCATGATGATGTACGGGTCGCTCGCCTTCATCGGGGCGGACCTGCATCTGCGCTTCGGGCTCGGCTTCACCCTGGTCGGGGTGGTGATCGCGGCGTTCGGGGCCGGCGGCCTCGCCTATGCGGCCACGGTTCGGGTGCTGGTCCTCCGCCTCGGCCAGCGCGGTCTCGCCACGGCGGGCGGCGTCATCCTCGGTCTCGGCTACGCCATCCTGGCGATCGCCCCGGTCTGGTGGATCACGCCGGCCGCCGTCGCCCTCATCGGGCTCGGCTTCTACATGCTGCACAACACGCTGCAAACCCAGGCGACGCACCTGACGCCGGCGGCGCGCGGCACCGCCGTGGCGGCGTTCTCGGCCTCGCTCTACATGGGACAGCCGATCGGGGTGACGCTGTTCGCCGCGGTCATCGACCGGCACGGAGCGCCGCCGGTGTTCCTGGCCGCCGCCGTGGTGCTGCCGCTGCTCGGCCTGTGGTTCGCGGCCCGCCTGCGCGCCCGCGGCGGCCGTTGACCGGATCACCGCAGCCCGAGATCGATCTTCGGCCCGAGCCGGCCCGGCACCGGATCAGCTCCGGCCGCGCGACACCCGCTCGATCTCGGCCCGCACCAGGCGCTCGACCATCTGGGGCAGGTTGTCGTCGAGCCACGACTTGAGCATCGGCCGCAGCATCTCGCGGACCAGATCCTCGAGGGTGCGGGCGTTCTGCACCAGCACCGTCTGGGCGAGTGCGTTGAAGGCCGAATCGACCGCCGCGGACGTCGCCGCCGACATCAGCGGCCGCTCGGGCGGCAGCTCCGGCTGCGGCGCGGCCGACGACGGGCTGAACGACGGTCCAGCGGACGGTGGACGCGGTGCGGCATGCGAGGGCATCGCCTCGTCCCAGCCGTCCGACTCGCTGAACACCACGTCGGACGGCCGCCCGTCGATCTTGCGGAACGGCGGCGCCGGGGTCCGCATGTCCTCGGTGAGATCGAGGATGTCGTCGGCCCGGGGGGCCGGCGGCGGGGGTGGCGGCGCCTTGGCGGCGGCGGGTGGTGGCGGCGCAGGCGCCTTCGCGACGGGGGGCGGCGGCGGCGGAGGTTCCGGCTCGGGCTCGGGCGCGGGGGCCGCGTCGAAGCTCGCGAACAGCGCGTCGATGTCGTCCTGGCTGTTGGTGGCGGACGGATCGGACGCCTTCGGAGGCGGCGGCGGCGGCGGCGCGACCGCGACGGGCTTCGGCGGCGGCGGAGGGGGCGCCGCCGGCTTGGCCGGCGCCGCCTTGGTCGAGTCGTCGTCGGCGATGATCCTGCGGATCGACGCCAGGATCTCCTCCATCGACGGCTCTTGCGCCTTTGCCGGTTGGTTCATGCGATCCGTTCCCGCTGCCGGTCGCTCCGGTCGAGCCGACGCCTCGGGCGAGTGTCGATCCCACGGGATCGGCCGCCGCCCTCGAAGTCCTTACATGGCCGCACTTTCGACGGCGAACCGGGTCCCACTTCGCCGGAAAGTGCTCGAGGTGGTGCGAATCATCGCCCCGTGCCTGTCCGGCAGTATGGAGACGGGGCGATCATGCGCAATCAATCCAATGACCTTAAACCCGATTCTCGATTCCGACGAGGGCGGCCGGCGGCGACCGACCCGGCCGCCGTCCGGCTAGGGCGGCATCCGATCCAGCTGGATCGAATGCCGCCCTAGACGTGCTTATGGATCGCATTTTCGACGGCGAACCGAGTCCCACTTCGCCGGAAAATGCTCTAGCGACCGTCCGGCGTGCGCACGCCGCCCCAGGTGTCGCGAACCTGGTGATAATGCGTGACCGGATCGTAGATCGCGGTGGGCAGGCCGAGCACCACCGGCGACAGCCGTCCGACGGCCGCCAGGAGGTTGTAGGACGCCACCACGCGATCGCGCTGCGCCGTCACCAGTGCCACCCGGGCGTTGACCAGCTCCTGCTGGGCATTGAGGACGTCGAGGGTGGTGCGCTGGCCGACCCGGGCCTCCTCGCGAACGCCGTTGAGGGCGATCTCCGCGGCCGAGACCTGCGCCTGCGTCGCCTCGATCTGGGCCTTGGCGGCCTGGAGCTGGCCCCACGCCTGCGCCACGTTGGCCTGCGCCTGGTCGCGGGCCGTCTCCAGGTCGAGCCGCTTCTGGCCGAGCGTCTCCTTGGAGGCGCGGATGGCCGCATAGTTGGCGCCGCCCTGATAGATCGGCACCGCGAGCTGCCCCATGAAGGAGGCGCTGAACTGGCTCGACACCATCGGGCTCGGGTCCCAGTTCTGCTGAACGTTGGCGTTCGCCATGACGGTCGGATAGAGGGCGCCCTCGTTGATCTTCACCTGCAAGGCCTGGACGTCGATGCCGAACATCGCGGCCGTGACATTGGGGTTCTGGGCGCGGCCGGAGCCGATCGCGGCCTGGAGGTTCGCCGGCGACAGCCGGTCGACCGGAGTGGCCGCCGACAGCCGACCCGGCTCGACGCCGATGACCTGGCGATAGGTGGCGCGCGAGGCGGTGTAGTTGGATTCGGCCGCCGACACCTGGGAGCGGCCCGCCGCGAGACGGGATTCGGACTGCGCCACGTCGGTGCGGGTCACCTCGCCCACCGCAAAGCGGTCGCGGGTTTGGCGGAGCTGCTCCTGGAGCACCTCGACGTTGCGCCGCTGGAGATCGAGAATCGCGGTGTCGCGCAGCAGGTTCATGTAGGCGGTGGCGGCGTTGAGCAGCACGTTCTGCTCGATCAGCCGCAGCGTCTCGCGCGCCGCCGAGACCTGGCCCTCGGCCTGGCGCACGCGATTGCCGGTCTGGAAGCCGTTGAACAGCGTCTGGGTGCCGGTGAGGCCGACGCCGCGCGGCGTCGTCCAGCCCTCCACCACCTCGCCGCCGCGACCGCCCCCCGACACCTGGCGCTCATACTGCTGGCCGATGGAGGCGGTCGCCGAAATACTCGGGCGATAGCCGGACAGCGCCGTCGGCACGTTCTCGTCGGTGGCGCGCACGATGGCGCGCTGCGAGTTGAGCTGCGGATTGTTCTGATACGCCTGAGCGAGCGCACCCGGCAGGGTATCGGCCGATGCCGCGCCGACCGTGCCCAGTGTCGCGGCGAGAACCGCTGCGGCTACGGTATGTCGCCGGCGCGTCATCTCCCCTGTCATTGTCAACCTCGACCTCGTGAGCATTGCAAGATGTGACGCCGCCGAGGCGGCGCCACCGTGGGCTCACAATAGAAATCGGTCAGGGCCCTGGAAACCCCGCGGCCGAAAAAGATGCGAGGTGGCGCATTCGAGCCACAGCTGGGGAAAGCCTAATTGTCCCTTAGAAAACAAAGGTCGGCGGCGTCGAAAAGGCAGGCAGTACGGGGGCTGCCGCATCGAACACCGGAACCCCGCTCGCGACGCCGTTGACGGAGCGGAAGAGGACGACCTCGCCCGGCGCCTTGGTTCCCAGCACGGCGATCAGCCGCCCGCCCTCGGCGAGCTGGGACAGCAAGGCGGGCGGCACCGTCTCGACGGTACCGTTGACCAGGATGGCATCGTAGGGTCCGCCGGCCGGCCAGCCGGCCTCCAACGGTCCCTCGACGACCTTGGCGTTGGCGACGCCGGCCTCGGCGAGCAGCCGGCCCGCCGTGGCGGCGAGCGCCGGGGTCTCCTCCAGCCCCACCACGGTGGCGGCGAGGCGGGCGAGAATCGCGGTCGAGTAGCCGGTGCCGCAGGCGAGATCGAGCACCCGGTCGGTCTCCGCCAGATCGAGCGCCTGGATCATGCGGGCCTGGACCATCGGCTTGAGCAGGCAGCGGTCGGGTCGGCCGTGCGCCACCGGGGCGACCGGCAAGTCGCCGTCCATGTAGGCGAGCGCCGCCTTGGCGGCCGGGACGTAGTGCTCGCGCGGAACCTCGTTCAGGGCGGCGATCAGGCGCAGATCGGTGACGTCGTTCGGTCGCACCTGGTTGTCGACCATCTTGCGGCGTGCTGCGGCAAAATCCATGGGCTCGGCTCCGCTGGCGTCCCGGCGGACGCGGGTCGGCGGGAGTTGTGGGGCAGTGCCCGGGAAAACGCAAGGCGCCTCTCCGCGCCCCCGCCCTGCCCGACACCGGCAGCCCCGCTGTCCCGTCCGGGGCCGCGGCTCGGCTGGATTCGCCTCAGCGCAGGAACGGGTTGGTGGCGCGCTCGTGGCCGATCGTCGACGTCGGCCCATGGCCGCACACGAAGGCGAAATCGTCGCCGAGCGGCAGCAGCTTCTCCTTGATGGAGCGGATCAGCGCCGCGTGGTCGCCGCCCGGCAGGTCGGTGCGGCCGATCGAGCCGCGGAACAGCACGTCGCCGACCACCGCGAAGCCCTGGCTGCGATCCACATAGACGACGCTGCCGGGCGAGTGGCCGGGACAGTGCAGCACGTCGAGCGACAGTTCGCCGACCGCGACCGTGTCGCCCTCCTCCAGCCAGCGATCCGGGACGATGTTGCGGGCCTCGATGCCGTAGACCTCGCCGGTCTCCACCAGGTTGTCGAGCAGGAAGGCGTCGGCGCGGTGCGGGCCGGTGACCGGCACGCCCAGCCGGTCCTTCAGGTCGGCGGCGCCGGCGGCGTGGTCGATGTGGCCGTGGGTCAGCCAGATCTGCTCGACCGTCACGCCCGCCTTGTCGATGGTCGCGGCGACCGCCTCGAGATCGCCGCCCGGATCGATCACCACGCCGCGCTTGCTCGCCTCGCACCACAGGAGCGTGCAGTTCTGCTGAAACGGCGTGACGGGGACGATGGCGGCACGGGCACGGGTCATGAACGGTCCTCGATCAGGGTGTCGGGCGCGGCGGCGCGGTCGACGAGCCACAGGACCGGCCCGGCGCAGCGCACCCGCGCGGCCGGCAGGTCGGCGCCGGCCAGGAGCTGCGCGATGACCGGCCGCTTCTCGGCCCCGGCGACGATGAACAGCATCGCCCGGCTGGAGGCAAGCGCCGGCAGCGTCAGCGTCACCCGCGGCACGAAGGGGGCGAGCCCCGCGGTGTCGACCCCGACCGCCCAGCGGTCGCGCTCGGCGAGCGCCGACCTGCCGGGAAACAGCGAGGCGACATGGCCGTCCGAGCCGAGGCCGAGCAGCACCAGATCGAACAGCGGCCGCGCCGGATCGAGCCGGTCGCTTCCATAGAACCCCGCGAGCTCGGCCGCGTAGCGGCGCGATGACGTGTGCGGATCGGCGTCGTCGGTCGGAATCGCGTGGATGCGCGCGGCCGGCACGCCGAGCGGATCGAGCAGCGTCGCCCGCGCCTGCCCGGCATTGCTGCGCGGATCATCGGCCGGCACCATGCGCTCGTCGCCGAAGAACCAGTCGAGACGGTCGAGCGGCAGTCGCGCCGCGAGGTCCGGCTGCGCCAGCCGGCGATAGACGGGACCGATCGTGCCACCGCCGGTGAGGCAGACGGCCCCGCGCCCGCCGACGCGCTCCAGAATGCCGGCGATGTGCTCCGCCGCTGCAGCGGCGAGCGCGGCGGCATCGTCGAGCACGACGAAGCGTCGGTCGGCCATCCTCGCGCTCACGGTCCGTCATTCCGGGATGCGCGCCTCGGCGCGCGGACCCGGAATCCAGCCCGAACCTCAGTGCTGGTTGCTGGATTCCGGGTTCGCTGCTTCGCAGCGCCCCGGAATGACCAAAGCCCAGCCATCCTGCCCTTCCTCATCGGATCGGCCGCCAGCGCCGGCCGTGATTGCCGACCAGATCGTGGGCCTCCTGCGGCCCCTCGCTGCCGGCGTCGTAGACGCACAGCCCGTCGGCGCCGACCTCTCGCCACGCATCGAGGAACGGCTGCACGGCGCGCCACCCCGCCTCCACCCCGTCGGCACGCTGGAACAGGATGGCGTCGCCGATCATGCAGTCGTAGATCAGCGTCTCGTAGCCGGTGCTCGGCGCCGCGTCGAAGTAGTCGCGGTACTGGAACGTCATGTTGACGCCGTCGATGGCGATCGACGGCCCCGGGACCTTGGCGTTGAACTGGAGCGAGATGCCTTCTTCGGGCGCGATCCGCACCGTAAGGAAGTTCTCGGCCAGATGCTCGATCGGCATGTGGCGGAACATCGCGAACGGCGCCTGCTTGAACTTGATCGCCACCTCGCTGACGCGCCGGCCGAGCGCCTTGCCGGTGCGCAGGAAGAACGGCACCCCGGCCCAGCGCCAGTTGTCGATCTCCAGGCCGAGGGCCACGTAGGTCTCGGTGGTGCTGTCGGGGGCGACGTCGGCGGTCGCCCGATAGGCCGGCACCTCGGTGTCGCCGACCCGGCCGGCCGCATACTGGCCGCGCACCGAGCGACGCAGCGCCTCCGTCGTGCTCTCCACTTGGATCTCGTCGAGCACCGCCGCCTTGGCGCGGCGCACCGCGGTGGCATCGAAGCGCGACGGCGGCTCCATGGCGGTCAGCGCCAGGAGCTGGAACAGATGGTTGGGCACCATGTCGCGCAGCGCGCCGGTGGCGTCGTAGAACTTTCCGCGCCGCCCCACCGCCAGCGTTTCCGCCACGGTGATCTGCACATGGTCGATATGGTCGCGATTCCAGATCGGCTCGAACAGGCCATTGGCGAAGCGCAACACCAGAATGTTCTGCACCGTCTCTTTGCCGAGATAGTGGTCGATGCGGAAGATCTGATGCTCCTCGAACATGTCGAGCAGCGCCCGGTTGAGCGCCTGCGCCGAGGCGAGATCGGTGCCGAACGGCTTCTCGACGATCAGCCGCCGCCAAGCGCCCTTCTCCTCGCGCGCCATGCCGGCGGCACCGAGCGCGCGGGCGATCGGCACGAAGGCGGTCGGCGGCGTCGCGAGGTAATAGAGCCGGTTGCCGCGGGTGCCGCGCTGCGCCTCGATGACTTCGAGCCTGTCACGCAGGCGATCGAAGGAGCCCGGCTCCTCCGGCCCGCCCGAGACGTAGCTGACGCAGGACAGCAGACGATCGACCACGGCGGGATCGACCGGACGGGTGGCGAAGCGGTCGAGCGCCTTGCGCAGGCCCTCGCAGAAGGCCGCCGTGGTCATCTCGGCGCGGGCGACGCCGACGATCGAGAAGGCGTCGGGCAGATGGCCCGCCGCCGCGAGATTGTAGAGCGCCGGCACCAGCAGACGGTGGGTCAGGTCGCCGGAGGCGCCGAACACCACGAAGCAGCACGGATCGGCCGGGGGAACGACCCGTGCGGCGGTCTTGGCCGTCACGCGCGGTCCTTCGGCTCGACGTGGCCGCCGAAGCCCTGCCGCATCGCCGACAGGATCTTTTCACCGAAGGTGTGGTCGCGGCGCGAGCGGAAGCGCGCATAGAGGGCCGCCGACAGCACGTCGGCCGGCACCGCCTCGTCGATCGCCGCCATGATGGTCCACCGCCCTTCGCCGGAGTCCTCCACATAGCCGGTGTAGTCGCCGAGCTGCGGATCGCGCGTCAGCGCCGCCGTGGTGAGATCGAGCAGCCACGACGTGATCACGCTGCCGCGGCGCCACGTCTCGGCGATATCGGTGAGGTCGAAATTATAGCGCTCCTCCTTGGGCAGCGCCTCGCTGTTGGCGTTCTTGAGGATGTCGAAGCCCTCGGCATACGCCTGCATCAGGCCGTACTCGATGCCGTTGTGGATCATCTTGACGAAGTGGCCGGCGCCGCTCGGCCCGGCATGCAGATAGCCGCGCGTCGGGCGGGAGTCGCGCCCGTCGCGATCGTCACGGCCGGGCGTCGGCGAGATGTCGCCCTCGCCCGGCGCCAGCGCCGAGAAGATCGGATCGAGCCGCTTCACGATCTCCTTCTCGCCGCCGATCATCATGCAGTAGCCACGCTCCAGCCCCCACACGCCGCCCGAGGTGCCGACGTCGACATAGTGGACGCCGCGTTGCTTGAGCCAGCGGGCGCGGCGGATGTCGTCCTTCCAGAAGGTGTTGCCGCCGTCGATGATGATGTCGCCGGCCGACAGCAGGCCCGACAGGGTCTCGATGGTGCCCTCGGTGATCGGGCCGGCCGGCAGCATCACCCAGACGACGCGCGGCGGCGTCAGCTTGCGGAGCAGATCCTCGATGTCGGCGGCCCCGACGGCACCGTCGGTCACCAGGGCGGAGACCGCCCGCTCGTCGCGGTCGTAGACGGCCGCCGTGTGACCGTTGCGCATGAGGCGGCGCACGATGTTGCCGCCCATCCGTCCAAGCCCGATCATGCCGATCTGCATGGGGATCTCCTTCAGCTCAGGGCGTGCTCGACGGCCGCGGCGAGTGCCGCCAGCCCGGCCGCCACGTCGGTCTTGATGTGGACCCGCAGGGCCCGTCGGCCGCGCTCGGCCAGCACGCCGAAGTCGCCGCGCGCCTGCGCCGCCTTGACGATCCCGAAGCTCGCCGCCTGGCCCGGCACCGGCAGGTCGGGATGATCGTCGGCGGTGATCTGGAGGAACACGCCGGTGTCGGGGCCGCCCTTGTAGGCTTGCCCGGTGGAGTGCAGGAAGCGCGGCCCGAAGCCCACGCAGGTCGCCACCTTGCGGCGGGCCCGCACGGCGAGCCGCATGCTCTGCAACATGCCGGCATGGGCGGGGTTGCGCGCCACATAGGCGAGCAGCGCCACATAGTCGCCGGGCTTCACCCGGGCGAGATGCGCCCGCAGCCAGCCGTCGAGATCGGTGCCGGCGCCGGCGGCGCGCAACGCGGCGGCGTTCGCCGGATCGGTGAAGACGTCGAAGGAGTCGCTCGACGCCACCGGCGTCTCGGCCGGCAGCCGGCCGGTCGCTTCGAACGCCGCGGTCAGCTCGCGGGTCTTGATCTTGCTCGCCTCGACATCGGGCTGGTCGAACGGGTTGAGACCCATCACGGCGCCCGCCACCGCGGTGGCGATCTCGAAGCGGAAGAACTCCTGGGCGATCTCGGCGCGGTCGCGCAACACGATGCGCACCACCGGATGACCGGCCTTCTCCAGCGCGGCCATCTCGGCGTCGTGGTGCGACGGTGCGTCGCCGGCGAGCCGCAGATCGACGAACAGGCGGTCGTCGCCGTAGCACACCGGCGAGCCCAGCGGCTCGCCGTCGACCGGGATGATCGCCTGGCCGTTCTTGCCGGTCGACTCGGCGACGAGCTGCTCGGCCCAGGCGCCGAAATCGGCGAGCCCGCGCGACGCCAGCATGGTCATCTTGTCGCGTCCGGCCTTGGCGGCGACCCCGAGCAGCAGGCCGAGCTGCACCCCCGGATTGGCGGCCGGCGGCACATCGGGGCCGCAGGCGTTGACCATCAGCTCGGCCGAGGCGAGAAACTGCGCCACATCGATGCCGGCGGCCGCCGCCGGCACCAGCCCGAACGGCGACAGCACCGAGTAGCGGCCCCCGATGGTCGGCTCGCCATGGAAGATCGCCCGGAAGCCGTCGCGCTGCGCCACCTTCTCCAGCGACGAGCCGGGGTCCGTGATGGCGACGACGTGACGGCCGGCCGCGTCGCCCACCACCTTGCGGAGCCGGTCGAGGAAGTAGGCCAGCATGACGTTGGGCTCGGTGGTCGAGCCCGACTTGCTGGCCACGATGACCAGCGTCGAGGCGAGCTTGACGGCCGCCTCGGTGGCGCGCACCTGCGCCGGGTCGGTCGAATCGAGGATGCGCAGCCGCGGGAAGCCGGGCTGCGGCCCGAAGGTCTCGGCCAGCACCTCGGGGCCGAGGCTCGACCCACCCATGCCGAGCAGCAGCACGTCGGTGAAGCCGGCCGCCTTCACGTCGGCCGCGAACGCCTGATAGTCGGCGAGCTTCGCCTGGCCCTCGGCGGTGCCGGTGAGCCAGCCGAGCCAGCGGTGCTCGTCGGTGCCGGTCCACACGGACGCATCCTTCGCCCACAGCCGGCGGATGGTGCCGGCCTTGCGCCAGGCGTCGGCCTCCGCCGCGACGGCGGCGGCGAGCGCCGGCGGCACCGATACGGCCTGCCGGTTCAGACGATCGCCCAGCACCGCGGCGCGCGCCTGCGCCACAGCGCCGAGCAGCTTGTCGAAGGCGTCGGCGAACAGCGCGACGCCCTCCTCCACCAGCCGGTCGGTGACCGCATCGAGCGAGATGCCGGCGGCGTCGAGCGCCGCGAGCGCCGCCTCGGCCTCGTCGACGCCGCGCTCCAGGGTGGCGGCCGGACGGCCGTGGTCCAGGAAGGCGTCGAGGGTCGCCGGCGGCACCGTGTTGACGGTGTCGGGGCCGATCAGCTCGTCGACATAGAGGACGTCGCTGTAGGCCTTGTTCTTGGTCCCGGTCGAGGCCCACAGCAGCCGCTGCGGCCGCGCCCCCTTGGCGGCCAGCACCCGCCAGCGGTCGCCGGCGATCAGCGCCTTGTAGCTGCGATAGGCGAGCTTGGCGTTGGCGACGGCGATCTCGCCCTTCAGCCCTTCGAGGCGGGCCTTCTCGTCGGGATCGTTGGCGGCGGCGATGCGGGCGTCGAGCAGCGCGTCCGCCGCGGTGTCGATGCGGCTGACGAAGAAGCTCGCCACGCTCGCCACCCGGGCGACATCGCCGCCCTTGGCGCCGAAATCCTCGAGACCGGCGATGTAGGCGTTCGCCACCGCCTCGTAGACCGGGCGGGCGAACAGGAGCGTGACATTGACGTTGATGCCATCACCGATCAGCGTGCGCACTGCCGGCACGCCCGCCGCGGTGCCGGGGACCTTGACCATCAGGTTCGGCCGATCGACGGCGGCCCACAGGCGGCGCGCCTCGGCGATCGTCGCGTCGGTGTCCATGGCCAGATAGGGCGACACCTCCAGGCTGACGAAGCCGTCCACCCCGCCGGTCTGGTCGTAGATCGGCCGCAGCACGTCGGCGGCGCGCTGGATGTCTTCGACGGCGAGGCGCTCGTAGAGGTCGCCGACGCCGCGGTCGCCGTCGGCCAGGGCCGCCCGAATGGCGCCATCGTACTCGGTCGAGCCGGCGATCGCCTTCTCGAAGATGGACGGGTTGGAGGTGACGCCGCGCACCCCCGCCTCGACCAGCCGGCGCAGCTCGCCGGTCTCGACGAAGCTGCGGGCGAGGAAGTCCAGCCACACGGCCTGTCCTTGGGCGTGCAGCGCATGGAGTGGGGTCATCGTCATGGTCCAGAGGTTCGGGTGGCCGGCCGGCGAGCCGGCCGCGAGCCGAACGGTGCGCGAGGGCCGGTGACCGGAGCGAAATCCGAGTCGATCTTAGCCCGTCGGACGGCACCGACAAACGACCCCCGGCGGAACTCCACCGCCGCGACGCCGCGGGGCACGGCCGGGCGGCAGGCGCAAGGGCGCGGCAGCCGGGGGCGCGGCGACGGGACGCCGACGGGGCACGGCGATGGGGGCACGGCGATGGGGGCACGCCAATTGGGCGTCGTCAGGGCTTGACCAGGACGGCTTCGAGGGCGCGGGCCAGCATGTCGGAGCGGAACGGCTTCTGCACCACCGGCATGTGGGCCCAGCCGGGATCGAGGCCGTCGGCGCCGTAGCCGGTGGTGAAGACGAACGGAATGCCGCAATCGCGCAGCCGCTCGGCCACCGGATAGACCTCGACCCCGTCGAGATTGACGTCGAGAACGGCGACGTCCGGGCGGGCCTCGTCGAGCGCCGCGAGCGCCTCCGCGATGCCGGCCACGTTGCGCACCACGCCGCAGCCCAGCTCGCGCAGGATGTCCTCGATCAGGAACGAGATGATGGCCTCGTCCTCGACGATGAGGACGCTCAGACGGTCGAAGTTCGGTAGAGACGGGTCCGCGCTCTGGTCCAAGCTCATCCCGGCGTCGACGACAATGGAATATCCATTGTACATCGCAACCCGGCGGGATCGTAGTCAAGCGCGGCCGCCCCCCGGAGCTGGCGGGCCAGCCCCTGCTCCACCAGCCGGGTGCCGAAGCCCCGGTGCCGCGGCGGCGCCACCTCGGGTCCGCCCTCTTCCTGCCAGGCGATGCGCACGACCGGACCGCGGTCGGCTTCGCGCACCGTCCAGGTCACCGCGACCCGGCCGTCCGTCGACGACAAGGCGCCGAACTTCGCCGCATTGGCGGCCAGCTCGTGGAACACCAGCGACAGCGTCAGCGACGCCTGGGCGCCGAGCCGGATGGAGTCTCCCGCCACATGCAGCCGGGCCGGAGAGGCGCCGGTGGAGGGAGCGACGGCACTCTCGATGATGGTTTTCAGGTCGATCGGGTCCCAGCAGCCGCGGGTGAGCTGATCGTGGGCTCGACTGAGCGCCACCAGGCGGCCCTCGAAATCGTCCTGGGCCTCCTTGGAGGCGCCGCACTTGCGGATGGTGTGGTCGGCGAAGGACTGGACCGTGGCCAGCGCGTTCCGGACCCGGTGGTTCAGCTCGTCGAGAAGCGCGCGTTGCCGGTGGTCGGCGCGCTTGCGCTCGGTGATGTCATGGAAGCAGCCGACGGCGCCCAACACGGCCCCGTCCGGATCGGTGATCGGCTCGACATTGGCCAGCACGATGGCGCGGCCGCCATCCGAGCGCTCCAGGATGATCTCGCGGTCGCGGACCGGCTCGCCCACGCGCATGAAGGTGCCGACCGGGGTATCGACGAGGCCGAGATGGCGCCCGTTGTCGCGGACCGGGCGGAGCGGCACGCTGCCGGGCGCATCGTCGGCGACGATCGGCGAGCGGCCCCACATCTCGGCGGCGCGGCGGTTGCAATGGACGATCGCGCCGGCGTCGTCGCACAGATAGGCGGCGACCGGAAGGACGTCGAGCATCTCCTTCCACGAGTCGAGCTTGCCTGCGGCCGAGGACTGGGATGCAGCGCCGTCGCGGACGTCGTGAGTCAGGGCATCCATGGCGGAACCTTCAGGGGGTAACCGGCGCAGCGGTAATACGATCGCAGGCCAACGCCGCAGCGCCGGATTGGTTCCATGCCGCCCCCTACCCCTGGGCCGTTCGGGTGAGTTATCCACCGGATGGGCTATGGGGGGCGATCGGAGGACGATCGGAGTCGCGACGGCGGCGCATGGAGGAGAACCGGCTGGCGTCCATTCGATGTCACTCCGGACGCCGCGAAGCGGCTGTGCGGGCTCCGGCCGAGCGTTCCTTGCGCACCGGCATCAGGCAGGGCGGCGGGCCGTCCTCGCCGTCCGCATGGGTCTCGGTGGACAGGCGAAGTCGCCGATGGACAGCGTCACGCGCGCCACCGCGTGATCGCTCCCGGCGGGACGCCGGATCTCGGAACGCCGGATTTCGGGACGACGGGTCTGGTCGTGGCGCAAGTCTGTCATGCCGGTCCTCCCGTGCGAGGCACGGTCCGCCCGAATGGCGAGGGTCTCGACGACCGGCGGCGAGCGACGCCCACAACGTCCCGACAGACCCGAAGCACCGGCACCGGCAGACTACGGGAGGCCCGCCTGCGTCGGGCATCCGGGCGATTGCGATTCGGAAGAGTCCGCACACCTCGGCGGAGTAATCGCCGATCAATCCTCGTCGGGGGACTCCTCGATCGGGTCGTAGCGGGTGGCGTCGAAGCCGACCAGGTTCCACGATTGCAGCATGTGGGGCGGCAGCGGCGCCGTCACGTCGATGACGCCGCCGCGCGGATGGGGGATCACCAGGCGGCGCGCCATCAGGTGAAGCCGGTTCTGAATTCCGCCTGGCAACTGCCAGTTTTCAATGGAGAAGTACTTGGGATCGCCGACGATCGGATGGCCGATATGGGCGAGGTGGGCGCGGAGCTGATGGGTGCGCCCGGTGACCGGCTTGAGCGACAGCCAGGCGAGCTGCTGGGCCGCCGTCTCGACCACGGCATAGTAGGTGACGGCGTGGGTCGCACCCTCTTCGCCGTGGCGGGCGATCCGCATGATGCTCTCGTCCTCCCGCTCCTCCTTGACCAGGAAGGTCGAGATGCGGCCCTGGCGCGGCTTCGGCACCCCGGCGGCGAGCGCCCAGTAGATCTTCCGCGCCTCCCGCGACCGGAAGCTCTTGGCGAGTGTCGAGGCGGCGAACCGTGTCTTGGCGATCAGCAGGCAGCCGGCCGTGTCCTTGTCGAGCCGGTGGACCAGCCGGGGCCGCTGGCCCTTGGCGTCGCGCAGAACCTCCAGCATGCCGTCGACATGGCGCGTGGTGCCGGAGCCGCCCTGCACCGCGAGACCCATCGGCTTGTTGAGCACCAGCACGTCGGCGTCCTCGAACAGGGTGATCGAGGCGAGGAGCTTGCGGGTCTTCTCGTCGGCCTCGGCGGCGGCGCCGCTGCGCGGCGGCGGCGCGTCGAGCCGCAGCGGCGGGATGCGCACCGCCTGTCCGGTCGCGAGCCGGTCCTTGGTGTCGACCCGCTTGCCGTTCACCCGCACCTCGCCCTTGCGGACGATGCGCTGGATGTGACTGAATGACAGGCCCGGAAAGCGCGCCTCGAAGAAGCGGTCGACCCGCATGCCGTCCTCGTCGGGCGACACCGTGACGGTCTGCACCGCGGTCGGCTGCACCGCGGTCGGCGGCGGCGCGGGCACGGCGGCGGGCTCCGCCACGGCGCGGGCGGCCGAAGGACGCCCCCCCGACGCCTCGCCCCGGCTGCGGGGTGATCGGACGCGCGCGTCGCCGGCGCGGTCCCCGTGCGATCGCTCGTCATGCCCCTCTCGCCGCGGCCCGACCGACCGGGCGGCCACGGGGCGCTCCGTCGCGGCCCAATCGTCCCGCTCGTCACGCTCGTCGCGGCGTGGCCCGGTCTTGACGAACCGCTGGTCGGGACGCCGCCGCTCGTCCTTGTTGCGCCCGGTCCGCGGCCGATCGTCGAAGCGTGGCCCGCGCGAGCCCTGCTCGGTGGTGCGCTTGCCGCCGATCCCCGGTCCGCCGCCCGGCCGCTTGGCCCCGAATGCCCCCTTGGGCTTCCGGCCCGGCTTGCCGGCCGGCCCGCGGCCCGGTCCGGTGCCGGCGCTGCCGCTACGATCGTGATCGCGCGGCCCGGCGATCCGCCGTCCGCCACCCGGCTGCCGGGGGCCGCCGCTGCCTCGTTTCATCTCGTGCTCCGCTGGGATCGGGTCATCCCGGTGTCTCGTATCCCGGTGTCTCGTGAAGGGCTCACCCGCCGCCCCGCTCCTTGCGCAGCCGCGCCCAATAGTCCAGCCGCTTGCGGATCTCGCGCTCGAAACCGCGCTCCGGCGGATCGTAGAAGGTCTGCCGCCCGAGCGTCTCGGGGAAGTAGTCCTGGCCCGAGAACGCCTCGGGCGTGTCGTGATCGTATTCGTAGCCGGCGCCGTACCCTTCTTCCTTCATCAGACGGGTCGGCGCATTGAGGATGTGCTTGGGGGGCAGCAGCGAGCCCGCCTGCTTGGCGGTGCGCATCGCGGCCCCGTAGGCCCGATAGGCGGCGTTCGACTTGGGCGCCGTCGCCACATAGATCACCGCCTGGGCGATGGCCAGCTCCCCCTCGGGGCTGCCGAGGAAGTCGTAGGCGTCCTTGGCGGCGTTGGCGATCACCAGCGCCTGCGGATCGGCGAGCCCGATATCCTCGACCGCCATGCGGACGATCCGGCGGGCCAGGAACAGCGGGTCCTCGCCGGCGTCGACCATCCGGCAGAACCAGTAGAGCGCCGCGTCGGGATCGGAGCCGCGCACCGCCTTGTGCAGCGCCGAGATGAGATTGTAGTGGCCGTCCTGGCTCTTGTCGTAGATTGGCGCGCGCCGCTGGACGATCTCCTGGAGGGTCGCGAGGTCGAAGGTCTCGCCCGCGCGCGCCGCCCGCCACACCTCCTCGGCGAGCGTCAGGGCGGCGCGGCCGTCGCCGTCCGCCATGCGGACGAGCGCCGCGCGGGCCTCCGGGTCGAGCGGCAGCGGACGTCCCTCGGCCGCCTCGGCCCGCCCCAAGAGCTTGCCGACCGCGGCCTCGTCGAGCGAGCGGAACACCAGCACGCGGGCGCGCGAGAGAAGGGCCGCGTTCAGCTCGAAGCTCGGGTTCTCGGTGGTGGCGCCGACCAGCACCACGGTGCCGTCCTCCATCACCGGCAGGAAGGAGTCCTGCTGGGTGCGGTTGAAGCGATGCACCTCGTCGACGAACAGCAGGGTCCCCTGCCCGGCCTCGCGGCGGGCGCGTGCCGCCTCGAACGTCTTCTTGAGATCGGCGACGCCCGAGAACACCGCCGAGAGCTGGACGAATTCGAGATCGGTGGCGTGCGCCAGCAGCCGCGCCACCGTGGTCTTGCCGGTACCGGGCGGCCCCCAGAACACCAGCGAGCCGAGCGACCGCGTCTCGATCATCCGGGTCAGCGCGCCGTCCGGCCCGAGCAGGTGATCCTGACCGACGACCTCGTCGAGCCGGGTCGGCCGCAGACGGTCGGCGAGCGGTCTCGGCGCGTCGTGCTCCAGCCCGGCCGCCGCGAACAGCGACGGCCCGTCTTCGGACGTCTTGGTGCCGGAGCTCTTGGCACGCGGAGCCATGGAAAACACCCTCGGCCGGCGGCGCGCCAGAGGCCGCGCGCCTGCGGTCAGCCGCCGAACACCACCGAGATCGGCTGCCCGTCGCGCTGGATGGTGATGCGCCACACCCGCTGCTGCTGGCCGGCGATGCGCTCGAGGTCGCCGCTCGACCCGATGGCCTCGCCGTTCACGGCGAGCACCAGATCGCCTTTCCGGAAGCCGAGGCCACGCGCCGTGGAGCCGTCCTGCACCTCGATGATGGCGACCCCCTGGAGGGTGACGTCGAGGCGCAGCTCGTCGGCCAGCGCCGGCGACAGATTGGCGACCCGGGCGCCCGCGAACGGCGAGCGGCTGCGGATCAGGCGCTCGTCGCGCGGCCCGTCGGGCACGCTCTCCAGCGGCACGGCGACACGGATCTCGCGGCCGCTGCGCAGCACGCCGATCTGCGCCTGGCCGCCCATCGCCTTCATGGCGAAGCGATAGTCGAAGGCGTTGGGATCGTCGACCTCGACCCCGTCGATCGCCACGATCAGGTCGCCGGTGCGCAGGCCCGCCCGCTCGGCCGGGCTCTTCTTGGCGACGGTGCCGACCAGCGCGCCGGCCGGGCGCTTGAGGCCGAACGCCTCCGAGATCTCCGCCGTCACCGCCTGGAGCTTGGCGCCGAGCCACGGCCGGCGCACCACGTTCGATCCGCCCTGGGCCGAGGCGATGACCACCCGCACCATGTTGACGGGGATGGCGAAGCCGATGCCCTGCGAGCCGCCCGAGCGCGAGAAGATCGCCGTGTTGATGCCGACCAGCCGGCCCGACAGGTCGACCAGCGCGCCGCCCGAGTTGCCCGGATTGATGGCCGCGTCGGTCTGGATGAAGAACTGATAATCGGTGATGCCGATCTGGGTGCGGGCCACCGCCGACACGATGCCGTGCGTCACCGTCTGGCCGACGCCGAATGGGTTGCCGATGGCGAGCACGAGGTCGCCGACCTGCAACGTGTCGGAGTCGCCGATGGCGATCGCCGGAAACTTCTCGGTGACGTCCTTGAGGCGCAGCACGGCGAGATCGGAGCGGGCGTCCTTGAGGACGATCTCGGCCTCGAACTCGCGCTTGTCGGCGAGCGAGACCTTCACCTGATCCATGTTCTCGACGACGTGGTTGTTGGTCATGATCAGGCCGCTCGGATCGACGATCACGCCCGAGCCGAGCGAGCGCTGCACCTGCTCCTGCGGCCGGCCGCCGAAGAAGCGGCGGAACACCGGATCGTCCATCAGCGGATGACGGTTCTCGACGATGCGGGCCGCGTAGACGTTGACGACCGACGAGGCGACGCGCTTGACCACCGGCGCATAGGACAGCCGGATCTCGCCGGTCGAGCTCGGCACCCGGGCCTCCTGCGCCCGGCTGTCCTGGGCGAGCACGAGCGGCGCCGCGACAGCGAGCATCGTCAAGGCGGTGACGACGGCAGGTCCGAACCGCGACGGCAGAGACGGCATGGGGTGGCACTCCTGGACGAGAATCCGCGCACCATAGAGCCTCGCGCCGATCAGTTGAAGGCCGCAGGCGGGCGTTGCCGCCGCCGGGCGGGTCCGGTGGCGGCCGTCTCGTCGTCCAGCCGACAGAGGCCGCTCGCGGCGGGCGACCCCGGCGGCACCTCCGGCCTACTCCCGCGGCGGCAGCGTCCGCAGATAGGCCACCACGGCGTCGACATCGGCCGGTGTCATCTTGGCGTAGAAGCCGTAGCCCATCGGCGGCTTCAGCTTGCGGCCGTCGCGCGAAAGGCCCTCCGTCAGGGCGCGCCGGATCTCGGCATCGCTCCAGCCACCCAGCCCCTTCTGCGGATGCGACGAGATGTTGGGGGCGACCGAAACGCCCCACGGCCCCCTGAACTCCTGACCACCCGCCCCGGCCGCCGCGAAGTTCAGCCGCCCGTCGACACGCGGCGTGTGGCACTCCAGGCAGTGCGCGATGGTGACGAGATAGCGGCCGAGCTCGACCTTGTCGGCGAAACGGGCCGGATCGGCGGGACGCTCGGCCTCCGGCATCACCTCGCGCTCCACCGCGGCCCGGTAGACCGGCGCCTCGACCCGGTTCGGCGACGGCGGCAGGCTGCGCAGATAGGCCACGATGGCGTCGGTATCGGACGGCGTCAGCACGCCGTAGAAGCCGGTCGGCATGATCGGCGCGAGCGGCACGCCGTTCGGGCGCACGCCCTCACGCAGCGCGGCCTTCAGCTCGGCGTCGCTCCAGGCGCCGATCCCGTGCTCGCGATCGGGCGTCAGGTTGGAGCCGCGCACCCGAAACGCCGGCTCGTCGAACAGCACCGTGCCGCCGGTGAGCGCCTTGCTCATGTCCGGCCCGGCCGGGCCGATCGGGGTGTGGCAGTTGTGGCAGGTCATCACCGTGCCGACCAGATAGGCGCCCCGCTCCACCGGCGTCTCGGCGAAGGCCGTCCCGGCCGCCCCGGCGAGACTCACGGCCAGCAACAGCCCGGTGGTCCGCTCGAACATGCATTTCCTCCCATTTGCCGCTTTGTGCGACTTTCGCTTGGTGCGATTGGCGGGCGGATTGTTCGAGACCTGTCGACGTTCGTCCAGGGCAGAGGGGCCGTTGAAACAGCGAGCCGAACAAAAAAGCGCGCCGCGGACAGGGTCCGGGCGCGCTCTCGCTACTCGATCTGGCAGGCGCCGGCGTCGCGATGCGACGGCCGGCACGGGGATTCCGCGTCAGGCCGCCTCGGCCTCGCCGCCGTCGGCGGTCGGGCCGGAGTCCTTGCCCTTGGCGGTGACGTCGCGGTCGACGAACTCGATGACGCCGACCGGCGCCGAGTCGCCATAGCGGAAGCCGGCCTTGAGCACGCGGGTGTAGCCGCCCTGACGGTCCTTGTAGCGCGGGCCAAGGACGTCGAAGAGCTTCTTGACCATGGCGACGTCGCGCAGCTCGGCGATCGCCTGGCGGCGGGCGTGCAGGTCGCCGCGCTTGCCGAGGGTCACCAGCTTCTCGACGATCGGCCGCAGGTCCTTGGCCTTCGGCAGCGTGGTGACGATCTGCTCGTGCTTGATCAGCGCCGCCGCCATGTTGGCGAACATGGCGCGCCGATGCTCGGAGGTGCGGTTGAGCTTCCGGTGGGCGGAGCCGTGGCGCATGGTCCTATCCTCTATTTGGGCCCGTTCGACCGGCCCAGAATTCCGATTTGTCCCCTCTCCCCTGCGGGGAGAGAGCTAGGGTGAGGGGGACGGGCCTCGACAAATTTCGACGCCTGGTCCCCTCACCCGGACCGCGTCGCGGTCCGACCTCTCCCCACAGGGGAGAGGTGAAGAGGTCAGTAGTGATCCTCGAAGCGCTTCGCCAGCTCCTCGATGTTCTCGGGCGGCCAGCCGGGCACTTCCATGCCGAGATGCAGGCCCATCTGTGCCAGCACCTCCTTGATCTCGTTGAGCGACTTGCGCCCGAAATTCGGCGTGCGGAGCATCTCCGCCTCGGTCTTCTGAACGAGATCGCCGATATAGACGATGTTGTCGTTCTTCAGGCAGTTGGCCGACCGCACCGACAGCTCCAGCTCGTCGACCTTCTTGAGGAACGCCGGCGGGATGCCGCCGAGATCGTCGGCCAGCAGCATCGGCTGCTCCTGGCGCTTCGGCTCCTCGAAGTTGACGAAGACGTTGAGCTGGTCCTGGAGGATGCGGGCCGCATAGGCGAGCGAGTCCTCGGGGCTGACGGCGCCGTTGGTCTCGATCGACATGGTCAGCTTGTCGTAGTCGAGGATCTGACCCTCACGGGTGTTCTCGACCTTGTAGGAGACCTTCTTGACCGGCGAGTACAGGCTGTCGACCGGGATCAGGCCGATCGGCGCGTCCTCGGGCCGGTTGCGCTCGGCCGGCACGTAGCCCTTGCCGGTGTCGACGGTGAACTCCATGCGGATCTCGGCGCCCTCGTCGAGATGGCAGAGCACCAGCTCCGGATTGAGGATGACGACGTCGCCGACCGTCTGGATGTCGCCCGCGGTGACGACCGACGGTCCCTGCTTCTTCACCACCATGCGCTTCGGGCCTTCGCCCTGCATCTTGATGGCGATGTCCTTGATGTTGAGGACGATGTCGGTGACGTCCTCGCGCACGCCGGCGATCGACGAGAACTCGTGCAGCACGCCGTCGATGTGGACCGACTGCACGGCGGCGCCCTGGAGCGACGAGAGCAGAATCCGGCGCAGCGCGTTGCCGAGCGTCAGGCCAAAGCCCCGCTCCAGCGGTTCAGCCACCACGGTCGCGAGCCGCTTGGGGTCGGCCCCGGCGGTGACCTGGAGCTTGTTCGGCCGGATCAGTTCTTGCCAGTTCTTCTGAATTGTCACGTCATCACCCATCGTTAGGTGGCGCGGGGGTCTTTCGGCCGCGCGTCCCGCTCCGCCCGCGGGACCGAAATGCGGCGACGGACGCGACGGTCGTCCGCCGGAACACTGAAAATCGTCAGACGCGGCGGCGCTTACGCGGCCGGCAGCCGTTGTGCGGAATCGGCGTCACGTCGCGGATCGAGGTGATGGTGAAGCCGGCCGACTGCAAGGCCCGCAGCGCCGACTCGCGGCCCGAGCCCGGCCCCGCCACCTCGACCTCGAGGGTCCGCATCCCATGCTCCTGGGCCTTGCGGGCGCAGTCCTCGGCGGCGATCTGGGCCGCATAGGGGGTCGACTTGCGCGAGCCCTTGAACCCCATGGTGCCGGCCGACGACCACGCGATGGCGTTGCCCTGGGCGTCCGTGATGGTGATCATCGTGTTGTTGAACGAGGCGTTCACATGCGCCACGCCGGAGGCGATGTTCTTGCGCTCGCGGCGACGGACGCGGGTGGTTTCCTTGGCCATTGTCGATCCTTCTGCGGTCCGTCGCTCGCGCGCTCCGACCCGCCCTGTACCCTGAAGACTTGCGGCTCTCGCTTACTTCTTCTTGCCGGCGATCGGCTTCGCCGGGCCCTTGCGGGTCCGCGCATTGGTGTGGGTGCGCTGGCCGCGCACCGGCAGGCCGCGACGATGGCGCAGGCCGCGATAGCAGCCGAGATCCATCAGCCGCTTGATGTTCATGGAGACATCGCGGCGCAGATCGCCCTCGACCAGATAGTCGCGGTCGATCACCTCGCGGATCTGGAGCACCTCGTGGTCGGTGAGCTGCGACACGCGGCGCTCGACCGGAATCCCGACCTTCTCGATGATCTCCTGGGCCTTCGCGGGCCCGATCCCGTGGATGTACTGAAGACCAATGAGGACGCGCTTATTGGTCGGAATGTTGACGCCAGCGATACGGGCCAAGGCCGCAGCTCCTTCTTCCCCCGGCTGTCAGCCGGTTAAACCGAATCAGTCACGCGCTGCCGATAAGCGCGAAAACGACGCCATTCCCCGACCTCCGGGGCGCGGCGCCGTCCATGAGTTCACTCCGACTGGGACGCCGTGTTTACGAGTTCCGACGGAACTCGTCAACCTTCGGCACCCGTCGTCGCGGACCGGACGGCCGGGCCGGCCGCCGCCGGCCACCCCGTCCTGGCTCGCCTCACCGAACCGCCGCCGGGGTGGATCGGCTCTCCCCCGCGGCCGTCTTCAGCACCGCGTCGATCGCCGCGCTGACCGCCCCGATGGGCGCCATGCCGTCGATCGTCCGCAGCATTCCCTTGGTCTCGTAATAGGCCGAGAGCGGCGCCGTCTGGGCCCGGTAGGCGGCCAGACGGGTCTTCAGGGCCTCGGGATTGTCGTCCGCCCGCAGCGGCTCGCCGCGCGCCGTCATCTCGCGCACCCGCTTCTCGACGCGCTCCAGCAGCGCCTGCTCGTCGACCTTGAGCTCCACCACGGCGTCGAGCGCCAGGCCGCGCTCGGCGAGCATCCGGTCGAGCGCCTCGGCCTGCGGCACGGTGCGCGGAAAACCGTCCAGGATGAAGCCCTTGGCGGCGTCCGGCTCGCCGATCCGGTCGGCCACGATGGCGACCACCACGGCATCCGGGACCAGGTCGCCGCGCGCCATGATCTCCTTGGCCTCCAGCCCGACCGGGGTACCGGCCTTGACGGCGGCGCGCAACATGTCGCCGGTCGAGAGCTGGACGATGCCGTGCGCCTGGACCAGGTGTTGGGCCTGGGTGCCCTTGCCGGCACCGGGCGGTCCGAGGAGGATCAGTCTCATCGCCGGCGGCCCCTCAGCTTGGATTTCTTGATCAGGCCCTCGTACTGATGGGCCAGCAGATAGCCCTGCACCTGGGCCACGGTGTCCATGGTGACGCTAACCACGATCAGCAGCGACGTGCCACCGAAGTAGAACGGCACCGACGCATAGGAGATCAGGATCTCGGGGATCAGGCAGACCACCGCCAGGTAGGCGGCGCCCACCACGGTGATCCGCGACAGGACGTGGTCGATGTACTCGGCGGTACGCTCGCCGGGACGGATGCCCGGGATGAAGCCGCCGTGCTTCTTCAGGTTGTCGGCCGTCTCGGTCGGGTTGAACACGATCGCCGTGTAGAAGAAGGCGAAGAAGACGATCAGCCCGATATAGAGAACCAGGAACAGCGGCCGGCCATGCCCGAGCTGCGTGGTGATGATGTTCAGCCACTCGGGCCCCTGCCCGGCGTTCAGGTTGGCCACCGTGGTCGGCAGCAGCAGCAGCGACGAGGCGAAGATCGGCGGGATGACGCCCGAGGTGTTGAGCTTGAGCGGCAGATGCGAGGTCTGGCCCTCGAACATGCGGTTGCCGATCTGGCGCTTCGGATACTGGATCAGCAGCCGGCGCTGCGCCCGCTCCATGAACACGATGAAGCCGATCACCACGACGGCCATCACCATGATGAGCAGGATGATGCCGGTCGACAGCGCGCCCTGACGGCCGAGCTCGAACATGCCGACCAGCGCGCCGGGCAGCTCCGCCACGATGCCGGCCAGGATGATCAGCGAGATGCCGTTGCCGATGCCGCGGGCGGTGATCTGCTCGCCCAGCCACATCAGGAACATGGTGCCACCCGTCAGGGTGATGACGGTGGAGATGCGGAAGAACCAGCCCGGATCGGACACCACCGACCCCGCCCCTTCGAGGCCGACCGAGATGCCGTAAGCCTGGAAGACCGACAGCACGACGGTGAGGTAGCGGGTGTACTGGTTGATGACCTTGCGGCCCTGCTCGCCTTCCTTCTTGAGGTTCTCGAGCGTCGGCGAGACCGTGGTCAGGAGCTGGATGATGATCGAGGCCGAGATGTACGGCATGATGTTGAGGGCGAAGATCGCCATCCGGTGGATGCCGCCGCCCGCGAACATGTTGAACATGCCGAGGATTCCGCCCGCTTGCGTGCGGAAGATCTGGTCCCATTGCCCGGGATCGATGCCGGGCAGCGGGATGTAGGTGCCGAGCCGGTAGACCAGCAGAGCCCCGAGCGTGAACCAAATACGCTTCTTCAGCTCCTCGGCCTTGGCGAGGGCCGAGAAGTTGAGGTTGGCTGCCAGTTGCTCTGCTGCAGAAACCATGTCCGAGGCTCCGGTTGCCCGCGTCCGGCGGTGTCACCCGCCCGGCGTGACCCGCAATATAAGGATCAACCGGCCTGTTCGCCCGTCTCTTTTCGCGGCGCCAGCACCGTCACGGTGCCGCCGAGCTTCTCGACCGCGGCGATCGCCGACTGCGACGCACCGTGGACCTCGAATTGCAGCTTGCTGGTCAGCTCGCCACCGCCGAGCAGGCGGACCCCGTCGCGGGCGCGGCGCAGCACGCCGGCCTCGACCAGCGCAGCCACGTCGATCACCGCGCTCGCATCGAGCCGGCCCTTGTCGACCGCCTGCTGCACCCGGCCGAGGTTCACCTCGTTCAGGGTCAGCGCGAAGATGTTGTTGAAGCCGCGCTTCGGCAGGCGCCGATGCAGCGGCATCTGGCCGCCCTCGAACCCCTTGATGGCGACGCCGGTGCGCGCGGTCTGGCCCTTGCCGCCACGCCCGCCGGTCTTGCCCTTGCCGGAGCCGATGCCGCGACCGACCCGCATGCGCCCCTTGCGGGCGCCCGGCTTGTCGGCGATCTCGTTGAGCTTCATGGTTCTTCCTCGGTCGTCTCGGGTCGCGCGCGGTCGGCGGGCCGACGGTCGGCGGATCGATGCTCGGCGGGCGAATGACAGGCTGTCGGGCGCCCGCCCCCCGGTTGCGCCGGCCGACCGGCCGGGGACCGGCCCCGGCCGCCTCGCGCCTCACTTCTCGTCGATCACCCGGACCAGGTGGCCGACCTTGCTGATCATGCCACGCACCGACGGGGTGTCCGGAAGCTCCGACACCCGGCCGATACGGTTGAGGCCGAGCCCGATCAGCGTCTCGCGCTGATCGTGGCGGCGGCGGATCGGGCTGCCCGTCTGCTGGACCCGAACGGTCTTGGACTCGGTCGCCATCGTGGATCTCCCCTGCCGCATCACTCGCTGGCGGCCTGGTCGTCGGCGCCCTCGCGGCGACGCGACTGGAGGGCCGACACCTTGATGTTGCGCCGGGCCGCGACGGACCGCGGCGAATCCTGGTGCTTCAGGGCATCGAAGGTGGCGCGCACCATGTTGTACGGGTTGGACGAGCCGATCGACTTCGCCACCACGTCCTGCATGCCGAGCGTCTCGAAGACGGCGCGCATCGGGCCGCCCGCGATGATGCCGGTGCCGGGAGGCGCGGCGCGCAGATACACCTTGCCGGCGCCGTGGCGACCCGCCACGTCGTGGTGCAGGGTGCGGCCCTCGCGCAGCGGCACCCGGATGAGGCCGCGCTTGGCCGCATCGGTCGCCTTGCGGATCGCCTCGGGCACCTCGCGGGCCTTGCCGTGGCCGAAGCCGACGCGGCCCTTCTGATCGCCGACCACCACCAGCGCCGCGAAGCCGAAGCGCCGTCCGCCCTTCACCACCTTGGCGACGCGGTTGATGTGGACCAGCTTGTCGGTGAACTCGCTGTCCCGCTCGTCACGGTCGCGTCCGTGTTCACGTGCCATCTGAAACCGTCTCCCTCGGGCGATCGCCCGTCATCGCCCTAGAAATTCAGCCCGCCCTCGCGGGCGCCGTCGGCCAGCGCTTTGACGCGGCCGTGATAGATGTAGCCGCCGCGATCGAAGATCACGTCCTTGACGCCCTTGGCGACCGCCCGCTCGGCGATCAGCTTGCCGATGGCCTTGGCGGCCTCGGTGTCGGCGCCGGTCTTGAGGGTCGACCGCAGGTCCTTCTCGAGCGACGAGGCGGCCGCGACCGTGACCCCCTGCCGGTCGTCGATGACCTGGGCGTAGATGTGCTTCGACGAGCGGAACACCGACAGCCGCAGGCGATCGCCGGCGGCCGCCTTGAGGGCGCGACGAACCCGACTGGTGCGACGCGCAGTCTTGATATTGAGCCTGGACATCCTGCGCTCCGCTATTTCTTCTTGCCTTCCTTGCGGAAGATGTATTCGCCCGCGTACTTGACGCCCTTGCCCTTGTAGGGCTCGGGCGGGCGGAACGCCCGGATCTCGGCGGCCACCTGGCCGACCTTCTGCTTGTCGATGCCGGCGATCAGCACCTCGGTGGGCTTCGGCGTCGTGATCGCGATCCCCTCGGGGATCGGATAGACGACGTCGTGGCTGTAGCCGAGCGCGAGTTGCAGGTTCTTGCCCTGCACCGACGCGCGGTAGCCGACGCCGACGATCTCCAGCTTCTGCTCGAAGCCCTTGGTCACCCCGGTGAACAGGTTGGAGACGAGGGTGCGCGAGGTGCCCCACATGGAGCGCGCCCGCTTGGTCTCGTTGCGAGGGTCGACCTTGACGGTCCCCTCCTCCATCTTGATCACGACGTCGTCGGGCAGCACGAGCTGAAGAGCGCCCTTCGGGCCCTTCGCCTTGACGGTCTGCCCCTCGATATTGGCGGTGACCCCGGTGGGGACCGGCACCGCCTTCTTGCCGATGCGAGACATGCTGGCCCCTCTAGAACACCGTGCAGAGAATCTCGCCGCCCACGTTGGCGTCGCGCGCGGCGTGGTCGGCCATGACGCCCTTCGGGGTCGACACGATGGCCACCCCGAGGCCGTTGTTCACCCGCGGCAGCGCCTTCACCGAGGCGTAGACGCGGCGGCCCGGCTTCGACACCCGGGCGATCTCACGGATCACCGGAGCACCGTCGAAATACTTCAGCTCGATCTCGAACTCGGTGCGCCCGTCGGCGTGCTCGGTGGTCGAGAAGTCGCGGATGTAGCCTTCGCTCTTGAGCACCTCGAGGACGCTCGCGCGCAGCCGGGAGCCGGGGGTCGAGACCTTCGACTTCGCCCGCATCTGCGCGTTGCGAATCCGGGTGATCATATCGCCGATCGGATCGTTCATCGCGGCGCCCTCCTCACCAGCTCGACTTCAGGAGGCCGGGGATCAGGCCCTTCGACCCGAGCTCGCGCAGCGCGATCCGGCTCATCTTGAGCTTCCGGTAGTAGGCGCGCGGCCGGCCCGTCACGTCGCAGCGGTTGCGGATGCGGGTCTTCGAGCCGTTGCGCGGCATCTCCGCGAGCTTGAGGGTCGCGGCGAAGCGCTCCTCCATCGGCTTGTCCTTGTCGTTGGCCTCGGCCTTCAGACGCGCACGCTTCGCCGCCTGCTGGGCGACGAGCTTGCGCCGGTGCTCGTTCTTCTCGACAGAGCTCTTCTTCGCCATGCGATGCTCCTAACTCCGCGTTTGAGACGGAACGTCAGTCCGACTCACTGCCGGAACGGGAAGTTGAAAGCGGCCAGCAGGGCGCGGCCTTCCGCGTCGCTGCGTGCGGTGGTGCAGACGGTGATGTCCATGCCCCACACCTCGGCCACCTTGTCGTAGTCGATCTCGGGGAACACGATGTGCTCCTTGACCCCGAGCGTGTAGTTGCCGCCGCCGTCGAAGCTCTTCGGATTGAGGCCGCGGAAGTCGCGGACGCGCGGCAGCGCGATGTTGATCAGCCGGTCGACGAACTCGTACATCCGGTCCTTGCGCAACGTCACCTTGCAGCCGATCGCCTGCCCCTCGCGCACCTTGAAGGTGGCGATGGACTTGCGCGCCTTGGTGATCACCGGCCGCTGGCCCGCGATCAGCGCCAGATCGGCGGCCGCCTGCTCGACCTTCTTGCGGTCCGCGACGCCCTCACCGACACCCATGTTGATCACGATCTTGGTGATCTTGGGCACCTGGAACTGGTTCTTGTAGCCGAACTGCTCGGTCAGCTTCGCCTTGACGACCTGGTCGTACTGGACGCGCAGGCGCGACGGACCCTTCGGCTCCTCGACGGCGGGAGCCGCCGGCTTCGCGGCAGCCTTCTCGGTCTTGGCGGCGCCCTTGTCGGTCTTCGGGGCAGCGGCCTTCGCGCCCTTCTCGGCCTTCGGGTCCGGCTTGCCGGCCTTCTTGGCGTCCTTCTTGTCCTTGTCAGCCATTGATCTCGGCTCCCGAACGCTTGGCGACCCGCACCTTCTTGCCGTCGGCCAGCACCTTGAACCCGATGCGGGTGGGCTTGCCGTCCTTGGGATCGGCGACCGCCAGGTTGGACAGATGCACCGGCGCCTCCTTGGAGATGATGCCGCCTTCCTGGTTGGCGGACTGGCGCTGGTGACGCTTGACCATGTTGACGCCGCGCACGAGCGCACGGTTCTCGGTCGGACGCACCTCGATCACCTCGCCGGTGCGGCCCTTGTCGCGCCCGGTGAGCACGACGACCTTGTCGCCCTTGCGAATCTTCGCAGCCATCACAGAACCTCCGGGGCGAGCGAAATGATCTTCATGTGGTTCTTGGCACGAAGCTCGCGCGGCACCGGGCCGAAGATACGAGTCCCGACCGGCTCCATCTGCGGGTTGATCAGCACCGCGGCGTTCCGGTCGAACCGGATCACCGAGCCGTCGGGCCGGCGAATGTCCTTCGCCACCCGCACGACGACCGCCTTCATGACGTCGCCCTTCTTCACGCGGCCGCGCGGGATCGCCTCCTTCACGGACACCACGATGACGTCCCCGATGGTCGCGTACTTGCGCTTCGAGCCGCCCAGCACCTTGATGCACATGACACGGCGCGCGCCGGAGTTGTCCGCCACGTCGAGATTGGTCTGCATCTGGATCATGAGCCGCCTCTAATTCTTTCGTGTCTGAGTGCGCGGTCTACTTCGCGCGCTTCTCGCCTTGGACGACAGCCCACCGCTTCAGCTTGGAAATCGGGCTGTGCTCTTCGATCCATACGGTGTCGCCCACGGCATACTGATTCGTCTCGTCGTGTGCGTGGTACTTCTTCGACCGCCGGACGGTCTTCTTCATCACCGGGTGCGTGAAACGACGCTCGACCCGCACGATGACGGTCTTGTCCTGCTTGTCGCCCACCACGACACCCTGCAACATGCGCTTCGGCATCGTCGTTCTCCTTACTTCGTGACGTCCGAGGCGCGCTTGGCCTGGGCGACCGTCTTGACGCGGGCGATGTCGCGGCGAACCTGCCGCACCCGCGAGGTGTTCTCGAGCTGGCCGGTCGCCTTCTGGAAGCGCAGGTTGAACTGCTCCTTCTTCAGCTTGAGCAGCTCGTCGTCGAGCTGGTCGACCGTCATGGCGCGGAAGTCTTCGATCGTCGACATGGCGTTCGGCGTCCCTACTCGGCGATGCGCTCGATGAAGCGCGTCTTGATCGGCAGCTTGGCCGCGGCGAGCGTCAGCGCCTCGCGCGCGACCTCGCTGGTGACGCCGTCGACCTCGAACAGAATGCGGCCGGGCTTCACCCGGGCCACCCAATACTCCGGCGCGCCCTTGCCCGAGCCCATGCGGACCTCGAGGGGCTTCTTGGAGATCGGCACGTCCGGGTAGATGCGAATCCACACCCGCCCGGCGCGCTTCATGTGGCGCGTCATCGCCCGGCGAGCCGCCTCGATCTGGCGGGCCGTGATGCGCTCGGGCGCCATCGCCTTCAGTCCGAACTGGCCGAACGCCAGGGTGGTCCCGCTGGTCGCGATGCCGTGGATGCGGCCCTTGTGCGCCTTGCGGAACTTTGTGCGCATCGGTTGCAGCATGGATCGTCGCCTTTCCTGTCTCTCGCGCCGGGCCGATCAGGCCGCGTCGCGGCGCGGGCGACCACCCGCATCGCTCTCGGCCGCGCGCTTGTCCTGCGCCATCGGGTCGTGCTCGAGAATCTCGCCCTTGAAGATCCACACCTTGACGCCGCAGGTGCCGTAGGTGGTGAACGCCGTGGCGACGCCGTAGTCGACGTCCGCCCGCAGCGTGTGCAGCGGCACCCGCCCCTCGCGGTACCACTCCATGCGGGCGATCTCGGCGCCGCCGAGCCGGCCGGAGCAGTTGATGCGGATGCCCTCGGCGCCGAGGCGGATCGCCGACTGCACGGCCCGCTTCATCGCCCGGCGGAACGCCACGCGGCGCTCGAGCTGCTGGGCGATCGACTCGGCGACCAGCTGGGCGTCGAGCTCCGGCTTGCGGATCTCGACGATGTTCAGCACGACGTCCGAATTGGTGAGCGACGCCACCTTGCGGCGCAGCTTCTCGATGTCGGCGCCCTTCTTGCCGATCACCACGCCCGGACGGGCCGAGTGGATGGTGACGCGGCACTTCTTGTGCGGCCGCTCGATCACGATGCGCGACACCGCCGCCTGCTTGAGCTGCTTATGCAGCTCGGCGCGGATCGCCATGTCCTCGTGCATCAGCTTGCCGTACTCGTTCTTGCCCGCGAACCAGCGCGAATCCCAGGTGCGGTTGATCCCGAGGCGAAGCCCGATCGGATTGACCTTCTGACCCATGGGGCCTCTCCTTACGATGCGCTGGCTTCGACCTGACGGACGACGATCGTCAGGTGCGAGAAGGGTTTCATGATCTTGCCGGAGCGACCGCGGCCGCGCGGCACGAACCGCTTGATCACCAGCGCCTTGCCGACATGCGCCTGCGAGACGACCAGATCGTCGATATCGAGATCGTGGTTGTTCTCGGCGTTGGCGATCGCCGACTGGAGGCACTTGCGGACGTCGCGCGCGATCCGCTTGCGCGAGAACTCGAGATCCGCGAGCGCCGTCTGCACCTTCTTGCCGCGAATGAGCTGCGCGACCAGATTGAGCTTCTGCGGCGACACCCGGAGCATCCGGGCGACCGCCTTGGCCTCGTTGTCGGCGAGGCTGCGCGGGCGTGCTGTCTTGCTCATCGTTTATCGTCCTCGGCTCACGCCCGCTTGGCTTTCTTGTCGCCGGAGTGACCGTGGAAGGTGCGGGTCGGCGAGAACTCGCCGAACTTGTGCCCGACCATCTCCTCGGTCACCAGCACGGGGACGTGCTTGTGCCCGTTGTGGACCCCGAAGGTGAGCCCGACGAACTGCGGCAGGATCGTCGAACGCCGCGACCAGATCTTGATCACGTCGTGCCGGCCGGATGCGCGGGCGGTTTCCGCCTTCTTCAGCAGATAGCCGTCGACGAACGGACCTTTCCAAACGGAGCGCGCCATCTCGTGCTTCCTTACTTCTTCTTCCGCGCGTGGCGGCTCGAAACGATGAACTTCGTGGTGCTCTTGTTCTTGCGGGTCTTCTTGCCCTTGGTCGGGAAGCCCCACGGAGTCACCGGATGCCGACCGCCCGAGGTGCGGCCTTCGCCGCCGCCATGCGGATGATCGACCGGGTTCATCGTGACGCCGCGATTGTGCGGACGCTGGCCGAGCCACCGGGATCGACCGGCCTTGCCGATCGACGTGTTCATGTGGTCCGGGTTCGACACGGCGCCGACCGTCGCCATGCAACGGCCATGCACGAGCCGCTGCTCGGACGAGTTGAGGCGCAGGATCACGTAGTCGCGGTCGCGACCGACGATCTGGGCGTAGGTGCCGGCCGAGCGCGCGATCTGCCCGCCCTTGCCGATCTTCAGCTCGACATTGTGGACGATCGTGCCGATCGGCATCGAGGCCAGCGGCATCGCATTGCCGGGCTTCACGTCGACATGCTCGCCCGCCACCACCTGGTCACCCACGGCCAGGCGCTGCGGCGCCAGGATGTAGGCGAGCTCGCCGTCCTCGTACTTGATCAGCGCCAGGAACGCGGTGCGGTTGGGGTCGTACTCCAGCCGCTCGACCCGCGCCGGCTGGTCGAACTTGCGACGCCGGAAATCGACCGTGCGCAGCGTCCGCTTGTGGCCGCCGCCGCGAAACCGAACCGTGATGCGCCCGTTGTTGTTGCGGCCGCCGCTCGACGACTTGCCAACCGTCAGCGCCTTGACCGGCTTGCCGGCGTGCAGGCCGGAGCGGTCGACGATGACGAGCTGCCGCTGTCCGGGCGTCGTCGGCTTGAAAGTCTTGAGTGCCATCGCGGTTCCCCTAGAGCCCCGTGGTCACGTCGATCCGGTGCCCCTCTTCGAGGGTCACGATCGCTTTCTTGACGTCCGACAGCTCGCCCTTGACGCCACGGAAGCGCCGCAGCTTGCCCTTGCGGATCAGCGTGTTGACGGCCTTCACCTTGACGTCGAACAGCTTCTCCACCGCGTCCTTGATCTGCGGCTTGGTCGCGGTCTTGCGAACGTTGAACAGGACCTGGTTGTTCTCCGATGCCGTCGTCGCCTTCTCGGTGATGATCGGGCTGACGATGACGTCGTAGTGGCGCGGGTCACGGGTGCTCATTTGAAGCGCGCCTCCAGCGCATCCACCGCGGCGCGAGTCAGCACGAGCGTGTTGCGACGCAGGATGTCGTAGACGTTGATGCCCTGGATGGGCAGCACGTCGATGTTCGGGATGTTGCGGGCCGCCAGCGTGAACTTCGACTCGAGCTCGGCCCCGTCGACGATCAGCGCGTTGCGGACGCCGAGCTTCTCGAAATGCGCCTTCAGGGTCTTGGTCTTGCCGTCGTCCAGCGCGGCGCGATCGAGCACCACGATGCCGCCGTCCTTCGCCTTGGCCGACAGCGCGTGGCGCAGCGCCAGCGCCCGCACCTTCTTGGGCAGGTCGATGGCGTGGCTGCGGACCTGCGGCCCGAAGGCCCGGCCACCGCCGCGGAACTGCGGCACGCGGGCCGAGCCGTGGCGGGCACTGCCGGTGCCCTTCTGCTTGTACATCTTCTTGCCGGTCCGCCAGATCTCGGCGCGGTTCTTGACCGCGTGGGTGCCGCGCTGACGGCGCGACAGCTGCCACACGATGCAGCGCTGGATCAGGTCGGCGCGCGGCTCCAGCCCGAAGATCTCGGCATCGAGCTGGATCGAGCCGGCGGCGCCACCGTCGAGGGTCTTCACTTCCATGTCCATATCACGCTCCCTCGCCGGGCGCCGCCGCCTGAGCCTCGGCCGCCTGAGCGTCCGCCGCCTCACCGTCGCCGGACGGCAGCCGGAACTTGCCGGGCCGCGGTGCGTCCTTCGGCAGCGACTTCTTGGCGGCGTCACGCACCGTGATCCAGCCGCCCTTCGCGCCGGGCACGGCGCCTTCGACCAGGATCAGGCCGCGATTGACGTCGGTCTGCACCACCTTGAGATTGAGGGTGGTCACCCGCTCGACGCCGAGATGGCCGGCCATCTTCTTGTTCTTGAAGGTCTTGCCCGGGTCCTGACGGCCGCCGGTGGAGCCGTGCGAGCGATGCGAGATCGACACGCCGTGGCTGGCGCGAAGGCCGCCGAAGTTCCACCGCTTCATCGGGCCGGCATAGCCCTTGCCGATCGACGTGCCGGTCACGTCGACGAACTGGCCGACCACGAAGTGGTCCGCCGTGATCTCGGCACCAACCGGGATCAGCCCGTCGTCGTTGACGCGGAACTCGACCATCTCGCGCTTCGGCTCGACCTTGGCGACGGCGAAGTGGCCGCGCTCGGCCTTGCTGACATTCTTCGGCTTGCGCGATCCGGCGCCGAGCTGCATCGCCACGTAGCCGTTCTTCTCTCGGGTGCGGTGGGCCACGACCTGACAGTTCGCGAGCCTGAGCACCGTGACAGGCACGTGCTCACCCCCATCCGTGTAGATGCGGGTCATGCCGACCTTTTGTGCGATCACACCGGAACGCATCGTTCTCGTCCTTTTCTGCGCTCTGCCGTGTGGCGCCTTAGAGCTTGATCTCGACGTCCACGCCGGCGGCGAGGTCGAGCTTCATCAAGGCGTCGACGGTCTGCGGAGTCGGATCGACGATGTCGAGCAGCCGCTTGTGGGTGCGCATCTCGAATTGCTCGCGGCTCTTCTTGTCGACGTGCGGCGAGCGATTGACGGTGAACTTCTCGATCTTGGTCGGCAGCGGAATCGGACCGCGCACCTGGGCGCCGGTCCGCTTCGCGGTCGCCACGATCTCGCGCGTCGAGGCGTCGAGAATCCGGTGATCGAACGCCTTGAGGCGAATTCTGATGTTCTGGCCGTTCATGGTCTCTCTGCCTCGATCAGGCGCGAGTATTGACTATCGGTGGCGAATAGAGAGTAGCGAGTAGCGAGTAGCGAACCCGCCGTTCGCTACTCCCCATTCGCTATTCGCCCCTACTCGATGATGCTGGCGACGACGCCGGCGCCGACCGTGCGGCCACCCTCACGGATGGCGAAGCGCAGCTTCTCCTCCATGGCGATCGGCACGATCAGCTCGACCGTCATGGCAATGTTGTCGCCCGGCATCACCATCTCGGTGCCTTCCGGCAGATGCACGACGCCGGTCACGTCGGTGGTGCGGAAGTAGAACTGCGGGCGGTAGTTGGTGAAGAACGGCGTGTGGCGACCGCCCTCCTCCTTGGTGAGGATGTAGGCCTCGGCCTTGAACTTGGTGTGCGGCTTCACGGAGCCGGGCTTGCACAGCACCTGGCCGCGCTCCACGTCCTCGCGCTTGGTGCCGCGCAGCAGGCAGCCGACGTTGTCGCCCGCCTCGCCCTGGTCGAGCAGCTTGCGGAACATCTCGACGCCGGTGACGGTGGTCTTGACGGTCGGACGGATGCCGACGATCTCGACTTCCTCGCCGACCTTGACCACGCCGCGCTCGATACGGCCGGTCACCACGGTGCCGCGGCCCGAGATCGAGAACACGTCCTCGACCGGCATCAGGAAGGGCTGATCCTTCGGACGCTCCGGCTGCGGGATGTAGTCGTCGACCTGACGCATCAGCTCGAGGATGGCCTCCTTGCCGAGCTTCTCGTCCTTGCCCTCGAGCGCCATCAGGGCCGAGCCCTTGACGATCGGGATCTTGTCGCCCGGGAAGTTGTACTTGGACAGGAGCTCACGAACCTCGAGCTCGACCAGCTCCAGGAGCTCCGGATCGTCGACCATGTCGACCTTGTTCATGAACACGACGAGCGCCGGCACGCCGACCTGGCGGGCGAGCAGGATGTGCTCGCGGGTCTGCGGCATCGGGCCGTCGGCGGCCGACACGACCAGGATGGCGCCGTCCATCTGGGCCGCGCCGGTGATCATGTTCTTCACGTAGTCGGCGTGCCCGGGGCAGTCGACATGCGCGTAGTGGCGCTTCTGGGTCTGATACTCGACATGCGCGGTCGAGATGGTGATGCCGCGCGCCTTCTCTTCCGGAGCCTTGTCGATCTGGTCGTAGGCCGTGAACGTGGCGCCACCCGTCTCGGCGAGGATCTTGGTGATCGCGGCCGTCAGCGTCGTCTTGCCGTGATCGACATGCCCGATCGTGCCGATGTTGCAGTGGGGCTTGTTACGTTCGAACTTCTCTTTGGCCATCGGGACTCTCCGTTGCCTCTAGACGTCTGTGTCGTTGCGGTCGTGGTGGTCGTCGGGCGGTGGTACGCGATCAGGCGTACTTGGCCTGGACCTCCTGAGCCACGTTCTGCGGAACCTGCTCGTAGTGGTCGAACTGCATGGTGAACGTGGCGCGGCCCTGCGACATCGACCGCAGGGTATTGACGTAGCCGAACATGTTGGCGAGCGGCACCATGGCGTTCACCACGTTGGCGTTGCCGCGCATGTCCTGGCCCTGGATCTGGCCGCGGCGCGAGTTGAGATCGCCGATGACGGAACCCGTGTAGTCCTCCGGCGTCACGACCTCGACCTTCATGATCGGCTCGAGCAGCACCGATCCGCCCTTTTGCAGAGCCTCACGCAGCGCCGAACGCGACGCGATCTCGAACGCCAGCGCCGAGGAGTCGACGTCGTGATACTTGCCGTCGATCAGCGACACCTTGAGGTCGACGACCGGGAAGCCGGCCAGCACGCCCGAGGTGAGAACCGAGTTGAGACCCTTCTCGACGCCGGGCACGTACTCCTTCGGCACCGCGCCGCCGATGATCTTGTTCTCGAACACGAAGCCCGAGCCCGGCTCGGTCGGCTCCACCTCGATCTTGACGCCGGCGAACTGGCCCGAGCCACCCGTCTGCTTCTTGTGGACGTACTCGATGGTCACCGGCTTGGTGATCTTCTCGCGATACGCCACCTGCGGGGCACCGATATTGGCCTCGACCTTGTAGGTGCGCTTGAGGATGTCGACCTTGATGTCGAGATGCAGCTCGCCCATCCCCTTGAGGATGGTCTGGCCGGACTCCTGATCGGTCGACACCCGGAACGACGGGTCCTCGGCCGCGAGCTTGGCCAGCGCGACGCCGAGCTTCTCCTGGTCGGCCTTCGACTTCGGCTCGATGGCGATCTCGATGACGGGGTCCGGGAACTCCATCTTCTCGAGGATCACCGGGTTCTGCGGATCGCACAGCGTATCGCCGGTGCGGGCCTCCTTGAGGCCGGCCAGCGCCACGATGTCGCCCGCGTAGGCTTCCTTGATGTCCTCGCGGTTGTTGGCGTGCATCAGCAGCATGCGGCCGATGCGCTCCTTGCGCTCGCGCGTGGAGTTGATGACGCCGGTGCCGCTCTGGAGGACGCCCGAGTAGATGCGGCAGAACGTGATGGTGCCGACGAAGGGGTCGTCCATGATCTTGAAGGCGAGCGCGGCCAGGGGCTCCTGGTCGGTCGAGTGGCGCACCACCTCGTTGCCCTTGGGATCGACGCCCTTGATGGCGGGCACGTCGACGGGCGACGGCAGGAAGTCCACCACGGCGTCCAGCAGCGGCTGCACGCCCTTGTTCTTGAAGGCCGAGCCGCACAGCACCGGATAGAACGCGCCGGTGACCACGGCCTTGCGGATCAGCGCCCGCAGGGTCGCCTCGTCGGGCTCCTGGCCCTCGAGGTAAGCGGTCATCGCGTCGTCGTCGAGCTCGACGGCGGCCTCGATCATCAGCTCGCGATATTCCTTGGCCTTGTCGAGCATGTCGGCCGGAATCTCGACGTCCTCGTACTGCGAGCCGAGCGCCTCGTCGTTCCACACCACGCCGACCATGCGGATCAGGTCGACGAGGCCCTTGAACTGGCTCTCGGCGCCGATCGGCAGCTGGATCGCCACCGGCTTGGCCCCGAGGCGGACCTTGATGTCGTCGAGGCACTTGAAGAAATCGGCCCCGATCTTGTCCATCTTGTTGCAGAAGACGATCCGCGGAACCTTGTACTTGTCGCCCTGACGCCAGACCGTCTCGGTCTGCGGCTCGACGCCCTGGTTGGAGTCGAGCACGCATACGGCGCCGTCGAGCACGCGCAGGCTGCGCTCCACCTCGATGGTGAAGTCGACGTGCCCGGGCGTGTCGATGATGTTCAGGCGCTTGTTGCGCCAGAACGCCGTCGTCGCGGCCGACGTGATGGTGATGCCGCGCTCCTGCTCCTGCTCCATCCAGTCCATGGTGGCCGCGCCCTCGTGGACCTCGCCGAGCTTATGGCTCTTGCCGGTGTAGTAGAGGATGCGCTCCGTGGTCGTCGTCTTGCCGGCATCGATGTGCGCCATGATGCCGAAGTTGCGGTAGTCCTCGATCGGATGCGCGCGGGGCATGGGGGTATCCTTCGATGTTCCTGGGTCTCGCCCGCGTCACCAGCGGTAGTGCGAAAAGGCGCGGTTCGCTTCCGCCATGCGGTGCGTATCCTCGCGCTTCTTCACGGCATTGCCGCGGTTGTTGGAGGCGTCGAGCAGCTCGGCCGAGAGCCGCTCGGTCATGGTCTTCTCGTTGCGGTCGCGGGCCGCGGAGATCAGCCAGCGGATGCCGAGCGCCTGGCGGCGATCGGTGCGAACCTCGACCGGCACCTGATAGGTGGCGCCGCCGACGCGCCGCGAGCGGACCTCGATGGCCGGCATCACGTTGTCCAGCGCCTGCTGGAACACCGACAGCGGGTTGGTCTTGGTCTTGCCTTCGATGATGTCGAAGGCGCCATAGACGATCGCCTCCGCGGCCGACTTCTTGCCGGCGTACATGATCGAGTTCATGAACTTGGTGACGACCACGTTCCCGAACTTGGGGTCCGGAAGGATTTCACGCTTGTCGGCACGGTGGCGGCGGGACATGCTCTTCTTTCCTTCGTCATGGCCGGGCTCGTCCGGCCATCCACGTCAGAATTCCTCGGTTCGAATTCCTCAGGGCTCGCCCGAGGAGGACCTTCGCTGGGCTCAGGTCACTTCGGCCGCTTGGCGCCGTACTTCGAGCGGCGCTGCTTGCGGTTCTTGACGCCCTGGGTATCCAGCACGCCACGCAGGATGTGGTAACGCACGCCCGGCAGGTCCTTCACGCGGCCGCCGCGGATCATCACGACCGAGTGCTCCTGCAAGTTGTGGCCCTCGCCCGGGATGTAACCGATCACCTCGAAGCCGTTGGTGAGGCGAACCTTGGCGACCTTGCGGAGCGCCGAGTTCGGCTTTTTCGGCGTCGTCGTGTAGACGCGCGTGCAGACGCCGCGCTTCTGCGGGCTCTGTTGCAGGGCCGGAACCTTCTTGCGCGCCCGCTGCGGGACCCGCGGATTACGGATCAGCTGATTGATCGTCGGCATCGCTCGCCTTCAGTCTCCCTGCGGGTTTCCCCTGCGGGCTTTCCCAACCTGTGCGGGACATCCCGCTCCGGCGGTTCGCCCCGTTCAACGCCCCTGCCCGTGTCCGGACCGGAGCGCCTGCGGGCTCGCCCGCGCTCGCCGACGCGGCACACGAGCACGCTCACGCGCGCAAACGCACCGCGCGCCATCCCTCGCGGAGATGGCGCTTCCGTCGACAGAGGAGCACGTGACGTCGCCGTCCCGCGCTCGTGTACATCCAACCTGACAGTCGTGTGTCAGAGGCAGCGTTTGAGCATCAATCGTCGAGGCTTGGGTGCCCTGCCGCCCGCCGGACCAAAGAGTTCCGGACGAGCGTGACTGCAAGACATGCCGTTCCGAACAGCGAAGCTCACCGCCTGCCGAAAAGTGGGCGGGTTTTAGCGGCCGTACCGCGGGAAGTCAAGCACCATCGGCCGCGCGCAACGGCGGATCGTCATGCCTCGCCGTGGGTTTCGGCCGGGTCGAGGCCGACGACCGCACCTTCGTGGCTGCGAAGGTAGAGCTCGCCGGTGACGGCCTCGCCGTCGCGGTCGCCCAGCGAGGAGACCAGCACGCGCCCCTCCGCCGCGTCGCCGCGTAGCGACACGGTCACCGGCTCCGGACCGAGATTGAGGGCCACCAGGACCCGCTCCCGACCGTGCCGGCGCACATAGACGAGCAGGTCGCCGCTCGCCGCCATCGGTTCGTAGCTGCCCCGCGTGAGCGCCGTGTGACGCCGCCGAGCGGCGATCAGGCGACGATAGAGATTGAGCAGGGAGCCCGGATCACCCCGCTGATTCGTCACGTTTTCCCGGCCGCTATCGGGCCCCGGCGGCAGCCACGGCTCGGCCGTCGAGAAGCCCGCCGCAGCGCCGCTGTCCCACTGCATGGGGGTGCGGCAGCCGTCGCGGCCGACGCCGATTCCCGGCACGTTCTTCTCGAACGGGTCGCGCACCCGATCGGGCGGAATCGCCACGTCGGCCATGCCGATCTCCTCGCCGTAATAGATCGTCGGCGTCCCGCGCAGGGTGAGCAGCAGCATCGCCGCCACCCGAAGCTGGTCGCGACCGACGCGACTCGCCACCCGGGGCCGGTCGTGATTCCCGAGCACCCAGTTGGGCCAGCCGCCCGGCGGCAGCGCCGCCTCGTACTCATCGACGAGCTGGGCGATTCGCCGGGCGTGCCAGGGGGCATTCAGCAGCGCGAAGTTGAACGGCAGATGGGCGCCCGACAGGTCGGCGCCGTAATAGGTGACGAGCCGCTCGATCGGCAGATAGATCTCGCCGATCAGGACCCGCTCCTCGAACTCCTCAACCACCCGACGCATCTCGGCGATCACCTCGTGCACCTCGGGCCGGTCGGCCGTGTAGATCGGCACCAGCGATTCGTTGGGGGGCCGGCCGGGCCGCCAATCGGGATTGGACGGGTTGTCGCGGAACTGGTCGTCCTTGATCAGATGCCAGATGACATCGACCCGGAAGCCGTCCACCCCGCGCCGCAGCCAGAACCGCATGACGTCGTAGATGGCGGCGCGCACCTCGGGGTTGCGCCAGTTGAGGTCGGGCTGGGCATCCAGGAAGGCGTGGTAGTAGTACTGGCCCGTCGCCGGGTCGAACGCCCAGGCGCTGCCGCCGAACTCCGACAGCCAATTATTGGGCGGCCCGCCATCCGGCGCCGGATCGCGCCAGATGTACCAGTCGCGCTTGGGATTGTTCCGGGACGCGCGGCTCTCCTCGAACCAGGGATGGCGGTCCGAGGTGTGATTCGGCACCAGGTCGAGCAGCACCTTGATGCCATGCCGGTGCGCCGCGTCGAGCAGCGCGTCGAAATCCGCCAGCGTGCCGAACACCGGATCGATGTCGGTGTAGTCGGAGATGTCGTAGCCGAAGTCCGCCATCGGCGACGGATAGATCGGCGACAGCCACAGGGCATCCACCCCGAGCTCCACCAGGTGGGGCAGCCGCCGCATGAGCCCGGGAAGATCACCGATGCCGTCGCCGTCCGTGTCCTGGAACGAGCGCGGATAGACTTGGTAGAGCACGGCGGACTGCCACCAGGGCGCGGTGCGATCGGCGACGCGCGCGGGTTTCATCTGCTGTTCGGCGAGAGCCCCCATGGGTACGCCCTTTCGTCTCTGGATCTGGTGACGACAGATCGCCCCGGCGGATGATCTGCCGGTAGACGAACGCACTGGAGCCCATGCGGTTCGCCCGTGATGCCGCATTGCGGCATTGCCCCAGTCGCCGCCCTATCCTCTTCTCGTCACGCGACCCGCATGCCCGCCCGTGCGGGGGCGCGACCGCGCCTGCGGCCCGACGATGCCGCGAACCTATGGGGCACACAACTTTCGGGATCGGCTGACGACCGAAACACGACCGAAACGCGAGCGGGCCACCCGTCGCCGGGCGGCCCGTCGCTTTCGTCGTCATCCATCGCGGCTGCAGTCGCGGCCGCGATGGTGCAGCCCGGACGCGCGCCGGCTACTCGGCCGCCGGCAGGGCGGCCGGCTGCTCCGCGGCCTTCTCGGCCCGCTCCTTCTCACGCTCCTCGAGGATGAGGGTGTCGCGCTTGGTGGCGACCTCGCGCAGGACGTTCATGGTGGCGCCGGTGCCGGCCGGGATGAGGCGGCCGACGATGACGTTCTCCTTGAGCCCGTCGAGCGTGTCGATCTTGCCGGCGACCGCCGCCTCGGTGAGCACGCGCGTGGTCTCCTGGAACGACGCCGCCGAGATGAACGAGCGGGTCTGCAACGAGGCCTTGGTGATGCCGAGCAGGACCGGATGCGCCTTCGCCTCCTTCTTGCCCTCCTCGCGCGCCCGCGCATTGACCTCGTCGAACTCGACCCAGTCGATCTGCTCGCCCTGGATGAGGTCGGTCTCGCCCGAGTCGTCCACCTCGACCTTCTGCAACATCTGGCGAACGATCACCTCGATGTGCTTGTCGTTGATGCTCACGCCCTGGAGCCGATAGACCTCCTGGATCTCGTTGACCAGATAGGCGGCCAGCTCCTCGACGCCCTTGACGGCGAGGATATCGTGCGGGGCCGGGTTGCCCTCGACGATGTAGTCGCCCTTCTCGATCAGGTCGCCGTCCTGGAGATGGACGTGCTTGCCCTTCGGGATCAGGTACTCGCGGGCCTCCTCGTCCTTGTCGTTCGGCTCGATGGTGAGGCGACGCTTGTTCTTGTAGTCGCGCCCGAAGCGCACCGTGCCGGAGACCTCGGCGATGACCGCCGCCTCCTTGGGCCGCCGCGCCTCGAACAGCTCCGCCACCCGCGGCAGACCGCCGGTGATGTCGCGGGTCTTGGCGCTCTCGGTCGGCATGCGGGCGATGGCGTCACCCGCCTGCACCCGGCTGCCCGGATCGACCGAGAGAATGGCGTCGACGGCGAGCTGATAGCGCGCGTCGCCGCCACGGGCGAGCTTGAGGATCTTGCCGTCGTCGCCCTTGATGACGATGGCGGGACGCAGGTCGGCACCGCGGCCGGCCCCCTGGGCGCGCCAGTCGATGACGACGCGCTTGGCGATGCCGGTCGACTCGTCGAGCGTCTCCGACATCGACTGGCCTTCGACCAGGTCCTCGAAGTCGACCACGCCGTCCACCTCGGTGAGAATCGGACGGGTGTACGGGTCCCACTCGGCGATGCGCTGGCCGCGCTTGATCTTGTCGCCCTCGTCGACCTTCATGCGCGAGCCGAACTGAATGCGGTGCACGGCCCGCTCGGTGCCGTCCTGATCGACGACGATCACCGCCATGTTGCGCACCATGGCGATCAGCTCGCCATCGGAGTTCCGCATGATGTTGCGGTTCTTGATCCGGATGGTGCCCTCGAAGTTCGACTCGACGAAGGACTGCTCCGAGATCTGTGCCGCGCCACCGATGTGGAAGGTGCGCATGGTGAGCTGGGTGCCCGGCTCGCCGATCGACTGCGCCGCGATGACGCCGACCGCCTCGCCCATGTTGACCGGCGTGCCGCGGGCGAGATCGCGCCCGTAGCAGGCCCCGCACACGCCCGCGGTGCTCTCGCAGGTGAGCACGGAGCGGATCTTCAGCTCCTGCACGCCGGCGGTCACGATGGCGTCGACGTCACGCTCGTCGAGGAGCGTGTTGCGCGGCACGATCAGCTCGTTGGTGGACGGATCGCGCACGTCCTCGGCGACGGTGCGGCCGAGAATGCGGCTGCCCAGCGACGCGACCACCTGGCCGGAGTCGATGATGGCCCGCACCTTGATGCCGCCGAGCGTGCCGCAGTCGTCGGACGTGATGATGCAGTCCTGCGCCACGTCGACGAGACGGCGGGTCAGGTAGCCCGAGTTGGCGGTCTTCAGCGCGGTGTCGGCGAGGCCCTTGCGGGCGCCGTGGGTGGAGTTGAAGTACTCCAGAACCGACAGCCCCTCCTTGAAGTTGGAGATGATCGGGCTCTCGATGATCTCGCCCGACGGCTTCGCCATCAGGCCGCGCATGCCGGCGAGCTGACGCATCTGGGCCGGCGAGCCGCGGGCGCCCGAGTGCGCCATCATGTAGATCGAGTTGATCGGCACCTCGCGGCCGGTGGCCTCCTGCTTCCGCACCGCCGAGATCTCGCGCATCATCTCGTCGGCGATCTGCTCGGTGCACTTCGACCAGGCGTCGACCACCTTGTTGTACTTCTCGCCCTGGGTGATCAGGCCTTCGAGGAACTGCTGCTCGAACTCCTTGGCGAGCGTGCGGGTCTGCTCGACGATCTTCCACTTCGAGCTCGGCACCACCATGTCGTCCTTGCCGAACGAGATGCCGGCCTTGAAGGCGTGGTGGAAGCCGAGCGCCATGATGCGATCGCAGAAGATCACCGTCTCCTTCTGACCGCAGTGGCGGTAGACGGTGTCGATCATGTTGGAGATCTCGCGCTTGGTCATCAGCTTGTTGACGACCTCGAACGAGATCTTGCGGTGCTTGGGCAGCACCTGGCCGAGAATGATGCGGCCCGGCGTGGTGTCGACGACACGACGGACGAAGTCGCCGTTCTCGTCGATGCCCTCCCAGCGATACTTGATCTTGGAGTGCAGCGTGACGACGCGCTGGCCGAGCGCATGCTCGATCTCGGCCAGGTTGCCGAACACCTTGCCCTGCCCCGGCTCGTTCTCGCGGGTGAGCGAGAGATAGTAGAGCCCGAGCACGATGTCCTGCGACGGCACGATGATGGGCGAGCCGTTGGCCGGGTGCAGGATGTTGTTGGTCGACATCATCAGCACGCGCGCCTCGAGCTGCGACTCGAGCGACAGCGGCACGTGAACCGCCATCTGGTCGCCGTCGAAGTCGGCGTTGAAGGCCGCGCACACCAGCGGATGGAGCTGGATCGCCTTGCCCTCGATCAGCACCGGCTCGAACGCCTGGATGCCGAGGCGGTGCAGCGTCGGGGCGCGGTTCAGCAGCACCGGATGCTCGCGGATGACCTCGTCCAGGATGTCCCAGACCTCCGGCTTCTCCTTCTCCACGAGCTTCTTGGCCTGCTTCACCGTGGTCGACAGGCCCTTGGCGTCGAGCCGCGAGTAGATGAACGGCTTGAACAGCTCCAGCGCCATCTTCTTGGGCAGGCCGCACTGGTGCAGCTTGAGCTCCGGACCGACGACGATCACCGAGCGGCCCGAATAGTCGACGCGCTTGCCGAGCAGGTTCTGGCGGAACCGGCCCTGCTTGCCCTTGAGCATGTCGGCGAGCGACTTGAGCGGCCGTTTGTTGGCGCCGGTGATGACGCGGCCGCGCCGGCCGTTGTCGAACAGCGCGTCCACCGCCTCTTGCAGCATCCGCTTCTCGTTGCGGATGATGATGTCGGGCGCGCGCAGCTCGATCAGCCGCTTGAGGCGGTTGTTACGGTTGATGACGCGGCGATAGAGATCGTTGAGGTCCGAGGTCGCGAAGCGGCCGCCGTCGAGCGGCACCAGCGGACGCAGGTCCGGCGGGATCACCGGCACGACGGTGAGGATCATCCACTCCGGCTTGTTGCCGGACTGGACGAACGCCTCGATCAGCTTGAGCCGCTTCGCCAGCTTCTTCGGCTTGAGGTCGGAGGTGGACTCGGCGATCTCCTTGCGCAGATCCGTCGCGAGCTTCTCCAGGTCCATCGCCTTGAGCATCTCGCGGATCGCCTCGGCGCCGATCATCGCCGTGAAGCTGTCCGCCCCGTACTCGTCCTGGGCGCGCAGGAAGTCCTCTTCCGACAGGAGCTGCCGGTGCTGGAGCGGCGTCAGGCCGGGCTCGATGACGACGTAGTACTCGAAGTACAGGATGCGCTCGAGGTCCTTCAGCGTCATGTCGAGCAGCAGACCGATGCGGCTCGGCAGCGACTTCAGGAACCAGATGTGCGCCACCGGCGCGGCGAGCTCGATGTGGCCCATCCGCTCGCGCCGCACCCGCGACAGCGTCACCTCGACGCCGCACTTTTCGCAGATGATGCCCTTGTACTTCATGCGCTTGTACTTGCCGCACAAGCACTCGTAGTCCTTGATCGGACCGAAGATGCGGGCGCAGAACAGGCCGTCGCGCTCCGGCTTGAAGGTCCGGTAGTTGATCGTCTCCGGCTTCTTGATCTCGCCGTACGACCACGACAGAATCTTTTCCGGGCTCGCGATCGAGATGCGGATCTGGTCGAACACCTGGGCCGGCACCTGCGGCCCGAAAAGATTCATGACCTCTTGATTCATTGCTGTCTCCACACTTGGTGGGTTCGACCGCCGAGGGTTCCGCAGCCGTGTCGATCGAAAAATCCGCCCTCGACCCGTCGCGCGAGGGCGCGATCCCGTCCACGGCCCGTCGGCCGCGGCGGGAGGGCCGGGACATGCCCGGCCCGCATGGTCGCGCTACTCGGCCGCCTCCGCCGCGTCACCCGAGCCGCGCGCGCTCTTGGAGTTGTAGAGGTCGACGTTGAGGCCGAGCGACCGCATCTCCTTGACCAGCACGTTGAACGACTCCGGAATGCCGGCCTCGAAGGTGTCGTCGCCGCGGACGATCGACTCGTACGCCTTGGTGCGGCCGGCGACGTCGTCGGACTTCACGGTCAGCATCTCTTGCAGCGTGTAGGCGGCGCCGTACGCTTCGAGCGCCCACACCTCCATTTCGCCGAAGCGCTGGCCGCCGAACTGCGCCTTGCCGCCCAGCGGCTGCTGGGTGACGAGCGAGTACGGACCGATCGAGCGGGCGTGGATCTTGTCGTCGACGAGATGGTGGAGCTTCAGCATGTAGATGTAGCCCACCGTCACCTTGCGATCGAACTCCTCGCCGGTGCGCCCGTCGTACAGGTTGACCTGGCCCGAGCCGTCGAGCCCGGCGAGGTTCAGCATGGCCTCGATGTCGTGCTCCTTGGCGCCGTCGAACACCGGGGTGGCGATCGGGACGCCCTTGCGCAGATTGGTTCCGAGCTCGACCAGCTCGGGCTCGCCGAGCGACCGGATGGTCTCGTCCGCGCCATAGACCTTGTCGAGGGTCTCCTTCAGCGGCTTCAGCTCGCTGCGCTCGTAATAGGCGTCGACCGCCTGCCCGATGCGCTTGCCGAGGCCGGCGCAGGCCCAACCCAGATGGGTCTCGAGGATCTGTCCGACATTCATGCGGCTCGGCACGCCGAGCGGGTTGAGCACGATGTCGACCGGCTGGCCGTCGGCCAGGAACGGCATGTCCTCGGACGGCACGATCTTCGACACCACGCCCTTGTTGCCGTGGCGTCCGGCCATCTTGTCGCCGGGCTGGATCTTGCGCTTCACCGCGACGAAGACCTTGACCATCTTCATCACGCCGGGCGGCAGCTCGTCGCCACGCTGGAGCTTCTCGACCTTGTCGAGGAAGCGCTGCTCGAGACCCTTCTTGCTCTCCTCGTACGACTTCCGGATCGCCTCGATCTCCGACATCAGCCGGTCGTCGGCGACCGCGAACAGCCACCACTGCGAGCGCGGATACTCGTCGAGGCCGGCGCGGGTGATCTTGGTCTCCCGCTTGAACCCCTTCGGGCCGGCCACCGCGGTCTTGCCGTCCAGCATCTCGGCCAGGCGGCCGTAGACGTTGCGGTCGAGGATCGCCTGCTCGTCGTCGCGGTCCTTGGCGAGACGCTCGATCTCCTCGCGCTCGATGGCGAGCGCACGCTCGTCCTTCTCGACGCCGTGGCGGTTGAACACCCGCACCTCGACGACGGTGCCCTGCACGCCGGGCGGCACCCGCAGCGAGGTGTCGCGCACGTCCGACGCCTTCTCGCCGAAGATGGCGCGCAGCAGCTTCTCTTCCGGCGTCATCGGGCTCTCGCCCTTCGGGGTGATCTTGCCGACCAGGATGTCGCCGGCATGCACCTCGGCGCCGATATAGACGATGCCCGCCTCGTCGAGATTCTTGAGCGCCTCTTCCGACACGTTCGGGATGTCGCGGGTGATCTCCTCCGGCCCCAGCTTGGTGTCGCGGGCCATCACCTCGAACTCCTCGATGTGGATCGAGGTGAACACGTCATCCTTCACGATCCGCTCGGAGAGCAGGATCGAGTCTTCGAAGTTGTAGCCGTTCCACGGCATGAACGCGACGAGCACGTTGCGGCCGAGCGCCAGCTCGCCGAGATCGGTCGAGGGACCGTCGGCGATGATGTCGCCCTTCTTCACCGCGTCGCCCACCTTCACCAGCGGACGCTGGTTGATGCAGGTGTTCTGGTTCGAGCGCTGGAACTTCTGGAGCCGGTAGATGTCGACGCCCGACTTGGTGGGGTCGAGATCTTCGGTGGCGCGCACCACGATACGGGTGGCGTCGACCTGGTCGATGACGCCGGTGCGGCGCGCCGCGATGGCGGCCCCCGAGTCACGGGCGACCACGCCCTCCATGCCGGTGCCGACGAACGGCGCCTCGGCCCGCACCAGCGGCACCGCCTGCCGCTGCATGTTGGAGCCCATCAGGGCGCGGTTGGCGTCGTCGTTCTCCAGGAACGGGATCAGCGCCGCGGCGACCGAGACGAGCTGCTTCGGCGACACGTCCATGTAGTCGACGCGGTCGGGCGAGATCATCAGCACGTCGCCGGCGTGGCGGCAGACGATCAGGTCCTCGGTGAACTTGCCGTTGCTGTCGACCGGCTGGTTTGCCTGGGCGACGTAGTAGCGCCCCTCCTCCATGGCCGAGAGATAGATCACCTCGTCGGTGACCCGCCCCTCCTTGACGCGCCGATAGGGCGTCTCGACGAAACCGTACTTGTTCACCCGCGCATAGGTGGCGAGCGAGTTGATCAGGCCGATGTTCGGACCTTCCGGCGTCTCGATCGGGCAGATGCGGCCGTAGTGGGTCGGGTGCACGTCGCGCACCTCGAAGCCGGCGCGCTCGCGCGTCAGGCCGCCCGGGCCGAGCGCCGACAGGCGGCGCTTGTGGGTGATCTCGCTGAGCGGGTTGGTCTGGTCCATGAACTGCGAGAGCTGCGACGAGCCGAAGAACTCGCGCACCGCCGCCGCCGCCGGCTTGGCGTTGATCAGGTCCTGCGGCATCACGGTGCCGATGTCGACCGAGCTCATCCGCTCCTTGATGGCGCGCTCCATGCGCAGGAGACCGATGCGGTACTGGTTCTCCATCAGCTCGCCGACCGAGCGCACGCGCCGATTGCCGAGATGGTCGATGTCGTCGATGGCGCCCTTGCCGTCGCGCAGATCCACCAGCGTGCGGATGACGCCGATGATATCGTCCTTGCGCAGCACCCGGATGGTGTCCGGGCACTGGAGATCGAGGCGCATGTTCATCTTGACGCGGCCGACCGCCGACAAGTCGTAGCGCTCGGCATCGAAGAACAGCGACTGGAACATCGCGCTCGCCGTGTCGATGGTCGGCGGCTCGCCCGGGCGCATCACGCGGTAGATGTCGAACAGGGCGTCCTCGCGCCGCATGTTCTTGTCGACGCTGAGGGTGTTGCGGATGTAGGCACCGATGTTGACGTGGTCGATGTCGAGGACCGGCACCTCCTTGTAGCCGACGTCGGCCAGGAGCTTCAGGGTCTTCTCGGTGATCTCCTCGCCGGCCTCGACATAGATCTCGCCGGTGGCGGCGTTGACGAGGTCCTCGGCGATGTAGTTGCCGATCAGCTCGTCGTCGGTCATCCGCAGCGCCTTCAGCCCCTTCTCCTGGAGCAGGCGCGCCTGACGCACCGTGATCTTCTTGCCGGCTTCCACCACCACCTTGCCGGTGTCGGCATCGACGAGGTCGTTGATCGCCTTGTAGCCCTTCAGGCGGTTGGCGTCGAAGGGCACGCGCCAGCCATCCTTGGTGCGCTTGTAGAGGATCTGGTTGTAGAAGGTGTTGAGGATCTCCTCGCCGTCCATCCCGAGCGCATAGAGCAGCGACGTCACCGGAATCTTCCGGCGCCGGTCGATACGGGCGTAGACGATGTCCTTGGCGTCGAACTCGATGTCGAGCCAGGAGCCGCGATACGGAATGATGCGGGCCGCGAACAGGAGCTTGCCCGACGAGTGGGTCTTGCCCTTGTCGTGATCGAAGAACACGCCCGGCGAGCGGTGCATCTGCGAGACGATGACGCGCTCGGTGCCGTTGACGATGAAGGTGCCGTTGTTGGTCATGAGCGGGATGTCGCCCATGTAGACATCCTGCTCCTTGATGTCCTTGACCGACTTGGCTCCGGTCTCCTCGTCGACGTCGAACACGATGAGGCGCAGCGTCACCTTGAGGGGTGCCGCATAGGTCATGCCGCGCTGGCGGCACTCGTCGACGTCGTACTTCGGCGGCTCGAACTCGTAGCGAACGAATTCGAGCTGGGCCGTGTTGGAGAAGTCGGAGATCGGGAACACCGACTTGAAAACCGCTTGCAGGCCCTCGTCGGGGCGGCCGCCTCGCGGCTCCTGGATGAGCAGAAACTGGTCGTAGGAGGCCTTCTGAACCTCGATGAGGTTCGGCATCTCCGCGACTTCCTGGATTTTGCCGAAGAACTTGCGAACCCGCTTACGACCCGTGAACGTCTCTGCCATCGTGGCCTCTCGCTTCCTCCGCCGGCCGACATGGCGGCGGGGGGCTTCCGGGGGCCCTGGAGGGCGCTGCCTGGAAGCGGCATCGCGGCGAACCTTTCGCATGCTCGCCGCCCGAACCGGGCGGTCCGGGAGGTCCCGGACCGCCTGATCGACCGCGCGGGCGGGTGCACCCACCTCGCACGGTCGATTCCGTCACCGCGCCGGTGACGCTGTCGATTCCGCAATATAGGAACGGAATCGCTTGACAAAGCTCACGATTACTTGAGTTCGACCTTGGCGCCGACCTTCTCGAGGGTCGCCTTGATCTTCTCGGCCTCGTCCTTGTTGACGCCTTCCTTGACGGCCTTCGGGGCGCCCTCGACCAGATCCTTGGCCTCCTTGAGGCCGAGCCCGGTGAGCGCGCGCACCTCCTTGATGACCTCGATCTTCTTGTCGCCGGCGGCGGCCAGGATCACGTTGAACTCGGTCTTCTCCTCGGCCGGCGCCGCGGCCGCGGCACCCGGAGCAGCGGCGACCGCGACGGCCGCAGCCGCCGACACGCCCCACTTCTCCTCGAGCAGCTTGGCCAGCTCGGCCGCCTCGAGCACCGTGAGGCTCGACAGGTCGTCAACGATCTTTTGCAGATCAGCCATTGAAGTCAGTCCTTCTCGATTTCGACTTGTTCGGGTTTGCGAGCCTCACGCCTCGCCCTTGCTGGCATAGGCCTGAACCACCCGGGCGAGCTTGCCCGCCGGCGCGTTGACCAGCTGAGCCACCTTGGTCGCCGGGGCCTGCACGAGGCCGACGATCTTGGCGCGCAGCTCATCGAGAGACGGCAGCGAGGCGAGTGCCTTCACGCCGTCCGGGTTCAGGGCGGTCCTCCCCATGGCGCCGCCGAGGATCACGAGCTTGTCGTTGGCCTTGGCGAAATCGGAGACGACCTTCGGCGCAGCGATCGGATCACCCGAATAGGTGAGCACGGTCGGCCCCTTGAGGAGGGGCGCGACGATCGCCGCGTCGGTGCCATCAAGAGCGATCTTGGCGAGACGGTTCTTGGCGACCTTCACCGAGGCACCCGCCTGCTTGGCCTGCCTGCGCAGGGTCTGCATCTGGGCGACGGTGAGGCCGGCATAGTGAGCCACCACGACCACGTTGGAGGCCTTGAAGACCTCGTTCAGGGTCGTGACGAGCTCTTTCTTTGCCGCTCGATCCACGTCTTGCTCTCTCTGGTTGGCGGCCCCCCGGAAGGAGCCGCCGGTTGCGTCGAATCGTCCCGCGCCTGCGCCTCACGGCGCCGAAGCGGAACGACGCTTCTTGCCCTGTCCCCCGAGAGCGCGCGGACCGCGCCGCCGGGACAAACCCGAGTCGGAACCGTACGGGGTCTCCCCCGAATCGATCTTCCCCGTCTGTGCAGGCCCTGGGATCGAATTAAGCCGTCGCTCTTGCGTCCTAATGCCTATGCAATTGACATTGCTCATGCAAAATCGCGCGCTAGCAGCAGCACCTGCAGTCTCGGACAGGACTGGCCGCTCCACCGGAGCGGCCGCGTGCGTCACGGAGGCGGCCGGTTTCCGGCCCTGCCCTTCTGATCGATCCGATCGGATGCCCAAAAGGAACAGAGTCCTGATCCAACAGCTTTTCCGAGAACACGCAAGGGCGCGCCGACAAAGGGCCGGCACGCCCGTGGGCGCTATTTAACGGCTCGCACACCGTTTGCCAAGTCCCTCTTAGCAACCTCCGTGCCGCGCGATCCGCCGCACCCCGGAATCTCAGGCCCGATCGCCGAGGGCAGCCGGAATCGACCTTGACGAAAAACTTCAAAATCGAAGCTTATATGATTGATATAGTGATTTTTTAGCTTCATTCCAGCTCCGATCGAGGCCCCCCGCCGGGGCGCGCCCGACGATCTGCCCGTCACCCGGCGCCGGGCCGTGGATCGCCGCGCCACACCGGCGGAACGCGGCCGGAGCAGCGCGACCCGGACACGCTGTTCCGGAAGCCGCCCCTCTGGTAAGACGGCGCTCGCCGCCACCACGCCCGAGCTTCGATCCATGGTGCCCGCCGCCCCCCGATCCACTGCCTTCGCGACCCGGTCGCCGTGCTCCGCCGGTGGGCGCAGGGCCACGCGCGGGCCGCACCGCGCATGAGCCGCACCGCGCTCGTGTTCGGCGTCTCCGGCCAGGACGGCAGCTTGCTGGCCGAGCAGCTCGCCGCCGAGGGCACCGTGGTGCATGGCACCTCGCGGCAGCCGGCCGGCCCCTTCCCCAACCTGGCAGCGCTCGGCCTCGGCGACAGGGTCCGGCTGCACGGCTGCCGGCCCGACGACATCGATGCGGTCCGCCGCCTGCTCGATGCGGTGCAGCCGGACGAGGTCTACAACCTCTCGGCCCAGAGCTCCGTCGGCCTGTCCTTCGCGGAGCCGCGCGAGACCATCGACAGCATCCTGTCGGCCACCGTGGCGATCCTCGACGCCATCCGGCTAAGCGGGGCCGCGATCCGCTTCTGCAACGCCGGCTCGGGCGAGTGCTTCGGCGAGACCCCGCCGACGGGCGCCGACGAGAGCACGCCGTTTCGCCCCCGCAGTCCCTACGCGGTCGCCAAGGCGGCCGCGCACTGGACGGTCGCGACCTATCGCGAGAGCTACGGCCTGTTCGCCGCGACCGCCATCCTGTTCAACCACGAGTCGCCGCTGCGGGCCGAACGCTTCGTCACCCAGAAGGTGGTGCGCGGCGCCGCCCGCATCGCGGCGCGGCTGGCCGCCGGCCAGGCCGCCGAGCCGCTGCGGCTCGGCAATCTCGACATCTGCCGCGACTGGGGCTGGGCCGCCGACCATGTCGCGGCGCTGCGCCTGATGCTGCGGGCCGACAGCGCCGAGGACTTCGTCATCGCCACCGGCGAAGCGACCACGCTGCGCGACTTCGTCGCCGCGGCGTTCTCGGCCTTCGGGCTCGACTGGCGCGATCATGTCGTCTCGGTTCCGGAGCTGATGCGACCGTCCGACATCGCCGTCTCGGTCGGCCGTCCCGACCGCGCCTTCGCCCGTCTCGGCTGGCGGGCCACGACCCGGATGCCCGAGCTGGTCCATCGCCTCGCCGCGGCGGCCCGGACAGCCGGCTGACCGGCGCCCCCACCCGGCTCACGGTCCGTCCTTCGTGATTTGCCGGGGCCGGCCGGCCCCGTTACAGCCGGAGCCCCGCCGCCCCTGCCCCCCAGGAGACGCCGCATGCCGATGAAGGCCGCCGAGCTGATCGCACCCTACCGGGTCACCAAAGGCCGTAAGTTCGAGTTGTCCGACATCGCGCCCGACGACACCAACGGCCTCGACATCGAGAAGGAGGAAGCCAAGCTCTACATCGCGGCCGGGGTGACGCGGCTCTCCGAGATGCAGGAGATGCTCTACGCCCAGGACCGCTGGTCGGTGCTGCTGATCTTCCAGGCGATGGACGCGGCCGGCAAGGACGGCGCCATCAAGCATGTGATGTCGGGCGTCAACCCGCAGGGCTGCGAGGTCCACTCCTTCAAGCAGCCGACCTCGACCGAGCTCGACCACGATTACCTGTGGCGCTGCTTCTGCAAGCTGCCGGAGCGCGGCCGCATCGGCATCTTCAACCGCTCCTACTACGAAGAGGTGCTGGTCGCCCGCGTCCACGAGGACGTGCTGGCGCGCCAGAAGCTGCCGCCCGCGCTGGTCACCCGGTCGATCTTCGAGGACCGTTACGAGGACATCGCGGCGCACGAGCGCTATCTCGCCCGCAACGGCACGCTGATCCTCAAGTTCTTCCTGCACGTCTCCAAGAAGGAGCAGAAGCGCCGCTTCCTGGAGCGCCTCGACGAGGCCGAGAAGAATTGGAAGTTCTCCGGCGCCGACCTGGCCGAGCGCGCGCACTGGAAGGACTACATGCGCGCCTACGAGGACATGATCCGGGCGACCGCCGCACCGCACGCCCCGTGGTTCGTCGTGCCCTCCGACAACAAGTGGTTCGCCCGCCTGGTCATCGTCGCCGCCATCGTCGACGCCATGGAGAGCCTGGATCTCGCCTTCCCGACCCTCTCCAAGGCCGAGCGGGCCGCCCTGCTCAAGGCCCGCGACGCCCTGACGAAGGAGAACCGCCGCGACTGATCTGGTCGCCGCCGGGCGGTCGCGCCCCGCCGGCCGGCTCGAACCCCGCTCCCCCGACGCGGCACAAAGCCTCGACGGGGCTTGATCAACCCGCCGATCGCGGACCACTATCGGGGCGTGGGTCCCGCGCCTCTCGCGGCTGTCTCACCGCCCCTGCACGTTCGCTCGGGAGAGTCCGATGCGTCGGCTTCTCGTGGTTCCTACCGGCTTCACCGCCCTCGTCCTCGCCGCACTCGCTCTCGCGGCGCTCGCTCTCGGCGGAAGCACGGCCTCCGCCCAGAGTCAGAAGGACTGGAACGCCTGTCGTAACGGCGAGCTCGATTCTCGCCTGGCCGGCTGCACCCGCATCATCGAGCGAAGCGGCAGCAAGATGGCGCCACGCGACCGCTCCGCCGCCTACAACAACCGCGCCTATGTCTACAACGAGAAGGGTCAGCACGAGCTGGCGATCCGCGATCTCGACGAGGCGCTGCGCCACGATCCGACCAACGCGACGGCGTTCAACAATCGCGGCTTCGCGTTCAGCGCCCAGGGCAACCCCGACCGCGCCCTGCGCGACTACGACGAGGCGCTGCGGCTCGACCCGAAATACGTGATCGCCTACGGCAATCGCGCCGCCGCCTGGCGCAAGAAGGCCGAGTACGACAAGGCCATCCGCGACTACGACGAGGCGATCCGGCTGAAGCCCGGCGCCGCCGAGTATTTCAACGCTCGCGGCAACGTCTTCTTCGACCAACGCAACTACGACCGCGCCATCCAGGACTACGACGAGGCGATCCGGCTTTCGCCCAAGACCGTCGTCTATGTCAGCAATCGCGGCAATGCCTACCGCAACAAGAACGATTACGACCGCGCTCTGCGCGACCTCGACGAGGCGCTGCGGTTGCAGCCCAACTACGTCACCGCGCTGATCAACCGCGGCCACACCTATTACAACAAGGGCGATCACGGCCGGGCCATCAGCGATTACGACGAGGCGGTGCGGCTGGAGCCGCGCGTCGCCGCCTACTACAGCTACCGGGGCAACGCCTATCGGGGCCGCGGCGACCTCGACCGGGCGCAGCGCGACTACGACGAGGCGATCCGGATCGACCCGCGCTATGCCTTCGCGTGGCAGAACCGCGCCCAGGTCGGCATCGCCCGCGGCGACTGGGAGCGCGCCCTCGCCGACCTCGACGAGGCCGTGAAGCTCAACCCGCGCGACACCAGCTCCCTCAATCTGCGCGGCTACGTCCACAATCAGCGCCGCGACTACGACCGCGCGATCCGCGATCTCGACGAGGCGATCCGGCTCAACGCCCGCTTCGCCGCAGCGCTGAGCAATCGCGGCACCTCCTGGCGCCTGAAGGGCGAACTCGACCGCGCCATCGTCGATCTCGGCGAAGCACTGCGCCTCGATTCGACGCTGGCGCCGGCCTACACCAGCCGCGGCCTCGCCTTCGAGGCGCGCGGCGATCTCTCGCGCGCCCGCGACGACTTCCGCGCCGCCCTGGCGTCCCCGACCAGCCGCAGCTATCTGGGCGGAGCCTGGGCGGTCGACACCGCCCGCGCCCATCTGGCGGCGATCGACGCCGGTGCACCGCGCCCCGACCCCGGAAGCCGTCCGGCTACGCCCCAATCCGGCGCGACACCGTCCGGCGCGGTGCCGTCCGCCACGGTGGCGCCGGCCGCGACGGTCGCCCCTGCGGCCACCCCGACCCCGTCCGTCACCCCGGCCACCAGCCCGGCGGTCCTGCCCCCGCCGCCGGCCGCCGAGCCGCCGGTGGGCCGCGGCACCCGGGTCGCCCTGGTGATCGGCAACGGCGCCTACCGTTACGCCACCACCCTCCCCAACCCGGGCAACGACGCCCGCGACATGGCGCGGTCGCTGCGCGGCCTCGGCTTCGACGTGGTCGAGGGCATCGATCTCGACAAGCACGGGATGGAGTCGCGCATTCGCGACTTCGGCCGCAAGCTCGACCGCGCCGACCTCGCCCTGTTCTTCTATGCCGGGCATGGCCTCCAGGTGGCCGACAAGAACTATCTGGTGCCGGTCGACGCTCGGCTGGAGCGGGCGGGCGACCTCACCCTCGACACCGTGACGGTGGACGACGTGCTCGCCCAGATGGAGAGCGAGCGCCGGGTCAATCTGGTCTTTCTCGACGCTTGCCGGGACAACCCGCTGGCGCGGTCGCTCGCCGCCGCGCTCGGCACCCGCTCGACCTCGGTCGGCACCGGGCTCGCCCCGATCCAGAGCGCGGTCGGCACCATGATCGTCTACGCCACCCAACCCAAGAACGTCGCGCTCGACGGCGAAGGCCGCAACAGCCCGTTCACCGCCGCTTTGCTCAAGCACATGGCCACGCCGGGCCTGGAGATCGGGGCGGTGATGAAGCGGGTGCGGGCCGACGTCTACCAGACGACGCGCCAGCGCCAGCTCCCGTGGGACCACTCCTCGCTGATCGGCGACGTGGTGCTGGCCCGGTGACACGCCCCGCGGCGGCAGCTGTTCCATAGACCGCAACCGGCGGCTGCGGCGATTCTGCCACGGCACGCTGAATTCCGAGCGGTTCCGGAGGGTTCCGGCGCCCTGTTGCTTGTTCGTCGCAGCGCCGCTCTGGTACGGTCCCCGCCTCCGGGGGAGATGGTCGGCTAGTTCGGCCCCGGACCCGCGGAGGTCGGGACGACGACGTCAGGACAGCGGCGCCGAACCACCGCGGCAGCCAGAACGATCGAAGCCGGGACGACGCCCATGACCCGAAGGCTGGCCCGCCTCGCAGTGACGGTCGCGCTCGGCGCCGCCGCCGGCGGCGTGCCGTGGGCCGCGCTGGCGCAGCCGCTGCCGACCGGCGGCACCCCGACCCACGGCGCGATCGGCATCTCGCAGCCCTCGCCTTCCAGCCTGCTGGTCACCCAGGGCGGACCGGCCGGCATCATCACCTGGTCGACCTTCTCGATCGGCACCGGCAACACCGTCCATTTCGACAACGGCAGCGGCGCCACCCTCAACCGGGTCACCGGCAACGTCCCGTCGACCATCAACGGCACCCTGACGGCGACCGGCAGCGTCTTCCTGGTCAACCAGGCCGGCATCGCGGTCGGCCAGACCGGCATCGTGCAGACTGGCGGCAGCTTCGTCGCCTCGACCCTCGACGTGAAGGACGCCGCCTTCCTGGCCGGCCGCAGCATGACGTTCGACGGCGCCAGCACGGCCGCGGTGGTCAATCTCGGGCGGATCGGCTCCGCCAAGGGCGACGTCGTGCTGATCGCCCGCACGGTGCAGAACGACGGCAGCATCACGGCCCCGGAAGGCACCGCCGCGATGGCGTCCGGCCGCGAGGTGGTGCTGAGCGACGGCGCCCTCGGCAACGGCAAGGTGCAGGTCAAGCTGCCGGGCGGCAACGGCCAGGTGGTCAACCGCGGCTCGATCCGGGCCGCCGACGTCGAGCTGCGCGCCAATGGCGGCAACGTGCTCGCGCTGGCCGGCAACACCGACGGCGTCATCAAGGCGACCGGCGTCGCCAACAAGGGCGGCCGCATCTTCCTCACCGCCGAGGGCGGCAGCGTGGTGGCGACCCAGCGCCTGGAGGCGCGGCGCCAGGCGACCGCCCCGGCGGAGCCCGACCGGCGGGGCCGCAAAGGGGGCGCGGCCAAGACCGTCACGGCCGGCGGCGACATCCTGATCGAGGCCGACGCGGTGACGATCGGCGGCGTGCTCGATGCCGCCGGGATCGACGGCACCGGCGGCCGCATCGTGGTCACGGGGCGCGACGTCACGGTGAAGTCCGGCGCTCTCCTGACGGCGAGCGGCACGACGGGCGGCCTGGTGCTGGTCGGCGGCGATCGCGGCGGCGGCCGGGCGCCCGGCGGCGCGCTGTTCGACCGGCCGATCCGCAACGCCGAGCGGGTGACGGTCGAGTCCGGCGCCGAGATCCGGGCGGATGGCAGCAGCGGCGCCGGCGGCAAGGTGGTGGTGTGGTCGGACGGCACCACGTCGTTCGCCGGCACGGTCAGCGCCAAGGGGCCGGGCGGCGGCGGCTTCGTCGAGACATCCGGCCGCGACCTCGTGATCACCGGCGGCCGCGTCGATGCCGGCCGCGGCGGCACCTGGCTGCTCGACCCCGACGACCTCGTCATCGACACGACGCTCGCCGGCATCATCTCGGCGAGCCTGAACGCCGGCACCAACGTGACCCAGGAGACGACCGCCTCCGGCACCGGCGGCCAGGGCGACATCACCATCCTGCCCGGCGTCACCATCGCCTGGAACACCGGCGCGACGCTGACGCTGAGCGCCTACCGGAACATCGTGTTCGAGACCAGCTACGCCAGCCCGTCCGGCCCGCAGATCATCAGCAGCGGGGGCGGCAGCATCGTGCTGCGCGCCGACAACACCGGCACCGGCATCGGCTCGGTCCGCTTCGACAACGAGTACGGGCCTTCGATCGTCCTCACCGGCGGCGGGGCGGTCTCGATCTACTACAATCCGTATGCCTACACGGCGCCCTCGCTCTACGGATACCTGATCCCGCAGGACTTCGGCAGCGCCGTCAGCACGCCGACCCCGGGTCAGCTCCGGCCCTACATGCTGGTGAACAGCGCCGCCGACCTCGCGCGCATCGGCGACAATCTCGGCGGCGCCTATGCGCTCGGCCGCGACATCGACGCCACCGGCTTCGCCGGCATCGACGGCCATTTCGACGGCATCCTGGACGGTCATGGCGGCCTCGTCCGGGCGGACGGCTCGAAGATCGTCCACACCATCTCGCATCTCGGCGTCGCCAGCCCCAATCCGTCGCGCGGCCTGTTCGACGTGATCGGCCCGGGCGCCGTGGTCCGCAACCTGATGCTCACCGGCCATGTCGAGGGCCAAGCGGCGGAAAGCGCGGTCGGCCTGCTGGCCGGCATCAACGAGGGGCGGATCGAGAACGTCCATGTCGCCGGCACCATGCTGATCGGCACCGGCAACGGCGTGTGGGCGGGCGGGCTGGTCGGCCGTAACGAGGGCACCATCGTCGGCTCGACCGCCGATGTCGCCATCACGAGCCTCGGCGAGCACACCGTCGGGGGGCTCGCCGGCTACAACCAGGGCCTCATCTCCGGCTCGTCGGCGCATGGCGACATCGTCGCCGGGCCGACCACCAGCTACGGAACCTATGGCGGCCTGGTCGGCCGCAACGCCGGCCTCATCGAGTTCGGCGTGGCGACCGGCTCGATCACCGCCGGCTCCCTGGCGACGGTCGGCGGCCTCGTCGGCGAGAACACCACCGGCTATTTCGGACCCGGCGGCGAGATCCGCTATTCGGTGGCGACCGGCGACGTCACCGGCGGGGCCGGCGCGGAGGTCGGCGGGTTGGTCGGCCGCAACCGCGGGACGCTGTTCGAGTCCGTCGCGGTCGGCCGCGTGACCGGCGGCGCCGGCAGCGCGGTCGGCGGCGCTGTCGGCCGCAACGACGGCCTGGTCGAGGAGGTGAGCGCGACCGGCGCGGTGACGACCGCCGGCCCGGGCGGCACCGGCGGCGGACTCGTCGGCACCAATACCGGAACGATCGCCCGCTCGTTCGCGACCGGCGCGGTTACGGGCGACGGCGGCACCCGCATCGGTGGCCTCGCCGGCCTCAACGCGACGACCGCCTACGGGCCGCCGGCCGAGATCCTCCAGTCCTACGCGACCGGCGCCGTGACCGGCACCGGCACCGCCGTGGCGGGCGGCCTGGTCGGCACCAATTCGGGCCTCGTGCGCGAGACCTATGCGATCGGCCGGGTGACCACCGGGGCGGGCGGCGCGGCCGGCGGCTTGATCGGCGTCAACGACCTGACGCCGGACCAGACCTTCCTGGGCGGCCCGGGTGTCGTCCAGTCGTCGTACTGGGACACGATGACGTCCGGCCGCACCACCAGCGCCGGCGGTGTCGGCCTGACCACCTTCCAGCTCGCCGGCGGCCTGCCGCCCGGCTTCGATCCGGGCGTCTGGAACACCTTGCCGGGACAGACCTATCCGTTCCTGTTCGGGCCGCCGATCCGGGTGCCGTCGTTCTACGATCCCGGCCCGCTGGTCACCCTGGTGTCGCTGACGCCGACCGGCCTCGGCGGCTTCGGCCCGCCCGACCCCAACCAGAGCAACATCACGCCGCCTCCCTCGGGCGACGGCACCGGCTCCGGCGGGCGTGGCGGCCAGGGCGGCCGCGGCGGCGCCGGCGGAGCCGCCGGCAATCCGGGCGCCGGCCCACCGCCGGGACCGGGCCTCGACCGCTCGCCCAGCGAGCAGCAGTTCAGCGGCGTGCCGCCGCTCGGCGAGACCCGCTTCGTGCCGGACGAGATCGTGCTCCAGATTCCGGCCCGGGTGTCGCGCGCCGAGGTGGAGGCGATCGCCCGCCGGCTCGGGGTCGAGATCCTCTCGGCCGAGCCGATCGCCCTGACCAATCGGGTCGTCTACCGCTTCCGCATGGGCGCCGGCCAGGACATCCGGGCACTGATCCTCACCCTGGAGCAGAACCGCATCGTCTCCTCGGCGCAGCCCAACTACACCTTCGGGCTCGCCCGCGGACCCGCCCGCGACATCGGCCGGCAGTTCGCCCAGCTCGCGCCGGACGCCACACCGGACCCTGCGCCGCCGCCCGCGAGCGCGGGAGCACCTGGAGCCAAAGCCACCGAGCCCGCCGCGGCCGGCGCCAGCGATCTCGCCAGCGACCTCGCCGCCCGCACCACCCTGCCGGCCGGCGACCCGGCCCAGTACGTCATCCAGAAGCTCCAGCTCGGCACCGTCCATCAGCGGGTGCGCGGCGCCAACGTCACGGTCGCGGTGATCGACTCCGAGATCGACGCCCGCCATCCCGACCTGCAAGGGGTGATCATCGATCGCTTCGACGCGACCGGCGACGCGCCGCGGCCGCACACCCACGGCACCGGCATGGCGGGCGCCATCGCGTCGCGCTTCCGCCTCCTCGGCGTCGCCCCCGGCGCCCGCCTCCTGGCGGTGCGGGCGTTCTCCGAGAAGGCGCCCAGCGCCGAGGCCACCACCACCCAGGTGCTGAAGGGGCTCGACTGGGTGATGGCGCGCCGGCCCCGCATCATCAACATGAGCTTCGCCGGCCCGCGCGACTTGATGACCGAACGCATCCTCGACGAAGCGTACCGCCAGGGCATCGTGCTGATCGCCGCGGCCGGCAATGCCGGGGCGAAGTCGCCGCCGCTGTTCCCGGCCGCCGATCCCAACGTGATCGCCGTCTCGGCCACCGACAACGACGACCGGCCGTTCGCCCAGGCCAACCGCGGCAAGCACATCGCCGTGGCGGCGCCCGGCGTCGACGTGCTGGTGCCCTCGCCCAACGGCGCCTACCAGCTCACCACCGGCACCTCGGTGGCGGCCGCCCATGTGAGCGGCGTCGTCGCCCTGCTGCTGGAGGCCCGGCCGAGCCTGACACCGGCGGATATCCGCGCCATCCTGACACGGACCGCCAAGCCCCTCGGTCCCGGCAAGGATCTCCAGACCGGCGCCGGGCTGGTGGACCCGATCCGCTCGCTCGCCGGGATCGCCTCGGCGACGGCCTCGCCGGTGGCGCCGGCGGCGGCGCCGCCGCGGCCGGGCGTGGTGCCGGCACAGCCGCTGCGCTAGCAGCGGCGACCGACGAGATGAGACGAGCACCGGCCGGAGAGCCGGGCCGAAACGAGACGACGAGGCGTAGGACGGACGGGGCGTAGGACAGGGTCGTGGACGGGCGTGGACGGAGTACGGAGCGGACCAGCGGGGCGGTGCCCGGACCAATGCCGGCGCACACGCGCCGGCTCGCGTGCGCCGTCGTCGCCACGGCTGTCGCCGCCCTGATGATGGGGGGCAGCCCCGCCGTCGCCCAGGTGGTGGAGCGCAACCTGCCGCCCGCCCCCGCCCGCAGCGGCGCGCCGCCGGTCGGCTTCATCACGCCGGACCTCCTCAAGGGCGAGGACGACACGCCGCTCGGCGCGACGCTGCGCGGGATCGTGCTGCTCGGTGCCAAGGACCAGCCGGCCGCGCAGGCGCGCTCCTCCGGCATCGACGACAGCCGCGTCGCCAGCACCGACCCGGCGGCGCTGCGCGGACGCCTCGCCCCGTTCGTCGGCCGGCCGCTCAGCCGCAAGCTCATCGCCGACATCCAGGCCGCCATCACCGGCGCCTACAAGGACGCCGGCCGGCCCTTCGTGTCGGTCACCATCCCGCCCCAGGAGATCACCGGCGGCGCCCTCCAGGTGCGCGTGATCGAGTATCGTACCGGGCGGGTGACGGTCGCCGGCGCGGCCCGCACCGGCACCGACCATGTGCGCACCCGAGTGCGGGTGACGCCCGGCGAGCCGATCGACGCGCGCCGGCTCGAGACCGATCTCGACTGGCTCAACCGCAACCCGTTCCGCCGGGTCGAGGCGGTGTTCGGCCCCGGCCGCGACCTCGCCGAAGCCGACCTGACGTTGCGCACCACCGAGCTGCGGCCCTGGCAGGTCTACACCGGCTACGCCAACACCGGCACCCTGCTCACCAGCCGCGACCGCTGGTTCGCGGGCACGTCCATGGTGCTGCCCGGCGAGGTGCTGGCCTCCTATCAGGCGACCGGCAGCTGCGACTACTGGATCGACAACGGCCACCCGATCAACAATCCGGACCTCGCGCTCTACCAGAGCCATGCGGGCCGGGTGATCGTGCCGCTGTGGCCGCGCGCCAGCCTGGAGCTGATCGGCAACGCCATCCAGACCAACGAGCACCCGAACCTCTGGCTGCGCTATCGCACCCGCACGACGGAGTTCTCGGCGCTCCATCGCAGCGCCCTCGGCGACCTGCTGCCGTGGGCGTTCGGCGACCTGCTGCTCGGCGTCGAGGCGAAGCGCCAGGAGCGCGCGCTGTTCTTCGTCGACACGGAGGTGGCGGACTTCGGCGTCGACCTGTTCCAGGTCGTCGGCGGCTTCGCCGGCCGCTTCACCGATCGTTTCGGCGTCAACGATCTCGACGTGCGGGTGAAGTACAACCCGGGCGGCATGCTGCCCGACAACGCCCCCGCGGCCTGGAGCCTCTACACCAATGGCCGCGTCGACAACGTCCACTACGCCTATGCGACGCTCGCCTATGTGCGCACGACCCCGCTGCCGAAGGGCTTCGTCCTCGGCAACGAGGTGTTCGCCCTAATCGCCGGCCAGCCGCTGCCCGACACCGAGCGCATCTCGCTCGGCGGCGCCTTCCAGGTGCGTGGCTACATGACCGAGGACCGCACCGTCGACCAGGCGGTGATCTCGCGCAACACGCTCTATCTGCCCGCCTTGGCGGTGGACAAGACGGCGCCCTGGCTGCAAGCCAAGGTCGTGCCCTATGTGTTCAGCGACGTCGGCTGGGGCCGCGACGTCTTTCTCGACCGCGACACCACGCTCGCCTCGGTGGGCGGCGGCCTCGACGCCCAGATCGGCACGCTGTGGCGCGCCAACCTGGCGGCCGGCTACGCCCTGCTCGACGGGCCGCAGACACCCGCCGGCACCTGGCGCATCCATGCCCGGGTGACCGCCACCTACTGACCCGAGGTCATCGCCTCATGTCGCGCCTGTTCCTGTCGCGCCTGTTCCTGAAACCGCTGGCCCGGCCCGGCCGCGCCCTGCCGACCGTCGCGGTCGCCGCCCTCCTCGCCGGCACGGCCGTGCCGGCCGACCCGGCGGCGGGCCAGTCGCCGACCCGCACCACCGCCACCTACGACGACTGGACGGTGCGCTGCGAGACTGCGCCGGCGACGCCGCCGGCCATGCCGCAGAGGATCTGCGAGATCTTCCAGACTCAGCAGCTCCAGGGCCAGGCCGCTCCGGCCTGGCAGGTCGCCATCGGGCGGGCCGCCAAGGCGGACCCGCTCCGCCTCGTGGTGCAGATGCCGGTGAACGTGTGGCTCGCCGTCGCCCCGCGCCTCGTCCTCGACGACAAGCAGCCGCCGCTCGCCCTCGGCTACAAGCGCTGCATGCCGGCCGGCTGCTTCGCCGACGCCGAGCTCGGCGACGACATGCTCCGCCGGCTGCGTGCCCGCACCGAGCCGGGCCGCATCGAGTACAAGGACGCGATCCAGCGCGACGTGGCGGTGCCGTTGTCCTTCAAGGGCTTCGCGGCCGCTCTCGACGCGCTGGCGAAGCAGTAGACCTCGTTTCACCTCTCCCCGCCCCGCGGGGTGAGGTGACGGCCCTTGCCCCGACGCCATTTCCCTGCCACATGGCCGACCATGACCCAGCCCGCCCGTGACCTGACGCCGGCCGACGCCGCGCCGGCCGCCGACCCGTCGGCCGCCCCGTCCGCCCTCGCCGCCTCGCCGCTGGCGACCGAGGTGGAGCGCCGGCGCACCTTCGCCATCATCTCCCACCCGGACGCCGGAAAGACCACGCTGACCGAGAAGCTGCTGCTGTTCGGCGGCGCCATCAACCTCGCCGGCGAGGTGAAGGCCAAGAAGAACCGGCGCGACACCCGCTCCGACTGGATGTCGATCGAGCGCGAGCGCGGCATCTCGGTGGTCACCTCGGTGATGACGTTCGACTACCGCGACCGGGTGTTCAACCTGCTCGACACGCCGGGCCACGAGGACTTCTCCGAGGACACCTATCGGACGCTGACGGCGGTCGATTCCGCCGTGATGGTCATCGATGCCGCCAAGGGCATCGAGGCGCGCACCCGCAAGCTGTTCGAGGTGTGCCGCCTGCGCGACATCCCGATCGTCACCTTCATCAACAAGATGGACCGGGAGAGCCGCGATCCCTTCGAGCTGCTCGACGAGATCGAGAAGACGCTGGCGCTCGACACCGCCCCGCTGACCTGGCCGCTCGGGCGCGGACGCGACTTCGTCGGCACCTTCGACATCGAGCGCGGCGGCGTGCGCCTGCTCGACAGCAAGGACGACGGGCACGATTCGGGCGGTCCGCCGATCCCCATGGAGGTGCCGGAGATCGCGGCGCTCAACCCCAATCTCGACGCCGGCGAGATCGCCCACGAGCTGGAGCTGGTCACCGAGGTGTGCCCGCGCTTCGACCTCGCGGCGTTCCGCGAGGGCCATCTGACGCCGGTGTTCTTCGGCAGCGCCCTGAAGAACTTCGGCGTGCGCGACCTGCTCGACGGCCTGCACCGTTTCGCGCCGTCGCCGCGGGCGCAGGATTCCGATGCCGGGCCGATCGACCCGGCCGATCCGCGGATGTCGGCCTTCGTCTTCAAGATCCAGGCCAACATGGACCCGAACCACCGGGATCGTATCGCGTTTGCAAGGCTTTGCTCGGGCAAGCTCACACGCGGCATGAAGGCCCGGCTGGTCCGCACCGGCAAGCCGATGACGCTCGCCACGCCGCACTTCTTCTTTGCGCAGGACCGCTCCATCGCCGACGAGGCGTTCGCGGGCGACGTGGTCGGCATCCCCAATCACGGCACGCTGCGCATCGGCGACACGCTGACCGAGGGGCGCGACATCACCTTCGTGGGGGTGCCGAGCTTCGCGCCGGAGATCCTGCGCCGCGTCCGCCTGTCGGACGCCATGAAAGCCAAGAAGCTCAAGCAGGCGCTCCAGGAGCTGGCCGAGGAAGGCGTCGTCCAGGTGTTCCGGCCGAGCGACGGCTCGCCCGCCCTGGTCGGGGTGGTCGGGCCGCTCCAGCTCGACGTGCTCAAGGCGCGGCTCGCCGCCGAGTACGGGCTGCCGGTCGAGTTCGACCTGGCCGAGTTCCAGCTCGCCCGCTGGATCGCCGCCGACGACAAGGCCAAGCTCGAGGAGTTCATCGCGGCCAACCGCTCGGGCATCGCCGAGGACCTCGACGGCGACCTCGTCTATCTCGCCCGCAACGAATTCTATCTCGGCTACACCCGCGAGCGGGCGCCCGGCATCGTCTTCACCGACGTCAAGGAGACCCAGAAGGGCAAGTGAGCGGCGCGCAACGCGCCGCCCGCTGCCCCTCTTCCTGCTCCGCCGCGGCGGCTACTCCACCGCGATGTCGGCCGCCTTGACGATGTCGGCCCACTGCTTGCGGTCCTTCTCCAGGAAGGCAGCGAACGCCTCGGCCGTCATGCCGGTGACCGGCTCGGAGCCGAGCACCGCCATCTTGGCGATCACGGCCGGGTCCTTCAGCACCTCCTGGAGCACCGCCGCGTAGGTGGCGAGCACGGCGGGCGGCAGCCCGGCGGGGCCGAACACCCCCTGCCAGGTCGGCATGTCGAAGCCGGTCAGCCCCTGCTCGTCGAGGGTCGGCACGTCGGGAAGCTGCGGCGCCCGCTTGAGCGACGCCACCGCGATCGCCCTGACGTTGCCCTGCTGGGCGAGCGGCCCGGCGGTCGAGATGTTGTCCATGGTCATGGCGATGTGGCCGCCGAGGAGATCGGTGATCACCGGGGTAGCGCCCCGGTAGGCGGCGTGCGGCACCTTGATGCCGAGCCGGTAGAACATCGTCTCGGCGATCAGGTGGTTGGAGGTGCCGACCCCGGCGGTGCCGTAGGTGGCGGCCGGCGTCTTCTCGAAATACGCCTTCAGCTCGGCGAGCGTCTTGGCCGGCACGTCCTTGTTGACGATGACCACGTTGGGCTGCGTGGCGGCGAGCGTGATCGGCGTGAAGTCGGACGGCTTGTAGGTCGTGCTCTTGGGCTTGAGCGCGAAGGTGATCGCCATCGAGCCGGCCGCCGCGATGCCGATCGTCTGGCCGTCGGCGGGCGCCTGGGCGAGCCGCGCCGCCATGATGTTTCCACCGGCGCCGGCGACGTTCTCGACCAGCACGGGCTGGCCCAGCCGCTGCGCCAGCGGCTCGGCGAGGAGCCGGCCGAGCGTGTCGGCCGAGCCACCGGGCGCGAAGCCGATCAGCAGGCGCACCGGCACGAGCGGCTTCCAGGTGTCGGCGGCCACCGCCGGCGTCAGGCTCGTCACCGCCACCGCCAGCATCGCGCCGAACGCGCGAACCATGTTGCTTCGAACCATCGGGCAAGTCTCCGAACAGGACAGAACGGGCGTCATTCCAAGAGATGTCATTCCAAGATCTGGGCGAGCAGACGCGCGACCAGGTGGGTGGAGAGCAGCACCGGCCGGCCGGCGGCCGCGGCAATCATCGTCCGCATGGCGGCGCCGTAGCCCATGCAGTGCATGAGCACGACATCGCAGTCGGCGAGGGCCGTGCCGGCGGCCGCGAAGGCGGCGGCGGCCCGCGCCGGATCGGGCTCATAGGGCGAGGCATGGACCAGCCGCACCGGGCAGGCGACGGGCACCGACAGATGCAGGGTGTCGACCTGGGCGGCGAGCGGCACCACGACGCCGACCCGGCGGCAGCGATGAGCGAGCGCCGCCAGGGTATGGTCGACCACCTGCTGGGGCTCGACCGTGAGGGTCGCGGTCGCCGGCAGCGCCGCGCCGGTGCACAGCGGCACCAGAAGGTCGTAGCCGGCGCCGTCGAGGCTCTCCACCAGGGTGGCGAGCCGCGCCTCGGTCGCCGCCTTGTCGAGCTCGACCGCGGTGCCGTCGGCGAGCCGGGTCGCGAACCGATAGGCGCCGGGGCGCGGCCCGAGCGCCGCGATCGCGGCGGCATCGAGCCCGTCCAGCACGCCGTACTCGTCGATGCGCACATGCGATCCGACCAGCGTCGCCATCTCGGGCACGACATCGCGCCGCGGCGCCTGGCCGATGGTGACGAAGGCGATGCGGCGTTGCCGGGGCTCGCTCACGACACCACCTCCCCGCCGTCCCGGCCGACCGTCTGGAGATGCGCCAGCGAGCCGTAGCGGCGTTGCAGCTCCCGCCACTCGTCCGCATCCACGAAGGCGAGCGTGCCGGCGCCGAACAGCTTGGCGATCTCGATGCAGAACCGCATCGCCACGTCGCAGTCGACCGCGCTGGTGACGCCGGTGGCGCAGCCCGGCACCGTGCTCTGCGCCGTGAGCGCGACGCCGACCACGGGGGCATCGGTGGCGATCGCCGGCTGCATCAGCGAGTTCACATGCCGAAGGCCGTTCTCGTAGGGGGTGATGTCCTGGGTGGTGAGCGGCAGCGTGACAGGCAGCTCGCCGCTGACCCAGGACAGCACATCGAGCATCGTGTCGGGGATCGGCAGCAGGAAGCCCTGCTTGGCCACCGGGGTGAGTGCGACGCCGCGGCGATTGACCAGCCGGTTGCCGCGGGTGGTGTCGACCGACAGGATCGCCGCCATGGCGGGATCGACCTCGTGGGCCATCATGGTGCGCATCGGGAACGGCGAGCGCATCATCGGCACCGGATGATGCGGGCGCGTCGCGGCACGCGGGCAAATGTGGGTGCGGATGCGCACGGTGCCGGGCAGGACGTCGCCCTGGCGCGCCATCGCCATCAGCTTCAAGGCGGTGGCGATCGCCACCACGGCGCCGTCGGCGTCCGACACCAGGCCGGTGACGGCGGGGCGCGCGCCGACGCCGCCGAGACGGCCGACGATGCCGAGCTGCGGTGCCGTGTCGTCGCGACCTCGGATGACGATCGAGAGGAAGTCGGTCGCCGCCCCGCCCTGCGCGAGCGGCGTCACCGCGACCTCGCAGTCGCCGGTGGCGCGCAGCACGGCGGCGACCGCCTCGCCGTCGATATCGGCAGCGGACAGAAGCTCGACGGCGTCGAGAACCTGCTTCATGCGATCATCTCCAGCGGCCCCGGTGCCAGCAGGCGCGGCGGCGCGGTGCCGACGAACAGCCGCGCCGGCTGCGGGCCGATCAGCGTCAGGGTGGCGCCGCGCACCGCGAGCCCGGTGCCTTCCGGAAGGCCGACAACCGGCATCGCGGGGTTGAGGGTGCAGAACTCGGCGAGGCGCTGCGCCCGCGTCTCGCCGCGATGGCCGGGCGGATGCGCATCGGTGTAGTGCGGGTTGATCTGGAAGCCGACCAGGCCGAGCCCCGAAAACCCCTCGGGATCGACGATCGGCATGTCGTTGGTGGTGGAGATCGTCGGGCACGCCAGATTGGCGCCGGCACTCCAGCCGAGATAGCGGCCGCCCGCCCGCACCCGACGGGCAATCGGATCGAGGAGGCCGCGGCGGCGCAGCTCGTGCAGCAGGCGGAAGGTGTTGCCGCCCCCCACCACGATCACGGCCGCGGCCGCGATCGTCGCGACAGGATCGTCGGCGCGGTGCAGCGGCACGAGATCGAGCCCGGTGTCGGCGAGCGCCGCAGCGACGAGCGCCGTGTAGGCGTCCCAGTCGCGCGTCACCCCGGCGAACGGCACGAAGGCGGCGGCGGACGCCGGCGGTAGGCCGGCGACGAGATCGCGGATCGCCGGCTGCGCATGCACCAGATAGCCGGCGTCGCTGGTCGAGTTGCTGAGCAGCAGGAGAGTCATGCGCCGCCCTCCCCGGCCGTGGCCGTCGTGGTCTTGGCCGTCGTGGTCTTGGCCATCGTGGTGTCGGCAGGCGCCGGCGGCGCCCCGACAGGCGGCGCCGTCCAGAACGGATCGCCGAGATCGCGCCCGAGCGCCCCCACCTGGTCCAGCACCAAGGCGCGCAGGGTGGCGACGCGCACCGCGTCGACCTGGAACGCCACGAAGGAGACGCACAGGCCGCGCAGGTCGCCGGTCTCCGGATCGCGCACCGCCGCCGCCACGGCGCCGATGCCCGGCATCGCCTCGTCGATGGCGACGCCGCAGCGATCGGCCCGCACCTCTGCGACACGGGCCGCGAGCGCGCCGACGGTCGTCGGGCAGTCCTTGCCTTCGGGCGGCAGCGGTGCCGCCGGATCGCGCCCGTAGAGCGCCGCGAACTCGGCGTCGCTCAGCCGCGACAGCAGCGCCCGCCCCATGGCGGTTCCCGACGCCTGCCGGCGCGAGCCCGGCGGCGACAGCACCTGCACCGGATGAGCGCCGTTGAGCCGCTGGAGCACCACGGTCTCACGGCGATTGAGGGTCGACAGATAGGCGGTGAGGCCGCTCGCCTCGGAGAGGCGCACCAGCACGGCCCGGCACGCCTCGTCGAGCGGTCGCGCCGCCAACCCGGTCCGCACCGCGCGCTGCACCAGGGCGCCGAGCCGGTAGCGCCGGGTGACGGCGTCCTGATCGAGCAGGCCGTAGTGCTGCATCTGGTTGAGCAGCCGCGACGCCGAGCTTTTCGGCAGGGCGAGCCGCTGCGCCACCTCGGTGAAGGACAGCTCGGTGGCGCCCTCGGCAAAGAGCGTCAGAACCCGCTGCACACCGTCCAGGATGCTCATATCAGTTCATAAATTCGGAACTACAGTTCGCTATTCACGAACACCGTAGGATTCGACGGTAGCGCTGTCAACGGTCGGCGAGTGCCGCCCCTCTCGGGCGGACGGCGACCGCGGGGCCAGGGGCTCCGGTCTCAGCGGAAATTCGGCGGCAGGGCGTTGTGGATCGCGGTCGCCGCCACGGCGCCGTGGCCGGTGGCGACGCTGATCTGGTGCAGGTCGGTGGTGACGTCACCGGCCGCGTAGAGCATGGGCACCGCGGTGCGCTGGCGGTGGTCCACCGTGAGGCAGCCGTCGCCCGCCGCCTCGGCCCCGAGGGCGAGCGCGAAGCCGGACCGCACCTCGGCCCCCATGGCGGGATAGAGCACATCGACCACGAGAGGCGCACCGTCGGCCGCGGTGGCGACGATCCCCTCGCCTTCCGGCCGGAGATCGGCCAGCGGCCCCCGCAGCACGGCGACGCCGGCCTCGGCGAGCGCCCTCGCCTCCTCGTCCGGCAGCGGTCCCGCGTCGAGCGGCAGCACCGTCACCAGTCGGGTCCAGGTGCGCAGGAAGCGCGCCTTGGCGGCGGCCCGCCGCAGCGGCCCGACCACCCCGATGTGGCGGTCCATCGCCTCGAAAGCGTCGCAGATCGGGCAGTAGCGCACCCGCGCGGCGGCGACCAGCGTCCGCAAGGCCGGCAGCTCCGGGCTCTCGTCGACGATGCCGGTGGCGATCAGGGCGGCGCGCGCCACGACCGCCCGACCCTCCGCGATCTCGGCCCGGAACAGCCCGTCGGTCCGCACCAGCGTTTCCACGCGGCCGCCGCGCAGCTCCGCCCCATAGCGGCCCGCCTGGTCACGCAGCCGCGCCAGCAGGGCCGGACCGGCGATGCCGGCAAAGCCCGGATAGTTGTGCGACTCGGGGATCAGGGCGGCGCGGCTCTCGCCGGAGTCGACCAGCACGACGCGGCGGCGGAAGCGTGCCAGATAGATGGCCGCCGTCAGCCCCGCCGGGCCACCGCCGACGATCACGCAGTCGGCCGTCTCCGCATCGTCCATCGTCGCCTCGCCGGGGTCCGGGCGCGGCCGGGCGCCGCCGGCCGGTCCTGGCCGACAACGTGCGAGGCGATGCGACGTTCGCGGCCGGCGTCACGATCCGTTCAGGGCAGCCGGCCCGACAGGCGGCGGACATTGTCCTCGACGCAGCGCCGCACCGGCACCAGCGCCTCGGAGGCCGCATCGTCGAAGCTGGCACCGCCGAGCAGCGCGCGCGCCGCGGCCATCTCGGCCTCGACGGTGGCCACCACCTTCTCGGTGACCATGCGCTGCGCCTCGCGCAGCGCCGCCGGGCCGCCTTCGGCGAGCCGGATGGTGCGTAGCGCGATGACGGCCTGAGCCCGGATGCCGAGCCCGGCGAGTTCGAGGAAGCGATCGAGGGGGGTGGTCATGACACGCCTCCGGCGCCGCGGGCCGAGGCACGGGCCGGGGTCGCGGCCAGTCACCAGACTGACGCAAAACCTGTAAGGTCTGGTAAAAAGCGCCGCCGGAAATGCAGAAATAGCCGATCATCGCGCATGGCTGTGACGTCATTTCCGCACGTCGCCGCGGTCTCGCCGCGGCGACGACAGGGTGGCCGGCGCCCGGCTTCAGTACACCACGACGCTGCGGATCGACTCGCCCGCATGCATGAGATCGAAGCCGCGGTTGATCTCGCCGAGCGGCAGCGTGTGGGTGATCATCGGATCGATCTCGATCTTGCCCTGCATGTACCAGTCGACGATGCGCGGCACGTCGGTGCGGCCGCGGGCGCCGCCGAAGGCCGAGCCTTTCCACACCCGCCCGGTGACGAGCTGGAACGGCCGCGTCTGGATCTCGGCGCCGGCCGGCGCCACCCCGATGACGACCGACTGGCCCCAGCCGCGGTGGCACGCCTCCAGCGCCTGGCGCATCACCGTGACGTTGCCGGTGCAATCGAAGGTGTAGTCGGCGCCGCCGATCTGATCGGCGCCACGCTTGGTGAGATCGACGAGATACGGCACGAGATCGCCGCCGACCTCCTTCGGGTTGACGAAATGCGTCATGCCGAAGCGCTCGCCCCACGCCTTCTTGGCCGGGTTGAGATCGACCCCGATGATCATGTCGGCACCGACGAGACGCAGCCCCTGGATGACGTTGAGGCCGATGCCGCCGAGCCCGAACACGATGGCGGTCGCGCCCGGCTCCACCTTGGCGGTGTTGACGACGGCGCCGATGCCGGTGGTCACCCCGCAGCCGATGTAGCAGACCTTGTCGAACGGGGCGTCCTCGCGGATCTTCGCCACCGCGATCTCGGGCAGCACCGTGAAATTGGCGAAGGTCGAGCAGCCCATGTAGTGGAACAGCGGCCGGCCCTCGATCGAGAAGCGCGACGAGCCGTCCGGCATCAGCCCCTGCCCCTGGGTCGAGCGGATCGCCGTGCACAGGTTGGTCTTGCGCGACAGGCAGGACGGGCATTGCCGGCATTCCGGCGTGTAGAGCGGGATGACGTGGTCGCCCGGCTTCACCGACGTGACGCCCGGTCCGACCTCCCGCACGATGCCGGCGCCCTCGTGGCCGAGGATCGCCGGGAAGATCCCCTCCGGGTCGGCGCCCGACAGCGTGAACTCGTCGGTGTGGCAGATCCCGGTGGCCTTGATCTCGACCAGCACCTCGCCGGCCCGCGGGCCTTCAAGCTGCACCGTCGTGACCGTCAGGGGCTTGCCCGCCTCGAACGCCACCGCGGCTTTCACGTCCATCCGGTCTCTCCGTCCTTGTTGGGTGAAAGATTCGTTAATCGGGACTGTACGAAGTTTAGCCGTTCGAGCACGAGAGTTTGAACGGTCTGGGCTAGAACGGCGACTACCGTCGTGCATCATCGCTGGCCGCCCTCGAACCCCGATTTCATGCCGCTCGACCTCCCCACCCTCTTTGCGGTCACCGCCTTCGCCACGGCGATCAGCGGCCTGATGCTGCTGTTCGCCTGGCTTCAGGACCGCAGCCTGGCGACCCTGGCGTGGTGGGGCACGGGGCTCTTGGTGCTCGACGTCGGCGGCGTTCTGGTCGTGCTGCGCGGCATCGCCCCCGACTGGGCCTCGGTCGGCCTCGGCAATGCCGTGTGGCTGTTCGCCTATGGGCTGATGTGGTGCGGCGCGCGCAGCTTCGAGGGGCGGCGGCCGCATCTCGCGGTGCCGCTCGGCGCCGCGCTGGCGTGGATCATGGCGTGCGGCTTCGATGCGGTCTGAACCGACGGGGCATTGCGCATCCGGGTGTTCTCGCTGGCGATGTTCGTGTTCACCCTGCTGATCGCCTCCGAGTACTGGCGCGCCCGCAACCCCGAGCTGATGTCGCGCTGGCCCACCATCGTGATCCTGGTCGCCTACGGGGTCGCCTTCCTGGCCCGCATCCCGATCGCCGAGCGGCTGGTGCTGCCGGTGCAGCCCGATCCGATCGCCGACCTGGTGGTGCCGGTCGGCGCCGCCGCGCTGGTGCTGCATGTCTTCTGCCTGGCCTTTCTGGTGATGGCGATGGCCAAGGAGCGGCTGGAGCTGGAGCATCGGCGCAACGCGCTGGTCGACCCGCTGACCGGGGTCGCCAACCGGCGCGCCTTCTTCGAGCGCGGCGAGCGCATGCTGCGCCGGCTGCTGGCCGAGGGCGGCACCGCGGCGCTGCTGATGCTCGACCTCGACCAGTTCAAGCGCATCAACGACACCTTCGGGCACCAGACCGGGGACCGCGTGCTGTGCGCCTTCTGCGAGACGGCGGTGCGGGTGCTGCGCTCGACCGACCTGCTCGGGCGCACCGGCGGCGAGGAGTTCGCCTGCCTGCTGCCCGGCGCCACCCTGACCGAGGCGTTCGCCGTGGCGGAGCGCATCCGCACCGAGTTCGAGCGCTGCCGGCTGGCGCCGCTCGGGGCGGTCGGGCCGGCCTCGACGGTCAGCGTCGGGGTCGCCGTCACGTCCGATGCAGCCATCGATCTGGCGGCGCTGGTCGCGACCGCCGACAAGGCGCTGTACCGGGCCAAGGCGAACGGCCGCAACCGGGTCGAGACCGTCGGAGCCCTGATGGCGGGGGCACTGGCCGCAGCCGGGAGCGAGAGCGCAGGCACGGGGGCCACGCCGGCGGTGCCGGCCACTGCGGGCCCGGTGGCCACCCCCGCGGGAGCCGCGACCGGGGTGGCGGCTCCCGGAGTGATCGCGACAGGAGTGGCCGGGACAGGAGTGGCCGGGACAGGAGTGGCCGGGACAGCCACGACGGCTGCCGAGACGGGCCGCCGGGAGGCACGGCGTCCGACCCCCGAGACCGCACCGACCCCCGCCCTGGTGGCCCGCGCCGCCAGCCTGGCGCCTGCCCACGATCGGCCCGAGCCGGGCTGACCAATGCGGGCCCGCATCTTGACGTTTTCCGGGCCGGGTCGAGGCCGCGGCCTGCTCGCGTCCTCCGGCTTTCGTACCGAGTTGATGCCGTCCCCGCGCCTGCGCTCCCCTTCGCCATGCCGCAGTCGCTTTTCGGCGCCGATCGGCTATAAGACGGTCTCGGCGCCGCCCACCGGCGCCCGACGCGCTCGTAGCTCAGCCGGATAGAGCATCAGACTTCGAATCTGAGGGTCGGGAGTTCGAATCTCTCCGAGCGCGCCAGCCATCTCCGTGAAAAGCTATTGAAATACTTTATCTTTTCAGGAGTGAGAGCGACGCCGAAAATTGACTATCGAGAGAACGCAACGGGATCATCGTCGACCTACGGGGACTTTACGGGACCCTGAGTCCCGGAAAAAATCCCGGAACGTTCGACCGTCAAGCACAATGACCGACACCCGCGCCGCCATGACCCTCGGCAACATGCGCAGCCTCGGCGTGCGCTCGCTCGACGTGCATTGCCATGCCTGCGATCGCCGCGTGATCGTCCCGGCCGGTCGATGGAGCGACGAGGTGGAGATTCGCCGCCTGCGCTTCACCTGCCTCGCGTGCGGCGCGCGAGGTCGGCCGATCGATGTCCGCCCAGACTGGACGGAGATGCCGGTCCCGGGGAGCCGTCAGGGGTCGCGGGCGAGGGAGTGATCGAGCAGGCGGCGCACGGCCTCGGCGCGGCCCGGGGCAATGGCGCGCTCAGGATCAGCCGTGATCGGCAATGTCGCGCTCGATGGCGATCCTGATGCGCTCGGACAGCGACACCCCGGCCCGCGCTGCGGACCTCTCCGCCGCTGTTCGGACGGGCGCCGGCAGCCGCACCCCGATCGCCGGGGTCTGCCCGGTCGCCGGACGGCCGCCGCGATTTTTCTTGGGCTCGTCGCTAGTTTTTGTTTGACACTTTCTCATGAGTTCGTGTATAACAAAAACATCGAGAGTGATCAAGCCCGCGCCTCGGGGCCACGCTGAAGGCAGGAGAACCACGATGACCGCTACCTACACCGTCACCACCACCTTTGGATCGTTCCGCTTCTCGGCCGACCTCACCCAGGCTTCGGCACCGATTTACGACGAGGATGGCACCGCCACCCCGTATAGGACGGCTGACGCACGCCACTCGGCCGACCACGCCGCCGTTCTTCTGCTCGGCTACTATGGGCGCGACTACTGGCTGTCGCCCGACGTCATCCTCTCCGAGGACGAGGACGGCAACCAGCTGTTCGACGGACTGCGTGAGCGGCCCTATCTGTTTTCGCTCATCGTCTCTGTCGAGGCCGATCCGGGCGAGCGCGACTGATCAGTATCGAGTAGGTGCCCGGGGCAATGACAGCGCCCCGGGCGTCCCGCCTCAGAGCGGGGCGCCCACCACGCAGCGTCAGGAGCGTCGAATGCCTCGCTGGACCGCCGTCATCATCTACCGATCCCAGGCCGGCATCGTCGATGTCGTGCATGACATCGACGAAATTTGCGATCTGGACAACCTGGTGGAGCGTGGTCCGGACTGGGACACGATCGAGTCGATCACGATCCGCCGCACGGGCGGAGATCGGCTGACCCTGGAGGAGGCGTCCAGCCGATGACCTCCGCCAGATACGTCGAGCACGTCACCATGACGACGGGCGATGTGCGGCGGACTCTGCGGTCGGAGGTCGCCGACCGTGATGTCGCCGTCTGCTCGGCGTTGCTGCGGCGCGTGCTGTCCCGGACGGTCTCGGCATCCACGGTGCCGATACCGCGCCGCCCGGGCTACTCGCTCGGGGGCCGAGCCGCTGGTGGCTGCATGGCAGCCACCGTTTGGGCGGACGGGCCGCCGTCGGTGGTGATCGCCACCATCGGCATCGCCACACGCTCGCTCTGTGGCGCGCGGCTCTGGCGCGATCTGCACCGCTATGGATCGGGGCCGGTCGTCACCGATCCAGCGTGGTGCCCGCCAGAGCCGTGGCTCGCGGTGGCGCTGGAGCGCGGTATCGTCGCCCATGTGGACGCGACCGACTGGCTCGGCGACTTCGAGCGCTGCTTGGCCTGGGCATTTCTGGAGCTGCGGTCATGAGCGAGGCGATCTGGTACGCCATGTACGACGAGGACGGCTCGCCGCCGAAGTGCGACCGGCTGACCAGGATGCCGCGGGTCGAGCAGCTCGGCATGGCCCTCGATCTCGCGATCGCCCTCTACACCGGAGCGGTGTCATACCGCCCAATTGGTCAGATTTCAGCGACGGGCGAGACGTACTGGTATTGGCCCGACCGCCGCCGCAAATACGATGGCTGGTGGCTCCTGCCGGCGCGGACGGTCACGCTGGCACGCCGGGCGACCAGATACGCCGAGGCCCGCGCCATGGAGCCCCCGCCGATCGGGCCGGCGCGGGCGGGAGACCTGCGGGCCTATCTGGCCAGCCTCCCGGGGGCTCCGCCCTCGGCCGCCGAGAGACCCGAGATGGACGTGCGCTCCCGGGTCATCGTCCACCTGGAGCGACTGCGTCGCGCCGCCCACCGTGCGCGGCGCCGCGTCGAGCGGCACGGCTACATCCCGGAGTATATGCCGGCGCCCCGGACGATCGAATGGCCGGCCGACCCCTGGCGCGGCCGGCCGAAATGGCGGCGCGCGACTTGGCGCTAGTTTTTGTTTGACACTTTCTCATGATTTCTGTATAACAAAAACATCGAGAGTGACCAAACCCGCGCCTCGGGGCACATCAGGGGCGCCAACCAGAGATCTAGGGGCGAGACAATGACCTATTACATCCACTACAGCACGGCCAGTCACGACTGGCACGACGAGTACTCCTCACTTGAGGAGGCCCGCCGCGCCTTCGCAGGGGCGTACGAAGCCTATAAACGTCAGCTTGCATACATATCAGACTCCGACGACAGACACGGAGAAGTAATCGAAGACGCCCGTTCCATTAAGGAATGGGCGAAAGCCAAAAACGTCGATCTTTACGACGACGGCGCTCCCGGCACGTACTGACGCCCGCCTGGTCAGCAGGCACCCGGGGCGCAACGCCCCGGGCATCTCAATGAGTCAGTGCCTCAGGGATCTCAGGAGCGGAGACCACGATGATGACCTACACGATCACCAGCGACGACACCGGGCGCAGTTTTTCGTACCCGTCTGAGGACGCCTACAATCGGGCGATCGAGTGGTACAATCGCACAGGGAAGGCCGCCATCTCCTATTGCGAGGCGCGCGGCATCGACCTGCGCGATCATGAGCAGCCTGGCAGGCTGGTCGACGATTGGGCGGACATCGCCATGGAGCTTTGGGCGCGCGAGGAGCGCTAACTACCATGCAATGGCAAGCTTACAACACCGTGTATACGATCTATCCTTCTTCGCGGCCTGACGGAAAAATCGAGTGTTGGGGCGCTCCTCCTCTGTCAGGGTATCCGTCTCAGTTGTTCGCGGTGTGCGACGATACACCGGACAACCGAGACGGCCTTTACAACATCAGCTATGTGACGACCCCCCGGCTGAGGCGAGCAGCGCTCGCCAAGCTGCCCGGCTACGAGCCGCCCGAGTGGATCACCGACACACGAGTGTCGATCTGGATCTACACGAATAAGAGAGAGAGGATCGCGGTCTTCGAGACCACTGACTTCCAGGAGGCCGTTCGATTAGCAATCGGCCGTCGAATGCTCGCACGCGGCAATCTGACACTGATCCGCGTCAAGGATATGGTCGATCTTGCCGACGACGTCGATCCGCGACCTGAATACTGGCGTATTATTCAGCCGCGCATTGAATACGCATTCAATTCCGCAACCCCAATTGAAATCATGGGGCAAATAACACAGTACTGCCCTTATAGTTTCCGAAAGGAAGTATGGGAGAAGGTTCATCAAATGGATATGAACGAACAGTTGGACGCAATCAGGACGCTGAGATCCACATTCGATGTGGATCGAACTTCTGAATTCGAGCCTATTCGGTTCCGATGATGAGTTCCGCGCCGCAGTGGCGGCCGATCACAATCAGCAACCGCGCCGCCAAGGAGATGGATCGCGTCGGCGGCGCGGAATTGATTCTCCCGTGGCCGGACGGGCTGCCGCCCGGCCCGCCTCCCCGGCCGCGCCGAGACGCCTCGGCGGCCGAGCACGCGGCCGCCAAGCAAATCGTCCGCGCTGCGTGCCGAGCCCGTGGCCTCGTGCCCGTGCGCAGCTTCGCGGCGCTGGAGCGCCGCCCTCACGACTTTGCCCGACCAGAGACTATCGAGCAGCACCTCGTGGTGCTGATCATCGGCGCCCGGTGGGTGCACGCCACGGGCGGCCCAAAGCCTGGCGTTTGCTGGGCGCGGGTCGATCAGATCGAGCGCGTGTAGCTACGGCCACCACCCGAGGCGGCTTCCGGCCGCCGCGAGCTGCGCCAGGGCATCGATGGTCCGCTTGCCCTGGCCGCGGACCGAGCGATAGCGCCGCGTCGCAGGCACGTAGCATTTCCTCGACTTGTCGTAGCGCATCGCGTCCGGATGCTGCCGGATAAACGACCTGATGTCGCCGGACGCCTGCGACATCGAGATGCCGAAGCGCTCGACGAGATCCGCGCGCACCACGCGGCCGCGCGCGAGCAACAACAGATCGATGAAATCGAGGCGCGCTTCCTCGGCCCACGTCATGGCGGCAATCCGTCTTGTTTCTGCGACCATTTTTTAGCGCCACCGCGGGGCGCCGATCAAGCCACTCCCCTCACCTCTCCCGCAGGTCATCGACCGCCCGGCGCGTCTCGCGGACCTCGTCGATGGCGCGATCAATCCGCGCCTCGATCCGGTCGGTCGCCCGACTGAGCTTGTCGCTCATGTCGCCGTGGTGGCGGCCGAGCGCCTGGAACAGCCGCTCCGTCGCGCGGCCGTGCTCGGCCAGCGCCGCCTCGATCCGGTCGAGCCGCTCCGGTGCGGCTCGCTCCGCCGCAAATCGCTCGGCCAACTCGCAACCGATGGCGTCACGCGCCTCGGCCGACAGCTTGGGCGCACGCTGCTGCCGCGCCTCGGCCTGGGCACGCCGATAGCCGATCCACGCCAGGATTATGGCGCCGAGCGACCCGCCGCCCATGATGGTGCCGATCCAGCTCAGCGCCTCGCTGGCCGTCAGCCCGCCGATCTGGTCCGCCATCGCGCGAGAGCCCCCGACCGATAGGAGTCGCCAGCACCTCGCACCACGGAGGCGGCCTCGAACGCCGCGAAGACGGGGTAGAACGCGATGGCGCTGGGCAGCGCCTCGGGATCGGCGCCGAGCCACAGCAGCCCGGCGAGGCCGAGCCACCAGCCGAGCCCCCACGCCGCGCCGCCGGCCCGCAGCAACGGCGAGCGCCGCCATCGACCGTTGATCCACAGGGCCGCGGCGCGCATGGCGCCGATCGCGATGGAGAGGCCGGCCCACGCCGCCTCAGGCGCGAGCGTCACCAACGCTCGGAAGCCGGAGAGGTGCAGCGTCTCGCCCGGCAGCGCCACCGCGATGCCCCAGGCGATCATCAGGGCGGCCAGCATCCATTCGGTGAGCCGCGCCTGCGCGGCGCCCGCGCGATCCGGCACGGCCGCCTCCCTCACTGGTCCGCCCGCGTCAGCACGCCCTGGCGGAACAGCACGACGAGCCGCAGCACGCCGGTGGCGGCGCGGAACACCAGCCACAGCCCGGCCGCGATGGCGAGCAGCCACCAGTGGGAGACGCACCACTGCACGACGCCGATCGCCGTGGTGGCGATCGAGCCGATCGCGGCCGCGGTGTCCTGCACGCCCTGGAGCGTCTCGCGGGCTTGATCGAGCACGCCGGACTCCGCGATGCCGCCGACCACGCCGCCGAGCCCCAGCGCCCGGCCGAGCCACCCGATCTGGTCGAGCGCCTGCACCTGAGTCGAGCCCTGCTGTCGCAGATCCCGGGCGGTGGCGGCGGCGCGGCTCGCCGCGATCTCGCGCGGCCCGGACTTGGCGAGCGCGGCCCGCAGCTCGTCGTCCACATGGTCGCCGGCCGGCAGCCCGCGCTCGGCCCGGAACGTCCTGATCGCCGCCGCGGTGTTGGGGCCGGCGAGACCGTCCGGCCGGCCGACCATCGTCCAGCCGCGCGCAGCCAGCATCACCTGGAGATCGTAGAGCGCCGGGTCGCCCAGCGGCGCGAGCCCGGGCCGCGCCACGGGAGCCGGCGGCGCCGCCACCGGCGGGTCCCGACCGACCAGCGCGCCGAGCAGCGTCCGCCACAGGCCCGGCCGGTCCGGCAGGGCGATCGGCGTGGGGACGGTGGTGACGGCGGGGCCGGCCGTCCGCATCGCACCAGCGGGCTTTGCCGGCCCGGCAGGGGCTATCCGGCGCCCAGCCTCAGGCGTGCGGAACAGCCAGGCGTCGGCCGACCCGGCGCGGAACATCTCGTGCGCCGCCCGCCATTGCTCGTCGGTCAACTGGCCCCCCCTGCCCGCCTCGCGCCGGGCGATCGCCTTGAGCAGTGGGATCGCCTGATCGGGATCGTCGACCATCTCGCGCGTGAGGATCGCATCCGGATCGTAGCCCGGCACACCGAAGCCGTTGGCGCCGGTCCACTTGGTGCCGGCAGCGCCGATCGTCATGCCGACATATCTGCGGGCGAGCAGGTCGAAGTTCGCCGCCGCGCCGTTCACCGGCGACGGAAAATGAGCGATCTGGTGCCCGCCGCCGATCAGGCCGTAGCCGAGCTGGCCGAAGCGCGCTGCTTCGCGACTCGGGTACTGAGCGCCGGGGTTGCAGTAGCGGATCGATGCCGGGCGTCCGTCGGCCGGCACGTCCCGATGCAGCGTCGCAGTGGACGGGTCGGTGGAGCGGCCGACGTCGGACAGCGCGCCGACAGGAGCGGCCGGAATCCCGACCGCGCTCGGCTCGTCGCTCGGCCACCGCGCCGCCAGGAACCGGCTCTTGGCGATCTTGGTGAGGTTGATCGCGTCGTCCTGATTGCCGCCGCGGACGAGATAGTGTGTCTTCGTCTCGCTCTCGTAGAGCGCGACGTGGCCCCCTTCGCCGCGCGTGAACACCATGACGCAACCGAGCCGCGGTTCTGTCTTGCGCCCCCATGCCGCCCAGTTGCGCGCCCAGAGATAGCCGTCCGGCGGGCGGTGGCCGGCTAGCGCCATGACGTAGGCGACGGTCTGGCCGCACCACGCGATGGAGTCGTGAGTGTAGGTCCTGGAGTAGCTGGACAGCTCCGGGAACCTCCGGGCGATTTCGGCCGACCAACCGACGATCACCGGGTTGTCGGCGCCGCCCGGAACCTCACGGGTGCCGTCCAGGGCTCGCATCGCGGCGAGCCAATCCGGGATCTTGTCGGCCATGCTCGTGCTCCATGTCCCGGCGCGCGGCCGGCTGTGGTCCTGATCAGATTGTGCGGGGTTGGTTGCAGCGCCCTACTCCGCTGCGCCGACCGCCGCGAAGGCGGCGTCGATCTCGGCCGCGGTCGTGATCGAGCCGGCCGCGATGCCTGCGAGCACCGCAGCCTCAGCCGCGTAGCAGGCGCGCACATGTGCGCGCGCCGCCGTCGCGAGCGCAGAGAAGTCCGCATTGCTGACCGCACGGAATGCGCCATCGGCGAACTTCCAGCCGTCGCCGTCGTCGCGGACCCCGAGTGAGATTGCCTGCAACTCGGCCAGATACTTGGTCTGGCTGGTCGCGTCGGTGTGGATCGGCCAGCCGCTCCACGTCGTCCCACCCGTCTCGCGCCGCCATCGTGCGTCGGCCGCGTAGGCGGCGAGGTCGACATGCGGCCCCCGCAGCCCGTAGACGACCAGCACGTCGCTCAGATCCTGCTCTGTCGCGATCCGCGTGGCTACGCCGCCGGCATCGCGCCAAGCCGCATAGTCAGCGTCATTCGTCGGCACGTAGGCGCCGCGGGCGCTCGACCACACGCGCGTCTCGTCACCGGCGACGATCCAGTAGTGGTCCTGCGGGGTCCAGATCATGAGTACTGTCCATATGGAGAGACGCCGAAATTGGTGCCACTGCCGGCAGCATCGCCGGGGAAGTAATTGGCGCCACCGCCAATGGTCGAAATCTGGCCACCAAATTGAGCCACGTAGCGCACGCCCGTCGCCCCACCAAAAAACGTGATCACGCCGGCATCGATGATCCCGGTTCCCTTTTGCGCAAGCGCAAAGCAACCAAGGAAGCTTGGAGTGCCGGTGAGCGTGATCGTGCGGTCGCCGAGGTATATCAACCCGCCATCTGCGACGGCGTGGTAGAGCGCGCCTCCTGAGATCGAGTATGGCTGCCCTGCCGTACCTTGCACCCGCGCACCGAACTGCGCACCGATGTGATGACCGGCGCTCGCGCCAAAGTCGAGCTTGTGGAACGACACCGTAGTCATGGCCCCGATGGCGGTGATCGATCCGGCGCCGGCCACGGGACAGAGAAGCTTCATTCCACGCAGGAACCAGGCGCCGACCACCGAGTCGGCGCGGAAGCACCACGCAGTCGATCCCGTGATCGTCACATTGGCCGGTGTCGTCTCATCCCCGATGATCGTCACCGATGAAGCGCCGAGGATGCTCTTGAGATTGACCGACTCCGTGTGCGAGCCTGTCACTTGGATGATCACTGCCTGACCCGCGCAATCGAGCATGGCTGCGGTATCAACAGCTTTCTGGATCGTCCGGAACGCGCCGCCGGTCGTGTTGGTGAGCCCCGTGTTGGTGTCGCTCCCGTCGGTCCTGACATAGTAGGTGCGAGTCGACGTTAGCAGCTCGCGCGGCGCGGCGGCGGCGGGCAGCTTGGCCGTGTTGGCAACGGGGTCGATCGTCAACCACGGGATGTCGTCGGCACCGTCGTGATAGTTGATCTGATGCGCCGTCGCAGAGACGATCTTGCGCCACAGCGCGCCCGCCGCGACACTCTGTGGCCGCGACGCGCCGGACGGCAACAGACCAGCGTCGATCCGCGACAGGATCGCGCGTTGCAGCTCCTGCGTCTCCGCCGCCTCATAACGGATCGGGCTGGTCGGCAGGATCGCGTATGCCACGCCGCTCCGGCTTTGCCCTGCCCACGGCAGATAGAGACGCAACGACGTATGCGACAACACCTCCTCGACCGCGCCGAGGAGCCCATCGAGGCTGACCATGTCGCCGACCTCGATCGTCGACGCCCACAGCGTGCCGAGGCCCGTGACGGTGTCGCTCCCCGCCGTGACCGAAATCGTGCCGGTGGTGTAGGGCTCGCCGAGCGCCATGTGTCAGGTCTCCGATTGGTCGATCGTGCGGGTGGCGCCATCCGGGCGCGCGGGCCACGCCGCGATCATCTCGCCGGCCGTCTGGTGACGACCGAGATCACGCAGCGCCGCGCGGTATGTTAGCCATGCCGAGCGTGTGTCCTCAGCCATGGGGCGATCAGGCACGACCATCACGTCGGTCGCATCCAGTTCGGCGTTGCGCGCCGTCCTGACGTACATCAGCCGTCGCAGCCCGGCCTGCGGATCGGGCGACGGCTCCAGCACAGCCACCGGGATGCGCGGCGGGCCGATCGCGACCGACTCGGCCGATAGCGCGACGACACGCATCCCGATCCACTCATCGCCGGGGCCCAATGCCGCGACGGCGGCGCCGTCCAGCGCCTGGGCGGCGCCGCCATCAATTACCTGGATGATTACCCCATCTAACGGATTGAAATGAATATACCGCATCATCGTCACCGTTTGAACGCTGCGAGCGACACTGTGTTCGGCGTTTCGGTCAGCCCACCCCAATCACCAGCCTGAAATTGCAGGGTGATCTGTATTGTGTCAGTGCCGCCGGACGCGGTGTGATGGTAGGTCGAGTCAATCGTGTAGCGCGGGCCCCAAGTTCCAGGAGCAACGGCGATCCCGCCCGACGCATTGACGAGGGTGCCAGCTATCCATAGCCTGACAGATATTGCTATTGTATTTGTATTAACATTTCCGAACCTATACGACGCGGCCCAAAAGATCGGTATAATCTCTCCAGCCGGCGCGGACACTTGAATTTGCACACTAATCGCCGTAGTCCAGTTTGGGTTAATTGCTATACCGCCACCACCAATACCTGGAGACTCAATAGCTCTGTATACTCCTACCGCGCCGCCCTTGATATTGATCGTATCAACCGTAAGCGCCTTGATGTTGGCGCTCTGCGTGATGATCTCGTTCGCCCCGACCTTCTCGGCGGTGATGGATCCGGCCGCGATGTGCCCGGCCTTGACTGATCCGGCCTTGAGCGTCCCGTTGAAAGCGAAGGTCGGGACACCGTCCTCGACCACGGCGACGAAGGCCGGCACCGCCGCCTCGGGGCCATTGCTGCCGAGCGCGATGGTGAAGGTGTCGACCGTGAACGCGACGCCGGCCGTGGTGCCGTCGTCGAACAGGTAGAGCGACTGAACGCGCCGGCCGGCGTCGACCTTGACGCCCCAGATCGCGCCGAGCTTGCCATCGACGTCGGCCACCGCGGCCTGCACCTGCTGGACCGACGCCTCCAGAGTGCCGAAGCGCGCCGTCACCGTCGTGCTCAGCGAGGCCAGCGCCGCAGTGTTGCTCGTCGCCACGGTCTGCACTGTCGAGATGCCGGCCCACGCCTGTTCCGACTGCGATTGCAGATCGCTCTTGATCTGCTGGCGATCACGCCACGTCGCCGCGTCGACCTCGGCCGCCAGCGCCGCGACACGCTGGATCAGCGTCTCGATGGCCCGTTGCGACGCGCCGACCCGCTCGGTCACGTAGCGCCGCAGCCCCTCCTCCATGTTCTCCGGCGCGACCGTCGCGGCGAATGTCGTGAACATCGTGAACACGGTCGGCCCGGGCGATCCAGCGGTGCCGATCGCGTAGGCCAGCACCTTGACCTGTGCGCCAGGCTCGTGGCGGATCTGGTAGCTCCCCGACGTGACGAGCCCGTCCGACACCTCCTCCCAGGTCGCGCCGTCGTCATAGGAGAGCATGACGACATAGCTCGCCGCGCCGCGCGCCGTGCCGCAAGCCCACTCCATTGCGAGGTTGGCCGCCTTCGCGATGCACCGCGCCCGCACCCATGGCACGGTCGGATAGGCGGGATCGGCGGCGTCGCCGATCGACGGCACCACGGGCTCCGGCGGCAGCGGCTCGGCGAGCGCGGTCCACACCTCCGGCGCGTCGTGGCGGCACTCGATCTCGATCGCGTCCAGACCGCTCGGCCGCACCGAGCGCACCAGATAGGACCGCTGGAGCACGGCGAGCGGCCCGACCCGGACCGTCGTCATGTCCTCGTTGTCGTGGGCCAGCACATCACTGAACGACTGGCCGTGGAATGCCTCGACCGCCGCGACGTCGGCGGCATCGAGCGCGATGACGTTCGGCGCCTCCGGATCGGGCTGCGTGACCTTGACCGGCCCCCAATCGCGTCCGCGCCGGTCCCGCAGATAGGCGTAGGTGTCGGCGCCGACCTCCATGGCGGTATCGAGCGCGAGATCGAGCCCGTCGCGGGCCATCACGCCGCCGGTGCGAGCGCTCTCCAGGAACCAGACGTCCGCGACGATCGGATCGCCGCGGCCGACGAGACGTCCTTGCCGATCGGTGGTGAACGTGCGGCTCTGCCGGCGGTAGAAGGCTGCGGCCGCCCGATAGGTCGCGTAGCGGGCGGCATGGCTCCACGATGCGATGCCCTCCGCCTTGATGCGCTGGGGCGTCTGGGTCGCGGCGCCGATCGTCCGTCGCACCTCGCGACGACGGCGCGGGTCGGCATCCGGATGATACTCGACGATGACATCGGCCGGTCCATCGTCCCGCGCAATCTGAAACTCGGCCATCGAGGTGCCGCGCTTGATCTGCCGTCGCGTAAAGACGTGTTTGCGCACCACCTTGGGCTCGTCACGGACCAGCGACCAGATGGACGCGATGACGACAGGCTCGGCACGCAGCGGGCCGAGCACCACGCTGGCCACTTCCTGCACGGGTACCGGACCGCGGATCACACCGTCGAACGTGTCGTCCTCGACGAGCGAAGCGGCGCGCGCCGCGATGGTGGTGACGTCGACGCGATAGTCCGGTAGACCCTCTCCATAGTCTGCCGTCATCACGTCCAGATAGGCCCACACCGCCTTGCGGGTCGGCTGCTCCGTCCACGTCTCTGTGTCGCTGTCCCAGACCCGCAGGATGCGCGTCGCCTTGACCCAGACGTCGGCGAACGCGGTGACGCCGAGCGCCTTTCCGGAGCGGATGCGCAGCGCGATCTCGGTGACGTGGGGACGGACGATCGTCTCTGGAAAGTGAGATCGCAGCCCGGACCAGACGACCGTGTTGACCAGGATATCCCTGTATGGCTGCGCATTTTGCGCGCGCACCAGATAACGGCCAGGAGCGACATCGAATGAGCGCGTGAACCTCTGGGCTCGGCTCCAGTAATGCGTGCCGCCATTGACGTGCAGCGTCGCCCACGGGCCGGTCGGGACGTCGTCCTGATCACACGGCGCGATCTGAAACACCACGCTCCAATTGCCCGGGTAGTTCGGCTCGCTGGTTCCGGTATTGGCTACCCCCATGGGCAGTTCGTAATCGAGCTGAATCTTGCTCGTCGTGCGGCCCGGCTCGCACGACGCGAACGGGCCGGACCATGACGGATTCTCTCCGGGCCGCGGGAGCTCGATGCCGACGACGCTGGGGTGGCTGTAGACCGAGCCCGGCACCAGCGTCGACGTGCCGCCCGGCGGAATGATCTCGACCGCCGTCAGCCCCACATTGGTGCCGCCCTCTCCAGAGACGAATCCGAGGCTGTCGCCACGCCCGCCACCGCCGCCACCGCCCGGCACGGTGTTGAACGGCGGCTGCACGCCGCCGGCCTTGGTCCACAGGACCGACTTTCCGACGTGGATTTCCTCCACGTCGTAACGGCCGACGCCGAGCGTCATCTTCTTGTAGAGGATCTGATCCTCGCCGTCGAACTGCGTGTAATCGGGCTGTGTGAGATCGGGCTGCGACCAGAAGCGGCCGTACCCAACCGGGATGCGGTCTCCCTGCCGCGGCAGGTTGCCACCACCCGAGACGCCGTAGACCGGCCGCGTGTCGCTGTCCTGGCTGTTGGCCTTGGCCCTGGTGGCGAGCGAGATCGCGTAGGCGCCGCCAACGACAAGTCCGGCCTGTAGCATGTAGTTGGCAGCGAGAAATGCGTTCCCGGACAGCAGGAGCCCTGTCGCCGATGATGCGCCGGCAAGGAGAGCGGGCGCGGCGTACGGAGCAATCGCGGCGAGCGCCAACATCGCGACGGCCGAGCCGATCTGCTTCGCCGTGCTCTGCCCTCCGGCTCCGCCACCGCCGAGGGGAATATAGGTGATCAAGACGATCTCGTCGGGCCGGACCAGCGTGGTCGCCCACGCCGCCCGCAACACCACGGTGTGATCCTCCGGCGCGACCGGCTCGCCGGGCCGATGCACCGACACCATGTGGGGCCGGCGGGGATCGGCGCAGCGGGCCATCACGGCCGCGAGGGTGCGCCGGCGGCGCGAGAGCCGGATCGGCTCGCCGACGGGGGTGCCCATCACGGTGCGGGCGATCACGGTCGCGCCAGGGCGCCGCGCCTTGCGGGCGCGGGTGGGCTGCTCAGGTGTGGTCATGATGTCTCAGTCGATCGGGACGAACCAGGTCGGCACCCAGCCGCGCGCCGCGAGCTGGGGCAGCGTGTCGAGGACGACGCCGTGAGGGTCGGCGCTATGGAGGCAGCCGCCGCCATCGAGGTCGAGCCACACCCCGGCATGGATCAGCATGTCGCGCGGTGCGGCGGCGCGGCGCATCAGCGCCACGGCGCCGTGCACGGGCGTCGCCGCCGGGCGCCACCGGCGCCGCTCGTCGTGCTCGGCGAACAGCCTGGCGCGCGCCTGGCGCCCCTCTGCCCCCGGTGGTGGCGCCACGTCGACGACAGCCGGCAGCACGCGGCCGAACAGATCGCGCTGCACGTCGCACACCAGTCGCCAGCAGTGGCGACCGTCGCGAGCCCAGGGTTGATTGATCAGCCCTGAGACGTAAGCTGCGATGGCTGGCTCATGCATATTGGACATCCACCAATGACCAACAAACTGGAGCAGTTGGAACAGCAGGTGCTCGTTGGAAAGGCGCTCGGGCTCATGACCGCGACAGCACTCGTCGAACTTGCCGTCGCTCACATCGCCATGATTGGCGGAGATCAGGAGACCGCCCTCCGACAGACAATCGCAATTGTGCAGAAGACTATTGACGACTTCCGGATAACCGTAAAAACCACAAAAGGTGATGCGGCGTCTGCAATCTCTGACATCAGGGAACGCGAACAGTTGATACTATCTGGATTTGAGGCTGATGTTCGTAGGCGTATAGGACTTCCACAAAACTAGCGTAGAACACGCGATCGACGACAACTTCTGTAACTTCAATATTTACACTTACTTTGGAATACGCACATTCAACCGCAAGCTCTACTTCGCACATTGGTATGTTACTCATTCTGGAGCGCCGGATAGAAGATGGAGTCGTACGTGGCGCGCGGGAACGCCCGGGTGGCCGTCTGCGGCCACGCCACCGTGACCTGCGCCTCCGTGGCGGTGAGCGAGGCGACGCGCAGCTCCAGTCCGGTGATCAGCTCGCCGGGCCGGCTGAGATCCGCCGTCGTGTAGGACCGATAGGTCACGGAGATCGGCGACGTCGCGGCCGTGGCCGCCTCCAGATACGGCAACAGGTGCTGCGACAGCAGATCGATCCCCAGCCGCATCGGGCTCGGCCCACCGTCGTCGACGCCGGGCGGCACCACCGACACGGCGATCGCCGTCCAGGTTACAGGATCGGCGCCCGCCGCGGGCGGAAGATCGACGTCATCCGACACGTTGCAGGCAATGCGTACCGGCTGATCGAACGTGACGTGATCCAGCTCGATCGTCTCGATGATCGTCTCTCCGGCCGGATTGGCGGCCCATGCCTCGCGCATCGCCTCGGTGACAGACACGATCAGCCTCCCAGCACACAGAGCGTGAACGACACGAGATAGTCCGAGCCGATCTCGTCGACCGTCCAACGCCCGCCCTTGATCCAGCAGCGCCGCCACCGATAGCCGACGCCCGGTACCGGGACCTGCATGCGGAAATGACCCGTGCTGCGCCCCAGCGTGCCGACCGCGAAGGCGCGGAAGACCCCGACCTGGGCATCCGTCATCACGATGGCGTAGTCGATGGTCGCCACCACGGTGGCGGCGCGCGCCCGCATGACGTCCGGGCCGTCCTCGACCTCGGTGACGGCCGGCGGCTGGTGACTCTCCGGCCACCGCCTCGGCCGCATGCGCGCCTTGACCGGCAGCCCGGCCGGCCAATCGGGAATTGCCATGCCGTCCCCCTAGCCGATCAGGCTCGGCCGCAGGCCCGCCGCGCGGCCGGTGGCGCTGCGCCCCGAGGAGATCCGCGATGCCAACGCGCGGTCCACCATCGCCTCGATGTCGATCGTGAGACCACCGTCGCGGCCGGGAGAGGCCGAAACCTGGGCGCCCGGCGCGCTGTTGTTGACGGTGACGTTGTACTGCGGGCGCGGGTGCGCGCCCGCCACGGCCGGGAGCTGGAACGCCGGCATGCCGCCGACCGGCCCGCCGGCCGCGAAGCGGGCGACGCCGCCGCTGTTGATCGCCTCCAGCAGCGGCCCGAAGCGCCGGGCCGACGCGGCGCGCACCACATACTCGCCGCGCGAGAGACGCGCCGGGATCGAGTCGGACGTCGACGTGCCAGGCCCGTCGACCCAGCCGCCGGACGCCTTTCCCGTCAGCCCGAATACCCCGGACGACGCAAAGAGCCCCTTGAACACATCGGCGAGCGGGCCTGTCACACTCGATCGGATGGCGATCTTCAACAAGTCGCTCAAGATCGACTGCGTCATGATCCGGAAAGCGTCGGCGGCACTGCGGGTGCCGAGCGCCATCGCGGCCAGCTCGTCCGTGACAGTGCCGAGTCCGGAGGCCGCAAAGCGGTTGAGGGCGTCCGCCACATTGGCGCTCTCGCGGGCGAACGTGGCGAGCGGCGAGCGCGCCTCCTCGATCCGCTGCGCCACGCGGCCATAGGCATCGGCCATCGCCTCGATCTTGGCGCGCTGCTCCGCCGTCACCTCGGCGCTCTCACGGCCGGCCGCCGTGTTGGCCTGCTTGGCGATTGTCTCCAGCTCGGCCACCAGCTTGGCCCGTTCGCGCGCCGCCGTGGTGAGATCGATGGCGCCCGCCTCGGCCTCCATGGCGGCGATGCGCTTCTCGGTCTGGTCGAGGGCGCGGTCGAGGGCGTCACGCGCCGGTGCCGTGGTCTGGTCTGACGCCTTGCGGGTGGGTGCAGCGCCCTCGCCGCGAGAGCCCCATGTGCCGAACCGCGCCGCGAACGAGTCACGCGGCGCATGTTCTGCCGCCTGCTTCTCCAGCGCCGCGATCTCGGCCTTGAGCTTGTCGCGCAACGCTTCGCGGCTGCGCTGCTCGAACCCGAAGAACGCCGGACCGCTGTCGAGCAACGTCTGCACGTTGGCGAGCTGTGCCTTCTTGGCATCGATTTTCGACTGCGGCGTGACGCCGAACTTGTTGGCGACGGCCACCGCCTCGCCGATCCAACGGACGATGTCGGCCCACAGGTCGCGGATGGCCAACGCCTTCTCGGCGAGGCCGTCCCATGACGGCTTCAGCTCCTTGTCGAGACGCTGATACGCCCGCTGCAAGTTCTCGTCGACCTCCTTGGCGCGACGCACCAGCGCGTCGGAGAACTCGATCTTGGACATGTCGTCGAGATTGCGCAGCATCGCCTCGGCCGATGTCTTGCCGAGGCGGATGTTGTCGACGAACTTCGTGCCGAACATGCGCTCGCCGAGATCGAGCGCCGCCGCCTGCTGGCCGAGACGGTTCAGCTCCTCCATGGCGACCAGCACGGCGCGGACCTTCTCGTCCTGCGACTGGGCATCACGGAACAGCACCAGCCCTTCGAGCCGCGTTCCGGCCGACTTGGCGATCGCCTCGTTGTAGACCCGCAGCGCCTTCTCGACATCGGTGATGCGCTCGCCCGCGGTCTCCCACTCGGCGACGTCGATCGGAGACTTCTCGCGAGTTGCGCGGAAGGCCGTATTGAGCGCGTCGTCCAGATCGTCGACGTCGACGCGCAGTCCCTGCGCCTCTGACCGCCACTGCTGGAGAAAGGTCGGAGCCACGCCGAGCGACGACGCCCGCTCCGCCACCTCGATCATGTCGGCAATCTGTCGCCGCACCGCGCCGACGACAGATCCGACCAGCTCGAACGCCACCACCATGCCGGCGACGGCACCCGCCGTCTTGAGCAGCATGCGGGCCGAAGCTCGTGACCACGACAATGCGACGCTGCTGGCCGCATCTTCCCCGGCCGCCATCAGGTGCGAGTTGGCGTCCGCGAACTTCCGCCCGATCGTCTGGAGCGTGTCGGAGACACGCTCTTGCGCCTGCTTGGTGTTGCGCTCGAACTCCTCCATGGAGAGCGAGAGCGGGATGCGCAGCGCCGGAACACCCATGGTCAGCCATCACAGGACGGAGAGAGTTGAGAGACGAGCGCGAGATGTTCCGACGCCATCTCGTCGAACTCGTCGGCGGTCGGTGGCGGCGGCGTTGCTTCGCCGCCGTGCGCTGCGTTGTAGCCGGACAGACACCACGCCAGCTCGATCAGTGTCATATCGTCGACGGCGCGGGGCGGGAAGCCGAGAGCGGCGCCGAGCCCGTAGAGTCCGGAGCGGCGGAGGCGTCCGTCATCGTGGTGAATGTCGGGTCCACGGCCTCCGCCGCCGCCGGTTTTCCCGGCTGATCATCCGGCACGCCGATCAGGACCGCCTCGATGACGGCCCGGGCGACCGCGACACTTTCGGCGAGCGGACTCCCGTCGACATGCCGCTTGACCACCTGCATCGCGCGCTCGGGGGTCATGCCGCCGCCGATCAGGCCGAGCCGGATCGGCTCTCGGACGTCGTGCAGGCACCAGGTGCCGGCGAGCAGCCGCCCGAAGACAGCCGCAATGCCGACGCCGCAGGCATCCTCCAGGGACAGGATGTGCTTGACCTGAGCGAGGCAGAATTGATCCTCGCCGTGAGACCAGACGATGGTAACGGTTCCGTGCGGCATCAGCTCAGCGCCTCCCCGACCGCCGCTCGGATCGCCGCATCGATCTCGTCCTTCTTCTCCCGATACGTCGGGAAGAAGAACGGCTGCGCGGCGACGTGCGCGTTGCCGAACTCGGTGCCCAGCGCATAATCGTACGCAACACCGGAGCCGCCACGAACCTCCCCGGTGGTCGCTTCACCGCCGGCCGTGACCACCAGCTCCAGGGTGTTGCGACCGCGGCGCACCTGCACCGAATCGCGCAATCGCCCGGTCTTCACCGGAGCGGCCTCCTTGATCTCGGATGCCAAGCCGTCGGCCTGATCCTTGATCGCCTGGGCCACCTTGCGCTTCACGGCGAACGGCAGATCGCGGAAGTAGCGCCGCAGCTCGTCGTCGGCCGGCATCACGGCGCTCCCGTCGTCCAGGAGACCGGCCCGTCGCTCTGGAGCTGGAGCGAGACCTGCACCTTGCCGTCGCCCTGGTTGCCGGTCAGCTCGAACGAGGTCAGCAGATAGGACCCGGCGAAGTATCCGGGCGCGGTGAGGCCGAGGACGATGCGCACGTTCTTCGGCGCGCCCGAGAGGAACCAGTCACGCCAGAACGCGAACGTCTCTTCGGCCATCACTCCGGAGCCCGAGACCGTCGACGACAGCGCTTGCGCGACCCGCTCCGTCCACGACGGCGCGTCGGGATTGTCACAGTCGGGGACGTTGCTGTCCGACGTGCTCGCCGAGAAGCTGATGCCCTTGCTGGTGAGGCCGCAGACCTTCGACGTGAAATCCTCCGGCGACGCGCCGTCGCCCGGCCAGATCGAGAGCTTGGTCCACCGCTGCGTGGTCGGCTTCGCCATGTGACACTCCTCCTAGACCGGCTCGGTGCGAGCCGTGAAGATGAGAACGGCATGCTGCGTGAGGCCGTCCGGCTCGGTGATGTAACGGGCCTGTTCGATCTCGATCGAGACGAGACGATGGCCGGTGATGGCGAGATCGGCGCCGTGGAGCGCCGCGCGGATCGCGGCTCCGATCCGCTTGGCTTCGACGGTCGTCGGCTTCGCCGACCAGACGTCGAGCTGCACGGTGATTTCGGCGCCGTCGTACTCGTCGGCGGTCTCCGGCAGCGCCTGCACAACGCCGAACGAGACATAGGGCTTGACCGCCTCGGGAGGCGGCCGATCGTAGATGCGGCCGGAGACGATCGCAGCCACGGCGGCATCTCCCTTGAGCGCAGCGATGATCGCGGCCTGAAGCGGCAACGTGGCGTCGGCCGTCATGCGGGGACTCCGGATTCCGCCAGCATCTCGATGTAGCGACCACGGGCACCGCCCACCGCGGCGATCGACCGGATGTTGTATGTCTCGCCACTCCGGACATCCCGCGCTCGCCAGGCGGATGTCACGGCGGCGGTCTGAACCGAGCGCCGGACCATGATGGTGACGGGGGCGGTCCCGGCGAGCCGCGCCGCCATCACGGTTTCGCCGCCGAGCCGCGGGGTGACGGAGGCGGCGACGACGAAGCCTTCGACCCATTCGGCCTCGACGCCCCCATACTCGTCGCTCGTCTCCATGCGACGATCGAAAGCGATTCGTCTGTCGAGCGAGCCGGCACCCGTGCGGCTGATCGGCATCTCATCACCTCGTCAGCCGAAGACGCGGAAGGGCAGGATCAAGGTGTCGACATCGGCCGGCAGCACCGCAGCCGGCGCGGTCACCACCGTCTCCCGGTGCTCGTACAGCGTGCCGAGCTGGAGCAGCACCCACTCCTTGATCGCGGCTGGTAGGCTGTCTTCGCCTCCGGCAATCGCATAACCGGCAGTGTACCTGATCCGCACCGACTCGTAGTCGCCGCGCGCGGAGGGCCACGATCCGCCGTAGATAGGTGTGACGAAGCTTCTATCGGCCGGCCGGAGGAACACCCGGTAGTGGACGAACTCGGCCAGCGTACGGGTGATCCCATCGAATCCGTCGTACTCGATCGAGGCAATCGCCGTGCATGGCGGATACGGTAGCTCGATCTTGCCGCACGGAAAGTGCGGAAACCGTAGCTCCCATGTGGCGGGCCGCAACGCGCGGCCGAGCACGCCGCCGAGCGCCGGATCGAGCTTGGTCGCGACAGCCGCCACTAAGCCGGTGATCAGCACGTCGTCGTCGCTGTGGTCGACGCGCAGGTGCCGCTTCGCGTCGTCGAGAGAGACGAGCGGCACCGTCGGCGCCGTGATGAGTACCGGGGTCATGATCAGTCGTCGACCAGGATGTGGAACGTGCCCGTCTTGGCATTGCCGCCCTGGGCGATCACGATCTTCACACGATCGCTGGCGAGCGCGATCTTGTCCGCCACCGCGGCGCCGCCGGCGGCATAGAGCAGCGCCGCCCCCACCTGCGAATGAGTCGGCTGCCGCGGTGCGCGGACCGCCGACGCATTCACGTTGCTCTCGCTCCACAGGCCGACGCCGGTCGCCTCGCCCGTGATGGCGAAGTCCACGCCATCGGCGAAGTCGCCCTTGACGTACTCGATCTGCTCGATCCTGCCGGCGATCCGCGGCGAGTAGGCCGTGGCGGAGCCATCGGCCGCGGTGGTGACGGTGACCTTGTATCGTCGCATGGTGATCTCCTCAGAGCATGGTCAGCACGCTCAGTGCTTATTGCCGCGCTTCCCGCGCGTGGGTTGGTCGGCCTGCTGGGTCTGGGTGTGCTCCGCGCTGGCGGCGCCAGCGGCCTCGGACTTGTTGGCAGGCGGGGGCTCGGACTTGTTGCTCGGCGCCGGCGCCGCCTTCTCGGCGACCTCGATCACCCTCGCGAGGCCGCGCGACGCGAGCTTAGCGCCCTCGCCGTCTTCGATCTCGAATTCCTCCCCGGCCGCGATGACGTCAGGCCGGACGGCACTGATGTGGAGCTGATCCACGGCTCGCATCTTCATCGTTCTCTCCCTGGTGGCGGGCCGCCCGCGTGCGGGCGGCCCTGATGCGGACGCCGTCACGCCGCCAGGGCGGTCGCGAACGTGCCCTTGATGAAGGCTTCGGGCCGATACACCGCGAGAGCGAGCCGTTGTTCAGCCAGGATCGTCACGAGGTTCTTGCGGAAGTTGTCCGAGTCCTCGGTGCTGATCTCGACCGTGGCGTCGGCACGGTCGAAGATCTGGGCGCCGAGCTGGAAGGCGCCGACCAGGAAACGATCGAGCGTCATCGCCTGCGTCTCGACCACCGGCAGCCGCCACAGCCGCGGCTCGACGCCGCCTTGCGGATTCGCGAACAGATAGGCGCCCTCGTCCGTCTTGGTCAGCTCGATGTCCGCCCAATCGGACGGGTGCATCACGATGCCGCTGGCCGGATACTCGGACAACATGGCCTGGAGCATCGCGAGACGGATCACGTCGATCTTGGTGAGATTGCCGGCCGCGGTCGGGACGATCGGGGCGGCGTAGGCGGTCGCCTGCGTGTAGATGCCGTTCAGGTCCGTCCCGGTGCCGCCACCATTGAGAAGCTGGTTCTCCTCGACATACATCAGGCCGTAGCGCAGCCGCCCGTCGATGTAGCTCTGGAGCTGGGGCACGTCGTCGAGGATCTGCCGGGTCGCCAGAACCCAATGCGCGATGGTGGTGACCGCCGTGGTGGCGATGTCGAACTTGATCTCGGACTGCGGCTTCGTCGGCGCGCTCGTCTCCGACACCGTGGCAGCGGCATTCGTGAACCCGGTCTCCTTCACGTACTGGATCGCGTTCGAGCTGGTGCGGCCGGGCGTGATCAGATCGCGGATCGTCATGCGCCGCTGCGGCAGGCCGAGAATCGCCGCCTGCCGCTGCGGGACGATGAGGTCGCCGGCGGACCCATCGGCATCGGTGGTGAGCGACGAGATGATCGCCTTGACCGCGATGTTGACCTTGCCACGCCGCGAGATGAGCGACTTGATCTCGTCCTCCCGCCCCTGCGTGGCGCGCTGGCCGAGCGTCATCGGGCGATCGTCATCGTGCGCACCGCGCCGGGCCATCTTCTGTTCGATCTCGGTGAGACGCGCGCTGATCTCGTTGTACTTGATCAGCGCATCGTCGGCCGCCTTCTTGGTCTCGTCCGTGACCTTGCCGAGGTTCTTGATCTCGGCCTGGGTGGCCTCGGCCTGCTTCTTCACGTCGTCGGCCGCGGCCTTGAGCTCGCGCGCCAGGTTCTCGATCTGCTTCAGATCGTTGTCCGGATCAGCCATGATGATGATGTCCTCAGGTGGTGGAAAACGCCTTCGCCGCGGCACGAAGCCGGGCCAAGGTCTCGCTCGCCGCGCCCTCGGACTCGCTCCGGAGCAGATGCGACAGGCCGCGATTGGCGATCGCCGCGGCCTGCGTCTTCGAGAATCCTGCCTCGCGCAGGAAACGCTCGAACTCTGGAAGCGACGGCAAGGTGCCGTCGACAAGGGCCTGCTTCACGGCATCGATCCGCGCACGGCGGTTCGCCGGGAACGACACGATCGACACTTCCAGCAGGTCCAGCTTGACGAGCTTGCGCGGCTCGCCGTTCTGCGCCGGCTCGGTGTCGATCTCGCGATAGCCGATCGACAGCCCCTGAACTGCGCCAGCCTTGAGCATGATGGCCGCCTCGTCGGCGCGGCGCACGCCCTTGAGAAGCACGCCACGACCCCACAAGCCCTTCGAGTCCTCGGCGAGATCGTCCCATACTCCGACCGGCTCGTCGGGATTGTGCTGCCACAGCATGAGCGGCTTGGTGCCTTCGCGCCTGTGGCGCGCCAGGCTTTCGACGAAAGCACCGGGCAGCACGACCTCGTTGTAGCTGTCGCGCACGCCGTAGACGCTGGCATATCCCTCGAACGTGCCAGCGATCTCGTCGACCGCCTTCACCTGGAGAGCGAAGTCCTTGGTCTTCATGCTGCTCATGGCGCGGGCTCCAGAATCGGGTCGCCCGGCGCCGGCTGCACCCGGGCTGCCGGGACCTTGCCGAGCATGTCGAGCGGGACAAGATTGGACTGGACGGTGAGGACGTCGCCGCCGGGCATCGGCGGGCGGTTATCGAGGGAGCGCCCCTCGTTGCGGGTGAGATAACCGTTCTGCGCCAGCGACGAGAGAAGCGCAGCGCGCCCCGTGCTGTCGGCCCGCAGCAGACCCTCGACGTTGAACTCGGCAAACACGGTCCGCCGTTCGCCCGCCGCGATCAGGCGCTTCTTGATCGCCTGCTCGATCCTCGTAAGGTAGGGGCGCAGGCCGAGCGTGAGCCAGCCGAGCATGATCTGCTCGATCCCGCTGCCCCACATCGTCTGGCCCTCGGCGGCGTGGCCGATCAGGATCGGCGGCACCCGGTGCCAGCGGCAGATCTCTTCCACGGAAAATTTCCAGCTCATCAGCATCTCGGCATCTCGCGGCGGCAACGACACGGCCTTGACGTCGAACCCGCCCTCCAGGATGCCAGCCGCGGCTCCTTCGGCGCCGAGATACGGATCGATGAAGGTCTTCCGGAAATCGCTGCGCTGATCGGGCTTGAGGATGACCCCGCCCGGCGAGGTGAAGAATACCGAGGACTTCATGCCTTGCCGGAACAACGTTCCGGCCGACGCCGCCACGCCCTCGGCGATGCCGAGCGACTGGCGCGCGCAGGCGACCGGCGACAGGCCGAGTGGGCCACCGGCCCCAAAGCCGCGGACGTGGAAGACCGCATCCTCGGTCAGATCGTAGCGTCGGCCCCGATAGGCGAAGCGATAGCGGATCGCACCATCCCGATCGACCCGAACGTCCATGTCGCCGGGCGCGGCCGAGAGCGGCGTCAACGCGACCAGCCTCCCGCCCGCGAACTCCTTGAGCGCGAATGCGTTACCGAACGTGCAGAGCGAAAGGACCACGCCCTCCCAAAATTCCGCCGCGGTCTGATCTGCGTTCGGACTGTCGTGGATCAGCGCGTACAGGGCGTGATCGCTGTCCGGCGCCTTGCTGCCGTCCGCGTTGCGCCGGTACACGGCGAGCGGCAGCGTCGCGACCGTCTCGGCGATCAGCCGGACGCAGGCCCACCAGGCCGCGAGCTGCATGGCGCCGTCCGGCCCCACGTCGCGGCCCGCCCAGGTGTCGGACTTACCGCGACGGCCGTTGTCCGGGTCCTGCACCTTGAGCGCAGGTCGGCGCCACCACTGCATCAACCCCCAGCTCATGCCATCACCGCGTTGCGGAGGAAGTCGTCCAGATCGACTTCCGGCACATCGTGTGCCGCGAGGCCGAGCGCCATCACGAGCGCCACGATGCCGTCGATGCGGATCGACGAGGCGTCCTTGTCCGGCTTGATGTTGTCGGCCGCGTCGGTGGCGACCGCCGCCGCCTTGGCGTGACGCCACAGCACGGGATGGCCGCCGTGATGGAAGCCGTTCTTCAGCACCAGTTGCTCCAGCACCTTCGCGGGTGCCGACATGGAGGCGAAGCCCTGGCCGAACAGCACGACGGGCAAGCCCTCTTGCGTGAGCTTGACGCTCGTCTCGACCGCGTTCCAGCGGTCGATTGCGAGTCCGCCCTGGTGCGGCTCGCGATTGGCCGCGCCGGTGAAGGCGATCTTGTACCGCTCGGCGTCCTCCAGGATCTGGCGGCGGATGAACTCGTAATCCACGACGTTGCCGGGCGTGGTGAGCAGCGCGCCGTCCTGCACCCATCGATCGTAGGGCAGGCGATCACGCCGCGCGTGCGCCTTGACGAGCTGTTGCGGCTTCCAGAAGCGCGGCAACACGACCGGCGCCTCAAGACCTGGCTGCGCCGGAAACCACCACACGAGGCCAGACAGATCGTTGACGGCGGAGAGATCGAGGCCGCCGAAGCAGCGTTTGCCGACCAGCATCTCGGGCAGATTCTGCCACGGCGTCGGTCCGACGCAGTGCGCCCAGCCGAAGCGATTTCCGTCGTCGTCCACCGCGTCGTCCGGCAGCCACTTCACGGACTGATCGGTCCACATGTTGAGGCGGTAGCGTTTGAAATCGTTCTCCAGACGCGGGAGCTGACGCGCGCGATTGAAGTCGGCCATGAACGTCTCGATCTTGACGCTCTTGCCCCAGTTCGGGTTGGCCTTGCGCCACGTCTCCTCGCGCGTCCAATCGTCGTCCTCGCCGGGCGCGTAGACCACCACCATGGTCTCCGGATCGTCGACGTCGCCGGACAAGATCGCCTGGCACTCCTGCCACACCTCTTCGCCGTGGGTGCCTTTCTGGCCGGCCGTGCTGATCAGGAATTCGAGCGGCTGACGGCGCGCCGCGGCCGAGTCGTGCACGAAGGTGTAGAGATCACCGCCCGGCCACTCGTGGATCTCGTCACCGACGAGCCCGCTCATGTTGAGGCCGTGCTTGCCCTGCGGCTTGCCGGAGAGCGGCCGGAACGAGGCGTTGAGCGGCGGGCAATAGATCGACTCCTTGAGACAGATCAGGCCGGCACCGTCAGGAGGCGCGGCCGTCAGCGCATGCGCGCGCTCGACCATGGTCGACGCCTTGCGGAACACGATCGCGGCCTGATCCTTCTCGCTCGCGATCGAGAACACCTGACCTCCCATCTCGCCGTCACCGAGCAGCATCAGCAACGCGATCCCTGCCGCGAGTTCCGTCTTGCCGTTCTTGCGCGCGATCCAGATGAACACGCGGCGAAATCGTCGCGTGCCGTCGGCGCGCTTCCAGCCGAATGCCGGGCGCACGATGTCATGTTCTTCCCACGGCTCCAGGACGAAGGGCCGGCCGGCCCATTCGCCCTCGGTGAACACGAGGTGATCAGGGAAGAACCGGGCGGCCGCATCGGCCGCCGCCTCGTCGTACCAGTACGGGCCGTCGCGCCAAACCGCGCCGTCCCACGTCGCTTTCGGCCACCGCGCCAGAGCAGCGGGGCGCGGTGGCTCCGCTCTCGTGCGCACCGCCATGTGATCAGTTCAGGTCGCGGCGCAAAAAGCCGATCGGAGCGGCCGGCTGCGCCGGAGGCGTGGGAGACGCGGCCGGATCGTCGGGCCGCCGCTCGCCCGACGGAGTGCCTAGCTTGGCCATCGCATCGAACAGATCGCCGCTGACGCCCGTCTGCGCGCGCGCCGCGAAGATGCGCTGCCGCTCGGCGGGGTTCAGGCCGAACCGATCCTCGGCGGCGAGAAGCTGCCGCTCCACGCGATCGGCGATGCCGAATGCCGGATGCGCGCGCCGCAGCTTCCCATGCTGCGACTCCGTCCAATAGACCTCGCCGTCCTTGGCGAGCATGCGCTGCATCTTGAGCCACTTCGCGAAGTTGGCGCAGTACCGCGCGAACGTCATCGCGTCGGCGGCTGTGAGCAGCTTCGCGGCGTAGAGCGCCGGCGCGAGCCGCGCCCAGATCTTCCGCCCGTCCTCCTTGAGCCATGCCGGTGCAGCCGGCATTCCCGTCGGCGCGACGATCGCAGCCGTCGACGATGGTGCACGCGGCTTGCGCGCGCTGCGCACCGCCTGCTTCTGCTGCTTCACGCCCGCCGGCTCTGGTCGTCGACCACGCATCCGATGTGCCTGTCCAAAAAAAAGATTCCCGATTTCTCAGCATTTCCGCGCGGAGTTACCCAGCCGGTCCGGGACCGAGGCGCGTGGACTTTCGACCCCCCCTACCCCCCGAGGGTCGGGTCCAGGTCTCGCGTCAGCGCGGCCGCCTCGCGGCTGTCGAGCCGGAGGGCCGATGCCGGCAGCGAGCCGGCGCGCCACCTCACCTCGAGCTGTTGCTTGACGACGTCGTGGTGCCACCGGCAAGCCGGCTGCCAGTTGTCTCGATCCCACATGAGCGACTGATCACCACCGTGCGGGACGACGTGATCAGTCACGGTCGCCGGCTCGACCCGACCCACCGCGCTGCAGCCGAGGCAGAGCGGGTGCGCTCGCCTGTACGCTCCGCTCGCTGCATCCCACCTCGCTGAGTATCCACGCTCGCGCGCGCTGCCGCGGCGGGCGTCATGGATCTTGCGCTGGTCTGACGGCGATCGCGCCGAGCGTGGGCGATAGAGTGGCGGCTTGCTGGGCATCCTGCCCTATAGACGCGACAGCCCCGGCCGCATCGCTGCGTCGGGGCTGTCTACTTCACTTTGCCATCAGCGGCTTGTGAGTCTCGTCTATTCACGCAGGCTCAGCACTCCGGGTGGCTACCGGGTGGCTGTTGGGGTGGCTGGCCGATCAGAGCTTGGCGACCTGTGCGATCGGCAGGTCGATCGGGATAGTCCTGCCAAGCAGGGCAACAGCAACAGTGATTCTCTCGTCACCGTCAATCTGCTCAATCGGCAAGTCGAGCCCCCTTTCCACCGTCACGTCATGCCCGGTCAAGCTACCGGACGTCACACGCACGGTCTCTCCGGGAGAGAAGACCATGCGCGCCGGCATGTGACCAGGCACGGCGCCGTCGACCTCACATCCCTTGAGGCGGGCGATCTCCGCATCGCTGATCATGACCGGCAGGTTGTCACGACACAGCATGCCGGTGAGCCCGCCGAGACGGAAGATGTCGTGCCAACCGTCGCTCAGCTCGACATGCACGAGGAAGTACCGCGGCCACAGCGGCGCGATCTGTGGCCGCAGAATCTCGATACCCGAGCGCCGCTGTGCCTGGCTCAGCTTCTTCCGCGGCAGCGGGCGCAGCTCGCGTATCGACGGATAGTAGTGCTCGATGCCCCGGAGTTCCAGCCACTCACGCACCTGCCGATCGCTGCGGCCGACGGAGCGCACGAAATACCACTGCCGGCCGAGCCCGCTGCCGATGCGCCGGAGCGCCGCGGCCATCACGGCATCCCACGGCCGCACCACGGGCTCCACCCGCTCGCCGATCCGCCATCCGTCACTCGCCGCCAACATCGCTCGCCTCCGCCTTCGCCGCCACGGCCTCGCCGCCGTCGTCCACCGCATCGAGCGGGCCGGTCGGCGGCGAGCGGGCCGGCGGCCACTCGCTCGGCACGCGCGCCCCGACGATCCACTTCGGCCCCTCGATCGGACCGCGCGGCGTGTTGAGCACCACGGTCTCGCCGGGCACCCGCTCACGCTGCGGCACCAGCCGCACGCCGAGCGGCGCCAGCCACTCGGACCAGCGATGGAACCGCGCCGAGCGCTCATCGACGATCGGCCACGACGAGACGAGCTCGTCGGCGAAGCGGGCGAGCGCGAGCACGCGATCGTCCGGGAGTGGCCGCATGAAGGCGCCCTCGCCCTCGCCGTCCGGCCGCCGGCCGGCGCGCGGCATTGCGCCACGACGGATCTCCGCGAGCACGGCGCGGCCCCGCCACTGCGCCGAGTCGAGCGCCACCCATTGCGGCGCCGGCTCGTCGGCAGGCGCGAACCGGGCGTGTTCGGCGAACAGCCTGGGGTCGCGCAAGAACCGCGCGGGATCGAGCACGGATCGCTTCGCGTTGCGGCGGCGCTGTTCGGCGAGGCCGCGCGCGCCACGCAGCGCCTGCGCCCGCTCGGCGGCGCTCAAGCCACTCCACAGCGCCTCGACCAGCGCCGGGCGATTGCTGCTCTCCGGATAGACCCGTCGAAACTCTTCAAGGCCGCTGGTGTCTGGCACAGCCTCGCGATCTGGTTCCTCTCGCCCACCCTGCGGCATCGCCGCGAGGGAGGGGGCTTTGGGGGTAGGAGATGGATTCTTGGACGGACTCTTATGAGAGTCGCACGAGTGAGACTCACCGAGTCTCACGGGTGAGACTCGCTCAGTCTCAATTTGAGACTCGACCACAGTCTCAAATTGAGACTCGGGCTGTGCGGCACCCTCGTCCGCCTCGGTGGACCGCTCGTCGGCGCCGCCGCGCAACACGATCTCGCGCTCGTTCTCGCCCGCTGCATCACGCAGCCTGATCACGCGCCGGCCGGTCTCCCGGTCCTGCACCAGCTCGTATTCCACCCTGGCATCGAGATTGAGCCGGATTTCGTACTCCCGCTCGCCCCGCTCGCCGTGGCGCAGGAACCGGGTGAGCAGGCCCACCCGCTCCAGCTCGTCCAGCCGGCGGAACACGGTGGCGCGCGACTGCCGCGAGATTTCGGCGATGTCGTCCGGATCGGCGTGGCGGCAAATGCCGCGCTCGTTCGCGCGGTCGGCGATCACCAGCAGCACGACTTGCGCCGACGGCCCGTCGGGCCGCTGCTGCATGGCCCAGTTCATCGCGACGATGCTCACGGCGTCACCACCTCACCCGCCGCCTGCGGGGCTTCGCCCTCGCACGGTGGCGTGCGGCCGGAGCCGTCATCGGCACGCACACCACCGCGGCCGCCGCGGCGGAACTCCACCCATGGCCGCACGCCCGGCTCGTGTCGCGTCACTCTGACGAGCCCGCAGGCCCAGCACGCCCGCTCCGTCGCGTACTCGGTGCGGTAGGGGTCGGACCAGGTGTGCCGAAGCCGTGTCATGCTTGATCGCCCGCCGACGTCCCACGAACCCACGGCGTGATCACGAGCGTGACCGGGTCAATCGTGTAGACCGGCTTGTCGGCGCGCCGGAACACGCGAATCTCGTGGGCGATGCCGCGCGAGCGGTGCCAGCCCGCCATCTCCGCCACATACAGCGTGTCGGCCGCCGCCATCATGGTCTCGTCGAACGGCAGCCAGATCTCGTGATCCACCGGGCTGATGCCGCCATGCACGGCGATCGGATGCGTGTGCGCGATCGGCGAATAGACCCGCAGCCCCTGCTGGATCAGCCGGGCCGCGAGCGCGCTCGCATCCTCGAATGCACGCTCGATGCCGTGCGGATAGTGCGTGTAGGGCGTCGCCAGATAGATCAGCCCCGGCGCGGTTCGCGCGGCCGCGGCGGGAATGGGCGAGGCGGCGCCGGGCCGATCGTCCGTGCCGAGGCCGCGCAGCTCGGCCGCGATCAGGATCGCGAGCCGCGCCCCCGCGTGCCAGAGATGCGACCGACCGGACGCCGCGTCGACGCCGTCACGCAGCCACCACGCCGCGAGGTGGCGCTGCAGCGCCGACCAGTCGTCCGACCAAGCGCGACCGCGTCGCCAGTCGTCGCCGCCCGGACCGTCGTGCTTCTGTGCGCCATGGCCGAACATGCTGACGATGGCGCGGAACGCATCGAGCGGCGCGATATGCCACGGGTCTTTCATCACCTCATCACCTCCGGCATCTCGTTGTGCTCGCGGCCGTCGAGCCGCCGGCCGGCGCGCGCCTTGCCGACACGGACCATCCATTCGAGGCCGGGGGCGTCGGCAGCGTTCCACCGCGACGGATCGGGTGATGTTCCGTCTGGTAAGAGCGGCGTGCCTGCTACAGAGGACATCCACTCGCCCCACTGCTTGAAGAAAAACGGGACACCCGCAGCCGCACACTGATCACGAAGGTCGCGCGCCCAATCGGGATGCATCGGCCGCGCTTGCGGGCCGCTTTCGCCGCCGACGATGACCCAGTCGAGACCGGACCCGCTCACGGGCGCCCCGTCGGTTGATGGACTCCGTCCGATCGCGTGGTCGAGCCGATCGTCACGATCGGCGATGGCATTGAGACCGCCGACAGACCGCAAATTGATCGGCCCGAGCAACGGTTCGCACGACACAAAACGCACGGCCGCCGGCGTCGCCAGCAGATGCGGGATACGCTCGTCGGCGCACCGCTGATCCTCGGCGGAAATGCCGAGCCAGATGCGCGTCGGCGGCGAGGCCGCATCGTAGTGGAACGCACTCCATGCCCAATCGCAGCGACGGCGGGCGACGACACGCCAGAACTCATCGCTGTTCAACAGCTCACGCATCCTGGCCGCACGCTTGGTGAGGATCTGGATCGTGTGGCCATGCTCTACCGTCGCGGACACTGCCATTGCGTACAGCGTCGCGATCTCATCGAGCGTCAGTGCTGCATGGAACCAGTCGGCGGTGCTGGACGCGAAGATCAGCGCTGGCTTGCGCCACCGCATCGGCAGGTCGAGCCGATCCCACTGCACCGCGACACGGCCGGTCCATCGAGCGCCGGCTGGCGTGCGCTCCGCGATGCCGTGGCCCCACATGCCGGGCTCGCTGAATCTCCCGGCCATCCGCTCGGCATAGCAGTTGCGGCAACCTTCCGAGACGCGCGTGCATCCGCGGATCGGATTCCAGTCGCTGCGGCCGGTCCACTCGATCTTGCTCGCCATCTCACGTCTCCGTGGTTTCGGACGGCGCCGGTCGCCGCAGGAAGGCGGGAATATCGAGCCCATCGTCCTCGGGCTCCGCATGCCGGGCCGACCGCTGCGACACGGCCGGCCCCTCCCGAGGCATGCGACTCACGTCGCTCTGGCTCACCTCATGCGAGGACTCCACGGTGGGTGATCCGGCCGACTGGTCGTCCGCCCCGGCCGGGTAGGCGGTTTCGGTGCCGGCGATCTCGCCGGTGTCGATGTCGGCATCTTGCGCCGGCGGCTCGGCCTCGTTGCCCCACGCATCCCACCCCGGGCGCGGCGGCCCGCGGCGGTTCAGCTCGATCTTGGCGAGGCTCGGGTAATAAGCCTCGACCAGCGCCAGAAACTGTTCGGGCTTGGCCGAATGCGCACCGACCGGCGCTTCGATCAGGCTGTCCCACTGCGTGCCCGGAGCCGGTGCCGGCGGGGCGCCGCGGGTGCCGACCAGCAGCAGCTCGTGCCTGTTGCGGTTCCAGTAGCCGGTGCCGACGCGATCCTTGGCCCAGACGAAATGACTCACGTAGCGGAAGCCCCATGCCGCCATCACGCGCAGCGCGTCGGGAAGCATCGGCACAGTCGCCCACAGGAACAGAGCGCAGTCGTCGGCCGCGATGGCGCCCACGTCGCGCGCCGCGATCTCGTCGGTCGAGCTGGTCGGGTAATGGTTGTCGGCGGCCCGATCGAGCCCAGTTTCGCGCGATCGCACGGCAAACCGCCACTCCGGATCGGCGAGAATCACGCCGTAACGACGCTGCGGCAGCGCGCATTGCCGTGCGCCGAGATCGGCCTCACGGGCGGCGCGCGCGGCCTTCTTCAGCTCGATCTTGGCCGAAACCTTCTCGCCCGCCGCAGCCCTATCGATCAGCTCCGCGGCGCGGGCCGCGTCCGTCTTCCGCAGCTTCGCCAAGGCGTCCAGCTCTTCCCCTTTGTCGAGCGAGGTCCGCGCCACCTTGGCGAGCGCGGCCCCGCCCAGGGCTTCCCCCCGGGTGCAGTCCCTTCGGATAGTCGACGAGGCTTGACCCGTCGCCGAGGCCGCAACTTCGTCGTAGCGAGCAGCCGGTTCGGAAGTTGGTTGCTCAACTTGAGCAACCAACTCTGCCTTGGTGCGACCGTTCCCGGCTGCGTGCCGCTTCGTCTCCGGGTGCAGCTCCTGCCAGATCGCCTTGCGGCGGGTGTTGTACGACGCCCGCTCGGCGGCCGAGAGGTCGTTACGTGCAAGGTTCTCGTCGATCAGCATCAGCTCGGCGCGCAGATCGTCGACCTCGACCACGACAGCCGGAATCGTCGTGCGCCCGAGCTTGCGAAACGCCTTCACGCGATGCATCCCGGCGATCACCTCATAGGCGTCGCAGGTCTGGCCGGCGCGCGAGCGTTTGGCGGGCCGCACGGTGATCGGCTGCATCAGGCCGTTCTCGGCGATGCTGGCCGCCAGCACATCCACCGAGGCCGAGTCTACCGGCCGCGCCGCCAGACTGGGATAGCAGAGATGAAGGTCGATCTCCGGCATCACGCCTCTCCGGTGAAAGGCGTGCCGCGCGGCGCCAGGCTGGCACCGAGCACCTTGCACATGGTGAGCTGCCGGCCGCCGAACCAGGCGTTCCAGGCATGCACGGCCGCCTCGGCGAGGTCGTATTCGCTGGTCGCCCGCTTCGCCGAGAGAAAGTGCGAGTGCAGCGCGCCCCGCGGATCGCCGACCAGGAGCCCGTTGTTGCGGATCGACGGCCCCCAGAACTCGCGGGCCTTGGCATTCTGATAGCGCAGCGTGACGAGCGCGACGGCGAACACGCCGCCAGCCCGGTACCGTCCGGTGCGCTGACCGATGCCCTGATCGAGGCAGGACTGATAGTCGATCGCCCACGGCTTCCAGCGCATCGCGAAATCGCGCTTCACGTCGAGATCGCGGGTGTCGCGCGGGCGCTGCGACGGCGCGATGCGCCGCCGCCCGATCATCAGCATCGGAACGGACCGGAGCAGAAGCGCGGCCGTCGCCGGCCGAAGGCCGCCTTCCGCGCTGTCGTGCAGCCCGAGCGACCGGCTGACCTGTGTCAACGAGCGCTGGCCGCCCGGCTGATCGAACCGGCAGTAACAGGCATCGACCTCGTCCCGCGACCGACAGTCGTACACTTCGATGCGGAACGCCTGCGCCTGCTGCGCCAGCGTGATGGCGTTGAGCCGGTGCTGGCCGTTGACCAAGAAATAGCGGCCATCGCAACGGGCGAACGCAATCTGCGTGTTCTGCATGAAGGTGCCGTGCTCCATCGCCGCGGCGAGAAGCAGGGCACGGTCGTCGTTCAGGGCGCGCTGCCCGTCGTAGGGGCATTCCGCGAGCAACCGCGCCGCCAGGTCCTGATCGATCCGAAGCGACGCGCCGGACACCAGAACCTGATCGAAAGACGGCGAGCTGATGATCTGCACCACGTTCATTGCTCTCTCCCGACTTGCCATTCCACGGGCATCAGCGTGTGCTCCCGAGCCGGACGACGTTCCCGCCGTCGTCGCGGTCGCCGGCCGGCGCGTCGTCCGGGACATCGCACGAACGCGGGAGGGGCCATGGCATCATGCCGACCGCATGGTCCTTGGCGCCGAGCGACCACAGCCGTGGCTTGCCGGCATCGGGGTGAGGTTGCACGGCGGCGATCAGCCGCTCGACGACGGCGTGCTTGGTCATGTCCCAGCCGCACCGTGGGCCGACCACGATCTGCCGTTTCAGATTCTCGCACCACGATCTGATCAGCGCGGGCGTCGCCGTCGCGAACGCCTCCGCGAGATGCCGCAGCCCCTCACGGCCGAGACCGAATGGCGCGAGGTAGCGCGCCAGGATGCGTTCGCGCTCGAACTGGCCCGGCAGCTCGATCGCGATCTGAATGTCGAACCGCCGCCACACGGATTCGTCGATCGACTGCGCGCTGTTGGTCGCCGCGATGATGAACGACGGATAGGCATCGAGCCGCGCCAGGAGCGTGTTGATCATCGCATTGTGGTCGTGCTCGGCCGCCTCGTTGACGCCGGACCGCATCCGCTTCTGCGCCACCGTGTCGAACTCGTCGAAGAACAGCAGCACGGGCGTCTCGATCGCCTCGGCCTGATCGAACACATACTTGATGTTGCTGGTGCCGGTGCCGAGATAGCGACCGTACACGTCGTCAGGCCGCACGATCGCCATCGGCAGGCCGAGCCGCGCCGCGAGATGGTGCGCCAGCGTGGTCTTGCCGGTGCCGGCGCCACCGGCGAACAGCGCACGCCGCCGGGGCTTGACGCCGACCGCCATCAGCTCCGGCTCAGTCCAAATCTCCTCCAGCCATTCGAGCAGCGCCTGGCGAACGGGGCGCGCCAGGATCGGCTCGATGGCCTCGTCCGGCTGCACGATCTCGGCGAACGCACGGGCCATGGATCAGTCCTCGCTCGGACCCATGCCGTCGCCGCCGTCCTCGACACGCCAGCCGCGATCCCAGTGAGGGCGGTTCGGGTGGCCGTAGGGGAACGGATTCTGGATGATCGGCACGTCCGCGCGGCGAGCGATCCGCCCGAGCGACTCGGCCTCGTCCGCGCTCACCACCGGGACGGACTCTTTCGGCGCCGTCGGCTTCTTTCGCCCGTCGGCGGCGACCGGCTCGACCGGCTTCTCCACGACCTCGGTGACCGCGACGTTGCCGTCCTTGTCGCGGCTCAGGCGGACCGGCGAGCCGCCGGCCTCGATCGTGATCGATCCGTTCGCCGGCACCAGCGCCTTCGCGGCCTCGATCACCGCTTCCTTGACGGCGATGTCCACGCTCATCAGACCGACCGCGCGGAACAGCGGCGGCTCGCTCGCCATGCCCATGGCGTGCATGTACAGGTCGCGCAGGGTCTCGCTCTCCTGCCGCTCAGACGGCTTGAGCTTGCGCTGCTTGACCACGTAGCGCACCGCCGACGGCACGAACCCCTGCGCCTTCGCCTCCGCGCAGATCGCCGCGATGTTGTCGCTGTGCTGCTTCTTCTGCGCCTCCTCGTTCTCGATCCGCTCCACGAAATTGCGCAGCGTCTCGCCCGCGAGCGTGTTCCGACCCACCTGATTCATGATGCTTCCTCCCGCTGGCGCGCGTGGGCGCGCGATCTCCTCACACCAAGCCCTTCTCCACCGCGAGGCGTCGCGGCATCGTCACCACCACGGCGCCGGCGCCGCGGTGCTCGTACTCGATCGCCGATTTCGGCAGCCACACCCAGCCGCGGCCGGGCGCCGCCGGGTCGGTCACCGCGATGGCGAGCGGCTTGTCCATGCGCAGCACGAGTGCGAGATCGACCAGATCGGCCCGCACCGAATCGTTGCCGCGCACAGGCTCGTCGCCGTGGCGGCCGCGCGGCGCCTCGCGCTCGCGCATGAAATCGAAGGTGTCGCGCTCGCGCATGTGATCAGACTCCGGAGACGTGCCGGACGAGAGCGTCGTCGGAGCGGGGCGCCACGACACGGCACTGGGCGCCCCGCCCCTGCGGGGCCGACCGGATCGGAATGGCCGGCCCCCTCCACCCCTGCGGCGCCGACAGCGCCGTCTCGGGGCGATCGCCACCTGGCGCCGTCACGCAGGCGCGGTCGGCCAGGCGGATGCGGATCAGCGTGTAGGCCGCGGCGAGCGCGACCATCGCGGACGTGATCAGGACGACGCGGCCGTACGGGCTCATCGGCGCGCCCTCCCGGTCGATTTCGTGCCCCGGGGCCGGAGCCCCGGGGCGGCCGGCGTCCGCCCGCCGGCGAGCCTACTCCCGCGCGGTCTCACACCTTCCGCGGCCGATGGTCCGTTGGCCGCGATGATCTCGCGCGGTTTCGCTCGGGATTGGAATCGATGATGCGCCGCGACGATGCGCTCGACCTCGCGCCAGAAGCGCGGGCCGAGCGGCCGGTCGGCGCCGTGCCGCGCGACGAGCGGCGACAGCCGCCGGGCGAGACCGATGGTCTCGGCGAGCGAGCCCACGGCGTGCGCCATCACCCAGCCGCGATTCATGACGCGCACCGACCAGGTGCGGCGGCCGCGCTCGCGCTCGATCACCACCGCGCCGAGCCCATACATGCCGTCGACGATCGATGTGACATCGGGCGGCAGGGGGATCACGACACGCCTCCCGTCCGGGCGTGCAGCGCCCGCAACAGGATGGCGACCTCCATCGCCTGATGCCGGGCATCGGCGAGCGCATCGTGGGCCGGCGTGGTGCGCGGCAGGGGCGCCACCAGATCGCCGGCGAGCGCCTTGAGGGTGCGGACGCATCGCGGCGCCCGATACGACCACGGCACCTCGATCGCGAGGCGCCGCATGGCGCTCTCCAGGATCACGAGGTCGAACTGCGGCGCGTTGGCCCACACCCAATCGGGCGCGCACCGGCGCACGAAATCGACCAGGCCCGCGAGCGCCAGCCGGAGCGGCGTCGTCCCGCCGAATGCCTCGGCACGCTGCTCCTCCGGCTGTGTCAGCCACCATCGCAACGTGTCGGAATCGATCGACCCCTCGGCGATGGCGCTGGCCGGGGCGACCGCGGCGTAGTAGGCCGAGCCGATGATCGACTCGTCCGCGACCGCGAACGGCACGAAGTAGCAGGCGCCGACCGACAGGATCGCGGCGTCCGGCGCGGTGCCCAGGGTCTCGATGTCGATCATCAGGTGCAGGGACGGCACGATCATTCCTCGCCCTCCTCCAGGCGGCGCAGCCGCTGCTTCGCCTCGATCTCCGCTTGCCGAGCGAGCGCGATGCGCTGCTCACGGCGCAGCGCCGCCCACCACTTCGGCGGCGCCGGGGCCTCGGCCATGGCGGCGCCGAGGAAGGCGTGGCCGTGCTCGCTCCACAGCAGCGCCAGATAGGAGGGCAGCGACATTTGGGTGGCGCCGGACAGCCACAGCTCGGCGCACCGCTTGCTCACGCCGCACACGGCGGCCAGATGGTCGGCGGTCTTCGCCGGCCAAATCCGCCGCGCCGTCAACAGGATCTCGTCCGCCTGCCGAATCGCCGTGGGGTGATTACCGAATCGCTCTTCGGTGCCGGTACCGAATCCCTCTTCGGTGCGCCGCTTTGACGTTTTCGGCTGCCCGCGCGATGGTTTTCGGGTGCCGCTCATGGCGCAGCCTCCGTGCTGGTGGCGGGGAGATCGGCGGGAGGGTGGGGGACGTCGGGGGGCCACGCGGTTTCGGCCGGCCAGTGAGCCGCGAACCAGCGAAGAGCCCGCTCGAAGCGCCGGACCTGGATGTCACCGCCGGCCGCGATAGCGCCGAGCTTCTTCGTGTCGCCGAAAACTCGCCAGCTCACGGTCGACAGCTCGATGCCGTGCGCTGCCCCGTAGGTCCTGGCGAGCAACAGCAGTTGATCGATACCGCTCATGATCACGTCCGAATCGGAAACGCGCACCACGATCGGTAAGTTTACTTTTCCGGTCAACAGTTATCTTACTGTTTCCCCTGTTGCTCGCGGCCGGTCACCTTACCGGGGCATGGACGACATCACGGACATAGTCGAGCGCATCAATCGTCGACTCGCCTCAGTCGGTCTGAAGGCCGCAACGGCCTCCCGACGAGCCGGGCTCAGCGACAGCGCGATCTACAATCTCCGGCGTGGCGCGGCGGGCAAGATCACCGTCAAAGGCGCCACAGCGGCAACCTTCGTGGCTCTCGCCCGCGTCCTTGAGACGACACCTCAGTGGCTGATGACCGGCGACGGCCCCGAGACGATCGGTGAGAGCGAATTGCCGGCGCCGCCCGACCGCCTCCTTGTGCCGATCAAGGGTTACGTCGGGGCGGGCGCGGAGACCCACTATTACGCTGTCGCGCAGGGCGATCTCGATGAGGTCGAGGCTCCCGACGGGAGCACGCCGGACACAGTCGCGGTCGAAATTCGCGGAGAGAGCTTGGGATCGCTGTTCGACAGGTGGCTGATCTTCTACGACGACGTCCGTCGCCCCGTCACCGACGACCTGATCGGAAAACTGTGTGTGGTCGGCCTTGCCGACGACCGAATTCTCGTGAAGCGCATTCGGCGAGGAAGGAACGGGCTTTTCGACCTTGAGTCGAACCGTGACGACGATACGATCAAGAATGTGAAAGTCGAGTGGGCCGCCAAAGTACGACTTATGACGCCAAAGTAATTCAGAGGTGTAAAATGCGAGCCTGGGTCCTCATCGTTCTCGGGGTAGGCTTGGCAGGATGCGGAACGCCATCCCAGACGGCAGTTTCCAATGCACGCCCATCCGTTTTCGTGAAAGGCGCCGCACCGGATAGAATAAAGCCTGAAGTTGTAAATTGGATGGTGACCCAGAAATACAGGATCACCAAAGACACTCCTTATGAACTGTCCTTCGACAAGCCGGTTGAAAACATGGCTGTGCAAGTGCTGCTTGGCAGCAAATACGACTCGCAGCCGAACGCACGGGTTTCCTACTCGTTCGCGCCGGTGGACGGAGGGACCAAGATCTTCGCCGATATGGCCGTGATCACCAATCCTGGCTCCGCTTTCGAACGTCGCACGGACGTAGATGGCGGCCACGATTCCGTCGCCGTGCAGAGTCTCCTTGACCGGATCAAGGAGGACCTGGAGCGCCCGGCGGGCGCCAAAAAGAAGTAATTTTACCCATTTAGATTGACGCGGTAAATTTACTGTTCTATCGTCTCCTCATCGAAACCGAGGGGACACCGATGACCACCACCCAGACCAAGCCGACCCCGAGCTACACGAGCCAGCCGCTCACCATTCAGCAGGCCCTGGCCCAGCTCATCCGCGATCTCCAGCAGCCGAAAAAATAAGGGAGGGGCGAAAGCCCCTCTTCCTGCTGGAGAGAGCAACCATGCGGCAGGGTGGTTCAGAGAGCGCCGATGATGCGCCCGCCTCACCCGCGGCGGGCGAACGTCGCTCCGGTCATCGGCAGGACGTGAGCCAGCAGCCGCTGGCGGAGCGTGAGCGCGAAGCCGGCCCGCTCGTCGCGGCCGAGGGAGCGGGCCGCCGCGTTGAACGCGAGTGCCTGAGCGCCGCACATCGGCGGCGGCGCCTCGGCGGCGGCGCGGATCAGCCGCGCCCGCAACCCCGGCAGGCCCGCGTCGGGCGTGGTGGCGATCTCGGCCGCGATGTCGTGATAGGGCCGCCGCAGATCGCGGTGCCGGCGCGCCGCGCCGGCGAAATCGAAGGCGAGATTGGCGGCGCTCACCAGCGCCACCGCGATGCTGATGCCCGTCGCGAGACCGCTGCGCGTCGCCAGTGCGGCGACCGCGCCGGTGCTCAGGAAGATGGTGAGCGCCAGCCCCGCCCGGTGCATGGCGTCGCAGGCGGCTTCGCGGCTGCGATGATAGATCGCCCCGAGGGTGGCGCCGAACAGCAGATCGTCGCGCTCCGTCACTTCGGCTTCGGCGGGGGCGGGCTCGGCGGCGGTGCCTTCGGGGGCGTCGGCGCCGGCGGCGGCCAGCCGTTCTTCCTGCCCCCGTCGTCCGCTTTCGGCGGCAGCGATCCTGTCGACCATTTGGTTTCTCCTGACGGCATCGTGGATCTCCTGCGGTTGGTGCGTGGGAGGTTCGCGGCCCGGCTCGAATCGCAGTCGAGCCGGGCACCCAATCTCGCGCCGCACGGGTGCGCGCGCCACCCCTCCCCCTCCCCGCGTCCACAGCCCGGAGATGCCGCATGACCGACCACAGCACCCCGAATTCGATCCTCCAGGCCGCCATGACGGCGGGCCGCTGCATGGCCTCGCCTGTCGCGCTGCCCGAGGCGCTGGCCGACGCCTGCCTGATCCTCGGCGATCTCGACAGCGCACTGCGCCGTCGCCACCCCGGCGGCCCCGACCGCGCCGCCACGCTCGACGCGACGACGCGCGCGCTGTGGCGCCGCGCCCGGGTGTTCCTCGGCGTCCACATGCCGGGGCTGCTGCACCGGCCCGATGTCGACGAGGCTGCCGATCTCGACCGCATCGCCACCGCCGAGGGGACGTTCTGATGAGCACGACCACACACACGCCGGGGCCGTGGACTGTCGAAGATCCGCTCGGCCCCGAATCCCTCTGGATCGTTGAGGCCGGCAAGGAGCCTCACGAGTGGCGCTGCATCGCGATGGTGTGTCGAGACGATCTCGATGACCATGACGATTTTGATGTCCCGATCGGCGCCGGCGAGCAGCAGGCCAACGCCCGCCTGATCGCCGCGGCGCCGGAGACTGCTGCCGAGCGCGACCGGCTGCGGGAGTTGAATGCCGAGCTGGTCGCAGCATTGAAGCGCGCCCGGTACGAACTCGTTGTGCTCGACGAATGCTCGTCCATCACGATCGAAGAAATCGACAGGGTCATCGCTAAGGCGGAGGGCCGGTGAGATGAGCGCCACCGCCACCACCGCCGCACCGGCTCGCAGCCGCAGGCTCCGGGCCGGCGAGTACGAGGCCGCCCTGCGCGCCGCCCCGCGCATCTATGTCCAGACCGCGTGGGGCTGGCAGACCGTGCGGGCCGATGCCGATGAGGTGCGCACCATCCTGGCCCTCACGCCCGCCGGAGACGTGACCATCGAGCAGGCGGGAGCCGACGGCGTGCTGCTGGTGCAGCACGCGCGCGGCTTCGCCCGACCCGGCGAGGCGCCGGCCGAGGCGTGCGGCGGCGCCCTTCTCGCCGCGGCGCCGGAGCTCTACGCCGCCTGCCGGCCGCATCTCGACCGCGCCGATCGCGCATTGATCGACGAGCACATCGCCATCGCGACGCGCTGCGGGGATCGGCGCCTCGCCGATGTGCTGCGCAGCCTCCTGCGCCGGCACGACATCGCCGCCGCGGCGGCCGGCCGGGCGGAGGGCCGGCCATGACCGATCCCACCACGGAAGGCCGGCGGCGGCTCGCCCGCCGCGCCGCCACCCTGCCGCCGCCCGGCAGCCCGGCCGCGCACCTCGTGCGCACCCTGTCGCCGGCGGCGCGCCATGTGCTGGTGGCGCTCCTCGGCGGCCCGCTGGTGCGCCAGCCGCGCGGCTGGTGCGGACGCGGGCGCTACGCCCCCGTCTGCCTGCCCGCCACCCTGGACGGGCTGGTGCGCCAGGCCCTGGTGATCACGGCGCTCGGCGGGGAGATGCAGGCGCGGCTGACGCCCCACGGCCGCGAGGTGGCCGCGGCCATCGCGGCCGACATGCACGAGGCGCTGACCGCGGCCGGCGAGATCGGCCGTCTCTGGCTCGCCAACCGCCAGGCGAGCGCCGCCGCCGATGCGGCCGCGGCGCGCCGCCGGCTCGTCGCCGCGGAGTAGCGCCATGCCCGTGATCGAGCCGACCGATCGCCCGCTGCCGCGTCACCTGGAGCGCACGCTGGTGCTGCTGCTGGCCGGCCCCGTCGAGTTCGGCGGCGGCTGCTGGCACCAGGAGCAGGCCGACCCGGATCGCGCGCCGATCCTGGTCATCGCGCGCAACCAGACCATGGCCTGGCTCTACGCCGCCCGCCTGATCGCGCCGCTGGAGCCGCGGCGCAGCCTGCCCCGCTGCGGGCTCACACCGCGCGGCCGGCACCTCGCCGCCGCTCTGGCCGAGCACTACGCCGCCCATAACGCCGCCTTCCTGGCCGCGCAGCTCGCCGCCGGTGTGGCGGCGGCCGGCGGCTCGGCCACCGGCCGCACGACGGAGGCGTGAGCATGCACCCGCCGGCCGACATCGATGTTGCATTTGCGGCGTTCGCCGCCGCCCAGGGCGACGCCTGGCACCAGGCGCCGCCGCACATCCAGGATCTCGTGCGCTCGTCGTGGATCGCCGGCGCGTGGGCGCTGCTGTACGCCGTCGCCGGCTCTCTCGACCCCGAGACGGTCGCGGCGATCGGCCGCGACATCGAGCACCACATCGCCCGTCATCCCCGGAGGACTCTCCAGTGACCATCGATCCCGATACACTGATGGCCGCCCTCGCCGGCTACGTCCTGGCGCTGACCATCGCCGTCGCGGCGCTGGCCGTCGCCACCGAGCGGGCTATCGGTCGCGAGGGCGCCGAGACGCTGCGGCGGATCGCCGTGGTGCGGACCCGTCTCGGCGCCCTCGTCGCGGTCGCCACCGACGCGCGGAGGGCCGCGCGATGACGACCCAAACCGAGCTGCACAACACCCTGGTCGGCCCCCTCGTCCGGGCCATCGTCCGGCCACCGCTCGAGCACGGCGGCACCATGTTGGACGTCCTCGTGATCCTGGAGAGCGTGATCGTCGGCGTGATGCTCGCCGGCGTGCGCCCCGGCGGCGACGAGATCACCATCGATGCGCTGGCGACGAACGCCAAGCGGCGGCTGGCCGCGCTGCGCCTCGGCGACACGCCGCCGGCCGGCACGAGCTGAGGGCGCCGATGTACGCCGCCCCCGAGATGCCTGCCGTCGTGCTGCCGGAGCGCGTGCGGGCCGCCTTCGCGGCGCGGTCCCACCTCACGCTGCCGCAGCTCGCGGCCGTCGCCGAGGTCGACGCCAAGACGCTCCGCATGGACTGCGCCGCCGGGCTGATCGACAGCCTCCGCAAGGGGCGCGGCGGGCAGAGGGTGCACCGGGTCTTCACGCTGGCGATGGTCGAGGACTACTATCGCCGGCGGCTCATGCGGGGCACACCATGTCTGTCTACCGGCACAGGAATTCGCCCTACTGGCAATTCGACTTCCAGCGCGGCGGTTATCGATTTTCCGGCTCGACCGCGGTCCCCGTCGGCCGCCCCAAGGCCGAGGCCCGCGCGGCCGAAGCGCAAGAGATCGAAGCCGCCGAGCGGCTGGTCCGCGAAATCCGCGATGCCGGCCGAAAGCCGCTGACCCTCGGGGCCGCCTGCGACCGCTGGTGGGACGAGGTCGGCCAGCACCTGGCCGAACACAAGACGGTCTCGACCGCGCTCGAATTCCTCAAGGCGCAGATCGGCGCCGACAGGCCACTGCACGCCCTCACCGACGACGACGTGCTGCGCGCCATCGCGGCGCGCCGCCGCCACGTCAAGCCGGCCGGCCGCGACGACAAGGGCAAGCAGCTCTACCGCGAGATCTCCGCCCGCACCGTGAACAACACGGTGCCCATTCTGCTCCGCCGCGTCGTCCGCCGAGCGCGCGACCTGTGGGACGCCGTGGTCATCCGCGAGCCGAAATGGGGGCAGCTCCTGCTGGACGAGACGAGGCGCAGGACACCCGAGATCACGATCGAGCAGGAAGAGGCGATCGACGCCGCCGAGCGCAGCGACTACCGGGACATCCGCCACTTCGCCACCATCACGGGCCTGCGGCTGCGGGAGGCGCTGCTACGGTGGGCGGACGTCGATTTCGAGGCGGGCGTCGTCCACATCGTGGCCAAGGGCGGGGAGCCCCGCACCGTTCCGCTCTCCCGCACCGCCTACGCCATCCTGTGGCGGCAGCGCGGCCGGCATGACGAGTGGGTGTTCACCTTCGTGGCGGCGCGAACCAAGATCGACCCGAGGACGCGCCGCGAGTACATCCGCGGCCAGCGCTACCCCATCACGGCGGCCGGGCTCACGTCCAATCGCAAGCGCCACTGGCCGGTCAAGGCCCGCTGGCACGATCTGCGCCACACCGCGGCGCGGCGCACGCTGCGCACCACGGGGAACCTCAAGATCGTGCAGAGGATGCTGGGCCACAGCGACATCAAGACGACCGCCGACGTCTATGCCGACGTCCTGATCGACGACGTCCGCGCCGCGATGAACGCCACCGAAACCGCGGTGGAGTCCCGGAAAAAGGCCCTGAACCGCGCCGATAAGTCGGCCAAATCGTTGTCCACACGAGGAAAACGGAAATAGGCCCGGCAGACTTCGAATCTGAGGGTCGGGAGTTCGAATCTCTCCGAGCGCGCCAATAAATTCAACGACTTACAGCATCCGCTCCGTTCGAGCTTTTGGGCCTAGCTACCAATCAGCAACCATCGAGCGTGATCTGGTTCGGCGGTCCTCCCATGCCGACAAAAGCCCCCCTGCGCGTGCGCATAGTCAACCCGCATTCTCGTCGGCCCGCATTGTCGGCTCGAATATTCTATAAATAATGAACCTAAAATACTAGCAGTGAATATTTTTCAGAAAATACCCCCCTGTTCGAGAGCTCTGCCCCTCTCGCGAACCTACAAAAGGCCTATTTCCGAGTGTGTAGCCGGTCCAGAAATTGAGATCAACTTAAATCGCCGGTAGTTTCCCCGCCATAAAAAGCCGATTTATTATTCCTGTCCACCGCACTCCCAATCGGATGTTGTCCATCATTGAGTGACAAGTTCGGATGGCTTGCCGTCGATATCCGCGACTTGCTGAAACCGCTCCTCCGACTCACGCAGCGCAAATCGGCTGAAGATACCTGTGGAACTGATCGTAATTTTACTCCTTCGGGCCTAGAGTTGAGCGGGATTCGGTTAGGTAGTCCACCCGCGGTAACCGTTCACGCCGACTCTGCCTCCGATTAGACTGGGCAAAAGAGCAAAATGGCCAGACTTGAGGACCTGAAACCCAACGCTGCCATTCGCGGACTGCTGCCGACTGGCTTGGTCACGGTTGTTAACGTACAGTGGTTCGGCTCGGAAGCCATCGAGCTGACCTACAAGGACGGCGCGGGCCGCGTCGCAAACGAGCTGCTCTACCGACACGACGAATCTCGGCTTGAGATCGCCGAGGAAGGGCGCCCCTGGAGCTTCGACGGCGACGGCCATCTGTTTCGCCTAGTCTCCGAGGCCCAACGTATCCACCTCGCGCACCTGTTCGATCCTGTGCTGGCCGTCCACACGTCGATCGTGCAGCCGCTGCCGCACCAAATCACCGCCGTATACGAGTGCATGCTGCCGCGCCAGCCGCTCCGCTTCCTGCTCGCGGACGATCCAGGCGCTGGCAAAACCATCATGGCGGGCCTGCTGATCAAGGAGCTGATCGCTCGCGGCGACCTGCAGCGATGCCTCGTCGTCTGCCCAGGCAGTCTTGCCGAACAGTGGCAGGACGAGCTGTTTCGGCGGTTCAATCTCCCGTTCGACATCCTGACGAACGACAAGCTGGAGTCTGCGCGAACCGGCAACTGGTTTCTCGAAACCAACCTCGTCATCGCGCGGCTCGACAAGCTCTCGCGCAACGAAGACGTCCAACGAAAGCTGCAGGCCCCGGACTGCCGCTGGGACCTCGTCGTGTGCGACGAGGCGCACAAGCTCTCCGCGACCTTTTTCGGTGGCGAGATCAAGTACACGAAGCGGTACAGGCTCGCCCAGCTCCTGTCGACCCTGACCCGCCATTTCCTGCTCATGACCGCCACGCCTCACAACGGTAAGGAGGAGGATTTCCAGCTCTTCATGGCGCTGCTCGACGGCGACCGGTTCGAGGGGCGGTTCCGCGACGGCGTCCACACCGCCGACGTTTCCGATTTGATGCGCCGGATGGTCAAGGAGAACCTGCTGAAGTTCGATGCGACTCCCCTGTTTCCGGAACGCATCGCCTACACGGTTCCCTACAAGCTCTCCGACGCCGAGGCGGAACTCTACAAGGCCGTCACCGAGTACGTCCGGGAGGAGTTCAACCGGGCCGAAGCCCTGGACAACGACAAGCGAGCGGGCACGGTCGGTTTCGCCCTCACGGTGCTGCAACGCCGGCTCGCGTCGTCGCCGGAAGCGATCTACCAGTCGCTTCGACGTCGCCGTGAACGACTGGAGAGCCGTCTTCGCGAACTCGAAATCCTCCAGCGCGGCGGACAGGTGAGCGGGACAATTGTCGCGCAAGGGCCGTTGCTTGACCCCGAAGACGTCGAGGATCTGGACGAGGCCCCCGACGCCGAGGTCGAAGCCGCCGAGGAGCAGGTTCTCGATCAAGCCACCGCGGCCCGAACAATCGAAGAGCTGCGTTTAGAAATCGAAACGCTGAAGCGACTCGAAGGGCTCGCTCTTGCGATCCGACGCAGTGGCGAAGACAAGAAGTGGCGCGAACTGGCGACGCTGCTCGGGGAAATTTTCACATCGGCGTCGATCGCCAATGCATTTGCCGAGGACGGCGCATCCTACGATGCCGGTGTCCAGCAGCTTCCGAAGCCGAAGCCCTCACCGCACCAGAAGCTGGTGATCTTCACCGAACATCGCGACACGTTGAATTACCTTCAAGGCCGTATCACCACCTTGCTCGGCCATCAGCGAGCGGTGGTCGCCATTCACGGCGGCATGGGGCGCGAAGAACGCATGAACGCCCAGGAGGCGTTCAAGCACGATCCGGAGGTGCAAGTGCTGCTGGCGACCGACGCCGCAGGCGAAGGCATAAACCTCCAGCGCGCCCACCTCATGGTCAACTACGACCTCCCCTGGAATCCGAATCGGCTCGAGCAGCGGTTCGGCCGGATCCACCGCATCGGCCAGACCGAGGTGTGTCATCTCTGGAATCTGGTGGCGGACGAGACGCGCGAAGGCGACGTTTACCGCAAGCTCCTCGAAAAACTAGAGCAGGCGCGCCTGGCACTCGGCGGCCAGGTGTTCGATGTGCTCGGCAAGCTGCAGTTCGAAGGGCGACCGCTGCGCGAGCTGCTGATCGATGCCATTCGTTACGGCGAACAGCCCGAGGTCCGCGCCCGGCTCACGCGGGTCCTGGAGAACGCCTTCGACAAGGGCCAGCTGCAGGACCTGCTGGAAGATCACGCGCTCGCCAAGGACACGATGGACGTCACTCGGGTCCAGCGCATTCGAGAGGACATGGAGCGCGCCGAGGCCCGCCGCCTTCAGCCTCACTACATCGAGTCGTTCTTTCTCGAAGGATTTCAGCGACTCGGAGGCACTATCAAGCTGCGTGAGGTTCGGCGCTACGAGATCAATCACGTTCCAGCCCCGGTCCGGAACCGTGACCGCCTGATCGGGTTCGGCGAACCGGTCCAACCGCGTTACGAGCGCGTGGCTTTCGAGAAAGACCTCGTAAATCCTGTCGGCTCGCCTCCGGCTGCATTCGTCTGCCCTGGGCACCCGCTGCTGAGTGCCGTCATCGATCTGACCTTGGAACGCCACCGCGATCTTTTGCGACGTGGGGCCGTCCTTGTCGATGATAGCGACCAGGGAAATCAGCCCCGTGTTCTCTTCTTCCTCGAACACGCGATTCAGGATGCGAGCCTCACGAAAACCGGCGATCGTCGAGTCGTTTCGAAGCGCCTGCTGTTTGTCGAGATCGACAGCGACGGTGGTTCTCGGCACCTGAACTATGCCCCGTACCTCGATTACCGCCCGTTGAGAGACGACGAGCCGCAGCTTCCTGCTATCCTCGCTCGGCCCGAGTGCGCATGGATCGACCGCGATCTCGAAGCCAAGGCTCAGTCGCACGCCATCGCCAAGGTCGTGCCGGAGCATCTCGCCGAAATCCGCGATTACAAGATCGGCCTTCTCAACAAGACAGAGGCTGCGGTCAAAGACAGGCTGACGAAGGAGATCAACTATTGGGATTTCCGGGCCGAGCAGCTCAAGGACCAGGAGCGTGCGGGAAAGGCGAATGCCCGCCTCAACTCCGGCGAGGCCCGTAAGCGCGCGGACGAGCTGCAGGCTCGACTGCAGAAACGGATGGAGGAGATCAAGCAGGAACGCCAGATCGCCCCGCTGCCGCCGGTCGTACTGGGCGGGGTCCTGGTCCTGCCGGCGGGCCTTCTGACTGCGATGTCAGGCCGGACGGCGCCAGTCGAGCGAGCGACGGTCGACACACAAGCGGCAGCCGCTCGGGCGCGAAGCATTGTCATGGAGATCGAACGTCAGCTCGGCTACGAGCCGATCGACCGAGAGCTGGACAAGCTCGGCTACGACATCGAGAGCCGGATTCCCGGCACCGGCAGGCTTCGTTTCATCGAAGTAAAAGGCAGGGTGTCAGGGGCCGATACGGTCACGGTCACAAAGAACGAGATACTGTACTCCTTGAACAAGCCGGATGACTTTATTCTGGCGATCGTGGAGTTCCTCGACGGCGGATCGCACCGCGCCCACTACGTGCGCCAACCGTTCAGCCGCGAGCCTGATTTCGGTGTCACCAGCGTGAACTACGCCATGAGCGACTTGATCGAGCGCGGAGAGCATCCGCGATGAGTACCGAAAGTCTGCGACGCTACATCCTCCAGTTCCGCGAGTGGCTCGATGCATGTGCCCGGACCGTTCTCCGGGGCGAGCGGAGCGTGGTGGAGTCGTGGTCCGACGACGCGGATGCGGCGGAGCGACTTCTCGACGAGAAACCAGAGCTGCCGATCGCGTTCCTCGGGCCGTCGCAACAGGGCAAGTCCAGCCTGATCAATGCCATTCTCGGCGAGAGCATTTTGCCGGTCGGAGCCGCCATCGGCGCATGCACATGCGTCATCACATCCGTGCGCTACGAGGAGGGCAATCAATACCGAGCCGAGATCGATTTCATCTCCAAGACTGACTGGGCGAACGAGCTGCGGGTTCTCCACGAGGTCGCGAGCAGTGTCGGCACGATCGATGACGATGCCGACGACGAGGAGGAGCGACAGGCGACTATCGCGGCGGCCCGCGAGAAGTTCGAGGCGGTGTACCGCAACACGGACATCGGCCGCATTCCGGAGATTTTAGACGATCCGAATCTGTGCCTGCCCGAAGATGTGGCGAACGCAATGGCTGCTGGGCGGGCGCTTGTCCTGCAGCACGACAAGGCCCTGCCGCTCCGCAATGCGATCCGCAAGTATCTCGTCGGCAGGGACCAGCAGCGCGACGATGCTCAACTCTGGCCGGTGATCAGCCGGGTCAAAGTGGACGGTCCTTTCGAGGTTCTGTCGAACGGCGCTGTGCTCGTCGACCTTCCGGGGTTGAACGATCCGAATCCGGCCCGTGAGCAGGTTACCAAGCGCTACCTCGAAGACGCTCGATACCTCTGGCTGATCTGCAACAGTCAGACGGGGATCGATCGCACTTTCACCCGTCTTCTCCGCGACGGTGGGCTTCTGTTCAGGCTCTTCCTCGAAGGCCGGCTCGATGTCTTCTCGGTGGTGACTACTCGCTTCGATGACATCAATATCGCAGCCGTTCTGGAGCAAATGCGGCTCGACCCCGACGACTTCGACGGAGATGTCACGCCTGTTCTCTCGTTCCGAAAGCAGGAGATCGTCACGCATGTCGCCGCAGCTCTGGCGGACATCGCGACCGATGTCATGGCCAGAGCCGAAACGAGAGAGAACCAGTCGGCGTTCCTCGATGCCGTGCGGAGCGTGCCGGTCTTCCCCGTCGCCACCGCGGCCTATCTGCACGACATCGGGAAGATGCCCTTGTATCAGGGAATAAAGCTCCCTTCGGCCGAGACGGGCCTGCCGCGATTGCTGGACCATCTCCACTCGATCACACTCGAAAAGAGCCGTCAGTCCAGAATACAGGGCTCTTCTCGTCGACTGCGGCATTTGCAGGGGCAAGCGAGTCGTTTTTTTTTAGGCAGAGTCCGCCAAATCGAGCTGGATGACGATGCGGCAAGAGAGCGGTGGCTCGACTTCGCGCGAGCCGCCCAGGACTCCATCAGTGCCGGTCGAGATGCGCTGGCGAAAGTGAGGACCTGGGCAGAGGTGTCGCTCGGCGAAAGGCGCACGTCGTTCGATCGGAGGCTGGCCGAACTCGAGCCGCGCGCCGACCGGAACCTGGAAGCGACCTTGTCCTCCTGGCAGGAGATCAACTGGCGCACGCTGAGGTCTATCGTCGAGCACGACGGCGTGTGGGTCCGGACGTCTCCCCGCAAGGAGTTCGACCTGAACCGGGACCTGGCGCACACCTATCTCGGCCTCATTCCGGGCCTGTGGGACGATTTCTTCGGTGCTCAGATGGGCGGCCTCGTCGACGAGGTCGTACGGCGGAGTCTCGACGAATTGCGTCTGACCGTCGGTCGTCTCGACGGCGCGATGCGGATGCTCAACAACCAGCCGGGCGGAATGCGAGAGGTCATGGAGACCAGCCTCGCGACGGCGCAGCAGAGCTTCGACCTCAGAGCAGGCGAAGCGCGAGCGGACCTTGCCGCGCACATCCAGCGCACCCGGCAAGGCCTCGTGACCGGCATGGTCACGACCGCCGGCAAGTTCATGCACGAGGCTTATGGAAATGCGGCCGATGTTCCGGGCGGAACAGGCGTCAAGCGCCGGATGCTCGATGCGCTGGTCCCCTATGCCCGGACTCGTGCCCCGACACTGTTCATCGCCATCCGACGCGACCTCGCGGATGGCGTGAATGTCCTCGAGTCCTCGATGAAGCCCCGGCTCGGCCGCATCATCGACTACGCGCTCGGCGTTCTCGATCAGATCGAGCAGAACGTCTCGACGCGCCATGCGGGTGGATCGGAACAAATCTCCGCGCTGAAGGCCGCACTCGATGCCCTTCCCAAGCTCGATTCGGCTTTCGACGGCGTCGGGCTCGACAAGCAGCCGACGTCACCTCGGCCTGCGGCGCTTCAAGTGGGCGGATAAGCCAACGGAGCGAAACGAGAGAAGGCGGCGCGCGGAGCGGGAATGGACGGGTTGCTGATTCGAGAGCCTTGGATCGGGCTCATTCTGAGCGGTCGGAAGACCTGGGAGATGCGGACGACCGGATGCCGGAAGCGGGGCCGGATCGCGCTCATCCGGGCCGGGAGCGGCCTCGTGGTCGGGGTTGCGGAGATCGTTGGCTCGCTCGATCCACTCGACGCCCTCGATGCCTACGCGGCCGGAGAGCCGTATCATGCCATCGGGCCAGCCGAGCAGCGGGCGGCGTTCGAGGGGAACTGGCGGACACCGTGGGTTCTGCGGAACGCCCTGGCGCTGAAGCGGCCGGTGCCCTACCGCCACCCGAGCGGCGCCGTGACATGGGTGACGCTCGACACGATGGTCGCCAGCGCTATCGAGGAACAGTTGACTCCCCTTTCCCAGGGCGGCGGACCCGCTTCCGCGCTGGCGCCCTCATCGGTGACACCCGCCGACTTCTCGGCCGTCGTGCCGGGGCGGAGCACCCATTCGGCGGCTTTCACCGTGGCGCCTGCACCCGCGGTAGGCCGGCCACCGGCGGCAACGCTTCCGGATCCGGCTCCATCGCCCCCTCCCGCGGCGCCAGCCGAGCTGGTAAGCCCCAAGGGCGGGCCGAGCCGGACCGTGCGGCTCACCGGTGGAAACATCCGCAACGGGCACATCTACGTGCCGCTCGACTTCTTTCCCGGTGATACGGTCGGCGGCTCCAACAAGGACGAGGCGGCGCCGCGGCGGCTGACCGTCTCGTTCGAGCCGGGGCAAACCGTGGACACCGACATCGACAGCACGAAACGCATCCTGAGGACGCGCGCGCCGGTGCGAGACTTTTTCGCCCGCGCGGGGCTCACCGAAGGCGATGCCGTCCTGATCGAGCGGACTGCCCCCTACTCCTACCGTTTCTCGAAAGCATGACCATGTCCGAGCAAGCCGTCGTCGCCAGAAAAAAGCTCATCGAGGTCGCGTTGCCGCTGGAGGCGATCAATGCGGCTTCGGCGCGGGAAAAATCGATCCGGCACGGCCACCCGTCCACCCTGCATCTGTGGTGGGCGCGCCGACCGCTGGCGGCGGCGCGGGCGGTGATCTTCGCCCAGATGGTCGACGACCCCTCGACTTATGTCGAAACGCTGCTGGGCGTTCCGGAGACCCGGCGGGCCGCCGAGCGGGAATGCAAGAAGCGCCGGGAGCTGTGGCTGACGCGCAAGGCGGAGCACGACTCCGGCAAGGCGGAAGTGCCGGAGCCGGGTCCCGAACCGACCCTGGAGGACTGCGCAGCCGACATCGAGCGCCAGCGGCTGTTCCGGATCATCGAGGACCTGGTCAAGTGGGAGAACACCACCAACGAGGCGGTGCTCGACAAGGCTCGGGCGGAAATCTGGCAGAGTTGGCGCCGCGCCTGCGCCGACAATGCCGGACACCCGCGCGCTACGGAGCTGTTCGACCGCGCCAAGCTGCCCGCCTTCCACGACCCGTTCGCCGGTGGCGGCGCGCTGCCGCTGGAGGCGCAGCGGCTCGGGCTGGAGGCCTATGCCACCGACCTCAACCCGGTGGCGGTGCTGATCAACAAGGCGATGATCGAGATCCCGCCGAAATTCGCCGGCCGGCCGCCGGTGAACCCGGAGGCACGGGCCAAGGCGGATCTCGTCGGCCGCACATGGAAGGGCGCCGAAGGGCTCGCCGAGGACGTACGCTACTACGGAAAATGGATGCGCGACGAGGCCGAGAAGCGCATCGGCCATCTCTACCCGAAGATCGCCGTCACGGCCGAGATGACGAAGGATCGGCCGGATCTGAAGCCCTATGTCGGGCAGGAGCTGACCGTCATCGCATGGCTGTGGGCGCGCACCGTGAAGAGCCCGAACCCGGCCTTTGCGAACGTAGACGTCCCGCTCGCCTCGACCTTCATGCTTTCGACAAAGGCCGGCAAAGAAACCTATGTCGAGCCAGTTATCGAGGGTGCGCCGGTGCAGGACCTAGCCGCGAGCGAGAGCGATCTGGTCGGGCGGTCACAGCTTCTGGCGCGCGCGACGGGCTACCGGTTCGCCGTCAAGGTGGGCAAGCCGAGGGACGCGGAGCCAGTGAAGAACGGCACCAAACTGGCGCGTGGGGCCAACTTTCGGTGCATCATGTCGGGTACGCCGATTGCGCCAGACTACATCAAGGCCGAAGGCCGGGCTCGGCGCATGGGCGCGCGGTTGATGGCGATCGTCGCCGAGGGCGAACGCGGACGGGTCTATCTGGCGCCGACAGCGGAGCACGAGGCGGCGGCGCACAAGGCAACGCCGGAGTGGGAACCCGAGCAGGCTTTGCCGGACGACCCACGAAATTTCTGGACCGTGCAGTACGGCCTGACCACCTATGGCAACCTGTTCACACCACGCCAACTAGTGGCATTGACGACCTTCTCCGATCTGGTCGGCGAGGCGATATCGCGCATCCACGCCGACGCGGTCGCCACCTGCGTATCCGGCGACCGTGAGCCTCTCCAAGATGGTGGCAACGGCGCAACCGCCTACGCGGAAGGCGTGGCTGCGATTCTCGGCCTTGCAATCAGTCGTTTCGCCGACCGCAACAACTCGCTCTGCACATGGGACTCAGGCCCTATCGGCACACGAGCATCAACTGGCGGGTCTGCTCGCACTGCAAGTCTTCGAAATCTTTTTGCCCGGCAGGCAATTCCGATGGCCTGGGATTTTGGTGAAGCAAATCCTTTCAGTGAATCCGGTGGCGGCTACAATAGCGCCCTCGATTGGATCGAGCCTGCTATTCGATTCTTGGTCGGTTCAGCGCAAGGGCGCGCTGCAGCCAACAATGCATCAACTCAAACGGTGACCGTCGACAAAGTGGTTTCCACCGATCCGCCGTATTACGACAACATCGGGTATGCTGACCTTTCAGACTTCTTTTACGTCTGGCTGCGTCGCTCACTGCGCCCGGTGTTTCCCGACTTGTTCGCTACGCTCGCGGTGCCCAAGACCGAGGAATTGGTCGCGACCCCGTATCGTCACGGCGGCAAGGAGCAGGCGGAGGCGTTCTTCCTCGATGGCATGACCCGAGCAATGCGACGGTTGGCCGAACAGGGACATCCAGGTTTTCCCGTCACCATCTATTACGCTTTCAAGCAATCCGAAAAGGAGAGCGCAGACGGCATGTCGAGCACGGGGTGGGAGACCTTCCTCGACGCCGTGATCCGTGCCGGCTTCGGACTCGGCGGCACGTGGCCGATGCGTACGGAGCTGAGCAATCGCATGATCGGGTCAGGCACCAACGCCCTCGCCTCCAGCATCGTGCTGGTGTGTCGCAGGCGGCCCGCCGATGCATCGATCGCCACACGTCGCGATTTCGTCGCAGCGCTCAAAGCAGAGCTGCCAGCGGCACTCGCTCAGCTCCAGCGCGGCAATATCGCGCCGGTCGATCTGGCGCAGGCGGCTATTGGGCCGGGCATGGCGGTCTACACGCGCTACGCCAAGGTGCTCGACGCCGAGGGCAAGCCGGTCTCGGTGCGCGAGGCTCTGGCGCTGATCAACGCCACCCTCGACGAGGTGCTGGCCGAGCAGGAAGGTGACTTCGACGCTGACAGCCGCTGGGCGCTGGCATGGTTCGACCAGCATGGCTTTTCGGAAGGCGAGTTCGGCGTCGCCGAGATTCTCAGTAAAGCCAAGAACACCGGCATCGACGGGCTCGCACAGGCCGGCATACTCGTTTCAAGCCGCGGCAAGGTCCGATTGCTCAAGCCTGAGGAGCTTCCAGAGGACTGGGATCCGGCCGGCGACACTCGCGTGAGCGCCTGGGAGATCGTTCACCATCTCGTCCGCACCCTCGCGAGTGGCGAGGCCGCAGCCGCGGCGCTAGTGCAAAAGCTCGGCAGCAAGGCCGAGATCGCCCGCGAGCTGGCCTATCGGCTCTACAACACCGCCAACAACAAGAAGCGCGCGGCCGAGGCGCTCGCTTACAACGGCCTCGTCCAGAGCTTTCCGGAGATCATGCGGCTCGCCCGCGAGAACGCAGCGGCGTCCGGGACCCCGGTAGACCCGGCGCAGCCCGACATGTTCGTGTGAGGTGAACCATGGCCATCACCAACCAGGAACGGGTCGCCAAGGGACTGGAACTGCTGAAAGCCGGTCTCGCGCCCTTCGTCGAGCGGGAGATCCATGCCGCCGTGAAGGCTGGCGCCGTCAACATGGAGACGGTGCGACGGTTCTCCGAAGACCCGAACCTCGCCAAGAAACCGGTGGCGCAATGGGACGTTGCCGGGCTTCTCAAGCTGATGTGGGAGACCTGGAACGAGGTGTTTCGGAAGACGCTCGGCTATTCCGACCGCAGTCTCGTCAGTGAGATTCGCGGCCATCGGAACAGCTGGGCGCACCAGAACGCCTTTTCGAGCGACGACACCGACCGCGCCCTCGATTCGATCCAACGCCTGTTAACGGCCGTCTCCGCCACACAAGCCGACGAGGTCGCGCGGATGAAGATGGAGCTGCGGCGGCTCATCTTCGAGGAGCAGTCCCGCAGCGAGCGGCGCAAGAGCGCCGGCACGGCCATCGAGAGCCAGGTGACCGGGGCACTGAAGCCGTGGCGCGAGGTGGTGAACCCGCATCGCGACGTGGCGAGCGGCCGCTATCAGCAGGCGGAGTTCGCGGCCGACCTCTGGCAGGTGCATCTCGGCGAAGGGTCGGACGAGTATCGCAATCCGGTCGAGTTCTTCCGCCGCACCTACCTGACCCAGAGCCTGAAGCACTTGCTGGTCGGCGCCATGCGGCGCATCGCGGGAACCGGTGGCGACCCGGTGGTGCAGCTGCAGACCAATTTCGGCGGCGGCAAGACCCACTCGATGCTGGCGCTCTACCACCTGTTCTCCGGCACGGCGGCCGGTGAGATGCTCGGCATCGACGCCCTGATGGCCGACAGCGGCGTCGCCACGCTGCCCGGCAAGATCACTCGCGTCGTGCTGGTCGGCAACAAGATCTCGCCCGGCAATCCGTCCGTGAAGAGCGACGGAACCGTGGTGAAGACCCTCTGGGGCGAGCTGGCATGGCAGCTCGGCGGCCGGGCCGCCCTCGACAGGATCCGCCAGGACGACGAGCGGGCGACCAGCCCCGGCGACACGCTCCGGACCCTGATGAACGAGTACGGGCCGTGCCTGATCCTGATCGACGAGTGGGTAGCCTACGCCCGCCAGCTCCACGACGAGGGCGACCTGCCGGGCGGCAGCTTCGAAACCCATTTCAGCTTCGCGCAGGCGCTGACCGAATCCGCCAAGCTCGCGAAGAGCTGCCTCCTGGTCATCAGCTTGCCCTCGTCCGACACACCGACCTCGCCGCACGCTCAGAGCGACGACGAGGAAGTCGGCGGCATCCGCGGGCGCGCCGCGCTCGCACGGCTGAAGAACGTCATCGGCCGCGTCGAATCCTCGTGGGCTCCGGCGAGCACCGAGGAAGGCTTCGAGATCGTCCGGCGGCGGCTGTTCGAACCACTGATCGACCGGGAGCAGTTCACGGGCCGCGACAACGTCGCCCGTGCCTTCGCTGATTTCTACCGGACGCATCACCAGGAGTTTCCGCCCGAGTGTCGCGACTCCGACTACGAGGGGCGGCTGAAGGCGGCGTATCCGATCCATCCCGAGGTGTTCGATCGGCTCTACACGGACTGGTCGACGCTGGTGAAGTTCCAACGGACCCGCGGCGTGCTGCGCCTGATGGCGGCCGTGATCCACAGCCTGTGGGAGAAGGGCGACCGCAATCCACTGATCATGCCGGCGAACATTCCGATCGATGATCCGCGCGTCCGTGACGAACTGACCCGCTATCTGTCCGACCAATGGAAGCCGATCATCGAGAAGGACATCGACGGCCCGAACGCATTGCCCTTGCGGATCGACGGAGACGTTCCGAACCTCGGAAAGTTCGCAGCGACCCGCCGTGTCGCCCGCACACTCTATCTCGGCTCGGCGCCGACATCATCGGCCGCCAATCGCGGCATCGAGGACCGCCGGATCAAGCTCGGCTGCGTGATGCCGGGCGAGCAGCCGGCCGTGTTCGGCGACGCGCTGAGGCGATTGAGCTCCGCGGCGACCTATCTCTATCAGGACGGGCCACGCTACTGGTACTCGACGCAGCCGACCGTCACGAAGATCGCCGAGGACCGGGCCGAGCAGTACAAGCGCAACCCGGACCCGGTGATTGCGGAAATCGAGAACCGGCTCCGCGCTGACTTGCGCGCGACCGGCGAGTTCCGCCGCATCCATACGGCGCCGCCGTCCGGGGCGGACGTGCCCGACGATATGGAGGCCCGTCTGGTGGTGCTGGCGATCGACTATCCCTACAGCAAGGACCCCAACAACAAGGCTCAGGCCGCGGCTGCGGCGATCCTCCAGAGCCGCGGGAACGCACCTCGTCTGTTCCAGAACACGCTGGTGTTCCTGGCGGTGGACCAGGCCCGACTACAGGATTTCGACGAGGCGATCCGGCGCTATCTCGCATGGACGTCGATCCTCGACGAAAAGGAGGGGTTGAACCTCGACCCGCACCAGGTTCGTCAAGCGGAGACGCAGCAGAAATCGGCCGCCGGTGCAGTGGAGGCGCGCCTCCCCGAGGCCTACCAGTGGCTGCTGGTGCCGGTGCAGACGTCACCGCAAACGCCGCTGCAGTGGCAAGCCTTTCGGCTGAACGGGCAGGATCGCCTCGCAGTCCGGGTCGGCAAGAAGCTGCGCTCCGAGGATCTGCTGGCGCCCTCGTTCGCGGGCACCCGGCTGCGCATGGAGCTGGACAAGATTCCGCTCTGGCGCGGCGACCACGTCCCGATCCGCCAGCTCGCCGACGACTTCGCCCGGTACGTCTACCTGCCTCGCCTCAGCGGCCCCGAGGTGCTGGCCGACGCGGCGCGGGACGGCGTGGCGCTGCTGTCGTGGGAGAACGACACGTTCGCCTATGCGGACGCCTACGACGACGCGACCGGGCGCTACCGCGGTCTCCGGTCCGCCCAGCGGCTCGACTTGATCCACCATACCGGGGAAGGCTTCCTGGTTAAGCCGGGAGCCGCCAGGAGGCAGCTGGAGGCCGACAGGGCAGCGTCGGCGGCCGCGGCGGCCGCAGGTGCCGGAGTCGCGTCAGAAACGACCACGGCGCCCCCTGGAGGCCTGAGCGAGGCTGCAACCGGTGTCCTCACCGCGGGCAACGGCGTACCCGCGCCGAGCACGAAGCCGAAGCGCTACTTCGGTACGGTGACGCTCGACGCGACCCGCGTCGGCCGTGATGCCGGCAAGATCGCCGACGAGGTCATCGCCCACCTGTCCGGCCTGATGGGCGCCGAGGTGAAGGTGACCCTCGAAATCGAGGCGACCGTGCCGGACGGCGTGCCGGACAACGTGGTGCGGATCGTGACCGAGAACGGCCGGACGCTGAAGTTCATCAGCCAGGGATTCGAAAGGTCCTAACGCAAGTCGGCTCGGTTCACCAGAAGACCGTCGTTGTCCCGCTGTCCCAGGCCCCAGGGTGTGGGACGCTGGGACAGCGTGGGATGGGCGATCAGTGTCGAGGGTCGTCGAAGGCTTCGGCACTTTCGAAGTTGCCGGGCAAATCGGAGGCGCTGGGCACCTCGAAGAAGCCCTGTTCTTTGGCTTTCTCCAAGACCCGGTGCACGCTTGACTTGCTCCGCCCTGTCGCGTCCGCGATGGCTCGAACGCTTTTCCCTTCCTGCCTCATTGCGATGATCGTATCGTTTTCTTCGTCCTCATCGAGGTCGGAATCCGTCCAGACCGCCCTCCCGTCGATCACCTTCAATTTGGCCTCGAACGGATTGGCGTCGTCCCCGAAGACGCCCCGCGCCTTCGTGAGGTGCACTTCGAACCGGGCGCCGTCGCGAGGATCGTAGCCTTCGGGCCGCTTCAGTTGGATCACGGTGTCGAGGACATCCTCCCGTTTCGATGTTCCTCTCGCATTCCCGCTCCGGCCCGCATGGTGCACGACCAGAACGCTCACGCCCTTCCGGCGGAGCCTGAGGAGCCACTCCTGCATCGCGATCCAAGACTCTGCGTCGTTCTCAGCCCCGCCGTTCACAAGGGTCGAGAGGTTGTCGATAACCAAGAACTTCGCATCGCCGAGGTTGTCCTCGATCGCGGCTTGGTGTTTCGGATTCGCGAGATTGAGTGACACTCCAAGCGCCTGTCGATCCATTGAAAGCAGACGAAAGAAGTCCTTCTCGGGCCAGACATCTGATGCCTGGTCCATAGCGAGGATCCGTTCTTGGAGGGCCTCTTGCGGCATCTCGCCGTCGACGTAGAGGACGGGCCGCGCTGCGTCCGCCTTCCAGCGGAGAAATTCGCCACCGCAGCTCACGGCGAAGGCGATGTTCATCGCGACGAACGTTTTTCCGATACCCCGCCCAGCGAACAGCATAGCCAGTCCGCGGACCGGGATGATCGGCTTCAGAACATATTCCCGCGGCGGCAGGTCCAGTCGCGCGAAGTCCTCGATGTCGATCGTGTCGAGTACCATGCTCGGCGTCTCTTCGGGCTCGGGATCATAAACGTGATGCTCGGCAGGGTGCGGAAAAGCGTCATCAAAGCGATTCCGGAGTTCTTCCAGCCCGCGATCGATCAGGATTGCGTTTGCGTCCGGCTTCATCACTTGCTCCAATTATCGTTCGCAGCCGCGAGCATCACCACCTCGACCCGCACTCCGCGTAGCTTCAGTTTCTCCGAGAGACGTTGGGCATTGGTCACACCTGGCTTGTCGGCGTCGGCTATGATGGTGACCACGTCGATGTACTCGGGGATCGCATCCGCAAGCGCAGGCAGCCTTCCAGCCGCACCTGCGGCCCATGCCCCCAGTCCCGTCGCGTAGTGGACGGAAAGCGCGTCCTCGATTCCCTCGGTCACCGCCAACCCGAGAAGATCGGTGGGTGGCGCGAGGACTATGGGCCGACCGGCGCTGGGGCCGAGCATCAGCTTGTCCCTTTCAGTTCCGGCCTTCGCGGTGCCTTGGGAATTCAGCAACGTCAGGTGGATCCCCGAGAGCGTGAGGCCGGTGACCTCCAGTCGGCCGGGCTCGGATTCGTTCGGAATGCCGAAAGGCGCGATCATCGCTGGATGATGCCGGGCCGATCGCGGTGCCAGAAACCTCAGGGTTTCCGGAATGCATCCTCCGTAGCCCCTTGCGGAGCGAAGATATCGCTCAGCGAGGGTCCCGCGGATGGGAGTGCTCCGAGCCCAAAGGAAACGGGCCAGATCGATTCGATCCTCCTGGGAGCGGCTTTCGTCCTTTCGTGTACTCCGGACCGGGACTTGCGCCCGCGGAGCTGCGGGCCGTCGCGGTGAGCGGCCCCGGGCGGCAGGCCGAAGGCCCAGCAACCCGCGAACGTAGTCCTTGCAGGCGATCGGATCGTCGCCTGCGAACGAGTGGACCAGGAAGCCATCCGGCGCGTCGGGATCGACCCGCACGCTCAGAGAACGGTCCTTGCGGGAATGGCCGGGGCCGGGGCGGAAACGGAGTCTCTGCCAATGATGTCCCCGCCCAGCACGTGGGCGACGACATGGATCGGCGGAAGCGATGTTCCGGGGCCAGTGTGCCTTGGAAGGCGCTCACGCATGAGCGTCCCCGGCGTCCGAGGTGGACAGCCTTCGGCTGCCGTCGAGCCACTGCTCGACATCGGCAGACCGATAGAGAACGCGGCGTCCTGCCTTGAGGTAGGCAGGACCGCTTCCTTCGACGCGCCACCTCTCCAGGGTGCGCGTCGATATGGCGAGCAGCTCCGCAAGGCGCGATTGGGGGATTAGAGATTCTGGCTTCATTCGGGTCCTCCCGCTCCGGGATGGAGCGTTGGGCCCTGCTTGCGCCTTCAGACCGGTAAGGTCGGCCGGTAAGGCCGGTAATTCAATTCCGGCCTCGGCCTCTCGACATGCGCTCGGGAACGCGACGGGGGTGGTTGTAGAGAGGCGACACCTTCTCGCGTAGCGTGCTCTCGGATGGTGAAAGACCTTGCTCCGCGAACCAATCCAACGCAAGGCGTTCACAGTCGCTCTGTTTTTCTGGCAAGCCATCGAGATCGGCTGTAATAGCTAAATAAACATACATGGCCTCCCAATCATATTTCGGATGGGGGCCAGGCTTGGCAGGCCGCTTGCTCGGCTCATCAGCCTGAAGTTCAGGGAAGGCTCTGAGCAGATCTGCGCCCGACACCGAGATCGGGTGCCAAAAATATGGAGAACGAATATCGTCTCTTGAATAGACGGTCGGTTGTCTTTCGGCAGCTTCGACCTCTTCCGGAATTTGATCGTAGTACATGGAAAGAGCAGAGTGATTCCAGACGACCTCGTCAAATCGCCACGCGTTTGCTGGCACCGGCATGTCATAGTGTTTGTCGGTCTGACTAGGGTCAAAATGTGCGGGATCCGAAGGGCGGCACGGCTTGGCATAGATGAAGTAGAAGTCTCTGTTCTTACGTCCACCCAAACTTGCTCGCGAAGCTAACCGACCGCCGTGAAGTGCTCGAACCAGGTCTCCGGCCCTGTTATTGGTTGACACCTCCTCGGGGGTTAAGTGTTTCCTTGCTGCTGCAAAATTACTCTCCGAAATCGGCGGCTCTTTTCTAAGAAGCCAGATGGCAGCTTGTAAAAGCGAGAACCTCTCCGGAATGCTGATGCCGGTCATTGTTGTTTTCCTTTGAGGGCGACCCCGAGATTTGCGCCTACTAAGCCGCCTGCAGTCCGCAGCGGATCACTTGCGAGATGGGCGTATCGCTGCGTCGTCTGAGGGTTTCGATGTCCCAGTAACTTTCCGATGATCAATAAGGATGCGCCTTCAGCAGCTGCGATGCTCGCAAAGGTGTGCCGCAGATCATGGATGCGCACGTTCTTCAAGCTCGCCCGCTTAAGAACGGACCGCCACGCCGTCTTAAGCTCGACGAGCGGCCTGTCCTGCTTTCGGCCGGGTATTACCCACGAGTTTTCGGATTCGCGCGGAAGAGATTGCAGAAGATCTAGCGCCAGATCGTTGAGCGGAATCGATTTTCGTCCTGTTTTGCTATCGGGAAGGAACAACATGCCTCGTTCGAAGTCGACGTACTCCCATTTAAGGGTAAGAATTTCACCCCGTCGCGCGCCAGTCAGCAGCAAGAGGCGGATCGCAGCCAATGTGTAAGGCGAGACCTTCGATTCACTCTCGATCGCTTCCATCGCCTCGCCGAGCCGAGAAATCTCTTCGCTCGTGAGATACCGCTCGCGGGACGATTCCGGGAACTTCTCCACGCCTCGGCAAGGATTGCTGCCCTTCGCGACGGTGTCCCGCTTCTCCGCAAAGGAGAACAGCGCCGAGAGAACCGCGAGGGCGCGATTGGCCTGATAGGGCGTGTCCTCAAGGTCGCCATGCCAATCCGCGATCTCCGCGTGCGTCACGTCGGTGATGCAACGTTCTCCGAGGACCGGCAGAACAAGACGGTTGAGGCAGTCCCGGTAGTGGGCCGCAGTGCTCGATTTCCTCTTGCGATCGACATGTTCTTCCAGGAAGGATTGCGCGACCTCTCGCACCGTGGGCGCTATCACCGCCTTTCGCTTTACGGCAGGATCGCCACCTCCAGCGACCTCGCCCATCAGCGAAAGGGCCTCCTTGCGTGCAGTATCCGGGGTCAGGGGGCGCCGTGCTTGCCGATCGTGAACCAGCGTTGCCGGCCTCGGACTCGGGTCTTCAGGACGTACACCTTGTCGCGCTTCTGGCAGCGGACACCGAAGCCGGCCAGATCCCGGTCCCAGATCGTCGAACCCGGTGACATCGTGTCGACGACGCGTTTGGTGATGCGGACAGCCTCGGGCATGCGCTCCTCCCTAGCAACCATATAGCAACCGAGCTACCGGGAGTTCAAGCGTGTCGGCGGGAGGCAGTGTCGGGATTCGTCAACGATTTCTGCAGCGATGACAGGCAGCGCGAACTGGTGTCGGTTGATACGTTGAGACTTCGAATCTGAGGGTCGGGAGTTCGAATCTCTCCGAGCGCGCCAATAGGCCCCCTTAAATTCAATGACTTGCAAGAGCGCTCGGTCCGCTGGTCCGATCGCATTTTTTCCACGTAAGCACCACGTAAGCAGCAGAGCCGCCGAAGCCGTGTCCGCCGTGAAACCGGGGGCGATTCCACGGGCGCCGGGCCCCCGAGGCTGTCGCGGTCGGCGTGAAGTGCGGGCCATGCGCATTCGCATGGGTCGGGGCATGCTCTTCCATTCTCCCCTCTTTACAGAAGAAAAAGGCCATCCAACCCGTCCAGTCCGTGAGGAATTCAATAGGCAACAACTTGCAGGCGTCCGGCGCGCCGTCCATGCCGTCCGGTGCCGTCCAAGTGCGACACAGCATGGAACGTCGCAGGCAGAGGGCACGGCGCAGCGTCGCCGGTCGGCGCTCGCCGTCGACTTTGATCACGTGACGGCGTCGAAGTCGGACAGAGGCGCGGGAGCACCAAATACTGGGCTCGGCCGTCAAGCGAACCGATACGGCGGCAGCAGGATCGTGATGGTGCGGGATCCCGAGTGCCGGCGCTCGACGATGCAGCCCTTGGCGCGCAGCAGCGGCGCCGCGCGTGCCACGCGGCTGCCGAGCTGGGCGGCGTTCTGCGGCCAGTGCCGCGACCTTCGGGCGAACTCGGGGACCATCGCGTTGACGGCGTCGAGCAGCTCGGTCGCGGTGCCTTCGAACTTGTCGTCGGGCCCGGTGGTGAGGAGCTTCCAGATGGCGACCGCCACGGCATCGGCCTCGAACGTCGCCTCCGACACGTCGTGGCGGTTCTCGGCGTAGGCGGAGAGGAAGGCGTCTCGGTCCCAGCCGAGCCCCGGCGCGGCGGCCGTGACCCACTTCACGAAGTCCGCCATGCGCGGCGGATGGTCGAGCCGGACCCGGTCGACGTCTGCGAGCGCCCGCGAGACCGCGCCAAACAGCGCGCCGAGAATGCGGGGGCGCGCCCGCTCGAACGCGGTCAGCAGCTCGTCCTCAGACCGGCGCTCGGGCATCATCCGCAGATGAATGGTCACCGAGCGATCGGCCAGGTCGGCGCGGTCGGTGAGCGACGAGATGCCATTGATGATGATCGGCCGCGCCGCCTCGAAGATCATCTCGTCGCGATCGGTATGGAGCATCCTCGTGCTGAACCCGGATCCGGTCGCGAGGCGGCAGAGCGCGTCGGCGAGCCACACCGGCACGGCGCTCAGATTGTCGAAGGCGAGCACCCAGGAGTTGCCGGCCGACACCACGAGGCCGCGGTCGTCCCTCGGCACCGCGCGGATCGGCGCCGCGCTCGGATCGACCAGCGACCGCATCATCCGCGAGAACACCGATTTGCCGGAGCCGGCCTCGCCGGCGACCGCCAGCACCGGGAACGGACCGCGGTGGCGGAGCGCCGCGACCAGCCACCCCACCACCAGCATGAAGTCCTCGTCCGACCGGACGTTCACGAACTGCCGGAGTTCCTCGATCAAGCCGCCCGCTTCCGGCTCCGGCAGCGGGCGCATCGAGGGCGAGCGCATCAACTTCACTGGCGGCTTCTCGACCACCTTGAAGCCGGTGGCCGTGATCTCGACCGCGCGCCAGCTCGGGTCGCCGAGGTCGACGTAGATCGTCGCCGCCAGCGTAGCCGATGCGCGTGTAGCATTCGTGCATCGGCCCGTCGTTGACGGCGCGCGCCTCGAGGATGCGAATGCTGTCCTCGAGCGCCTGCCCGCCGATCGCGCCGCCGGTCTCCTCGTAGAAGCGGCCGCTCAGCCACATCCTGAACTCGCGGCCCCTCACCGGCCAGTGCTCCCTGTGGCCGCCGACCGGGAAGCTCGAAGGCGGTGCGGTTCGCGTCGTGCCAGAGCGCGACGCACTCGGTCAGACCGATCAACAGATCACGCTGCGGCGTCCGCCGCCGACCGCCGGCCGCCTTGTCCTCCTCGGGGGCGTTTTCGTTCCGCGAGGCCGGCGCGGAGGCGGTTGCGTCTGCGAATTCTTCGGGCATCACGGTCCTGGCGATCAATTCGGCTGCTCGGTTCGTGGTCCAGCCCTCGGCGAGCGCGTCCGCCGCATCCCAGCCGCTCCTGACGCCCGCCGGCGGCATGGCGACTGCGACCGAGCTTGCGCCGGCTTCCCGCACCAGCCCGGCGACCGTGCGCGCATAGGCGAAGCCCGCGGCATCGGAATCCGGCCAGATCACGACATCCCGTCCGCACAGCGCCGACCAGTCATTCTTGCCGGCGGACTTGGAACCGTTCGGCGAGGTGATCACGACCGCCGACGGCAACAGCGCCCTCGCCGCGTCGCAGGCCTTCTCGCCCTCAGTGATCACGACCGGCGCCGCCGGCCTTTCGGCGAGTTGCCGAAGCCCGTACAGCGGCCGCGGCGGCAGCCACGATTCCCAGCGCCATTCCGCCTTCGCCTCGCCGGTGGTCCGCCGCATGAACACCAGCGGTCGAAAAACCTTCTCGCCGCCGGCCACATCGAACCGCAGCACGTGTCCGAGGACGCCGCCGGCCGCGTCGGTATACGTCCACGTCGCGGTCGGGCGGCCCAGCTTGAAATGTGCGGCCGACGGCCGGGGCGCGTCAGCGGGCACCGGCACCACCGGAACCCAGCCGGCCTTTTCGCCGGAGGTCGGAGGCGAGTGGCGGCTCGTCACCGACGCCCCGGAGATCGACGAGAAGGGGGCGCGACTATTCATAGGGGTCCCGCCCCAGCATCTCGGCGATCTTCAGCGCCGCCGCGCTCTGCGTCAGGCCGAACAGGTACGCGGCGAGCGCGACGAGATCGGCGCCGGCGTCGCCGGTGGCGAAGTCCGACCACCGGCCGGTCGCGAGGTTGACCTTGAACGATCCCGCGCGACCGTCGGCACGTGTCGGATTGAGCGAGACCCACTCGTCACCTGCGCGGCTCCCGTCCGGCAACCACCGCGGCACGAGCACGTCGGCGTAGAGCCGCGCCTCGGCCGCGATGCCGGCGAAGGCGATCCGGCGACCGCCGCCGGACGACGTCATGGGATATGCTCCCCCGGATCCCGCGACCCGGATCTCGATCGGCTCTGCTCTTTCGCCAGTACCGAAAGAAGCGCGCGGGCGAGACTGATCAGCAGGGCCGATCGCGCATCGATGACCCCGAGATCCGACCGTCCCAGAACGCGCCAAATATGCGTGGCGAGGGTATCGATGCCGGGGCACAAGGGCGCCGCCCCCGGGCTGTCCCACATCCCGGTCCGCGGATCGAAGTCGACGAGCCAATGACCCTGGCCGGGCTCAATCATGCTATCCGTGAAACCGGGTCCGATCGGCACTTCGAACCGAATTCGGCCGTCTTCCAGCCGCTCGTTGAACGGCCACAATGCTCTTGCCATCTCGCCGCCGATCGGCCGCGTCGCGCGCGCGAACAAGCGCGCCGTCGTCCCCGTGACCTCGAACGGCCCGCGGCGCAGCTCGCGAATCCAGGCGGCGGGCATCGGCCTCGGTCGTCGAGGACACGGTGTTGAGCTGCTGGAAGGTCACGAGGGCGCGACGCTGATAGCGGACCGCGCGGCCGATCTTGACGTAGGGCGGGCCGCCCCCGCGCACCCGCCAGGCCTGCAGGGTCCGCACCGAGACGCCGAGCAACGTCGCCGCCTGGTTCTCGTTGTACGCGGAGTCGGGATCGGCGCTCATGGGGCTCGGCGCGATGGCAGCCGGGGCCGGGCCAACAAGGGGATGTCGTGTGGTGTCGATCATCGTATGCTCGCTCTTCACTGGGTTGCGACGGCGTGGATTCCGTCACGAAGCAGAGCGAGTCGCTTGGTCCAAAAAGGACCAAACCGGGTCAAGCCAAGTCAAATTGGGGACGAAAGCCGACTTACGTTTGATGTGTCGAGCGAATATTTTTGACGGCTCTCCGGCGCCGATACTTCCAAATGTATCGCTTGATCGTGCTTTCGCTCACCGCGCCAAATCCCATATGCATCACACGCGGCTGCAACTCTCGGCACAGCTGTTTGAGGGACAGCTCGGCCGGGATTCCGTCCGGGTACACCGCCATTGCCGCGCGATGCACCTTGCACTCACTCCTCGTCAAACCGCTCAGGCCCGAGAACGACGTGGGCGGCGCGGTCTCCGGAGCGACCACGTGACCGGCTTCCGCCGTGACCGCGCTTGCGCCCGCACCCACGGCCGATCTGATCGTCAGCCCTTCCCACACATGACGAAAAGAGCCGTCCGGTTCGAGTTCGTACAAACCGTTGTCGTCGAGGTCGATCCACTTCCGCGCATCGAGCGATCGCGGCTCGATCTGCTGCAGCGTTCCGGTGGCTCGGAAAACCCCATCGAGCACAAGCCGACCGTCGCGTAACGGAGCGAAGAACTGCTGGTGGCGAGGCCGTGCTGCCGCAGCTCGTCTGGCGGCATTGCAGCCTACCAGGACCCGCCGGAGCATCATGCTTTGATCGAGATGGCGACGGCACAGTTCGAACAGGACGGCATTCCGGTCGGCGAGCTCTCGCTCGCCAACGGTATGTTCCATGCGACGGCGAACATCCTGCAGGCGGTTTTCGCGGCGCCGGCTCGCGTTGCCGTCGAGGATCCGTGCTTTCTGAAATGGCCGTACGACTGGTGCCGGTTTCATCACCGGACAAACCGTTGAAGAGATCGCGGCGAGCCTTGCAGCTGCCATCAGAAGCGCCGCCTTCGCCAGCGGCGCTTCGCTGCCGACGATACGGAGCCTCGCCGATCGTCTGGGCGTCAGCCGAAACAATTGTTGGCAGCGTGAGAGGCTTGTGATTCACGGCTCTCGGGGAGGAGCCGTTATGAGTCGAGACTTCTTCTGGCTGACCGAGGCGCAGTTTGATCGTATCCGGCCGCATCTTCCGACCGACACGCGTGGCAAGGCGCGGGTGGATGACCGCCGCGTGATCAGTGGCATCGTCCACGTGCTGAAGTCCGGTGGCCGGTGGGTCGACGCTCCGGCCGTCTACGGCCCCCGAAAGACGCTCTACAACCGCTTCGTCCGGTGGGCCGAGAAAGGCGTTTGGGAGAAACTCTTCCGCTCACTGGCCAGCGCAGGCGGCCCACCCGAGCAGGTCCTGATCGACAGTTCCGCCATCAAGGCACACCGCTCGGCCGCCGGCGGGAAAGGGGGGCGCAGACCCAGGCGATCGGCCGTTCGCGCGGCGGCCGCACGACCAAGATCCACGCACTGACGGACCGAGATTGCCGGCCCATTGCCTTCCTGCTCACCGGCGGCAATGTCGCCGATTGCACGGCCGGACACGACCTCCTGAAGCAATTGCCGGACGCTCGCATCCTGCACGCCGACAAGGGCTACGACTCGAACGCCATCCGACGGCAGGTCGAGGCCAACGGCACCATGCCCAACATCCCACCCAAGGTGAACCGACGCTGGAAGAGCACGTTCTCGCGCGTCCTCTACCGCAACCGAAACGCCATCGAGCGCATGTTCTGCCGGCTGAAGGACTTCCGCCGCATCGCCACACGATACGACCGCCTCGCCGTCAACTTCCTCGCGGCGGTCCACATCGCCGCGACCGTCTGCTACCGGTTATGAGCCCGAACCCTAGGTAGGGAACTCATACAGGGCATTGATTCAGAGGTGATCTCTGGCCTCTGATTGGGTTCTCCCGAATCAGGAGGCCGAGATGGCGCGGTTGTTCTGGCTGTCGGACGAGGCGTGGGCGCTGATCGAACCACGGTTGCCACGGGGTAGACCCGGCAAGCCTCGGGTCGACGACCGGCGGGTGATCAGCGGGATCCTCCACGTGCTGAAGGTTGGATGTCGCTGGCGTGACGTCCCGGCGGAATACGGCCCCGCCACGACCATCTACAACCGCTACAACAGATGGTCTCGGCGCGGCGTATGGCAGCAGCTGTTCGAGCAAATCGCAGCTTCCGGAGAACCGCCCACCGAACTGATGATCGACAGCTCCCACGTGAAAGCGCACCGCTCGGCGGCCGGCGGAAAAGGGGGGAGTGGAATCAGGCGATCGGGCGCTCCCGGGGCGGTCGTACGAGCAAGATCCATTGCTTGGCCGATGATCGCGGCAGACCGATCGCGTTTGCGCTGACCCCGGGCAACCTCGCCGACATCACGATGGCGGTGCCCCTCATCAGTCGCGTCGTGCCGTTCAAACGCTTGATCGCGGACAAGGCCTACGATGCCGATCGGCTGCGCTGCTGGTTGAAGGCTCGCCGCACGACATCGGTCATTCCCTCGACAGCGTCGAGGGCCGTCCCTTATCCGCTCAGCCGCGTTGCTTACAAGCGCAGGAACATGATCGAGAGGCTGTTCTGTCGTCTGAAGAACTGGCGTCGAATCGCGACCCGCTACGATCGCCTCGCCCGCAACTATCTTGCTGCTCTGGCACTGGTCGCAGTTGCAACCGAGTGGACCTGAATGAGTCCCCTACCTAGCCCGGGGCGCCGTCGATCAGATGGAAGAACGACCCGGTGACGGAGCCGCGGCGGGCGCCGCTCTCCGGCACGGCGCGGCCGCCGGCGTCGGTGCAGTCGGCGAGCGGCGCGTCCGGGCACGCCAGCGTGACGGAATAGTGGAACTCGTGGCCCCACAGCACGGCCCCTGCCGGCCCCAGCACGCAGGCGTCGCGCAGGCGGGCGCGGCGATAGCCGAGATGCAGCTTGCGCGCCGCGAACGAGGTTTCGAGCCCGAGCAGGCCCGCCATGGCGTGGCGGGTGCCGGCGGCGTCGACGAGCCCGGCCCCGAGCACCATGAAGCCACCGCACTCGCCGTGGACCGGCACGCCGCGCGCCGCCGCGGCCCGCAGCCCAGTCAGGAACCGCTCGGCCGCCGCGAGCCGGCCGGCATGCAGCTCCGGATAGCCGCCCGGCAGCCACACCACGTCGGCCGCCGCATCGGGCGCCTCGTCGGCGAGCGGCGAGAACGGCACGATGTCGGCGCCGGCGGCCCGCCAGGCGCGCACGAGATGCGGATACAGGAACGAGAAGGCGGCATCCTGCGCCACCGCGATCCGCTGCCCAGGAGCCTGCAAGCGCGGTGGCCGAAAGCGCGGCGCCGCCGTCTCGCTCTCGCCGCCGAGCACGGCGGCGGGCCGGGCGAGACGCATCAGGGCGTCGAGATCGACGTCGGCCGCGACCGCGTCGGCGATGCGGTCGAGACGGGCGTCGAGATCCGCGGTCTCGGCCGCCTGGACGAGACCGAGATGGCGTTCCGGCAGCGTCAAGCGCGCATCGCGGCCGAGGGTGCCGACCACAGGCAGCCCGATGGCCGCGAGTGCCGGCGCGATCAGGTCGCGGTGCCGCTCGCCGGCGACGCGGTTGAGGATGACGCCGGCGACCGTCACGTCGCTGCGGTAGCGGGCGCAGCCGAGCGCGACCGCCGCCGCCGTCTCGGCCTGGCCGACGACATCGAGCACCAGCACCACCGGCCAGCCGGTGAGCGCCGCCACCTCGGCGGTGGCGCCCCGCCCGCTGCGGCCGGCGTGCCCGGCGCCGTCGAACAGCCCCATCACGCCCTCGGCCACCGCGACGTCGGCGCCGGCACCCGCCGCAACGAGATCGGCCAGCAGCACGCGATCCATCGCGAAGGTATCGAGATTGAAGCTCGGCCGCCCGGCGGCGGCGGCGTGATGCGCCGGGTCGATATAGTCGGGGCCGCACTTGTAGGGCTGCACCGTGGCGCCGCGCCGGGCCAGCGCGCGCAGGAGGCCGAGCGTCACCGTGGTCTTGCCGCTGCCCGAGGCGGGCGCCGCGACGACGAAGCCCGGCGTGCTCATTCGCCGCGCCCGCGGAAGCGACGCTGATAGCCCGGGTCGTAGAGCGCGCTGTCGCGAAAATCGTCGGCCGCGAGCGCGGCGCCGACCAGGATCAGCGCGGTGCGCTCCATCGGGGCCTCGCGGGCGAGCGCCGCGATGGTGGCGAGCGTGCCGCGGACGATGCGCTGCTCCGGCCAGCTCGCCCGGTACACGATGGCGGCCGGGCAGTCGGCGCCGTAATGCGGCGTCAGCTCGGCGACGAGCTGGTCGAGCACATGGATCGACAGGTGGATGGCGAGGGTCGCCCGCGTCGCCGCGAATGCCGCGAGGCTTTCGCCCTCCGGCATCGCCGAGGCGCGCCCCGAGGTGCGGGTCAGCACCACCGACTGCGCCACCTCGGGCAGCGTCAGCTCGCGGCCGAGCGCCGCCGCCGCCGCCGCGAAGGACGGCACGCCGGGCGTGATCGTGTAGGGAATGCCGAGCCGGTCGAGCCGGCGCAGCTGCTCGCCGAGGGCGCTCCAGATCGACAGGTCACCGGAGTGGAGGCGTGCCACATCGTGACCCGCCGCGGTGGCCCGCGAAAACTCCGCCGCGATCTCGTCGAGCGACAGCGGCGCGGTGTCGACGATGCGGGCGCCCGGCGGGCAGTGGTCGAGCAGCGCGGCCGGCACCAGCGAGCCGGCGTAGAGGCACACCGGGCAGCGTGCCAACAGATCGCGGCCCCGCACCGTGATCAGATCCGGGGCGCCGGGTCCGGCGCCGATGAAATGCACCGTCATGGCTCACGCCCCCTCATGTGTTCCTTCCGACGGCGAGCGCGCAGGTGGCGTTGCCGTGGGCGACGCGCGGGCCGGCGAGCCGAGCGCCCGGCCCGGCCGCGACCAGCGCGGCCGCCTCGGCGACCGACGGCACGCCGACCGCCGCCGCGACCCGCGCCGAGCGGGTGAGTGTCTGGTCGGCGACCGCGGCGAGATCGGTGATCGCGCAAGCGATCGGCGGCACGCCGAGACGCGCTGCCGCTTCGCGAAAGCCCGCCTCCTCCGCCTTGAAGTCTGCGGTGGCCAGCGCGGCGATCGGGGCGGCCGCCGCGCCGCCGAAGACGGCGCGAGCAGCCGCGACGGCGGCGACGATGTCGGCGGCGGTGGCGCCGCGGCGGAATCCGACGCCGGCCACCATCACGGCTTCACCGCCCGCCACTGGGTGACCGGCATGGCCGACCGCCAGCCCGTCATGGTGCCCACCGGCTCGGCGCGGGCGATCTGAACGCGCACCAGCTCGCCGCCATGCTTTGCATGCAGAGCGAACAGCCGCGCCTCGGTCTCCAGCGCCACCGCGTTGACCACCAGCCGGCCGCCCGGCTTCAGCGCCGTCCACACCGCCTCGAACACGCCCTCGTCCGAGAAGCCGCCGCCGACGAACACCGCATCGGGGGCCGGCAGGTCGGCGAGCGCCGCCGGCGCCTGCCCCTCGACGATGTGCAGATCCGGGGTGCCGAGAAACGCCGCGTTGCGGGCCGCCCGGGCGGCGCGGTCGGGCCGCGCCTCGATGCCGACCGCCCGCATGGCCGGATGCCGCAACAGCCACTCGATGGCGACCGAGCCGGCGCCGAGCCCGACGTCCCACAGAAGCTCGCCCTGGCGCGGCGCCAGCGCCGCCAGCGTGACGGCGCGGATATCGCGCTTGGTGAGCTGGCCGTCGTGCTCGAACAGGGCATCGTCCAGCCCCGGCGCCAGCGGCACCACGGCGGCGTCCGGCGCCGCCACCACGTCGAGGCCGATCAGGTTGAGCGGATCGATGCCGACGAGATCGAAGCTCTCGGCGGTCGTGTGGCGCACCCGTTCGCGCGGGCCGCCGAGCGCCTCCAGCACGCTGATCCGGCTGTCGCCCATCCGCCGTGCGACCAGCAGCGCCGCGAGCTTCTCGGGCGTCGTCTGGTCCCACGACAGCGCCAGAATGCGGGCGCCCGGCTGGAGATGGCGGACGATGCTCTCCAGCGGCCGGCCATGCAGCGTCACGGCCGTCAGATCGGGCAGCGACCAGCACAGCCGCGACGCCGCCAGGCTGAACGAGGACGGCTGCGGCAGGCTCAGAATCTCGTCCGGCGGCACGACCGCGGCGAGCTGGCGGCCGACGCCGTAGTTGAAGGGATCGCCGGTCGCCAGGACGACGACGGGGCGGCCGCGATGCGCCGCGATCTCGGGGAACGCCGCCGTCAGCGGTCGCGGCCAGGCGAGCGTGCGGCCGCGCACGAGGTCGCGCGCCAGCGCCAGATGGCGCTCGCCGCCGACCACCAGCTCCGCGGTCGAGATCAGGGTGCGGGCCGCCGCCGTCAGGCTGTCGAGGCCGTCCTCGCCGATGCCCACGATGGCGAGCCAGCGCGACGTTGCCACGGGGACCTCCGGCACAGGCAGGCTCGATACGGCGGTCGGCATGGCGAGATCCTCGTCTGGCGGCGCCGGCGCGCCGCCGCGATCGCGATTCGTGGTCCGACGGAGCCGCACGACCGCGCGCGCCGAGTGATACGGGCGGCCGGCCGCGACCGTCAATCGACATGCGACCAGATTCGCCGGTGCGATGATGCCGGGACCAGAGCCGTCCAACGCGCCGTGTGCTCGCGGGCGTCGCCGCGATTGACAATCCCGTGGCCGCCTCCCTACCCTCGCCGCGACGGTTCCCTCACGGGATCAAAAGGGAACACGGTGACGGCCGTCCGGCCGAACCCCGTGGCTGCCCCCGCAACTGTGAGCGGCGAGTCCTCCGTCATCACGCCACTGGGATCTCGCACCCGGGAAGGCGACGGAGGACGACGACCCGCGAGCCAGGAGACCTGCCGTCAGCCGTGGTCACACGCGGAACCGCCGGTCGGGGTGTGCCGGGGGTGGACGAGCCGGACGTGCAGCCAGCGCGGACGGTCGCCCGTCGCGGTGACGTGCCACGCTCACCGCGAGGACCCTCCGGTGCTCATTCCCTTCATGCGTCCCGCCGCGCGCGGGATCGCCGGCGCACGTCTGCCCACGACGTCGCCCGGCACCACTCCCCCGTGTCCCGACAGCCCACCGCGGCCGCCGACGATCGATCCGCTCGTGCTCTATGCGGTCGGCATTGATGCGTCCGACTACGTGTCGCGCATCGTCCCGCTGGTGCAGCGGATGGTGCCGGAAATCGGCGATCTTCTCGACATCGGCGCCGGTGCCGGCCAGCTCGGCCGCGCGCTGCGCCGGCCCGGCGCGGCGTGGACCGCGGTCGAGCCCGCCGCCGCCATGCGGTCGCGCCTCGCGGGGCTCGGCGATGCTCGGCCGCGCGTCGTGCCGCACGGCTGGGAGAGCGCGTCCCTCGCGGCGAAGTCCCACGATACCGTGCTGGCCGCCAACACGTCGGCCCCGTTCCAGGCCCCGGCCGCGTTCCTGGACCGCTGCCGGAGCTGGGCACGACGCCATGTGGTGTGGATCGTGCCGGCTCAGCACGGGCCGCGCGGCACCTGCCTGTCGGGCTGCCTGCCGCCCGAATGGCACGGCGAGGACGAGCGCCCCGGCGTCGACGTCGTGCTGTCGCGGCTCGATCCGGCGCAGCAGCCCGACGCCGTCGTCATCACGCCGTGGACCTTCGTGCTGCCGGTCGGCGGCATCGAATCGCTCGCCGAGCATCTCGCCGAGCGGCTCGCCTGGGCGCCGCACGATCCGCGCCGACGGGCGCTGCGCGCCCATCTCGTCGCCCAGTGCCGGCACGACGCGCGCGGCAGCCGCCTCGAGGTCGCCAAGGCGGCCGCCGTGCTGGTGTGGAGGCTGGCATGACGCCCCCCCGCATCGCCACCACTCGCCTTGCCGCGGTCGCGATCGGCGCCGCCGTCCTGGCCGACGCCGCCGCCGCCCAGTCCGTCACCCTCGACGAGTTGGTGGTCACCGCGACCGGGCGGCCGGAGCCGCGCAGCCGCATTCCGGAGACCGTTCAGGTGATCGACCAGGAGCGCATCCGGCACTCGTCGGCCCGCTCGGTCACCGAGCTGCTGGCCGAGAACGCCGTCGGCTTCTTCAGCGACTGGTCGCCGGCGCAGACCTCGATCAACATCCGCGGCGCCGCCAGCGACGGCCAGGGCCGCGACTTCAAGGGCCAGGTGCTGGTGCTGATCAACGGCCGCCGCGCCGGCACCGCCAATCTCTCCAAGCTGTCGGCCGCCGACGTCGAGCGCATCGAGGTGGTGCGCGGCCCCGCCTCGGTGATCTACGGGAGCCAGAACATCGGCGGCGTGATCAACCTCATCATGAAGACGGGCCGCACCGCGCCCGGCACCGTGGTGGAAACCAGCGCCGGCTCGTTCGGCCAGCTCCGCGGCAAGGCGCAGAGCGGCGGTGTGCGCGACGCCTACGACTGGTATGTCGGCGTCTCGGGCGGCAAGAGCGACAATGTCACGGTCGGCGGCGGCACCAAGGCGCTGAACACCGCATGGACGCGCGGCGGCGCCAGCGCCGCCTTCGGGCTCCAGATCGATCCCAACCAGCGCATCGATCTCGCCGTGCGCACCGACGGCGTCTACGACGCCGGCTTTCGCGGCTCGACCGCCAACATCTACTCGCGCGACGACCGCTTCAACCGCTCGGTCGACCTCGTCTACGACGGCAAGATCCCGGACGGCTGGGCGAGCCTGATGGTGCAGACCTATGCGGTGACCGACGTCGACGTGTTCAAATGGGCCTCGCCGGTCATCGCCAGCGGCAACCGGCCGGTCGCCGGCACCCTGTCGGACCGCAACGAACGCACCCTCGACATCGTCGGCACCCGCGTGCAGCCGCGCTTCAAGCCATGGACCGGCAACGAGCTGCTGCTCGGCCTCGACGGCGAGACGAGCTGGCTGCGCTCCGATCGCACGCGGGTCTACATGCCGGGCAGCCCGATCGCCTCGCAGGGACAGGTGGCGCCCTACGACGCCAACCAGACCGAAGCCGTATATGCCTTCTATGCGGAGGATGCCCAGACGCTCATCGACGACCGCGTGACGGTGCGCGGCGGCGTGCGGCGGACCCAGGGCGAGACGAGCTTCGACCCGACCCCCAATCTGGCGCGGCAGCGCACCGGCAGCCAGTCCTACGCGGCGACCACCTGGTCGGCCGGCGCCACCTGGGCGATGCTGGACGGGTGGTCGTGGCGGCTCGGCGCCTCGACCGGGTTCCGCGCGCCGACCGCCTCGGAGCTCGCCGCCGACTTCACCGCGGTGGGGGGCGGCCGCATCTTCGGCAATGCCGGTCTGCAACCGGAGACCGCGCAACAGATCGAGGTCGGCACCACCTTCAGCGGATCGGCCTGGCGGATCGATGTCGCGCTGTTCCAGAACCTGATCAGCGACCGCATCGTCACCCGAGCCCGGACCGGCGTGCCGAACACCTCCGACTACGTCAACAATCCGGCCGACATCGTGGTGCGCGGAGTCGAGATGCAAGCCAATGCCGACATGCTGGCCGTGCTGGCACGGCCGGCGGGGCCGTGGCGATGGACCCTCTGGGCCAACGGCGCCTACAACTTCGACATGCGCGACGAGGGGGCGCCGGCCGCCGCCGGCACCGACCGCGCCACCCGCATGTACCAGTACCAGGCGGCGATCGGCACCCGCTTCGGCCAGAACGGGGGAGCCTGGCGCGACTGGTCCATCCAGGTCGCCGGCGTGCTGCACGGACCGATGTGGTACGCCTCCGAGGAGTATCTGCTGATCCCCGGCCAGGTGCGCAACACCACGGTGTACCGCAAGGACCCGTACTGGGTGTGGAACCTGCGCGGCGAGATCGCCTTGACCGAGCAGGTCAAGCTGTTCGCCACCATCAACAACCTGTTCGACGTCAACGCCCACCCGATCTTCCTGGCGCTCGATCAGGTGCCCTGCCTGGCCGATCCGCGCTTCCAGAACGGCGGCTGCGGCACCTCGATGCCGGGCCGCGAGATGCTGGTCGGGCTGCGGGCGCAGTTCTGATGAGAAGCGGACGCCGGCTCGCCCGGACGGCACTGCCGGCGCTCGTCGCCGGCATGCTCGGCCTTGCGGGAGCTGCGGCCGCGGCCGAGCCGATCGTGCTCGTCGACGCGCTCGATCGCACCGTGGTGCTGCCACGGCCAGCCATGCGCATCGTGCCGATCTTCGCCTCCAACACCGAGATCGTCGCGGCGCTCGGCCTCGCCGATCGTGTCGTCGGCATCGAGGCGTACACGCGCCATCCGCCCGAGGTGCTGGACCGGCCACTGGTCGGCGGCCGCCTCGGCGTCTCGGTGGATGCGGTCGTGGCGCAGCGGCCCGACCTCGTGGTGGTGACGCCGGCCCGCCAGGCGGCGCACCAGCTCGTCGACCCGATGGAGCGGATCGGCGTGCCGGTGCTGGTGCTCACCCATCGCACCGTCGCCGAGGTGATGGCGAACATCCGGCTGGTCGGACGCGCCGCCGGCGTGGCGGAGCGGGGCGAGGCGGTCGCGGCGCGGCTCGAAGCTCGGGTGGCGGCGGTCGCCGGACGGGTCGCGGCGCGCGTAAGGCCGCGCGTCGTGATGATCACCGGGCGGGTCGGCAACGGCCTCGTGCTGGTGGCGCGGCCGCGGACCTACACGGCGGACGCCATCGTGGCGGCCGGCGGACGGCTCGCCCTCGACGAGGGCCTGTCGCTCGCTCAGGTGTCGCCCGAGGCGGTGCTACGTGCCGACCCCGACGTGCTGCTGCTCGCCGGCCGCCCCGAGGATCTGTCGGAGCTGACACGGCAACCCGGCTGGCGCGACCTGCGGGCCGTCACGGCGGGCCGCGCCGTCGCGGTGCCGCGCGCCGAGGTCCTGATCCCGGGACCGCGTACCGTCGACGGCATCGAGCGGCTCGCCGGCCTGCTGCACCCCGGCTGCGACCGCGAGGACGCCCGATGAGCGCGCCGCGACGGCCCTGGCTGGCGCTGCTCGCCGGACTCGCGGCCGGCCTCGGGCTCGCCGTCGCGGCCGGCCACGACTGGGCCGGCCCCGCCGATCTCCTGCGCGCGGCGACCGGGCACGACGACCTGCGCAGCCGGCTGCTGATCGACTGGCGGCTGCCGCGGGTGCTGGCGGCGGCCTGCGTCGGCGCCCTGCTCGGGCTCGGCGGCGCGGTGTTCCAGGGCGTGTTCCGCAATCCGCTCGCCGAGCCCTACCTGCTCGGCTCCGCCGGCGGCGCCGCACTCGGCGCCAGCGTCGCGCTCCTGGTGCCGCTCGGCCTGCCGCAGGCACCGCTGCTCGCCATGCTGGCCTTCCTCGGCGCCTGGGGGGCGACCTTCGTGGTGATGGCGATCGCCCGCCTCGCCGGCACCGTCGATGCCGCCGGGCTGCTGCTCGCAGGCGTCGCGGTCGCGGCGGTGCTCGGGGCGCTGCGCTCGTTCCTGATGCTGGCGCTGTCGGACGATACCGTGAACCTCCAGGTGGTGCTGAGCTGGAGCCTCGGCGGCGTACAGACGCCGCGCTGGCCGTCCCTCGCGGGTCTCGCGCTCGCGACCCTCGCGGGTCTCGCCGCCACCCTGCGACTCGCCCGCGGGCTCGACCTGCTCGGCCTCGGCGACACCATGGCGGCCGGCTTCGGCCAGGATGTCCGCGGCTTCGTCGATCGCGCCGTGCTGGTCGGTGCCGCCGTGGTGGCGCTGGCGGTGGCCTTCGGCGGGCTCGTCGCCTTCGTGGGGCTCGCGGCGCCCCATGTGGCGCGCTGGCTGGTCGGGCCGCTGCACCGCGCGCTGCTGCCGGCCGCAGCCCTGGTAGGCGCCATCCTGGTGACGGCGGCGGACGCCCTCGCCCGCTCGGTCCTGCCGCCCGCCGAGATTCCGCTCGGCCTCGTCACCGCGGTCGCCGGCGGGCCGTTCTTCATCGTGCTCCTCGCCCGGCAGCTCCGCCCATGACGCACCGGAGCGCGGCGATCACGATCGGCCTCTCGGCGCAGGGCCTCGGGGTCCGGCGCGGCGGCACGACCATCCTGTCCGACATCACCCTGAGCCTGCCGGCCACCGGCAGCGTCGCGCTGATCGGCCCCAACGGCGCCGGCAAGTCGACCCTGCTGCGGGCGCTCGCCGGCCTGCTGACGCCGGACCACGGCACGGTGCGGCTCGGCGACCGGCCGGTCGCGGCGCTGCCGGCGGCCGAGCGGGCCGCGACCATCGGCTTCCTGCCCCAGCACTTCGCGCCGCATTGGGACCTGCGGGTCGCCGATCTCGTCCGCCTCGGCGTCGAGCGCGGCGGCACGGCGTCACCGGATGGGGTGGCAGCGGTGCTGGCGACGCACGGCCTCGGCCCTCTGGCGCAGCGCCGGTGGTCGGCGCTGTCGGGCGGCGAGCGCGCCCGCGTGCTGCTCGCCATGGTGCTCGCGGTCGATCCGCCGGTGCTGATCGCCGACGAGCCCGGCGCCAGTCTCGACGTCCGTCACCGGATCGGCGTGGTCGACGGACTCGCCCGCCGCGGCCGCGACCGGCTGTGCATCGTCGCCATGCACGATCTCGATCTCGCCTTCCGCGCCTTCGACCGGGTGGTGCTGCTCGCCGGCGGTCGCCTGGCCGCGGCTGGCACGGCCGCCGACCTGTTCCACGACCGCCGCCTCGACCGCGCCTTCGGGGTCGACTTCATGCGGCTCGAAACCCCGCACGGCCGCCTCCTGCAAGCCGTCGCCAGGCCGGACGCGGACGACATCGGTTCCGGGCGGAACTGATTATTTGAGCCGCAGCGGGCAGCCCGCCACCATCAGCCACGCCTCGGTGGCGGCCGCCGCGGTGCGCTGCCCCAGGAAGCCGGCGAGATCGCGGAAGCGTCGCAACGCCGCGTCGGCCGGCACCGGGCTCCAGCCGATCTCGTCGCCGATCACCACCACGGGCCACGGCGCCGCGCGGAAGCGGGCCAGCTCGTCGCTCCAGCCATCCAGGATGGCCGCGTCGCTGCCTTCGAAGCGGTCACCGAGCCACAGGCCGAGGCTGTCGAGGACGACCCCGGAGGGCGGCGGATCGAGCGCCGCCAGCGCCTCCGACACCGTCGGCGGCGCCTCCAGGGTGCGCCACGCCGGCCGCTCGGCCTGGTGGCGGCGCACCCGCTCGGCCATCTCGGCGTCGTCCGGATCGCGTCGATAGGTGGCGACGTAAACGACATCGTCCCCCCAGCGCGTCGCGATGTCGACGGCCCGGCGGCTCTTGCCACTGCGCACCGGGCCGGTGAGGAAGATCAGGTCGCTCATCGATCGCTTGTCCCTGCCGGCCGCTCTTCGATCACGATTCGCCGCGCCGTGCGAGCGCCGGCCGGACGGCGGGGCAACCGGAAGCGCCGCGTCTGGACGCCGCCATCCCACACGACCGGCCGCTCCAGCCATTTCTGGATGAAGGCCCACGCACCGCGATAGCCGTTGTGCGGCAGCGTGCAGGCCGAGCAGTCCTTGCGGCGCACCCCGTTGCGGTCGGTGAACACCACATAGGGCCCGGGACAGTGATAGGCGATCAGCGGGCAGTAGCAGAACAGGCAGTTGAAGGCGCCGCGCACGCCGGCATGGCACGGCAGGAACGGACAGGCCGTGTTGGTGAAGCCCTTGTAGGCGTCGTTGCTGGTGGTGTCCTTTGGTTCCATCGCGACTCTCGCGCAACGCGGCGCACGACGGCGATCGAGGCGCCGTCGCACCGGCACGTTCGGGCGATCGCGGCGACGAGCGTCGCACGATCGCGTCACCCATGACGGCGGTTCAGACGAGGATGGTTCGAGCGAAGCCGATCGCGACCAAAGCCGATCGCGACGACGCGGCCATTGCGCCATCGATCGGATTCGGTCAGCGTGCGATGATCATGACTCTCCCCTTTCGACCCGCCGTCGAACGGAATGGACCAGCGTCTCCGGCCGGTCTCCTGGCTCACGGACCCTGGCCGCCGATCACCTTCCCGGGCGCGCGCCCAGTGGCTTCCGATCGGCGACGGTCCGTCCACAGTTGCGGGGGCAGCCGCGGCTTGGGGGACATGCTCGCAAGGCGAGCCGTCGCTGGACCGCGTTCCCGTTTCACCTCTCGACGAGAGGCACCGAAGACGTGATCACATCAGCATGAACATGCGCATGACGCAAGCGCACCGGCGGCGATGCGGCACGCCGCGCGCCACGACGACGCGGGTACCGGCGAGGCGGCGATGCGCCCGCCGGCCCTCTGCCCCGGCTGCGGACACATGACGGCCGGCGCTCCCCTCTCCGAGATCGACGTGCTGGTGGCCGGCGGTGCCGCGGCGGGCCTGTGCGCCGCCATCGCGGCCCGGCGCGCCGGCGCCACGGTGCATCTCGTCGAGAGCGCACCGCGGGCGCTCCGCGGCGGCAACACGCGCCACGCGCGGAATTTCCGCATCGCCCACGACAGGCCGGCGCCGTGGGTGCCCGACGCCTATCCGGCGGATGCGTTCCTGGCGGATCTGCGGCGCGTGACCGAGCACGCGACCGACGACCCGGTGGCGCGGCGGCTGATCGATGGTTCCGCCGACCTGCCGGATTTCCTGATCGACAACGGCGTCGCGTTGCAGCCGACGAGCCGCGGCGTGCTGCCCTACTCGCGCCGCACCGCCTTCCTGCTCGGCGGCGGCAAGGCGATGATCAACGCGCTGTTTGCGACAGCGGTGCAGCTCGGAGTCGGGGTGTCGTACGACACGGCGCTGGCCGGTCTCCATGTGGAGCCCGGCCACTGCACTGTCGAGCTGCGACGCGACGGCAGTCTCACCCCCATCACGGCGCGCGCCGTGGTGGTGGCGACCGGCGGCGACCAGGCCGACCGCACGGCGCTGCGCCGGCAGCTCGGCGACGCGGCCGACACCGTGGTGGTGCGCGGCACCCCCCATGCGGACGGGAGCGGCCTGCGGCTCCTTCTCGCCGCCGGCGCCGCCGCAGTCGGCACGCCCGGGCTCGGCCATCTGGTGCCGGTCGATGCCCGCGGGCCGGCCGTCGACGGCGGCATCGTCACCCGCATTACCGGCATTCCGTACGGCATCGTGGTCGACCAGCACGGCCGCCGTGTCGCCGACGAGCGCGCCGATCTTCGCCGCACCCACTATGCCCAGTGGGGGCCGCGCATCGCCGGCTGCCCGGGGGGCCGTGCGGCGCTCGTCCTCGACCACGACGGCCTGAGCCGCGCCGCCCCGACGGCCCTGCCGCCCGTCACGGCGCCGACGCTAGCTGGGCTCGCAACGGCGCTGGCGATCGATCCGGCGGGTCTCGATGCGACCGTGCGGGACGTCGACGCGACCGCCGAGGCGCGCGGCGGGCGGCCGATCCGCGTGCCACCGTTCGCCGGGTATCCGCTCGTGGCCGGCGTCACCTTCCTGCATCACGGGGTCGCGGTCGATGCGGCCATGCGGGTACGGCTGCGCACCGGCGGCGTCGCCGACCGGCTGCTGGCGGCGGGCGGGATCATGGCCGCGACGGTGCTGCGGCGCGGCTATCTGGCCGGTCTCGGGGTGACGCTCGCGGCGGTGTCGGGTCGCATCGCCGGCGAGGAGGCCGCCCGTGTCGCGGCCCGCTGACACGCCCATCGACGCGGCCACCGAGGCCGAGCGTCTGCTGCGCATCTGCGCCGCCTGCATGTATTGCGACGGCTATTGCGCCGTGTTCCCGGCAATCGCCGGCAAGCACGGCTTTCCGCTCGCCGAGATCGACCACCTCGCCCATCTCTGCCACAACTGCCGCGGCTGCTGGTACGCTTGCCAGTACGCGCCGCCGCATCCGTTCGCCGTCAACCTGCCGCGGACGCTCGCCGCGGTGCGCCAGGAGAGCTTCGCGCGTCATGTCCGGCCGCGGTGGCTCGCCGGCGCCTTTGCCCGCACCGGATGGATCGTCGCCGTGGTGGTCGGAGCCGTGACCCTCGCGGCGCTGGCGCTGGTGCTCATCGCAGTGCCGCCGGAGATCCTGCTCGGCGTCCACACCAGCGGCGGCGCGTTCTACCGCGTGGTGCCGTGGGGCATCATGACGGCGGCGGCCGGCCTCTCGTTCGCCTGGGCGGTCGTGGCGGTCGCGGCCGCGACGGTCGCGTTCTGGCGCACCATCGGGCCGCGGGCACCGCTGCGGATCGTGCTGCGGGCGCTGCCGGCGGCGCTCGCCGACGTCGTCACGCTGAGGAATCTCGGCGGCGGCGGGCACGGCTGCAACGACACCGGCGAAAAGCTCTCGGGCGAGCGTCGCGCCAGCCACCATGTGCTGGTGGCCGGCTTCGCCCTGACGATTCTCTCGACGGTGTCGGCCGCGCTCCTCCATCACGTCACCGGGGCGCCGGCGCCCTACCCGGTCGTCAGCCTGCCGGTCCTCGCCGGCACCCTCGGCGGCGTGCTGATGCTCGCCGGGGTCGCCGGCCTCGCGGCGGTCGAGACACGGGCCGACCGCGAACCCGCGGCCCCCGCCGAGACCCGCATGAACATCGGGCTGCTGGCCCTGCTGGCGGCGACCGCGGCGAGCGGGCTCGCGGTGCTGGGGCTGCGGGCGACCGCCGCCATGGGGCTGGCGCTGACGCTGCATCTCGGCGTCGTGGTCGGCACCTTCCTGGTGCTGCCGGCCACCAAGATGCTGCATGCGCCGTTCCGCGCGGCGGCGCTGCTGCGCGCCGCCATCGATCGCCTCATCGCGCCGCCGCGGCGCAGCGGCGGGGAATGAGATCGATCGCGGCGGCGAGCCGCGACCATTCGGCCTCCGCGCCCGGCAGGCCGACCCGGATGCGGTCGGGCGCCCCGGCGAAGCCGCGCACCAGAATTCCGGCGCGAGCGAAGTGGTCGACGAGATCGATGCCCGCAGGCCCCTCGGCCAGCACGAACAGGTCGGTGCCGCCGCACGGCGCGATGCCGCCGGCCGCCAGCAGCGCGTCGAGCCGTCGCCGGTCGGCGGCGAGCCGCGCCCGCATGGCGGCGATCCAGCCCGCATCGGTGAGCGCCGCGGTGGCGATCACGCAAGCCGGCCCGGCCACCGGCCAGTCGCCCAGGCGCTGCCGCCACGCCGGCGCGTCCGCTGCGGCCACCGCCACGACGCCGACCCGCAGGCCGGCGAGCCCGAAGAACTTGCCGAGCGAGCGCAGCACCACGAGGCCCGGCGGCAGGGCCGGGAGGGCGAGCAGCGACACCTCCGGCGCCACATCGGCGAACGCCTCGTCGACGACGAGGCGGCGGCCGGCGGCGCCCCACCGTTCCGCGAAGGCGAGGAGATCGGCCCGCGCCACCACACGGCCGTCCGGGTTGTTGGGATTGGCGAGCACGACGACGTCGAGGTCGTCGGCATCCGGCGGCGGCAGACCTGAGAGCGGCCGCACCACGGCGCCGCTGCCCTCCCACGCCGCCGCGTGCGACGGATAGGTCGGACCGAGCAGGCCGACCCGCGACCGTGCCGGCACCAGCCACGGCATCATCCGGATGGCGATCTCGCTGCCCGGCACCGGCACCAGCACCATGCCGGCCGGGCAGCCATAGGCGCTCCGCGCCGCCGCTTCGAGGGCCGCGAGATCACGCCCGAGCGGCAGCCGCTGCCAGACCTCGGGCGGGATCGGCGGCAGCGGATAGGCGTGCGGGCTGATGCCGGTCGACAAGTCGAGCCACGGCGTCGGCGCCTGCGGATAGAGGCGCGCCGCGGCGTCGATCCGCCCGCCGTGCTGACGCAGAAGCTCGCTGCCACCCGCCTCCGTCATCGTGATCCGACTCCCTCCGCGCCTTCTCCCATCGCCCAGAACGCATCGAGCGTGGCGGAGCGCAAGGCCCAGCGGCGGCCGTCGTGACGAAGATCGACCATTGCGAGCGGGGCGGCATCGATCCGCCAGAACGCGGCGGCCGGCGCCGCCAGCACATGGACGACGGCGGCCCGCAGCACCGCCGGATGGGTGACCGCGATCAGCCGGCGATTCGGCGGCCTGCCGTCCAGCCAGGCGCCGACCCGCGCCAGCAGGGCCGCCACCGATTCGCCGCCATGCGGCGCGGCGGCCGGATCGGCCCGCCACGACGCCAGCGCGTCCGGCTCCGCCGCGACGATCTCGGCGAGCGCGCGGCCCCGCCAGCGGCCGTGGTCGAGGTCGTCGAGCGCCGCGACCGGCTCGGCCGCGAGGCCGAGCGCCGCCGCGGTCTCGCCGGCACGCCGCTCCCGCCCGGCGAGTGCGGCATCGACCCGCGGCAGGCGGGCCGCGAGCCCGGGCAGCGCTGCCACGGTCGCCGCGTCGAGGGGCTCGTCCTCCGGGAACCGGCCCGCCCGCGTGGCGGAGGTGGCAGCGCAAGCGAGCAGCAGCAGGCGCATCGTCATGCTGCCGACAGCAGGGCCGAATGCGGCATGCCTGAACGTCGGAGTGGCAGTGTCATGGTTCGTTGACTTCCCCGGGTGTCGGCGCCATCATCCGGCGACTGTCGGAGACGGGAAGCCGGTGCAAGTCCGGCACGGTCGCGCCACTGTGTGCGGTCCTCGCGCGAGGATCGCAAGTCAGACCCCGGCTCCACGTCCTGCGGATCTCGATCCGCGGGGACTCCGGCCCTCGGCGGTCCGCATCGGCGGGCCGCACGCGAGCCGGCCGCACTCGAACGGGACGCGCAATCCCAGAGGAGACCTCATGTCCGACATCGCGACTCTGCCCGGCCTCGCCGGATCGTCCGAGCTTCCGGTCGTTCCGGTTCGCGAGATTCTGCCCTGGGCCGCCTTCGCGGCGCTGGTCGGCCTCGCCGCCGTCTGGTTCGTGGGCGCCGAGCAGGGCGCCGCCGCCATCTTCGACGGCACCACGGTGCACGAGTTCGTCCACGACGCCCGGCATCTGCTCGGCTTCCCCTGCCACTGAGCCGATAGCGGCCCATCATGGCTCGGACCCTGCTGGTCCGGGGGATGCTGTCCGGCATCCTCGCGGGACTGCTCGCCTTCGTGGTCGCCTGGCTGATCGGCGAGCCGCCGCTCGAGCTCGCCATCGCGTTCGAGGAGCATGCCGGCCACGCCGCCGGTGAGGCTCCCTCACCCGAGATCGTCAGCCGTGCCGTGCAGAGCACGCTCGGTCTTCTGACCGGCCTCGTGGTGCTGGGCGGGGCGACCGGCGGCGCCTTCGGGCTCGCCTTCGCGTACGCCCAGGGACGGATCGGCCGCGTCGAGCCGCGCACCACGGCGCTCGTGCTGGCGCTCGCCGGCTTCGTGGTGCTGGTGCTGATGCCGCAGCTCAAGTATCCGGCCAATCCGCCCGGCGCCGCCAGCGCCGAGACGCTGACCACACGCTCGTGGCTGTTCGTCGCCATGATGGGCTTCTCGGTGCTGACCGCCGTCGCGGCGCTCGGCCTCGGCCGCCGCCTGCACGCGCGGCTCGGCGCCTGGAACGCCGCCCTGGCGGGCATCGTCGCCTATCTGGTCGCCATGGCGGTAGTGATGGCGGTGCTGCCCTCGGTCGACGAGGTGCCGGAGACCTTCCCGGCCGCCGTGCTGTGGCAGTTCCGCGCCGCCTCGCTCGGCACCCAGCTCGCGCTGTGGACGATGCTCGGCCTGGTGTTCGGGGCGCTTACCGAGCGCAGCTTGCGGGCACGCCCGGGAGGAGCCACCGCACGGCCGGGCGGCGCCGCGCCGTGACCCGGCCCGCCACCCGCCCAAGGCGCGGTCTCGCCGCGGCAGCGGCCGGGCTCGCGCTCCTTCTCACGGCGGCACCGGCGGCGGCCCACCGCGCCGGCGCCGGCCGCACCGACGGCATCCCGATCGACAGCCTCTCGCACGGCCAGATGCTGGTGATTGAGCAGAACCGCGCCGCCATTCTGGACCTCGCGGCCCGCACCGCCCGCACCGACGAGACCTTCCGCCGGCTGCTGAACTACACCAAGATCCAGCACGCCTTCTGCCTGTTCGGGCTGATGCCGGGCACGCTGACCGACGAGGAGAGCCCGTTCAACGGCTGCGCTCACGCGTATCTCGCCGGCACCCGCGCGCTGCTGAACCACATGCGCGACCGCCCGGGCGCCGATCCGGCGGCGCGCGCGCTCGCCGACAAGGTCGATCACGCGCTGCTGCTCGAAGGCACGCTGGCGCTGTGCGTCTACAGCGGCGAGCCCTACAACACCGCCGACGTGATTCTCCCCGAGTGGTCGGCGATCCCGACCCACCGGCCGACCGCCGCGGCCCTCGGCGGCGTCCTCGTCGTCACCGCCGGCGGCACCACGCTACTGTTCCGGCCGCGGCGGCGCCAGACGACGCCGTAGATCAGCGCGCGATCTCCAGCAGCCGCTCGATGTCCAGGTGGGCGGCGAAATGGGCCGCGAGCGCGTCGAGCGTCGCCTCCACGGTCGCCTCGTAGGCGAGCGTGCGGTCCGCGGCGCCGGCCGGAGGTGCGCCGAGGCGCGCCAGCCAGGCGGCCCGCTGGCGGTCGTCGGCGAACAGGCCGTGCACATAGGAGCCGGCGATGCGCCCATCGGCCGAGACGGCACCGTCCCGGCGGCCCTGCGGGCCGCTCCGGGCGTCGTCGAGTCGCACCAGCGGGCGCGCCGTGTCGGGTCCGTCGGTGGTCCCCATGTGCATCTCGTAGCCGGCGAGCGGCACCCCGTCGGCGACCGACTCGCCGGTGACGGCGACCAGCGCCTTGTCGCCGCGAAGCACCGTCGCGACGTCGAGGAGCCCCAGCCCCTCGACGGTGGCGGGCGGCCCCTCGATGCCGTCCGGATCGGCGACCGAGCGCCCGAGCATCTGGTAGCCGCCGCACAAGCCGAGCACGCGGCCACCGCGGCGCGCGTGGGCGACGATGTCGGCGGCCCAGCCGCAGGCGCGCAGCGCGGCCAGATCCGCGATGGTGGTCTTCGACCCCGGCAGGATCACGAGATCGACGTCGACCGGCAGCGGCGCGCCGTTCTTCAGGAGCACGAGATCGACGGCGGGATCGAGGCGCAGCGGATCGAGGTCGTCGAAATTGGCGATGTGGGGCAGCACCGGCACGGCGACGCGAATGCGGCGGCGCGCTCCATCGCCGTCACCATCGGCGGCGGTGGCCGCAGCCGCCGGGCCCGCATCGAGCCCGAAAATGTCCTCGGCGGGAAGCCGGTGCGCATCGCGGAACCACGGCACCAGGCCGAGCGGCGCCCAGCCGGTGCGGGCGGCGACGAAGTCCATGCCGGTCGCGAACAGCGTCGGGTCGCCGCGCATCTTGTTGACGACGAAGCCGCGAATCAGCCGCGCGTCGTCGGCATCGATCGCCGCCGCGGTGCCGATCAGGCTGGCGATGACGCCGCCGCGGTCGATGTCGCCGATCAGCACCACCGGCACGTCGGCGGCGCGGGCGAAGCCCATGTTGGCGATATCGTTGGCCCGCAGGTTGACCTCGGAGGCCGACCCCGCCCCTTCCACCAGCACGATGTCGGCCTCGCCGCGCATGCGCGAGAAGCTGTCGAGCACCGCCGGCATCAGCATCGCCTTGCGCGACTGATAATCCTTCGCCCGCGCATTGCCGACGACCCGCCCCTGCACCACGATCTGGGCGCCCACCTCGCTCTGCGGCTTGAGCAGCACCGGATTCATGTGGACGCTCGGCGGCACGCGGGCGGCGCGCGCCTGGAGCGCCTGAGCGCGGCCGATCTCGCCGCCGTCGGCGGTGACGGCGGCGTTGTTCGACATGTTCTGCGGCTTGAACGGCCGCACCACCAGGCCGCGCCCGGTGAGCAGACGGGCGAGGCCGGCGACGATCAGCGACTTGCCGACGTCGGAGCCGGTGCCCTGGAACATCAGCGCGCGTGGCATGTCACATGAGCCATGACACAGCAGAGCCTCTCCCACCCTCTGCCCTTGTGGGAGAGGGGAAGAGGCTACGGTGCGGCCGAGCAAGCGACGTGATCAATACTCGATCCCCGCCTGCGTCTTCACGCCGGCCGCGAAGTGGTGCTTCACCAGCGTCATCTCGGTGACGAGATCGGCCGCCTCGGTCAACGCCGGCTTGGCGTTGCGGCCGGTGACGACGACGTGGAGATCCGGACGACGCTCCGACAGCCGCGCCACCACCTCGTCGAGCGGCAGATAGTCGTAGCGCAGCGCGATGTTCAGCTCGTCGAGAATCAGGAGCCCGATCGACGCATCGTCCATCAGGCCGACGGCGATCTCCCAGGCGCGGCGGCAGGCGGCGATGTCGCGCGCCTTGTCCTGCGTCTCCCAGGTGAAGCCCTCGCCCGCCGTGTGCCAGACCACGCGATCCCCGAAGCTCTCCAGCGCGGCCTGCTCGCCGGTCGGCCGGCTCTTGATGAACTGCACCACGCCGACCCGCCGGCCATGGCCGAGCGCCCGCAGGGCGAGCCCGAACGCGGCCGTCGACTTGCCCTTGCCGGGGCCGGTGTGAACGAGCAGCAGGCCCTTCTCGATGGTCTTGGCCGCCACCTCCGCATCCTGCACGGCCTTGCGCTTCTGCATCTTGTCGCGGTGACGGGCCGCCGCGTCGGGGGGCACGTCGGGCGTTTCCTCGGGGGTCTCGTGGGTCATGGTGTCCTCGGTCTGTCGGTCCGGACAGGATCACACCGGACCCCGATGGGCAACCGCGCCGGCCGTCACCGATCGCGCCCTCCGCGTCGCGTGTCGGGACGGCACCCGATTGACAGTCCCGCCGATCCGCCCCACAGATCCGGCACCGACGGTGTCCCGGCCGAGGCCGGGACGTGTCCGTCCATGGATACCGTCCGGCGGTGCCGGGCGTTTCTGCGGGCGGAACACGAGGGAATGCCGGGCACGGCCGACCGGAAACGGGCGGTCGCGATGCCGGAGCTGCCCCCGCAACTGTGAGCGGCGAGCCTGCGCCGAAGCCACTGGGGTCCGAACCATGTGTTCGTCCTGGGAAGGCGGCGAAGGCGACGACCCGCGAGCCAGGAAACCTGCCGTCGCCTGCTGAGTCGCCGTTCCGGGCGGGGTGCCCCGGAGGGTCTGTCGGCCGATCGGAGTGCAGGTCCGCTCGCCGCTCGCATCGGAGGCCACCGCCTCCGTACGATGACGGGCATGGCATGAACGACCCCCCCTTCCCCGCCGCCACAGGTGCGACTCGGCTGGATGCGCCTCCTCCGGATGTGCCCGCGACGCTGTTCGTCTGCGTCACCTGTCGGCTCGCCCCCGACGAGACGGAGCCGCGCGCCGGCCGCCGGATGCACGACGCCATGGTCGCGGCGCGGCAGCGCCATCCCGACGCCGCTCGCCTCGCCGTCGTTCCGGTCGAGTGCCTGTCGAACTGCAATCGCGCCTGCACGGTCGCCTTCGCGAGCCCCGGCCGCTGGACCTATGTGCACGGCGATCTCGCGCCGGAAGCAGCCGACGACGTCGTGGCCGGGGCCGTCCTCTACGCCGGTACGGCCGACGGGCTGGTGCCGTGGCGCCAGCGTCCCGAGCGCCTGCGCAAGGGCGTGATCTCCCGCGTGCCGCCGCTGCCGGAGCACGGCACTTCTCCCTCTCCCCGCCCGCGGGGAGAGGGTCGGGGTGAGGGGCAGCCTGGCGCGACCGTTTCGCCCCCTCACCCTGCCCCCGTACTTTCGGCGCGTGGCCCGACCTCTCCCCGCCCGCGGGGAGAGGAAGCGACCTGAGAGGACCCGATGTCGCTGGAAAAAATCCCCGTCACCATCGTCACCGGCTTCCTGGGTGCCGGCAAGACCAGCCTGGTCCGCCACCTGATGGAGAACCCGCAGGGCCGCCGCCTCGCCGTGCTGGTCAACGAGTTCGGCGACGTCGGCATCGACGGCGAGATCCTCAAGGGCTGTGCCGATCCGACCTGCCCGGCCGACGCCATCGTCGAGCTGACCAACGGCTGCCTGTGCTGCACGGTCGCCGACGAGTTCGTGCCGACCATCACGGCGCTGCTCGCCCGCCCGACGCCGCCCGACCACATCCTGATCGAGACCTCCGGCCTGGCGCTGCCGAAGCCGCTGCTCAAGGCGTTCGACTGGCCGGACCTGCGCACCCGCATCACCGTCGACGGCGTCATCGCGGTCGCCGATGCCGAGGCGGTGGCGGACGGCCGCTTCGCGCCCGATCCGGCGGCGGTCGCCGACCAGCGCCGCGCCGACGAGAGCATCGATCACGACACCCCGCTCGGTGAGGTGTTCGAGGATCAGGTCGCCTGCGCCGACATCGTCATCCTCAACAAGACCGATCTCGTCGACGCGCCGGCGCTCGTCAAGGCGCGCGACACCGTGCAGGCCGAGCTGCCGCGGAGAATCCCGGTGGTCGAGGCGCGCGAGGGCCGCGTCGATCCGCGCGTCGTGCTCGGACTCGGCGCCGCCGCCGAGACCGATCTGGAGGCACGGAAGACTCATCACGAGGACCACGAGGCGCACGACCACGACGACTTCGAGACCGTGGTGGTGACGCTGCCCGAGCACGCCTCGGCGGACGCCGTGGTGGCCCGGGTCGAGGCGGTCGCCCGCCAGCACGGCGTGCTGCGCGCCAAGGGCTACGTGGCGATCACCGGCAAGCCGATGCGGCTCCTCGTGCAGGGCGTCGGCACTCGCGTGCGGGCGCAGTTCGACCGGCCGTGGCCGGCCGAAACGCCGCGCCTCTCCCGCCTCGTCGTCATCGGCGAGAAGGGCTTCGATCAGGCCGCGGTCACCGCCGCGTTGCAGAGCCCCGCCTGATGCACATCCTGCTCCGCGAGAAGCACGGCCTGGAAGAAGCGGCGGCCGCCGAGGATCTCGGCCAGTCGCCCGCCGATCTCGTCGTGCTGTCGTTCGCGGACAGCGATCTCGGCGCCTTCGCGGCGGGCTGGCGCGCCGGGCGCGACGCGCTGCCGAGCCTGCGGCTCGCCAATCTGGCGCGACTCCAGCATCCGCTGTCGGTCGATCTCTACATCGAGAAGACGCTGTCGGGCGCCCGCGGCATCCTGATCCGTCTGCTCGGCGGGCTCGACTACTGGCGCTACGGCGTCGAGCAGGTGCGGGCGCTCGCCGCCGCGAAGAGCATCGCGCTGGCAATCGTGCCGGGCGACGGGCGCGACGACCCGCGGCTCGACGCGGCGTCCAACGTGCCGGCCTCGACGCTGCGCCGGCTGCGCGCGCTCTGCGACATGGGCGGCCCGCGCGCCGCGCAAGGCGCGCTCGCCCAGCTCGCCCTGGCCTCCGGCCTCTCCGCCGTGCCGCTGCTCGGCGTCAAGGCGCTGCCGCGCCACGGCTTCTTTCCCGGCGATCCCGCCGCCTGCCCGGTCGCGTCGCCCGCTCCGGGCGACGCCCCGCGGGCGCTCGTCGTGTTCTACCGGGCGCTGGTGGCCGCCGACGACACCGCGCCGGTGGCGGCGCTGGCCGAGGCGCTGGCGGCACGCGGCCTGGTGCCGGTGCCGGTGTTCGTCGGCAGCCTGAAGGAGCCCGACACCCGCGCCTGGCTGCGCGATCAGCTCGGCCGCATCGCCCCCGACGTGATCGTCAACGCCACCGCCTTCTCGGCGCGCGATGCCGACGGCGGCCCGTTCGACGAGGCCGACGCGCCGGTGCTTCAGGTGGCGCTGGCCGGCTCGTCGGAAGCCGCCTGGACGGCGGCCGAGCGCGGCCTGTCGCCGTCCGATCTCGCCATCCATGTGGTGCTGCCGGAGATCGACGGCCGGCTGTTCGCCGGCGCCGTCTCGTTCAAGACGCCGGAGCCGCCCGACCCCGATCTCGGCTTCGCCCGGGTGATCCATGGTCCGCAACCGGAGCGCGTCGCCGCGGCGGCCGAGCGGGCGGCGGCATGGGCGCGGTTGCGGCGCACGCCGCGGGCGGCCCGCCGGCTCGCTCTGGTGCTGTCGGCCTATCCGGGCCGCGACGACCAGATCGCCCACGCGGTCGGGCTCGACGCGCCGGCGAGCGCCGTCGCGGTGCTGCGTCTCCTGTCCGACGCCGGCTACGCGGTCGCCGACGCGCCCGCCGACCGCGGCGCGCTGGTCGGCGGCCTGCTGGCCGAGACCGCGACGTGGCCGCTCGCCGACTACGTGGTGGCGCTCGCCGACCTTCCGGCGCCGTTGCGCGACGAGCTGTTCGCCCAATGGGGGGCGCCGGAGAGCGATCCGGCGGTGCGCGACGGCGTCGTCCGGTTCCGCGCCATCCGTTGCGGCGACGTGATCGTGGCGGCGCAGCCCGAGCGCGGCGCCCGCGCCGACCGCGCCGCCGAGTATCACGATGCCCGCCGGCCGCCACGGCACGGCTTCGTCGCCTTCCATCTGTGGCTGCGCCGGGCGGTCGGCATCGATGCCCTCGTCCATCTCGGCGCCCACGGCACGCTCGAATGGCTGCCCGGAAAGTCGGTGGCGCTGTCGGGGGCCTGCTGGCCCGACGCGCTGCTCGGTCCGATCCCGGTCGCCTACCCGTTCATCGTCAACGATCCCGGCGAGGCGGCGACCGCCAAGCGCCGGCTCGGCGCTGTCACCATCGGCCACATGACGCCGCCGCAGCGGCGCGGGCCTCTGCCGCCGGGGCTGCACACGGTGGAACGGCTGCTCGACGAGTACTCCAACGCCGACGGCCTCGACCCGCGCCGGCGCGAGCGGCTCGCCCGTGACATCGTGGCGGCCGCGCATGACAGCGGGCTCGACCGCGACTGCGGCGTCACCGACGACATGGCGCCGCGCGACGCCGTGGTGAAGCTCGACGCCTTCGTGTGCGACGTGAAGGCGACGCTGTTCTCCGACGGCCTGCACGTCTTCGGCCAGCCCCCTGCGCTCCCCGACGACCGCGAAAACCTCGATCTCGACGGGATGGATTTCGACGCCTGCGCGGCGGCGGAGCGCGACGGCCTGCTCGCCGCCCTCGACGGCCGCATGGTGGCACCCGGGCCGGCCGGCTCGCCCTGGCGCGGCCGCCGGGACGTGCTGCCGACCGGCCGCAACCTATTCGCGGTCGATCCGCGGGCGGTGCCGAGCCGCGCCGCCACCGTGCAGGGCGAGCGCCTCGCCGACGCGCTGCTGACCCGCCATCTCCAGGATCACGGCGACTATCCGAAAAGCCTGGTGGTCGACCTGTGGGGCTCGGCCACCATGCGCACCGCCGGCGAGGAGTTCGCCATGGCGCTGCGGCTTCTCGGCGTTGTGCCGGTATGGGACGACACGTCGGACCGGGTGCGCGGCTTCGAGGTGCTGACGCTCGCCCAGCTCGGCCGGCCGCGCATCGACGTGACGCTGCGCATCTCCGGCCTGTTCCGCGACGTGTTCCCGACCTTGCCGGTGCTGTTCGAGCAGGCGGTGGCGGCGCTCGCCGGACGCGACGAGCCGGCCGACGAGAACCCCTATGTCGGGCGCGACGCCGGCCCGCGGGTCTTCGGGCCGGCACCCGGCGGCTACGGGGTCGGGGTCGCCGAGGCAGTCGATGCGCTCACCCCCGAGACGGTGGCGGCCGCCGCCGAGGCGTGGCTCGCCGGCAGCGCCTATGCGTACGGGGCGGCCGACGACGGCACTCCGGCGCGCGCCGCCCTGGAGGCCCGCACCGCCACGGCCGACGCCTTCGTGCACACCCAGGATCTGCCCGAGACCGACCTCTTGATGGCGCCCGACTACGCCGCCCACGAGGCGGGCTTCGCGGCGGCGGCCCGGGCGCTCGGCGGGCGACCGGCGCTCTATCACGCCGACTCGGCGCGCGCCGACGATCCGCGCATGCGCACGCTGCCCGAGGAGATCGCCCGCGTGGTACGGGGGCGCGCCGCCAATCCGCTGTGGGTCGCCGGCCAGATGCGCCACGGCTTCCGCGGCGCCGCCGAGATCGCCTGGACGCTCGACCAGATGGCGCTGTTCGCGCACCTCGCCGGCGCCGTCGAGAGCCATCACTTCGACCTGTATTTCGATGCCACCCTGGGCGACGACACGGTGCGCGACTTTCTCGACCACGCCAATCCGCACGCCGCGGAGGCGATGCGCCGGCGCTTCCGCCAGCTCGTCGAAGCCGGCTACTGGACGACGCGCCGCAACAGCGCCATCGAGGCAATCGCGCCGACGGAAACCACCGCATGACCACGACGAGCCCGCATGTCTACGAGAAGGACGGCGCCGCCATCTACCGGCGCTCCTTCGCCATCATCCGGGCCGAGGCCGACCTCGCCCGCTTCGCGCCCGAGGAGGAGACCGTCGCGGTGCGGGTGATCCATGCCTGCGGCATGGTCGAGATCGCGCCCGACATCGTGTTCTCGCCCGGCGCTGCCGCCGCCGGCCGGGCGGCGCTCGCGGCCGGCGCGCCGATCCTGTGCGACGCCCAGATGGTCGCGCACGGGGTGACGCGCGCCCGCCTGCCGGCGCGGAACGAGGTGATCTGCACGCTGTCCGATCCGGCCGTCCCGGCGCTCGCGGAAAAACTCGGGACGACCCGCACGGCGGCCGCCATGGCCCTGTGGCGCGACACGCTCGGCGGCGCCGTGGTGGCGATCGGCAACGCGCCGACCGCGCTGTTCCGCCTGCTGGAGATGCTCGACGAGGGTGCGCCCAAGCCTGCCATGGTGATCGGCATGCCGGTCGGCTTCGTCGGCGCCGCCGAATCCAAGGAGGCACTGCTGGCCGACGGCCGCGTGCCCTGCGTGATCGTGCGCGGCCGCAAAGGCGGCAGCGCCATGACGGCCGCCGCCGTCAATGCGCTCGCGAGCGACCGGGAATGAGTGGCTTCCTTTTCCCATCCATCGTCATGCGCGGGCTCGACCCGCTCGCCGCAGTCCGGTTTCCCTCTCCCCGTGAGCGGGGAGAGGGTGGCTCGCCGCCACGCGGCGCGCCGGGTGAGAGGCCGCCGCGCCACGAATCCTGCCGACACCCCCCCTCCCCCGGCGCCGGCGGCGCCGACCTCTCCCCGCCCGCGGGGAGAGGTTCAATCCCCCGCCGACCCGCCCCGCCGGCGGGGAGAGGTCGCGGCGAGCGCCCTGCCCTCGACCGGAGCCGCCCATGACGGCGCCCGGCAGCGTCTTCGGCGTCGGGCTCGGCCCGGGCGATCCGGAGCTGATCAGCCTCAAGGCGGCGCGGCTGATCGCGGCCGCGTCCGTCGTCGCCTATTTCTGCAAGGCCGGGCGCACCAGCAACGCCCGCACCATCGCGGCCGGTCTCCTGCCGGCCGGCGTCGCCGAGATCGCCATGGCGTATCCGGTGACGACCGAGATCGACGTCGCCGATCCCGCCTACAACACGGCGCTCGCCGCCTTCTACGACGCCTGCGTCGCCCGCCTCGCGGCCGAGACCGCAGCGGGCCGCGACGTCGTCGTGCTGTGCGAGGGCGACCCCTTCCTCTACGGCTCGTTCATGCATCTCTACACCCGCCTGCGCGACCGGGTGCGGGTCGCGGTGGTGCCCGGCATCCCCGGCATGGCGGGCTGCTGGACCGCCGCCGGCACGCCGATCACCTGGGGCGACGACGTGCTCACCGTCCTGCCCGCCACCCTCGACGAGGCGACGCTGACCCGCCGCATGGGCGACACCGACGCCCTCGTGGTGATGAAGCTCGGCCGCAATCTGCCGAAGGTGCGCCGGGCGCTCGCGGCCGCCGGCCTCGTCGACCGCGCCGTCTATGTCGAGCGCGGCACCATGGCGGGCGAGCGCGTCGTCCGTCTCGCCGACAAGGACGACGACACGGCGCCCTACTTCGCCATCGTGCTGGTGCCCGGCCAGGGGCGGCGGCCATGACGGCGCCCGCCGACACCGGATGGCTGGTGATCGCCGGGCTCGGACCCGGAGCGGCGCGCCTCGTCACCCCGGAGGTGAGCGACACCCTCGCCGCCGCGACCGACTTGGTCGGCTACGGCCCCTATGTGGCGCGGGTGCCGGCGCGCGAGAACGTCGTCCGCCACGGCTCCGACAATCGCGAGGAGATCGACCGCGCCCGCCTGGCGCTGCGCCTCGCCGCGGAGGGGCGCCGCGTCGCGGTGGTCTCGTCGGGTGATCCCGGGGTGTTCGCCATGGCGGCCGCGGTGTTCGAGGCGATGGAAACCGGCGATCCCACCTGGCGCGGCCTCGACGTGCGGGTGCTGCCCGGCGTCACCGCCATGACGGCGGCGGCGGCCCGCGCCGGCGCCCCGCTCGGCCACGACTTCTGCGCCGTCAATCTCTCCGACAACCTCAAGCCCTGGGATCTGGTCGAGCGCCGGCTGACGCTCGCCGCCGAGGCCGATTTCGTCATCGCGCTGTACAATCCGGTGTCGAAGGCGCGCCCCTGGCAGCTCGGCCGCGCGCTGGAGCTGCTGCGCACCGTGCGGGCTGCCGACGCGCCGGTCGTGTTCGCCACCGCGGTGAGCGAGGCGCACGAGCGCGTCGACACCGTGCGGCTCGCCGACGCCGACCCGACCCGCGCCGACATGCGCACGCTGGTGATCGTCGGCTCGTCGCAGACCCGGCTGATCGTCCGCCCTGGCGGCCGCGCCGCCTTCGTCTACACGCCGCGCTCGGCGCCCTCGGCGGGGACCTCGTGACCGAGCCAGCGCATCACCGCCGCGACCGTCTCGACTGCGGGACGCGGCTGAATCCGGGGCCGCCGCACCATGACGACGGGCAGCCCGAGCGCGCGCGCCGCCGCGATCTTGGCCACCGCCGCGGTGCCGCCGGCGTTCTTGGCCACCACCACCTCGCTGCCGTGCCGCTCCAGCATCGCCTGGTCGCCGGCGACGTCGAACGGCCCGCGGGCGACGATCACCCGAACATGCGGCAGCGGCAGCTCCCCTCTCGGCGGATCGACCAGACGCACCAGGTAGTCGTGCTGCGGCCGTCGCGCGAACACGTCGAGGTGCAGGCGGCCGATGCCGAGAAACACCTTGCGGGGCGTCTCGCCGAGCGCGTCGGCCGCCTCGTCGAGGGTGTCGACGTCGATCCACAGGTCGCCGTCCACCGGCCGCCACGGCGCCCGCTCCAGCGCGAGCAGCGGCGTCCCGGTCGCCGCGCAGGCCGCCACCGCGTTGCGGCTCATCTGCGCCGCGAACGGATGGGTGGCGTCGACCACCCGGTCGATCCGCTCGGCGCGCAGATAGGCCACGAGGCCGTCGCGGCCGCCGAAGCCGCCGACCCGATACGGGATCGGCGGCGGCGCCGGGTTTTCGGTGCGCCCCGCATAGGACAGCACCGCATCGATGCCGGCGAACCGTGCCACCACCTCGGCGAGCCGGCGCGCCTCGCTGGTTCCTCCGAGGATCAGCACGCGCAGGCGTTTCCCGTTGCCGGCCATCATCTAGCTCCGCACCACCGGCGTCCGCGCCAACAGGCCGCCCGCCCGGTCGAACACCGCGACGTCGACCCCCACCGGCGAGCCTTGCAAGACCCGCGCCGCCGTCGCGACGGCACGGTCCGCCACCACGGCGGCAATATCGAGTCCGGCGGCCCGCGTCTGCTCCAGCGCGTCGAGCGCCGTGTTGGCGACAGCGATCCGCTCGGCGAGCGCGGGCGGCGCGCCGGCCTCGGCGGCGAGCCGCGCCAGATGCCCGAGATCGACCGCCCCGGCGCGCGAGTGCAGGTCCAGGAGCCCCTGGGACAGCTTCGTCATCTTGGCGAATCCGCCCGCCACGGTGACGCGGTCGACCGGATGCACCCGCAGATACTTCAGCAGGCCGCCGACGAAGTCGCCCATGTCGATCAGGGCGATCTCGGGCAGACGGTCGAGCGCCGCGATGGCGGCCTCCGAGGTCGACCCGGTGGCGCCCGCCACATGGTCGAGCCCGGCCGCGCGGGCGACGTCGATGCCGCGGTGGATCGAGTGAATCCACGCGGCGCACGAGAACGGCATGACGATGCCGGTGGTGCCGAGGATCGACAGGCCGCCGACGATGCCGAGCCGCGGATTGAGGGTCTTGCGCGCCAGCGCGTCGCCACCCGGGACCGCGATCTCCACCGTGACGTCACCGGCCGCGCCGGTGGCGGCGCAGACCTCGGCGACGGCGGCGCGGATCATCGCCCGCGGCACCGGGTTGATGGCCGGCTCGCCGGGCGGCAGCGGCAGGCCGGCCCGGGTGACGGTGCCGACCCCCTCGCCGGCCCGGAACATCACGCCGGCGCCCGCCGCCGCCGGGCGGACGGTGGCGACGATCAGCGCGCCGTGGGTGACGTCGGGATCGTCGCCGGCATCCTTGATCACCCCGGCCCGGGCGAAGCCGTCGCCGCGCTCGGCCGTCGCCAGCGCGAAAGCCGGACGGCCGCCGCCCGGCAGCGTCACCGCCACCGGGTCGGGGAAGCGACCCGTCACCAGCGCCTCGAACGCCGCCCGCGTCGCGGCGGTCGCGCAGGTGCCGGTGGTCCAGCCGCGCCGCAGCGGGGAATTCTCCGTCATGGCCGGCACTATAGGGGCGCGCCGCCGGCAAGTCAGGACATCCGCCATGGCTGACGCACCCGATACCGCTCCCGCCGCGACCGGACACATCACGCTCGTCGGTGCCGGGCCGGGCGACGCCGACCTCCTGACGCTGCGGGCGATCGACCGCCTGCGCGCCGCCGACGTGGTGCTCTACGACGATCTCGCCAGCGGCGCCGCCCTCGCCCATGTGCGCGACGACGCCGAGCAGATCGCGGTCGGCAAGCGCAGCGGCCAGCACGCCCCCAAGCAGGCCGAGGTGAGCCGCCTGATGGTCGCCTACGCCGCCATGGGCCAGCGGGTGGTGCGGCTGAAGTCCGGCGACCCGGCGATCTTCGCCCGCGCCGACGAGGAGATCACGGCGGCGCGCGCCGCCGGCATCCCGGTCGAGATCGTGCCCGGCGTCACCACCGCGACGGCGGCGGCCGCGCTGGTCGGCAGCGCGCTGACCAAGCGGCTGGTCGCCCGCCGGGTCCAGTTCGTCACCGCCCACGAGGTGACCGGCGGCTTACCCGACGACCTCGACCTCGCCGCCCTCGCCGACGCCGCCGCCACCACCTGCGTGTTCATGGGCAAGGCGACCTTCCCGGCGCTCGCCGAGAAGCTGTTCGCCCGCGGGCTGTCGCCGGAGACGCCGGCCGTGGTGGTGGAGAATCTGGGTGTCGCCGCCCCCGGCGTCATCGTCGGCACGGTGGCGACCGTGGCGGCCCGCCTGCGCGACGCGCCGCCCCCCGGACCGTGCATGATCCTCTATGGCGCGGCGCTCGCCGACGCCACGGCGCCGGCGCTGCCGGTCGCTCCGGCGGCGACCTGAGACGCGGTGGACGGAACGGAGCCCTCGCCCGGTCCGGCGATCCGCGGACCGCCGGCCGTCTCGATGGACCTCAGGCGGTCAGCGCCCGCGCCCGCCCCCAGATGGCGATCACCACGACACCAAGGAGCGCGATCGCGGCCGAGACCCCGAAGGTGAGCACCCACGACTTGGTCTGGTCGATGATGATGCCGACCGTCAGCGGCGCGAAGATGCCGGAGGTGTTGGCGATGAAGTGCACGAAGCCCATCACGCCACCGAGCCGTACCGCCGGGATGGTGTCGGAGATCATCAGGAAGTACTGGCTGCCGGTGAGATAGAGCAGGAACACCACCGCCGACATCAGCGCGACGGCGGCGGTGACGCTGGTGACCAGCCCGATGCACCCCATCAGCACCGCCGTGAAGAACAGGCCGACGATGATGACGCCGCGCCGCGCCGCCGCCGGCTTGCCGGTCTTGGCGGCGATCCAGTCGGTGAGGAAGCCACCGAGCATGAATCCGACCATGCCCAGCAGCCAGGGCAGCGTCCCGACCACGGCCACGTCCTTGATGTGGACGCCGCGCGCATCGACCAGGTAGACCGGGAACCACGACAGGAAGGTGTACAGCACCCAGGCGTAGCCGAAGAACGCGAAGGCGGTCGACAGCACGTGCGGGCGGCCGATGTAGTACCAGATCGAGTGCGCGGTGGCGGCCGTTTCGCTGGCGCCGGTGGCGCCGATCGCCGCCGCCTGCGCCCGCATCTCTTCCCGCTCCTCCGCGGTCGCCCACGGATGCTGGTCGGGACCGTCGCGCATCAACACCCAATAGCCGACCGTCATGATCAGGCCGAGCACGCCGAGCACGAGGAAGGGGGTGCGCCAGTCGCCGCTGAAGGCGATCAGGCCGGCGACCAGCGGCGTGCCGATGGCGCCGCCGAGCGGCGTCGACCCCTGGGAGATGCCGACCGCGGCGCCCATCTGGCGCTGCGGGAACCAGTTCCGCATGGTCTTCACCGTCACGGCGCCCTGTGGACCCTCGCCGAAGCCGAAGAAGAAGCGGATGATCAGGAAGGTGATGTAGCCGGTGCCGGCCGCCGTCAGCGCCGTGAACAGGCTCCACCAGCCGACCGCGGCCCCCATCACGACGCGCGGCCCGTACTTGTCGGAGAGCCAGCCGCCGATGAAGCAGAACGGCGCATAGCCGACGAAGAAAATGCTGGAGATCAGGCCGAACTCGGTCTTGGTCAGGCCGAACTCCTGGATGATGGTCGAGCCGGCGACGCCCAGCGCCGCCCGGTCGGCATAGTTGAGCACCAGGAGCAGCGACGTGATTCCGAGAATCATCCACCGGATCGGAATCCGTCGCCTCCCCTCACGCACACCCGACGCGACCTTCGCGTCCAGCTCCTGTGTCATCGCGTTCTCCTGATCAGCCCTTCGCGGCCGCTTGCGGTGCTTCGGACGCCGCCCGGCACACGGCCGGGTCGGCTCGGGTCGGACCCGCCGTGCTCGGTGCGATCCCGTTCTGGGGGTGACCGCGCCCCGGCAGGCTGTCCCGCAGGCAGCGGCGGGCGACGCTCAGAGCGTCCTCGCCGCCGAACGAACCCGGCTTGGTGATGAACCACAGGCCGTCCCACGGTCCGCCGTGCACGCGCATCAGCGGCACACCGGGGCCGAGCTCGCGGGGGGTGAGGCGCAGCCCGTGCGCCTCGATACGTGCCAGCAGCGCGTCGGCGGTCGACCCGCCCGACACGACGACGCCGGCCACACCGGGCAGCAGCGATTCCGCCAGCGCCGCCACCGCCTGCTCCATCGCCCGCGCGGCGTTCCCGCTGGGCGGGCTGGAGAGCCGGCGACCCGATTCGCCGAGGGTGTCGGGCCGGGTGCAGAGGACGACATCCTCGCCGCGGTCGAGCGCCGCCCGCGCCTGCGGGCCGACATCGGGCGCACCGACGGTGAGGCAGACCGCGCCCTCGCGGGCGAGCGCGAGCACCTGGGTGCGGGTCGCCTCGCTGAGCGAGCCGGCGATCACCAGCAGCGGGTCTCGCCGAGGTGCCGGCAGCAGGCGAGCGACGGCCTCCCCGAGCCCGTAGGTCCCGAAGAAGACCCGAATGCCCGCCGCATGGGCGGCGCCGACCGCGCGCACGAGATCGTCCGGGGTCTCGGCGTCGGCGACGGTGATCGCGTCGCGCCAGCCGTGGCGGAGCGGGCCGGCCGCCCGCAGGGTCGCGAGATCGAGCAGACGAACCGGCCGGCCGCACCCGGTGAAGAACGCGGCGACCTCGTCGGTCTCCAGCGTGGCGCCCGGGTCGAGGTCCGGCAGCGCCTCGGCCAGCGGCCGGCCGCCGGCCCGCTGGCGCCCGCCGACCGTGGTCCGCCCCGCCTCGGGCGAGGCCGTCGCCACCAGCGCCTCGGCGGCACCGAGCGCCGCCATCAGGGCTGCGGCCTCGGCCGCGATCGGGCCGCGCAGCAGGCTGTCGAGCTTCTTGACGACGATGTCGGGCGCTCCCGCGCGCCGGCCGGCCATCCCGTCGCACAGGCGCGTCACCGCCTCGCGCAGGATGGCTTCGGCCTCCTCCGGCGCCCGGTTGCGAGTGTCGGTCGACACGACGAGGACGTCCGCCGCGTCGCCGGCCACCGCGTCGAGCTGCGACGATCGCACCATCAGGGTGTCGAGCCCGTGGCGGGCGAACTCGGCGCCGACGCTGTTGCCGCCGGAGAGATCGTCGGCGAACATGACGACGCGCGGGGTCATGATCGGCGCGCCCCGGTGGAGGCCGCCCGCTCGGCCCGCTTGGCGGCGAGTTCGGCGGCGAGCAGCACGGCGCGCGCCATCACGTCGGCGCGGGCGCTCCCCTTCCAGGCGATGTCGTAGGCGGTGCCGTGCCCGGCGGTGGTGCGGATGATCGGCGTGCCGGCGATCACGGTCACGTAGCCGTAGCGCTTGAGCGGGATCACCCCCTGGTCGTGATACATGCCGATCAGGCCGTCATAGGCCCCCTGGTCGGCCTGGTGATAGACGCTGTCGGCGGGACCCGGGCCGTCGATGCGCAGACCTTCGCCACGCAGGCGCTCGACCACGGGGATGACGTGCTCGATCTCCTCGCGGCCGAACAGCCCACCGTCGCCGGCGTGCGGATTGAGCCCGGCGACGACCAGCCGCGGCTTCTCGATGCCCCACAGGTCGCGCAGCGCCGCCACCGCTTTGCGGATCACCAGCTCCATCCGCTCGCGGGTGACGAGCGCGATCGCCTGGGCCAGCGACACGTGCGACGACACCAGGAATACCCGCATCTTGCCGCCGGTCAGTATGGTGAACGGGTCCGACGATCCGGTCTCCTCGGCGAAGATCTCGGTCTGGCCCGGATAGAGCTGGCCGGCGGCGTGCATGGCCTCCTTGTTGGTCGGCGCCGAGGCGACCGCGGCGATCTCGCCCGCCATCGCGAGCCGGGCGGCCCGGCGGATGTACTCCACGAAGGCGCGCCCGCAGGCGGCGCTGATCTGGCCCGGCACGACGTCGGCACGCGCGATGTTGGCGAGGTCCAGCACCTCGATGGTGCCGTCACGGAAGCCCGCCTCGGCCACCGAGCCGACCGGCGCGATGGTGGACGAGGACCCGGCGACGGCAGCCGCCTCGCGCAAGATCGCGGCATCGCCCACGACGATCGGCCGGCAGGCGGCCCGCACCTCCGGCCGGTCGAGCGCCTTGACCACGATCTCGGGACCGATGCCGGCCGGGTCCCCCATGGTGATGCCGATGACCGGCTTCGTCGCTGTCGTCATGATCCGACCCTCGCGCCCGCCGGGCGCCGCCTGTGTGAATGGAACTGAGCTTTTCGACGGTCCGCCGCGGTGCGGCGCCGGAGTCGCCGCCCGGCCGGCCACGCGCCCACCCGCCGAGATCGCGATCGGATCGTGAACGACCGACAGAGACGCGCCGCGCGGAGCGGGCATGGCTCCTGCCGGCGGCTCGGCGCGAGGGCTGCCGTCTCTCCCACGAGGTGCTGTTCCGACCCCATCAAAGCACCACTTCCTGGTTGTTATTGTTCGTTTGTGTTTGTTTATGTTCTAAGATGTACATAAATGTCCGATCTGGCGTCAACTGGGTTTTTTCCGGATGCTCGAAGGGCCACCGGCGACACGATCCGCCGTCGCGGCCGGCCGACGCCCCATTCGTCCGGGTGCCGGGCGACACCGGCTCGCGCTCGGCCTGCCGGCGTGGAGCAGGTTCCGCAGCGGTCTTTCGCGGCCGCCAACGCCGTGCAACATCGTCCGCTTGGTCGACTCGGAGGACGACAGGGTGCTGCGCGACGAACGGATGAACCGGATTCTCGGGGCTCTGAAAGGCGGGCAGACGCGCAGGACCAGCGAGCTCGCAGCCGCCTTCGGGGTCTCCGAGATGACCCTGCGGCGCGACCTCGACTATCTCGATGCCGCCGGCCTGATCCGCCGGCTACGGGGCGGCGCCGTCGGCCTCGAGGGCGGCGATCCCGGATTCGGGCGGCGGGCGCAGCAGAACACCGGGGAGAAGCGCCGGATCGGCCGTGCCGCAGCCGCACTGGTCCAGCCCGGTGCGTCGATCTACCTGGACGCCGGGACGACGGCGCTGGAGGTCGGCCGCGCCCTGGTGGAGCGGGCCCGGACGGACCCCACCTTCACGGCGCGGATCACCACGCCGGCCGTCAATATCGGGGCCGAGCTGGCCGGGATCGACACCCTCAAGGTTCACCAGCTCGGCGGCCAGATCGATCCGACCACGATGGCGGTCACCGGGGCGACGCTGGTGCACGACCTCGGCCAGATGAACTTCGACCTCTTCTTCATGGGGATCACCGGCATCGACCCGGACCGGGGGCTGACCAACAGCAGCCCGTTCGGGGTCGAGGCCAAGCGCACCGCCCTCGCCCGCACCCGCGAGACCTGGGTGGTGGCGGACCACGGCAAGTGGCGGCAGATCAGCGCCTATCAGGTCGCCGCGCTGGGCGATGTCGCCGGGCTGATCGTCGATGTCGATCCGGCCGATCCGCTGCTCGGCGAGATGGCGGCCGCGCTGCCCGCGGTGCGGCCGGCCTGACGAAGCGCAACTCCGCCGTGGCGACGGCGCGGCCTGGTTTTTCGTGTTGACACCATTGGGGTCGCCACCCATAAGAACGGCCCCGGCAGTCGCGTCCGGCCACGATCGGTTTTCGATCGTCCGGTCTTCGTTCACCACGGAGCGCGACCGCGGAGCGGGGGAGTGTCCCGAGCGGCAAAGGGGGCGGACTGTAAATCCGCTGGCTATGCCTTCGTAGGTTCGAGTCCTACCTCCCCCACCATCCCTCCTCCCACCACTCGCCGTTCCCACGATCTCCGGGCCGCCCATGGCGCCACCGGCTCGACCGACGTCGCGGCGCAGCCGGCGCCGGCGCGCAGCCGTGATGCGGGAGCGGAGCGGCCGTAGGGCCGCAACGCCGCCGTGACGGCCGGATCAGCAGCGATGGCGCTCGTGATCGCGCGCGTCGTGCTGCTCGTGCGTGTGGAGCTCGTCCGGCTCGATCAGGCCGAAGGCGCACAGGGTCTCCCTGGCCTCGTCGGAGATTGCGCGCGGCGAGCGGCGGAACGTGTCCAGGATGGCCAGGACGGCAGTCGGCGGCTCGTCGCAGCGGGCGTGACAGTGGCGGTCGTTGGTGACGGGGGTCATGCGTGTCTCTCTGCTCTTTGCGTGCGATCTGGCACTCGAAAGGCGCGAGGAGTTACCACCAATCGGCAAAACGTCAAGTCAACGACTGTTACGTTCCGCCGGCCCGACTGGATCAGCCATTCTTCCGCCGCACCGCGTCTCGTCGTTACATGCGGGAGAGACAGACCTGCTCTGTCGAGATCTGTGAACTTACCTGTCATGAGGATGGACGCTCGGCGGTGTCTCGCCCTCGATACACTACTTTTGTTGGGGGAGATCGGAGATCGGCCCGCGACCCGCCGTCGGGGAGGCGCCCGGGCCGAGATCGCCGCGCGGGTGATCGATGCCGCATTTTCTGCGGCGGGCGGTGTCCTCCTCGCCCGAAAATGTCTAGGACAGGCTCGCCCCGCGCCGCCGTGCCGGGCTCTCCTGCCGATCGAGATCCTGCCATGCCCGACCACGACCGCCCGAAGAAGCCCTTCCAGCCCGGCGCCAAGCGCCCGCCCCGCGCCGGCCGCCCGGGCGGTCCCGACAAGGCGCCGTGGCGGCGCCCCGCGGCCGGCGGCAAGCCGGGTGGCGGCAAGCCGGGCGGCCGCCGGCCGTTCCGGCCCGAGCCGCGCGACCGTGACGGCCCGGCGATTCTCTACGGCTGGCACACCGTGAAGGCCGCGCTGGAAAACCCGGACCGCCGCTTCCACCGCCTGCTCGCCACCGAGAACGCGGCGCGCCGTCTCGCCGACGACGGCGTCCCGCTGCCGATCCAGCCCGACATGGTGCGCCCGGAGACGATCGCCGCCATCGTCGGCCCGGAGGCGGTGCATCAGGGCCTCTTGGCCGAGGCCGACCCGCTCGACTCCCCCGACCTCGCCACCCTGGCGCCCGAGGGCGTCGTGCTGGTGCTCGACCAGATCACCGATCCGCACAATGTCGGCGCCATCCTGCGCAGCGCCGCCGCCTTCGCGGTCGCCGCCGTGGTCACCACCGCCCGTCACAGCCCGGAGGCAACCGGGGTGCTCGCCAAGGCGGCCTCCGGCGCCGTCGATCTCGTGCCGATGGTGACGGTCGGCAACCTCGCCCGGGCCCTGACCACCCTGAAGGACAACGGCTGGATGACGGTCGGGCTGGACAGCGCCGGCGACGCCGACCTTGCGGCGACGCCACTGCGCGGCCCGCTCGCCCTGGTGGTCGGGGCCGAGGGCAAGGGCCTGCGCCAGCTCACCCGCACCACCTGCGACGCGGTCGCCCGCATCGACCTGCCGGGCCGCATCACCAGCCTCAACGTGTCGAACGCGACCGCGCTGGCCCTCTACGTGGCGACCACCCGGCTGGCCGGAGCCTGATCGGTCGCTGGGGCGACATCGCTCACGGTGAAGAAGTCGATGGGGCCGAGCCCGAACAACGCGAGCTTCGCCCGCACGCGCAGCGGCACCACCTCGGGCCGGAACGCCGGCCGACCGGCGAACAGCGCCGACCGCCGCGGATTCACGTAGATCACCCGGATGTCGCGCGGCTCCGCCCTGGCGGCCGCCTCGATCTGCTCGGCGACCCGGTCGAGCACGGCGGCCGTGAACGGGTTGTAGAAGAACAGCACGAGATCGCCGGATGGCAGCGTGTAGTCGGCCGCGTTGACGTTCACCACCGTGATGGTTCGGCAGGCCAGCCGGTCCATTGGATAGGCCGCGACGTTGTCGCAGGCCTCGGCATGCAGCGTCTGCGAGAACTCGACACCGACGCAGGCGGCGAACGGCAGCCGGGCCGCCGTCAGAACCGCCCGCCCCCGCCCGGCGCCGTAGTCCACGAAGGTGAAGCGCGTCGGATCGATCCGCAAGGCGGCGAGCGCCCACAGCAGCGGCAGGCGGGGAAACGCCTCGTAGCGGCGATCCTGGAACTGCCCGGGGGAGCCGACGACGTCGTCGGGCGTCACCGTGCGGCTCTGCCCAGTCGGCCAGCGCTCCATCGCATCGCACGCCCGATCGTAGGCGGCGTAGTGGAGCAGCACCTTGGTCTGGCGAGAATAGTAGCCCACGCCGCAGCCCCGCCGGTGTGACGACGCCGTCAGCGCGACGGGACGGTCGGGCCGGGCTGGTCGACGCTGGCGACCCGCCGAACGTCGATCACCTTGGCGCCCACCTTGGCGCCCGGCCCGAGATAGCCGTAGCGTCGCGGCGGATAAGCATAGGGCCGCCGATACGGCCCGACGGGCGCGTAGACCGGACCATAGGTGTAGGGATAGCGGTGCGCATAGGCGTCGCCGCCCTCCGAGAAGGTCGGCACCGCATAGACGCCGGCGCCGCGGTAGACCGGCCCCTGGTTGACCACGTAGATCGGCGGGCGCGCGCCCGCAGGATCGAGCACATAGCCGATCGGCGGCGCCACAGCCCCGTAGACGATCACCGGCCCGGGGCCGCAACAGCCCTGCTGCGCCATCGCGGCCGGAGCGGACAGTCCCATGGCCGCCATCACGCCGGCCCAGAGAAGACCAGCCCGAACGACGCCGGCTCGAGCGACGGCGGTCCCCATCCCGTGATGCCCCCCCTGATGCCCCGCATCCCGCATCGGTCGTTCCTCTCGCCTATCCGCTCGCCGCCGGATCGCGACTCGTCCGATCCGCCGGATGACGCCAGTTTAGGACCCGCGGCACGCCGCGGACAGTCACGGTCTCGTCGGTTGCGGACGCCGCACCCTCACCAGCGACCACGGCCGCCCGGCGCCACCACCACCCCGGGCATGTCGTACGAGTAGTCCGGAGGCATGATGGTGGCCGGCAGCGGCTGCGACTCCGCATGCCACGACTCGTGGAACGGCTCGGCCGGCCGCGGCGGCAGCCGCGCCGCAGGATCGTATTCGAGGCGCCCGAGGCGCGGCTTCTCGGCCGAGGTCGGATAGAAGTGCTCGGGCCGGTAGCCCCATCGATAGTTGCGCCGAGCACCGGGGCCGGGCCCCAGCCACAGCGGCTTGATGACGGTCGGCGCAATCCAGCCGGGCCGGTACAGCCCCCAGTCGCTCTCGACCACCGCGTAGGACGCCTCGCGGCCGTTGATGAACACCGGCACGTCGCGGCGACCCGGGATGACGATCACCGGACCGTTGTCCTGGGCCCGCGCCGGCTCGCCCGGGGCCACCGCCAGCCCCGCCGCCGTGATCGCCATCAGCCCCAAGAGTCTCGTGCGTCCGGCCATGCCGCCTCCCCGGGTCGGTCCCGGCGCGGCCGCGCCGCGCTCGTCTCGTCCCGAGCACAACCCAAGAGGATCAAGAATCCGCTGGCTGCGAGCGGCCGGACCGGCGATTTCCCCCGGTAACCCTAACGAATCCCGGATGAGCACGGCGCCGCGCCCCGTTCGACTTTCGGCCAGCGCGGAAATCCGGACGAGACTCGCGGGAACCGCCGCCTTACACCTGTCGTGGAACCCGGGGGCGCGCGTCGTCCGACCCACCGGAAGCGATCAGAACAGCGACGCCACCCCATTCCGAGGAACACCATGGTGGGCCAGACCCGGATTTCGGCGCGCGGCGCCGGCATGACCAAGGACGAGAAGTTCGTCATCTTCGCCTCGTCGCTCGGCACCGTGTTCGAGTGGTACGACTTCTATCTGTACGCCACGCTGGCGCCGTTCTTCGCGGCGCTGTTCTTCCCGCCCGGCAACGACACCGCCGCCCTGCTGTCGGCCTTCGCGACCTATGCGGCCGGCTTCCTGGTGCGGCCGTTCGGGGCGCTGGTGTTCGGCCGCATCGGCGACCTGGTCGGCCGCAAGTACACGTTCCTGGTCACCATCGTCGTGATGGGCGGCGCCACCTTCATGGTCGGCCTGCTGCCGACCTTCGAGACCATCGGCTGGGCGGCGCCGCTGCTCCTCGTGGTGCTGCGGCTGGTGCAGGGGCTGGCGCTGGGCGGCGAGTATGGCGGCGCGGCCACTTACGTGGCCGAGCACGCCCGGCCGCGCAATCGCGGCTTCGCCACCAGCTTCATCCAGACCACCGCGACGCTCGGCTTCTTCCTCGCCCTCATGGTGATCGGCGGCTGCCGCCTCGTGATGGACGCCGAGAGCTTCGCCACCTGGGGCTGGCGCATCCCCTTCATCGTTTCGCTGGTGCTGCTCGTGCTGTCGATCTGGATTCGCCTGCGGCTGGACGAGACGCCGATCTTCCAGCGCATGAAGGAGCAGGGCAAAGGCTCCAAGGCGCCGCTGACCGAGAGCTTCTTCCGCTATCCCAACAACAAGTACGTGCTGCTGGCGCTGCTCGGCGCCACCGCGGGCCAGGGCGTGGTCTGGTACACGGGCCAGTTCTACGCGCTGTTCTTCTTGCAGATCACGCTCCAGCTCGACTACGTGCTGGCCTATCTGCTGGTCGGCGTCTCGCTGATGGTGGGGACGCCGCTGTTCATCGCCTTCGGCTGGCTGTCGGACCGCATCGGCCGGCTCAAGATCATCATGCTCGGCTGCCTCTTGGCGGCGCTCACCTACATCCCGCTGTTCCAGGCCCTCACTCAGGCGGTCAATCCGGACCTCGTCGCCTTCCAGGAACGCGCCGCGGTGACCATCGCGGCCGACCAGTCGACGTGCCGGGTCCATGTGTTCGTCGGGCCATGGTCGAGCTTCTCGGACTGCGACCGCGCCCAGGACTTCGTCACCAAGCTCGGCGTCTCGTTCCGCCGCGTCGACACCCCGGGCGGGCCGGTCACCCTGACGATCGGCGACACTCGGGTGGACGGTTGGAGCCAGGCGCGCTGGCAGGCCGCCTTCGAGGGCGCCGGCTATCCCACCTACGCGGACCCCGGCAAGGTGAGCTGGCTGAAGGCCGAGCTGGTGCTGCTGGTGATGGTGCTCTACGTCACCATGGTGTACGGCCCGATGGCGGCGTTCCTGGTGGAGCTGTTCCCCACCCGCATCCGCTACACCTCGATGTCGCTGCCCTATCACATCGGCAACGGCTGGTTCGGCGGCATGCTGCCGTTGCTGACCACCGCCATCGTGGCGGCGACCGGCGACATCTATGCGGGCCTCTGGTACCCGATCGGCGTCGCCCTGACGACGCTGGTGATCGGCACCGTCTTCCTGCGCGAGACCAAGGACATCGACATCGCCACCGGCTCCGGGGTCGACAGCTCGCGGCGGGGGTGAGGCAGGCCGCCGCTCGCCCCAGCGGCGCCCTCCCCTTCATTGAATAGCCTCGGTGCGGCTGCTAGACGGGGCGGCCCTGGAGCCATTGGCCGCCGCATGCCCGACACGTTCGCCTTGAAGACCCCGCTCGCCGCCGTGGCGCCCCCCAGGCCGGAGCGCAAGCCGCTGACCCGGCTGCCGCTCCTCCTGGCGATCCTGGCGGCGCTGACGGCCCTGCGGCTGATCGGGCTGCGGCTGTCGATCGTCGATCTCTTCTACGACGAGGCGCAGTACTGGTCGTGGGCCCAGAACCTCGCCTTCGGCTACTACTCGAAGCCGCCGCTCCTCGCCTGGATCATCTTCGGGGCCGAGCGGGTCTGCGGCAGTGCCGAATGGTGCGTGCGCGCCGCCTCGCCGGTGTTCTACTTCGGCACCAGCCTCGTGGTGTACGCCATCGGCCGCGCCGCCTATGAGGAGCGAGTCGGCTTCTGGGCCGCCCTGATGACGGCGCTGACCACCGGCGCCGCCTTCTCGTCGCGCATCATCTCGACCGACGTGCCGCTGCTGTTCTGCTGGGCCGTCGCGCTCTATGGCTTCGTCAAGCTGCTGGAGGCGCCGCGCTGGCGCCACGCGATCCTGCTCGGCGTCGCCGCCGGGCTCGGGCTGCTCGCCAAATACGCCATGGTGTTCTTCGTGCCGGGCGTGGTGATCGCCGCCGTGGCGAGCCCGCGGGCGCGGGCGCTGCTGCGCGGCCCGCATCTGTGGGTGGCGCTCCTGATCGCCGCCGTGGTGGTGTCGCCCAATATCGCCTGGAACGCCTCGACCGGCTTCATCACCTTCAAGCACACCGGCAGCCTGGTGACCGGCGAGGAGACGCAGTGGAGCGCGCTGCGGGCACTGGAGTTCCTGGCGGCGCAGTTCGGCGTGTTCGGGCCGGTGATCTTCGCCGTGATGATCGTCGTCACGGTGCGGCTCCTGCGCGGGCGCCTGGGCGAGATGGACCGGGTGATGATCGGCTTCTGCCTGGTGCCGATCGCGGTGATCACGGCGTTCGCGTTCACCGCCAAGGCGCACGCCAACTGGGCCGCGGTCGCCTTCGTGTCGGGCGTGGTGGTGGCCGCTGCGACCTTGGTGCGGGAGCGCGCCCGCGGCTGGATCGCCGCCAGCCTGGTGATCGGCGTGGTGGCGCAGGCCGGGCTCCTGATCGGCGACACCATTGCGGACCGGGTGGCGGTGCCGGGCCTGCGCAACCCCAACCCCTATGCCCGCACGCTCGGTTGGCGCGACTTCGCCGAGAAGGCCGCCGCCACCGCCCGGGCCGCCGGCGCGCGCGCCATCGTCAGCGATTCGCGCGGCGAGCTCGGCGCCCTGCTCTACTATCTGCGCGACACCGGCATCCCGGTGCTGTCGTGGCGCACCGAGGAGATCCCGTCCTTCGACCTCGGCAGCCCCTACACGGCGCAGACGCTCGGCCCGGTGCTGCTGGTGACCGTCTGCCCCGACCCGCGGCGCATCGCGGCGCATGTCGAGCGGGTCGAGCCGCTCGGGCTGGTCGCCACCGGCCAGGGCACCGGCGGGCCGCGCGGCTTCCGCGCCTTCAGGCTGAACGGGCCACGCGATCCCCTCGGCCCGCTGGCGAACTGTCCGGACCTGTGAGCGGCGTCGGCTGGCCGGGCCGCATCACGACAACGTAGAGAACCCACACGGTCAGCGCGGTCAGCACGCCGGACAACAGCACGTCGGAGGCGAAGTGGCCGCCCATGGCGATGCGCACGCCGCCGACCACCACGGCCCAGGCGAGCACGACCGCGATGCCGAGCGGACGCAGCGACGCCGGCAGCAGCAGGGCGGCGGCGAGCAGCCAGGTGGCGCTCGACATCTCCCCCGACGCGAACGAGCAGTTCGAATCGCAGCCTCCGAACGGGCTCCACCACGGCACGAAATCGAGGGTGCCGCCGAACGGCGTGACCTCGATGGGGCGCGGCCGGCCGCCATGCGGCTTGAGGATGCCGTTGACGATGAGGCCGGGCGCCACCGCGAGCGTCGTCAGCACGAACAGGGCGGCGCGCAGCGACAGTGCCGCGGGCAGCCGCAGCGCAGCGATACGCGGCGCCGCGAGGCGGACGATCAGGACCACGCCGGCCGCGATCGCCACCAGGCGCACGATCATGTCGTTGACGTCACGCACCGTCTGCAAGGTCGGATCGTAGGCATAGGGCCAGACGCGACGGGCGGGGTCGTAGACCAGGGCGGTGATGGCGAGATCGAGCTGCGGGACCAGACCGAACACCAGGCCGGCCGCGGCACCGACCGCGAGGATGGCGAGAAGCGCAAGCCGGGCCGAGCGACCCGGCGGATACGGCTGACCGAGCGCCGTCACGGGCACCCGGGGTGAGAAGTCGGTCTGGCGGGCCATCGTCACTCCGGCAAGTCGTCACTCCGGCGGGTCCGTGCGGGCCGGGCCGCGGGGGCGGTCCCAGGGGCAAGCCACGCACGACATCGCCGGCGGATCGGCCGGACCGACTTAAAGCAAGTCCCGCCCGCCGGCGGAAGGGGCCGGCGGCGGCATCTCGCGCGGGCGCCTCAGAGACCGCCCGCCGGGGTGAGCACCGTGAAGCCCTGCGCCTCGAACACGGCCCGGGCGGCCGGCTGCTTCAGGTAGGCCAGGAAACGGGCCGCACCGTCACCCTTGGCGGCGGCCGTGACGGCGAACGGGTAGACGATCGGCGGATGCGAATCGGCCGGGAAGGTCGCCACCACCTTGACGCGCGGCTCCACCTTGGCGTCGGTCTCGTAGACGATGCCGAGCGCCGCCTCGCCGCGCGCCACCAGCACCAGGGCGGCCCGCACGCTCTCGGCCTGGGCGAGCCGCGGCTCGGTCTCGGCCCACAGGCCGAGCTTCTCCAGCGCCGTCTTGGCGTACTTGCCGACCGGCACCGAGGCGACCGCCCCGGTGGCGAGCCGCCCGTCGCCGAGCGCGGCTCGCAGGCCCTCCGCGGTGAGCGGCACCGTGGCGACCTTGGTGTCGGCAGGGGCGACCAGCACCAGCCGGTTGCCCAAGAGGTTCACCCGGGTCGCCGGGTCGATCAGCTTGCGGGCCTCGGCCCAGTCCATCCAGTCGAGATCGGCGGAGACGAACAGCTCGGCCGGCGCCCCCTGCTCCATCTGGCGGGCGAGCGTCGAGGACGCCGCGAACGAGAAGCGCACCGGCACGGTGGTCTGTGCCGTGAAGCTCTTGGCGATGTCGGACAGCGCGTTCTGGAGCGAGGCGGCGGCGAACACGGTGACGGGCGCGGCCTCGCCGGCCGGGGCTCCGGGCGCGCCTGACGCCGGGGCGGGCGCCGGCTGCGCCATCGCCGGGATGGCGAGCGCGGCCGCCGTGAGGGTGACCGCCAGGGCGCGAAGGGCGGAGTGGATCATGGGGCCTTCTCCATTGTCGCAGGGGCGCCGGCCGGCCACCGGGCAGGCGATGCGGCGGGCCACGGCGACGCCCGAGCGCCTGCCTTGCTGTATCGTCATCGATATAGCTTTGCGGCCAGCGGCGGGTCAAGCGCACAGGGGCGCGCCACCTCGCCCACGGCGTGGCGTCGGCGCCGGCCGTTTGATATAGAGCAGGTTGCGCCGATGGCGCCGTCGCCGGGTTAGCTCAGCCGGTAGAGCACCTGATTTGTAATCAGGGGGTCGGGGGTTCGAATCCCTCACCCGGCACCACGCCCGCGTCTGCACCACGCCCGCGTCGGTACGGTCGCCCATCACCTCGCAACCGCCCGCCCCCGCCCGTTTCGCTGGCCACGGCCCGTGGATTTCGCTACCTCTCGGCGCCCGCCGCGGCGGGTGCCCTCGGCCGCCGAGACGTCCCGCGCCGCCCTTTCCGGACCAGCCTCTCCCATGACCACCAACACCTACGTCCTGTCGCTCTCTTGCGCCGACACCACCGGGATCGTCGCCGCGGTGACCGGCTATCTCTCCGGGCTCGGCATCTTCATCACCGAATCGGCGAATTTCGGCGACCCCGAGACCGGCGGCTTCTTCCAGCGCACCGTGTTCCGCACCACCCCCGGCCAGCCCTCCATCGCCGAGATCGAGGCGGGCTTCCGCGACATCGCCCACCGGTTCGGCATGCGCTACCGCTTCCACGACACCGCCGTGAAGCCGCGCGTGCTGATCATGGTGTCGAAGTTCGACCACTGCCTGAACGATCTCTTGTACCGCTATCGCACCGGCAGCCTGCCTATCGACATCCCGGCCGTGGTGTCGAACCATCCCGACCTCGCCCGCGTGGTCGAGTGGCACGGCATCCCGTATCACTTCCTGCCGGTCACCAAGGACACCAAGGCCGAGCAGGAGGCCGCCGTGCTGGAGATGGTCGAGCGCCTGCGCATCGACCTCGTGGTGCTGGCCCGCTACATGCAGGTGCTGTCGGACCACATGTGCAAGGCGCTGTCGTGGCGCTGCATCAACATCCACCACTCGTTCCTGCCGAGCTTCAAGGGCGCCCGCCCCTATCACCAGGCGCATGCGCGCGGCGTGAAGATCATCGGCGCCACCGCCCACTACGTGACCGCCGACCTCGACGAAGGCCCGATCATCGAGCAGGGCGTCGAGCGCATCGACCACACCTTCACGCCCGAGGACTTCGTCAGCATCGGCCGCGACATCGAGAGCGTGGTGCTGGCCCGCGCGGTGCAGTTCCACGTCGAGCACCGGGTGATCCCCAACGGCAGCAAGACGGTGGTGTTCAGGCGCTGACGCGCTCGTCGCTGACGCGGCGCACCGTTCAGCCGAAGATGTCGGTGGTCATGCCGCGATACCAGCCGACCGCCTCGCGGGCCTGCTTCTCACGCAGCTCCGGCGTCTCGTCGCGCTGCGACGTGTAGGGATCGAGCATGACGATCTTGCCGTCGCGCGGCTCGTAGCGGGCACCGTTCTTGATGGCGTCGTCGGGCGCGATGGTGCTCCAGCAGTGATTGGTGAAGCGCACCGGCAGCAGCCGCCCGCCGACCAGGTCGTGGCGGACGATCATCGCGGTGTTCTTGGCCTCGTTGTTGGCCGCGAAGCCCGACTTCGGGAAGTCGCCGCCGATCGCCGCGTCGCCGATGACGTGGATGTTCGGATCGATCCGTGACGCCATGGTGCCGGCATCGACCGGGCACCACCCGGTCTCGTCGGTGAGGCCGGCGTCGCGGCCGAGGCGGCCGGCGACCTGCGGCGGGATGACGTTGACGAGCGCCGCCTTGTGGGTCTCGAGGTCGGTCGTCACCGTCATGGCCTTGGAATCGATCGCCTTGATGCCGCCGTGCATCTGCGGGTCCTGCCACTCGATCACGCCGGGGTAGTGCCGCGCCCATCCGTCCTCGAACAGCGGCTGCATGGCGAAGTGATCCTTGGCGTCGAGGATGACGATGCGGGCGCCCTGCACGCCGCGCCGCTTCAGCGCCAGCGCCATCATGGAGGCGCGCTCGTAGGGCGCCGGCGGGCAGCGATAGGGCGCCGGCGGCGCCACGACGACGATCAGGCCGCCATCCGGCACCGCGTCGAGCTGGCGCTTCAGGAGCCGGAACTGGGCGCCGCCCGTCCAGGCATGCGGCATGGTCTCGGCCGCCGCTTCCGACCAGCCGGGCAGCGCGGTCCAGCGGAAGTCGATGCCGGGCGACAGGATCAGCCGGTCGTACGGGATGCGCGATCCGTCAGCGAGCCGCACCATGCGGGCGGAGCGCTCGATCTCGGTCACCCGCTCGAACACCAGCCGGACACCGCGGCCGGCGAGATTGTCGTAGCCGTATTCGAGCTGCTCGAACGGCTTGAGGCCGCCGAGGAACAGGTTCGAGGTGAACGGAGTGACGTAGGTGCGGTTGGCCTCGATCAGCGTGACGTCGAGATCGGCGCCGCCGGCGACCAGATACTTGGCCGCGGTGGCGCCGCCCGCGCCGCCGCCGACCACCACGACGCGCGGCCGCACCTGAGCCAGCGCCGGACTGGCGAGCGCCGAGGATGCGTGCGCGGGCCCCGGCGAGGTGGACACCGTGACGGCGGTGCCGGCGAGAGCGCCGGCCAGACCGCGCAGGACGTCGCGCCGATCGATCGCGTCACGCACGGCGTCGTCCGCTTCGGAGGTGCTTCGCGTCACGACGTGTTCCCCGGTCCGGCATCGTCGCCGGGCGGGTGCCCGGCGACACATCTGAACGCACGACTGCTTCGCTTCGATGATGGATGCGCGAGCCGTGCCGCGCATCACGATCGCGCCTCGTGTCAGGCAAAGATGTCCGCCACGATGCCCTTGTACCAGCCCATGTTCTCCTCGCTGGTCTGGCGCCGCACGTCCTTGTCCTCGCCGGTCTTGGAGACGAAGCCCTCGACCTCGGCGATGGCCCCGTCCTTGGGCTCGTAGCGGCCGCCGATCTTGACGGTGTCGTCGACCGCGATGACCGACCAGCAGGTGTTGGCGTAGCGGGCCGGGAAGACGCGGGAGCCGGTGAGCTCGCCACGCACCGCCAGCGCCACCACCTTGGCCTGGCTGTTGGCCGAGAATGCCGACTTCGGCATGGCGCCCGCGATCGCCGCGTCACCGAGCACGAAGATGTTGGGGTCCTGCGCCGACTTCATGGTGGCGGGATCGATCGGGCAATAGCCGGTGCCGTTGGCGAGCCCCGCGTCGCGGGCGATCTTGCCGGCCATCTGCTTGGGGATGACGTTGACGAGATCGGCCTTGATGGTCTCGAGGTCGGTGACGACGGTGCCGGTCTTGGGATCGACGCTCTTCAGGCCGCCGTGCATCTTCGGGTCCATCCACTCGACCATGCCCGGATAGTGCGCCTGCCAGCCCTCCTGGAACAGCGCCATCTTGGAGAAGCGGTCCTTGGGATCGACCACCACGATGCGCGACTTGCTGTGGCCCTTCTTCTTGAGGACGGCCGCCATGCAGGACACCCGCTCGTAGGGACCGGGCGGGCAGCGATAGGGATTCGGCGGCGCCACCATCACGATGGTCGCGCCGTCCTGGAGCGCGTCGAGCCGCGTCTTGAGAAGCTGCGTCTGCGGCCCCGGCTTCCAGGCGTGCGGCATCACCTCGGCCGCCTCCTCGGACCACCCCGGCACCGAGTCGAATGCGAGATCGATGCCGGGCGCCACCACCAGCCGATCGTAGTCCAGGGTCGATCCGTCGGCGAGCCGCACCTGCTTCTTGTCACGATCGATGGCGCTCGCGGCCTGGCGCACATGCTTCACGCCATAGGCATCGAGCTTGTAGTCGTGGGCGATCGAGTCCCAGCTTCGGAAATCACCGAGATAAAGGTTCGAGTGGAAGCAGGTGACGAACTTGGCGAGCGGCTCCACCAGCGTCACGTCGATGGCGCCGTTGGAATCCTTCGCGACGTACTTGGCCACGGTGGCGCCGGCCGGGCCGCCGCCGATGACCACGAGGCGCGGCTTGGCCTGGCCGCGCAGCACCGCCGGAAACGCGACGGCAGCGACGCCGGCGAGCGACGCGACGGAGAAAACACGACGGGTGACGGCAATCATGAGGTCCTCCCTGGACGCGCTGCGGACCGCGCCATCGCCCGAACGGTCGGGACATCACGGGTCCGTCGTCTCTGTGATCCGCTATCGGTGATCGAACTCTGCATTGATCATCATAACCATCGCCCAAGGCCGAACCACTCGTTTCGCGCGGCCCCGGACCAAATCGGGAGGTCCCCCCTCCCCGAATGTCACGGCCTCGACCGCGACACGACGACGCCACCGAATACGAGGCACCACACCGCCACCGACCCCGATCCGGCGCGGGCGCTCGGACCGGCGGCGGCGCGACGCCTCAGTCGGTGCGCGGCTTGAGGCTGCCGAAATAGGCCGCCAGCGCCGCGATCTCCTCGTCCGAGAACTTCACCGCGATGCTGCGCATCACCTGGTTCTCACGCTTCTTGTCGCGATACTCGCTCAGGATCTCGACGAAGCTCTCCTCCGGCCAGCCGACGATTGGCGGGATGCCGTCGTAACGCCCGCTGATCTGATGGCAGGTCACGCATTCCGACGACAGATACTGGCCGAGCTCGCGATCGCCTTTCACCGCCCCGGCGGCGCGGTCCGCCGCCACCACCGCCACCGGGCTCGCCGCCGCCGCGATCACGGCGACGGCCGTGACGGCGGCGAGCACGACGGACCCGGAGGCGGCAGCCACGGGGGCGGTGACCACGCGGGCGGAGAAGGCGAGCCGCGTCATTCGACCCGGGGTCCCTTGCCGTCCTCGGGAGTGACGTCGATGGATCGGGCCCGCCCGAGCACCGTCGGGGTTCCGGCCGCGCAGTTCGTCATGCACGGGTCCTTCTTCCAGAAGCTCTTCTCGGACACCTCGCGGTCGTCATCGAAGAAGTTCGCCTCGTTGGAGAGCCTGACGGTCGGAAAGGTCTTGTCCGACAGCTCCAGATCCTGATCCGTGATCACGTCGTTCAGATAGAGCACGTAGGCGACGATCGCATAGAGGTCGTCGCCCGACAACGATTGTGCGTTGCCGAACGGCATGGCGCGCCGCACGTAGTCGATCACGGTGGAGGCATACGGCCAGTAGGAGCCGATGGTCTTGACCGGGTCGTGGCTGGCCAGCGTGCCGGCGCCGCCGGCGAGCACCGGCCAGCGGCCGGCACTCTCGCCGAATTCGCCGTGACAGGAGGCGCACTGCTCGACGAACAGCGCCTCACCCTTGCGGGCCGTGCCCTTGCCGGGCGGCAGCCCCTGCCCGTCCGGCCGCACGTCGATGTCCCAGCCGGCGATCTCCTCCGGCTTGGCCTCGCGGCCGATGCCGTACTTCACCTTGGTGGCGGCCGGTGCGGCGGCCGGGCTCGCGGTTGTCTCCTTGGCGGCCGGCTTGCCGGGCGCCTCCTTGGCCGGCGGCTTGCCGCTCTGCGCCGAGGCGATCGTCACCACGGCCAGCGATCCGCCACCGATCAGGGCGACGGCCAGCAGGACGGCCAGCTCACGAAATCTCGACATTTTCCACCTCGCCCTCGGGCGACACGCGCCAGGTCTGGATGCCGTTGTTGTGGTAGACGGAGTTGACGCCGCGCACCTTGCGCAGCTCGCTCTTGGTCGGCTGCACGTAGCCGGTCTCGTCCATGGCGCGGGACTGGAGGAACAGCTCCCGGCCGTCCCAGTCGAATTCGGCGTAGAAGCGCACCAGCGACTTGTCGAGCACCGGCCCGTCGATGCGCGCGGTGCGCCAGTTGCGCCCGCCATCGAGCGACACGTCCACGCGGGCGACCTTGCCACGGCCCGACCAGGCGAGGCCGGACAGGATCGTGAAGCCCTTCTTGTGGCGGAGCGGCGCCTGCGGGCTCGGATTGGTGATCACCGACTTGGCGTCCATCACATAGGTGAAGCGGCGCGCCTTGCCGTTCTCCAGGAGGTCGGTGTACTTCGACGTCTCCTCGCGGTGGTGCCAGGGCTGATCGCCGATCTCGATGCGGCGCAGCCACTTGACCCACATGTTGGCCTCCCAGCCGGGCACGCAGATGCGGACCGGATAGCCGTTCTCGGGACGCAGACGCTCGCCGTTCATGCGGAACGCGATCAGGCAGTCGTCGAGCGCCTTCTGGAGCGGCAGCGAGCGCGTCATCGCGGCCGAGTCGGCGCCCTCCAGCAGCAGCCACTTGGCGTTGGGCTTGAGGCCCGCCTCGTCCAGCAGCACCTTCAGCGGCACGCCCGTGTACATGACGTTGTGGATCATGCCGTGGGTGAACTGACAGGCGTTCATCTGGGCGCCGCGCCACTCCATGCCGGAGTTGGCGGCGCATTCGGCGAAATAGATGCGGTTGGTGCGCGGCAGCCGCTCCAGGTCCTGGAGCGTGAACATCAGCGGCTTGTCGACGAGCCCATGCAGCATCAGCCGATAGTCGTTGGGATCGAGCTCGGCGATGCCGGAGTGGTGACGCTCGAAACACAGGCCGTTCGGCGTGATGATGCCATCCAGCTCGTGCAGCGGCGTGAACGACACCGAGCTCTCGCGCGAGGCGGTGAGCCATTCGACGTCGCGGCGGACCACATGCGCCTCGTGCTTCGACGGCTTGCCGTAGGGCCGCACCGCGACGCCGTCGCCCAGCACCTTCGACCAGTCCGCCACGTTGGGCGGCAAGTTCGCCGGGTTCCCACCTTCGGCCGCCCGCGCCACCTCGGTCGCGCCGGTCGCCCCGGCCACCGCGGCGCCGCCGAGCGCCAGCCCGCTGCCGAGGAGCGAGCGCCGTGATAGTCCGGCGTCGCGATCTCCGTTCTTTTTCAGCATTCCCGCTCTCCGGTCTCCAGTATGCATTTGTACGAGACGCTGGTCTCACCTCTCCCCGCGTGCGGGGAGAGGTCGGGGTTCGCGCCGGAGGCGCGCAGTCCCGGTGAGGGGGCGTCCCCGCGAGTCACTGCTTTGGGGATNCCCCCCCCCCCCCCCCCCCCCCCCCCCCCCCCCCCCCCCCCCCCCCCCCCTCCCCGCGAGTCACTGCTTTGGGGATACGCCCCCTCACCCCGACCCTCTCCCCGCACGCGGAGAGAGAGCGCAGCGCCGTGCCTCGAGGTACCGGAGTCTCAGGCCCCTACGATCTTCACGGTGGAGGCGCCGGTCGGCGCCACGGTCTTCTTGCGGCCCAGATGCGCGAACACGACGTCCCAGATCGCCGGCCCTTCGGTGCCCTCGTTGACGCTCGCCCAGCCGGCCACGGTGTAGTCCTTGTCGGCCGCCAGCGGCTGGCCCGTGCGGGTGAGCGTGAGATCGCCGATACGGCTGCCGATCGGCTTGCCGACGTCGATCGTGTAGGCGAGGCCACCGACCCGCACCATGTCACCCCCTTGCTGGAGATAGGGGTCGGGATTGAAGATGTTGTCGGCGACGTCCTCCAGGATCTCCTTGAGGCGCGCGCCCGTCATGGCCATGCGGTAGGCCGCCGGATAGGTCATCGCGGTCGCGTTGTAGACGTCCTCGCGGGTGATCGCCTGCCCCGGCAGCAGCGACGGACCCCAGCGGAAGCCCGGCGACAGCGCGATCTCGGCGTCGCGCTCGGCGATCAGCGCCTCGCAGATGACATCGTCGAGGGTGCCGTTGAAGTTGCCGCGGCGATAGAGCGTCGTCTCGGTGCGACCGACCTCCTCGGCCAGCATCTTGGCGTGCGGCGCGCGGTGCCTGGCGATGGTCGCCGCCATCGCGGCGTCGGGCTTGATCACGTCGGCGAGCACCGGGATCAGCCGGTAGCGGAAGTCCCGCACGGTCCCGTCCCGCACGTCGAGGTCGAGGCGCGACACGAACTTGCCGTGGCTGCCGGACGCGACCAGCAGCGTCTTGCCGATCTTCAGCGGCTCCGGCAGCGCATCGTGGGTGTGGCCGGTGAGAATCACGTCGAGGCCGCTCACCCGTCCGGCGAGCTTACGGTCGACGTCGAAGCCGTTGTGCGACAAGAGCACGACGAGCTGGGCGCCGCCGGCCCGCAGCTTGTCGACCTCGGCTTGCAGCTCCTTCTCGCGGATGCCGAACGACCAGTTCGGAATCATCCAGCGCGGGTTGGCGATCGGCGTGTAGGGCAGCGCCTGCCCGACGATGCCGATCTTGACGCCGCCGCGCTCGACCACCGTCGAGCCCTTGAACACCTCGTCCTGGAACTCGCTCTCGCGCACGTTCTGGCACAGGAACGGGAAGCCGAGGCTGTCGACGATCTCCTTGACGCGCGCCTCGCCGAGCGTGAACTCCCAGTGGGCCGTCATGGCGTCCGGCTTCAGCAGCGCCATGCAGTCGACCATGTCCTGGCCCTTGGTGGCGAGCGACGTCCACGAGTTCTGCCAGGTGTCGCCGCCGTCGAGCAGCACGACGCGGTCGCCCCGCTCGGCGCGGATCGCCTGCACGATGGTGGCGACGCGATCGAGCCCGCCGACACGCCCGTAGGTCTTGGCCAGCGCCTCGAAGTCGACATCGGCGAGCGCATAGGCGAGTGGGCTGCCGGCGGGAATCTTGTAGGATTCGAGCAGTGCCTTGCCGGTGACGTGAGGCGGCACACCCTTCGCCTCGCCCACCCCGAGATTGACGGTCGGCTCACGGAACCACACCGGCATGAGCTGCGCATGAATGTCGGTGACATGCACCAGCGTGACATTGCCGACCGGCTGGAACGCCAGCAGGTCCGCCTCGCTCACCCGCTGCTGGGCGAAGGCCCGCGTCCAGCCGCCCGGATCGAGGCCGGCAGCGGCGAGCGCAGCAGCCGTGGCCGCTCCGAATTGCAGCAGATCTCGTCGCGTCGCGTTTCGTCCCGTCGGCATGGGCGCGCGTCCTCCTTCGCCGGAGGCAGCCCCCCGGCGTCGCGTGTTCTGATTGTCGAATAGACCCGGTGAGGCGGGCGCGCCGTCAGCTCACCGTGATCTGGTCCTCGCCGACGATCTTGCTGCCGTCGTCGTCGATCCAGGTGAGAACGACCTTGCCGCTCTCCTCGGCCCGGAACTTGAACTGCATGTAGGGATTGGCCGAGACGGCGGGCTCCAGATCGCAGGCGAAGACCACCTTACCGTTCACCTCGCAGGTGAACTTGTTGATGATCTTGCGCGGAATGAGGTTGCCGTCCTTATCCTTGCGCTGACCCGACTCCATGATGTGGGAGACGAGCGCCTTGACCTCGACGAGGTCGCCCTTCTTGGCGTCCTTCTTGTCGAGACGGATGCGCGGCCGCGGCGCGGGAGTCGACATGGGATTCTCCTGAGGATTCGTCTGTCGGGTCCGGATCAGCCGCCGCAGCCGCCGATGGTGACCTTCACCTGCCGCGTGTCCATGAACAGCGAGCCGTCGTTCATCTTGGCGACGGCGATCACGTTCTGGGTCTCGGCGAGACGGATGCGGGTGGCCGCCTCGGCGACACCGGAGCGCGGCGAGAAGTGGAAGGTGGCGACGCCCGCCCGCGGATTCCCGTCGGCGACGATCAGCACGTCGGTGACGTGCGAGGCGTCCGTCATCGGGCTCTCCACCGAGAAGGCGAGCGGCACGGTGTTGCCGTTCTCGGCGATGTCGGGCAGATCGAGCCGGACCTTGCCCTTGGTCGGCGTCTTGCCGCCGGTGAACGCCTTGATCAGATCGTCCGAGTCGTTCTTGGCGAAGGCCGGCCGGGCGCTGCCGAAGGCCAGAACCGCCACCGCTCCGGCGGAGAGCGCGAGCGCCTCGCGTCGGCTCACAGTCATCGTCATCAGAAACCTCTCCTCCTGGACGGCGGTACGAAACAACCGCCGCGCTTGGGCTGTTCGAGAATGATCCGGCAAAGAGGGGAGCGTACCCCCGCGAGCGTCCTCCACATACATTCATTATTTTGAAAATCAGTAGCGAGTCCGCGCCTTCGACGCAATAGGCGAATGGGCGAAGAACAGTGCGTTTCTTGCTGCGATGCAGCAGAACGCGACCAAAACATCCTGTTCGGCGCTCCGAAACAGAAAATTGCTTTTCATTCGCCTTCGAGAATATAAGCTGGTCGAAGGTGGTCGTCAGCGTCAAGACCGGCACGAGCCGGCAGCCGCGCGATTGCTCGGTCGGAGGAAACATGATCCCAGGATGGAAGGCGCTGGCGCTCGCCGTGACGACGGCGGCGTCGATGACGATCTCGTCGCTCGTGAGCGCAGCGTTGACGAGCGCCGTGGCACAGCCCGCCGCGGCGCCCTCCGCCGGCGCACAGCCCGCCGGCGACGAGGACGCCGACAAGCTGCTCGAGAAGTACCGGGCGATGATCTCGGACCCGATGTCGAATCCCGGCTATCTGGCGGTCGACAGCGGCGAGGCGCTGTGGACGACGGCGCGCGGGCCGAAGAACGCGACGCTGGAGACCTGCGATCTCGGCAAGGGACCCGGCAAGCTCGACGGCGCCTATGCGGAGATGCCGCGCTGGTTCGCCGACGCCGGCCGGGTGATGGACGCCGAATCGCGGCTCCTGTGGTGCATGGAAACCATCCAGGGGCTCGACACCACGGCGCTGCGCAAGAAGCCGTTCGCCTCCTCGGGCGGCAACCCGGCGACCGAGATCGAGGCGCTGGTGGCGTTCGTCGCCAACAAGTCGAACGGCTTCAAGTACGCCGCCAAGATGGAGCATCCCAAGGAGCGCGAGGCGGTGGCGCTCGGCGAGGCGCTGTTCTACCGGCGCTCCAGCCTCAACGACTTCTCGTGCCAGACCTGCCACGGCCAGGAGGGCCAGCGCATCCGCCTCCAGAACCTGCCGTTCTTCGACACCGCCAAGGCCGCCCAGGCGACCATGGGGTCGTGGCCGACATACCGGGTATCGCAGGCGTCGCTGCGCACCATGCAGCACCGGATCTGGGATTGCTACTGGCAGATGCGCATGCCGGACGTCGGCTACGCCTCCGAGGTCACCGTGGCGCTCGCCGCCTACCTGACCAAGAAGGCCGAGGGCGGCGCCATCGAAGTGCCTTCCATCAAGCGCTGAGGACCCCCGATGCTCCGGATTCTGTGCGCGGCGACTGCCGCCTCCCTGCTGCTGTCGGCGCCGCTGGGCGCCACCGAGCCGAAGACCAGCGAGCCGAAGACCGACGCACGCGCCGAGGTGGCGCCCGGCATCAGCCGCGAGCGGCTGGAGCAGGCCGTCGCGGCGGCATGGAAGAACCTGCCACCCGACATGCAGGCGCGCGTCGTCCAGGACGAGACGATGCAGCTTTGTTCTCAGTATCGCAACAGCCCGCCGCCGGCCGTCGCCGATGCCATTCTGGCTCGCGAGAAGAAGAACGTGGCCTTTCCGGCCGATGGCAAGCTGATGGGCGACTGGAAGGCGGGTGAGAAGCTGGCACTGTCAGGCTTCGGCGGCCGCATGGGCGACAATCCCAAGCTCCCCAATGGCGGCAACTGCTACGCCTGCCACCAGCTCGCCCCGGCCGAGATCAGCTACGGCACCCTCGGTCCCAGCCTCACCGGCTACGGCAAGATCAAGGGCAACACGCCGGAGGCTCAGAAGGAGGTCTACGAGCGCGTCTACAATGCCCAGGCGGTGTTCGCCTGCTCGAACATGCCGCGCTTCGGGCACAACAAGTTCCTCACGGTTGAGCAGATCAAGGACGCGGTGGCGTTCCTGCTCGACCCGGCCTCACCCGTGAACAAATAACCCGTGAACAAATAAGACGGCGCGCCACGCCAACCTGGCGTAACGCCACCTCGTAGTCCGGGGTCGAGCCCGCGAGACCCCGGGGGCCTTCGCGATAATCCGCACGAACGCCCCCGGACGTCGCTGCGCTCCGTCCGGGCTACGATCGGCGCGGAGCGCGCCGCTCACGCTCCCTGGGCGCGCAGATAGTCGCGCAGCGTGCCCTTCTCGTACGCCTTCTCGGCGACGAAACGGAACAGGGCGACGAAGTGCTTCGGCTCCAGATAGCCCTGCGCCCGCGCCACCTCGCGGTCGCGCGGCTTCTTGGCCTTCATCGCCTCGGCGTCCTCGCCGAAGAACTGGAACGTCGGGGTGAAGCGCACGCCGTACTTCTCGGCAAGCCGCCGCTCGGTCAGCTTTTCGCCATCGAAGTCGACCACCGTGCGGTCGCCGGCGACATTGAGCTGCACCACCTCGAATCGCTCGCGGATGTAAGATGCGATCGTCGGATCGCCGAGGTTCTTGACGTGGGTTTCGTGGCAATAGGGGCAACCGCGCAGCTCCCACATCACGGCCAGGCGCTTGCCGTTCTGGGCCGCCAGCGAGACGTCGTCGGCGAGTTCGAGCAGGCTCTGGAGGAACCACTCGACATGCGGCAGTCCGTCCTCGCCGAGCTTCAGCCCTTCGGCGCGTGTGACACCCGAGACGGCCATCGCGGCCGGGGGCAGCGAGGCCGCAACCGCCGCGGTGATCAGCTTGCGACGTGACAGCATGGACGTTTCCCTCATGGTGTTTTCAGGAGACCTAGAGCATTTTCCGGCGAAGTGGAATCCGGTTCGCCGTCGAAAATGCGATCAAACAAGGACTTCCAGAGCGGGGGCCGATCCTGTTGGATCGGTTTCCGCTCTGGGCCGGGCGCACGGAGCCCGCAAGGCGCGACGCAGCACGGCGATGCTGGGCGGCGTGATGCTGGTCGCCGCGGCGCTCGTGCTCGCAGCAGCGCCGCTTCCGGCGCAGACCCGCACGGATGCCACCGACGCGACGGTGCTCGCGGATCGGCGACTCGCGGCCGGCTATCTGCGCACCGGCAATGCGGAGCTCGCCGCGCTGGCGCTGGAGCGTCTGGTCAAGGCACTCCCCGACGGGCCGCTGCGAGCACGCGCCGGCGCGGCGCTCGCGGCCGTCGACGCCGGTGACCTCACGGCGGCTGCCGACGAGACCGAGCGGCTCGCCGACGACATGGCCAAGGCCCGCCGCACCGCCGGCCGCCGGGTGTTCGCCGACTGCGTGCGCGACTTGTCCGCCGTCTATGCGGTGCTCGATGCCAGCCGAACCCAGGCACCCGATCTCACTCGGCCGGAGGTGCGGGCCGACATCGTCAAGGCTGCGGCGGCGACCGACGCCGCCTTCGCGTTGTGCGACGGCGAGGCGCCGGCCGACATCAAGGCCGATCCCGACTTCCGCCGTCTGGTCGACGGCAGCCGCGCGTCGCTCGCGCGCCTGCCCGACGCGGTCGCCACCACCGACCGCGACATGCTGCATCGCTTTCTCATCGAGCTGCGCGCCTTCGAGCAGCTCCTGCGCTTCCGCTTCGGGTGACGGCAGCGGCCGCGGCGGCTCGCTCATCCGATCCGCCCCAGCGCCGGAACGGCGTCGAGCAGCCAGCCGGCGATGTCGGCCATCGAGCCGGTGAAGATCAGCACGCCGGTGACGATCAGCAATACGCCGATCACCTTCTCGATGGTGCCGAGATGACGACGGAAGCGGCTCAGGAAGCCGAGAAACGGCCGCACGAACACCGCCGCGAGCAGGAAGGGCACACCGATGCCGGCCGCATAGGCGGCGAGCAGCGCGGCCCCCTGCCCGGCGGAATCCTCGGCCCCGGCGATCAGCAGGATGGAGGCCAGCACCGGGCCGACACAGGGCGTCCATCCGAACGCGAAGGCAAGCCCCAGCACATAGGCACCGACGAGGCTCACCGAGCGGCCGCCGAGCCCGAAGCGCGCCTCGCGATAGAGCAGCGGGATGCGCACGAGCCCGACGAAGTGCAGCCCGAGCACCGCGATGATCACGCCCGCTATTCGCGACAGCAGCGTCAGATGGTCCACCAGCAGGCTGCCGATGAGCGACGCGCTGGCGCCGAGCGCCACGAACACGGTGCCGAAGCCGGCCACGAAGGCGGCGGCCCGCACCAGCGCGCGGGCCGTCGTCCCGCGCGACGGCGTGTCGGCGGTCAGCTCGTCGAGCGACGAGCCGGCCAGCCAGGTCAGGTAGGGCGGCACCAGCGGCAGCACGCAGGGGCTCAAGAACGACAGGAGCCCGGCCAGCGCGGCCGCCGCCAGCCCGACATCGAGCGTCATCCGGCATTTCCTCCCGGCAGCGGCGGTGGCACGCCGCAGCCACATGTTATATTGGCTGCCGCCATGGTGGCGCAGCCGCCGCCACGATTGCAAACATAAACGGTTGCATACATATCCAATCGTGCATTCATGTCGTCGCGTCCGGCACGACGACGAGACCCGCCCGATGAGTCGCCCCGCATGACGCACCAGCCTCACCGCCGAACCGTCCTCGCCGTCCTGTGCGGCGCCGTCGTGAGGGGTGCGGTCGCGACAGGTGCCGTCGTGACGGGCGCCAGCGCGGCGGCGGCTGCGCCGGCCTCGGGTGCAGGCGGGCGGGTGCAGCTTCTCTATGTGCGCGAGGCCGGCTGCCCCTATTGCCGCGAGTGGGACCTCAAGATCGGCACGATCTATCACAAGACACCGGAGGCGCGGCGGGCGCCCCTGCGCGAGATCGAGAAGCGCGACGTGCCGGCCGCCGGGCTGCGGCTCGCACGGCCGGTCCGTTACACGCCGACCTTCGTGCTGCTGCTGGACGGCGCCGAGCTCGGCCGGATCGAGGGCTATCCGGGCGAGGATTTCTTCTGGGGCCGCCTGGACCGGCTCCTGGAGCAGCTTCCCGCCGACGTGACGCCGTGAGCGTCAGCCGGCCCGGCCTGACCCGGGCGAGGCCCCGGCGGCAGCGGCCACTTCGGCCGGCACCGCCGGCTCGCGGTCCATCAGCCAGTCGGTGACGCCGGCCGCGACCCAGATGCAGGCGAGCGTGACCCAGGCGGTGAGCGCGAAGATAGCGCCGCCCGACACCCCGGCGCCGACCGCGCAGCCCCCCGCCAGCATGCCGCCGAACCCCATCAGCACCGCGCCGACGATGTAGCGCCGCATCGAGTGGCCGTCGCGGAAGCCGAGGAGCTGGAACTCGCGGAACATGAGCGCGGCGGCGAGCGACCCGAGGAACACGCCCGGCACCAGGCCGATGTCGAAGTTCCACACCATGCGCGACTGGTCGAGCACGAACATCAGGGTGTCGGCGGACGGCCCCGTGAAGGTGATGCTGGTGATGCGGGTGGGCGCGAAGCTCGCCTGCGAGATCACGTAGGTGAGCAGCCAGCCGACCGCCACCATGCCGCCCACCCCGGAGGCCGTGAACCAGGTGCCGGCCGGCAGCCGGCTCCGGACCGCGTAGAAATACGCCGCGGCGCACCATACCAGGCCGATCGCGAGGGCGTGACCGTGGCCGACCCCGAGCACCACCAGGAGATCGCGGGCGCCGGCTCCATCGATCGTCCACCAACCCGTGATGGTCTCGCGCAGCGGCGCCAGCGCGCCGCGATAGGCCGACTGGGCCGCCACCGCCATCACCAGCCCGGAGAGCAGCGCCCGCAGGTTTCCGGTGGCGGAGAGCACCAGCAGCCGGCTGGCGCAGCCGCGCGTCATGATCATCCCGGCGCCGAACATCAGGCCGCCGATGATCGCCCCCGACAGGCTGCCGCGCTGGGCGAGCTGACGGGCCTCGGAGACGTCGAGCAGATCGAGCAGGATGAAGGCTTGCGTCCACACCACGGCGGTCGCGAAGGCCATCAGCCAGACCGCGACCTTCTGACCGACATGGCCATGGAAGAACTCGATCGACGCGGCCCGCAGGCAGAAGCGGCTGCGCTGGGCCGCGAAGCCGAACGCCGCGCCGACCGCGATGCCGCCGAGGGTCAGCACCGGCCCTTCGCCCAGCCGGTCGATGATCACCGTGGCATCCACGCGCCCTCTCCTCTTCGATCGAAGCCGCCGACCAACACATTCTAATATGACCAATAACGACACAGCACCTTGATCGAGCGCAACGAGGAGGCGGCGGTGTCGCACCGCCCTACCGGCGATCACGCGGCGCAGCCGCCGGCCCCGCTGGCGGGCGGCTCGGGAGTGGCTTCGTTCGCCCTCGTCACCATCGCCATCCGGTTGGTTCCGATCTTGAAAACGGCTGAAAGCGTGCGATGGTACCGCCCATCGTCGACCTTTCATTTGCCTGGCGGGACCGATCCGGTCCGTGCTTTCGTGATTTGCTGGAGTACGCCCATGACCTCCGACGACAAGCCGTCCGACAAGTCCTTCGACGACAAGGGCCTGCAACTCTTCGTCACCACCCGCGACAGCCGTGCCAAGGAGGTCGCCGCCGATGCGGTCGACGCAGAGCTCAAGGCGATGCTCGAGGTCGAATGGGCCCGCGTCAACGGCCTCGACATCGACAAGGTGCGAGCCTCGGCAACCGGAACCGACTCGACCTGCTCCCAGCAGCTCGCCTCCTCGCCGACCTTCTCGTCGACCCAGACCAAGCCGCCCCAGGGCGTCGGCATCGACGTCACCACCGATCAGACCACCGATGCCGGAAAGACCATCACGGTGACCGACGACATCAAGAACGACGATCCGGGCACCGGCGGCGTGATCGACATCCCGATCTGATCGGTCACGCGCCCGTCCGCGTCCGAGTCAGTCCTGGTGCCGGTCCCCATGTCCTGTTCCGCTGCCGGCCCGTCGGCCGGGAAACGTGTGCTGATCCTGTCCAAGGACGACGACTTCCATGCCGTCGCCATTCAGGGTCTGCTCCAGAAGCGCGGCGTCGACGCCGACATCGTCGACACGGCGCTGTTCCCCGGACGGCTGCGCGCCTCGCTGGCGGTGACCGACCACGACGGCAGCGGCGCGGTCGATGTCCGGCTCGGCGACCGGCCGCTCGGCGACTATCACGCGATCTGGTGGCGCCGCCCGCTTCATCCGGCCGTCGATCCGCGGATCAGGAACGCCGAGGAGCGCCGCTTTGCGGCGCGCGAGTGTCGCGAGGCGCTGTGGGGCCTCCTGGCTGCGGCCGGACGGCCGATCTACAACGATCCGGAGGCCGAGCAGCGCGCGGCCTACAAGCCCTATCAGCTCGCCGTCGCGGCCGCGATCGGGCTCGATGTGCCGCCGACGCTGATCGGCAACGATGCCGAGGAGGTCCGCGCCTTCGCGGAGCGTCACGACGCGGTCATCTACAAGGCGTTCTCCGGCACCGATCTGATGATGACCGACACGCGGCCGCTGCGGCCCGAGGACCTGGCGGACCTGTGGCGGCTCGACTTCGCGCCGGTGATCTTCCAGCGCTATATCCCGCGCGGCCGCGAGTACCGGGTGATGCTGATCGGCGACGACGCTTTCGTCACCGAGGTGACGATCCGCAATCCCAAGGCCCATTACGACTGGCGGCTCGATCAGGACTACGGGCTCGTCCAGGCGACACTGCCGGCCGGGTTGATCGAGAAGCTGCTCGTCCTGCGCCGGCGGCTCGGGCTCGCCAGCGGCGCCGTCGATCTGCGCGAGGACCCGGACGGCCGCATCTTCTTCCTGGAGATCAACCCGTCCGGCCAGTTCCTCTTCTTGGACGTGATCGCCGGCACCCGGACGGGTGAGCGCTACTGCGATCTCCTGCTGTCGTGAGGCCCGGGCTGGCGGCTCGGCCCCAACACCGCTCAGGCGACCTCGCGCTGCGGCGCCGCCGCGGCGGTGATCGCTGCCGCGGCGCCGGCCCGCAATGCGGTGATGGCCGCCGCGTAATCCTTCCCCCCGAACACCGCGCTCCCGGCCACGAAGGTGTCGGCGCCGGCCGCCGCCGCCGCACCGATGGTGGCCGGCGTGATGCCGCCATCCACTTCGAGCCGGATGGGACGGCCGGTCATGTCGATCATCCGCCGCACGGTGCGGATCTTGTCGACCACCGAGCCGATGAAGCTCTGCCCCGCGAAGCCGGGATTGACCGTCATCAGCAGCACCAGATCGACCTCGGATAGCACGCAGTCGAGCGCCGCCGCGGGTGTCGCCGGATTGAGGACGACGCCGGTCTGCTTGCCCTTCGACCGGATCAGTTGAAGCGTGCGATCGAGATGCGGGCACGCCTCCACATGCACGGCGATCAGGTCGGCACCGGCGGCCGCGAAGCCCTCCACCAAGGCGTCGACCGGCTGCACCATCAGGTGCACGTCGATCGGCAGCCGCGTGTGCGGCCGCACCGCCTTCAGCACCATCGGGCCGAAGGTGAGGTTCGGCACGAAGTGATTGTCCATCACGTCGAAATGAATCCAGTCGGCGCCGGCCTGCTCGACCGCGGCGATCTCGGCGCCCAGCCTGGCGAAGTCGGCCGACAGGATCGAGGGCGCGATGACGATCGGGTTCATGCCGCCGCTCCCACGGTCTCGCGCACCACCTCGGCCACCGCAGCGGCCGTGAAGCCGAACAGCTTCAACAGATCCTTCTCGGGCGCCGACTCGCCGAAGCGATCGAGGCCGATTACCCGGCCGCTCGGCCCGGCGAGGCCGCGCCAGCCGCGCGTGGTGCCCGCCTCGATCACCACCACGGGCCGGTCGGCCGGCACCAGGGCGGCGCGCGCCGCCGCCGGCTGCGCCTCGAACCGCTCGACGCAGGGCATCGAGACGACCCGCACCGGCACCCCCTCGGCGGCGAGCGCGGCGGCCGCCTCGGTGGCGATCCGCACCTCCGAGCCGGTGGCGACCAGCGTCGCGACCGCATCGGCCGGCCCGACCAGCACGCGAGCGCCGGTGACGGGGAGATCCGCCAGGCCCTCGGCCGGCTGCGGCGGCAGAGCCTGCCGGGTGAGGATCAGCGCCGTCGGCCCGTCGCGGCGCGCCAGCGCCGCCTGCCAGGCGACCGCCGTCTCGGCGGCATCGGCCGGGCGCCAGACGTCGAGGCCGGGGATCAGCCGCAGGCTCTCCACATGCTCGATCGGCTGGTGGGTCGGGCCGTCCTCGCCGACCGCGATGGAGTCGTGGGTGAACACGTAGACCACCCGCAGCCCCATCAGGGCCGACATCCGCACCGCGTTGCGGGCGTAGTCGGAGAACACCAGGAAGGTGGCGACGAAGGGCACGAAGCCGCCGTGCAGCGCCAGCCCGTTGGCGATGGCGCTCATGCCGAACTCGCGCACCCCGAAGAAGATCTGGTTTCCGGCCGGATCGCGGGTCACCGGCGTCGAGCCGGGGTGGATCGTGAGGTTCGAGTGGGCGAGATCGGCGGAGCCGCCGATCAGCTCGGGCAGCGCCTTGGCGAACGCGGCGAGCGCGATCTGCCCGGCCTTGCGGGTGGCGACGCTGCCGGCCGCCGTCTCGGCGGCGAGCGCGGCGTCGGCAGCGGCCGCGAAGCCCTCCGGCAGATCACCGGCCAGCCGCCGTTCGAATTCGGCGGCGAGCTCCGGAAATGCCGCCGCATAGGCGGCGAAGCGGGTGGCCCAGTCGGCCGACAGCGCCTTGCCGCGCGGGCGGCAGTCCCACGCGGCATAGACGTCGGCGGGAACATGGAACGGCGGATGGGTCCAGCCCATGGCGGCGCGGGCGCGGGCGATCTCCTCGGCCCCGAGCGGCGCCCCATGGGTGTCCTGGTGGCCCTGCTTGGTCGGCGCGCCGCGCCCGATGGTGGTGCGGCAGCAGATCAGGGTCGGCCGATCGGTCGCCGCGAGCGCCAGCGCGACCGCGGCCGCGATGGCGGCAGGATCGTGGCCGTCGACCCCGGTCAGCACCTGCCAGCCATAGGCGCGGAAGCGCGCCGGCGTGTCGTCGGCGAACCACTCCTCGACCTTGCCGTCGATGGAGATGCCGTTGTCGTCCCAGAACGCGATCAGCTTGCCGAGGCCGAGCCGGCCGGCGAGCGACGCGGCCTCGTGGCTGATGCCCTCCATCAGGCAGCCGTCACCCATGAACACGAAGGTGCGATGGTCCACGATGGTGTGGCCGGGGCGGTTGAACTGGGCCGCCAGCGTCTTCTCGGCGAGCGCCATGCCGACCGCATTGGCGAGGCCCTGGCCGAGCGGCCCGGTGGTGGTCTCCACCCCCGGCGTCATGCCGTATTCCGGATGGCCGGGCGTCTTGGAATGGAGCTGACGGAAGCGCTTCAGCTCCGCGATCGGCAGGTCGTAGCCGGTGAGGTGCAGAAGCCCGTAGAGCAGCATCGAGGCGTGGCCGTTGGACAGCACGAAGCGGTCGCGGTCGGGCCAGCGCGGATCGGCCGGGTCGTGGCGCAGCACGCTGCGCCACAGCACCGCGGCGATCTCGGCCATGCCCATGGGGGCGCCCGGATGGCCCGACTTCGCCGCCTCGACGGCGTCCATGGCGAGCGCCCGCAGCGCCGCCGTCACCGGCCAGGCGAGCCCGCCCTGCTGATCCTGGCGCTCCATCGTCGCCGACATGGTCATGGTCGTCTCTCCCGATGTGTCTCGTGTCCGGCGGTCGTTCCGGGACGGCGCGCAGCGCCGAACCCGGACTCCAACCGCACCTTCGGAATTCGTCGCCGGATTGCGGGTCGCGCCTTCGGCCCACCCCGGAACGACCGAGCTCGATGTCACGCCATGGCGCGCCGCTTGCGCTCGACGATCTTCAGGATCATCGGCGTCAGGATGAGCTGCATGGCGAGATCCATCTTGTTGCCCGGGATGACGATGGAGTTGGCGCGGCTCATCCAGCTCCCCTGCAACATCGACAGCAGATACGAGAAGTCGATGCCACGCGGATTGCGGAAGCGGATCACCACGATCGACTCGTCGGGCGTCGGAATCCAGCGGGCCACGAACGGGTTCGAGGTGTCGACCGTCGGGGCGCGCTGGAAGTTGATGTCGGTCTCGGTGAACTGCGGGCAGATGTAGTGCACGTAGTCCGGCATCCGCCGCAGGATGGTGTCGGTGACGGTCTCGGTGGAGTAGCCGCGGGTGGCGCGGTCACGGTGCAGCTTCTGAATCCATTCGAGATTGATCACCGGCACCACGCCGATCTTGAGGTCCACATGGCGGGCAACGTTGACCTTGTCGGTGACGACGGCGCCGTGCAGGCCCTCGTAGAACAGAAGCTCGGTGTCGGGCTCGACATCCTCCCATGGAGTGAAGCAGCCGGGCTCGGCGCCGTAGAGCTTGGCCTCCTCGGCATCGTGAACGTAGTGGCGCAGGCGGCCGCGGCCGCAGCGGCCATAGCTCTCGAACAGCGCTTCCAGCTCCTCGAACAGGTTGGTCTCGGGGCTGAAGTGGCTGTAGTGGGCGTTGCCGGTCCGGGCCTCTTCCGCCATCCGCTCGCGCATCTCGACCCGGTTGTAGCGATGGAAGGCGTCGCCCTCCACATAGGCGGCGCGCACGCCCTCGCGCCGGAAGATCTGCTCGAAGGTGCGCTTCACCGAGGTGGTGCCGGCCCCCGAGGAGCCGGTGACGGCGATGATCGGATGCTTGATGGACATGGCTGACTTCCAGAAATGACTTGTCGAAAACGAACCTGTGGGATGCGGAACCGTCTTCCCTGTGCGGCCACCACTCAGGCGGTGAGCAGGCCGCGCCGGCCGAACAGCGGCGCGCGCTCGGCGATCTCGCCGGGTCCCGTCAGATAGTTGGAGACACGCTCGACCTTCTCGCGCGAGCCGAAGATCAGCGGCACCCGCTGGTGCAGCCTCTCGGGAACCAGATCCAGGATCGGGGTGCGCCCGTCGGTGGCCGCCGCGCCCGACTGCTCCATCAGCAGCGCGATCGGAAACGCCTCGTAGATGAGCCGCAGCCGCCCCTGCGTGTAGCCGGCGCGGGTGTCGGCCGGATACAGGTAGATGCCGCCGCGGATGATGATGCGATGCGCCTCCGCCACCATCGAGGCGATCCAGCGCATGTTGTAGTCGGCCTCGCGCGGCCCGTCCTTGCCCTGCAAGAGATCGTCGATGTAGAGGCGCAGCCGGTCGTCCCAGTGCCGGTGGTTCGACATGTTGATGGCGAACTCGCGAGCGACGGTCGGGATCGTCACGCGCTCCTTGACCAGCCGGTAGGTGCCGGCGGCGCGGTCGAGCACGAAATGCATGGTGCCCTCGCCGACGCTCAGCACGAACGCCGTGTGGGGGCCGTACACCGCATAGCCGGCGGCGAGCTGGGCGCGGCCGGGCTGGAAGTACGCCGCCTCGGAAACCGGGTCGACGCCCTCGGGGGCCGGCAGCACCGAGAAGATGGTGCCGATGGTGACGTCGGTGTCGATGTTGGAGGAGCCGTCGAGCGGATCGATGGCGACGATCAGCGGCGCGCCCGGCGTCACCGGCACCGGCAGCTCGGCCTCCTCGGACGCATAGGCGGCGACCGGCTTGCCGGCGAGGCTGCCGAGCAGCATTTCGTCGGCGCGGACATCGAGCTCCTTCTGATCGTCCCAGCCGTCGGCGCCGACGCCGCGGCTCGCCGCCAGCTCACCCGCCAGCGGACCGTCGGCGACTAGCGCCGCGATCGCCGCGGTGCCGCTCGCCAGGGCCGTCACGGTCGCCCGCACCGCTTGGCGCAGAGGGTCCGTTCCGGCCCACCGCCCAAGGTACTCGTCGAGTGTCTCCGACATGATCTTCCCCGTCCCTCTCCGGCCGCCGCCTCGCGGCCGCCGGCCTGGTGTCTGGTGTCGCGGGCCGCGCTCAATCGCCGAACACGCGGCTCGCCCGGATCTCCGCCGCCGTGATGGTGCGCAGCGCGTCGCGATCGACCGGCGCATCGGCCTCGAACAGCCGCATCGCCTGGCGCAGCCGGGCGCGGTCGAAGGCGTTGCGCATCGAGCGTGCGTTGGCGAAGGACGGGCGGCGCCGGCGCGCCGTCACGTAGTCGCACAGCGCCGCCCGCGCCGTCTCGTCGAAGCGATAGCCTTCGGCCGCGGCGAGCGCCTCGGTGATCGCCACCAGCTCGGCGTCGTCGTAGTCCGGGAAATCGATATGATGCGTGATGCGCGAACGGAAGCCCGGATTGGCCGAAAAGAACGTCTCCATGCGGTCGCCGTAGCCGGCCAGGATCACCACCAGGTCATCGCGCTGGTTCTCCATCACCTGGAGCAGGATCTCGATGGCCTCCTGGCCGTAGTCCTTCTCGTTCTCGGGGCGGTAGAGATAGTACGCCTCGTCGATGAACAGGACGCCGCCCATGGCGCGCTTGAGGACCTCCTTGGTCTTCGGCGCCGTATGGCCGATGTACTGGCCGACGAGGTCGTCGCGGGTGACCGAGACGAGATGCCCCTTCCGCACGTAGCCGAGCCGATGGAGGATCGACGCCATCCGCAGCGCCACCGTGGTCTTGCCGGTGCCCGGATTGCCGGTGAACGCCATGTGCAGCGTCGGCGGGCTCGACGACAGGCCGTGCAGCCGGCGTGCCTTGTCGACCAAGAGATAGGCGGCGATCTCGCGGATGCGCTGCTTCACCGGCTTCAGCCCGATCAGCGCGGCGTCCAGCTCGGCCAGCACCGCGTCGATCTGAGTGTCGCGGTACAGCGCCTTGAGGTCGACGCGCGCCTCGTCCGGCGGCGCGGTGGCATCCGCGACCGGCACCGCCTGCCCCGTCTCGATCGTGGCGATGGTCATGGCCGTACCCTGTCCTGCACTATCCTGTCGTCCGAGGCCCCAGCCCCGATTTCCGCTCATGCCCGCGCAGGCGGGCATCCAGAAGCGTCGAGCCGTGCCGCCCCTGGGTCCCCGCGGTCGCGGGGACGAGCGGGAGGTGCGTCGGCGGTCGGAGCCGCAGGCTCAGGCCCGCACCATCGAATAGCGCTGGCTGCGCCCGTTGCCCTCGCTGCGCTCCAGCCGGTAACGCGCCTCCTGCTTGGGCCGATGCACCAGGAAGGCGAGCCGCACCGTCTCCCAGCCGCGAGTCGAGTCGAAGGCCGAGAGGCGGATGTAGCTGTCCGGATGCGCTTCGCGACACGCCTTCAGCTCGCCCATCACGCCGGCGGCGTCGCGCAGATCGAACATCGGGATGCCCCACATGTCCCAGTAGGTGTTGCGCGGATGCGGGTCGTCGGTGAACTCCAGGCTCACGGCCCAGCCGTTCCCGAGAGCATACTCGATCTGGGCGGCGATCTGCTGGTCGGTGAGGTCGGGGAGGAACGAGAAGGCCCCTTGGGTGATCTTCGACATCGGGTGTCTCCTTGTCGCGTCGGCGACGCTGTCTTTCCGGCGTCATTCCGGGGCGTGCCGCAGGCGCGAACCAGGAATCCAGCCGATAATTCCGTACTCGCCTCTGGAGTCCGGGTCCGGCGCGGCACGCCGGACCGGACCAACGCCCTCACGCCACCGAGGCGGTCGGCACGAAGTCCGAGGTGTCGGTCGAGGTGTAGTCGAAGGTCACCGAGCCCCAGGTGTGCAGCGCCGCTTCCAGCGGCTTGCACCACTTGGCGGCGTCGCGGAGGATCTCCGGCCCCTCGGCCATGATGTCCCGCCCCTCGTTGCGGGCCAGCACCATCGCCTCCAGGGCGACGCGGTTGGCGACGGCGCCCGCCTCGATCCCCATCGGATGCCCGATGGTGCCGCCGCCGAACTGGAGCACCACGTCGTCGCCGAACAGGTTGAGGAGCTGGTGCATCTGCCCCGCATGGATGCCGCCCGAGGCGACCGGCATGACGCGGCGGATGTCGACCCAGTCCTGCTCGAAGAACAGCCCGCGCGGCAGGTCGACCGCGTTGAAGCGCTCGCGGCAGACATTGTAGTACCCCTGCACCGTCATCGGGTCGCCCTCCAGCTTGCCGACCGCGGTGCCGCAATGCAGGTGGTCGACGCCGGCGAGCCGCAGCCACTTGGCGATCACCCGGAACGAGATCCCGTGCGTCTTCTGCCGCGTGTAGGTGCCGTGGCCGGCGCGGTGCATGTGCAGGATCATGTCGTTCTGCCGCGCCCACTCGGAGATCGACTGAATGGCCGTCCAACCGATGATGAGGTCGACCATGACGATCACCGAGCCGAGCTCCTTGGCGAGCTCGCCGCGCCGGTACATCTCCTCCATGGTGCCGGCCGTGATGTTGAGATAGTGGCCCTTGACCTCGCCGGTGCGGGCCGACGCCTGGTTCACCGCCTCCATGCAGTAGAGGAAGCGGTCGCGCCAGTGCATGAAGGGCTGCGAGTTGATGTTCTCGTCGTCCTTGGTGAAGTCGAGGCCGCCGCGCAGCGCCTCGTAGACGACGCGGCCGTAGTTCTTGCCGGAGAGGCCGAGCTTCGGCTTCACGGTGGCGCCGAGCAGCGGCCGGCCGAAGCAGTTCAGGCGCTCGCGCTCGACCACGATGCCGGTCGGCGGACCCTTGAACGTCTTCACGTAAGCCTGCGGCAGCCGCATGTCTTCCAGGCGCGCCGCCTTGAGCGGCTTGAACGAGAACACGTTGCCGATGATCGAGGCGGTCAGGTTGGCGATCGAGCCTTCCTCGAACAGGATGATGTCGTAGGCGACCCACGCGAAATACTGCCCGGGCTGGCCCGGCACCGGCTCGACCCGGTACGCCTTGCCGCGATAGCTGTCGCAGGCGGTGAGCCGGTCGGTCCACACCACCGTCCAGGTCGCCGTCGAGCTTTCGCCCGCCACCGCGGCCGCGGCCTCGATCGGATCGACGCCCTCCTGCGGGGTGATGCGGAACACCGCCAGCACGTCGGTGTCCTTGGGCTGGTAGTCGGCATCCCAGTAGCCCATCTGCGCATATTTGAGCACGCCGGCGGCGTAGCGCTTCTTGACGTCCGTGATGGCGGTGGCGGCGGGGGGCGGCGGGGCGAGCGACGAGACGCTGGTCATCGAAAAATGCTCCTCGGTGGGTCGCGCGGACATTGCGCGCACGCCTCGCATCAGTAAATTTGAATGTCCTGAAGGCTGTTTTCACTTTTAGTGAACCCGATGCGAAATCTCACCCTGAAGCACTTGCGCCTGCTGGAGAGCGCCGCCCGGCTCGGCAGCTTCACGGCCGCCGCCGAGGCGAACCACATCACGCCGCCGGCCGTCACCATGCAGATGCGCCAGCTCGAGCAGGAGGTCGGCCTGCCGCTGTTCGATCGCGACGCCCGCGGGCTGACGCCGACGGCGGCCGGCCACGAGCTGCTGCTCGCCGCCCGCCGGATCGAGGGGGTCTTGACCGAATGCCGCGAGGCGCTGGCGGCGCTCCAGGATCTGGGCGCCGGCAAGGTCACGGTCGGGGTGGTGTCCACCGCCAAGTATTTCGCGCCGCGCATGCTCGCCGCCTATGCGCGGCGATTTCCGGCGGTCGAGCTCCAGCTGGTGGTCGGCAATCGGCGCGACATCGTGGCCCAGTTCGAGGCCGGGCAGTTCGACGTCTGCGTCATGGGCCGACCACCGGAGACCTGCGACGTCGAGAGCGAGCGCATCGGCCCGCATCCCCATGGGGTGATCGCGCCGCCCGATCACCCGCTCGCCGGCCGCGCCGGCCTGTCGCCGCAGGCGATCGCCGGCGAGACCGTCCTGGTGCGCGAGGTCGGCTCCGGCACCCGCACCCTGATGGAATCGTTCTTCGCCCGCGCCGGCATCGCACCGACCATCGGCATGGAGATCGGCTCCAACGAGACCATCAAGCAGGCCGTGATGGCGGGCCTCGGCCTCGCCTTCATCTCGGCCCACACCATCGCGGCGGAGCTGGCCGACGGCCGGCTGGTGATGCTCGACATCGAGGGGCTGCCGGTCGAGCGGGCCTGGTTCGTGGTGCGGCTGGCGTCGCGCCGGCTGATGCCGGCGGCTCGCAGCCTGCGCGACTTCCTGGTCGCCGAGGGCGGCGCCTTCCTGCCGACTTTGCCGCCCGGGACTGCTCCGGCTCGCGCGGGCACGGCTGCGCTGATCTCGGTCTAGCCGCGGCGGAACGATGACGCCGGCCGGGTGTTGCCGGTCGGCAACTTTTGCGATTCGGTGACATGTCGCTCACATCTCTCTGCGCCCCCAAGACCATCCGCACCAAGGCCGGCCAGGCAGCACCCTCCATCGGTGATCCGGGCAGCGGCACGCCCCGTGGCGCGCCCCGCTTCGGCCCGGTGATCGAGACGTCCGGCACCCGCTTCCGCCTGTGGGCACCGAAATGGACCCCCGAGCAGAACCCGATCGTCGTCGAGCTGACCGACGGTGGCCGCCGCATCGCCATGACGCCCGGCCCGGACGGCTGGCACGAGGCCGTGGTGGCGGACGTCGGCGTCGGCAGCCGCTATCGCTTCGTGCTGCCGGACGGCCTCGCGGTGCCGGACCCGGGATCGCGATTCCAGCCCGACGACGTGCATGGGCCGAGCGAGGTGATCGATCCGAGCTCCCATGTCTGGCGGCACGCCGACTGGCGCGGCCGCCCCTGGCACCAGGCGGTCATCTACGAGCTGCATGTCGGCACCTTCACGGCCGAGGGCACCTTTCGGGCCGCCATCGACAAGCTCGATCATCTCGTGGCGCTCGGCGTCACCGCCATCGAGCTGATGCCGATCGCCGACTTCCCGGGTCGCCGCAACTGGGGCTACGACGGCGTGCTGCCGTTCGCCCCCGATTCCAGCTATGGCCGGCCCGAGGACCTCAAGGCCCTCGTCGACGCCGCTCACGGCCACGGCGTGATGGTGCTGCTCGACGTCGTCTACAATCATTTCGGGCCGGACGGGAACTACCTGCCCACCTACGCGCCGGTGTTCACCGACCATCACCACACACCCTGGGGTGCCGCCGTGAACTTCGACGCCGCGGGCGCCGACATGGTGCGCACCCTGGTGGTCGAGAACGCCGTCTACTGGATCGACGAGTTCCGCTTCGACGGGCTGCGCCTCGACGCCGTCCACTCGATCCTCGACGATAGCGACGAGCACATCCTGCACGCCCTCGCCCGCGCGGTGCGCGAGGCCGCCCCCGACCGGCACATCCACCTGATCCTGGAGAACGAGGAGAACGAGGCGCACCTGCTGACGCGCGATCCGGACGGGACGGCGCGGCTCTACACGGCGCAGTGGAATGACGATGTCCATCATGTGCTGCATTGCGCCGCCACCGGCGAGAGCGGCGGCTATTACGCCGATTACGCCGCCGACACCGAAAAGCTCGGCCGGGCACTTGCCGAAGGTTTCGTGTTCCAGGGCGAGACGATGCCGTATCGCGGCTCGCCGCGCGGCGAGCCGGCGACCGACCTGCCGAGCAGCGCCTTCGTGAGCTTCATCCAGAACCACGACCAGATCGGCAACCGCGCCTTCGGCGATCGCCTCGACGCGGTGGCGCCGGAGGCCGCGGTGCGGGCGATCGCGGCCGTCTATCTGCTGCTGCCGCAGATCCCGATGCTGTTCATGGGCGAGGAATGGGCGGCGGCGCAGCCCTTCCCGTTCTTCTGCGACTTCGGCCCGGAGCTGTCGGCCGCCGTGCGCGACGGCCGCGCCGCCGAGTTCGCCCGCTTCCCGGAGTTCCAGGACCCGGCGTCGCGCGCCCGCATTCCCGATCCGACCGTGCCGGAGACGTTCCAGTGCGCCAAGCTCGACTGGAGCGCCGCCCGGCACGGCGCGCACGCGGCGCGGCTCGCCTTCTACCGCGATCTTCTGGCGGTGCGGCATCGCGAGATCGTGCCGCGCCTGCGCGACGCGGTCGCGGCCGGGCGCTACGCCGTGCTGGGCCATCAGGCCGTGCGGGTCGATTGGCGTCTCGCCGACGGTGCAGGGCTGTCGCTGCTGGCCAACCTGTCGGCGGAGCCGCTCGACGGGGTCGCCGCCGCGCCGGGCCGGCCGATCTGGACCGAAGGCGCCGTGCAGGTCACCGGGCTCGGCCCCTGGACGGTGGCCTGGAGCCTCTACGACGCCATCGTGCGGTAGCATTCGCCCGCCCTGTCGGTTTTTTCCGCGGGAGGGCGCCCGCGATGGAACGATGGGCCGCTCGGGGGGTTGTGGCCACGCTTTCCTCTTCGGTCGTGGCCGCCTGGACGTTCTTGTCGGCGGACTGCGGAGCTGATGATCCGCCCACCGGGTCCGCACCTCACGGCCTGATCCGCGTTCCACCGGCTCCGCGTTCGCGGCCGGCGGAACGGCCCGAGACCCCGAACCGACGGACCCCCGATGACGACAGCCTCGCGCACGCCGCGGCGCGCCCGCGCCCTCCCGACCCTCCACCGCAACCTGCTGGCGGCTCCGGTCTGCATCGAGGCGCCGGGCGACGCCTTCACGGTCGGCCTCGAGGAGGAGTTCTTCCTCACCGATGCACGCAGCCTGGCGCTGCCGGTCCGGGTGCCGTGCGCGCTGTTCCGGCAAGCCGACGCCGCCACCGGCGGCCGCGCCAAGCGCGAGTTCCTGCAAGGGCAGATCGAGGTGGTCAGCGGGGTGCATTCCGACCTCGCGACGGCGCGCCGCGAGCTGGCGGAGCTGCGCGAGATCATCGCCGAGACGGCGGCCGAGCACGGGCTCGCCCCGGTGGCCGCCGGCACCCATCCGACCGCCGACTGGCGCCGCGACGCCGAGCAGACCGAGGGGCCACGCTACGACCGCGTGATGGATCAGCTCCAGATGATCGGCGAGCGCGATCTGATGTGCGGGTTGCATGTGCATGTGGCCGTGCCCGACCCCTGCCGTCGCGTCGAGCTGATGGGCCGCATGATTCCTTACGTGCCGCTGCTGCTCGGCCTGTCCACCTCGTCGCCGTTCTGGAGCGGCCGCCGCACCGGGCTCAAGGGCTATCGGCTCGCCGCCTATGCGGAGCTGCCGCGCACCGGCCTGCCGGTCCGCTTCACCGACGACGCCGAATACCGCGTCTATGTCGAGGCGATGACGCGCGCCGGCGCCATTCCGGACGCGAGCTATCTGTGGTGGATGCTGCGGCCCTCGCTGGCGCATCCGACGCTCGAGCTGCGCGCCCCCGACTGCTGCACCCGGCTCGACGACGCGATCGCCATCGCGGCGCTCTATCGCGTGCTGGTCCGCCATCTCTATCGCACCGCACCGGCCGCCGACGCCGACAGCGCGACGCTCGCCACCGCCTTCGCGGCCGAGAATCTGTGGCGGGTGCAGCGCTACGGCGTGCAGGCGAGCTTCGTGACCCGCGACGGGCCGGAGCCGATGGCCGCGGTGCTGGAGCGGGTGCTGCGCGAGACCGCCGCGGACGCCGAGGCGCTCGGTTGCACGGCCGAGCTGGCGCATTGCCGAACCATCGCGAGCGAGGGCACCTCGGCCGACGCCCAGCTCGCCGTCTACGAGCGCAGCGAGGAGACCGCCGGCCATCGCGAGGCCTTGCGCGCGGTCATCCGCTGGCTGATCCGCGAGACCCGGGACTCGGGCCGAACGGCGGGAGCAGGAGTGCCCACCGGGGCGCCCTGCCCGGCGGTCACCGCGCCGGCGCTCGCCGATCCGCCGATCGCCGGGCCGGACTGGGCCTGACGGCGGCGCATCCGCGGCCGCGTTGCCGAATCTGGATAGACGGATAGAACCTGGAGCAACGCCCCTCGCCGGGGCGCTTCAGGACCGCCCATGAGCTTCGCCGCCCTGTCGAACTTCGACCCGCCGCAGTTCGTCAACACCATCGTGAGCTTGGCGACCGCCTTCGTGCTCGGCACCGCCATCGGGGCCGAGCGCCAGTGGCGGCAGCGCACCGCCGGGCTGCGCACCGCCGCGCTGGTGGCGGTCGGCGCCGCCGCCTTCGTGGACATCGGCATGCGGCTCGGCGGCAACGCCGCGGCATCCCATGTGCTCGCCTATGTGGTGTCGGGCGTCGGCTTTCTCGGCGCCGGCGTGATCATGAAGGAGGGGCTGAACATCCGCGGCCTCAATACCGCGGCGACCCTGTGGGGCGCGGCGGCGACGGGCGGCGCGGCCGGCGCCGACCTGATCGTCGAGGCGGTGGTGATCGCGGTGTTCGTGCTCGGCGCCAACACGGCCCTGCGGCCGCTGGTCGACGTGATCAACCGCCAGCCGCTGGACGAGGCGACCACCGAGGCCACCTACGACATCCGCGTGACGGTGACGCCCGACGATCTGCCGGAGGTGCGCTCCGCCCTGCTCGATCAGCTCGAGGCGAAGGCCTATGCGGTGCGCCAGACCAGCGTGCAGGAGCAAGCGGAAGACATGCTGGAGCTGGCCGTGACGCTCGCCGGCTCGTCGGCGCGCTCGGCCGATCTCGATGCGGTGATCGCCTCAGTCGAGGCACTGCCCGGCGTCGACCACGCCTCGTGGGCGATGCGCACGGCCGACTGACGGCGAACTCATCACCCGGAAACAGACAAGCGAACCTGTGCCGCTCCGAGGCTCAAGGCCCGCGCCAAGAGCCGCGCGAAGGAGCGGCCGACGAGACCGTCGACCGCTCCGCCACGGGGGGCGCGGCAAACAAGAGGAAAACACGGGGAACAAACACGGGAACGGGCGAAGGATGCGCTCCCGGTGCCGCGTCCCGGGTGTCGCTGCGCTCCCACCCGGGTTGCGGCGTCAGGACGGTGGCGCGGACCACGACCTCGGGCCGGCTTACTGCCCAGCCGCCATCACCGGCATGTCGGCGTCGATCGGGCCGCGGGCGATCACCGGGCGCGGATCGTCGTTCAGCACCTCGCTGAGATCGATCGCACCGGCGCCCTCGAAGGCGGCCTTGATGGTGGCGGCATCCGCCTGGGCACAGCTCCACGTTTCGGTGGCCACCGGCACCGTCGTCATCCAGCGCTGCTCGATGAGCTGGCGGACGTCGAGGCTCTCGGCGCTCGCCGCACCGATGCCGGCGATCGCGAACAGCAGGGTCAGGGTCGTCTTCATGTCCACCTCCCAGAGGCGAACCAGCCGCGGCTTCGGTGGGGCGACGGAGCGCCGGTCACACGGTCGTGGCGACTGATCCAGAGTGGGCTCGCGCCGGCTCGGCAGCGGTGGACGACGGCGTGCCCCCCCTCACGACCCAACCGGCTCACGATACAACCGGCGAGACCGATGCGAGTTCCACGCCCCGGGGGGCTTTTTGAGCGCGCCCGGCGAGGCTGGCATGGGGCTCAGGCGGTCGCCTGCCCGCCGGAGACGTCGAACACCGCGCCGGTGCTGTAGGAGCAGGCGTCGGAGCACAGCCACGCGACCAGCTCGGCGAATTCCGCCACGGTGCCGAGCCGCTTCATCGGGCTGCGGGCCGCCACGGCCGCGATCGCGGCCGGCGGCAGCACACGGAGGAACTCGGTGTCGATGGCGGCCGGCGTCACGCAGTTGACGCGAATGTCCGTCTCGGCCAGCTCACGGCCGAGCGACTTGGTGAAGGCGACGATGCCGGCGGTGGCGGCCGCATAGGCGGCGAGCCCGGCCTTGCCCTCCTTGGCGGCGAGCGACGCCACGGTGACGATGCGGCCGCGCCCGGCCTGCCGCATCAGCGGCACCACCTGGCGGCAGACCTGGAACACGCCCGTGAGGGTGACATCGAGCACCGTCCGCCACTCCGCCTCGGCCACCGCCTCCATGGGCTGGCGGCTGCCGGCGTAGCCGGCCGCCGTCACCAGGATGTCGATGCCGCCGCCGGCGGCGGCCTCGGCGACGGCCGCGGCGATCTGGTCGGCCCGGGTCACGTCGACCGCGTGGGACGCGATGCCGGCGAGCGGCACCGGATCGAGATCCCACACCGTGACGGCGGCGCCGGCGTCGCGCAGCCGCTCGGCGACGCCCCGCCCGAGGCCGCGTGACCCGCCGGTGATCACGGCCCGGCGGCCGGAGAAATCAAAGGCGATCATGGCCCTCCTCTCCGGCGATGGCGCGCAGGCGGGTGCGGCCCGCCGCGTCGTCCCGGCTCTCAGGCCGCGCCGGCGTCGCGCGTCGGCGCCCGCTCCGCCTCGGCCGCGTAGCGAGCCGCCGCGTCGCTCAGGATGCGGGCGACCTGACGAGGCCCGAGCGTGTCGGCGAGGCTGCGGGTGGCGACGTCGAGCAGCACCACGGCGCCGTCGCCGGCCCCATGCTCGGCCGCCTCGGCGCGCAGCCGGGCGACCCCGTCACGCCAATAGGCGTCGGCCCGGGCCCGCTCGGCCGCCAGGATGTCGGCGATCGGCGCCCCGCCCTCGCTCGTCGCCAATGCGAGCGGCGCGGCGGAAGGCGCCGGCGACGACGACGCGGCACGCGACGTGACGGCGTCACGCTTCGGGGTTCCCCGGGGCGGCGCCCACGGCTTCTCCGGACGCCCCTCGCGGGCCGCCTGCGCGGCGGCACGGCTGCGGCGAATGTCGGCGGCGAGGCCGTAGAGGCCGACCGCGAGGGCGAGCGCCGCGGCCGCCAGCACCAGGACGTTGCCGCCGTCCCCACGCACCAGCATGAGGCCCTGAATGGCCACCAACGCGCCGCCCAATGCGGTCGCACTCACTGTGAAGAAAAACGACACCAAGCGGATCATCTGGTCGTCCCATGTCGCCGCGCCGGCGGACACCGACAGGCCGGCGGGCCGCCGATCCTCGCGCTGTGGGCGGCGTCCTTGTCAAGCTGGGAAAGACCCGCAAGCCCGCGGAGCAGTAGGCCGGCGCGGCCCCGGCACCGCCCCACTGCTGCCGTCTTGCCGGTGCGTCTGGGGCCGTCGAGGGGGTCCCATGTCACGTCCCATGTCACGCCACACGCTCACGCTGCCGCTGCTCCTCCTGCTCGCCGCGACGACGCTCACCATGGCCCAGTCGGGCAGCGGCGCCCGCCCCGGCGACAGCCGCGGCGACACCGGGCTGCCCGGCGTGTTCGAGCGCTCGCCCGCCGACCCGCGGACCCAGACCCGTCCGGGCGAGGACCCAGTGCGCCAGTCGGCGCCGGCCTGGGATGCCAACCGCGACGGCGTGTTCACCTGCGAGGAGTGGAAGCAGTATGCCGGCCGGCTGTTCGCGGCGGCCGATCGCAATCGCGACGGCCAGCTCGACGCCGGCGAGTTCGAGGCGCTGCGCCGCTCCGACCCGGCGCTCGGCCGCGCCGAGCTCGGCTATTTCGACGACAACCGCGACGGCCGCGTCGCCCGTGCCGAGTTCGTCGAGCGCAAGAGCCCGCTGTTCGCCCGCTTCGACCGCAATGGCGACTGCCGGGTGACGGCCGAGGAGATGCAGGGCAAGGGCGACGGCGGCATGCGGCCGTCGTTCACGCCGGGGGGCGGCGTCGGCGGCGCCGTGCGGTTCTGAGCGGGGAGCTCTGCACCCCTGTCGGTTGCCGGCCGGCGGCACCTCTGCGATACGGGGCCGGCATCGCTCGGTCCCCGCGTCCTCTGCGGCCCACCCCTCCGACGAGACACGTCCCATGAGCGCCCTGTTCACTCCCATCGAGATCGCCGGCACGACCTTCGACAACCGCATCGCGGTGGCGCCCATGTGCCAGTACAGCGGCCACGACGGCTGCGCCTCCGACTGGCACCTGACACATCTCGGCATGCTGGCGAACTCCGGCGCCGGCCTGGTGGTGGTCGAGGCCACCCATGTGGAGCGGCGGGGTCGCATCACCCATGGCTGCCTCGGTCTCTACTCCGATGCGTGCGAGGACGCCCTCGCCCGCGTGGTCGCCCATTGCCGGCGCATCGGCACCGCCCGGCTCGGCGTGCAGCTCGCCCATGCGGGCCGCAAGGCGTCGTCGCAGCGTCCGTGGGAGGGCGGCCGCGCGCTCGCCGCGGATCAGGACCCGTGGCCCACCGAGGCGGCGTCGGCGCTGCCGTTCGGCGACGGCTGGCACACCCCGCGCGAGATGACGGAGGCCGACATGGAGCGGGTGATCGCGGCCTTCGCCCAGGCGGCGACCCGCGCGGTGCGCATCGGCTTCGACGCCATCGAGCTGCACGCCGCCCACGGCTATCTCATTCACTCCTTCCTGTCGGCCGTCTCCAATCAGCGCCGCGATGCCTATGGCGGCTCGCGCGAGAACCGCATGCGCTTTCCGCTCGCGGTCGCCCAGGCGGTGCGCGCCGCGGTACCGCGCACGGTGGCGCTCGGCGCCCGCATCACCGGCAGCGACTGGCTGGACGACGGCATCGACGCCCAGGAGGCGATCGTGTTCGCCCGCGCCCTGAAGGACACCGGCTACGACTATGTCGACGTCTCCTCGGGCGGGCTCACCGCAACGGCCCGCAACCCGACGACACCGGGCTACAACGTGCCGCTGGCCGAGGCGGTGCGCCACGCCACCGGCCTCGTCACCCGGGCGGTCGGGCTGATCGTCGATCCGAAGCAGGCCGATGCCATCGTGGCCGACGGGCAGGCCGACATGGTGGCGCTCGCCCGCGCCATGCTGGACGATCCGCACTGGGGCTGGCACGCCGCCCGCGCGCTCGGCGCCGAGGTGCGGCGACCGCCGCAATATCTGCGCGCCGGCCCGGGACTGTGGGCCCCGGCGGGACGCGGCGCCTGAGCCGCACAGGTTGCCCCATCCCGACGGGCCGGCCCGACGAGGACAGCCGTGCCGGACACCGCTATCGTGCCTGCATGGACCATGACGGCACCCCCACCGGCTCCACCCCGGACCATGCGACCGCTGCGACCCGCCGTCGCCTGCTCGCCACCGGGCTGGCGTCCCTCGCCGGCCTGACGGTCGCCGCTCCGGCGGCAACGCAGCCGCGCCGCGCCGCCGCCGACCTCGTCTCCGCCTACGGCCTCGATGCCGGCGCCCTCGGCCTGCGGCCCGGCAGCCCCGACGACCAGACCGCGGCTCTGCAACGTGCCCTCGATCGCGCCGCCGCGGCGGGCGCCCCGCTGGCGCTGCCGCCGGGCGTCTACCGGATCGGCCATGTCCGGCTGCCCGACGGTGCCCGCCTGGTGGGCGCGCCGGGCGCCTGCCGCCTCGTCTTCACCGGCGGGCCGTCGCTGCTCTCGGCCGGCAATCTGCGCCGCGTCTCGCTCGACGGGCTGGTGCTCGACGGCGGCGGCCGGTCCCTGCCGGCCGGGCGCGCCCTCCTCCACTGCGAGACGGTGGAGCAGCTCACGGTGACCGGCTGCACCATCGCCGACTCCGGCGGTCTCGGCCTCTACGCCTACGCGACGGCGGGCAGCATCGCCGACACCCGCATCACCGGCACCGCCACCGTGGCGCTGGTGACCCGCAATGCGCGTGGCATGATCATCACCCGCAACGTGATCGACCGCGCCGGCGACAACGGCATCCAGGTGCTGCGCTTCGAGCCCGGCGAGGACGGCACGCTCGTCACCGACAACCGCATCACCGGGGTGCGCAACCGCTCCGGCGGCACCGGCCAGTATGGCAACGCCATCAACATCTACCGTGCCAACGGTGTGATCGTGCGCGGCAACCGCATTGCCGACTGCACGTTCTCGGGGGTGCGCGGCAACTCCGCCTCCAACCTCCAGATCGTCGGCAACACGGTGACCGAGGTGGGCGAGACGGCGCTCTACTCCGAATTCGAGTTCGAGGCCGCGGTGGTCGCCAACAACATCGTCGACGGCGCCCAGACCGGCATCTCGATCGCCAACTTCGCCACCGGCGGGCGCGTCGCCGTGGTGCAGGGCAACATCCTGCGCAACCTGACGCCGCGCGAGTCCAATCCCGATCCCGAGTTCCTGCTCGGCGGCGGCATGTATGTGGAGGCCGACACGGCGGCGACCGGCAACGTGGTGGAGCGCGCGACCGCGGTCGGCATCCAGATCGGCTGGGGCCGCTATCTGCGCGACGTCGCGGTGACCGGCAATGTGGTGCGCGACTGCGGCATGGGCATCGGCGTCACGGTGGTGCCGGGCGCCCGCAGCACGCTGATCGGCGGCAACGTGATCACCGGCAGCCTGCGCGGCGCCATCGTGGGTCTCGATCACAAGACTCCGGTGACGGGCGACCTCGCCACCGGCGGCGCCGAGCGCTATCCGCATCTCTCGATAAGTGGAAATAAGATCTCTTGAGACACCGCGGCGGCTGTCGTCCGGCAACACACGGGCCCGCTACCGGGCCAAAATATAATTGAGAAAACTGCGCTGTAGCGTTGCGGGACAAGATTCCGCGTTCGGCGTTGAATTATCGCTGGCACAATCCCCGGTGTGTCTGTTAGACTAAAGTCCAAGCTGCGGTCGATATCGCCTCGGCCGGCAGTCTTCCGAAAAACAGGCACATCTGCGGGGGGTCTCGGCGTCGCAAATGCGGCGCGCGAGACCGAACGTGCACCGACCCGGAAGCTCGCTTCCGCGGCGGCGCCTTCACCCGCACCTGCGCCCCGACTGGCGGTGAAGGGAGGAAGGCCATGATGAACGACGGTGTGCGTGAGTCTGGTGTGCGTGAGTCTCGCAGGTTGGAGAGGGAAACCGGAGTCAGCCCGTATGGCCGCCAGCACTGTCCGCGCTGTGCGTACCTGCTGGTGGCTCCGGACGAATCTCATCACGTCGCGGATCGGGTCGTCCGCCACCTGTGGACCTGCGAGGCGTGCGGAACCGGGTTCAGCACCTGGGTGAAGTTCAAGTCCGGAATGGGCGAGCTCCACCGCGCCGCGGCGGCCTGACCACCCCCGAGCCTGGCGTGCCAGGCTGGTCGTCGGCCGGCGCGGATTGCGGCTCGCTGGATCTTGTCTTTCGGCGGAGACCGCACAGTCTTCGGCGGAAGACCGCACACGGCGGAAGACCGCACACAGCGGAAGACGTCGCTCGGCGGAAAGCTCCGCTGGGCGGATGATCGCGTGCGGCGGACGGCTCCGGTCGTGGCGGCGAGCTTTCCTCGCGGGGGAAGGCTTTGCCTGACGGAGAGTATTGCCGGCGAAGGTCTTGGTCGCGACGGAGAGCTTTGCGTCGCGGAGAGCTTCGCGTCGCGGAGAGCTTCGCGTCGCGGAGAGTTGGCTCGCGGGGAAAGCTTCGCTCCGCGGAGCCCACCTCCCGCCGGACACGAGGCGCCCGCTCTCGTCCGCGGTGTCCCGACCGCGCGATCTGGTTCCGCCCGATCTCTTGTCGCCCGATCTCGTGCCGCGCGATCTGGTCCCGCCCCATCTGGTTCCGCGCGATCTCCTGCCGTCCGACCTCGTCCCGCCCGATCTGGTCCCGCCCGATCTGGTCCCGCCCGATCTCGTCTCCCGCATTCCCGCCTCGATCGTGGCCACGCATCATCGCCGCACGGCGGCCGCACGGCGGCCGCATGCGCCGCCTGGCGCCGCAGGCGGTGGGTGCAGTGGGCACGATGGTGGGCACCCGCCATCGGGGCGCGCCCGCAAGGCGTCATCCCCCGAGCCCACGCGCCGGGCGTGCCGGCCGTGCACCATGGCACCCCGGTTACGGTGTGCGAGACAATCACCCCACGTGCCGCTCCCGCTCGTCGGCCCACTGCCCACCGCCGGACCGACCGAATCCGCCTGTCGGCAAGTCGGCCGCCATATTGCCGAACACCGAGAAACCCGGCTAACTCCTGACCGTTCCAGCCCGGCCGCCGTGTCCGATCGACCGGCGGCCGCACCCGACCCCGCATCAGACCAGGACGGCCGATGTTCTCGCACCTGATGACCTCCCGACGGTTCGCGCCCCTGTTCTGGTGCCAGTTCTTCAGCGCCTTCAACGACAACTTCCTGAAGAACTCGCTCGTCTTCCTGATCCTCTACCGGATGACTGGCTCGGGCTCCGAGGCGCTGATCACGCTGGCGGGCGCCACCCTGATCCTGCCGTTCTTCCTGCTGTCGTCGATCGGCGGCGAGATCGCCGACCGCTACGACAAGGCGATCGTGGCGCGCTGGCTCAAGCTGATCGAGATCCCGGTGGCGCTGTTCGCGGTGCTCGGCTTCTGGCTGCACTCGATTGCGCTGCTGTTCGTGGCGCTGTTCCTGATCGGGGTCATCGCGGCGCTGTTCGGCCCCATCAAGTACGGCATCCTGCCCGACCATCTCCAGCAGTCGGAGCTGCCCGCCGGCAACGCGCTGGTCGAGGGCGCGACCTTCCTGGCCATCCTGCTCGGCACCATCGTGGGCGGCCTCGCCGCCAAGGACGGCGGCGACCCGGCCTCCTTCGCGGGGCTGATGATGGTGGTGGCGCTCTTGTGCTGGCTCTCGGCCCTGCTGATCCCGCGGACCGGCCAGGGCGCCCCGAACCTGCGCCTCGATCCCAACATCGTGCGCTCGACCGCGCGCCTCCTCGGCGAGCTGAAGGCCGACCGCCGCCTGTGGTGGTCGGCCCTGGTGGTGAGCTGGTTCTGGCTCACCGGCGCCATCGCGCTGTCGCTGATGCCGCCGCTGATCAAGTCGACGCTCGGCGCCGCCGAGGAGGTGATCACCCTCTATCTCGCGGTGTTCTCGATCGGCATCGCGGCCGGCTCGGCGCTCGCCGCCTGGCTCGCCTCCGGCCGCATCGTGCTGCTGCCCACCGTGCTCGGCGCCGGCCTGCTCGGCATTCTCTGCATCGATCTCGGCTGGTGGATGTCGGGCGTCGCCAGCCCGGTAACGGGCCGCGGCATCTCCGAGGTGCTCGGCTCCGCCCGCGGCCTGCATGTCGGCTTCGACCTGTTCGGCATGGCGGTCGCCGGCGGCCTGTTCATCGTGCCGGCCTTCTCGGCCATGCAGGCCTGGGCCGGCCCCGACCACCGCGCCCGGGTGATCGCCGCCAACAACGTGCTCAACGCCGCCTTCATGGTGGCGGCCGGCCTGTTCGTCGCGGTGCTCCAGCTCGCCGGCCTGACGCCGGCCGTGCTGTTCATGCTGCTCGGGCTCGCCAACCTGGTGGTCGGCTGGGTGATCTTCAAGACGCTGCCGACCAACCCGGTGCGCGACTTCCTCTCCACCGTGGCGCGCGCCATCTTTCGCGCCGAGGTGCGCGGCCTCGAGAACGTCGAGAAGGCCGGGCCGAACGCCATCATGGCGCTCAACCATGTGAGCTTCCTGGATGCGCCGTTCGCGCTGTCGATCCTGCCCAAGGACCCGGTCTTCGCCATCGACTGCCACATCGCCGAGCGCTGGTGGGTGAAGCCGTTCCTGCGCTTCACCCGGGCGATGCCGATCGACCCGACCAACCCGTGGGGCACCCGCCAGCTCATCCGCGCCGTGCAGGACGGCGAGAGCCTGATCATCTTCCCGGAGGGCCGCATCACCGTCACCGGCAGCCTGATGAAGATCTACGACGGCGCCGGGCTGATCGCCGACAAGTCCGGCGCCATGGTGCTGCCGGTGCGCATCAAGGGGCTGGAGCAGACGCCGTTCTCGCGGCTCAAGAGCCATCAGGTGCGCCGCCGCCTGTTCCCCAAGATCTCGCTCGAGATCCTGGAGCCGGTGCGCATCACGGTCGATCCCGAGCTGCGCGGCAAGAAGCGGCGCGTCGCCGCCGGCGCCGCGCTCTACCGGGTGATGTCGGACCTGATCTACCGCACTCAGCCTTTGGACAGCACCATCCCGCAGGCCATGATCAAGGCCGGCGACACCCACGGGATGAACCGCATCGCGCTCCAGGACCCGGTGTCGGGCTCCCTCACCTATCGCAAGATGCTGATCGGCGCCGCCGTGCTCGGCCGCAAGCTGGCGCCGCTCGCCGAGGTCGGCGAGACCATCGGGGTGCTGCTGCCGAACTCGAACGGCGTGGCCGTCACGCTGATCGGCCTGATGTGGGCCGGCCGGGTGCCGGCGATGCTCAACTTCTCGGCCGGCCCGACCAATGTGCGGGCCGCCTGCAAGGCCGCCAAGCTGACCACGGTGGTGACGTCGCGGGCCTTTGTCGAGAAGGGGCGGCTGGACAACCTGATCGCGGCGCTGGCGCCCGACTATCGCATCGTCTACCTGGAGGACGTCCGCCAGACCGTGACCAAGCGCGACAAGATCCGCGGCCTGCTGGAATTCCGCAAGCCGCTGGTGCCGCGTGCCCCCACCGATCCGGCGGCCGTGCTGTTCACCTCCGGCTCGGAGGGCGTGCCGAAGGGTGTCGTGCTGGCCCACAGCAACATCCTGGCGAATGCCGCCCAGGCCAAGGCGGTGGTCGACTTCGGCTATGGCGACAAGGTCTTCAACGTGCTGCCGGTGTTCCACGCCTTCGGCCTGACGATCGGCTTCATCCTGCCGATGGTGCACGGCGTGACGATCTACATGTATCCGTCGCCGCTGCACTACCGGCTGGTGCCGGAGCTGATCTACGCCACCAACGCCACCGTGCTGTTCGGCACCGACACCTTCCTCAACGGCTATGCCCGCACCGCCAATGCCTACGACCTGCGCTCGCTGCGCTACGTGATGGCGGGCGCCGAGCCAGTGAAGGACTCCACCCGGCGCACCTACAACGAGAAGTTCGGGCTGCGCGTGCTGGAGGGCTACGGGGTCACCGAGGCGGCGCCCGCCATCGCGCTCAACACCCCGATGTTCAACAGGTTCGGCTCGGTCGGCCGTCTGTTCCCCGGCATGGAGGCGCGGCTCGATCCGGTTCCCGGCGTCAGCGAGGGCGGGCGGCTGTTCATCCGCGGCCCCAACGTCATGATCGGCTACATGCGGGTGGAAAATCCGGGCGTGATCGAGCGGCCGCCGGAAGGCTGGCACGACACCGGCGACATCGTCACCATCGATGCCGACGGCTTCATCTTCATCAAGGGCCGGGCCAAGCGGTTCGCCAAGGTGGGCGGCGAGATGATCTCGCTGGCGGCGACCGAGACGCTCGCCTTCGACCTGTGGCCGGATGCCATGCACGCGGTCGCCACCATTCCGGACGCCCGCAAGGGCGAGCGGCTGATCATGGTGACGACGCAGCGCGACGCCGGCCGTTCCGACTTCGCGGCTTTCGTGCGCTCGCGCGGCCTGTCCGAGATGCTGATCCCGGCCGAGTTCGTGGTGGTCGAGAAGCTGCCGCTGCTCGGCTCCGGCAAGGTCGACAACCTGGCGGTCGGCCAGCTCGTGCGCGAGCGCTACAAGCTCGAGGGCGCGGCATAGCTCCTCCGGCCGGGCCGGACGACGGCGGCACGATCGCCGCGATCAGCGGTTGGGCAGCGCCGCGCCGGCCTCTTCGGGCAGCCCTGCCGGTCCCGGCGCGGCGGCCTTGCGCCGCAGCCGGTCGCGCCAGGCCGCCATGGTGGCCCGCACGCTCCCGCGGCGGCGCACCAGCGTGTCGCCGGCCCAGGCGAGCCACGGTGCGGTCGCCCACTGCCATTCGCCGAGGAACTCGATCTCGCGGGCGCCGCTCTGCTTCTTGAACTCGTAGACGCCGGGATTGAGCCACGGGTCGATGCCGCCGAGATCGTAATGCGCGACGCCGGCGGCCCGGCACTGCGCCAAGAGCTCCCACAGCACCAGATAGGAGGCGCGCTGGCGCCGGCCCTCCTGGCTGGTCGCCGCCACGTAGTCGCAGGCGCGATCGCCGAGCGTCAGGGCGCCCCGCACCGCCACCAGCCGGCCGTCGCGATCGCGGCATTGCAGGAAGACGAGCCGGGCGGCGGCCGAGTCGAAGAGATGCGCGAGACGATCGCGCGAGAACAGCTCCGGCAGCCTCTTGCGCCCCTCCATCTCGGCGAACACGTCGCGGATCTCGTCGACGTCGGGATGGCTCGTCCGCTCGATGCGTAGCAGCTCGCCGCGGGCATGGCGCAGGCCGCGCCGCCAGTTGCGATGCATGGCGTCGTGCAAGGCTTCGGGGTCCTGGGTCAGGTCGAGCGCCATGCTGAGGCCGGAGCCCAGCGGGTGCGCCGGCGGCCGCCAGCCGCCATGGCGCAGCAGCAGCGCATCATGCGGGTGGCGCGGCCGCTCGCAGCGGACCCGCACATAGAGGCCGTGCAGCCCCTGCGTCTCCCGCACGGCCGCCGGCAGCGCCCGCCATGCCGCGATGTCGCCGAGGGGTCCGCCGGCGCACCAGCCGAAGCCGAGACGGCCGGGCGCGCGCCGCATCAGCACCAGGGCCAGGGCCCGCACGGCGCCGCCGTCCGCTGCCGGCGCCACGTAGTGCAGCGGCTCCCAGCCGAGACTGCGGTGATAGCGCCCCCACTCGTAGCTCTGGAACGGCGAGGCGTCGGCGAGGCGGCCGAGCTCGGTGTTCCACGACAGCCGCGCCTCCTCGTCGCTCATCAGCCGCCACGGGCTCGGCTCGTCGTCCGGCATCGGCTTCGCGGACATCGGCGTCGCAGGCATCACCCCTCCGTCCGGTCGTCGGCGCCTTGGGGCCGGTCGCGACACGTTCGCGGGCCGACGCCCGCCCCGGTCGGCGGACGATCTCCACGATGGTCCCGTCGGGCAGGCAGGTTCGAGGGTCGGCGACGACGACGTGAGATCGAAAACCAAGCGGCGCGCTCGCGTCAATGGACGCAAATGTCGCGCGTCCTCAGCTCCGCGAGCCGAGCAGCGCGGCGCGGCATACGGCGGTAATATGAAACACCACGCATCGCCGGCGCGCGATCGAACTGATCACGTCGACACGTCGACCGACACGCCGGGCCTGCCCCGACGCGCCGCGGGAGCGCGGGCTTTCGCCCGCGCCCGCCGTCACAAGACCGCTCAGAACGTCGCGCCCGCCCGCACCATGAAGGTGCGCCCCGCCAGCGGATAGGCGTTGTAGCGACCGAGTGCCGCGGTGGACGCCACCGCGTAGTCGAAATACTCCTGATCGAACAGGTTCTGCACCGCGACCGACCAGAAATAACGGTCGAAGCGGCCGCCGAGCCGGACATCCACCAGCGTCACGGCCGGAACCAGCGGCTGCCGGTTGGCCTGGTCGTTGTCCATCCGCCGCGAACCGACGAAGCGGACGTCGCCGGTGAACACCAGGCGCTCGTCGAGGATGTTCCACACCACGCCGGCACTCGCCGTGTTGCGCGCCACCAGCGGCACGTCGTTGCCGGCGAACGGCCCTTCGCGGAACACCGAGCGGGTGTAGGCGACGCCGCCCTTGAGGAGAATCGTGTCGGTGACGCGCGCCGACATCATCGCCTCGCTGCCGTAGCGCCGGGTCGGATCGAGATTGACGTTGGCGAACAGGTCGGGCCGGTAATGGATCTCGTTGTCGAGATACATGTCGTACAGGCTCCACTGCATGTCGAAGATGCCGACATGCGCCCGCACGCCCGCCTCGATGTCACGCGACGTCTGGGTCCGCAGATCGAAGTCGGCGGTGCCCGGCCGCACCGCGATGCGCTCGTCCACATTGGGCACGCGGAAGCTCTGCGCCGCGCGTCCGAACAGCGTGATCATGTCGCCGAGCCGCTGCTCCAGGCCGATGTGCCAGGCGGTGTTGTAGGAGGCGTCGTCATAGGGCCGCGCCTGGGTGATGAAGCACCCATAGGGCGAGCACGGCGCCGACGGATCGATCGCGTCGCTCGCCCGCACCGAGGTGCGCTGGACGCGCCCGCCGACCGACACCTCGGTGCCGGGCCGCACCGTCACGGTGTTCATCGCATAGCCGGCGAGCGTCGTCTGGGCGAGATCGTATTGGCGGTAGGCCGGACTGCCGTTGTACCAGCTCCGCGGCGACTCGTAGGACGAGTCGTAGAAGTCGAAGCCGCTCATCGAGCGCCACGGCATGCCGAACAGGTCGAGCTCGGCCTTCAGGCGCGGCGTGAACGAGACGGTGGTCAGCGTCGTCTCGGTGTAGCTCTGCGGCACCGGGCAGCCCTTGTCGACCTCGCCGGTGATGAAGTCGAAGCAATAGCCGAAGAAGCCGTACTGCTGGGCGCGCCGGCGCACCCCGCCGTCGACGATCAGCTCGGTGCCGGGCCGCAGCGCGTAGAGGAAGCCGCCGGTGGCGGTGACCTGCTGCTGCTTGGCGAAGTCGTAGGGCGTGCTGGCACCGCGGCGGTCGGTGATCAGCTCGTTGATGCCGCGCGCCGGATCGACACTGCGGTCCCCCGGCAGGCCGAGCTGCTGGTCGCTCACCGCGGTGTTGAAATAGATCTCGCCCCAGTCCTTCGTGTAGCGATAATCGGCGACGCCGTTGTACTGGCGGTACTTGCTGTTGTCGCGGTAGCCGTCCGCCTGGACACCGTTGCCGAACAGCGCGAGGGCGTGCGCATCCCGCGTCATCGTCGCCGAGACACGGCCCTCGCTCTGGTTGAACGAGCCGTAGGCGCCCTCGACCCGCAGGCTGGGCGGCGCCTTGGCGCCGGACTTGGTCACGATGTTGATGACGCCGCCGACCGCGCCGTCGCCATACAGCACGCCGCCCGAGCTGCCGCGCGTCACCTCGATGCGCTCGATGCTGTTGAGCGGGATCGAACCCCAGTCGACGCCCTGGAGATCCGGCACGTCGACACGGCGGCCGTTGATCAGCACCAGCGTGTTGGAAATGCCGGTGGCGCCGAAACCGCGGATGTCGACGGTCGAGCGCGCCCCGTTGGCGCCCCCGTACATGTTCGAGACCTGCACGCCGGTCTGGCGCGACAGGATGCCCGGCACGGTCTGCTCGGGCGAGCGGGCGATCTCCTCGGCGGTGATCACCGTGGTGGAGGCGCCGGTGATGCCGGCATCGAGGCGGGTGGCGGTGACGTAGAGATCGGGCAGCGCCGTGTCGGCCGTCTGGGCGTGGGCCGTGGTGGCGAGCAGGAGCGAGAGGGCGGCCGCCGATGCGGCGCGGCGGTCGAATCTAGCGAGGCAGGACATGCCGAGGTTCCTTCGCGGGATGCGGATCATGCGGATGGTCGGGCATGAGCCGGCGCGAAGGACCGATCGGGCGGCGGCGCCGTCCGTCGGTACGTCGAAGGTCACACAAGAACGTCATCGAGTCCCCGCGCCGGTCACGATGTCACCGCTGCGAAGACCGCTCCGTATGGGGCTTCCCGCCCATCGGTTGGGTGACGGTGTCGGCAGGTCTCCTGGCTCGCGGGTCTCCGCCGCATCCGGCCTTCCCGGTTTCCCAGTGGCCGTCTCGGATGCGGCTCGCCGCTCACAGTTGCGGGTCCAGCCACGGCTTCACGGCTTTGCGGCCGTGTTCCGTGTTCCCTCTCTCGTCCCCGCGGTCGCCCGCGGAGAACCGACACGCGCACACTTTCGGGCGCACACCCCCGCAGGTCAATCGTGCAGGACCCGACCCGATCGCATTAGCTCGCGAGGTGTTGCACGCCGCCCACACCCCGCGGGTAATGGTGAGCGGGTCGGTCGCGAGCGGGTCAGTCGTCTGTGGGGTCCGCCGTGGTCTCGGCGAGCAGCCAGCCCAGATAGCTCTGGTCGACGCTCTCGATCGGCAGCACCAGAATGGCCGGCGTCGTGTAGGGATGCCGCTCCTTGACGGCGGCCCGCACATCCTCGGCGAGCGAGGCGCGGGTCTTGACGATCATCACGACCTCCTCGGCCCGCTCGATCGCCCCCTCCCAGCGATAGACCGACACCATCCCGGGGAAAATGTTGACGCACGCGGCGAGGCGGCGCTCGACGAGGAGCCGCCCCGCCTCCTCCGCCTCGACAAGCCCCGGGAAGGTCGTATAGACGAAGACCGCGCGTTCCATCGCCACTCCTTGTCGTCGGCAGCGGCGCCGACACGGCACGAACCGATTCACGAGTCGCCGCACGAGGCGCCGAATGAGCCGCCTGCCCGCCGACATCGAGCGGATCGCCTTCGTGGCCAGCCCGACCCGGGAGGCCGAGGCGGCGCTGGAGACGCTCACCCGCCGCTACGGCAATGTCGAGCCCGCCGACGCCGACGTGATCGTCGCCCTCGGCGGCGACGGCCTGATGCTAAAGACCCTGCACGTCCTGATGGGCTCCGGCAAGCCGATCTACGGCATGCATCGCGGCACCATCGGGTTCCTGATGAACGACTATCGGGAGGACGGGCTGAAGGAGCGGCTGCACGCCGCCGAGGCGACCATCATCCACCCGCTGGTGATGCGCACCGTCGACGCCGACGGCCAGGGGCACGAGCACCGCGCCATCAACGAGGTGTCGCTGTTCCGCCAGGCCTGGCAGGCGGCGCGCCTGAACGTGCTGGTCGACGGCAAGCAGCGCCTGCGCGAGCTGACCGCGGACGGCATCATGGTGGCGACCCCGGCGGGCTCCACCGCCTACAACCTGTCGGTCGGCGGCCCGATCATCCCGATCGGCTCGCCCCTGCTGGCGCTGACACCGATCAGCCCGTTCCGGCCGCGGCGCTGGCGCGGCGCGCTCTTGCCCGACACCGCGGTGGTCACCATCGAGGTGCTGGAGGCCGACAAGCGGCCGGTGGCGGCGGTCGCCGATCACGACGAGGTGCGCTTCGTCCAGCACGTCGATGTCCGCATGGATCACGCCATCGACCTGCTGATGCTGTTCGACCCCGGCCACAGTCTCGACGAGCGGATTCTGCGCGAGCAGTTCACCCACTGATCTTGTTTTCGGGTGATCAGTCGGCCGTCGTTCCGGGGCGCGGCACCCGGATCGGCGCTTCGCGTCGTCCGGGCGCAGGCTCCGTCGCGAACCCGGAAACCAGCGACACACGTCATCCCACGGCAAACTCTGGACTCTCGGCTGGATTCCGGATCGCCGCTTCACGGCTTCCGCAATGACACCCGAATGGATCAGCCGGATCTCGCATGAGCCGCGGCCCCGTCCGGCCACAGGGTTAACCTCAACCCTTCCTTAAAGCTTCCCCGGCCAGTATCCGGCATGGTCCGGTCCCTGTTCGGCGTGCGTCCCCTGTCATGATCCGCATCGATTTCAACCGGCTGCGGTTTCTTCTCGTCGACGACAACGCGCACATGCGCCGCATCCTGCGCACGCTGCTGCACGGCTTCGGGTCGCGCGAGGTGTACGAAGCCGAGGACGGCGCCGCCGGGCTCGAAGCCTTCACGCACAACATTCCCGACATCGTCATCACCGACTGGGCGATGCCGATCTTCGACGGGCTCGAATTGACCCAGATGATCCGGCAGCCGGGCGCCAACGCCAATCCGTTCGTGCCGATCATCATGCTGACCGGCCACTCGGAGAAGAAGCGCGTGATGGCGGCGCGCGACTGCGGCGTCACCGAGTTCCTGGTCAAGCCGATCTCGGCCAACGCGCTCTATCAGCGCATCCTGACCGTGGTGGTGAATCCGCGGCCCTTCATCAAGACCAAGACGTTCTTCGGTCCCGACCGACGCCGTCTGGTCAACCCGAACTATGTCGGGGTCGAGCGCCGCAAGGGCACCGCCAAGGCGGAGATCATTCCGCAGCAGGCGCTGTTCGAGCGCGTCAAGATCACCGAGTGAGCGGAGGCCGACGATGACGTCCGGCCGGAAAGACGGTCCGCGCAAGCCCGGCAAGCGCGCCTTGCCCAAGGTCACGCGCTTCCGCGATCACGAAGTGATCGTGCCGCCCGACCCGCTGCGCGACGCCTGGCACAGAACCGGCGCCGACGACCACGATCCCCCTGGCAACGACCCGGTCGCCGCGGCCGAACGCGCCCTCGCGGCCCTCTCGGGCGAGTTCGCCGGCTGGATGGACAGCGAGTGCGAGCGCCTCGACGCCGCCCGCCGCGCCGTGCAGGCGCGCGGCTTCGACGCCGAGACCCGCCAGGCGCTCCATCACGCCGCCCACGACATCAAGGGACAGGCCGCGACCTTCGGGTTCCCGGACGCCGCCGCGGCGGCGGCCAGCCTGTGCCGGCTGATCGAGCGCACCGCCGACGCCCGCCGCATCCCGCTGGTGCTGGTCGACCAGCATGTCGACGCCGTGCGGGCGATCGTGCGCGAGCGCGACTCGATCGGCGCCGCCGCGCTGGCGGCCGAGCTGACCACCCGGCTGCGCGAGGCCACCGACGCGGTCCTGCGCGACGAGCCCGGCGGCCTCGGCGACGACGACAGCATCGTCAGCCCGCCGACGGTGCCGCGGTCGGACCCGCGCTGAGCCGACCGCGCTCGATCCGCTCGCCCGTCACGTCGCCGCGAGACGCGGCACCTCGGGCCAGTCCGGCTCGTCGTGCGGCAGCACCCAGGGCTCGCGCAGCGCCGCCGCGGTCCATGCCTGCCAGGCCGGCAGCGCCATCATGGCATCCATGTAGCGGCGCGCCTCCGGACCGACCTCGACCGCATAGGTGTGGAAGCGCGACACCACCGGCGCATACATCGCGTCGGCGGCGCCGAAGCGGCCGAACAGGAACGGCCCGCCGGCCGCCTCGCCGAAGCGCGCCCGGCAGGTGCGCCAGATCGCCTCGATGCGAACGATGTCACGCCGCACCTCGTCGCCGAGCGGGCGCGCCGCCGGCGGCCGCGCCATGTTCATCGGCAGCGCCCGGCGCAGCGCCGCAAAGCCCGCATGCATCTCGGTGGCGACCGCGCGGGCGTGGGCGCGCTCGGCCCGGCCGGCCGGCCACAGCTCGGCCTCCGGATGGGTCTCGGCGACGTATTCGAGAATGGCGAGCGACTCCCAGATGCGCACCTCGCCGTCGATCAGCACCGGCACCTTGCCGGTGCCGGAATGCTGGCCCACCCGCGCCTTGAAGTCCGGATCGTCGAGCGACACCACGGTCTCCTCGAACGGGATACCGGCCACCGTCATGGCGATCCACGGGCGGAACGACCACGACGAGTAGTTCTTGTTGCCGATTACGAGATGCAGTCCCATCGGGCTCCTCCGGCGCGGCGACGCAGGGCGCGTCCGCCGCCCCATTCAGCCCCGGGAAGACGGCGGACCGCAACCCGGACGACGCCGTAGCGGCACCGCCCCGGCACCGGCACGAAGACGCGCCGCGACGGCCGGCCACGGCACCACCACGACGACCAGGCCGAGCAGGATCAGGACCATACCGGCGCCGCGCAGCGGCCCGAACCGCTCGCCGAACACCAGCGCCACGGCGACGACGCCGGTGCACGGCGACAGCAGCGCGAACGGCGCCACCGCGGCGCTCGGATAGCGCTGCATCAGCCGGCCCCAGATCGCGAAGGCGACCGTGGTGGCGAGCGTGGCGAGGAACACGACGGCGACGAGGCTCGCGGCCGAGCTGCGCGCCACCGCGGCGATCAGCGACGGGTCGGGATCGAGGGCGAGCGACACCAGCCAGGCGGGGATCGGCGGCACCAGGCTGCACCAGATCATCAGCGGCACCATGGCGACACCGGCGGGCGTCTGCCGCAGCAGGATCGAGCCGATCGCCCAACTCATCGCCGCCAGCATGGCGAGGCCGAGCGCCAGCGGCGGCAGATCGGCACCGACCGTCAGCGCGATCAGCATCAGCCCCGCGAAGGCGACGAGCAGCCCCACCGCCTGCCGCGGTGTCGGCCGCTCGCGCAGCACCACGGCGGCGATCAGCACCGCGAAGAAGGCATGCATCTGGGTCGTCACCGAGGCCAGCCCGGGCGGCAGGCCGGCGGCGAGCGCCAGGAACAGCAGCAGGAACTGGCCGGTGAACAGCGTCGCCCCGATCGCCAGGATCGACCGCCACGGCAGCTTCGGGCGCGGCACGAACAGGACCGGAAGCGAGGCCAGCAGGAAGCGCAGCACCGCCATCTGGGAGGCCGTGAAGCTCTCCAGCGCGAACGGATAGGCCACGTAGGTCAGGCCCCAAATCACGTTGGCGAGCACCGCCAGCGCCATGTCGTGCGGTCGCATACGCTCCCGGCCCCCTCGCCGCCGCGACAGCCGGTCCCGGGGATCGAGGTCGGCGCGGCGTCCGGCGCTTCTACGCCGGCGGGTCCGACGGCACGACGGCCGCAACCGGAAGGGCTGCCCTGCGGTCCCGGGTGGTCGTGTGACGGCCGGCTGTCGTCCGGCCGCTCGTCCTTCAGCCGCGGGGCTCGACCGGGCCGCCCGCCTTCTTCCAGGCGCCGAAGCCGCCACCGATATGCGCCACGGGGGCGAGCCCCATGCGCTTGGCCGTGAAGGTGGCGAGCGCCGAGCGGGCGCCGGCGGCGCAGAAGAACACGAACTTCTTGTCCTGGGCGAACACCGGCTTGTGGTAGGGACTCGCCGGATCGATCCAGAACTCCAGCATGCCGCGCGGGCAGTGGAAGGCGCCGGGCACGCGGCCGTCGCGATCGAGCTCGCGGATGTCGCGGATGTCGACGAGGACGGTGTCGTCGCGGCCGACGAGCGCGATCGCCTGCGCGGGCGTCAGGGTCTCGATCTCGCGTTCGGCCTCGGCTACCAGATCGGCGGCGCGCACCGTGATGGTCTGCGGCATGACGGTCCCTCTTCCCGCAGCCGGCCCGCCCGGCGGCGGGCGGCGGATGCGGACCTGTGACGACGCCCCGATAGTCGGGTCGGCCAGGAGGATTTGGCAATGCCGTTGTTCGACCCGCTCGACCTCGCGGCCATCACGGTGTTCGGGCTCGCCTGGGCCTCCTATGCGATCGCCATGGAATGGACGCGGATCGGCCGCCTCAACCTCAACGCCCGAATGGACGATGTGCGGGCCGAATGGATGCGGCGGATGCTGAGCCGGGAGGTGCGCATCGTCGACGCCCAGATCATGGCGGCGCTCCAGAACGGCGCCGCCTTCTTCGCCTCGACGTCGCTGATCGCGGTCGGCGGCGCGCTGTCGCTCCTGCGCTCCACCGCCGAGGTGGTGTCGGTGCTGTCGTCGCTGCCCGTGGCGCTGCCCACCGCCCGCGAGCTGTGGGAGGCGAAGGCGATCGGTCTCGTCGTCATCTTCGTCTACACGTTCTACAAGTTCGCGTGGTCGTACCGGCTGTTCAACTACGTCGCCATCATGCTGGGCGCGACGCCGCCACCGGCCGAGCGCGACACCGAGGCGGCGCGGCGGCACGTCGCCCGCACCACCCGGCTGTTCCAATCCGCCGGGCGCCATTTCAACCGCGGCCAGCGGGCGCTGTTCTTTGCCCTTGCCTATCTGGGCTGGTTCGTCGGCCCGTGGGTGCTGATCGGCGCCACGGTGGCGGTCGTCCTCGTCGTCTGGCACCGGCAGTTCGCCTCCGAGTCGCTGCGCGCCGTGCGCGACGAGCCGCCCGAGGACACAGCCGCGCCTGATCAGCCTCCCTCCGGCCCCGGGAACAGCGCCGACGATCTCCCGGTGAGCCGGTAGACCAGGAGGCCGACCCATTCGCGCATCGCGGTGTCGGTGCGGCGCAGGCCGTCGCCGATGGTCGGGAACGGCCGCCAGAGGTCGACGCGGCCGCGCGTGCGGACGTCGACCGGATACGCCTCGACCGGGAAGCCGGCCCGCCGGAACACGCCGATGGCGCGCGGCATGTGATAGGCCGAGGTGACCAACAGCCAGCGTTCGCCGGGCTTCGGATCGGTGAGCGTCTTCGAATAGACGGCGTTCTCGACGGTGTTGCGCGAGCGATCCTCGGCGACGAGCTGCGCCGCCGGCACGCCGAGCTCGGCCAGGAGACGCAGCGCCACCGCCGACTCGTTGCCGTCGGGCAGGAGAAAGCCGGGATCGCCGCCCGAATGGACGAGGCGGGCGGACGGATGGCGGCGGGCGAGCGTGGCGGCGGCGGTCAGCCGCTCGGCCGCCTCGTTCAGCACCACGATGCCGCGCGCCTCGGCGACGTCGGGGGTGACGGCACCACCCAGAACGACGATCCCGGCCACCGGCCGCCCATCGTCGGGGATCGGCGGGAAACGGTCCTCCAGCGGAACGAGCAGGGCGTTGCCGAGGGGCGACCAGCCGAGCAGCGCGACCAGCACGACACTGGCGACGACGAGCCGCAGGCCCGCGCGCCGCCAGCGGGTGGCGAGCAGCACGATGCCGAGGAGCCCCAGGACGACCAGGAGATTGGACGGCAGGGCGAAGAAGCCGAGCAGCTTCGAGACCGGGAAGAACATGCCCCGGTGAAGCCCGCCGGCCGGCCGCCGTCAAGCCGGCGCCGGTTGCCGCCGGCTGGCCCGGAGTTTTCTCCCGCGCGGCATCAGCCGCGCTTCGACCGCCACCCGGCGTAGCGGGCCTTGGCCTCGTCGTTCGGCGGATAGAGGCCGGGCAGCGGCACGCCGCGCTCCACCTCGGTGAACACCCAGCTTTCGTACAGCTCGTGCTCGGCGCCCTCGTGGGCGACGTACTCGACCAGATCCTTCGGGATCACCACGGCGCCGTCCTCGTCCGCCACGATGACGTCGTCCGGGAACACGGCGACGCCGCCGCAGCCGATCGGCTCCTGCCAGTTGACGAAGGTCAAGCCGTTGACCGAGGCCGGCGCCGCGACGCCGGCGCACCACACCGACAGGCCGCTGGCGAGCACGCCGGTGCGGTCGCGCATCACCCCGTCGGTGATCAGCGCGGTGACGTTCCGCTTCTTCATGCGGGCGCACAGGATGTCGCCGAAGATGCCGGCCGAGGTGATGCCCATGGCGTCGGCAACCACCATGCAGCCCTCGGGCATCGCCTCGATGGCGCCGCGGGTGGAGATCGGCTTCGACCAGCTCTCGGGCGTCGCCAGGTCCTCGCGGGCCGGCACGAAGCGCAGCGTGAAGGCCGGGCCGACCAGCCGCTCGGCGCCGGGCACCAGCGGCTTCGGGCCGCTCATCCAGCAGCGCCGGATGCCCTTCTTGAGCAGCATGGTGGTGACGGTGGCGGTCGTCACCTTCCTGAGGAGATCGTAGAGCGCCGCGGACATGGAGCGTTCCTCGCGAGGTTGGAGTCGATCCGCGGCGCGGGCGCCGCCCGCGTCCCCGGACTGCGCCGAGACATCTACGCAGGCGCCAAGCCCAGCCGCTCGTCGCGCCGGCGCAGCCAGACCATGAAGGGGATCGAGAGCAGCACCATCCAAGCCTTGCCGACCACCTGGCCAGCCAGGAAGTCGAGCGACCCGAAGGCGAGCCAGAGGAAGAGCAGCGAATCGACCACCAGGCCGACCAGGCCGGAGGCCACCACGGCGGTCACCATGCGACGGCGAGCCAGCGGCGTGTAGACGGCGAGATCGGCCATCTCGGAGACCAGGAAGGCGGCCGCCGAGGCGATGACCAGGGCGGGCGGTGCCAGGAAGGCCGAGATCAGCGCCCCGACCAGCACGGCGGCGGCGGCGACCAGCACGCCGAGCCGGCGCTGCACCAGGTCGCGCAGCACCAGCGCCACCCCGACCATCAGCACGCCGGACGGGGCGGACAGGCCGGACCACCCGGGCAGGGCCGGCAGCACCGGGACCAAGCAGGGGCCGCGCGGCACGCAGGCGGTGCCGGCATGCTGGATCAGCCAGTTGGCGGCCGGAATGGTGAGCGCAAACAGGACCAGGAACACCAGTCCTTCGGCCAGGCGGCGGGCATCGGGGGCGTGCATCATCGAGAAGCGGACATCCAGCGCGAGTAACCATCGGCCCGCAACCGGCAGGCCGGACAGGTGCCGCAGCCATAGCCCCAGGGGTGGCGCTGCGAGCGGTCGCCCAGATAGCAGGTGTGGGTGTCTTCGAGAAGCAGCTCCACGAGCGGATCCCCCCCGATCTCCGCGGCCAGCGCGAAGGTCGCGGCCTTGTCGATCCACATCAGGGGCGTGTGCAGCACGAAGCGCCGGGCCATGCCGAGATTGAGGGCGACCTGCATGGCCTTGATGGTGTCGTCGCGGCAATCCGGATAGCCCGAATAGTCGGTCTCGCACATGCCGGCGACGAGGTGGCGGGCGCCGCGCCGGGAGGCGAGCGCCCCCGCGAAGGCGAGGAACACCAGGTTGCGACCGGGCACGAAGGTGGTCGGCAGGCCGTCGGCGGCGATCTCGATCGCCGTCTCGCGGGTCAGCGCCGTGTCGGCGATCGCCCCCAGCCCGTCGAGCGGCACCATGTGGTCGTCGCCGAGCCGTGTCGCCCAGGCCGGATCGAGCGCCGCCATCTTGGCCCGCACCACCGGCCGCACGTCGAGTTCGACGGCGTGGCGCTGGCCGTACGAGAAGCCGACCGTCTCCACACGTGGAAAGCGCGCCAGCGCCCAGGCGAGGCAGACGGTCGAGTCCTGCCCGCCCGAGAACAGCACCAGGGCGGCCCCGTCCGTCGTCTCGGTCATCCCCCCACCTCGCCCGGCCGAGGCGATCCGTCAATCCCAGCCGTCAATCCCAGGCGGGCGCGCCGCTCCAGTCGACGATGCGGCCGTTCGGCCGCGCCAGCCCCCGGATGGCGACCATCTCGGCCTCGTCGAGCACGAAGTCGAAGACCGCGAGGTTCTCGGTCAGGCGGTCGAGCCGGGCCGTGCGCGGCACCACCACCCCGCCCTCCTGGATGATGTAGCGCAGGCTGATCTGGGCAGGCGACTTGCCGTGGGCGACGGCGATTTCGCGGATCACCGGCTCCGACAGCACGGCGCCGCGCCCCATCGGGCTGTAGGCGACGACCGCCATGCCGTGCCGCCGGCAGGCGGCCACCACCTTGGTCTGGTCGAGATGCGGATGCCACTCGATCTGGTTCACGGCCAGGAGCTCGGTCGTGTGCTTCATCGCCTCGTCGAGCAGCGCCACCGTGAAGTTCGACACGCCGATATGCCGGGCGAAGCCGGCCCGCTTCATCTTGCACAGCGCCCCGATGGTCTCGGCGAGCGGGATGCGTGGGTTCGGCCAGTGGATCAGCAACAGGTCGACCTCGGACAGGCGCAGCCGGGCGAGGCTCGCCTTGGTGGCGCGCTCCAGCTCGCGCGGCGCCAGATGCTCGGTCCACACCTTGGTGGTGACGAACACCTCGGCCCGGCGCAGCCCCGAGGCACGGACGCCGTCGCCGACGTCGCGCTCGTTGTCGTAGATCTCGGCGGTGTCGATCAGCTTGTAGCCGGCCCGCAGCGCCTGCTCGACGGTGCGGGCGCAGCTTCGTCCCTTCAGCTCCCAGGTGCCGAGCCCGATCATCGGGAGGGTGGCGCCGTTGGCGGTGACGAACTCCATGCGGTCTCTCTCCCCGGCTCCGCGGCTGCCGATCTAACTCTCAGACGTCCCAGCGGGGCGCGTGCGGCGGGCTCACCACCCGGCCGCCCGGCCGGCGCAGGGCGGCGATCTCGGCCATCTCGGTCTCGCTCAGGACGAAATCGAACACCGCGAGGTTCTCGGCCAGCCTGTCGCGGTTGGCGGTGCGCGGGATCGCCACCAGGCCCTGCTGCACCAGCCAGCGCAGCGCCACCTGCGAGGCGCTGCGGCCATGCGCGGCGCCGATCCGCCGCAGCGTGTCGTCGGCCGGCACGGCGCCGCGCGCCAGCGGACAATAGGCGGTGACCGACAGGCCGTGCCGGAGGCAGGTCTCGATCAGCCGGCGCTGATCGATGAACGGATGAACCTCGATCTGATTGGTGACCAGCGGCACGGTGGCGAGCCGCACCGCCTCCTCGACCAGCGCGATGGTGAAGTTGGCGACCCCGATATGGCGGGCGCGTCCGTCGGCGGCGGTCCGGCACAGCGCCGCCACGGTGTCGGCGAGCGGCACCGCCGGATTCGGCCAGTGGATCAGCAGCAGATCCACGGAGGACAGGCCGAGCCGGGCCAGGCTCTCCTCGAAGGAGCGCTCCACGTCGGCCGGGGCGAGATGGGTGTGCCAGATCTTGGTAGTGACGAAAACCTCCTCGCGTCGCACCCCGGCGGCGCGGAGCCCCTGCCCCACCTCGGCCTCGTTGCCATACATCTGGGCGGTGTCGAGATGGCGATAGCCGAGCCGCAGGGCGGCCTCGACCAGGCCGACGCAAGCGTCGCCCTTCAGCGTCATGGTGCCGAGCCCGAGAGCCGGGATGCGCGCACCGTTGGCCTCGACCACCTGCATGTCCGTCGCCCCCGCCGGTCCGATCGTCCGCCGCGGCTAATCCCTGGACGAGGCCCGGGATGAGCGCCGGCAGCGGTGCCGGCCGCCGGTGGCCGGTCCGCCAGAGGGTGAGCGGATCGCCGCCGGGACGCAAGAACTTACACGGGACGCGAGGGGGGGGGCGGCCAAGGGGGGCGACCCGGCGAACCGCACGGAGACGACGCCCGGGCGGGCCGCGGTCAGCCGGTCGCCCCGAACAGCTCGCGCCCGATCAGGATGCGACGGATCTCCGAGGTGCCGGCCCCGATCTCGTACAGCTTGGCGTCGCGCAGCAGCCGCCCCGCCGGCATGTCGTTGACGTAGCCGGTGCCGCCCAGGCACTGCACCGCTTCGAGCGCCGCGGCGGTCGCCCGCTCGGCCGCGAACAGGATGGCGCCGGCCGCATCCTCGCGGCGCAACCGCCCCGCGTCGCAGGCGCGCGCCACCGCGTACACATAGGCGCGCGCCGCGTTGAGCCCGACATACATGTCGGCCAGCTTGGCCTGGACGAGCTGGAAGGTGCCGATCGGCTGGCCGAACTGCTCGCGCTGGTGCACGTAGGGCACCACCACGTCGAGGCATGCCTGCATGATGCCGAGCGGCCCGGCGGCCAGCACGGCGCGTTCGTAGTCGAGCCCCGACATCAGCACCCCGACGCCGCCGCCGATGGGCCCGAGCACGTTGTCCTCGGGCACCTCGCAGTCCTCGAACACCAGCTCGCCGGTGTCGGAGCCGCGCATGCCGAGCTTGTCGAGCTTGGGCGAGGCGGAGAAGCCCGGCATGCCGCGCTCGATCACGAAGGCAGTGATGCCGCGCGGCCCCGCCGTGGTGTCGGTCTTGGCGTAGACGACGAGGACATCGGCCACCGGGCCATTGGTGATCCACATCTTGCGGCCGTCGAGGACGAAGCGGTCGCCGCGCCGCGTCGCCCGGGTGCGCATCGAGACGACGTCGGAGCCCGCCCCGGCCTCCGACATGGCGAGCGCCCCGACCGCGCTGCCGTCGATCAGGCCGGGCAGGAAACGACGCTTCTGGGCCTCGGTGCCATGCCGGCGGATCTGGTTCACGCAGAGGTTCGAGTGCGCCCCGTAGGACAGGCCGACGGCCGCCGAGGCGCGCGAGATCTCCTCCATGGCGACGCAGTGGGCGAGATAGCCCAGGCCGGCGCCGCCATGCTCCTCCTCGACCGTGATGCCGAGCAGGCCGAGGCTGCCGAGTGCCGGCCACAGGTCGCGGGGAAACTGATTCTCTCGGTCGATCGCCGCGGCGCGCGGGGCGATCCGCGCGTCGGCGAAGCGTCGCACCAGGTCGCGCAACGCATCGATGTCGTCGCCGAGCGCAAAGTCGAATCCGGACCAGGCCGTCGCGGTCATTGGGGTCGCCATTCCGTGGTCGTTGCGGGAACGCACGGGTCACGGGTACCGCGATGCTCCGGCGCGCCCGAAGTGTAACGCGCAGGCGACGGGTTTGTCAGGCGGGGCGATGGGCGCGGATCGACGCGGACGGCACGGACGGCGCGTCACGGCTCCAGCGCGGAGGCGACCTCGTCGGCCGCATGGGTGACCACGTCGGTCGGGCGGGCGGCACCGCGCCGGATGCTGTCCAGGAACGACGACGCCGGCATCGGCCGGGCGAACAGGAAGCCCTGCATCTCGTCACAACCGGCGAGACGCAGCAGGAGGCGCTGCTCCTCGGTCTCGACACCCTCGGCGAGCACGCTGAGCCCGAGCGCGCGGCCGAGCGCCACGATGGCCTGCAAGATGACGCCGCCATTGGCGGAGCGCCCGAGCGGCGACACGAATTCCTTGTCGATCTTCAGCTTGTCGATCGGCAGCCGGCGCAGATAGCTCAGGCTCGAATAGCCGGAGCCGAAATCGTCGAGGGCGATCTTGACGCCGAGCGCGCGCAGCTCCTTGAGCCGCAGCTTGGCCTCCTCGGGATTGTCGATGAGGACGCCTTCGGTGATCTCGAGGACGACCCGCGACGGCTCGATGCCGCTGTCGGCGAGCGCCGAGGCGACGGCGCGGACGAGGCCGCGGTCGCGCACCTGGATCGGCGACAGATTGATGGCGATGAACAGGTCCGGCCAGTCGCGCGCGTCGGCCAGCGCCCGCCGCAGCACGAACTCGCCCAGCTCGATCATCAGCCCGGCCTGCTCCGCCACCGCCACGAACACGCCCGGCGGGATGTTGCCCCGGGCGTGATGATGCCAGCGCACCAGCGCCTCGGCGCCGACCATGCGCAGACCGTCGCCGGCGACGATCGGCTGGTAGGCGACCGTGAGGGCGCCGCGGGCCAGCGCCAGGCGAAGCTCCTGCTCGATGAAGCGCCGCTCATTGATCTCGTCCTCCAGCCCGTGGTGGAAGGCGAGGACATGGCCGCGCCCCGCCTTCTTGGCGGCCCGGGCGGCGAGGTCGGCGCGGCGGATCAGCTCGTGGGCGCTCGTCCCGTCGCGCGGTGCCAGCGCCAAGCCGATGCTGGCGGTGACGTGCACGACCTGGCCACGGACATGGAACGGCGCCGCTAGGCCGAGAGCGCAGCCATGGGCGATGTCGAGCGCGTCTCCGGACGACCGTACGGTGGTGACGGCGGCGAACTCGTCGCCGTCGATCCGGCCGATGGAGGCGCTGTCGGGCAACGCGGCGCGCAGGCGCTCCGACACCTCGGCGATCACCCGGTCGCCGATGTCGTGCCCGAGCACCTCGTTGACCTCCTTGAAGGCGTCGAGATCGATGCAGGCGAACACCAGGATCTCGTCGGGGCGTCGCTCCTTCAGCGCGAGGCCGAGCACCGCGATGATCTTGCGCCGATTCGGCATGCCGGTGAGCGGGTCCTCCTGGGCGATCCGACGCAGCTCGCACTCGATCTGCTCCAGCCCGCTGGCAGCGCGGCGGATCTGGACGAAGGACAGGGCCGCGAAGCCCAGGAAGGCGGCTCCCCCGACGGACGGGAGCAGCCACAGCCAGGGCGGAACTCCCTCGTTGGCCGGCAGCTCCCAGCCGAACCAACCGACGATGCGGCCGCGCGAATCGGTCTGGGTATGGACCGGCCCGTCGCCGCTCTCCGACTCCACGTCGAAGCGGAGATTGCGGACCCCGGCCATGTCGCCCAGGGCCTTGAGCAAGGGCGGATCGATCGGCCGCACCAGCACCAGAGTGAGCCCCGACGCCGCACCGGCGGCAGGCCGCTTCGCGGTGCCCGCCACCTGAGCGACCGCCACCACGGCGGGCTCGCGCTCCAGCGGCACCACGTCGGTCTGCACCTGGACGGCGCGGTCGAGCAGCGCCGCTTCCGAGCGCGTCGTCCCGCGGCCGGGCGCCCCATCGGCCCGCACGCTGGAGACGAAGCCCGCGACGGCCGCCGGGATCTGCCGTTCCGCCGCCGGATAGGAGGCGGCCAGCGATCCATCGGGGCGGATCAGGTAGGCGGCACGGTGGTGGAAGCGCGGCAGGCCGGTCGGCGCCAGGTAGGTGTCGACGTCGAGCGACAGCACGTCGGAGCCCTGCACGGCGATCGCCTGGGCACGGCTGAGCGCCGCGTTGCCGAGAACGGAGCGATACTCGACGAACGCCCGACCGATCGCGGCACGCATCCGCTCCACCGCCACGTCCTTGTCGGGGTGAGCGACCAGAAAGACGACGGCGGCGACGCAGACGAGCCCGCACGCGAGAGCACCGGCGAGCGCCAGGAGCGACCGCGACACGGGTCGCGTGGCGAGTCTCCAGGTCGATGTCTGTCCCGGGCTTGGGCCTGGGTGAGAGACGGTCTGGTCCGATCGGTCCGCCGACTCCCGTCCGCTGTCCACAGCGGGGTCCATGAAACCACCTTCCGGTGCACGATGGGCCGTTGTAGCAGGATCAGAGTTAAGAGTTGGTCAGCATACAAGGCCGTACGCACGCACGACGCACTCTCCGGCGGCTGTTACCGCTCTCTCGGTCAATGCAGGCCGAACCAGATCGTTGCAATCCCGAGAAACGAGAAGAACCCGACCACGTCCGTGATGGTGGTGACGAAGACACCCGACGACACGGCGGGATCGAGCCTGAAGCGATCGACCACCAGCGGAACGAGTATACCTCCGAGCGCTGCTGCCACCAGGTTGCACACCATGGCGAGCCCGATCACCAGTCCGAGATCCGGCGCGCGGAACCAGGCCGCCGCCGCCACCCCGGTGATCACCGCGAAGGCGGCGCCGTTGAGGAGGCCGACCAGCAGCTCGCGCAAGACGATGCGCGCCATGTTGCCGTCGTGTAGCTCGCGGGTGGCGAGCGCCCGCACCGCCACCGTCATGGTCTGAGTCGCCGCATTGCCGCCCTGGCTGGCGACGATCGGGGCCAGCACCGCGAGCGCCACCATCTTCTGAAGCTCGCCCTCGAACAGGCCGAGCACCGCCGAGGCCAGAAACGCGGTGGCGAGATTGACCAGCAGCCAATTGAAGCGGCCGCGGGCGATGGTCCACACCGAGTCCGACAGCTCCTCGTCGCCGGCGACGCCGCCCAGCGCCTTGATGTCCTTCTCGGCCTCCTCCTCGATCACGTCGACGACGTCGTCGACCGTGACGACGCCGGCGAGGCGGTCCTGATCGTCGACGACCGGCAGCGCGATCAGGTTGTAGCGCTCGAACAGCCGCGCCACCTCCTCCTGATCGGCGGTCGCCCGCACCCGGCGGCGTCCGGCATCCATCAGCTCGGCGACGCGGGTCGGCCGGCGGGTGCGCAGGAGCACGTCGAGCGCCACCGCGCCGAGGAAGCGGTAGTCGGCATCGACCACGTAGATCTCGAAGAAGCGCTCGGGCAGCTCCTCGTTCTCGCGCAGATAGTCGATGGTGTGGCCGACCGTCCAGGACGGCGGCACCGCCACGTACTCGGACTGCATCCGGCGCCCGGCCGAGTCCTCCGGGTACTGGAGGCTGCGGGTGAGCGCGACGCGATCCAGCGAGGGAAGCTGCTCCAGGATCTCGGCCTGCTCGTCGGCCGGCAGATCCTCCAGAATGTAGACGGCATCGTCGGAATCGAGCTCGCGAACGCCGTCCGCCACCGCCTGCGGCGGCAGCTCGTCGAGGATCTCCTCGCGCACGGTATCGTCGACCTCGACCAGCGCGGTGAAATCGAAGTCGGCCCCCATCAGGCGAATCAGGCGAGGCCGTAGCTCCGGGTCCAGCGCCTCGATGAGGTCGCCGACATCGGCCTCGTGCAAGTCTCCGACGAGCGACCGCAGCGCGTCGGCATCGGCCGATTCGATCGCGGCGCCGACCTGCTCGACGAATGTCTCGCGGATGGCGCCGTCGTCGTCGCGCAGCGGATCGGCGGTCGCGGCGTCGGCCGCGGAGTCGGCATGGTTCAGCATCATGGATCTCGCGATCGGCCGCGCGGTGGCGCCGCACCGACCGATGGTCCGGTTTTTCGGCGCGCCGTCCAGAGGTGGCGCAGCGAGGACGACGACATTATGACGGAGCAAGGACGCGACGGGACCCCACAGCGGGACCGCTCGGTGGCGGATGTGCGATCATGTCGCCGTCGAGAGAGCCGGACGCCGCGCCGTGTCGGTGAGGACGAGCATGACGACATGTGGATGATTCGCCGCTTCACGACGGTTCGCCGCCTCACGATGGTTCTCCCGTCGACGGTTCTCCTGTCGGCCCTCCTCGTCGGGACGCCGCTCGTGGCCGGGCCGGCGGCAGCGACCGGGTCGGCCTGCCCGGGCGGCCAGGCGGACGCGCTCGGCACCGCCCGCGTCATCACCATCGACCCGGCCGAGACGCCGCGGCTCGGCCGCAAGCACTTCCCGACGACGCTGCCGCTCGCCGACATGGAGGTGCTGCTCACCTTCGACGACGGCCCGCTGGCCGGCCGCACCGACCGGGTGCTCGATGCGCTGGCGCGCGAATGCGTGCGGGCCACCTTCTTCGTCGTCGGCCGCCAGGCGCAGGCGCACCCCGCCCTGCTCCGCCGTATCGTCGCCGAGGGCCACACGGTGGCGCACCATACCTACGCCCACCCGCTGCTCGACCGCATGACCCCGGCCGCTGCCGAGCGCGAGATCGATCACGGCTTTGCGGCGGTGGACACCATCCTGTACGGCACCGCCGGAGCGCGGCCCGTGGTGCCGTTCTTCCGGTTCCCCGGCTTCGCCGCCACCCCGGCGCTGCTGGCGCGGCTGGAGCAGCGCGGCATCGCGGTGTTCGGGGCGGACCTGTGGGCGAGCGACTGGAACGACATGACGCCGGGCCGCCAGCTCGACCTGGTGATGGCCCGGCTGGAGGCGTCGCGCGGCGGTATCCTGCTGTTCCACGATACCCGGCTGCAAACCGTGCAGATGCTGCCGGCCTTTCTCAGAGCTTTGAAATCACGAGGATTTCAGGTCGTCCACGGGGTGCCGCCGCGGTCCCGCACGGCGGCCGCCCGCCGCTGATGCACGAAGACCACGCGGCCACGATTTCATCACCTGTACACGATATTTTACCCTTTGGCCGGTTACCAATCCCGTGTGGCTGCGGGTAAGAAACGTCTGCATTCCGACTGATCGGGGGAAGGGCTGGACATGCGCCTCTCGCGTGCGCTGGTGGCGTCGTTGCTGGCGGGGTCGCTCGCCTGGGCGGGCTCGCTCGCCATGACGGGATCGGCCGCCGTGGCAGGAGACGCGGGGGCAGCGCGGGCCGGCGCAGCGAATGCGAGCGCCGCAACGGCCGCCTGTCCCGGCAATCCGAACGCGCTCGGCACCAGCCGCACCCTGGTGATCGATCCCTCCGAGCACGTCCGGCTCGGCATGATGCAGTATCGCGAGACGCTGCCGCTCGGCCCCAAGGAGGTGGTGATCACCTTCGACGACGGGCCACTGCCGCCCTACACCAACCGGGCGCTCGACATTCTCGCCTCCGAATGCGTGAAGGTGACCTACTTCCTGGTCGGCCGCATGGCCCGCGCCTATCCCGAGGTGGTGCGCAAGATCCAGGATGCCGGCCACACCATCGGCACCCACAGCTTCAGCCACCCGCTGAGCTTCCACAAGATGCCGATCGCCCAGGCCGAGCAGGAGATCGAGGGCGGCATCGCGGCGGTCGGGGCGGCGCTCGGCGACCGCGCCGCGGTGGCACCGTTCTTCCGCATCCCCGGGCTCCTGCGGCGCGACGAGGTGGAGCGGCTGCTGACCTCGCGCGGGCTGATGACCTGGAGCGCCGACTTCCCGGCCGACGACTGGAAGCATATCCCGGCCAGCGAGGTGATGGCCCGCGCGCTCCAGCGCATCGAGGCGCGTGGCCGCGGCATGCTGCTGCTGCACGACATCCAGCCCGCCACCGTGCTGGCGCTGCCCGGCCTGCTGCACGAGCTGAAGGCGCGCGGCTACAAGATCGTCCACGTCGTGCCGGCGAGCGCCACCCTGGCGAAGACGGCCACCTTGCCGGAGGAGTGGCTGGTCCGCCGCGGCAGCGGGGCTGGTGGGGGGGCCGGCTGGCCGACCCCGCGGGTCACCATCGAGACGCTGCTGGCCGATCCCATCCTGCCGACCTACGACCCCAAGAATCTCGGCGTCATCGATGCGCTCGGCCCCGCCCCCCTGGTGGCGCGATCGCGCCTGCGCAGCTACCGCTCGCCCGCCAACACGGTGCCGCTGCCGCCGGAGTCGCCGTGGCCGCGCCATCAGGCCGAAGAGACGGTGGGGCGTGCCGTCGACATGCCGGTGGTGCTCCCCACGCCCGCCATGGGCAGCTTCGGCCGCGACAACGATTTTGCCCCGGCGAGCCCGGTGCTCGGCACCGCCGGACGGGTCACCGAGCTGCCGCCGCTGCCGACGTTCGCGCCGCCCGAGCGCTCCGCCGGCCCGCGCGTCGCGGCGCTGAAGAACGCCGCGCCGACCGCCTCCCGCCCGGTGACAGGTGCGGCCACCACTGGTGCGGCCCCCGCCGGCGCCCCGGTGGCGCTGACCCCGCCGGCTCCGCCGCCCCCTGTCACGGCGCCGTCCGGCATCGACCACACCGGCGCCATCACCCGCCCCGGGCTGCTCGGCCGCTGGCCGTTCTCCACCTCCAGCCTGCCGCGGCTCGGCACGCCGTAGCGATGGCTCCGCGAAGCCGGTGATCCGGAGGGCGCCGCGGCGCCCTCTTTTTTGCGCGCGCGACACGGCGGCCCGCAACGCCGTTCATCTTCCACTTAGCAACACTTTTAACATTACGTGACGGCGACTGCGCATAGCTGCCGGATTCTCGCCCCTAAACGACCATCCGCCCTCGACGATATCGCTCGCGGCGATCGCATTCACTTGCGATCGTCTCGTGAACAACAATCGCTCGACGACGAAACAGCGAGAATCCTGGAGACCATGACAAGGCCAAACCTGTCTGTTCTTGCGTTCCTCACGTCTCCCCCACTTCGGCCGGCGCCCGCTGGGTGGCACCGCGCGCCCGCTCCCGCCTTCCCGACCTGAGCCTCCAGCTCCGAGGACCCCCATGATCCGATTGCTGAGCGCCGCGCTCGCCGCGGCCATCGTGCTCGTCTTGCCGCTGTCCGCCACGGCCCGTCCCCACGGCGGCAAGGCCGAGTATTCCCGCCACCACGCCGCCACGACGGCCGGCACACGCCACACGGTTCGGACCACGACCCGCCGGCATGCGGCCGCACGCCATTATCGGACCGAGCGGGCCGGACTGCGCGCCCACCGGCGGCAGGTCCACACGGCCGTCCGCGGCAGCCGCCAGGTGCGGGCCTCCCGGCCCGCACTGCGCGCCGCCCGCCACGTCAATGCCCACCGCAGCGGTCTTTCGCGCAACCATGCTCACCGCAGTTACGCCCATCGCAGCTACGCCTACGCGCCGGCCGCAATCCCGGGCAGCCCGGAGATGGCGGGCGGCTGGACGACGCCGGCCGTACAGGCTGCGCCGCTGCGCGCCGCACCGGCCGCGCCCCGGGTCGGTGGTCTCGTGGCGCCGCTCGCCCACAAGGCCGCCGAGATCTCCGCCGCCTGCGGCGCCCGGGTGATCAGCGCGGTCCGCCACACAAGGGTGGCCGGCACCGGACGGATGTCGCTGCACGCCTCCGGCCAGGCGGTCGACATGCGCGGCAACCCGGGCTGCATCTACCGGATGCTGAGCGGCTGGCCGGGCGGCTACTCGACCGACTATGGCCGCGCGCGTCATGTCCACATCAGCTGGGGCGGACGCGAGCAGGGCCTGCGCTTCGCCCATGGTGGCGGCCGCACCCGCCACGCCCACGGGCTCGGCCGCATCCACTACGGGAACCGCCATGCTGGGCGTTACGGGGCCGGCCGTTACGGGGCGGAGCGTTACCGAGCCGGACGCTTCGCGGCGGGGCGCTACGCCGGCCGGCGCGGCTGATCGCGCTCCCGCATCCCCATCGCATCGACACCGTCCGGCCGACTTGGCCGGACGGTTCTGCCCGTGCCAACCCTGTGACTTTAGAGCGACAGTGGCGCAAAATTTTCATTAAACACTACCATGAAACCATTTTGTCTATAAAGGCCCATCATGTGGCCGCAGATGGTGATGCCAGCTGCCCCGACGCGGGGGAGCCACGGTGCCGGACGCAAGAAATCATCAGCTCGACGGGCTACGCGGCTACGCGGCCACCGCCGTCGTCGTCTATCACGCCATCCTGGGCACCGATCCGGCGCTGACCGCACGGGTGCTGCCACCCCCGGTGCACCATCTCGACAGCGGCTCCGACCTGCTGATCAAGGCCGCCATCGCGATCGCCAACGGCGAGGCGGCGGTGACCCTCTTCTTCGTGCTGTCGGGCGCGGTGCTGTTCGCCAGCCTGCAACGCCAGCCGGCTCCGCTTCCCTTCGTGGTGCGGCGGCTGTTCCGCATCTACCCGGCCCTACTCGCCGCGATCGCGCTCGGCGCCGTGATCCTCGTGGCCCAGGGCCGCCCGCCCAGCCCGACCCAGATTGCTGCGGATATCGCCCTGTTCGACTTCCGCATCATCGGGGCGGCCTGGACCCTCCAGGTCGAGGTGCTGGCGATCCCGTTCATCCTGGCGAGCTTCTGGGCCGGCCGGCGCTTCGGGGCGGCGGGGATCGCTGCGGTGTTCGTCGTCGCCTTCCTGATCGTCAAGATACCGGCGCTCACGCCGATCGTCGTGATGATCAAGCCGCAGCTCCTGCCGTTCACGCTGGGCTTCCTGGTGGCGAGCCCGCTCGGGGCCTCGCTCGGCCGGCGCCTGTCGGCCCCGTGGTTCGCCGCCGCGCTCGTCGCCGTGCTGCTGGCGCGCCACGTGATCCCGAGCCCCAACGTGGCGCTCTACACCTTGCAGCTTTCCGCCGGACTCCTGGTCTGCGCGCTCTATCACGGCCGCGCCGGCTGGTTCGGCGAAGCGCTGGCGCGTCCGACGTCGCGCCTCCTCGGTCGCATCAGCTACAGCCTCTACCTGCTCAACGTGCCGCTGCTGCTCGCCTTCGAGCCATGGCTGCGCGGCAGCCCCCCGCTGCTGGTCGGGCTGCCGCTCGGCCTTCTGATCGTCGCCCTGACGATTCCGATGGCAATCGCCGCCGAGCGCTGGATCGAGCGCCCGGGCATCCGGCTCGGCGCCCGGATCGCGGCCGCCCGGCCGTTCTCGCGCGGCGCCGACGAGCCGTCGGGCGCCGCCATGGCGGACGCCCCGCTGGCGACCCGGACGAGCCGGTGACGCGGGCGCCCGGATCACGCCGAGAACAGCTTAACGACTAAATGCTTGGCGCCCGTCGTTTCGACGGCAGGTGAGCGGCCGCGACGGCGGCCCACTTTGCCGGAAATGCTCTGGCGGAAAGGTGCGGGCGTTCGGGGTGCCTCGAACCATCGCGGTGTTTTCGATGCCGCCCGCACCCGGTCCGGCTGCGACAAGGCGGTTTGACATCGGCCGAGCGCGAACCAAGATGAACCCCGACCGACGAGCCCGCCCGGCGGGCTCGTCGCAACGAAAGACGCGCCGATGCCCGAACAGGTGGACTCCGCTGTTTTCACCGTCACGGCGACGTGGGATGCCGAGGCGGGGGTGTTCTACTCGCAGTCGAACATTCCGGGGCTGCACATCGAGGCGGCGAGCTTCGACGAGTTCGTGGCCCTCGTGCGCGACCTCGCGCCGGAGATGATCGCCGACAATCTGCCGAGGGTCGCAGGCCCGATCTCGGTGCGGATCGAGGCGAGGCGCGACCTGGTGCTGCCGGCCGCCTGATGTCCAAGGATTTCTATCCGGACCTCGTCCGCATTCTGCGGGCCGCCGGCTGGCGGCAGGTGCCCGGCGGCAAGGGCTCGCATGAGAAATGGCATCACGAGGATACCGGCCGAACCTTGATCGTCCCCCGCACCAAGAGCCCCACACCGCGAACGAGATTCTGAAGGACGCCGGCCTGCCGAAGGCGTTCGGACGCCAGCTCGCATCCAGAAGCAAGGTGTTCGGCGCAGTCGCGTGACTGCGATCATGCAACGCCGGCCGAGGTCGCGGGACCATACCCGCAGCAGATCGACCTGACACTCTGAAATAAGAGAACACTTGGAAATGGTGCGGTCGAGAGGACTCGAACCTCCACGGGTCGCCCCACTAGCACCTCAAGCTAGCGCGTCTACCAGTTCCGCCACGACCGCATCAAAGATCGAGCCCGGCCGGGTCCGGCGCGGGCATCGAGGCGACGGGCGACGGTGTAACAAATCGATGATGCGGCGACAAGACCGACGGACGGGTCTCGCACGGGTTTTCCGACAGGTCGACGACGGCGCCGCGGCGGCGCTGCGTAATGGCCGCAGGCCCGCGGGCAGCAAGCCCTGCGGCGCCCCGATCCGATCGGCACCGGACTGCGCGGCGCGGCCGCAGCCGTGCCGGCACGCCGTCGAAACGCTCCGGGCCGCGCGGTCCGATTCCGGCCGATCCGGCGTGGCGATTCGATCTCAGCGGTACTCGGGCGAGCGCGGCAGCATGCGGCGCACCTCGACCCCGATGCGGCTGCCGCTCACCACCACGGCGCCTTCGGCCACCGGGTGGTTGTTGACGAGGATCTTCACCGAATCGTTCTCGCGGCTGTCCAGCTCGATGATGGCGCCGCGGCCGAGGCGCAGGACCTGATGCACGGGCATCACGGTCGATCCGAGAACGACGGCGATGTCGAGCGAAACACTGTCGAGCGTGGCCACCGAGCACTTCCCCTGGACGCCGTCCGTTTGCGGATCAGCACAGCATGGCTATGGTTACGAGGTGATTAACGAGCCAGCGTCCACGGCCCCGCCGGCCGACCTCCCGCCCCGCGCCGCGCCGCTGCCGCCGCCCGACTGGCATGTCGGCGACGCGCCGGTCGCCTATGCGGACGCCCTCGCCGTCATGGAGGCGCGGGTCGCCGCCATCGCGGCCGGCACCGCCCCCGAGCTGGTGTGGCTTCTGGAGCATCCGCCGCTCTACACGGCCGGCACCAGCGCCCGCCCCGAGGACCTGGTCGACGCCCGCTTTCCGGTGCACCAGACCGGGCGCGGCGGCCAGTTCACCTATCACGGCCCCGGCCAGAGGGTCGCCTATGTGATGCTCGACCTGCGCCGTCGGCGGCCCGACGTGCGCTGGTTCGTGGCGGCGCTGGAGGACTGGATCATCGGCACCTTCGCCCGCCTCAACGTTCGCGGCGAGCGCCGCGACGGCCGCGTCGGCGTGTGGGTGCGGCGGCCGGAGCGCGGCGACGGTCGCGAGGACAAGATCGCCGCCATCGGGGTGCGGCTGAAGCGCTGGGTCAGCCTGCACGGCATCAGCCTCAACGTCGATCCCGAGCTCGGCCACTTCTCCGGCATCGTGCCGTGCGGCATCGCCGATCCCCGCTACGGCGTCACCAGCCTGTGGGACCTCGGCCACCTGGTGCCGATGCCCGAGGTCGATTCGCTGCTGAAGGCGGAGTTCGAGGCGGTGTTCGGGCCGGTGCGGCCCCGGTCCGGCCCGCCGCCGGAGCTGGGTCGCGGCTGAGCGGCGTTCCGGGGGGCATGCCTCACGCCGTGCCGAGCACCGAGAACACCTCGCCGGGGCGGCGCTGCTCCAGCAGCCGGCTGCTCGCGGCCTCGATGGCGATGTCGTCGACCCGCGCCCGCCAGGGACCGCGACGGCAGGCGGTGACGAAGTCCTCGACCAGCGCCTCCGGCCCGGCCGCCACGATCTCGACGGCACCGCCGATGCGGTTGCGCACCCAACCGTCGAGGCCGCGCCGGCGCGCCTCCGCCTCGGCCCAGGCGCGATAGCCGACGCCCTGCACCCGGCCGCGCACCAGGAGATGCCGCACCACCATGGCGGGATCGCTCATGCGAGCTCACCGAGCTCGCGGCGTCGCGCCCCGGCGAAGCCGCCGGGCGCCAACCGCGCGAGCGCCCGCACATGCGGCTCCGGCAGGCCGACCTCGCGGGCCGCCGCGACGACGAGCGCCAGATAGCCGGGGCGCGGCCGTCCGCGCCGACGCGAGCGCGCCACATAGGCGAGCGCCCGCACCCGGACGCGGCCGGTCCGCACGGTGACGGGCGCGGCGCGGTACAGCCCGACATCGAGCCGCTCATAGGCGTTGAGGGCGGCGCGGTCGCGCGGCGTCAGCCGCCACAGCACGCCCGGCAGCCGGGCGCCGGCGGCCGGCACGATGGTGATGTAACCGTCGTCGTTGACGATCGCCCGGAAGCCGTCGAGCACGGCGGGGCCGATCTCGCGGGCGAACGGGCAGCGCCGGCGCATCAGCGGCCGGCTCATGTTCGAACCGTAGGCGAAGTAGAGCGTCATTCCAGCGGGCTCGCGCGATCTCTCGGGACCACCGGCCGGCAGGTCGCGCATGCGATGGCGCCGCCCCTGCCGCCGCCACGGCACGCCGCGCTCCAGCCGACGCGGTCGTGCCCGGGCGCCTCTTCTATCACAGCATGCGCTGGAAGTCGGCCTTGGAGATCGCCTTGCAGGACTTGACGAAGCGGATCACGCGATTGGCGGTCTCGCTGGTCAGCCCGATATAGCGCTCGAACGCTTTCTTGGTCTCCGCCTCGGAGGCGACGCCGCCGATGCCGGCGAGCACTCGCTTCGCATCCGGCCAGCCGAGCGAAATCGACTTGCAGAGAATGAGAAGCCCGTCGGTCGCGCCCTGGCGCACCACGTTCTTCACGGTGGCCACCGGGAGCTTGCTGAGCGCCGCGATCGCCTCGATGGTCTCGGTCCGCTTGCCGGCCTGCGCCAGCTCACCGATGCGCGACTTCAATCGCGCGGCATCGAATTGCATGACGGTGCCGGACGCCGAATGACCGTCCATCTGGGCGCGCTCGCGTGCCACCTCGGTGGCGATGTCGGCGAGCGTGCGGGTGATCATCACCCGCTTGTCCGGATCGGCGTTCCTGAGAAGCCGGTTCTTGACCACCTCGGTGGCCTTGCGCAGCAGGTGCTGGAACACGTCGGGCGGCACGTCGCTACGACTGATCACCTGCTCGGCGAGCGGGCCGTTCGCCTGCGCCTTCTCGGCCACCTTCATGAAGGTGGGCCTGGAGAAGCGGGCGCCGTGATTGCCGGTGACCTTGAGGGTGACCTCGTCGTCGCCGCGGTCGACCAGCACCTCGGTGATGCGCTCGCCGATGCTCTCGCGCCCCGCGATGGCGGCGAGATGCGCCTGGCTCTTGGTCCTCGCCAGCTCGACCAGAAAATCCTCGCTGAGGATCTTGGAGCGCTCGATCACCGGGCCGGAGATCGCGATGTCGTCGTCGTCGGCCAGGCGGTGGACGGTGCGCACCGGCGCGTTCTCGATCGGCGCGAGCTGCTTGCTCAGGCGAACGAGCGCACTCCGCTCGATCTTGTCGACGAGGTGCAGCATGACGTCGTCGAACACGGCGACATGCTCGTCGCCGTAATGGTCGATGTTGGTCAGGAAGAGATCGCTGACCCGGCGCAGGATATCGGCACGCTGCACGGACGATCCCGCACTCAGCGTCCGCTCCAGCTCGTCGATCAGCGAGGCCGTTCCCGTCATGACCTTTCACGTCACCCCATACCACTCCGGCCACTACATCGCCGAGAGCTGAACCACGGGTTAATTTCAGGCGACGGAAGACCGCGACTCGACCGTTTTCCGGAAATCGCAAAACAACTCTGCGCGAACTACGTAGACAGTCACACGCAGCGATTCAGCGAGGATCAACCACGATGGAAACGTCGCCCACGGCGCTCGCTCGTTCTCCTCGCAGACACTGACGATCCCACCCGATCGATTTATGGGCTTAGTCCATTCGTCTCACACGTGATCATTCCATCGAGATCATTCGACCGAGGTTCGGAGCCCCTTCGGCCACACCGGCAGTCGCCCGCCGCTCGTCGGTTGCCGCCGCTCACGACTCGACGGGCGTTCCACCGTTCGGATGCAGCACCTGCCCGGTGATGTAGGCGGACTCGCGGCTCGCCAGGAACACGTAGCAGGGTGCCACCTCGTTGGGCTGGCCGACGCGGCCGAGCGGCACCGACTCGCCGTGCTTGGCCACCTTCTCGGGCTCGAACGAGGCCGGGATCAGCGGTGTCCAGATCGGCCCCGGCGCCACCGCGTTCACCCGGATGTCCTTGTCGGCGAGGAGCTGCGCCATCGAGCGGGTGAACGACACGATGGCGCCCTTGGTGGCGGCGTAGTCGATCAGCGTGGTGTGCCCCTTGTAGGCGGTGACCGAGGTGGAGTTCACGATCGCGGCCCCGGGGCCGAGATGCTTGAGCGCTTCCTTGGTCAGGAAGAACATCCCGAACATGTTGGTGCGGAAGGTGCGCTCGATCTGATCCGGCTCGATCGCGGTGAAGTCCTTGGTCTCGTGCTGCTCGGCCGCGTTGTTGACCAGGATGTCGAGACGGCCGAGACGCTGCACCGTCTCGTCGACCGCCGAACGGCAGAAGGCCGGGTCGCCGACATCGCCCGCGATGGCGATGCAGCGCCGCCCCTCGGCCTCGACGATGCGCATCGTCTCGGCCGCGTCGGTGTGCTCGTCGAGATAGAGGATCGCGACGTCCGCGCCTTCGCGCGCCATGGCGGCCGCGACGGCGCGGCCGATGCCGCTGTCGCCGCCGGAGATCAGCGCCACCTTGCCGGCGAGCTTGCCGACGCCGGGGAACAGCGGCTCGTAGGCCGGCCGCGGCGCCATCTCGGTCTCGCGGCCGGGCTGACGGTCCTGCTTCTGGGCGGGCTGCTGCGGGCTCATGGCGATCTCCGGGGACGACGGGCTCCCGGGGCGAACGCGCGGGTCGCGGCCGCAGTTCCGAGGCGCTCACCCGGCCGGAGATACCCCGCCCCGCGTCCCGGGCGCCGGCGGGGCCGGCACCTTGCGCAGCACCGTGAAGCCGCTCGACCACGGCACATGCGAGACCACGTAGCCGCAGGCCGCATCGGCGAAATAGGTGGTCTCGTCCCAGCGGCGGCCGAACACCTCCTCGATCGCCTGGACGACGCCGCGGGTGCCGTTGCCGCCGGGCTCCGCCTTGCCGGAGAGCGTGCGCCGCCAGCCCTTCCCCATGTGGGTGTCGTGGAACAGCATGACGCCGGGGGTCGCGAGCCGCGGCATCCAGGCGGCCAGCTCGGCGCGGGTGTGCTCGTACTCGTGCGAGGTGTCGATGAAGATCACCTCCGGGCTCGGCGGGAGGCCGCGCGATGCACAAAACTGCTCGAACGGTGCGCGTGCGAAGGCGACGTCGTCGGCCTGCACGAAGGTCCAGCGCGCCCGCAGCGCCGCCGGCAGGTCGACGACGGAGCAGTCGGCGATGTCGACCGAGAGCACATGCGCGCCGGTCACCTCGGCGGCGGCGAGCAGCGCCCGGGTGGAGACGCCGCCGCGGGTGCCCAGCTCGACGATCAGCCGTGGCGAGGCCGCCACCGCCTCGAAGAAGATGGTGCCGAGATGATCGTGAATGTCGGAGTTGGCGGTGGCGAAGCGTCCCAGCGCGCCCGCCAGGCCGGGATGCGGCATGCTGGCATACCAGCGCGCCGGCGCGAGCCGCCTCATGGCGCGGGCGAGCTTCTGGCCGGTGCGACGGACACGGTGCGGGACAGGGCGATCGGACATCGGGATGGCGGCTCCGGCGGGCTCGTTCGAGTCGGGCTGCAACTCCTCCCGTCGCAGTCGGGCGGGATCATGGCGGCGGCTGGCCACCGTTCAAATCCCGCCAAATCCCGTCCAACCACATCCCCTCGCGACGCCTCGGCGACGCGATGGGAGGTGGACGTTACGTGACGTGACGCAGCCTCAGCGCCGCGGCCCGGCGACGATGTGGTGGTCGTGCAGCCAGGCGACCTCGTGGTCGACGTAACCGATCTCGTGCAGGATCTCGTCGGTGTGCTCGCCCAGCACCGAGGCGCGCCGCGGCGGCTCGCGCTCGAACGCCCCGAACGTGAACGGCGAGCCGGGCACCAGATACTCGCCGATCCCCGGCTGCTCCAGGCGCGAGAACATCGGGTTCTCGGTCGAGCAGTCGGGGTCCTCCTCGGTCACCTGGCGGAAGGAGCGGAACACCGACCAGGTGACGCCGTGCTCGTCGAGCGCCGCGGCGAAATCCTCGACAGCGCGCTCGCGGAACCACGGCGCCAACAGCTCGGTGATCTCCTTGCGGGCCTTGAATCGATCGCCCTCGCGAGACAGCCGCAGGCCGAGCCGCACGCCGAGATCGTCGAGCTCCTCGTGCAGCCCGGTGGTGGCGCGCAGGCCGTCCCACTGCCGGTTGGTCAGCGCCACGATCATCACGCGGCGGCCGTCGGCTGTCTCGAAGTCCTGGCCATACGCGCCGTAGAGGGCGTTGCCGTAGCGCGGCCGGTCGAAGCCGTTGACCTGCACCTCGCCGATGATGCCGAGATGGCCGAGGGTGGCGAGCGCGACATCCTTAAGCGCCAGCTCGACGAGCTGGCCCTGGCCGGTGTTGCGACGGTGGCGCTCCGCCGCCATCAGGGCGAGCGCCACCTTCTGGCCGGTGATCAGATCCCAGGCCGGCAGCACATGGCAGACGGGGTCTTGAGATCCCTCCGGGCCGGTCGCCGACGGAAACCCGATCGCCGGATTGACCGTGTAGTCCACCGCCGGGCCGCCATGGCGGTCGCCGAGCAGCGACACCATGATCAGGTCCTCGCGATGCTTCTTGAGCGAGTCGTAGTCCATCCAGCCGCGGACGCGGAGATTGGTCAGGAACATGCCGCGGTCCGGCCCCGGCGCGCAGATCAGTCGGGTGACGATCTCCTGGCCGCGCGGTGTCGACATGTCGACGGCGAGCGACCGCTTGCCCTTGTTGAGCCCGGCCCAGAACAGGCTGCGATTGTCCTTGGTCACCGGCCAGCGGTTATAGTCGAGCCCGCCGCGGATGCGGTCGAAGCGGATGACGTCGGCGCCGAGCTGGGCGAGCGTCATTCCGGCGAACGGCACAGCGACGAAGGCCGAGCCTTCGACCACCCGCATTCCTTGCAGCACTTTCACCATCACCGTCCTCCCTACGCGACGCTCGTCACCGGCCGATACTCACGCCCGCTGGTCATCGTCCGGCCTGCCCCGGCCACCCGCCCGCGGTCTTGCATGTGGCAAAGCCCGTCAGTCCGTCACCAGCCCGGCCAGGCGGGCGCGCTCCACGATGGTGCGCGACAGCCGGATCGAGGCGATGTCGATCATGCGGCCGTCGAGGCTGATGGCACCGTGCCCGGCGGCGCCCGCCTCGGCGCAGGCGGCGAGCACGCGCTGTGCCCAAGCCAGCTCGGCCGGCGGCGGCACGAAGGTCTCGTTGACCGGCGCGATCTGGCTCGGATGGATGCACCACTTGCCGTCGAACCCCATGGCGCGGCCGATGGCACACGCCTTGCGGAAGCCCTCCGGATTGCGGATGCCGGCGAACGGGCTGTCGATGGCGCGCTTGTCGAAGGCGCGCGCCGCGGTGACGATCGCATGCATGATGTGGTGCCAGCGATGCCCCGGATAGAGCGCGTCGTGCTCGTCGGGCTCGCCGATGGACGCCATCGGCATGCGCACCGAGGCGGCGTAGTCGCCGGCGCCGTAGATCAGCGCCTCCAGCCGCGGCGACGCGGCGGCGATCTCGCGGATGTTGACGCAGCCGGCCGCCGTCTCGATCAGCGCCTCGATGCCGATCGGCCGGGTGATCCCCATGGCGGCCTCGATCTGGCCGAGCAGCGTCGCGACGAAATGGATGTCCGAGGCGGTCCCGACCTTCGGCACCACCACGAGGTCGACGCGGTCGCCCGCCTCCTCCACCACCTCGATGAGATCCCGATAGGCGAAGGAGGTGTCGAGGCCGTTCATGCGGAAGATGCGGAGCTTGCGGCCGAAGTCGAGTTCCCTGAAGGCGCGCGCGACGTTGCCGCGCGCCGCCTCCTTCTCGGCCGGCGCGACCGCGTCCTCGAGGTCGATGCACACGGCGTCGGCGGGCGCGGCGGCGGCCTTCTGGATCATGCTCCAGTTGGAGGCCGGCACGATGAGGATGGAGCGTTCGAGGCGGTCGGTCATGAGAGTCTGATGAGATCCGATGAGCGCGAAGGGGCGCGGCGCCGGAGATCCCTCTCCCCGCGCGCGGGGAGAGGGTGGCTCGCCTCGAAGAGGCGAGTCGGGTGAGGGGGCCTCTCGTGGATACGGATACGTGCCGCCCCGCCCCCCCCCCACTCGTGGATACGGATACGTCCCCTCACCCGACAGTCTCGCTGATCGCGAGAATGTCGACCTCTCCCCGCGCGCGGGGAGAGGTGAGGAGGCGGTGCGGTGTCAGCGGGATGAGTCATTCGCCGCCCATGTCACGGTCGCCTGCATGCCGACATGGCCGTCGCCGTTCACCGTGAAGAGGTCGTGGCCGCCGTCGTCGCGGGCGACACCCATCAGCCGCACCTGGTCGAAGCCGAACAGCGGCCGCACGGCGCGGAACGAGTAGCGGGCGGGCGGACGGTCCGGCACCCGGCGGCGGGCGAATTCGAGCAGCAGCAGGGCTTGCAGCGGCCCGTGCACCACGAGGCCGGGGTACTTCTCCACGTCGGTCGCATAGGGCAGATCGTAGTGGATGCGGTGGCCGTTGAAGGTCAGCGCCGAGAAGCGGAACAGCAGCACCGGATCGACGGCGACCGGCTCGCTCCAGGCCGGATCGGCCGGCGCCGCGGTCGGTGGCGGCGGCGAGAAGGATTTCGGCATCGGCAGATAGACGATGTCCTGCTCCTCCTCGACCGCGAGGCCGCGGCCCGAGCGGATCTCGTGGCGGAGCGTCACGAACACCATCCGGCCGGTCTTGCCCTCCTTCTCGGCGATCTTCAGGATCTCCGAGCGCTTGTGGAGGACGTCGCCGATCCGCAGCCGATCATGGAAGACGTGGCGCCCGCTCGCCCACATGCGCCGCTCCAGCGCGATCGGCGGCAAGAAGCCGCCACGGCGGGGATGGCCGTCGGAGCCGATCTCCGACATCGGCACGATCGGCAGGAAGTAGAGCCAGTACCACAGCTCGGGCAGCGGATCGCCGATCGAGAAGGCGGCGTCCGCCTGATCGAGCGTCGCCGCCAGCGCGCGCGCCGGCGTCGGATAGGCCTGGTCGCTGACCTCCTGGGTGCGCCCCACCCAAGACTGCAAATCAACGTGCTGCAAGTCGACGGGCTGCTGATCGACGTCGCTCATCGTGCGTCTCCTCCGCCGTATCCGTCCCGACAGGACCGGCGCTCGGCGACGACGCGCACGCAACGCCACACGATCCGGACCATCACCTCACGGGCTCTGCCTAGCGGGCTCGACCGCGCCGGGCTGAACCGACCATGGTCCGCCGGCCACCGACGACCCGGCATTCGAAATCAGATCCTCCGGTGACGACCGGAGACAACAGGATCGAGAGTACAGTTTCCGCGAAGCCCGCCCGCCCTGGCAATACGGCATCGCACCGCGGCCGGCGTCCAGGCGGGACGCCGGCGACGACAGGTGTCAGGCGAACTCCAGGATGACGGCATCGACCGGCAGGCTGTCGCCCTTCTTGGCGTGAACCTTGGCGACCACCCCGTCGCGCTCGGCGCGCAGGACGTTCTCCATCTTCATCGCCTCGATCACCGCGAGCGTCTCGCCCGCCTTGATCTCCTGGCCCTGGCTGACCTCGACCGAGAGCACCAGGCCCGGCATCGGGCACAGCACCTTCTTGCCGGTGTCGAGCTTGGCCTTGGCGGGCATCAGGCGGATCGCGAAGGCTTCCCACGGCTTGTAGACGTAGACCTTCACCTCGATGCCGTGGTGCGACATCAGGTGCCCGTTCGGAATGTCGTGCACCTGCACGGCCACCGGATCGTCGTCGATGACGCCGAGCCACACGGGATCACCGGGCTTCCACGCCGATTCGGTGTAGCGCTTGGGGCCGCGCTTGCCGTTCTCGATGAAGTGGACGTCGATGCCGTTGCCCTCGCGCTCGACCTCCAGCTCGATCTCCTCGCTACCGACCAGCACGATGCGCCGCCGGTCGCCCGGCACGTGCGGGTGCTGCATCTGGCCGCTGATCCGGCGCTTGCGCTCGGTGGTCTGGAACTCCATCACGGCCGCCACCGCGGCGATGATCTTGCTGCGGTCGCCGCCCGCCGGCAGCGGGTGGAAGCCGTCCGGCCACTCCTCGGCGATGAAGCGGGTCGACAGCCGGCCCTCGATCCAGCGCGGATGCTGCATCAGGGTCGAGAGGAACGGAATGTTGTGGCGGATGCCCTCGACATAGAAGCAGTCGAGCGCCCGCGCCTGGGCGTCGATCGCCTTGGTGCGGGTGTCGGCGTGGGTGATCAGCTTGGCGATCAGAGGATCGTAATAGAGCGAGATCTCGCCGCCCTCGTAGACGCCGGTGTCGACCCGCACGGTGACCTGGTCGAAGCCGCGCCCGTCCCGCTCGACCGGGGCACGGAAGCGCACCAGGCGACCGATCGAGGGCAGGAAGTTGCGGGACGGGTCCTCGGCATAGACGCGCGATTCCACCGCCCAGCCCTTGATCTTCACGTCCGCCTGGGTCATCGCCAGCGGCTCGCCGGCGGCGACCCGGATCATCTGCTCGACGAGATCGATGCCGGTGATCAGCTCGGTGACCGGGTGCTCGACCTGGAGCCGCGTGTTCATCTCCAGGAAGTAGAAGCTCTTGTCCTGGCCGGCGACGAACTCGACGGTGCCGGCGGAGTCGTAGCCGACCGCCTTGGCGAGCGCGACCGCCTGGGCGCCCATCCGCTCGCGCGTCGCGGCGTCGAGCAGCGGCGACGGCGCCTCCTCGATCACCTTCTGGTTGCGGCGCTGGATCGAGCACTCGCGTTCGCCGAGGTGGATGACGTTGCCGTGCTTGTCGCCGAGCACCTGGATCTCGACATGGCGCGGGTCGACGATGAACTTCTCGATGAAGACGCGATCGTCGCCGAAGGCCGACTTGGCCTCGGAGCGGGCGCGTTGCCAGCCCTCCAGCACCTCGGCCTTGTCGTAGGCGATGCGCATGCCCTTGCCGCCGCCGCCGGCCGATGCCTTGAGCATCACCGGATAGCCGATCTCCTCGGCGATCCGCACGGCATGCTGGTCGTCCTCGATGATGCCGAGGAAGCCGGGCACGGTGGAGACGCCGGCCGACGCCGCCGCCTTCTTGCTCTCGATCTTGTCGCCCATGGCGGCGATCGCCTTGGGGTTCGGCCCGATGAAGACGATGCCGGCCTGGGCGAGCGCGGTCGGGAAGGCTTCACGCTCGGAGAGGAAGCCGTAGCCGGGATGCACCGCCTCGGCGCCGGTGCGGCGGCACGCCTCGACGATCTTCTCGATGATCAGGTAGCTCTGCGCAGCCGGGGCCGGCCCGATATGAACGGCGGTGTCGGCCATCTCGACATGGAGCGCGTCCTTGTCGGCATCCGAATAGACGGCGACGGTCTCGATCCCCATTCGTCGGGCTGTCTTGATGATCCGGCAGGCGATCTCCCCGCGATTGGCGATCAGGATCCGCTTGAACATTGCGACGCTGTCCGTATTGAAAAAACGAGTGGTAAAACGGGCGCTCACGTTCTAGCCGCACCGCAAAAAAGTCAACGCCTATCCTCCGGCCGCGACGACGGCGACGGCCCAGCCGGCGAGCCCCGCGGCCGCACAGGCGAGCCCGAGCACTGCGATCTCGATCGCGAACCGCCGGCCGCCCGCGGCGGCGCCGATCGCCACCTTGGCCACCGTGTTGCTGGCCACCGCGGCCAGGATGGCGTGGCCGGCGGCGGCCGGGCTCAGCGTCGCCGGGGCGAGTTGGGCCATCGACACCGTGATGGCGTCGACATCGGCGAGCCCGACCGCGGCGGCCCCGACCACGGCCCCCCACTCGCCGAGCCGATCGCCGAGAAACCGCCCCAGCACCACGATGCCGGCCAGGAACACGGCGAAGCCGACCACCGAGGCGAGGTCGAACGGATTGCGGAAGGCCAGCGGCGCCGCCGCCGCATCGGCCGGCCGGCCGGCGACCCGCAGGGCCGCATAGCCGAGCGCGGCCGCGACGGCGCCGGCGAGCGCCGGCGCCAGCGCCGGCAGCAGCACCGGATTGACGGCCGCCGCGATGACCAGCACCCGCACGAAGGAGATCGCAGTCGCCACCGCGACGCCCGCCGCCAGTAGCTGGGGACTGCCCTCCCCGGCCGCGGCGCGCCGGGCGTTGGTCGCAGTCACCGCGGTCGACGACACGAGGCCGCCGGCGGCCGCCGCCAGCAGCACGCCGCGGGCCGGCCCGAGCCGGCCGACCGCCAGGTAGCCGACGAACGACACGGCCGCGAGCACGATGGCGGTCAGCCAGATTTGGCGCGGATTGACACCTCCGTACGGGCCGACGGCGGTGTCGGGCGCGATCGGCAGCACGATGCAGGTCATCGCCAGCAGCACAAGGGCGGAGCGCAGCTCGGCCGCCGTGACCTTGGCGACGAAGCCGTGCAGCGCCTCGCGCATCGCCAGCAGCGCCGCCACCGCCACCGCCACGGCGGCCGCGGCCTGGCGGTCGCCGACGAGCGCGTAGGCTCCGAGCGCGAAGGTGACCAGGCCGGTCACCATGGTGGTGGCCGAGAAGGCGTTGTCGGCCCGATTCTCGGCGTGACAGAACAGCGCGAAGGCGCCGGCGAAGCCGAGGAACACGAGCCCGATCACCACGGCGGCGGCGGCCGGCTCGGCCGACAGCGCCCGGCCCAGCGCCCCGGCGACGGCGCCGAGGATCGCCACCACCGTGAAGGTGCGAATGCCGGCGGTGCGCGAGCCCGGCACGTCGTCGCGCAGGCGCCAACCGCGCTCCAGGCCGATCATCAGGCCGATGCCGAGCGCGAGGGCGAAGCGTGCCAGAAGGTCGTCGATAGCCATGGGGCTCACTACGGGAGTTCGTCTGCGTGGGCTCGTCCGGCGGTGGTGTCCGGCGGTCGCGGCCGGTGGCCACCTTTCGTCGCCCCGGCGGTCCTCCGCAAGCCCTGGCAGGCGGTGGTGCGGCGCCCGGCCGAAACGACGACGGGCGCGGCCATCGGCCGCGCCCGCGACGAGAAAGATTGAACCGCCGAAATTCAGCGCCGCGGCGGGCTGAACAGCTTCGAGAAGCCCGAGAAGGCGTCGCCGTTCCAGGCGGTGAGCCGCTGAGCCAGCATGCCGAGCTCGGTCGACTGCGCGGTCAGCGCCTCGAACTGCTTGCGGGCATGGCTGGTCGACAGCTCGACCAGATCGGACGGCGACTTCACTGCGGACAGCTGCTCGGCGTAGTCGAGGGCCGCGTTGAGGTTGGCCTTCATGAACTCGAACATGCGTTGGCGATACTCCTCGGCCGCCGTGGCGGCAGCCGACAGGTCGGCGGGCGACGCCCCGCCGCCGTCCCGCTGCACCAGGCCGGCGAACTCCGCCGGCGTCTTCAGGGTCGCGAGACTGGCGGCGTAATCGAGCGCCGCGTTCACGTTGCCCCGCATGTAATCGAAGACCTTGGCGCGATAGTCCTCGGCCACCTGGGTCGCGGCGGAAACGTCCTGGCCCATCTTGTCCATCGCATCCTCGGTCTGAATGATCGCCTGTCCAACGTTTTTCTTGAGATCCGCGATCGCCTGATCGGCGGCGGCGCTCGGGTCACTCTGGTCGTGCATGCCGACATTCCCTTCGAGCAAAGAAGACACACGAAGACGTCGTTCAGCCCGGACACTCGGCGGTCCGGTTTCGGTTCGAGGCCGGTTCCTGCGGGGCCGGTCTTGGTTTTCCGGCAGTGTACCGGCTTCCCTGACACGGGAAAGACAGAAATAGCTCGCCTGCATGTCGGTGCTCGCCGGCCACCGGCGGGGCCTGGAAAGTCTTTCCCTTCCGGCAGCCGCCCCCTATAAGACGATCGCCGGACGTGACCCGCGCCGACCCATGGCTGCGGACCGACCCGGTGGACGTTCATGAAACCCACCGTCTACGTCATCAACGGCCCGAACCTGAACCTGCTCGGCACGCGCGAGCCGGAGCAGTACGGCCGTGCCACGCTGGCCGACGTCGAGGAGCTGTGCCGGTCCGCCGCCGAGGCGCACGGATTCGGCCTGGTGTTTCGGCAGTCCAACTACGAGGGGGAGCTGGTCTCCTGGGTCCAGGAGGCCGGAGCGGCGCGAGCCGCCGGCATCGTGCTGAACGCCGCCGCCTATACCCATACCTCGATCGCCCTTCTCGACGCGGTCGCCGCCGTGGCGGTGCCGGTGATCGAGGTTCACATCACTAATGTCCATGCCCGCGAGCCCTTCCGCCACGTCTCCTACGTGGCACGAGCGGCCAAAGGCGTGATCTGCGGGCTCGGCCCGCAGGGATACGCGCTCGCCATCGCCGGCCTCGCGGGCTTGGTGACCCAGAGGGAGCTCAAGTCGTGACAGCCGATCGGGACGCGCCGTCGCCGGCGCCCGGCCTCACCGCCACCAACGAGGAGATCGTCCGCACGCTGGCGCGCCTGCTCGGCGAGACCGGCCTGACCGAGATCGAGATCGAGCACGCCGGCCTGCGGGTGCGGGTAGCGCGGCAGAGCGTCGCGGTCGCCACCGTGGCGCCGGCGGCTGCGCCCGTCCCCGCCGCGGTGCCGGGCGTCTACGCGGTCGCCGACGGGCCGATGGACCCGTCCAAGCACCCAGGCGTCGTCACCTCGCCGATGGTCGGCACCGCCTACCGATCGCCCGAGCCGGAGGCCCGGCCCTTCGTCGAGGTCGGCACCGCCGTGAAGGCCGGCGAGACCGTGCTGATCATCGAGGCGATGAAGACCATGAACCAAATCCCGGCGCCGCGCTCCGGCACCGTGACCCAGATCCTCGTCGAGGACGGCCAGCCGGTCGAGTTCGGCGAGCCCCTCATGATCATCGAATGACGCGGACCACGGGAACGCGATGTTCGAGAAAATCCTGATCGCCAATCGCGGGGAGATCGCGCTCCGCATCCTGCGGGCCTGCAAGGATCTGGGCATCCAGACGGTCGCGGTGCATTCGACCGCCGACGCCGATGCCATGCATGTCCGCCTCGCCGACGAGAGCGTCTGCATCGGCCCGCCGCCCGCCAAGGACAGCTATCTCAACATCCCGGCGCTGCTCGCCGCCTGCGAGATCACGGGTGCCGACGCGGTGCATCCGGGCTACGGCTTCCTCTCCGAGAACGCCCGCTTCGCCGAGATTCTCGAGGAGCACGGGCTGCACTTCATCGGCCCGAAGCCCGCCCATATCCGCCTGATGGGCGACAAGATCGAGGCCAAGCGCACGGCGCGGCGCCTCGGCATTCCCTGCGTGCCGGGCTCCGAAGGCGCCCTCGGATCGGACGACGAGGCGAAGGCCATCGCTCGCGACATCGGCTATCCGGTGCTGGTGAAGGCGGCGGCGGGCGGCGGCGGCCGCGGCATGAAGGTGGCGCGCAGCGAGGCGGATCTCCGCATCGCGCTGGCGACCGCCAGGGCCGAATCGAAGGCGGCCTTCGGCGACGACTCCCTCTACATGGAGAAGTACCTGGAGCAGCCGCGCCACATCGAGTTCCAGGTGCTCGGCGACGGCGAGGGCCACGCCATCCATCTCGGCGAGCGCGACTGCTCGCTCCAGCGCCGTCACCAGAAGATCTGGGAGGAGAGCCCCTCCCCGGCCCTCAACGCCGATGCCCGCGGCCGAATCGGCGACGTCGTCGCCAAGGCGATGCAGGATCTCGGCTATCTGGGCGTCGGCACGATCGAGTTCCTGTACGAGGACGGGCAGTTCTACTTCATCGAGATGAACACCCGCATCCAGGTCGAGCACCCGGTGACCGAGATGATCACCGACATCGACCTGATTCTGGAGCAGATCCGGGTGGCCAACGGGTCCGGCCTGACGATCCGGCAGGAGGACGTGACCTATCACGGCCACGCCATCGAGTGCCGCATCAATGCCGAGAATCCGGTGTCGTTCCGGCCGTCGCCCGGCAAGATCCGCCACTACCATCCGCCCGGCGGCATGGGGGTGCGCATCGATTCGGCGGCCTATCGGGGCTACGTGATTCCGCCCTATTACGACTCGCTGATCGGCAAGCTGATCGTGCACGGCAAGACCCGCGCCGAATGCCTGATGCGGCTGCGCCGCGCCATCGACGAGTTCGTGGTCGACGGCGTCGAGACCACCTTGCCGCTGTTCCGCGCCCTGGTGCGCGACAAGGACATCCTCGACGGCAGCTATCACATCCACTGGCTGGAGCAGTTCCTGGCCCGGGGCGGCGGCGTCGACGGCTGATACGAGATCCGGCTGATCCATTCCGTGGTCATTCCGGAAGCCGCGAAGCGGCTATCCGGAATCTAGCCGAGAGTTCCGAGTTTGCCGCTGGATTCCGGGCTCACCGCTGCGCGGCGCCCCGGAATGACGGCGCACCGATCACCCGAACACAGTATGACGCCGCGGAGCCGAAAGGCAGGCGTCGAGCACAGACATCGGCGGCAGGCGTCCGTCTGCCCGGTCGGCCCTTCGCCATGCGGCCGCGCAAGACGGGCCGTAGCCGATTGCGATACGATGGCGTCGGCTTCGCCCCGAGGTTGGGCGACGACCGACCAGTCCGGGGGCGACCATGAGCGACGACGGATTCCGCAACGTCTTTCTCACCGCGAGCGACGGCCTGCGGCTGCATCTGCGCGAGTACGGCGAGCGCGGCGGCGCCGGCCTGCCGGTGGTGTGCCTGCCCGGGCTGACCCGCACGGCGGCCGACTTTCATGTGCTGGCCAGCGCCCTCGCCCACGATCCAGCGCGGCCGCGCCGGGTGCTCGCCCTCGACTATCGCGGCCGCGGCCTCTCCGCCTGGGACCCCGATCCGAGCCGCTACACGGTCGCGGTCGAGCTCGCCGACGTGCTCGGCGTGATGGCGGCGTGCCAAGCGATGCCGGCCGTGCTGATCGGCACCTCGCGGGGCGGCCTGATCAGCCTGGCGATGGCCTCGGTGAAGCCCGAGGCGATCGCCGGCGTGGTGCTCAACGACATCGGCCCGGTGATCGAGGCGGACGGCATCGCCCGGATCAAGACCTATGTGGGCCGCGCCGGCCAGCCGGCCGACTTCGCCCAGGGGGCCGCGGCGCTGCGCCGGCTGTTCGCCGACCAGTTTCCCGACTGGTCCGACGAGGATTGGCGCGACATGGCGTACCGCGCGTGGCGGCTGGAGAACGGCCAGCTTCTGCCGACCTACGATCAGGCGATCGCCGAGGCGCTACGCGCCTTCGACCTGTCGAAGCCGCTGCCCGAGCTGTGGCCGCAGTTCGATGCGCTCGCCGGCGTGCCGGTGATGGTGATCCGCGGCGGCCTGTCGGACCTCCTGTCCGCCCGGACGGTGGAAGCCATGAAGGCTCGCCGCCCCGACCTCGAGGTGATCGAGGTGCCGCGCCAGGGCCATGCCCCCGATCTCGCCGGCGCCGACGTCATCCCCCGCATCGCCGCCTTCGTGGACCGCTGCGTCCGGCGGCCGGATTGATCAGCCGTAGCCCGGACCGTGGGCCGGAGCCGTAGCCCTGGTTGAGCGAAGCGAAACCCGGGACAGCCACGTCGATCGCATCGCCCAGAAACGAAAACCCCCGGCGTTTCCGCCGGGGGCTTCGACCACGAATGTGGTGTCAGACGATCAGCCGATCACGGAACGATGTCGCGGTGGACACGGAACGTGACGGACAGGGCGTCTTGGTTCTCGATCGCGTACAGGGCATTCGGACGCGGCGCGCCGGCGAGCGAGGTGTAGTTGGCCACCCCCCCGAACGCCGTCTCGAGGCGGTGATAGAGAACGTCCACGCCCATGTAGAAGTCGGGGCGGATGTTCCACTGGGTGCGCGAGCCGATGTACCAGAACGAGAAGTCCGGATCGCAGTTGGTCGCGTTCGAGATGGTGTTGGGACCACCCGAGATGCTGGCGCACTGCGCCAGAGCGGCCGCCTGGCTGTGCTCGATGTTGAACCAGCCGCCGTAGAGCGAGGTCTTCAGGGCCGGGGTCCAAACGTGCTCGTACGACGCATTCACGCCGAGCACCTTGGTCAGCTCGAGCGAGCCGTTGTTGATGTAGATGCCGTCCGTCAGCCAGCCCACGCCGAGCGAGTTGCCGCCGCCGAACATCGCCAGCGAGCCAGCGCCCGCCGGGGTGTAGATGGCGTAACGGGTCGCACCCTCGGTGTAGTTGACCTGGAACTGGAAGCTGTCGCCGCGCGAGATGAAGTCGGTCTTCACCCGAGCGCCGACGCCGACCGCGAAGCCGAGCGCGCTGTCACCCGAGCCGCACAGCATCGAGCCGGTGATGGTCCCGTTGCCGTTCGCAGGCGTGCAGGTGTTCTGCGCCGCGTTGGTGAAGTTGTAGGCTGCCGAGGCGTCATGCAGGGCGCCCATCACCTGGAAGGAGCCCCAGGCCTGGTCGACGCGGATGTTCGCCACGACGTCCGGCCACTTCACCGTGCCGTAGTCGTTGTTGACCGGCCCACCGACGGTGAACTGGTTGCTCTGGATGGTGTTGACGATCGCCATGCGGCGCGGCTCTTCGAGCGCGATGGTCGCCGACACGCCGTTGCCGAGCTGAGCCGTGTAGGCGGCCAGCAGCACGCCCGCGTCGCCGGTGTCCGACGAAGCGATGCCGTAGTACGACACGGCCGGGATCGACCACAGGTCGTAGAACGACTGCGCCTTGCCGAAGGTGAAGCCGGCGAACTGGATGAAGCCGCGGGTCGCATAGAGCGAGGCCGCATTGCCGCCGAACGACGAGCCGCCGGGCGAGTCGTGGTTGAAGCCCAGGAGCACGTAGGTGCGCAGCGTGCCCCACTCGGTCTGCGACCGGGTGTCGACCGTCCACACGGCGCGGGTGCGCATCACGGTGTCGTTGGCGAAGCCGGTCAAGTTCGACTGCTGGGCCGAGGCCGAGCCGAACATCACGCCGGTGCTGGGGCCCGAGCCGGTGTTGTAGTAGTACTGGGCGCGGACGTAGCCGCCCATCTTCATGCAGATGTCCGTGCCGGGGATGTAGTAGAACCCGGCGCCGTACAGCGAGCAGACCTTCACGTACTCGACCGGCTTGGCCTTGACGGGAAGATCGGCCGCCTGCGCACCAACAACCGCAACGAGACCTGCCGCGGAGCCGAGGAGAAGGCTTTTCACCATCTTCATCTGAAACCTCCAATCGTTTGCCTTGGGAGGGTTCCGTCTCCGGCGGGTGCTCACACCCTGGAAGGTCCCCTTAATCCCCGATCCACCCAGCGTTCCGTACCGCGCCTTGTCACCGATGCGGTCTGGAACTCCAGACGGGGCGACCCCGGGAATGCCCCCCTTCGTCGCGAGGTCAGATTAGCGAACGGCCTTTCGCAGGCAATAAAGAAGCGCCCGCGAACCGGCCCTAAGCGCTTGAATCCGGGGCTGTGTTGCCCAAACGACACGAATCCACCCGCGCTCCGGGTGTTGGAGCGGCGCCGAATACGTATTTGGACGCAAGCGCTTGGGCGATTGTGACGAGATCTGGCCGGAAGACTCGCGGCAGAGCTGCCACGGTGGCCTCGAAACCCCATGAGGTACGTGCACGACCTCGAATCGAGGTTTTCGTCGCCCCCGCGCGGCGCCGCGGGACTCGGGCCGAGACAGGCCCGGCCGCGGCGTCTGCCGGTAAGCTCTCTCCGCAATGAGAAAATTTTGACCGGAACGATGTTCGGGGACTGCGAGCCCGCGAGTCGGCGACCGCACGTCCGAGTCCGGACGGCCGAGGGTCGAGCCGCCGTCGCCCCTGCGCGAGTGCTGCCGGGGTCGACGGGAGGCGCCGAACATGGGGCCGAGGACTCGGAGAGGCTGACGGATATGGAGCGGGCGGAAACGGGGCTGGCGGAGACGGAGGGATTCGAACCCTCGATACGGCTTTAAGGCCGTATAACGGTTTAGCAAACCGCCGCCTTCAGCCACTCGGCCACGTCTCCGGTGGGGATTTCGTAGACGGTCCGGCCGCCACGGTCAATTCCGGGGGCGGCCCGTGGCGCCCGATGGTCCCGCTCAGCGGCCGAGCCAGGCGCGGGCGGCGCGCTGTGCGGCGGCGATCTCGGCCTCGGTCATCAGGGTGGCGATCTCGCGGCGCAGCCGGATCGCCTCCTTGTCGCCACTCATGGCGGCGAGGTTGAACCACTTGTGGGCCGAGACGTAATCGGGCTCCATGGCCGAGCCGGTCGAGTACATCATGCCGAGCTGGAAGAACATGGCGGCGCTGGTGCTGGCCTCGCCGAGAGCCGCCGTCTCCATCGCGGTGTCGTAGCGTCCCATCTCTGGCCTCCCTCGGCCCGGCCGCATGCGCGGCACATTGGTTTTCGCGGCATCGGACCGTCGTGTCCGAATGCCCCGATGGTCGGGGAGGCGACTGAAAACGGCCTTAAGGGGCGCGATGAATCGGCCGTAAACGCGAACGCGGCGCGATCGGGATCGGCGCGCGCCACCAATGCGGAAAGGCCCGTGGTTCGGGCATTTCCGTCAATTCTTCGGAATTCGTTTCACCACGTCGATCAACGCCGCGTTCACCACGCGCACAACGGGTGCGGCGGCACGGCGCACGACGGCGCCTTCAGCCGCGCGCCCGCTGGCCGAACAGCACCGCCTGCACGGCCGGGTCCCGCATGTCGACGCCGGCGACGTCGTCGGCCCGCACCGCGAGGCCGCGCTGCACGGCCGGCCGCGCCAGCAGCGTCTCCAGCCAGCGCCGCACATGGGGGAACTCGGCGAGGTCCTGGCCGTGCCGCTCGTGCCGGCTCGCCCAGCCGACGCAGGCGATGTCGGCGATGGAGTAGCGGCCGGCCAGGAACGGCCGATCGGCGAGGCGGCGGTTCATCACGCCGTACAGACGGTGGCACTCGTTGGTGTAACGGTCGATGCCGTAGGGCACCGGCTCGGGCGCGTAATGGCGGAAGTGGTGCGCCTGCCCGGCCATCGGGCCGAGGCCGCCCATCTGCCACATCAGCCACTGCTCGACCTCGACACGGCCGCGCTCGTCGGCCGGATAGAGCTTGCCGGTCTTGCGGCCGAGATACTGGAGAATGGCGCCCGACTCGAACACCGAGATCGGCCGGCCGCCGGGACCGTCGGGATCGACGATGGCCGGCATCCGGTTGTTGGGCGAGATGGCGAGGAACGACGGCTCGAATTGCGCCCCGCGGGTGATGTCGATCGGCCGCACCACATAGGGCAGCCGGCACTCCTCCAGCATGATGGAGATCTTCCAGCCGTTCGGGGTCGGCCAGTAGAACAGCTCGATCGGGGCGCGCCGCGCCGCCGTCGTGCGGGCCGAAGCGCGCGGCGCCTTCCCGGCCGCGGACGTCTTCTTCGCCGCGCGCGGCGCCGCCCCACCGCCCCTCGTCTTCGAGGCGGCGCGGGACGTCGTCGGGGACTCGCCGTCACGAGCCGACTTGCCGCCACGAGCCGACTTGCCGCCACGAGCCGACTTGCCGCCAGGAGCCGACTTGCCGCCAGGAGCCTTGGCCGGGCGGGTGCGGGACGACGACGGACGCTTCGGGGTGCGGGCCATGGCGTGCTCCTGATCGGGCGGAACGGCGGTGGGTCGTCCACCACATGTCGATGCGGCGCGCAATCCGCAAGACGGCGCACGGGGCGGTGTCCACCGCGCCGGAAAATGCTCTAAGCTCGTCCTTCCAGCTCACCGGAGGGGACGGCATGACCAAGCACCTGGCACTGGCGGTGACGATCGCGTGGCTGGCGGCGGGCGCAGCGCCCGCGATGGCCGAGACCAAGGCGGCGACCACCGCCGGCGAAGGCAAGAAGGTCTCGGCGCAGCAGCAACGCATGAAGGACTGCGCCGCCAAGTGGAAGGACGAGAAGAAGGCCAAGAACGTGAAGGGGCGCGACGCCTATCGCAGCTTCATGAGCGGCTGCCTGAAAGGCTGAACGCACGGCCGCCGGGTGGATCGAAAGACGGGAGGAGAGTGGATCGTCCTGCGCGTCGCGGCGTCTCGCGATCCGTGCATCACGGCGGAGCGCTGTCCACCGACGGCCACGGCGGCTGGGCGGGTCACGGACAGGAAGGGGGGCGTCGGCGAGAAGTCCGATCGGTCGCACTCCCTGGCGGCATCGCCGCCCGAGACGGAGGGCATGACCCGTGTGCTGTCCATCGGACCGCCCGCTGCGGGGCTGACGGGATGGACGCTCGACTCGGTCTCGCCGACGCCCTCTTTCGTCGGTCGTGGCCGGCAGCGCTCCGGGATCGACTGTCGATCGCGTGGCTGACGCCGGCCTCTCGACGAAGTCACGGCTGGCTCGGAGCCGGCAGCTCCGAGACGCCGCTCTCACTTCTTCTTCGCGGCGGTCGTCTTCTTGGCAGTGGTCTTCTTCGCGGTCGTCTTCTTGGCGGCCGGCTTGGTCGCCGTCTTGGCCGGCGCCTTCTTCGCCGCAGTCGTCGCTTTCTTCGGCATGCTGCCCTCCTAGCCGTGGTGGGATGGCTGTCAGATGCGTGCCCGCGCGAATCGAGGACACGACATCTCGATTACTACAGCACAACAAGGAAATCAGCGACTCCACCGCGCGTTCCAAGTCGTGCGCACGTCGTCGCGCGCACGCGAGGGGCGGTCACGACGCGCCGTCGTGGCTGATGCGGAGCGCCGCGCGGCGTCGCGACAGGGCGCCTCGATGCCGAAGCGGACATCTGAGAACACCGATGAAATGGGCACTTCTGCGATGTCGCTGGAGATTCGAGCCGGCCCCCGTGCGGCGACCACGGCGACCGCGCGGTGTCGCGGATCGGCAAGTGGACGCGGCTTTCGCGTCCGAAAAAAAATCTGCGGATTGCTCTGCGCGACGCGCTCACCGCGGCCTTCGCGACGAGGCGGCGCCGTCGACTCGCGATCCGAGGTGATTCGACGAAGGCGCAGAAACGCCCGCCCGACGGGCGTGAACGTACCGTCGGCCGAACCCCGACGGCGATGCGGCGGCCGGCGCCGGCCGCCGGACGGGATCAGTCGTCGAGACCGAGCTTGGTCTTCAGCAGCGCGTTGACGGCCTGCGGATTGGCCTTGCCGCCGGACGCCTTCATCACCTGGCCGACGAACCAGCCGATCATGGTGGGCTTCGCCTTCACCTGGGCGACCTTGTCGGGATTGCTGGCGACGATGTCGTCGACCACCGCCTCGATGGCGCCGAGATCGGTGACCTGCTTCATGCCACGCGCCGCGACGATCGCGCGCGGGTCACCGCCCTCGGCCCACACGATCTCGAACAGATCCTTGGCGATCTTGCCCGAGATGGTGCCGTCGGCGATGAGGTCGAGGATGCCGCCGAGCTGGGCCGCCGAGACCGGCGACGTGGCGATGTCCCGCCCCTCCTTGTTGAGGCGCCCGAACAGCTCGTTGATCACCCAGTTGGCGGCCGTCTTGGGGTCGCGCCGTGCGCCTCCCTCGCCCACCACCACGCTCTCGAAGAAGTCGGCGCTCTCGCGCTCGGCGACCAGCACGTCCGCGTCGTAGGCGGAGAGGCCGTACGCGGCCACGAAGCGCGCCTTCTTGGCGTCCGGCAGCTCGGGCAGCGCCGCCGCCAGCGCATCGACGTAAGCCTGGTCGAAGGTGAGCGGCAGCAGGTCGGGGTCCGGGAAGTAACGGTAGTCGTGCGCCTCCTCCTTGTTGCGCATCGACCGCGTCTCGCCGCGCGCCGGATCGAACAGCCGGGTCTCCTGCTCGATCGCGCCGCCATCCTCGATGATGCCGATCTGGCGGCGCGCCTCGACCTCGATAGCCTGGCCGATGAAGCGCAGCGAGTTGACGTTCTTGATCTCGCAGCGGGTGCCCAGCGGCTCGCCGGGGCGACGCACCGAGACGTTGACGTCGGCCCGCAGGCTGCCCTCCTCCATGTTGCCGTCGCAGGTGCCGAGATAGCGCATGATGGTGCGCAGCTTGGCGACGAACGCCTTGGCCTCCTCGGCCGAGCGGATGTCGGGCCGCGAGACGATCTCCATCAGGGCGACGCCGGAGCGGTTGAGATCGACGAACGACATGGTCGGGTGCTGGTCGTGCAGCGACTTGCCGGCGTCCTGCTCCAGGTGCAGCCGCTCGATGCCGACCCGGACGGTCTCGCCGTCCGGCATGTCGACCACGACCTCGCCCTCGCCCACGATCGGCGACTTGTACTGGCTGATCTGGTAGCCCTGCGGCAGGTCCGGATAGAAATAGTTCTTCCGATCGAAGACCGACTTCAGATTGATCTTCGCCTTCAGGCCGAGGCCGGTGCGGATCGCCTGGCGGACGCACTCCTCGTTGATCACCGGCAGCATGCCCGGCATCGCGGCATCGACCAGCGAGACGTGGCTGTTGGGCGCACCGCCGAAGGCCGCCGAGGCGCCGGAGAACAGCTTGGCCTTGGAGGTGACCTGGGCATGCACCTCCATGCCGACGATCACCTCGAAGTCCCCGGTGGCGCCCTGGATCAGCTTCGCCGTCTTCATCGGTGCGTTCATGGCATCCATCCGCCCTTGGTCGTCCGTCGGCCCGCCGCCGCATCGACGCGGCGGACGCGGGCCGCCGGCGCCCGCCCTCGCGGCCGTCTCTCGCTTCCGGGTTACAGAGTGTCGGGGCGGTCTTCAAGCAGGCGGCAGCGCCGGCCCGCCGCGCAGGCCCGGCATGCCGGTGGCGGCCGAACCGCGGCCGCCCAGCCGCGGGCGCCGCCGTCGGCAGGCAAGACGCACGACGTCTCGTCCTCAGAGGTCGAGGACGGCGCCGGACCCGGGCGCCGTGACGGCCAGCGTCGCGGCCGGCTCGGACAGCGGCACGCCGGGATCGCGGAACCGATTGGTGATGGGATAGCGGCGGTCGCGCCCGAAGTTCTTGAGCGTCACCTTGACGCCGGGCGCCGCCTGCCGGCGCTTGTACTCGGCGAGATTGAGCATGCGTTCGACCCGCATCACCATCTCGCGGTCGAAGCCGGCCGCGACGATCTCGGCGATCGGCTCCTCGCGCTCGACCAGGCGCTCCAGCACGGCGTCGAGCTGATCGTAGGGCGGCAGCGAATCCTGGTCGGTCTGGTTCTCGCGCAGCTCGGCGGTCGGGGCGCGGGTGAGGATGTTCTCCGGGATCAGCGGCCCGTCGGGGCCGAGCGCCCCCTCCGGCTTCCAGCGGTTGCGCAGCCAGGAGAGCCGATACACCTCGGTCTTGTAGAGATCCTTCACCGGGTTGAAGCCGCCGTTCATGTCGCCGTAGAGCGTGGCGTAGCCGACCGACATCTCCGACTTGTTGCCGGTGGTCACCACCATCAGGCCGAACTTGTTGGACACCGCCATCAGGATGACGCCGCGGGCGCGCGCCTGGAGGTTCTCCTCGGTGACGTCGCGCGGCCGGTTGCCGACCAGCGGGGCGATCGACTGCTCCAGCCCCTCGACCGCGGGCGCGATGGGCAGGATGTCGTAGGCGACCCCCAGCGCCTCGGCGAGACGTGCCGCATCGGTGCGCGACGCCTCCGAGGTGTAGAGGTAAGGCAGCATCACGCAGCGCACCCGCTGGGCCCCGAGCGCGTCCACCGCCATGGCGGCGCACAGGGCCGAGTCGACGCCGCCCGAGAGGCCGAGCACCACGCCCGGAAAGCGGTTCTTATCGACATAGTCGCGCAGCCCGAGCACGCACGCCTCGTAGTCGGCCTGATCCCCTTCCGGGATCGCCGCCACCGGCCCGCCGGTGCAGCGCCAGCCGTCGGCGCCACGCTCCCACACGGTCGTCACCACGCATTCGCGGAACGCGGGAAGCTGGAAGGCGAGCGAGCGGTCGGCGTTCAGCGCGAAGGAGGCGCCGTCGAACACCAGCTCGTCCTGGCCGCACACCTGGTTCACGTAGATCAGCGGCAGGCCGCTCTCGGTGATGCGGGCGACCGCCACGTTGAGGCGCTGGTCGCCCTTGCCGCGGCTGTAGGGCGAGCCGTTGGGGACGACGAGGATCTCGGCGCCGGTCTCCACCAGGCACTCGACCACGTCCTCGTAGGCGCCCCACTCGGTCCAGATGTCCTCGCAGATCGGCACGCCGAGGCGCACGCCCCGCACGCTCACCGGGCCGCCGAGCGGCCCGGGCGCGAAGACACGACGCTCGTCGAAGACGCCGTAATTGGGCAGGTTGACCTTGAGCCGCACGGCCGCGATGCGGCCGCCCTCGAGCAGGCAGTAGCCGTTGTAGAGCTTGCCGTCCTCGGCCCACGGCGTGCCGACCAGCACGGCCGGGCCGCCATCGGCGGTATCGCGGGCGAGCGCCTCGACGGTCGCCCGGCACGCCGCCTGGAAGGCCGGCTTCAGCACCAGGTCCTCGGGCGGATAGCCGGAGATGAACAGCTCCGGCAGAGCGACGAGGTCGGCTCCCTGGGCCGCCGCCTCGCGGCGGGCGCGACGCACCTTCTCGGCGTTGCCGTCGAGATCCCCGACGGTCGGGTTGAGCTGGGCGGCCGCGATGGCGAGACGATCGGCGGGACGGTCGTTCATATGATGCTGATCCAAGGCGTGGTCCGCCCCTGCTCTAGAGCATTTTCCAGCGAAGGGGGACCCGGTTCGCCGTCGAAAATGCGATGATGGAAAGACCTCTGGAGGGGAAAGCCGATCCCGTCGATCGGCTTCGGCTCCAGAGCGTTTTCCGATCAAGTGGAAATCGGTTTCACCGCGAGACGTGCGGCGGCGCGGTGGTTCGAGCCGCGAGGGAATCCCGGAGTGGGCCGGATGGTTCCACCGAACGAGACGCAGCGCCGAGGTTGCGGCCGCTCAGCCGACACGCACGAGCTGCTTGCCGAGATTCTCGCCCGTGAACAGGCGCATCAGCGCCGCCGGCATGTGCTCGATCCCGTCCATCACATCCTCGCGGTACTGCAAGCGGCCGTCGTGGTGCCAGGCGGCGAGCCGCTCCAGCGCCTCCAGGCGCCGGTGCCACCAGTCGTACACCAGAAAGCCCGTCATGGTGGCGCGGCTGGCGATCAGACGACCGAGATGGCGCTCGCCGATCTCGGGCGCCTCGTGGGCGGCCGCGAGCGCGATCCGCCCGGTGACCACGACGCGCGCCCCGACGGCGAGGCGGCGCATCACGGCGTCGTGGATCGGCCCCGCGGTGTTGTCGAAGAACACGTCGACCCCGTCCGGACAGGTCTCCTTGAGGGCGCCCCGCAGATCGGCCGTGGCGCGGTGATCGATGCCGGCGTCGTAGCCGAGGGAGCGGCACCAGGCGAGCTTCTCGGCGCTGCCCGCGATGGCGACGGCGCGGCAGCCCATCAGCTTGGCGATCTGACCGACGAGCTGGCCGACCGCTCCGGCGGCGGCCGACACCACCACGGTGTCGCCGGGCCGCGGCCGGCCGACGTCGAGCAGCCCGAAATAGGCGGTGAGCCCCGGCATGCCGAGCCAGGACAGCGCGCTCTCGATCGGCGCGACGCCCGGGTCGATGCGATGGACCGCGTCGGGTCCGACGCCGCCCGGCGTGAGCACGGCGAATTCCTGCCAGCCGAACCCCATCGTCTCGGCGATGTCGCCGGGCTTCCACGCCGGATGGTTCGACGCGACCACCTCGCCGACGCCGCCGCCGCGCATCACGTCGCCGAGGGCGGTGCCGGCCGCGTAGCCGGCGCTGCGGCTCATCCGGGCGCGCATGTAGGGATCGACCGAGAGGAAGCGCGCCCGCACCAGGATCTGGCCCGGCCCGGGCGCGGGAGCCGGCGCGGTGTCGAGCGCGAAGCAGGAGGGATCAGGCAGGCCGTCCGGACGGCGAACGAGGAGCCAGCGGCGATTTGGGGGAAACGGCATCGGGGGTCCTGGGCGGGGATTCAGGGAGGGAGGCTCCGGGGGCGGGCGTCGGCGCAGCGTAGCCCGGAGCCAGCGTAGCCCGGATGGAGCGCAGCGACATCCGGGGTCGGTGCGCCGCAGTCCCCGGGTTTCGCTGGCGCTCACCCCGGGCTACGGGCTGCGGATCGCGGCGACTGTCCGCCGTGCCCAGCAAGCGTGACCACCCGGGCCAACTCCGACAGGAACCGCGATCTCGGTGCCGGCATCCGATGGTGGGCGGTGACGGGCTCGAACCGCCGACCTACACGGTGTAAACGTGCCGCTCTACCAGCTGAGCTAACCGCCCTCGCGGACTCCTTAGCGCCTCGGGCGCGGCTGGTGCAAGCCGCGCGGGGCCGCTGCGAACCGCCCCCTCCCCCGGCCCGGACGGCGCGTCCTGATTCGCCGCTGGCCTGCGGCCGCCGGGCGCCCCCGACGCGACGTCGTGCTCATCCTACCATCGTGTCGTGGCCCTGCGGCGCGCGCCGCCGCAACCCTTCGGCGCATCCCGGTCGCGACCACGCAAGAGACTCGAAAATATGTCACCCGGCGAGCACACCCGGCCACGATCCGGCCGCGGCCGAGAGCTCGCCCGCACAGGCACGTTGAGCCGCACAGATCCGCCCTGCCACCTTGTTGCCCGAATTCGACCGAGGGAGGACCAACAGGAAATGCGGGCATCGTTGCTGGCCGGAGTGTCGTTGTTCAGTGTGGTGGTCGCCGGGACCCTCCCGGCGGGAGCGGCCGATCTGCCGGCCCGGCTGCCGGTCGCGGCGGCGCCGGCACTGTGGAGCTGGACCGGACTCTATGTCGGCACCCACGCCGGCAATGCCTGGAATCGGACCGCCTGGCTGAGCGGCACCGACGAGTTCGCCGCGCTGACGCGCTTCAGCGGCACCGGCACGGCGGGCGGCGCCTTCGGGGGCGCGCAGATCGGCTACAATCATCAGATCGGGGCCTGGGTGCTCGGCGGCGAGCTGGAGGGCAGCCTCGCCGATCTCGACGGCAACGCCCGCTGCGCCGAGGCGCGAGCGGTCTGCAACACCCGCATCGACGCGATGGGCACCCTGACGGGGCGCATCGGCCGGACCTTCGACAACGTGCTGCTCTACGCCCGCGCCGGCGGAGCCTACGCCCATGTCGAGCACATCGTGACGGCCTACGACGCCGACAATCCAGCAAAGGGCGACGCGCACCGGCTCGGCTGGACGGTCGGCGGCGGCGTCGAGTACGCGGTGTCGCCGATGTGGTCGGCCAAGCTCGAATACGACTATCTGCGGTTCGGCGCCGACCAGGTGACCGTCTCGGAGCCGGGCGGGAGCGCCGGCGTCGACACCCGCCACGAGATTCACCGCGTGAAGGTCGGCCTCAACCGGCGGCTCGGCTGGGGGCTGCCCGGCCTCCCGGCTACCGGAAGCGCCGCCGGCTTCCCGGTGAAGGCAGCGCCGCCCGCCGTGCCGGCCTGGACCATCGAGGTCGGCAGCCGCGTCTGGTACTCCGAAGGGCGCTACCAGAAGGACCTGATGGACAACGTCAATCCGAGCCGCCTCAACTCTCGCCTCAGCTACAACGACATGACCGGCATCGCCGGCGAGACCTTCGGCCGCTTCGATCACCGGAGCGGGCTGTTCGTGAAGGGCAACTTCGGCGCCGGCGCGCTCACCGGCGGCACCCTGCACGACGAGGACTTCCCGAGCGAGGTGCTCTATTCCAACACCGTCTCGCAGATGAAGGACGGCCGGATGCGCTATGCCGGCGCCGATGTCGGGTGGAACGTCTTGGCCGGCCCGTCCGGCAAGCTCGGCGCCTATGTGGGCTACCGCTACTTCCACGAGCGCGGCAACGGCTTCGGCTGTGCCCAGATCGCCGGAGACGTGACCTGCGCCCCGGCGGTCCCGACCACCTTCCTGGGCCTGAGCGAGACCGAGACCTGGCGCGGCGTGGCGGTCGGCCTCAACTCGCAGCTCCAGCTCACCGACCGGGTGCGGCTCGAGGTCGACGGCGCCGTCGTGCCCTATGCCAGCCGCAACGGCTACGACAACCACTGGTACCGCGCCGACATCAATCCGCAGATCGAGAGCGGCCACGGCTGGGGCGCCCAGGTCGAGGCGATCCTGTCCTACGCGGTGACCCCGCAGTGGAGCGTCGGCATCGGCGGCCGCTACTGGTACTACACGACGACCGACGCCCGCACTCAGTTCCCGGGCGAGGCGACCGACTCGCCGATGAAGTACACGGCCGAGCGGTGGGGCGGATTCTTGCAGGCGTCCTACACGTTCGACAGCACCGGCGGCGCGGCGGCGCTGCCGGCCGCCCCGGCGGGCGTCCTCAAGGCGCCGGCGGCCGCCACGGCGGGGTGGAGCTGGACCGGCCTTTATGTCGGTGCCCATGCGGGCGCCGCCTGGGGCCGCACCGAGTGGACGACGGCGACCGGCACCGGCCGCGAGATGTGGAACGACGTCGACGGCGTCGTGGCCGGCGGCCAGATCGGCGCCGACTATCAGATCGGCGCGTGGGTGGTGGGCGTCGAGGGGAGCTGGAGCTGGAGCGACCTCGACGGCAACGCGCCCTGCGGCCAAGGCCAGACCTACACCTGCCACGTCCGCGCCGACGGGCTGGGCCTGCTCACCGGCCGGCTCGGCTGGGCGTTCGGCAACGTGCTGCTCTACAGCAAGGCCGGCGTCGCCTGGCTGCGGACCAGCCACGAGATGCTCTACAATCAGATCCCCAACATCTACACGGCGGACACCACCCGCACCGGATGGACGATCGGCTCCGGCCTCGAATTCGGGCTGGCGCCGAACTGGACCGCCAAGGTCGAATACAACTGGTCCGACTTCGGCAGCCGGTCGGTGGCGATGACCGACCAGTTCGGCGGCGTCATCCCGGTCGACCTGAAGCAGACCGTGCAGGACGTGCGGCTCGGCGTGAACTACCGCTTCGGGCAGACCGGCACGGTCGTTCCGACCCGCGCGGCGCGGCCTTTCGCCGGACTGATCGGCGGCCCGGCGGTGAACTGGACCGGGCTCTACGCCGGCCTCCATCTCGGCGCCGGCCGGTCGAACGAGGACTGGAGCAATCCGTTCGGCCCGCAGGTGTTCGGCGACGACATCGGCAGCGGCGGCTGGCTGGCCGGCGGCCAGGTCGGCTACAACCTTCAGATCGGATCGCTGGTGCTGGGCGCCGAGGCGGATGTGAGCGCCGCCCATCTCGACGGCACCAACACCTGCTTCGTCGGCCTCTCGCCCGTGATTGGCGGGGTCGACTGCCGCAGCCAGGTCGACGCGCTCGCGACCATCACGGGCCGGGCCGGCTGGGCGTTCGACCGCAGCCTCGTCTACGCCAAGGGCGGCGCCGCCTGGGCCCGCGAGACGCGCGAGCTGAACCTCGTCGGTGTCGGTGGCACCGTGCACGAGGCGACCAGCGACCGTTGGGGCTGGACGATCGGGGGCGGCATCGAGCACGCCGTGCTGCCGAGCGTTTCGGTGAAGCTCGAATACAACTACGTGGCGCTCGGCGACGACGCCGTCGGGTTCGGCCTGCCGCCGGGCTTCGCGGTCGTCGACAACCGGACGGTGAGCCAGGACGTCCACGTCGCCAAGCTCGGCGTGAACTACCGATTCACGACGCCGGTGCTCGTGCAGGCGAAGTACTGATCCTGTTTCCGGGTGATCAGCTCGCCGTCGTTCCGGGGCGCGGGAATCCGCGAACCCGGAACCCAGCGAAACACGTCGTCCCGCGGCGAACTCTGGACTCTCGGCTGGATTCCGGACAGCCGCTTCGCGGCCTCCGGAATGACCACCGACTTGATCAGCCGGATCCCGGATGAGAGCCCGATCCTGCTGAGCAGCAGCGGCGCGCGAGAAGCGGCACGACGACAACGCGGCGCAACGACAATGCGCCGACAAAGACAAAGCGGCGCCCCAGGGGGCGCCGCTCGCGTCTTCGGTTCGGCGTCGCCGCCGCTGTCCGTCCGGACGGCGGCGTGTCAGTGCGCCGTCAGGGCGGAGGCCTCGTCGTCGGCCGCGGCATCGGAGGCGGCCGCCGCCGGCTGGGCCTTGTCGTCCCACTCGATCGGGTCGGGCACCCGGGTCAGCGCCCGCGCCAGCACCTCGTCCATCCGGGTCACCGGCACGATCTCGAGCCCGCTCTTCACGTTCTCGGGGATCTCGACGAGGTCCTTGGCGTTCTCCTCCGGGATCAGCACCGTCTTGATGCCGCCCCTGAGCGCCGCCAGCAGCTTCTCCTTGAGGCCGCCGATCGGCAGCACGCGGCCGCGCAACGTGATCTCGCCCGTCATCGCGACGTCGCGGCGAACCGGGATGCCGGTCATCACCGAGATGATGGCCGTCACCATAGCGACGCCGGCCGACGGCCCATCCTTCGGGGTCGCCCCCTCCGGCACGTGGACGTGGATGTCGCGCTTCTCGAACAGCGGCGGCTCGATGCCGAAGGCGATGGCCCGCGAGCGGACATAGGACGCCGCCGCCGAGATCGACTCCTTCATCACGTCGCGCAGGTTGCCGGTCACGGTCATCTTGCCGCGGCCGGGCATCATCAGGCCCTCGATGGTGAGGAGCTCGCCGCCGGCGTCGGTCCAGGCGAGGCCGGTGACGACGCCGACCTGATCCTCCTCCTCGATCTCGCCGTGGCGATGCTTCGGCACCCCGAGATAATCGCCGAGGGTCGCGGTGGTGACCTCGACCGACTTCTTCTTCGAGGTCATCAGCTCCTTGACGGCCTTGCGGGCCAGCGTCGACAGCTCGCGCTCCAGGTTACGCACGCCCGCCTCGCGGGTGTAGCGGCGGATCAGGAGCAGCAGCGCCTCGTCGTCGATCGACCACTCCTTGGCGTCGAGGCCGTGCTTCGACAACGCGCTCGGGATCAGATGCCGCCGCGCGATCTGCACCTTCTCGTCCTCGGTGTAGCCGGCGATGCGGATGATCTCCATGCGGTCCATCAGCGGCGCCGGGATGTTCAGCGTGTTCGCCGTGGTGATGAACATCACGTTGGAGAGATCGTAGTCCACCTCGAGATAGTGGTCGTTGAAGGTCGAGTTCTGCTCGGGATCGAGCACCTCGAGCAGCGCCGACGACGGATCGCCCCGGAAATCCGAGCCCATCTTGTCCACCTCGTCGAGGAGGAACAGCGGGTTCGACGACTTCGCCTTGCGCATCGACTGGATGACCTTGCCGGGCATCGAGCCGATATAGGTGCGGCGGTGACCGCGGATCTCGGCTTCGTCACGCACGCCGCCGAGCGACACGCGGACGAACTCGCGCCCGGTCGCCTTGGCGATCGACTTGCCGAGCGAGGTCTTGCCGACGCCGGGCGGGCCGACGAGGCACAGGATCGGGCCTGTCAACTTGTTGGCGCGGCTCTGCACCGCGAGATACTCGACGATGCGCTCCTTGACCTTGTCGAGGCCGTAGTGATCGGCGTCGAGGGTCTCCTGGGCGAGGCCGAGATCCTTGCGGACCTTGCTCTTCTTGTTCCACGGAATCGACAGGAGCCAGTCGAGATAGTTGCGCACCACCGTCGCCTCGGCGGACATCGGCGACATCTGGCGCAGCTTCTTCAGCTCGTGCTGCGCCTTCTCGCGCGCTTCCTTGGAGAGCTTGGTCTTCTTGATCTTGTCTTCGAGCTCCTGGAGCTCGTCGCGGCCGTCCTCGTCGCCCAGCTCCTTCTGGATCGCCTTCATCTGCTCGTTCAGGTAGTACTCGCGCTGGGTCTTCTCCATCTGCCGCTTGACGCGGGTCCGGATGCGCTTTTCCACCTGGAGAACGGAGATCTCGCTCTCCATCAGGCTGAGCACCTTCTCCAGGCGCTCGGTGACGACGGTGGTCTCCAGGATGTTCTGCTTGTCCGGGATCTTCACCGCGAGGTGCGAGGCGACGGTATCGGCGAGCTTGGCGTAGTCGTCGATCTGCTGGACGACGCCGACCACCTCGGGCGACACCTTCTTGTTGAGCTTCACGTAGCCCTCGAACTCGGTCACCACCGAGCGGGCCAGCGCCTCCGCCTCGACCTTCTCGCCGACCCGGTCGGCCAGCACGTCGGCCTCGGCCTCGTAGTAGTCGCTGCGATCGGTATAGCGCACCACATGGGCGCGCTCGGTGCCCTCCACCAGCACCTTGACGGTGCCGTCCGGCAGCTTGAGGAGCTGGAGCACGCTGGCGAGCGTGCCGACCTCGTAGATGGCGTCGGCGGCGGGATCGTCGTCGGAGGCGTTCTTCTGGGTGGCGAGCAGGATGTACGAATCGGACCGCATCACCTCCTCGAGGGCACGGATCGATTTCTCGCGCCCCACGAACAGCGGCACGATCATGTGCGGGAACACCACGATGTCGCGCAGCGGCAGCACCGGATAGGCCCGGACCTCTCCGGGCTGGGGCAGCACGCGCGGCTTGGCAGGTGTGGTCATGGTCCGATCCTTGTTGTTTTGGATACCCCTCCGTCGCGACCCGATGGCGGCATCGTGACGGAGTGTCGTGGACCGGGAAGGGAGCGCAGAGACAAGGAACTCGGACCTGCGCGCCGCGGCGGGGACGAGACCCCTGCCCGGACATGCTCGAACGCCTTCACTCGACTTTTCGGACGTCCGCCGATCTTAGGTGGCGACCCGTCGGTGGCGTGTCAAGGAACCCGCAATGTCGGCTCCCGCATGCCCCGCCCGAGATCGCCTCGCCCGAATTCGGCCTGTCGCCGGCCCGCGGACGACCCCTGGGCCGGCGGCAGCGGCCGGCGCCACGCCGGCGGGCGCGGCGCCCGCTGCCGTGGCACCCGCTGTCAGGCGCTCGCGCCGGCATCGCCGGCGGCACGGTCGGCGTAGATGTAGAGCGGCCGCGCCGTGCCCTCGACGACCTCGCGGGAGATCACCACCTCCTCGACGCCCTCCAGGCCCGGCAGATCGAACATGGTGTCGAGCAGGATGCTCTCCATGATCGAGCGCAGGCCACGAGCGCCGGTCTTGCGCTCGATCGCCTTGCGGGCGATGGCGCCGAGCGCCTCCTCGGCGAGCGTGAGGTCGATGTTCTCCATCTCGAACAGCCGCTGGTACTGCTTCACCAGCGCATTCTTGGGTTCGAGCAGGATGCGCTTGAGCGCGGTCTCGTCCAGATCCTCGAGGGTCGCGACCACCGGCAGGCGGCCGACGAACTCGGGGATCAGCCCGTACTTCAGCAGGTCTTCCGGCTCGACGTCGCGGAAGATCTCACCGGCCTTGCGGTCCTCCGGTGCCATCACCTTGGCGGCGAAGCCGATCGAGGTGGAGCGCCCGCGGCCCGAGATGATCTTCTCGAGACCCGAGAAGGCGCCGCCGCAGACGAACAGGATGTTGGTGGTGTCGACCTGCAAGAACTCCTGCTGCGGGTGCTTGCGGCCGCCCTGCGGCGGCACCGAGGCGACGGTGCCCTCCATGATCTTGAGCAGCGCCTGCTGCACGCCCTCGCCCGAGACATCCCGGGTGATCGACGGGTTGTCGGACTTGCGGCTGATCTTGTCGATCTCGTCGATGTAGACGATGCCGCGCTGCGCCCGCTCGACATTGTAGTCGGCCGCCTGGAGCAGCTTCAGGATGATGTTCTCGACATCCTCGCCGACATAGCCGGCCTCGGTGAGGGTCGTCGCGTCCGCCATGGTGAACGGCACGTCCAGGATGCGGGCGAGCGTCTGCGCGAGCAGCGTCTTGCCCGAGCCGGTCGGCCCGATCAGCAGGATGTTGGACTTCGACAGCTCGACGTCGTTGTGCTTGGTCTGGTGGTTCAGCCGCTTGTAGTGGTTGTGAACCGCGACCGACAGCACCTTCTTGGCGTGATCCTGGCCGATCACGTAGTCGTCGAGCACCTTGCGGATCTCGCGCGGCGTCGGAATGCCGTCACGCGACTTCACCAGCGAGGACTTGTTCTCCTCGCGGATGATGTCCATGCACAGCTCGACACACTCGTCGCAGATGAAGACGGTGGGCCCCGCGATCAGCTTGCGAACTTCGTGCTGGCTCTTGCCGCAGAACGAGCAGTACAGCGTATTCTTCGAGTCGCTCCCGCCAACCTTGCTCATTCTTCACTCTCCACAGGTCCGCGGCCGCCGCGAAGGGGGTGCGCCGGCGCGCGCGTGTAACGTTGAGGACCCGTCGTGCCTGGAACCTAGCAAAACCGTCACCTTCCGCCAGTGGATCGAGCGACCGTCGTGCCCATACACCTAACGAAGCACGCTACCGCTCGGACAATCAAGATTCCTTTAATGATACGAAGCCGACGGTCCGAGGCTTGTTCCGCCGCTCGCTCATTCGCCATGCAAGACATATTCCAGTTTCGCATGACTCTCCGACGTCGACCGTGGCCCCCAATCGTGGCGAAAACGAAGCGTTTCCGCCGGCCTATCGGGCCAGCCCGGCCGTGCTGCATCGCAGCGTGCCGCAGGATGCCGCCGCGGCCCGCCGCCGCCGGCGAACGCGGCGACGGCTGTCGCGGCGACGTCGTCAGGTCTTCTCCGGCTCCTCGGGGCGACGCTCGATCACCGTGTCGATCAGCCCGAACTCCTTGGCGGCCTCGGCGGTGAAGAACTGGTCTCGCTCCAGCGCCTCCTCGATCTTCTTGATCGGCTGGCCGGTGTGCTTGACGTAGATCTCGTTCAGCCGCTTGCGGAGGTTCAGGATCTCCTGGGCGTGGATCATGATGTCGGACGCCTGGCCCTGGAAGCCGCCGGACGGCTGATGGACCATGATGCGGGCGTTCGGCAGGGCGAAGCGCATGTCCTTGCGGCCGGCGGCGAGCAGCAGCGAGCCCATCGAGGCGGCTTGGCCGGTGCACAGCGTCGACACCGCCGGACGGATGAACTGCATGGTGTCGTAGATCGCGAGACCCGACGTCACCACGCCACCCGGCGAGTTGATGTACATCGCGATCTCTTTCTTCGGGTTCTCGGCCTCCAGGAAGAGGAGCTGGGCAACGATCAGCGTCGCCATGCCGTCCTCGACCACGCCGGTCACGAAGATGATGCGCTCCTTGAGGAGCCGCGAATAGATGTCGTAGGCGCGCTCGCCCCGGTTGGTCTGCTCGACCACCATGGGGACGAGATAGTTCATGTAGGTGTCGACGGGATCTCGCATGTGCTCAACCTTGCCAGTGATTCGGGCCGGCGCGTCGGCGTCGCCGCCGCCCGAGAGACCGCACGTCGTGTGCGACGCACGGATCACAGATATACCCTGATGCGCCGCCGGCAAGCCTCCGCACACAGCCGCAGGTGACGAGAGCGGGCCGCCCGCTCCTCGGCCCGCCACGGCGATGCCCGGAGCGCCGCCGGCCGGCACTGATCGCGGTTTCGGGTGCCCTCGCCTTCGGATGCCTCGGCTTCGGGAGCTCCGCCCCGGAGGCTCCACCTCACGGAGGGGCCACGCCTGCCGCCACCGCAACGGACACGCTGCGGCGGCACCCGGACCGGAACGGCGATGCGCCAGGATCTCCAGAGGCCCAGGACGCGCCTGCGCGGACCGGCGAGGCGGCGCCCCGCCGGTCCTCGGGCCGGCCGGCTTACGCCGCGTCGGCGGCCGTCTCGTCGTCCTTGAACAGCTCGTCCTTGGGGACGGTGCGCTCGGTCACGGTGGCGAGCTCGAGGATGTAGTCCACGACCTTCTCCTCGAACAGCGGCGCCCGCACCGAGGCGACGGCGGCCGGCGTCTTGCGGTAGAAGTCCCACACCTCCTGCTCGCGGCCCGGATACTGGCGGGCGCGCTCCACGATCGCGCGGGAGACCTCCTCGTCGGTGACCTTGATGGCGTTCTTCTCGCCGATCTCGGCGAGCACCAGGCCGAGCCGCACCCGCCGATCGGCGATGCCGCGATACTCCTCCTTGGCCTTCTCCTCGTCGGTGCCCTCGTCCGCGAAGCTGCGGTTCTGGGCCTTGAGGTCGGAGACCACAGTCTCCCACACCGACTTGAACTCCTCCTCGACGAGCGTCGGGGGCGGATCGAACTTGTGCAGGGCGTCGAGGCGGTCGAGCAGCTGGCGCTTGAGCTTCTGGCGGCTCTGCGCCGCGTAGTCGGCCTTCATGCGCTCGCGGATCGCCTCCTCCAGCTTGGCCAGCGATTCGAGGCCGAGCTTCTTGGCGAAGTCGTCGTCCAGCGCAACCTCGCCGGGCGCCTCGACCGACTTCACCGTGACCTCGAACGCGGCGGTCTTCCCGGCCAGGTTCGCGGCCATGTAGGTCTCGGGGAAGGTCACCGTCACGGTGCGGGTCTCGCCCGCCTTGGCGCCGACGAGCTGATCCTCGAAGCCCGGGATGAAGGTGCCGGAGCCGAGCTGGAGCGGCACGTCCTCGGCGGTGCCGCCCTCGAACGCCTCGCCGTCGATGCGGCCGACGAACGACACCACCAGGCGGTCGCCGGTCTCGGCGGCGGCGTCCTCGGCCTTGGGGGCGAAGGGGCGATTCTGATCGGCGAGCCGCTTGGTCGCCTCGCGCACCTCGTCGTCGGCGACCTCGGCGACCAGCCGCTCCAAGGTGATTCCCTTGAAGTCGGCCAGCTCGATCGCCGGCACCACCTCGAGCGACACCGTGTAGGAGAGGTCGGCCTTGCCCTCGACCACCCCTTCGAGCTCGGTCTTGTCCTCGGGCATCTTCACCTGCGGGTCCATGGCGAGCTTGAACCCGTTGTCGGTGACGATCTTGGCGTTGGTCTCGCGGACCAGCTCCTCGATCGCCTCGGCCATCACGGCGCGGCCGTAGAGCTTGCGCAGATGGGCGACCGGCACCTTGCCGGGGCGGAAGCCGTTGATACGAACCTGGTCCTTCAGGCGGGACAGCCGATCGCTCAGCCGGGTTTCCAGGTCGGCGGCCGGAACGACCACCCGAAATTCGCGCTTCAGCCCGTCGGCCGTGGTTTGGGTCACATCCATGTCAGTCTCGTGTGGTGGTCTCTGGGGCGGTCGCGCCACGCGCGGCGTCCGGTCGGTCGGCGGCGACGAGCCCCGGCGTGGTGCGGGCGGAGGGACTTGAACCCCCACGACTTTCGTCACTGGAACCTAAATCCAGCGCGTCTACCAGTTCCGCCACGCCCGCCAGGGGCCGCTCGGCCAGCCGATCCTCCGAGCGGGCGGGCTTATATCACGGTAGACTGCTTACGCATCACAAAAAATGGGCATGGGACGGGCACGGGCGCATCGGAGGACAGGCCGCAGGGGCCGGGCGGGCGCGACGCGAGGCGGACGGCCCGGTGGGCGACGGCGCCGACGGGGCGCCAGCCACGGCCGGATCAGTTGGCGGAGCCGTTGCCGCCCCCCTCGCCCGCCATCAGGCTGCGGATCGTCTCGGCGATGGCCGACGGGCGGTAGGGCTTCTTGAGGAACACGCTGCCGGGCACCTGGGAGGCGCGCTCGACCGTGTAGCCGGTGGCGTAGATGACGGGCAGCTCCGGCTTCTGCTCGCGCACGGTGGCGGCGAGGCGCCAGCCATCCATCTCGCCGGGCAGGCGGATGTCGGTGAACAGCACGTCGACCGGCTGGCCGCTCTGGATGATCGACAGCGCCGCCTCGGCGGTATCGGCCTCCAGCACCGCGAAGCCCTGGTCGGTCAGCTCCTGGGAGATCATGTCGAGGACGAGCGGCTCGTCCTCGACGATGAGGACCGTCACGCCGCTCTGCTGGGCTTGGGGCTCGCTCATGGACACGCCGCGGCCTTGGTGAGCAGTCCGGGCGCGAAGCTGCGCGAGAAGCTGGGAGTCGCCGCGATCTGGGCGCGGGGCAGATAGAGCTTCACGGTGGTGCCATGCCCGGCGGTGCTGTCGAGCACGGCGGTGCCGTGCGACTGCACCGCGAAGCCGTAGGCCTGGCTCAGGCCGAGCCCGGAGCCGACGCCGAGCGGCTTGGTGGTGAAGAACGGCTCGAATGCCCGGCTCGCCACCTCCTCGCTCATGCCGATGCCGGTATCGGCGACGGCGATCTCGATGAAGTCCGCCGCCGCCAGGCCGAGCTGCGCCACCAGCGGGTCGGCGGCCGCGACATTGCGCGTGGTGATCACCAGGTTCCCCCCCTCGGGCATGGCGTCGCGGGCATTCACGGCGAGATTGAGAATGGCGCTTTCGAGGGCGTCAGCGTCGACGCGGGTCGGCCACAGGTCGAAGGTGAGGTTGCTCACCACCCGGATGTTGCCGCCCAGTGTCCGCCGCAGCGTGTCGGCGAGGTGCTCCAGCACATCATTGACGTTCATGACATTGGGCGCAAGCGGCTGGCGGCACCCGAAGGCGAGCAGCCGATGGGTGAGAACGCCGGCGCGCTCGGCCCCCAGCGCAGCCCCGCGAATCGCCCGGGCGAGCTGGCGGCACCCCTCCTGGGGCAGCAGCCGGCGGGCGCGCTCCAGGTTGCCGATCACGGCGGTCATGAGGTTGTTGAAGTCGTGGGCGATGCCGGCGGTGAGCTGGCCGATCGCCTCCATCTTCTGGGCCTGGCGCAGCATCTCCTCGGCGCGGCGGCGCTCCTCGCGCTCGCGCTCCAGCGCCTTGAGGGCGAGGTCGCGCTCGCGGATCTGCTGGCGGAGCGCCTCGACGGCGCGGCGCAGCTCGCCGGCGGAGGGCAGTGCCAGCGCCTTGGGCAGCAGCAGCCAGAGCGCGATGGCGGTGGCGAGCGCCGTGACGGCGGTGACCGCCTTGACGATGCCTTCGGCCCCGAAGTCGGCGCGCCAGATGGTCCAGATGTCGAGCAGATGGGCGGCCCCGCAGGCCGCCAGGAACACCACGAAGGCCCAGGCGACCCAGCCGAAGGCGAGATCGGAGCGCCGCGATACGAACACCGCGAGGACGATCGGAATGGACAGGAACGACACCGCGATGATCACGTCGGAGGCGACGTGCAGCGAGATCAGGTCGGACCGCCACCCGAGGCAGGCGCCGAGCGGCATCGCCTCCTTCGTCTCCAGCAGAGATTGCAGGTTGGTCATCCACCGCCTCCCGAAACCAAGCTCGTCCCCGACCGCGCGTCGCCCCAGACGACGGCCGGACATGCCCCGGTCACGAGGGTCCCCACACCTCGTGGCCCGGAATCCACCGACCAATTATGGCAAGGTTGAGCCAACGGTCCGTGTCGACACTGAATTCCGCTCCGGAGCGGGACCCGATGCGATCCGGTCCCGCCGCTCGGACGGCGTCTCGCGCCGACCGACGTCGCTCATCGGATCACCCGATCGTGGGCCGACTCGGCGACCGCCGGCGGCTCGATCAAACGCGCAAGAAGACTTGGCATCACCTCGGACAGATCCTCTGCGATCAGACCCGGACCGACCAGTCGGGCCGCTTCGCCGTGAAGCCAGGCGGCCGTCGCGGCGGCCGTGAAGGCACCCAGTCCCTGCGCCAGGAGGCCGGCGACTAATCCGGTGAGGACGTCTCCGGCTCCCGCAGTCGCGAGATGGGCCGGTGCATTGGCATTGATCGCGGCGCATCCGTCAAGGTCCGCGATCGTCGTATCCGCCCCTTTCAACAGCACGACGGCGCCGGTGCGGCGGGCCGCGGCCCGCACCCGATCGAGTTTCGAGGAAGCTTCATGAATCTCTGGTAACTTATCGAAAAGACGACTGAACTCGCCGTCGTGTGGCGTCAGGACGGTGGTCCCCGGAGGGCGCGCCCGCAGAGCCGTGAAAAATGCCTCCGGATCGTCCACGAAGCTGGTCAGGGCGTCGGCATCGAGCACGACGGCGCGGCAGCCGGCGAGCGCGCTGCCCACCAGATCGCGAGTCGCGGCGCCCACACCCAGACCCGGCCCAAGCGCGACGGCGTTGAAGCGCCGGTCCTCCAGCAGTGTCGCGAGCCCTTCGGCCGCGTCGGTCTGCCGCACCATCACGGCGACGTTGGCGGCGGCGTTCACGGCGACGGCGTCGGCTGGCGACGCCAGGGTGACGAGCCCCGCCCCCACCCGCAGCGCCGCACGGGCCGCGAGTCGCGCCGCCCCGGTGGTGTGGCCACCACCCGACACCACGACGACGTGGCCGCGGTCGTACTTGTGCCCGGCGAGCGAGGGCACCGGCAGGCTCGCTCGCACCAGCTCCGGCCCGACCAGGATGCAGCGCGGCTGCACCGTGGCCAGCACCGCGTCTGGAATGCCGATGTCCGCGATCGTCAGCCGGCCGCGGCGGAGCCGCCCCGGCAGCAGCCAATGGCCGGGCTTGGCGCGGAAGAAGGTGACGCTCTCGTCGGCCTCGATCGCGGCGCCCATCACGGCCCCGGTGGTGCCGTTGACGCCGCTCGGCAGATCGACCGCGACGACGGCGGCGCCGTCGGCTCGCGCGGCGTTCACGGCACCGATCAGAGCGCGCGGCAGCCCATCGACGGGGCGATCGAGCCCGGCCCCGAACAGCGCATCGACGATCACATGGGGGCGCGCGGCGGCGAGTGCCTCCGGCGTCGCCGGCCGCGTCGGCCCGGTCCAGCGGCGCGCCGCCTCGGCGGCGTCGCCCTTCAGCCGCTCGGGCGCGCCGGCGAGCAGGAGGGTGACCCGGAAGCCGACGGCCGCGAGGCGCCGCGCCGCCACGAAGCCGTCACCGCCATTGTTGCCCGGCCCCGCCAGGACGACCACCCGCGAGCCCGGCGGATGGCGCCGCATCACGGCCTCGGCGACCGCGCGGCCGGCGTTTTCCATCAAGACGATGCCGGGCGTTCCTGAATCGATGGTCGAGCGATCCGCGCGGCCCATCTCGGCGGTGGTCAGAAGCTCCGGCGGCGCCGATCCCAGGGCAGCAGATCGCAGAAGAGCGGAGCGCATGGAGCGAGCCTCGTGACGCAGCGCTGACGTGGGCGCATGATAGCGAGGCGGCTCGGCCGCGTCACCGCGACCTACCATGGCACCGTCGCGGCGGCCCGCCGCACGCCGGCCCCACTGCGCCCCGCCGATACCCGGACGGCCACGTCGTGGCCCACTGCCGAGAAAAACGCCACCGCTTCGACCGCCATGGCGCGGCCACTACCTCCTTACCGCATTCCACGGTGCGAAACGCCCTCATCCCGACTTTGCGATCCGTCGTTGCTGTCATTATAAGCAAATCGCTCACGTATTAGGCGACGCGGCGCCGGTGCCCACGGCCACTGCCTCGACCGATGGCGTTAACGACTTGGGATGGCGCGACGTTTCGGTCGGCGCCACGGTTGGCATGGACCCTGCTAACGGGTGAGCGGGCCGGCTGGCATCGGCCTCTGCGGGCCGGGGGAGACGAGGTGAGATGAAGAAGATCGAGGCGATCATTAAGCCCTTCAAGCTCGACGAGGTGAAGGAGGGGCTGCAAGAGGTCGGTCTGCAAGGCATCACCGTGACCGAGGCCAAGGGCTTCGGCCGGCAGAAAGGTCACACCGAGCTCTATCGCGGCGCCGAATACGTCGTCGACTTCCTGCCCAAGGTGAAGATCGAGGTGGTCCTCGCCGACGACATGGTCGAGAAGGCGATCGACGCGATCCGTCGCGCCGCGCAGACCGGCCGGATCGGCGACGGCAAGATCTTCGTCTCCAATGTCGAGGAGGTCATCCGGATTCGCACCGGCGAGACCGGCCTGGACGCCATCTGACCCGCACCCTCCGCTCCGCGCCCGGGGCCGGCCGAGCCCCCCGCCCGCCGAAAACCCTGAACCGCGACGATCTCTCAACGCAAAGGACGATATTCGATGACGACGGCCAAGGACGTGCTGAAGCTGATCAAGGACAACGACGTAAAGTACTGTGATCTGCGCTTCACCGACCCGCGCGGCAAGTGGCAGCACGTCACCATGGACATTTCCCAGATCGAGGAGGAGACCTTCTCGGAGGGCGTGATGTTCGACGGCTCGTCGATCGCCGGCTGGAAGGCGATCCACGAGTCCGACATGTGCCTGATGCCGGACCCGACCACCGCCACCATCGACCCGTTCTTCGCCGAGACCACCCTGGTGCTGGTCTGCGACGTGCTCGAGCCGACCACCGGCGAGCCCTACAACCGTGACCCGCGCGGCATGGCCAAGAAGGCCGAGGCGCTGGTGAAGTCGATGGGCATCGGCGACACCATCTATTTCGGCCCCGAGGCCGAGTTCTTCGTATTCGACGACGTCAAGTTCCAGGCCGACCCCTACGCCTGCGGCTTCAAGCTCGACTCGATCGAGCTGCCGATCAACGGCGCCACCGACTACGAGGGCGGCAATCTCGGCCACCGCATCGGCTTCAAGAAGGGTTACTTCCCGGTGCCGCCGCAGGACTCGGCGCAGGACATGCGCTCCGAGATGCTGGCCGCCATGGCCAAGATGGGCGTGAAGGTCGAGAAGCATCACCACGAGGTGGCCTCGGCCCAGCACGAGCTCGGCATCAAGTTCGCGCCCATGACCTACATGGCCGACATGCTGATGACCTACAAGTACTGCATCCACATGGTCGCCAACATCTACGGCAAGACCGCCACCTTCATGCCGAAGCCGATCTATGGCGACAACGGCTCGGGGATGCACTGCCACCAGTCGATCTGGAAGGACGGCAAGCCGCTGTTCGCCGGCAACAAGTACGCCGACCTGTCGGAGACCTGCCTGTCCTACATCGCCGGCATCATCAAGCACGCCAAGGCCATCAACGCCTTCACCAACCCGACCACCAACTCCTACAAGCGGCTGGTGCCGGGCTTCGAGGCGCCGGTGCTGCTCGCCTACTCGGCGCGCAACCGCTCGGCCTCGTGCCGCATCCCCTACACCACCAACCCGAAGGCCAAGCGCGTCGAGGTCCGCTTCCCCGATCCGCTGGCCAACCCCTATCTCGCCTTCGCGGCCATGCTGATGGCCGGCCTCGACGGCGTGAAGAACAAGCTCGATCCCGGCCCGGCGATGGACAAGGACCTCTACGACCTGCCGAAGGCCGAGCTGAAGCAGATCCCGACCGTGTGCGGCTCGCTGCGCGAGGCCCTCGAGGCGCTCGACAAGGACCGCGCCTTCCTCAAGGCCGGCGGCGTCTTCGACGACGACTTCATCGACGCCTATATCGAGCTGAAGATGGGCGAGGTGATCAAGTTCGAGCACACCCCGCACCCGGTCGAGTTCGAGATGTACTATTCGGGCTGAGCCTCCTCGCCCTCCGCCGCGACCCGCCGGGTCGCGGCCCCCTCGTGGGCGCCCTCCGGGGCGCCCTTTTTCTTGGTCGCCACAGGCTTGGCGCCCTCGCCCGGATACGGCCCGGCGGCCGCTCAGGCGGGCGGCCCGGCGCCGCGGCCGGTCCGCTCGCGCCACCAGCCGTGCAGGCCGGGGATGTCGCCGGAGCACAGCAGCGGCATCGCCGCCGCGATGTCGGCCAGGTCCCAGTCCCACCACGCCAGCTCCAGCAGGAGCGCGATCTCGTCATCGGAGAAGCGCCGCCGGATCGGCCGCGCCGGGTTGCCGCCGACGATGGTGTAGGGAGCGACGTCGCGGGTGACGACGGCCCGGCTCGCCACCACGGCGCCGTCGCCGATGCGCACGCCGGGCATCACCATTGCCTCGGCCCCGATCCACACGTCGTTGCCGACCACCGTGTCGCCGGCCCGCACGAACCCGCAGGTGGCCGCCGCGAAGGCCGGCTCATCCGCCATGTAGAAGAACGGAAAGGTCGAGACCCAGTCGATGCGATGCCCCTGGTTGCCCGCCATGATGAAGCTCGCGCCGCTGCCGATGGAGCAGAAGCTGCCGATGACCAGCCGGTCGACGTCGTCGCAGTCCGGCATCAGGTAGCGGGCGCAATCGTCGAACGGGTGGCCGTGGTACCAGCCGGAATAGTAGCTGTAGCGCCCGACCGAGATGTTCGGGTTGGTGACCTGCTCGGCCAGCCGGCGCCCCTTGAACGGGCTTTCGAAAGCGTTCGTCATGCGTCCTTCGTCACGGGTCCTGGGATGATCGACGGTGCGCACCTTAAGCGAAGGCCGATCCAATCGGATCGGATTCCGCTCTGCAGGCCTCCGGGCGCAAGTCGTCTCTATCCTGCGAGATAGCGCGTCGCCGACAAGGCGTCGGCGCGCAGCAGCGCGGCCTGTTCCCGCTCGCCCAGGCGGTCGAGTTCGGCGGCGGCCCGCTCGCGCTGCTCGATCTCGCTCGCGAGAACGTCGCGCACCTGCTGGTCGCTCAGCCGACGCCGTTCGACGTCCGCCGACCGGCTACCGAAGTCATGGCGGACCAGCGACGCCTGCTCCGGGCGGGCGGGCACCGCCTCGGCATTGTCGAGGGCGGCGATTAGCGAGCGAACCAGGGCCGCCTCGCGCCTCCCGCCGCGCTTCATCGCGGCGCACAGGTCGGCGCGCAGGCGCGTCTTCATGCGAGTCCCACCGTCCATTGACACTCTCCCGCCTTCCGGTCTCGGGTCCGCAGCCCGCAGGGCAACGGCCTATTGATCTCCATAGTTCCCTATTGTATGGATTAAAAGAGACTTTTAGGGAGCATTGCGGACGATGTCGGGTACTCTGGTCACGGTCGAGCAGGCGGCCGAGCAGCTGAAGCTGCACCCCAAGACCGTGATCCGCTACATCCGGCAGGGGCGCCTGCCGGCGACACGGATCGGAAAAGCCTATCGGATCGAGCGCGCCAGGCTCGACGAGTTCGCCGGCGTGACGAGCGGCCACACCGATGCGGGCCGCGCGGTGCGCACGACCTGCATTGTCGATATCCCGCACACGACGCGCGAGGATGCGGCGAGGATCACGACTGTCCTGAACGCCGCCGCCATGACGGGCGACGCCGCGACGTCGCCGTTGCAGATCGACACCGCCTTCGACCCGCTCGCCGGGAGCCTCAAGGTCGTGCTGATCGGCAGCCCGTCGGACGCGGCCCGGCTGCTCGACATGCTGCATCTGCTCTTGGACTCGCGGCCATGACCGACGCGGTGTTCCGAAGCGAGGCGTCGTCGCGGCAGATCGCGGCGCAGTATCGGCAGGTCCTGGACCACTGGCCGGTACCGAAATCCGAGCTGCACCTCCCGACGCGCCAAGGGTCGACCTTCGTGCTGGCCTGCGGCGACGAGGCCGCTCCGCCCATCGTGCTGCTCCACGGGGCGCAGGCCAACTCGGCCGCCTGGATGCCGGACGTCGCCCTGTGGTCGTCGCGGTTCCGGCTCCTCGCGGTCGACATGATCGGCGAAGCGGGGCTGAGCGCGCCGGTGCGGCCGGCCCTCGCCGGCGACGCGCATGCGTTGTGGCTCGACGACGTGTTCGACGGGCTCGGGCTGCGCAGCGCCGGGCTGGTCGGCACCTCGCTCGGCGGCTGGCTGGCGCTCGACTATGCCGCCCGAAGACCCGAGAGAGTGCGCGCGCTCGCCCTGATCTGCCCGGCCGGCATCGGCCGACAGAAGAACCTCCTGCTCAAGGCGGCGCCGCTCCTGCTGTTCGGCGCATGGGGACGGCGTCGCATCCGCCAGATGGTGTTCGGTCCCGCGCCGATCGACATCCCGGCCGACCTCCGGCCGATGACCGATCTCATGGAAGCGATCGGGCGGGCGATCAGGCCGCGGGTGGTGACGATCCCGCGCCTGTCCGACGACGAGCTGAGCCGGCTCGCCATGCCGATCCTCGCCATCGTCGGCGGGCGCGACGTACTACTCGACTCGCGCGACACGCGGGCGAGGCTGGAACGCGCGGCGCCCCACGCGCAGGTCCGCTTCATCGCAGACGGCCACCACTTCCTGCCCAATCAGGCATCGCCCATCATGGAGTTCCTGGAACGGCACCTGCTGCCGAACTCGTCCGCGCCTTGAGAGCGGTCCGGGACGGCCCGTCCTGCGACGACGGACCGTCATCGCGTTGCGGCATTGTCTCGGTAGTCTGGACGATCCACCCTGCTCCGCCGCAAGACCGAGAGATGCCATGCCCCTCACCCGCGCCCAGGCTTTCGAAGCCTCCGACGACCTCGGCCGCAGCCCGGCCGACCGGCCGACCCTCGGCGACGTGATCGCCGCCCGCTACGATCGGCGCGACATCATGCGGGGCGCGCTCGGGGTCGCCGCCATCATGGCGCTCCCGCGCATGGCCGGCTCGGCCGCCGCACAGCCCGCAGCCTCGGTCGCCGGCACGGCGCGCTCGCGCTTCGACTTCGCCGAGGTGGCGGCCGGCGTCGACGAGACCCACCACGTCGCCGAGGGCTACGACGCCGACGTGCTGATCCGCTGGGGCGATCCGGTACTGCCCGGCGCGCCGCCCTTCGATCCGGCTCGCCAGACCGCCGCGGCGCAGCGGCTCCAGTTCGGCTACAACAACGACTATCTCGGCTACCTGCCGATGCCGGGCGCCGAGAACCCGGCCCGCCACGGCCTGCTCGTCGTCAATCACGAGTACACCAACGAGGAGCTGATGTTCCCCGGCCTCGGCCGGCAGGATCTGCGCGCCGTCGGCTTCAAGGCCATGACGCCGGAGCTGACCGCGATCGAGATGGCGGCGCATGGCGGCTCGGTGCTGGAGGTGCGCCGCGGCGACGACGGCAAATGGCGTGTCGTCGCCGGGTCCCGCTACGCCCGTCGCATCGATGCCGAGACGCCGATGGAGATCACCGGCCCGGCGGCCGGCCATCCGCGCCTGAAGACCGCCGCCGATCCGAGCGGCCGCCGCGTCCTCGGCATGCTCAACAACTGTGCCGGCGGCCTCACGCCGTGGGGCACGTGGCTCACCTGCGAGGAGAATTTTCACGGCTACTTCGGGGGTGTCCTGCCGGAAGGCCATCCAGAGGCCAAGAACCACGCCCGCGCCGGGGTGCCGGGCGGCTGGTTCGGCTGGAGCCGTTTCCACGACCGCTTCGACGTCGGCCGCGAGCCCAACGAGACCAACCGCTTCGGCTGGGTGGTGGAGATCGACCCGTTCGATCCGGCTTCGACGCCGAAGAAGCGCACCGCGCTCGGCCGCTTCAAGCACGAGGGCGCCTTCCCGCTGGTCAATCGCGACGGCCGCGTCGTGGTCTACAGCGGCGACGACGAGCGCTTCGAGTACATCTACCGCTTCGTCACGGCCCGGCCTTATGTGCCGGGCGACCCTGCCGCCAACCGGGACCTGCTCGACGACGGCGTGCTGTCGGTCGCCCGCTACGACGCCGACGGCACTGTCACATGGCTGCCGCTCGTCCACGGCCACGGGCCGCTCACCGCCGAGAACGGCTTCGCCAGCCAGGCCGACGTGGTGATCGAGGCGCGCCGCGCCGCCGATCTGCTCGGCGCCACCCGGATGGACCGGCCCGAGGACATCGAGGCCGACCCGAAATCCGGCAAGGTGTTCGTGATGCTCACCAACAATACCCGCCGCAAGGCAGACGACACCGACGCCGCCAATCCGCGCGGCCCCAATCCGTTCGGCCATATCGTCGAGATGACGGCGCCCGGCGGCGACCATGCGGCCGACCGCTTCGGCTGGGATGTCCTGGTCAAATGCGGCGACCCGGCGATCGCCGCGGTGGGCGCCAGCTTCAACCCGGCAACCTCGAAGGACGGCTGGTTCGGCATGCCGGACAACTGCGCGGTCGACCATCACGGCCGGCTGTGGATCACCACCGACGGCAACTCGGGCGCGCGCACCGGGCGGGCCGATGGGGTGTGGGGGCTGGAGACCGAGGGGCCGCTGCGGGCGACCGGCAAGCTGTTCTTCCGCTGCCCGGTCGGCGCCGAGATGTGCGGGCCGATGTTCACGCCGGACGACGAGACCCTGTTCGTCGCCGTGCAGCATCCCGGCGAGGCCGACGAGAGCGACTCCAACGCCCCGCCCGCCACCTTCGAGAACCCGGCGACGCGCTGGCCCGACTTCCGGCCCGACATGCCGCCGCGCCCTTCCGTGGTGGCGATCACCCGCCGCGGCGGCGGCCGCATCGGCAGCTAGAGCGGTGGTCGTTTCGATTTGGGTGCCGGCGCTCCCTCGCCCCGCGCAGCGGGGAGAGGTGAGGCGTCCAGCGTCCACGGATAAAGTCGCGGGATCAGCAGCGTCAGCCCGGTCGCCACCGTCACGGCGACCGCGGCGCCGATCCCGAACGCCGTCCAGCTCTCCGGCCTGAGGGTGGCGAGCGCCACGATGAGGACGAACAGCGGCAGATCGAGGAAATGCGTGAAGGCCGGCACCGCCGCCTCGCGCGCCCGCTCCAGCTCGGCGGTCGGATGGCCGCTCTCCAGCGCCGCCCGGCTGAGCCGCCGCAGCCGCATGAAGTAGAGCCGCGTCACCGTGTTGCCCTCGATGAACTCGAAGGCGAACAGGGCCACCATGCCGGCGATCCACGGCACCCGGAAGGCGTCGAGCCCGCCATACACCGTCGCGATCAGAGCGCCGCCCGAGGCCATCAGCAGCAGCGCCCCCGGCACCACCAGGCCGTCGTAGAACACCGCGATGCTGCGCACCGCCTCGGCGAACGGCTCCAGCCGGCGGAGCTGCCGCGCCCGCAGATCCGACATCCAGACGCCGACCAGGCCGGCGCCGATCAGCACGGCGCCGAGGATGTGGAAGAACCGCAACAGGCCGTAGTCCATGGCGTTCCCCGAGGTCGTCGCGCGCGCTCCGACTGCGTCCATGGGAAACATACTGTCTTTTTGACATCTTGCTGTCAATTCTCCAAGACCGCCTGCGTCCCGGCGACCGGGCGACCGCGCAAACGCACGAACGCCGGCCCCTGCGCAGGCCGGCGTTCGCGTGACGTCCGGAGGTCCGCGGCGGCGTCGGAACCGCGGTCAGGCCGGCGTCGGTTTGAGGGTCTCGTGTCCCCGGCACTCGTCCGGATACGCCCGCCACAGGATGGCGGCCTGCGCCTCCTCCCAGGCGGTGGCGTCGGGGTGCGAGGTGCCGATGCCGGCCACCACCACCGGCGTCTCGGGCGTCGTCTCGGCGGCGGCCCGCCCGGCCTGGCCCGGCAGCGCCCGCGCCACCCGGTTGCGGCCGAGCGCCTTGGCCCGGTACAGCGCCGCATCGGCCTCCATCAGCAGGGCCGAGATGTCGCTCGTGCCGTCGCCGGCCGCGGCACCGACCGACACGGTGGCGCCGAGCGCCCGGCCGCCGACCACCCGTCCGGCCTCCTCGAAGGCGGCGCGCACGCGCTCCGCCGCGATCGCGGCCTCGTCGACGCCGCCCGGCAGCAGCACGACGAACTCCTCGCCGCCGAACCGTGCGATCAGGTCGGTCGCCCGCAGATTGCCGCTGATCACCGTGGCGAACAGCTTCAGCACCTCGTCGCCGACGAAATGGCCGTGACGGTCGTTGATCGACTTGAAGTGGTCGAGGTCGAACACCAGGGCGCCGATCGACTCGCCCTTACGGCGCTGAGCGGCGGCGAGCTGCGGGGCCCCCTCGAAGAAGGCGCGGCGATTGAACAGGCCGGTCAGCGGATCGGTGGAGGCGGCGGTGCGCTGGAGCCGGAGAGCCTGATCGCGGCTCAGCGTCATCACGATGAAGGCGGTGCCGACCACATAGAGGATCGCCTCCAGCGCGAACACCGCGAACCAGCCGGTGGCGAGGCTGACGATGCCGTCCTCGTCCGGCATCAGGCCGGCGAGCGGCACCGGGGCCAGGAACACGAGCCCGTGCAGCACCGGGACGAACAGCGCCGGCCAGCGCTGGATCAGCGCCTTGCGCCGCTCGCGCCACAGCTCGAAGGCGGTGAGGAACGTGTAGACCGAGATGATGACCGAGGAGGCGATCACCCGGTGGGCGGGCGCCGCCATCACCTCAGGCACGCCCTGGGCGAGCAGCCACGCCACCGCACCGGCCGACATCGCGACCCACAGCACCCGCCGGCCATGGAACACCCGGGCGGCGTTCCAGATCAGCCCGCAGGCGAGATAGAGCAGCGCGTTGGCGAAGCCGGAGGGGATCGGCAGGCCGGTGCCTTCGAGGCTCCACAGCGCCACCGAGAAACCGCCGAGCAGATAGGCGGAGCCCCACCAAGCGAGCGCCCGGATGCGCTCCTGACGCCACACGCTGAGCAGCACGAGCCCGAGCAGCGAGCTGACGCAGGTGGCGATCACGAACAGTGTCGAGACATCGAGGGCGATGGTCCCCACCGGATGAGGCGTGATCATGGGCGGCTCCGACGATCCGAAGAACGATCGGAGTGTAGTGCGCACCCCCCGCCCCCGACGAGCGGAGGTTGCCGGAAGGCTTTGCGAGAACCTGAATCCCGGCGCGGAGTTTTCCGGACGAACTCTTCACAAGATGGGACGAATGTCGGAGAAATCTGATGGCAAACCCGTGGCGGCCACGAAAGCTCCGGTGCCTCAACGGGTCCCGACGAGGTCTCCGGGTTTCGGACAAGACTGGCGAGAATTGCGACGAAGACGATCCATCGAAAGCCGACGATTCCGCGCGCACACGCGAGAGATGCGTGGCAGCCGCACGCAGCCGCGCCGATCGGCGGACGGTCGCGGTGTCGGGGTCAGTCGGGCTCGCGCATCGCGGCGCCGGCGGACCGCTTGAGCGTGTCGAGATCGGCCAGCAGGCGACCGACGCCCTCGGCCGGCAGCGCCCCGCACATCTCGTGAATCCAACGCTCGTGGGCACTCGCCATCAGGCGGAACATGGTGGCGCCCGCACGAGTGAGACGCACCGTGGTGGCACGCCGATCGGCCGGGTCGGCCGCGCGCACCACCAGGCCCTCGTCCACCAGGCGGTCGATCAGCCCGGTGATGTTGCCGTTGGTGACCATCATGCGCCGCGACAGGTCGCCGAGCCGCAGCCCGTCGGGCTCGCGGTGGAGCTGTGCCATCACGTCGAAGCGCGGCAGGGTGACGCCGAACTCGGTGCGCAGGCGGCGGCGGATCTCGGCGCTGATCAGGTTGGCGCAGGACAGCAGGCGGAGCCACAGCCGCAGCTCCATCTTGCTGCCGGCGGGCTCGTCGCGGACGAGCGCCTCGACGTCCTCGGTCCCCGGATCGCTCATGAGCCGGCGATATCACAGCTCATCGAATTTTCATACCTAAACCTTTTTGGCCGGTCGATGCGTGAGGTCCAATCCAGCGGGATCGTCCCCTCCGTCCCTGGGGACCGGATGCGCCTGCCGTGCCCCTGTAAGCTCGTGCGCTCCCACAGATTCGCGCAGGCTCGGTGAGACCCCCCCACGCGAACGAGTCTCTATCGATTTAGATATATACCTTTCAAGCTTGAAGAAACAGAGTTGCCGTGCCACTCTCGGCCTTCGAGATCACCCCCGCGGGGGGCCGCGCCGGTGGTGCGGCCCCCGACCCCCGGGTCCCGACGCGCGTCGAGACCGCCGAAGAGGTGCAGCATGTCGGATCATCCCCCGGTCCGTCTCGGTTCCTCCCGTCTCGGTCCCTCGGCGCATGTCGACACCTTCACCCGCGACCGGCTGCCACCGCCGGATCAGTGGCCGCTGCTCGCGTTCGAGCCGCTCGGCTATCCGGAGCGCATCAACGCCGCCGTCGAGCTGACCGACCGCATGGTCGAGCGCGGCTTCGGAGATTACGTGGCGCTGATCGGCCATGGTCGCCGCCGCACCTACAAGGAGCTGGCCGACTGGACCAACCGGCTCGCCCACGCGCTGGTCGATCACTACGGCATCAAACCCGGCAACCGCATCCTGATCCGCTCGGCCAACAATCCGGCGATGATCGCCTGCTGGCTCGCCGCCACCAAGGTGGGCGCCGTGGTGGTCAACACCATGCCGATGCTACGCGCCGGCGAGCTGTCGAAGATCGTCGACAAGGCCGAGATCGGCGTTGCGCTGTGCGACACCCGTATCCTCGACGAGCTGGTCGCCTGCGCCAAGGACAGCCGCTTCCTGAAGACCGTGGTGGGCTTCGACGGCACCGCCAACCACGATGCCGAGCTCGACCGCATCGCGCTCGACAAGCCGGTGCGCTACGACGCCGTGCCGACCGGCCGCGACGACGTCGCCCTGCTCGGCGTCACCTCCGGCACCACCGGGGTGCCGAAGGTGACCATGCATTTCCATCGCGACATCCTGGCGATCGCCGACACCTATGCGAAGCATGTGCTCGGCGTGCAGCCGACCGACGTGTTCGTCGGGTCGCCGCCGATCGCCTTCACGTTCGGGCTCGGCGGCCTCGCGGTGTTCCCGCTGCGCTTCGGCGCCACCGCGGCGCTGATCGAGACGGCGACGCCGCCCGCCCTCGTGGGCCTGATCGAGACCTATCGGGCCACCATCTGCTTCACGGCGCCGACCGCCTACCGGGCCATGCTGGCCGCCGTCGACGATCCCGCCCGCCTGGCGTCGCTGCGCCTCGCAGTTTCGGCGGGCGAAACGCTGCCGGCCCCCGTGTACGAGGCGTGGACGGCGCGCACCGGCACACCGATCCTCGACGGCATCGGCTCGACCGAGATGCTGCACGTGTTCATCTCCAACACGCCCGACGACCACCGCCCCGGCTCGACCGGCCGCCCGGTGCCGGGCTACGAGGCGAAGGTGGTGGACGAGCACATGAACGAGGTGCCGCGCGGCACCATCGGCCGCCTCGCGGTGCGCGGCCCCACCGGCTGCCGCTACATGGACGACCCGCGCCAGCGCGACTATGTCCGTGACGGCTGGAACCTGACCGGCGACGCCTTCGTGCAGGACGAGGACGGCCGTTTCCGTTTCGCCGCCCGCAACGACGACATGATCGTCTCGGCCGGCTACAACATCGCCGGTCCCGAGGTGGAGGCGGCGCTGCTGAGCCATCCCGCCGTCGCCGAATGCGCCGTGATCGGCGCGCCCGACGAGGAGCGCGGCCAGATCGTCGAAGCCTATGTGGTGCTGGCCACCGGCCATGTGGCCGACCCGGCCCTGGTGCTGACGCTCCAGAACCACGTCAAGGCGGTGATCGCGCCCTACAAGTATCCGCGCTCGGTGCGCTTCGTGGACGGCCTGCCGAAGACCGCGACCGGCAAGGTGCAGCGCTTCCAGCTCCGCGCTGCCCGCCGAGGGTGATGGCCAAGGGTGATCGCCGCGGCGTCCGTCAGTCCGGCAGCACCGCGGTCGCCTGGATCTCGACCTTGGCGCCCTCCTCCACCAGCGCCGCGACCTGCATGGCCGTCATCGCCGGAAACCAGCGGCCGATCACGTCCCGATACGCGGCACCGATCTCTTTGGAGCGGGCCAGATACTCGTCCTTGTCGACGAAGTACCAGGTCATCGACACGATGTGGGCGGGCTCCGCGCCGGCCTCGCGCAGCACCGCGACGATGTTGATGAGGCACTGCCGGACCTGATCGACGAGATCGTCGGACGCGAAGGTCTGCGCCGGCGTCCAGCCGACCTGGCCGGCGACGAAGATGGTGCGGCCGCGCGCCACCACGCCGTTGGCGTATCCGAGCGGCTTCGTCCAACCCTCAGGGTGCAAGATCGTGTGCATCGGCGGTCTCCAGATGTGCCGCCAGCGCGGCGCGCAGATCGTCGGGCCAAGGAACGGCCCGCTGGGTGTCGAGCGAGATGGCGACGATCACCTGCCGGGCGGTCCACACCGGACGCCCGCGGGTGGTGACGCGATAGTGGAGCTCGAGCGAGCTGCGGCCGAGCCGCGCCACGCGCACCGCGAAATCGAGGCGGTCGCCGTGCCGACTCGGAGCCGTGAAGTCGACGTCCAGCTTGACGGTCGGCACCCCGATCCGTCGCTCGCCCATCATGGTCGGCCACGGCGAGCCGAGAGCCGCGAAGATCTCCTCCATCACCTCGACCATGATGTCGAAATAGGACGGGAAGTACGCGATGCCGGCCGGATCGCAGTGCCCGAAGCCGAGAGTTCGGCTCACCTTGAATGTCACCTGTTCGTCCTCACGTTTCACGTCGCGCGCCGACACCGCGCTCGTCGACCGCCGCCCCGTCATGCCTGGCCCGCCTGCATCACGGCGCGGCCGACGATCAGCTTCTGCACCTCGGTGGCGCCCTCGTAGATGCGCAGCGCCCGGATCTCCCGGTAGAGCCGCTCGACCGTCTCGCCGCAGCGCACGCCGCGGCCGCCGAACATCTGCACCGCGCGGTCGATCACCTGGTGGGCCGTCTCGGTCGCCGTCATCTTGGCCATGGCGGCCTCTCGGGTGGTCGGCAGGCCCTGGACGTCGCGCCGCCATGCCGCCCGATAGGTCAGGAGCGCGGCGGCATCGAGCCCGGTCGCCATGTCGCCGAGCGCCGCCTGGGTGAGCTGGAGATCGCCGAGCGTGCCGCCGAACAGGCGGCGCGTGCCGGCGTGCGCCACCGCCTCGTCGAAGGCTCGGCGACCGAAGCCGAGCGCCGCGGCCGCCACCGAGGCGCGGAAGATGTCGAGGGTCCGCATGGCGAGCTTGAAGCCCTCGCCCGGCGCACCGAGCCGGCGCGCCGCCGGAATGCGGCAGCCATCGAAACGAATGGTCGCCAAAGGATGCGGCGCCATCACGTCGATGCGCTCGGCGATCGCGAAGCCGGGATCGTCCGGGAACACCACGAAGGCCGAGAGGCCGCGGGTGCCAGGCGCCTCGCCGGTGCGGGCGAACACCACGTAGACGCCGGCGATGCCGCCGTTGGAGATCCAGGTCTTGTCGCCGTCGAGCACATAGGAATTGCCGTCGCGGCGCGCCGTGCAGGCGATCGCCGCGACATCGGAGCCGGCGTCGCGCTCCGACAGCGCGAAGGCGGCGAGCCAGTCGCCGGCGCGCACCTTGGGCAGCACCGCCGCCTTGAGGGCGTCGTCGCCGGCAAGCGCGACGGCACCGCTGCCGAGCCCCTGCATCGCGAAGGCGAAGTCGGCGAGGCCGTCGTGCCAGGCCAGCGTCTCGCGGGCGAGGCACAGGAGCCGCGACTGGATGGCGCCGCCATCCTGATGCGGCTGCGGCACCGCGGCATCGAGAAGCCCGGCGGCGCCGAGCCGCGCCGCCAGCGTTCGGCAGGTGCCGTCGACATCGGCGTGATCGAGGCCGGCGAGCCCGCCGTCCGCCACGAAGCCGTCGAGCCGCTCCGCATAGGCACGATGCTCCGGCCCGAAGAACGGCCAGTCGAGATGCGAGCGGGTCGGCCCCCTTGCGGGCGCCGGAGACGGGACGGCCGCCACGGTCAGTCCCCCTCGAAGGCCGGCTTGCGCTTGGCCGCGAACGCCTCGAAGGCGCGGCGAAAATCCTGCGTCGCCATGCACACCGCCTGGGCCTGCGCCTCCGCCTCGATCAGCTCGTCGAGCCCCATGGCCCATTCCTGGTTCAGCATGGTCTTGGTCATGCCGTGGGCGAACCACGGCCCGTCGGCGAGCGAGCGGGCGAGCGCCATCGCCTCGCGTTCGATGTCGGCGGCCGGATGCAGCGCGTTGTAGAAGCCGAAGGCGTGACCTTCGGCGGCGCTCATGCTGCGGCCGGTGTACAGCAGCTCGGCGGCGCGACCCTGGCCGATGATGCGCGGCAGGATTCCGCACGCCCCCATGTCGGCGCCGGCGAGGCCGACGCGGCTGAACAGGAAGGCGGTCTTGGCCTCCGGCGTCGCCAGCCGCAGGTCGGACGCCATCGCCAGAATGGCGCCGGCCCCGGCGCAGACGCCGTCGACCGCGGCGATGATCGGCTGCGGGCAGCGCCGCATTGCCTTCACCACGTCGCCGGTCATCCGGGTGAAGGCGAGCAGCTCCGGCATCGCCATCCGGGTCAGCGGCTCGATGATCTCGAACACGTCGCCGCCCGACGAGAAGTTGCCGCCCGCCCCGGTCAGCACCACGGCGCGGACGTCGGCGGCGTAGACGAGATCACGGAACAGGTCGCGCAGCTCGGCGTAGCTCTCGAAGGTCAGCGGGTTCTTGCGCTCCGGCCGGTTCAGCCGGAGCGTGGCGACGCGCCCGTCCGGGCTGGTCTCCATCAGAAAATGGCGCGGCCGATGATCCTTGAACGGACGCCTGGCATAGGGCTCCGCCCGGCCGGCGGGCGCGATGGGCGCGGTGGGCGCGGTGGGCGCGTCGCTCATGACAGAACCTCCCCGCCGGCTACCACGACGGCCTGACCGTTGATCGACGACGCGCCCGGCGAAGCGATCCAGAGGACCGCGTCGGCGACCTCGTCGGGGGTGACCAGGCGCCCCTGCGGATTGGCCGCCGTCAGCGTGGCGCGCGCCGCCTCCGCGCTGCGGCCGGTCCTGGCGACGAACTCGGCGATGGAGGCGTCGAGCAGCGGCGTGTCGGTGAAGCCGGGACACACCGCGTTGACGGTCACGCCGGTCGTCGCCAGCTCCAGCGCCAGCGCCCGCGTCATCCCGACGACGCCGTGCTTGGCGGCGCAGTAGGCGGCGACGTAGCGGTAGCCAGTGACGCCGGCGGTCGATGCGATGCTGATCACCCGCGCCCCGGCGCCGCGGGCGCGCAGGTCCGGCAGCACCGCGCGGGTGACCAGGAACACGGCGGTGAGATCGACGGCGATCACCCGGTCCCAGGTCTCGGTGGTCGTCTTGGCGAAGGGGGCGCTCTCGACCGCGCCCGCATTGTTGACCAGGATGTCGACCGGGCCGAGCGCGGCGCGCGCCGCCGCGAGGCCGCGCGCGATCGCGTCCTCGTCGGTGACGTCGAAGCCGGGCACGACAAACGTCGTGCTGTCGCCGAGCGCCGCGGCGACCTCGCGCAACGGCGCTTCGCGTCGGCCCGCCAGCGTCACCCGCGCACCGGCGGCGGCGAGCCGGCGCGCCACCGCGGTGCCGATGCCGCTGCCCGCCCCGGTGACGAGCGCATGGCGGCCGGCGAGCGATGTGTCGTGGCTCATGACGGCACCCTCACGTCGGCGACGCGGCCGCCACCGCGGCACGTTCGAGATTGGCTTCGTACTGGCCCTTGGCGGAGCGGTACTGCTTTGGCCACGGGACGTCACGCAGGCCGATCTTCGCCGCCTCGTGCAGCGTCCAGTGCGGATCGGCGAGATGCGGGCGGGCGATGGCGCACAGATCGGCGCGGCCGGCCGCGATGATCGAGTTGGCGTGGTCGGCCTCGGAGATCGCCCCCACCGCGATGGTCGGGATGCCGACCTCGTTGCGGATCTTGTCGGAGAACGGTGTCTGGAACAGACGGCCGTAGACCGGCCTCTCCTCCTTCCACACCTGGCCGGACGAGCAGTCGATCAGGTCGGCACCGGCCTCCTTGAACAGCGCCGCGAACACGGCGGCGTCCTCCGGCGTGTTGCCGCCCTCGGCCCAGTCGTGACAGGAGAGCCGGACCGACATCGGCCGCTCGGCCGGCCACACGGCGCGTAGCGCGCGGAACACCGCGAGCGGAAAGCGGGCGCGGTTCTGGTGGCTGCCGCCATAGGCGTCGCTACGCCGGTTGGTGAGCGGCGACAGGAAGCTTGACAAGAGATAGCCGTGGGCGGCGTGCAGCTCCAGCCAGTCGACCCCGGCGGCGGCAGCGCGCTCGGCCGCGGCGACGAAGTCGGCCGTCACCCGCGCCATGTCGGCCTCGGTCATCGCCCGCGGCGCCACGCTGTGCGGCAGGTAGGGCAGCGGCGAGGCGGAGATCAGCGGCCAGGCGCCCTCCGCCAGGGGCTCGTCGATGCCCTCCCAGGCGAGGCGGGTCGCGCCCTTGCGGCCGGCATGGCCGAGCTGGATGCCGACCTTGGCGTCGGTGTTGTGATGGACGAAGTCGACGAGGCGGCGCCAGCCCGCCGCCTGGGCGTCGTTCCACAGGCCGAGGCAGCCGGGCGTGATGCGGGCGTCCGGCGACACGCAGGTCATCTCGGCGAAGACGAGGCCGGCGCCGCCCATGGCGCGGGCGCCGAGATGAACGAGGTGGAAGTCGCCGATCTCGCCATCCTCGGCCGAGTACATCGCCATCGGCGAGACGACGATGCGGTTCGGCAGCGTCAGGCCCCGCACCCGGAACGGGGTAAGCATCGGCGGCGGCACCCGGGCGTTGGAGCCGGCCGGCACGCCGGCGCGGCGCGCGAACCAGCGCTCGTAGCCTTCCAGCCACGTCCTGTCGCGCAGCCGCAGGTTCTCGTGGCTGATGCGCTGCGAGCGTGTCAGCATCGAGTACATGAACTGCTCGGGCTCCAGGCTGTCGGCATAGCGCCGCCCCACCACCTCGAACCACTCCATGGCGTTGCGGGCGGCGTTCTGGATGCGGGCGACGTCGACCCGGCGGACCTCCTCGTAGGCGGCGAGCACGGCCGGGATCGCGGCCGCGTCATGGCCGTGCGCCTCGAACTGGCGGGCCAGCTCGATCGCATCGTCGAAGGCGAGCTTGGTGCCGGAGCCGATGGCGAAATGCGCCGTATGGGCGGCGTCGCCCATCAGCACCACATGGGAGCGGCCATTATGGTGGCTCCAGCGCTCGCAGATCAGCCGCGTGAAGTTGAGCCAGGCGGACCCGCGCAGATGGCGCGCATTGGTCATCAGCGGGGCGCCGTCGAGCACCTCGGCGAACAGTTTCTCACAGAACGCGATCGAGCCCGGCTGATCGAGGGCGCCGAGGCCGTGCGCCGCGTACGCTTCCTCGGTGGTCTCGACGATGAAGGTCGAGGTCTCGGCGTCGAACTTGTAGATGTGGGCCTGGAACCAGCCGTGCTCGGTCTTGCGGAAATCGAACGTGAAAGCGTCGTAGAGCTTGCGGGTGCCGAGCCAGATGTAGCGGTTGGGCCGCACCAGCAGGTCGGGCCGGAAAACCTCGGGATAGCGGTTGCGGATCTTCGAGTTGAGGCCGTCGGAGGCGATGATCAGATCGGCGTCGGGAAACTCCAGGTCGCTCTCCACCTCGCGCTCGAAAACGAGCTCGACCCTGAGCGCCTCGCAGCGGCGTTGCAGGATGTTGAGCAGCTTCTTGCGACCGATGCCGACGAAGCCGTGGCCGGTGGTGCGCTGGCGCGTGCCCTTGAACCAGACCTCGATGTCGTCCCAGTGATTGAAGGCGTCCTCGACCTCGGCAGCGGTCTCGGGGTCCCACTGCCGCATCGCCACCATGGTGGCGTCGGAGAACACCACGCCCCAGCCGAAGGTGTCGTAGGGGCGGTTGCGCTCGACCACCGTGATGGAATGCTGCGGATGCAGCTTCTTCATCAGCAGCGCCGCATAGAGCCCCGCCGGGCCGCCGCCGATGCAGACGATGCGCATGTCGCGTCTCCCTGGCGGAGTCCTCCCGCGCGCCCGCCCGCGGCGGGGCAGGATCGCGGGCCATTAGTTTAGATATAAAATAAAAGGACATGAAGCATTCTGTCAAGGTGACGAACCCTCGACGCCCTCGCGGCGATCTGGCGCTGGTGCTGCGATATCGCGGCGCGCGCGGCCTGTTCGACCATCGACGCGCTCGACTCTCCCATCGCGACAATCGTAGGCTGCGCAGGCGCCTGGACCCGGCTCGTCGGCCGGCGCGTCGCACGGCCGAGCCGGTGCCGGGACAACGACCGTCGGGTCGGCGTTGCGGCGCCACGCTGCGACGCCGCCAATCGTTGACAACTAAATTATTCAGAGTTCAATCTTATTCAAGGGGGCGTGGCGCACCGCTCCGTCCCCCAGGGAGCGAGGACAGCGACCGGAACCGATGTCTCGCGCACCCGCCCGCGCCGACCGCGCTCTCGCCGCACTCGATACGCCGCCATCCAAGACCCGCCGTCGCCCAGCATGCGCCGTAGCCCCAGGACCCGCCGTCGCCCCAAGGAGGGAAGCCCGATGTCGCCGACCAGGAAGTGCCTTCTCGCCACCGCTTCGGCCGTGGTGATGTCCGTCGCTGCCGCCACCGTAACTCCGGCGGCCGCCGATCCGGTGAAGATCGGCTTCGTCTCCACCCTGTCGGGCCCGTCGGCGCCGCTCGGCATCCACATGCGCGACGGCTTCATGCTGGCCGTCAAGGAGCTGGGCGGCAAGCTCGGCGGCCAGCCCACCGAGGTGATCGTCGTCGACGACGAGCTGAAGCCCGACGTCGCCGTCACCAAGGTGCGGGCGCTGCTCGACCGCGACAAGGTCGACCTCGTCGCCGGGGTGGTGTTCTCCAACGTCATGATGGCGATCGCCAAGCCGGTGCTCGACTCGCAGACCTTCCTGATCTCCGGCAATGCCGGCCCCTCGCCGCTCGCCGGCAAGGGCTGCTCGCCGTTCTACTTCTCGACCTCCTACCAGAACGACCAGAACCACGAGGTGATGGGCAAGTACGCGCAGGACCGCGGCTTCAAGCGCGTCGTGCTGATGACCCCGAACTACCAGGCCGGCAAGGACTCGATGGCCGGCTTCAAGCGCCACTTCAAGGGTGAGGTGGTGGACGAGATCTTCACCCAGCTCGGCCAGCTCGACTTCTCGGCCGAGCTCGCCAAGATCGCGGCCGCCAATCCGGACGCGCTGTTCACCTTCATGCCGGGCGGCATGGGCGTGAACCTGACCAAGCAGTTCGCCCAGGCCGGGCTCGCCGGTAAGATCCCGTTCCTCTCCGCCTTCACGGTGGACGAGACGACGCTGCCGGCCACCCAGGATGCCGCCGTCGGACTGCTGTCGGGGGCCGAGTGGGCGCCGAGCATCGACACGGCGGAGAACAAGGCGTTCGTCACCGCCTACGAGAAGGAGTACGGCGTGGTGCCGTCGCTCTATGCGGCGCAGGGCTACGACGCCGCCAAGCTGATCGATGGTGCGCTGAAGACCACCGGCGGCAAGGTGGCCGACAAGCAGGCGTTCCGGCAGGCGCTCGCCGCCGCCCCCTTCAAGTCGGTGCGCGGCGACTTCAAGATCGGTCGCAACGGCTTCCCGATCCAGGACTTCTATGTGGTCAAGGCGGTCAAGCGGCCGGACGGCAAGTTCGCCACCGAGGTGGTGGAGAAGGTGTTCGACGATGCCGCCGACGCCTACGCGGCCGAGTGCGTGATGAAGTGACACCGACCTGACCCGCGGGGGCGGCGCGCCGCCGCCTCCGCTCCTCGCCCTCCGCCCGTCCGGCTGCGCCCGGCCTCTCGCGCTCGGCCTCTCGCGGTCGCCGTCCGGCCGTCGGTGCGGCCTCCCTCGGCGCGACGCGCGTGTCCGGCGCCGGCCCCGACAAGCCCCCCCCGCCCCGTCTCCCATCCGTAGCAGTCGCGACCCAGACGGATCTTGCCAGCAGCCGCTTCCGGGCATAAATATGACTGACCAGTCAGTCATTGGATTGCCCGCATGGCACCGCCCCGACCCGCCGCATCCCGGCGCCGCGCGACCCCGCCGCCCGAGCCGCCGTCCCGCCCCGGCGGCTCGCCCCCGGACGCCGCACAGGACAGCCGCGCCGCGCCGCCGGCGAAGCGTTCACGCCGCGCCGACAAGACGGCGGCACGGCGCGACGCCATCCTCAAGGCCGCCCTCGACGAGTTCACAGAGCGCGGCTTTGCGTCGGCACGGCTCGACGATGTGGCGCGGCGGGCCGGCATCGCCAAGGGCACCATCTATCTCTACTTCCGCGACAAGGAGGCGCTGTTCCAGGAGCTGATCACGTCGATGCTCGGGCCCCTGATCGCCGACCTCAAGGCGCTGCCGAGCCACGACGTCCCGGTCCGCACGGCGCTGGAGCACCTGCTCGGCCTGTTCGCCAAGGAGATCTACGGGACGCCGCGCCGCCACGTGCTGCGGCTGGTGATGGCGGAGGGTCCGCGGTTCCCGCGGCTCGCCGAGTTTCACTTCCGCCACGTCGCCGGTCCCGCCATGGAGGCGATCCGGACGTTGCTGGCACGCGCGGTCGAGCGCGGCGAGATCCGGCACCGCGCCCTCGTCGACGTTCCCCAGCTCGTGGTCGCGCCCGGCCTGCTGGCGGTGGTATGGGCCAGCCTGTTCGAGCGCCACATGCCGCTCGATGTCGAGGCGATGATGCGCACCCATCTCGACCTCCTGTTCGACCGGGACGCGACGCCATGACGACGCATCGCCCGTGGCTCCCGCCTGTTCTCCTCGTCGTCGTGATCGCGCTCGCCGGCTGCCAGCCGACCACCCCGACCTATCAGGGCTGGGTCGAGGCCAACCTGATCTTCGTCGGCCCCGACGAGGCGGGCCGCGTCGAGACGCTGTCGGTCCGCGAGGGTGACCGGGTCGCCGCCAGCGCACCGCTGTTCACCGTCGACGACGCCCTGCAACGCGCCGAGCTGAACATGTACGAGGCGCAGCTCGAGAACGCCCAGACGGCCTACGAGCGCGCCCGCACCCTGCTGAAGACCCAGGCCGGCACCCAGAAGACCTTCGACGAGGCGGAGGCGGCGTTGCGCACCGCACGCGCCCGGCTCGTCACCGCCCAGACGCATCTCGCCCGTCGGGTGCTGGTGAGCCCGGTCGCCGGCACCGTGCAGCAGATCTACTTCCGCCCCGGCGAGATGGTGGCGGCCGGCAAGCCAGTGCTCGCCATCCTGCCGCCGGGCAATCTCAAGATCCGCTTCTTCGTGCCGCAGGAGACGTTGCCCCGCCTCGCCTTTGGCGACACCGTGCGGGTCTCCTGCGACGGCTGCGCCGCCGACCTCACCGCCCGCGTGAGCTTCATCGCCCGCACGGCCGAGTTCACGCCGCCGGTGATCTACAGCCTCCAGGAGCGCGACAAGCTGGTGTTCATGATCGAGGCGCTGCCCGACAGGCCGGAGGCGCTGCGGGTCGGCCAGCCGATCGACGTCGCCCTCGGGGCGCGTCCGGCCGCCGCCACAGCGGCCCGATGAGCACCGCCGACCCGCGCGCCGAGCCGGACGGCGCTCGCGGCGGCGCCGAGATCGCCATCGCGGTCGAGGGGCTGACCAAGTCGTTCGGCGCCAATGTGGTGGTGCGCGATCTCACCATGCAGGTGCGGCGCGGCGCCATCTACGGCTTCCTCGGTCCCAACGGCTCGGGCAAGACCACCACCATCCGCATGCTGTGCGGGCTGCTGACGCCCGATGCCGGCCGCGGCACCTGCCTGGGCTACGACATCCGCACCGAGGGCGAGAAGATCCGCCGCCACGTCGGCTACATGACGCAGCACTTCAGCCTCTACAAGGACCTGTCGGTGCGCGAGAACCTGGAGTTCGTGGCGCGCGTCTACGGCCTGCCGTCGCCGCGCCGCGCCGCCCGCGCCGCCATCGAGCGACTCGGGCTCGGCGATCGCGCCGAGCAGCTCGCCGGGGCGCTGTCGGGCGGCTGGAAGCAGCGCCTGGCGCTCGGCGCCTGCACGCTACCCAATCCCAAGCTGCTGCTCCTCGACGAGCCGACCGCCGGCGTCGACCCGAAGGCGCGGCGCGAGTTCTGGAACGAGATCCACACGCTCGCCGCCCAGGGTCTGACCGTGCTGGTCTCCACCCACTACATGGACGAGGCGGAGCGCTGTCACGAGATCGCCTACATCGCATACGGCACGCTGCTGGCACAGGGCACCGTTCCGGAGGTGATCGCCGCCTCCCATCTCACCACCTGGACGGTCTCCGGCCCCAATCTCGCGGGCCTCGCCGAGACGCTGGCACGGCGCGACGGCATCACCATGGTGGCGCCGTTCGGCACCTCGCTGCACGTCTCCGGCCCCGACCGCGAGAAGGTGGACGCCGCCATCGCGGAGCTGCGCGCCGATCCGGTGCTGACCTGGGAGCCCTCGGAGCCCTCGCTCGAAGACGTGTTCATCGACCTGATGAGCCGCGGCCAGGGAGGCCGGTCATGAGGGGCGACGGGATGGTGATGGTCCTGCGCCGGGTCGGCGCCATGCTGATCAAGGAGGTGTTGCAGCTCCGGCGCGACCGCGTCTCGCTCGCCACCATGATCACCATTCCGCTGATGCAGCTCCTGCTGTTCGGCTACGCCATCAACACCCAGCCACGCAACCTGCCGACCGCGGTACTGCTCCAGGAATCGAGCGACATAGGCCGCTCGATCCTGCGCGCCATGGAGAACACCCGTTATTTCAAGATCGTCCGCGAGGCCCGCGACGAGCAGGAGTTCGACCATCTGCTGCAATCGGGCGCCGTGCTGTTCGGGATCGAGATCCCGGCGAACTTCGAGCGGGACCTGCGCCGCGGTGATCGCCCCGCCCTGCTGGTGGCGGCCGATGCCACCGATCCGGTCGCCGCCGGCTCGGCGCTCGCGGCACTGACCACGCTGACCCGCACGGCGCTGCTATGGGACCGCTCGATTCCCGAGAGCACGCCGCCGCCCTTCGAGGTCCGCACCCACGCCCGCTACAATCCCGCCGCGGTGAGCCAGCTCAACATCGTGCCGGGCCTGCTCGGCACCATCCTGACGCTGACCATGCTGATCTACACGGCGCTCGCCGTGACCCGCGAGACCGAGCGCGGCACCATGGAGGCGCTGCTCGCCATGCCGATCACGCCGGTCGAGATCATGCTGGGCAAGATCGCACCATACGTGGTGATCGGCTTCCTTCAGGCGACCCTGATCATCGGGGCCGGCGTCTTGCTGTTCGCGGTGCCGATCTTCGGCGATCTGGTGCTGCTCGCCACGCTGACCACCCTGTTCATCGCCACCAACCTGTCGGTCGGCTACACCTTCTCGACGCTCGCCCAGAACCAGCTCCAGGCGATGCAGATGTCGATGATGTTCTTCCTGCCGAACCTGCTGCTGTCCGGCTTCCTGTTCCCGTATGCCGGCATGCCGGACTGGGCCCAGGTGGTGGGCGAGGCCCTGCCCCTCACCCACTATCTGCGCATCGTCCGCTCGATCATGCTGAAGGGCTCGACCCTTGCGGACCTGCACTACGATGCGATCGCCCTCGTGGTGCTGATGCTGCTCGCCATGACGATCGCGGTGCGCCGCTTCCGCCGCACGCTGGACTGACGGGCGCGCGAGGCGGCCGACGCCGCTCCGCGCTCGCCCATCCCGATCTCAGTAGCGCACCTTGTCGGGGCTCGCGGCCCACAGCCGAAACGCTTCGGCGGCCTCGTCGGCGGCCAGGCGGCGCAGCGGCAGGGCGCGGGCCTCGAGGGGCCGTGCCACCTCGTCGTAGATCGCCGCGTCGTCGAAGCCGATCGCCGCCGCATCGGCGCGGCCATTGCCGTACACCACCTCGCGCACCCGTGCCCACCATACTGCGGCGAGGCACATCGGGCACGGCTCGCAGCTCGTGTAGACGACGCTGCCGGAGAGATCGTGCGAGCCGATGGTGCGGCAGGCGTCGCGGATCGCCACCACCTCGGCATGGGCGGTCGGATCGCGGTCCGGCACCACGCGATTGGCACCCTCGCCGATGATGCGCCCGTCGCGCACCACCACGGCGCCGAACGGGCCGCCGCCGGTCTCCACCGACTCGCAGGACAGCGCGATGGCGCGCCGCATGAACTCGATCTCCGACACGGGGTCCTCCCTCTTGCTCCACTTCCCACGATCTCACCGTCGCCTGCCCGGCGCCCGGCCGCGCCCGGCCCGGCCCGCGGCCGCCACCGCGCCGTGCGTCGCCCGCCCCGCCACCTCGGCCGCCAGCGCCGTCACGGCGCGGATCAGCCGCCGCTCCGGGGTCGGCCGCCAGCAGGCCGCGAAACGCAGGTCGGCGAACGAGGCGCCGGTCTCGACCACCTCGAGGTCGCCGTCGGCGATCTCGCGCCACACCGCGGCCGGCGGCACGCCGGCGACCGCCAGCCCGTCGATCGCCATGCGGACGATCGGGGCGAGCGTCGAGCTGGCATGCAGCCGCAGGTCCGGCACCTCGGCGAAGGCCTGGCGCACCGCCGCATGCGCCTCGCCGCGACGCGCGAAGGTGATGACGTGGTGGGCCGCCACCTGCTCCAGCGTCACCCGCCGGCCGCCGAGGCCGAGGCGCGGGCTGGCGACGAGCCCCATCGGAAACCGGCACAGCTCGCGCACCTCGAGATCCGCATGGGCGAGCGGCAGCAGCAGGATCGCCAAGTCGATCTCGTTGGCATGCAGCTTGTCCTCGATGGGCGGCGAGGCGCCGGCGTCGATCTCCAGGACGAGGTTCGGATAGCGCTCGTCGAGCAGCCGCATGAAGTCCTGAAGCCAAGTGTGCACGATGGTCTCGACGACACCGAGCCGGAGCACGCCGTGGATCGTCTCGGGCGCCGCGACCGCGTGATGGAGCTTGTCGTGGAGGGTCAGCAGGCGCTCGACATGGGCGAGCAGCTCGCGCCCGCGCTCCGTGCAGGCGACGCTGCGGCGGGTCCGCTCGATCAGCGTGACGCCGAGCTCGGCCTCGAGCTGAACGACGCGCTGCGATACCGCCGGCTGGGTGATGTTCAGGCGGGCCGCCGCCTTGTGGAAGCCGCCGAGCGTTGCCACCCAGTAGAAGGCTTGCAGCAAGCGGACGTCGAGCACGCCTCACCTCCTGTCCATCGCCGTGGCCCCGGTCTCTGTCGCGGACATCGCGTCGTGGTAGGTGCCGTCGAGCCGGCCCTTTTGATAAGCTTCGACGTTCAATCCCGATCACGAATGATAATTTGACCGCATCAGTGCGGGGATGTCCAGTGCTTCGGCGGAAGCACGGGCGCGTCACGCGCGACCGGCTCCCGCGTGAAGGAGCTGTCCATGACCAAGACGACGACAATCGCCGCTCTGCTGGCCGCCACCCTGGTGGCCGGCCCCGGCGCCGCGCAGTCCCAGACCACCCTGCGACTGAGCGAGCCGGCCGGCCCCGGCAGCCCGGAAGCCGTGGCGCTGGCCGAATTCAAGGCCGAGGTAGAGGGGCGCTCGGCCGGCCGCCTGCGCATCGCATTGCGGCTCGGCGACGGGCTGGCCGGCCCGGCCCTGCCGGTGGAAGGGCTGAAGGCCGGCACCATCGATCTGTACACCGGACCGTTGGACGCGATCCGCCATGTGGCACCGCGCGAGTTCGGTGCGCTGTCGCTGCCCTGGCTGATGGTTTCGGCCGATCAGCTCCGCGCCTATCTGGCCGGGCCGGTGTTCCGCCGCGCCGAGGACGCGCTGCTCCAGCGGCACGGCGTGCGCTTCGTCTCGACCGCGTTCACCGGGGTTCGCACCAACGACCGGATCGTCGCGTCGACCCGCCCGCTGCGCTCCGCCGCCGATCTCGTCGGGCTGCGCATCCGGGTCCGGCCGGACGATCTCGCCGACCGCTCGTGGCGCTCGCTCGGCGCACAGCCGGTCGCGCTCGGCTGGAACGAGGCCTTCGTGGCGCTGCGCCGTGGCCTCGTGGAAGCGACGGTGCTGCCGCTCGGCGAGGTGCCGACCGCCCATTTCGCCGCCGTGGCGCCCCATGTGGCGGTGGTCGGCACGGCGCCGCGTCTGTGGCCGATGCTGATCGCTGAGCGGGCCTGGCAGATGCTCGGGCCGGACGACCGCGCCCTTCTGGCCGAAGCCGCCGACAGCGCGGGACGGACCTATGCGCGGATCACCGCCGAGGCGGCGCGCCACGACCTCGCCGAGATGACGGCGCGCCACGGCGTCGTGATGTCGTGGATCGAGGTGGCGCCGCTGCGGCACCGGCTCGCGCCGCTGTGGCGCGATCTCGTCGTCCGCGGACTGCTGGCCGACGAGGCGTTCGCGACCGTCACCGCACACACGACCGACGCGCCGGTCGCGGTTCCGGTTGCGGTTCCGGGCCGTCAGAGCATGCGGCGCAGCTCGACGATCGACGGCGACCGCTTGGCCTTCAGGTAGCGCACGGTGCGTTCGGTCGTGTCGCCCGACAGGGTGATGAAGCGCTCGAACGCCGCCTTGTAGTCCACCCGGGCGTTGCGGGTCATCAGCACCGTGAAGACGAGCTTGGCGTCCGGCCAGCCGAGGCCGGCCGCCTTGCACAGCACCAGCGCACCATCCTCGAAGCCGAGCCGCACCAGGTTGCGCACCGCCTCGGCGGGCACGCGGGCGAGCGCGGCGAGATTGTCGACCGTGGCGTCGAGCTTGCCGCCGCGGGCGGCGTCGACGAGCTGGGCGCGGGCCGCCCCGAGATCGGCGTCGCGCGGCTTCTCGGGCGGGCGGGTACGGGCCGGGCCGCGGGTCTTGGGCTCCGTGGCCGGCTCCGCCGGCGTCAGCAGGCACTGCGCCATGCGGCGGCGCACATCCGGATCGGGGTCGCGCAGGAGCTGCTGGCGCACCGGCTCGGCCACTAGGCGAACCAGGGCGGCGAACAGATCGGCCGGCACCTCCTTGCGGTGCACGATGGTCTTGGCCAGCTCCTCGTCCTTGCGGGCGCGGCCGGCGAGCCGCTGGAAGCCGCCGCGGGAGATCTGGGCGCCGTCGTTGGCGGTGACGCGATGCGCCACCGCATCGTCGCCGCGGTCGACCAGCACGTCGGTCACCTTCTCGGGCACCATGATGCGGCCGGCCAGCGCCAGGAGATGCGCCTGGCTCTTGGAGCGCGCGATCCGCACCAGGAAGTCCTCGGCGAGGATCGGCGAGCGCTCCAGCACCGGCCCCGACACCGCGATGTCGTCGTCGTCGGCCAGCCGGTGAATCACCCCGACGGGGCCGCGCGACACCGGCGCGATGCGGGCGCTGAGCTCCACCATCGCCTCGTCGGTGGTGTTGTCGAGAAGATGCTGCATCACCTGATCGAACAGGTCGAGCTGCTGCTCCGTGTAGGCATGCACGCCGCGCAGGAACAGCTCGGCCACCCGCAGCACGTCGTCGCCGCGCTCGGCGCTGCGCAGCGCCGCCGGATCGGGAAGCTGGCTCTCGTCGAGCGGCCCGTCCGTGAAGGCGACGCCGACGCGATGGCGCTCGCGCCAGGCGATCGCGCAGTCGCGGGTGTCCCCGTCGAACGACAGGCTGAAGCTCGGTGGAAGCGTCTCGATGTCGGAGACCAGCACACAGGCACCGCCGCGCGAGACATTGAGGACCGCGCAGTCGCGCAACAGCCCTTCCCCGGTGATCTGACCCATCTTGAGGGTGAGATAACGCGGATACTGCCGGTTCTGCGCCATCGAACAATACTCCCGCCGGGACCCCCACGCGATCCCCACGCGAGCACGTTGCCAGTCTCGCGATTCCATCCGGTAAAATGAAAACGAACGATTTGTCTCAATCCGACGATCCGGGGGCCTCCGGCGCCGAAGGGTTCGTTCCGCCTCCCGATGCGGGAGCGGCCCCCCGTCCCTACATTGAGGGACCTGCGCCACGCCGGCGCCCCCGAGCAGGAGACCCGAGCCGATGGAGACCAAGACCTACCCGGTGACCCGCACCGACGAGGAATGGCGCCGCCTGCTGACCCCCGAGCAGTACGCCGTGATGCGGCGGCACGGCACCGAGGCGCCGGGAAGCTGCGCGCTGCTGCACGAGAAGCGCCCCGGCGCCTTCGCCTGCGCGGGTTGCGGCCAGCGGCTGTTCGTCGGCAAGACCAAGTTCGAGAGCGGCACCGGCTGGCCGAGCTTCGGCGAGCCGGAGGCGGGTGCGGTCGAGACCTCGACCGACCGCAGCTACGGCATGGTGCGCACCGAGGTGCATTGCAGCCGCTGCGGCAGCCATCTGGGCCACGTCTTCCCGGACGGCCCGCCGCCCACCGGCCTGCGCTACTGCATCAACGGGGTCGCCCTGACATTCGAGCCGGGATGAGGCCCGGCGCGCCCCGGGAGGCATGGTGCCCCGAGGCCGCGTGGCGCGACCCCCGTGCGGGGCCTTTCCTCGCCCCCCAAAAAGAGTGCGGCCGACCGTTGGGGGACGGTCGGCCGCGCGCAAGCCCGGTCTGGGACGGGGAGGGGTGGGGACGTGACCGGGTTCGCGAAACTCCTGAAGCTTTGTCGCGGTCCGCCGCCGTAAGGTTCAACGGCAGCGATGAAGGGCCTCTCAGCGGGGGGCGGCGGTCGACACGGCCGGACGGCCGTCGCCGAGCGACACCCAGAGGTTCGGGTCGGACTGCGACTGCCGCTTGACGAAGCGATAGCCGGTCTCGGTCCAGCCCAGGATCTCGTCGACCTGGTTGTCGAGCACGAACTCGCCCCGGTCGGTCTTGACGGTGAGCACCGCGTGCCCCTCGTCCTTGCGGTCGCGCACCACCGTGATCAGCAGCGCCTCACGCGGCCACCCGGCCGAGATCAGCATGCGCCGCTTGAGCAGCACGTAGTCCTCGCAGTCGCCGTAACCGTCGTCCGGATAGGACCACTTCTCGACGGCCCCCCAGTGATCGAGATCGGTCAGCGGCTTGATGGTCTCGTTGACCCAGCGGTTGACCCGCACCAGATCGCGCCAGGCGCGCGGCGACAGCACGACGTCGCGCGGCGTCGACGGGCTGGTGGCACATTCCCGCGGCTGGTCGGCGCAGAAGCTCACCCAGCCGATCGGCGGGCGGGCGGTGTCCTGGACAGCGGCGTAGATCGGACGCTCGAGGGCGGCAGCCGAACCGGCCAGAGCGCCGAAGGCGGCGACGGTCCACAGGGCCGTCAGAGCTCGTCTCGAACGACGCTTCATGGTGTCGATCCCCTCCCGTCCTCACAGGATCGACCTTCGCATACAACCTTTGCGCCGCCGCTAAATCGCCAGGAGAAATTAAAACCAATACGCAAGCGATACTTTACGTTGCTCGATTTTGTTTTGAGATGACATTGAATAAAAACGTAGAATACTCGATTTGATTCAATTTTTATCCAACTGAAAAAAGCCCAGCGATATCAACATCTCGAAGGCCATGGCAGCGGACCGACCGGCCGCGTCGCGGCGCCGCTGCAGACGGTGCGGCCACGGCCTGAGGCCGGCGGCCGGGCGCCGCGGGCGGCATCTTTCATTTACCAGAGGATACGGTCGGTATCGCGAGCGGGCGGCGGTGCGCCGCTCGGCGGCGCCTCACGGCGCGGCGCGCGTCTCCTCCAGCCGATCGAGGGCGGCCTCGATCGGCCCGAGCAGCGGCGCGAACGCCCGCATGTCCGCCTCGCCGAAGCGGCCCACCTCGGTCGAGCAGACGATCAGCACGTTGTGCAGCACGCCGCCGACGAAGAACGGCAGCGCGAAATAGGAGCGGATGCCCTTGGGGATGAACAGCACCCAGTCGATCGGCTTGATGCTGCGCGAGGTGTCCTCGACGATCAGGTGATCGAGCCCGAAGCGGACGATGTTCTCGGCGATCGAGCCCTCGTAGGGGAACGCCTCGGCGGTCGGCATCGCCTGGGAGGAGCGCGCCACGCCGGTGACCACCACCCGGTTCTCGGCGATGAAGATACGGGAGCGCATCACCGCGTCGGCCGCCATGCCGGGCGGCTGATGGGCCAGGATGGCGCGCAGCATCGCCGGAATGTCCTCGGCCGTCGCCAGCGCCGCGACGGCCGCCGCCGGCGGCTCGCCGAGGGTGACCTTGCGGCTCGCCTCCGCGGACGAATCGCCGGCGTCCGTCGTCTCCGGCACCAGTGCCACCCACAGCAGGTTCTCGGTGCGGTCCGGCAGCGCCCGGATACGGGCCGTGCACAGCCGCACCTCGCCGTCGGCGGACGGCACCGCGAGAAGCCCGCTCCAGCGGCCGCGGAACACCAGCGCCTCGAACAGCTCGGCCGCGCCGACCCCGGAGGACGTGCGCAGGAGATCGTCGAGCGACAGCCCGCCCGGGCGGTCCAGCGCCGCACCGAGCAGGGCGCGGGCCGCCGGATTGGCGGCAACGGGCCGCCGGCTGCGCGCGCTCATCAGAATCACCGGATCGTCGATCGCGGCGATCATGTCGTCGAGGCGGCTCGCGGAAGACGCCCCGAGCACGATGTCGACGAGCCCCGAGCAGTCCGCCAGCAGGCCGACGCACCACATCGCCCGGCCCGGGTCCGGCATCGCCACGATGGCGACCCAGCGTCCGGGGCCGTCGCTCTCCCGCACCCGCACCACGGTGGCGGCCGGATGCAGGGCGCGGATTCGCTCCACGCAGGCGAAGAAGCGGCCCTGATCCTCCGGCAGCACCATGGCGCGCGCATGCGCCGGGTTCTTGAGGATCAGCGCGACCTCGTCGCCACCGCTGCCGCACGGCTCGCCGGTCAGACAGGTCAGCTCGTTCTTGCGCACGTCGAGCTGCCAGGGCAGCACCGGCGCGTCGCCCAGGCAGGTCGCCCATACGCCGAGCAGATCGGACAGCCCATGCGGGTCGGGGACAATCGCAGCAGTCACGTCGATGGGGTCCTTCCAGCGGTGGTGGGCGCAAGATGTCGCCGTGCAGCGGTGGCAGCGATCGCCAAGATAGCAGCTCCGCCGGGCCACCGCCTCGCCCATCACCCCGCCCCTCATCTCATCTCGCCTCAGGCCCGCACCGGCACGCGCTCGTCCCGTGCCGGCGCCACCGCCGGCAGCCAATGCGCCGTGAGCGCCGCCCTGTCGAGATCCTGTCCGATGAAGATCAGGAACGGCGCGCCCTCGTAGACGGACGGCAGAGGCGCCAGCTCGCGGCGGGCGCCGACGCATTGCAGCGCCTCCGGCCCCGGCCCGTCGACGAGATCGACGATGCCCTTGATGCGGAAGGCGCGCCCCGGCGACCCTGCGAGCCGCTCGAACAACGCATCGCGTGACAGCCCCGGCGGCTGCGGCAGGCGGATCGCCACGAAGCCGTCGGCCCGGTGATCGTGGCGGGCGTGGCCCGCGGCGCCCTCCCCGTCCCCGCCGTCGCGGTGCGAGCCCGGATGGTGCTCGCGCGCGGTGTGGTCGTGGTGATCGTGCTCGTGATGGTGCTCGTGATGGTGGTCCGCAGCGCCGGCGTGGTGCGCGCCGCCGCAGCAGGCCAGCGCGGGGGCCACGTGGGCGGCGACGTCGGCGGCGGGATCGGCCACCGGAGCGGCGTCGGGAAGGTCGTCGACATCGCCGAGCAGCAAGGCCGGATGGATGCGGGCGAAGCAGGTCTCCAGGATCGGGGCGCGATCGTTGAGAGCGCGCAGATGCCCGCGCACCGCCGCCAAGGCGGCGGCGTCGACCAGATCGCACTTGTTGAGGACGAGCACGTCGCCGCCGCGGATCTGCTCGCGCGCCACCGCCGAGGTGGCGAGCGCGGCGAGCACGTTGTCGGCGTCCACCACGGTGACCATCACGTCGAGCCGCACCAGGTCCGACAGCGTCGCCAGCTCGTCGACGAGGTTCATCGGATTGGCGAGCCCGGTGGTCTCCAGCACGATGCGCTCGGGATGATAGCGATCGATCAGCCGCTGTGCGCCCTTGGCGAGGGAGCCGGCCAGCGTGCAGCAGATGCAGCCTTCGTCGAGGCTCTCGACCGAGTCGCTCTCCTCGACCAGATGAGCATCGACGCTCTCGGCGCCGATCTCGTTCTGGATCACCGCGACGAACTGATCGTGGTTACGGTGATGCTCGATGACCTGGTTGACGAGCGTCGTCTTGCCCGAGCCGAGGAAGCCGCACAGCACGATCAGGCTCGGCCGGCGGTCCGCCGCCTCTGGATGGGCACCCTCCGCCAGCAGCGCGTCGAGCGCGTGGGTGCGCCACCACAGCGCCGCCGCGACGGTGGCGGGCGGCGGGGCGCCGGTCGCGGCCGTCCAGGTCTCGGTCGCGGTCGCTCCATCGAGGCGGAGATGATCCAGGTCGAGCGTCCCCACCTCACCCCAGGCGATCGTGCGCAGCAGACGGCGGTTGTCGTCGCACCGGCGCGCATGCCAACCACCGTCGGCCTCCCGCACGATCTCGTCGGCCGGGGCACTGTCGGCGTGCAGGAGCCGCGGCGGCTCGCCGACGCACGCCGTCACCGCGCAGGCGAGCACATCGAGCAGATCCTCGGCGAGCGCGCGCGCCGGCACATCCTGCTCGACGCCGCCGGGTGGCACCACGACGGCGCCGTCGGCCGCACGCAGGCCGGCGACCGAGACGACGCGATGGTGCTCGCAGGTCTCCAGCGTCAGCGACAGTACGTCCTTGTGCCGCCCGAAGCCGACCGTGAGCACGCCGATGGCGAACGGCCCGATCAGCTCGGGATGGGCCGGAAAATTGCGCACCCGGGCCCGGAACTCGGGCGCGGCGATCAGCACGGCCGCAGCGGGCGACAGGCTCTCGAACAGCGGCTCGCCGACGAGCGGGAAGTAGTGCAGCCCGAAGCGCGCGAAACCGATCTCGCCGTCGGCATCGCAGCCGTCGGGAACGATCCCGTAGATCCCGGGCCGCCCGGTCAGACGCAGCGTCGCGGCACCGATGGGCTCCGGGCAGACCGCGAAGCCGCGCCAGCCGACCAGGCGCTTGAAGCGGGTGTCCATGCAGGCCCGCACCAGCGCGTTCTGGACCAGCCGCAGAAGGTCGGCCGCCTGCGGAACGAGACGGCTGGGTGGAAAGATATGATCGGTCTGCATGGCGGGGCTCCGGCGGACATCCACGCCGGTGACCGCCGCCCTTCGGACGGCGGCCCCGGAACGTCGATCAGATTGAGGCCGCCGCGCACGGCGGCCTCAACGGCAGGTCGGCGCGATCAGAACTCGATCGTGTCGCCGTTGCCGAGATAGTCCGGCGTCTTCGAGCGGAAGCGTGCCGTTCCCTTGACGACCGGATAGCCGCGCTCGACGAACTTATGAGCCGTGATGACGCCGGTGCAGTGATTGCAGCCGATCTTCTCGAACTCGTACTGTCGCAGCGCGATCACCAGATCGTCGTATTTCGGGTCCCAGTCCTCGAACGGCGAGATGTGGAGCCCGCCATAGATGCCGTAGAACTTGTCGTTGTCGTATTTCAGGTTGTTCCGCATGTAGGCGGTGCACTGGAGAATCCCCTGGTGATTGCACCCGGAGATCGAGACCAGGCCCTTGTCCTTGATGTTGAACGCGAGCGAGGTCTCGCCGAACACGCGGTTGATGATCGGCACGTCGTACTTGATGACGACCATGCCGGGGATCACCTTCTCGATCGGCTTGTCCTGGATGACCAGCTTGCCCTTGTGGCCGGAGGCCCCGATGTATTGCAGGCCCTCCTTGTAGTAGCCGCTGTGGACGTAGATCGGGATGCGGTTGTCGTACTTCAGCGTGACCGGCAGGCCCCAGAAGTGATCCCAGTGCTCGTGCGACAGGAACAGCGCCTCGATGTCGTGCGCCGCCAGCATCTGGTCGATCTTCTCGCGCTTGAACGCCTTGTCCATCCAGTCGAAGGACCAGCCGCTGTCGAGCAGGTACTTGTGGATGGTGCCGTCGAGGGCTTCGACCTCGATCAGGCACGAGAAGCCGCCGGGATTTTCCGGGTGGACGCCGAGCTTGGTTTGCAGGGCCCAAGCCTCGTCGAGATCGCCCGGGATCATCTTGCGGATCGACTCGAGGCCGGACTCGAACGATCCCTTGGCGATGCCCTTGCCGTTGCCGAAGGGCGGCCAGCCGATGGTGTACTGGTTCACCAGCAGGCCACCGGCCGCCATGATGTCGCCCATCAGCATGCCGTTGTCGAACCAGCTCGTCTCCGAGATGTTGGTGACGCGGACGCGACGGACGGCACCGAACTCCTCGCGGTTGCCGCGTGGCGCCTTGGCGAAGCGCCGATAAGCGGCGGGCGTGTAGGAGTAGAGGCCCATGGCGCCGATCGCCCCGACCCCGACGCCGGTCGCCGCGCCCATCACGAAGTCACGACGTGACGTGGTCTTCTCTTCACTCATGATGACCTCCTCAGGTCGAGCCTTCGATGATGGTGACCATCTGGCCGAGCCAGGGCAGCACGGCGACCACCAGCACATAGATGGCGACGCCGCCGACCACGCCGACCGCGAGGCCGACGCCGAGCGCGGGCGACCACTTCACGTCGCGGGCGACGATCTCCTGATGGCTCGCGGCCAGCTCTTCGGTGGTCTTCGGCACCGCCTTCCAGCCCGGCCACCCGTCCATGAACCACATGTTGATCAGCATGATGTTGATCAGCCAGATGGTCGGGATCATCGGGAACTGCTGCGGGTGCGAGAAGCCCTTCTGGACGCCGAGGAAGAGGTGCGCCGTCTTGTAGTAGACGACGTAGAGCACGATCGCCGCCGCGATGGTGATGAAGGTGCGCAGCAGCACGTTGACGGGCCGGCTGAACCGGGTCGGCCAGTTGCCGCAGTAGAAGTTCAGGAACAGCATCGGCACCAGCCAGAAGATGGCCATTTCGCCGACATGCAGCCAACGCCAGTCGGGTGCCATCAGCCGCTTGGTGCCGCGGATGGTCTCACCCCACACGAGGTCCTGCGTGTAGTAGAGGAAGAAGCACAGCGCGACCGCGATCGCGATGATGCCGAAGAAGGCGGTGAGGCGGCGCAGCCAATCGGTCTGGATCAGGTTGAACGGGTAGCGTTCCCAGATCGTCTCGTAGAGCCACACCGTCACGGTGCAGCACATGATCCAGCCGATGTGGAAGTTGCCCGACACGGTGTTGGCGAAGGTCTCCCAATAGCCGGGCGTGATCGCCGTGTACTGCTGCCACGGGTAGAACAGGATCGCCATGTGGGAGTGCATCGTCAGGAAGTAGACGATGGTGCTGAACAGGAACGTCACCAGCATGATGGTGACGCCCCGGGTCGGCTGCGGCAGCTTCCCCCACGGGGCGTTCTCGACCGCCACCACCCAGGCCGGCGACAGCCACGAGGCGATCACCGCGAACATCATGATGGCTTCGGTCGCGTATTCGAGCGCGTAGAAGCGGGTGATGCCCATCGCCTCGAGCCGATCCGGGCTCATGTAGGAGATCCCGTAATCGCCGAGGATTCTCATGAAGAATCCCTCGATGATCAGCAGCATCACGGCGACGCTGAAGGCGGTGAGCACCAGCCCCTTGACCACCGGATGGGTGCGGCCGATCCAGCCGCGCCGGAACGGCCAGAAGTCGAAGATGTAGGCCACCCAGATCAGGATGATCAGCAGCCAGCGGCAGTACATGTAGCCGACATAGGGCGTGTACAGCCGCATGATCCCGCGCGGGTCCTGGAAGATCCACCAGGTGGCGTAGAACAGGATCGCCAGAAGCAGGGTGTTGGCGAGCGCGGGCCACGGCCCGCTCCATCGTTTGACGAGTTTACGAGACTCCAGGTAACCGGGAGCCGTGCCGTCGGTTTCCATATGGTTCCCCCATGTGGAGATGGCAGAAGGGTACCGGGGCGACCGCCAAGTCAGGCCCCGGTACCCGGTCCTTTCTGGGCCCGGCCGCAGCGCGGATCGGGCCGTTCGTCGGCCGCCACGGATCGGCGACCAGGGTCCCGCCGAGGCTGCATCGCCGTGGGGCTCCGCCGGCCGCCCTCGGGGGCGCGACCGGCCGGGCGACACGGCGCCGCCGGGCGTGGATGGATGCGGGGGTCTTCGCGAGGGTCGGCGAGCTTGCGCGAGCGCGGCGGCACGGGCCGCCGGACATCTCGGCGCGGGCGGCGCGGACGGCACGGGGGTCGGACGACGGCCTCATGTCGCCCCTCCCCGGTCGGCCGGCGTGGCGCTCGGCGTGAGGTGAACCAGGCTCGCCCAGGCGTGGATGCAGCGCTCCACCAGCCGGCCGACCCGGCGGCGATCACCGCGCCGGAGCGCCTGGAGCACATCCACATGCTGGGTGAAGAAGGCTTCGACGGCGCGCTGCTCCGGCGCCGGCTCCGGGCTCGACACCAGCGCCTCGTCGGTCGCGACCGCGACCAGCACCTGGTGCAGATAGCTGTTGCCGGCCAGGCGGGCGAGCTCGATGTAGAACTCGACCAGGCGGCGGCCCGCCGCGCCGGCATCGCGGTCGAGCAGCGCGCGGCTGAGATCCGAGGTGATCTCCTCCAGGCGCTCCACATAGGCGTCGTCGAAGCGGCCGGCGACCAGGTGGGCCACCTCTGGTCCAACCAACTGGAGCGCCAGCAGGGCCTGCTCCGGGCTTGGAGCGGCGCGAGTCGCAGCCCCCGCGCGCGTCGCCTCATAGGCGCCACGGCGGGGCCGGACATCCACCAGGCCACGGTCGCGCAATCGAGCCAGCGCTTCGCGAATCGTGTTGCGGCTGCATCCGAGCTGCGCGGCGAGCTGGCGCTCGCCGGGCAGCCGCCCAGCCTTCAGCCGGAGCTGCTCGATCAACTGCTGGGCGACGGCATCGACTCGGTGCGGGCTGTCGCTCTCTGGTCCAACCAGACTAGACATGACAGCATCATGATACGCCGGAACTGGCGCCAATCAAGCCAATCCGGACAACCAGACTCTCTATCTGGTTGGACCAGTTATGGGCTGATCGAGCGCCTGAGCGACTCGGCCGCTGCTGATTTGTCCAATGGGGATGAGGGGATGGCGGCTCGGCCGGGTGTTCCGGGCCGGCGGGCGGCCGCCATGCAAAACCCGCAGAGCAGCGCGTCAGGACCGCGTGGCAGGGCCGCGCGGCCGGGCCACAGGGGAGCCCAGTCTCGCCTCTCGCGGAGTCGAGCGCAGACGTCTGCGCCTCGGCGGGCCGGTCAGGGCCGCAGGCCGTCCTCGATGAAGTCGGGGTGTTGCAGCCGGGTGAACTCGATCGCGAAGCCTTCGTCGAGGTGGCGCACCACCCGGCCCTGGATCTTGCCCACCGTCACCAAGGCGCCGACCGCCGGACGCTGGTCGGTGGCGACCGCGACGCCCGACAGCGAGGCGTCGATGATTCGGCAGCTCACATTGAGGCCGTTCGGCATCACCACCTGGGTCACCGGGGTCTTCGGCACGAAGCGGCCGTGGCGGCGATCCTCCGGCAGATCGAGGATGTGGCGGTTGGCGAGCCAGGTGAGCTGGGCGGCGAGCTTGTCGCGCTTGCGCGCGGTCGCCGAGAACGTCATCGCGAAGCCGGTCGCGAACACGCGGGTGACCACCCCTTCGAGGCGCCCTACATGGTCCACATAGGCCACCACCCGCTCGCCCACATGGCCGCTGACCGGGGCGATCATGGCGAGGCCGCCCGGCGACATGTCGACCACCTGGCAGGGATACTCCCGCCGGTCGGTCAGCATGTAGCGCCCGAGCAGGTTGACGGTGACGCGCTGGAACCGCCGGCGCTCGTCCGCCAGGGCCAGCAGGCTCGGCCTGCGCTCCGCCAATGCCATTGTCTCACTCCACAGGTCCGATCCGACGACCTTATGGCGGGAGCGTTAACGCGCGCTTGCGACCGAACCGGGCCGGCGGTTGTGGAGGAGCGATCATCAACCCCGGCGTCCGCCTTCCAGCACCACCAAATGGGGGCGCCGGACCTCCGGCCGCACGGCGGGAATCAGGCTCGGCGCCAGCGTGGGCGCCAGGTTGCGGAACGTGTCGAAGCGCAGGCTGCGCACCGGCTCGATGCCGAGCCAGTACGGCACCTGGAGCGGCGCCAGCACCCCGAGCAGGCGGGCGTGCAGCGAGGCCCGGTGAGCGAGCGGCAGGAGAACGACCTCGAGCGGCAGCGGCGGCTCGTGCTGCGTCAGCCCATGGGCACCGATCACCAGCCCGGCCGCCTCGTCGGCGACCTCGGCGATCAGCGAGCCGATCAGCGGATGGCTCACCGGCTCCCACAGCCCGGTGAAGGCCGATCCCTTCAGCTCGCGACCGAACAGGCCGCACAGCCGGGTGCCGGCGAGTCGCACCGGGTGGCCGGCATTGCGGTCGAAGGTGAGAATGAAGCTGTCGCCCAGCACCTTGCGGAGCGCCGCCGGATCGATCTCGTCGCGCTCGGGCGCGCGCCGGACGCCGCGCAGCGTCGTCCAGTATCGAAACAGCTCGCGACTGGCCGCGTGCTTCATGGGGCTCGGTCCGCCTCCGCACCTGTGCTGGCCGGACGACTCTGTCCGGATTCGGAACGGCGGGCGCTGTTCGCCGCCATCGTAGCCGCCACCGAGCAGCCTGCGTGCCGTCATAGCCCGTCGCGGTGGCCAGACGGGTCCTTTACCGTCGATCAAGGTTAACGGCCCCTCCCCCCGATCCCTCGAAGGGCGCGATATCGGTCGCGCCGAACGGGCGGAACGTGGCCGAATTCAAGGAATTGACCGCGCTTCCTGCCAATCCACACGACCAAGTCGCCGAAACCCGATGTGCAGCGCGCTTGCGGGCCGCCCATGCACGTCCTATCAGAGCGGGCCACCCAGGGACTCCATGTCGCGACGCGCCGAGCCGATTCTCAACCTGCCGACCGTGATCGCCGGCATGATCGCGGTGTTCGGCCTCGTCCATGTGGTCCGCGAGCTGGTGCTGACACCGGCCGGGAAGCTCGACTTCCTGCTGCTGTTCGCCTTCATCCCGGCCCGCTACGGCGGCCTGCCGGCGATCGAGGCGGCATTGCCGGGTGGCCTGCCGGCCGACCTGTGGACCTTCGTGACCTACGCCTTCATCCACGGCGACCTCACCCATCTCGGAGTCAACGTGCTGTGGCTCTTGCCGTTCGGCAGCGCGGTGGCGCGTCGGTTCGGCACCGGACGATTCCTCGCCTTCTTCGCTGCCACCGCGGCGGCCGGCGCGGCCCTACATCTCGTCACCCACGGGCCCGAGCTGTTGCCGATGATCGGCGCCTCGGCGGCCATCTCGGGCTTCATGGCGGCGGCGATTCGCTTCGTATTCCAGGTCGGCGGCCCGCTCGGGGTGTTCCGCAACACCGATGCCACCGCCTACCTGGTTCCCGCGGCGCCACTCCTCGATGCCCTGCGCGATCCGCGCATCCTGGCCTTCCTGCTGGTCTGGTTCGGCCTGAACATCCTGTTCGGGATCGGCTCGGTCGGCATGCTGGGCGTCGACCAGCCGGTCGCCTGGCAGGCCCATATCGGCGGCTTCCTGGCCGGCCTGCTGCTGTTTCCGCTGTTCGACCCGGTGCGGTTCGACGGCGGCATGCGCTGATCGCCGCGCGTCGGCCCGCCTCCTCCGCCCCCCCACCGCTGTCGCCCGTGTGGACGACTTGCCGCACCCTGCGAAACGGCCGATGATCCGGCATCGGCCGCACGCGGCGCGGAACCGGACGACAGCCTCTCGACTTGTCGCTCGGTCCCCCACCGACGGCCGGTCAACAGCAAGTGCGCCGGCCCGTAGGGCGGGCGACAAGGGAGGCTGACGTGACCGTCAAGACGATTCTCGCCCGCAAGGGCAGCTCCGTCGTCACCATCGATCCGACCGCGACCGTGGCGATCGCCGCCAAGACGCTCACCGAGCGTGGCATCGGCGCGCTGGTGGTGACCGGCGCCGAGGGCCGCACCATCGGCATCGTGTCGGAGCGCGACATCGTCCGGGCTCTGGGCCAGCGCGGCGTCGCCGTTCTGGACACGTCGGTCGCCGACATCATGACCCGCAGGGTCGTCACCTGCGGCCAGCAGGACACCATCGGCGAGCTGATGCAGCAGATGACCGACGGCAAGTTCCGCCACGTCCCGGTGGTGGAGCAGGATCGCCTGATCGGCATCGTGTCGATCGGCGACGTGGTCAAGTCGCGGCTGGAGCAGATGGAGCAGGAATCCAACGCCCTGCGCGACTATATCCGCACCGCGTGATCCCACCGCGTGAGGGATGGCTTCGCCGGCGCCTCCGTGTGCCGGGACCGCCCGCAACGAAAAGGCGCCGCCCGCGGGCGGCGCCTCGACCACGATCTCCAGGGCTGCGGCCTCGGGCCGCCCGTGAGGCGGGGTCAGGCCGCCCGCACGGTGCGCAGGAACTCCTCCAGCTCCAGCCTGAGATGCTCGCTCTCGCGCGACAGCGAGTTGGCCGCGGTCAGCACCTGGGTGGACGACGAGCCGGTCTCGCTGGCGCCGCGGCTGACGTCGACGATGTTGTTGGCGACCTCGGTGGTGCCGCGCGCCGCCTGCTGGACGTTGCGGGCGATCTCCGACGTGGCGGCCCCCTGCTGCTCGACCGAGGTGGCGATGTCGGCGGCGATCTCCGAGACGCGCGTGATGGTGCGGCCGATCTCCTTGATGGCGGCGACCGAGTCGGCAGTGGCGGCCTGCATGCCGGTGATCTGGGCCGAGATCTCGTCGGTCGCCTTGGCGGTCTGGGCGGCCAGCGCCTTCACCTCCTGGGCCACCACGGCGAAGCCCTTGCCGGCCTCGCCGGCGCGCGCGGCCTCGATGGTCGCGTTGAGCGCCAGCAGGTTGGTCTGCTCGGCGATGGCGGTGATGAACTTGACGACGTCGCCGATGCGGCTGGCGAGCTTCGACAGCTCGTTGATCCGGGTGTCGGTGCGCTCGGCCTGCTCGACCGCCTGGGCCGCGATGCTGCTCGACTCCTGCACCTGGCGGGCGATCTCGGCCACCGAGGCGGCCAGCTCCTCGGCCGACGAGGCGACCGTCTGAACGTTGGACGACGCCTGGGTGGAAGCGCTGGCGACGGTGTTGGACAGACGCTGAGTGGTCTCCGCTGTCGCGGTCAGCCGACGCGCCTCGGTCTCGAGCTGCGTCGCCGCCGACGACACCATGCCGACGATGTTGCCGACCGCCGATTCGAAGCCGTCGGCCAGCCGCGCCATCTCGGTCTTGCGCTCGGCCGCGGCCTCGCGGGCGGCGGCCTCGCGCTCCTGCGCGTCGCGCTCGGCCTTCTCGACCGCCACCACCTTGAACCGCTCCACCGCCTTGGCCATCTCGCCGATCTCGTCACGGCGACCGAGTCCCGGCAGGGCGACCTCCATATGGCCGTCGGCGAGCTCGCGCATCGCCTTGGTCATCGCCTTCAGGGGGCGTGACAGGCTGGAGCCGATCAGAAAGCCGATGCCGGCGACCGCCACGAACGCCACCGCGATGGCGATCAGGATCTCGCGCCGCGTCTCCTCGCGCGCCTCGGCGGTCCTGGCGAGCGCCGCGTCGCGCAGCGTCTCGACCGCCTCCTTGATCTGCTGGACCGCGGGAGCGACGATCCCGTACTCGACCTTGGTCAGGGTCGAGGCCAGCTCGACCGCCTCGGCCGCCTTGACCCACTCGTTGAAGTCGCGCTGATAGACCGTGAGCCGGTCGATCATCTGCTTCTTGGTCGCGCCGGGCAGGCTGGCGGTCTGGAAGGCGCTGACGAACTCTCCGAGCGCCTTCTTGAAGTTGGCCTGCGACAGGCCGTCCTGACGCAGCATGTATTCGCGCTCGTAACGGCGCACCGGATGGATGCCGGCGACCAGCCTGGCGTCGTCGAACTTGTCGAGCTCGCTCTCGATCTGCCGCACGCTGGTGCGCAGGGCACCTTCCAGTCCGCTGTCGCCGCTCAGGCCCATCACCCGCTTGGCCTCGACCGTCTTGCCGAAATAGCCGGCGTAACGGTCCATGCCCTCGCGGGCCTTGCCGGCCTTCTCGGCCAGCTCGGCCTGCCCCATCTGGGCCAGTCGCGTCTGGAGATCCCTGGTGCCGGCCACCATCTTGGCGAACGCCTGGGCTTGGTCGCGCAGCCGCGCCTCGTCGCCAGTCAGCATGAACTCCTTCTCGGCGTCGCGCGCCTGGAACAGCGAGCCGGCCACCTCGCCGGCGAGGGCCGCGGCCGCATTGGCCTGGTCGGCCGCCGCCTCGTGCTCCGCCTGGGTCCGAGCCCCGAGTATGTAAAAGCCCCCGACGAAGCACAACCCGAGCAAACCTATGGCCCCGATCGCCGCAATTTTCAGTTGCAGGCTGACGCGAAAGGTACGTACCGACATGGTTGGGGTCCCGGCCATTCCAATTGCCACGCCAATAGACGCGCACGCTGCGGTTAAGAACAGATTTCCGGCTAGACAGTTGGATGCAATAAAGCAGGTATGGACGATACTGACCTTACTATGATCACTATAATACCATTATAGCTAGATTTTGCGCCGATTTTTCGCCCGAAGGAATTTCCGAGTGATTGCGGGCCGTCCGCCGTGGGCTGGCGGCGCGCCGACGGATGTCGCCAGAACGTCGGGCCTCTGCCATCATCGGGCTCGATGAACCGGGTCCCACTTCGCCGGAAAATGCTCTAGCTTCGCGCACGACTCGTTCGGGAGACCCTCGCTTGCGCCGTGCCGGATCGCCGACCGCCCTCACCCGCCGGACACTCCTGACCGCCGGCACCGCGACCCTCGTGGCCGGCTTCGCGCCGGCTCCCGCCGCGGCCCAGAGTGCCGCGACCTCGTTCGACCAATGGCGCGCGTCCTTCAAGGCACGGGCGTTGCGCCGCGGCATCTCGGAGGCGACCTACGACCGGGTGATGAACGGGCTGAAGCCCGACACCGGCGTCTACGCCCTGCAACGCGCCCAGCCCGAGTTTCAGGAGGCGCTGTGGCAGTATCTGAACCGTCGTGTCTCCGACTGGCGGATCATCACCGGACAGCAGCGCGCCGCCGAGCAGAAGGCCCTGCTCGACCGCATCGAGCGCGACTACGGGGTCGACCGCTTCATCGTGATGGCGGTGTGGGGCATCGAGTCGAGCTACGGCGAGGTCATCGACAATCCGAAATACATGCGCCCCGTGCTGCCGGCCCTCGCGGCCCTCGCCTGGGGCGAGCCGCGGCGCCGCGCCTACTGGGAGCAGGAGCTGCTCAACGCCCTCGTCATCATCGATCGCGGCTGGGGCGACCCGCGGCAAATGATCGGGTCGTGGGCCGGCGCCATGGGCCACACCCAGTGGATGCCGGAGGTGTGGCTGAACATGGGCGTCGACTTCGACCGCGATGGCCGCATCTCGCCGTTCGGGCGCCCCGACGACGCGCTGGCCGGTGCCGCGCGCTATCTGTTGCAGCGTGGCCGCTATCAGCAAGGAGAGAGCTGGGGCTGCGAGGTGCGTCTGCCGGCCGGCTTCAACGCGCGGCTCGCCGACGGCAAGACCTATCGGTCCTACGCCCAATGGTCGGAGCTCGGCGTCACCCGCGCCGACGGGGCTGCCTTCGCGTCGCCGGCCCACCAGGTGCGGCTCACCGTGCCGGTGGCGGGCGGCCCGGCCTTCGCGATCGGGCGGAACTTCCAGTCGATCTACTCGTACAATCCGGCCTTCTCGTACGCGCTCGCCATCGTCCACCTGGCCGACCGCCTGCGCGGGAACGGTCCGTTCGTGCAGCGCTTCCCCGGCAGCGAGCGCACCCCGACGCTCGGCGAGGTGCAGGAGATCCAGCGGCGGCTGACGGCGCTCGGCTTCGACACCGACGGCACCGACGGCCGGGTCGGCCGCGACACCATGCGGGCGGTCGCCGCCTTCCAGCGCAAGGCCGGCTTGGAGGTCGACGGCTATGCGGGCCTGAAGGTGCTGGCCCGCTTGCGCCAGGGCGGCTGAGGCCGCCCGGCCCCCAGACCCGGGCCGGTGCGCCGGGCGTGTCGCTTTTTGTTTCGCCACTCTTGAGCACTATCGGCCTTGGGCTAAAATAGTCGGGCTGGGGAGGTCGCCATGGACTTGGTCGCCACCACCTTGGTTTCCGACAATGCGGTGCACGCGCGCTACGCAGACCGGCTCGACATGGGCACGGCGACGCTGTGGTTCGAGTTTCACGTTCCGCTCGCCGATCTCGATCTGCCGGGACGATGGCCGTCGGCGCCGGCCGAGGCTCGTTTCATCAACCAGGCCAAGATTGCGGCGCTGCGCCATCTCTACAGGACCATCGGCTCCGAGCTGGCCCGCTTGCAGGGCCAGTTGCAAGACCCGTCGCAGGACCAGACGCAGCCCACCGCTTGACGGCGCCGCCGCACCGCCCGGCGGCCATGACGCCGTGTTCACCATGGCCCCGAACGCGCGCGCAAGCCGCCCGCCCCGTCGCTATGATGAGGGCGCCGCGGCCACGTCGCGCGCGACCCTCGTCCGCTGCCCTTGCTCCGGAGCCGATCCCGATGCCCCGACCCGTTCCGGTGATCGTCCGCTCGATCGGCTTCTTCGCCGTCATGCTCGCCGTCGTGATGGCGCCGCTTCCGGTCGCCGTCACCGCCGCGGTGCCGGCCGCCGCGGCGCCTGCGCCCGCAATGCCCGACCGGGGCGATCCCACAGCCGACGAGACCTCGGCCTATGTGGCGGCCATCGGGGCCGCCGAGACCCACAACCGCGCCGCGATCGCGGCCCTCACGGCTGGAGATCGGGACGGCGCGCGCGCCGCGATCGCCGCCTTCGACGAGGCGTTCGGTCGACTGCTGGAGCGGTTCGGAACGCGGGTCGGCCGAGTCCGCGCGGAGCCGGACGCGGGCCTCTCGGACGGCGTCACCATCATGGTGGACGTGCCGATGCGGGTCATCGCGGCCCGGATGATGATCGACTTCGGCCGTCCCGACATCGCCGCCACGTCGCTGCGGGCGGTGTGCCGCCATCTCGTCGCGCTACACCCTGCGCCGGCAGCGGGAGCCGCGACATCGTGCGACACCGCTCCGCCTTGAGGAACTCGCCTCGAAGGACCCGCCTTGAACGTCTCGCCCGACCGAACCGCCCGCGCGGCTCGTCACGGCCGGAACCGCCGGTCAGCTGCGCTCGCGCCGGCGCCGGAATGCTTTCAGCAGGATGATGTTGCGGCCGCTCGCCGGCGAGACCTGCTTGGCCTCGCTGCGCCAACCCGGCACCGTCGAGCCGTCGCCGCGCTGCCGCCGCCGATTGCCGGGAAGCGGTCCATCGGGGAATCGGCGCTTGAGCCGCCGGACGATCTCGTCCGCCACCATGTCGAGCACGCGACGGGCCATGTCGCTGGTCGCACGGGAGCGAGGGCGTCCCGACGGCGCGTCGGAATCGTCGCCCGAATGGGGCGCTACTCCCATGGAGCGCCGGCTGGGTTCAGTGTCTCCCGCCGCGCTCCGATCCTCGGAATCCGTCATTCCGAGCCTCCTGAAACTCCGGGCGGCCGTGGCCACCCGGATTGCCGCATCAATCGGCCGACAAAAATGCCGGCCACTCCGACGATCGTGAAACGATAACGAGTCGACGATCGTTCGGGACCAATATACCACTGCGGCCTCGCGTCGCTGTGCGATGCAGCGTTGCAGCGATCGCACGGCTGGATTTGCGCCGCTCAAGATGTCGGGCGAACCCGCCGCACGCGAGACTCGGGCTCGCGCTCGCCGATCGCCGTCACGTCGCCCGTCAACGCCCGGGCGATCTCGGACACGTCCACCACCGCGGCAGCCGCCAGGGTCGGGTCCAGCCCATCGATCCGGGACCATGATCCCGATCGACGATCCACCGTGATGCAGTCGAATCGGTGCGAGCCGAGCAGCACCTCGGCATCGTCCAGCGTCGCCGCCCCGATGGCGGCGAAACCGAACAGATCGGCGATCCTGCACAGGATGGCGCGGCGGGCGACGTCGTCGTCGATGACCAGAATGGTCTTGCGCGTCGCCGGCGGAAGCCCGTCGCCCCGCTGGCGCGATGGCATTCGCAAGATGAATACTCCTGATCGGTCCGAAGACCTACGTGGCGAAGTATTGCGGCCGAGTTGCAAACAAATTGTGCACGGAACGACGAGAACCCGCCGCCAAACCAGGGCTAGCCCGGCCGGGTCCCGCTTGGCGGCAAGTCCCGCGTGGCGGCAGGTCAGTCGCCCGCACAGAAGCGGGCACAGCCGTGCTTGGCGCGCCAGCGCGGCCCGGGTCCGCGCATGTAGTGCAGCTCCGGCCGATAGGGATCGATCAGGTCGACGGCCAATCGCCGCGCCACGTCGAGGCATTGCGCGACGACGCCGCGCACCCGTTCGGTCGAGGTCGGAAGCCGTGCGCTCCCCGATGTCGTCGGGCGTCGCGCCAGCAGGCCGCGGCCCCATCGGGCGCCAGCCGGGCGATCATCGCCGGCCGCCATTGTCGCGGCACCTGCTCGCCTCAGGATCGGCATGTCGTCGGTCCCCTCGCGGCCTGCGTCATCCACTTCAGCGTGCAAGTGGATCATCCCGGCCGCCGCGCGAGAATTGGGACGAGCCCGCTTCGTACTAGTGCGAATCCGGGATTGCCCGGGTGATCCTCCCCGTCACGGCCGGCCGGGCAGCGGCGGCGCCGTCGCTCCCTTGGCGGGCCCTGCGGACTGCTGGTCGGCCACCCGGTCGTAGCAGGCGAGCCGCTCGTCGCCATCGATCAGGCTGCGGCACGCCTCGAAGGCGGGCGGGGTCGCCGCCCCCACCAGCAGCAGCAGCCCGGTCGCCATCGCCAAGACGCTCGCGAGCGCCCAGCGCACCGTCACCGCGGCACCGAGATCGTGCAGCGTGCGGCCGTCGAGCATCGACCGCGGTTCGGCAAATTGTTCGAATGTCCGTCTCATCTGCGCCACCATCTGCGCCACCTGTCCGCCGCCCCGCGGCGGCTCGGTGTCGAGATGACGCTCTCTCGATAGGAATTCGAGACGGCCACCCCCTGCTCCACATAGCGGCCCCATAGGCACCCGTCGGGCGGGCGCACCGCGTGACCGCATCACTTATGGAATTCCTACGGACGCAGCCGCCGGCCCGTCTCGAAAACCTATGGGCCGGATGTCAGGTCTCGGCAGCCCCGGGTCCGCACGCCCGGACCGCGCCGGGCCGCTCGCCCGGCGTTTCGTGCTGGCCCGTCCGGTTCGTCCCGGCGGCAAGGAGACCCCATGCTGGACATCACGATGCTGACGATCGGCCTCGGCTTTCTCGTCCTGTCGATCGGCTACGCCACCTTCTGCGAGCGCCTCTGAGGACACCCATGATCATCGACTACACGCTCGGCGCGCTCGTGGCCGCCGGCCTCCTTCTCTACCTGGGCTACGCCCTGCTGAAGCCCGAGCGGTTCTGAGAGCGGCACCATGACCCTCATCGGCTGGATTCAGATTCTCACCTTCTGCGTCATCATCACGGCGTTGGTCCCGACGCTCGGCTGGTACATGACGCGCGTCTTCAACAACGAATGGACACCGCTCTCGCCGGTGCTGCGCCCGATCGAGATCGCGCTGTACCGCATGGGCGGCGTCGACGAGCGGCGCGAGCAGGATTGGCTGACCTACACGATCGCCATGCTGCTGTTCCACATCGCCGGCTTCGTGCTGCTCTACGGGCTGCTGCGGCTGCAAGGCGTCCTGCCGTTCAACCCGCAGGAGATGGGCGCGGTGGCGCCCGATCTCGCCTTCAACACCGCGGCGAGCTTCCTCACCAACACCAACTGGCAGAACTACGGCGGCGAGAGCACCCTCTCCTATCTCAGCCAGATGGCCGGCCTGACGGTGCAGAATTTCGTCTCGGCGGCGACCGGCATCGCCATCGCGGTGGCGCTGATCCGCGGCTTCGCCCGCGCCTCGGCCCGCTCGGTCGGCAACTTCTGGGTCGATCTCGTCCGCGCGACGCTCTACGTGCTGCTGCCGATCTGCATCGTCGGCACCGTGGCGCTGATCGCGCTCGGGGTGCCGCAGAATCTCGACCCCTATGTCGAGGCGACGACGCTCGAAGGCGCCAAGCAGGTGATCGCCCAGGGGCCGGTCGCCTCGCAGATGATGATCAAGCATCTCGGCACCAACGGCGGCGGCTTCTTCAACGCCAATGCGTCGCATCCGTTCGAGAGCCCGAGCACCTACACCAACCTGATCCACATGGTGTCGATCTTCGTGATCGGTGCGGCGCTCACCAACGTGTTCGGCCGCATGGTCGGCGATCAGCGCCAGGGCTGGGCCATCTACGCCGCCATGGGACTCTTGTTCCTGGCCGGCGTCACCATCGTGTACTGGGCCGAGGCGGCCGGCACCGGCATTCTCGACGGGCTCGGCGTCGCCGGCGGCAACATGGAGGGCAAGGAGGTCCGCTTCGGCCTCGCCATGACGGCGCTGTTCGCGGTGGTCACCACCGCGGCCTCGTGCGGCGCCGTCAACGCCATGCACGACTCGCTGACCCCGCTCGGCGGGCTGATCCCGCTGTTCAACATGCAGCTCGGCGAGATCATCATCGGCGGCGTCGGCGCCGGCCTCTACGGCATGCTGCTGTTCGTCGTCATCGCCATCTTCGTGGCCGGGCTGATGGTCGGCCGCACGCCCGAGTATGTCGGCAAGAAGATCGAGGCCCGCGAGGTCAAGATGGCGATGCTGGCCATCCTGTGCCTGCCACTGTCGATCCTCGGCTTCACGGCGCTCGCGGTGGCGATCCCCTCCGCGGTGGCCTCGATGGGCAATGCCGGCCCGCACGGCTTCAGCGAGGTGCTGTACGCCTACTCGTCGCAGACCGCCAACAACGGCTCGGCGTTCGGCGGGCTCACCGGCAACACGATGTTCTACAACGTCACCGGCGGCCTCGCGATGCTGATCGGCCGCTTCCTCGTCATCGTTCCGGCGATGGCGATCGCCGGCTCGCTCGCAGCCAAGAAGACGGTACCGAAATCCTCCGGCACCTTCCCCACCACCGGCGGCCTGTTCATCGGCCTCCTCGTCGGCGTCATCCTGATCGTCGGCGGCCTCACCTTCTTCCCGGCCCTGGCGCTCGGCCCGATCGTCGAGCAGCTCGCCATGCGGGCCGGCGAGCTGTTCTGATCGCCTACCCCCGGAGCAATCCCCATGGACTCCTCGACCCTCCGCAAGCGCGTCCCTGCTTCGACGCTGCTCGACTGGAAGACCGTAGCGCCGGCCATCGGCGCCTCGGTCCGCAAGCTCGATCCCCGCGCCCTGATCACCAATCCGGTGATGTTCGTGGTCTGGATCGTCGCCGTTCTGGCCTCGCTGCTGCTGGTGCGTGACCTCGTGGCCGGCGCCGCCGGCATCGGATTCACGCTTCAGATCGTGCTGTGGCTATGGTTCACGGTGCTGTTCGCCAACTTCGCCGAGGCGATCGCCGAGCGCCGCGGCAAGGCGCAGGCCGACTCGCTGCGCGAGACCCGCACCCGCACCAAGGCAAAGCGCCTCCTGGTGCCCGGCAACACCGAGCTGTTCGAGATGGTGTGGGCCGAGGAGCTGTCGCCCGGCGATCTCGTCGTGGTCGAGGCCGGCGACCTGATTCCCGGCGACGGCGAGGTGGTGGAGGGCATGGCCTCGGTCAACGAGGCGGCCATCACGGGCGAATCCGCGCCGGTGATCCGCGAGTCGGGCGGCGACCGCTCCGCCGTCACCGGCGGCACCACGGTGATCTCCGACCGCATCGTGGTGAAGATCACGGCCGCCAAGGGCTCCTCGTTCCTCGATCGGATGATCGCGCTGATCGAGGGCGCGGCGCGCCAGAAGACCCCGAACGAGATCGCCCTCAACATCCTGCTGGCCGGGCTGTCGCTGATCTTCGTGTTCGCGGTCGCCACCATCCCGAGCTTCGTCGCCTATGCGGGCGGCACCGTGCCGTTCGTGGTGCTGGCGGCGCTGTTCGTCACCCTCATTCCCACCACCATCGGGGCGCTCCTGTCGGCGATCGGCATCGCCGGCATGGACCGGCTGGTGCGCTTCAACGTGCTCGCCATGTCGGGCCACGCCGTCGAGGCGGCGGGCGACGTCGACACGCTGCTGCTCGACAAGACCGGCACCATCACGCTCGGCAACCGCCAGGCGACCGCCTTCCGGCCGCTGCGCGGGGTCTCCGAGCAGGAGCTGGCCGATGCGGCACAGCTCGCCTCGCTGGCCGACGAGACGCCCGAAGGCCGATCCATCGTGGTGCTGGCCAAGGAGAAGTACGGCATCCGCGGGCGCGATCTCGCCGAGCTGCGCGGCCGCTCCATCCCGTTCTCGGCTAACACCCGGATGAGCGGCATGGAGGTCGGCGCCTCGTGGGTCCGCAAGGGCGCCGTCGACTCGGTCATCGCGTTCCTCGACAGCCCGCCGGTCGACACCGGCGGCAACGTCGCCCAGGCGCTGCGGCCGCGGCTAGGCGCCGATGCGGTGCGCGAGATCAATGCGATCGCCGAGGAGATCGCCAAGGCGGGCGGCACCCCGCTCGCGGTCGCCAAGGACGGCCGCCTGCTCGGCGTCATCCAGCTCAAGGACATCGTCAAGGGCGGCATCCGCGAGCGCTTCGCCGAGCTGCGCCGCATGGGCATCCGCACCGTGATGATCACCGGCGACAACCCGATGACGGCGGCCGCCATCGCGGCGGAGGCCGGTGTCGACGACTTCCTGGCGCAGGCGACGCCCGAGGACAAGCTGCGGCTGATCCGCGAGGAGCAAGCCAAGGGCAAGCTCGTCGCCATGTGCGGCGACGGCACCAACGACGCCCCCGCCCTCGCCCAGGCCGATGTCGGCGTCGCCATGAACACCGGCACCCAGGCGGCCCGCGAGGCCGGCAACATGGTGGACCTCGATTCCAACCCGACCAAGCTGATCGAGGTGGTGGAGATCGGCAAGCAGCTCCTGATGACCCGCGGCGCGCTGACTACCTTCTCGATCGCCAACGACGTGGCCAAGTACTTCGCCATCCTGCCGGCGATCTTCGTGGCCGTGTATCCGCAACTCGGCGTCCTCAACATCATGGGGCTCGCCAGCCCACAGAGCGCCATCCTGTCGGCCATCGTGTTCAACGCCCTGATCATCGTGGCGCTGATCCCGCTGGCGCTGAAGGGCGTGCGCTATCGGGCGATCGGCGCCGGCCCGCTGCTGCGTCGCAACCTGCTGGTCTACGGCCTCGGCGGCGTCGTCACCCCGTTCATCGGCATCAAGGCGATCGACATGGCGATCGTCGCACTCGGTCTCGCCTGAGGAGGCACACTCATGCTGCGCGAACTCCGCCCGGCCCTGATCCTCGCCGTCTCGCTCACCGTCATCACCGGCCTCGCCTATCCGCTGGCGATGACCGGCTTCGCCGGCGCCGTGTTTCCCGACCAGGCGCACGGCAGCCTCGTCGTCCGCGACGGTGTGGTCGTTGGCGCCGCCAATGTCGGCCAGGCGTTCACCAGCGACCGCTACTTCCGCGGCCGCCCGTCGGCCACCACCGGGGCCGACCCCGCCGACGCGAGCAAGACGGTGCCGAGCCCCTACAACGCCGCCAACTCGATGGGCTCCAATCTCGGGCCGACCAGCAAGGCGCTCTCCGAGCGCATCGCCGCCGATGTCGAGGCGCTGCGCCGGGAGAACCCCGGCATGCCGGTGCCGATCGATCTCGTCACCGCCTCGGGAAGCGGGCTCGATCCGCACATCTCGCCGGCCGCGGCGCTGTTCCAGGTGCCGCGCGTGGCGACCGCCCGCGGCCTGCCCGAGCACCGTGTCCGCGCGATCGTCGAGGCGGCCGTCGAGGAGCCGCTGTTCGGGGTGTTCGGCGAGCCGCGGGTGAACGTGCTGGCCCTCAACCTGGCGCTCGACCAGGCCGTGAGCGGGGCCGCGGTGCGGTGACGGGTGCGGGTCGCGTTGCTATGATGCCGTCATGACGCTCCGCCTGTGCGACCGCTCATGACCGACCACCACCGCGACCCGCAACGGCCGTCGCCGGACGCTCTGCTGGAGGCCGCTCGCCGCGAGGACGAGCGGTCCGGCAAGTTGAAGATCTTCGTCGGCGCCGCCCCCGGCGTCGGCAAGACCTACGAGATGCTGCAAGCTGCCCGCGCCAAGCTGCGCGACGGCGTCGACGTGGTGATCGGCGTCGTCGAGACCCACGGCCGCCCAGAGACCGAGGCGCTGCTCGACGGCCTGCCGGTGATCCCGCGCAAGCTCGTCTCCTATCGGGGCCACGAGCTCGCCGAGATGGATCTCGACGCCATCCTGGCACGCCGGCCCAAGCTCGCGCTGGTCGACGAGCTGGCGCACACCAATGCGCCGGGCAGCCGCCATCCCAAGCGCCACCTCGACGTCGAGGAGCTGCTGGACGCCGGCATCGACGTCTACACCACGGTGAACATCCAGCACATCGAAAGCCTGAACGACGTGGTGGCGCAGATCACCGGGGTGCGGGTGCGCGAGACCGTGCCGGACGCCGTGTTCGACAGCGCCGACGCCGTCGAGCTGATCGACCTCACGCCCGACGATCTCATCCAGCGGCTGCGCGAGGGCAAGGTCTACGTCCCCAAGACAGCCGAGCGCGCGCTGGCGCACTTCTTCTCGCCCGCCAAGCTCACCGCACTCCGCGAGCTGGCGCTGCGCCGCACCGCCGAGCGGGTCGACGACCAGCTCCTCACCCAGATGCAGGCGCGCGCCATTCCGGGGCCATGGGCGGCCGGTGAGCGGGTGCTGGTCTGCGTCAGCGAGGACCCGCGCGCCGCCGGCCTGGTGCGCTACGCCAAGCGCCTCTCCGACCGGCTGCGCGGCCCCTTCACGGCGATCTATGTCGAGGGCCGCGAGACCCGCCGGCTCGACGAGGTGGCGCGCGACCGCATCGCCGATACCCTGCGGCTGGCGACCGCACTCGGCGGCGAGGCGCTGACCGTCCCGGAAGGCGACACCCGCACGGCCGACGACATCGTCCGCTACGCCCAGGCCAACAACATCACCCAGATCGTGGTCGGCAAGTCGAGCCGCTCGCGCTGGTTCGAGGCCCTGCACGGCTCGGTGGTGCACGATCTGGTGCGGCGCGCCGGCAACATCAGCGTCCACGTCATCGCCGGCGACGACCTGGCCGGCGATCCGGTGCCGAAGAAGACGGTGGCGTCGGCGCGCCGCCGCGCCGATCTCGATCCGCTGCACTACGTCGTCGCGCTCGCGGCGGTCGGCCTGGCATTGGCGATCGGCAAGCTGATCCATCCGTTCTTCGGGGTCGAGAACATCGACCTCGTGTTCCTCACCGCGGTGGTCGGCGTCGCGGTTCGTTACGGCCTGCTGCCGTCGCTGCTGGCCAGCCTCACCGCCTCGCTCGCCTACAATTTCTTCTTCCTGCCGCCGCTCCACACCTTCACGATCGCCGACCCGACCAACATCGCGGCGTTCTTCTTCTTCACCGGGCTCGCCATCCTGGTGTCCAACGTCGCCGCCCGCGTCCGCGTGCAGGCGATCGCCGCCAAGGACCGGGCCCGCGACACCGCCCAGCTCTACAGCTTCAGCCGCAAGCTCGCCGGCGTCGGCACCTTGGACGACGTGCTGTGGGCGACCGCCTATCAGATCGCGCTGATGCTGAAGGTGCGGGTGGTGGTGCTGCTGCCCGAGAACGGCTCCATCGCCGTCAAGGCCGGCTATCCCCCCGAGGACACGCTGGACGACAAGGATCTGGCCGCCGCCACCTGGGCCTGGCAGAACGACCGGCCGGCCGGGCGCGGTGCCGACACCCTGCCGGGCGCCACCCGCCTATTCCTGCCCATGCGCACCGGCCGCGGGCCGATCGGCGTGGTCGGCATCGACGGCGACAAGCCCGGCCCCCTGCTCACGCCCGACGAGCGCCGCCTGCTGGATGCGCTGATCGATCAGGGCGCGCTCGCTATCGAGCGGGTCAACCTGGTGGAGGACATGGACCGGGTGAAGCGCACCATCGAGGCCGATCGGCTGCGCTCGGCCCTGCTCACCTCGATCTCGCACGACCTCAAGACGCCGCTCGCCGCGGTGCTGGGTGCCGCCGGCACGCTGCGCGACCTCGGCGGCGCGCTCGCCGACGCCCAGAAGGCCGACCTGCTCGCCACCATCGTGGACGAGTCCGAACGTCTCAACCGCTTCATCGCCAACCTGCTCGACATGACCCGGCTCGAATCCGGCGCCATCGCCCCCAACGCGACACTGCACGATCTCGGCGAGATCGTCGGCAGCGCGCTGCGCCGCGCCGCCAAGATCCTCGCCGACCATCGCATCGAGGTGGCGCTCGCCCCCGACCTGCCGATGCTGGCGCTCGATCCGGTGCTGTTCGAGCAGGTGCTGTTCAACCTGCTCGACAACGCCGCCAAATACGCGCCGGACGGCACCACGGTCCACATCGTGGCCGGGCGTGAGAACGGACGGGTCCGGCTCCAGGTGATCGACGAAGGCCCCGGCATCCCGCCGGCCGACATCGAGCGCGTCTTCGACAAGTTCTACCGGGCCCGCAAGGGCGACCATGTCCGCGCCGGCACCGGCCTCGGCCTCGCCATCGCGCGCGGCTTCGTCGAGGCGATGGACGGCACCATCACGGCCGGCAACCGGAGCGATCGCTCCGGCGCCGTGCTCACGGTCTTGCTGCCGGTGCCCGCCCCGGCCCGACTGGACAGCGCCGCATGAGCACGCCCCTGAAGGTTCTGGTGATCGACGACGAGCCGCCGATCCGCAAGCTCCTGCGGATGGGCCTCGGCACCCAAGGCTACGACGTCATCGAGGCGCCGGACGGCGTCACCGCACTGGAGCGCCTCGCCGAGCGGCCCGGCCTGGTGATCCTCGATCTCGGGCTGCCCGATGTCGCCGGCCTCGACCTCCTGCGCACCATAAGGTCGCGCGCGCCGGCCGTGCCGGTGGTGGTGCTGTCGAGCCGCGACGACGAGGCCGGCAAGGTCCAGGCGCTCGATCTCGGCGCCGACGACTACGTCACCAAGCCGTTCGGCATGGAGGAGCTGCTGGCGCGACTGCGCACCGCACTGCGTCACCAGCTCCAGGTGCAGGGCGAGCGGCCGGTGTTCCGGCTCGGCGATCTCAGCGTCGATCTCGTCCGCCGGCTGGTCAAGATCGGCGACCGCGACGTCAAGCTGTCGCCCAAGGAGTACGAGCTCTTGCGCCTCCTGGTGCAGCACGCCGGCAAGGTGCTCACTCACAAGTTCCTGCTCGGCCATCTGTGGGACGACTACACCGACGCCCAGTATCTGCGCGTCTATGTGCGGCAGCTTCGTCAGAAGATCGAGGCGGACCCGGAGCGGCCGCGCTACGTGCTGACCGAGACCGGCGTCGGCTATCGGCTGCGCGCCCCCGATCCCGAGGAGACGCGGCCGGCCGAGCGCGGCTGACATCGGCGCAACCGTTCAGTCGCGCTGCGGCGCCTCCTCGCCGACCAGCCGGCGCGACCAGTCCTCGACCTGACGGCTGGCGAGCCGCTTGGCCGCGGTCTGCCGCCACGGCTCGGACAGATGCGCGATCTCGCTCATGGCGCGGAGCTGATCGATCGCCAGCGTGTCCACGTAGAGCACGCGCCACAGTCGCGTCAGGGTCCATTCGGGCGACAGCCGGTCGACCAGGACGAGCGCATCGCCGGCCGCCACCGGCCCTTCCTCGAGCACACGGTAGTACCAGCCGGTGCGGCCGCTCCGCTGCACCCGCAACGCCATGTCGGAAACGCCGAAGCGGAGATTCAGCTTCCAGCACGGCCGGCGGCCCTGACTCACTTGCACCAGCGCACCACCCAGCCGGAAGGTGTCGCCGACCGCGACGTCGGCTTCGGTGAGGCCGGCGGTGGAGAGGTTCTCGCCGAAGGCACCGGGCCGCTCCAGCACCGCCGCCGTGCCGATCTCGTCGCGCCAGCCCGCGTAGTGCTCGAACGGATAGTGATGCACCGCCTTCTCGGGGCCGCCGTGATGCTTCAGGTCGCCTTGCGCATCGCCCGTGAAGCCCTCGCGCCCGAGCCACATGCGGCCGGAGACCGGCCGCTTGTCGATGCCGCTCGGCACCGCACGCGGCCCGAGTGCCGCAAGGGAGCCGACGAGCAGATGGTCGACGACGATCATGATCGATGCCTGACGGTGCGTGCTGCATGAGGACCGGCCGGTGTCGGCGGCACGATCCGGACGACATCATGTAAACGGAAACTGCTCGGCCATCCACGCATGCCAGCGCGGCGACTCGCGGGCCTCCACGGCGGCGGACTCACGGCCGTAAAAATAGAGGCTGAGGGCGATATGGGACTTGCCGGCGTAGCTGAACGCGCCCATCAGCGCGATGCCGGGAGCCGGCGTGTCGAGGCGCAGCATCAGCGCCTGATGATCGCCGATGCGATACTCCTCCTCCACCGTGCCGGCGAGCTGCGGCGCGCCGTCGACGGCGGTGTCGCGCCGCTCGCCCGGTCGCGCGCCGTCGAGCCCGAGCCGCCGCGTCAGCTCGGCCCAGGCCGCAGCCGGGTCACCGCCGAAGCCGCCCATCGGCCGGCTCGACGCGGCCGGCTCGCCCGCGAAGTGGCGGAGATAGAGGCGCAGGATGGCGAAGAACGCCGGCCAGCCGGTCTCGAAGCTCTCCATCTCCTTGTCCCAGTCGTCGCGGTCGGTGAACAGGCTGTGCACCATCCGCACCCGACAGGTGCCGCCGGACGCCGCCTCGATGACGATCTCGGTGGCGAGCGGCGGCGCCTCCCCGCTCCATCCCAGCTCCTCGTAGCCGAAGCGGTGCGGCGGCTGCCAGACCGTCACGACGCCATGCGAGGTGGCGCCGCCCCCGAGCTGGAACTCCAGCCTGCCGCCGACCTTCTCCTCGATGATGGTGGGGACGAACCATGCGGCGTTGCCGGGGCCGGTGGCCATCGCCTGCCAAATCTGCTCCGGCGTGCCGGGCAGCTCGATCTCCATCTCGACGGCCCGACGGGTGGCGGCAGTCTTCTTCAGTGGCATGTCGCGTCCTCTCGCTCCTTCGAAGGTGTCGGATGCGCCACCAGCAGCACACGGTGCCGCCGTCCCCCTGGCGCGACCTCGTCGTGATACTTCGCCGCCAGCGCGGCGATGGCAGCAGTCAGCTCGTGCGTGAAGTCGGCGCGCTCCGCAGCCGAGCGAAACCGGATCTCGGTATCGAGCGTGAGCGTCGCCAGCCGCTTGTGCTCGCGGCAGGCCCGCCGCCACAGCGCACCCAGCTCGCGCACTACGCGGGCCGCGACCGCGATGGCGTAGCTCGCCGACATCCGATCGCGCGAACGGTCCGGATCGCAGGCGACCGGCCCCAGGGCGGCGGGCGACACCACGTAGCTGGCCGCCGTCGCCACCAGCCGCCGTTCGGTGAGGCCGCCCCAGCGGCGTTCCTCCGCCACCGCGACCAGGCCGTGCGCCTCCAGGGCGCGCAGATGGTAATTCACCTTCTGGCGCGGCATCCCGAGCCGCGCCGCCAGCGCCGCCGCGGAGGCGGGTCGCGACAGCTCGGCCAGCAGCCGCGCCTTGACGGGATCGAGCGCCGCCGCAGCGGCCTCCGGCTCGACGATGACCTCGACGTCCTGCATGACCGCAGGCTCCCATTGACAAAATTTTCTGTCAATGCAGCCTCGGATACCTCCTGCTCGAGCGCGGCAGGCGGATGGCCGTGGGTCGTAGGTCGTAGGTCGTGTGCCGAGATCAGGCGAAGCGCTTGGCGCCGCCGACGCACAGCACCACGACGACGGTCGCGGCGATCATCGTGGAGGCGATCGGCTCGCCCAGCAGCACCCCCGCCAGGATCAGGCCCAAGAAGGGCTGGAGGAGCTGCAATTGGCCGACACCGGCAATGCCCCCGAGGGCGAGCCCGCGATACCAGAAGATGAACCCGACCAGCATGCTGAAGACCGACACATAACCGAGGCCGACCCATGCCGGCACACTGATCGTGCTCCAACGGGTGGGAGCGGTGCAGAGGGCGACGACGGCCATCACGGGTAGCGACCCGAGCAGCGCCCACGAGATCACCTGCCAGCCACCCAGCCGGCGCGACAGCCGCGCCCCCTCCGCATAGCCCAAGCCGCACAGGAGGACGGCGGCCACCATCAGGCCGTCGCCGACCACGGAACTGCCTTCGCTCTGCGACAGCGCGAACCCCGCTACCGTGGCGGCCCCGACGCCGGAGAAGAGCCAGAAGGCGGGCCTCGGCCGCTCGCCCGCGCGCAGAACGCCGAAGCCGGCGGTCGCCAGCGGCAGAAGCCCGATGAAGACGATCGAATGCGCCGCCGTGATGTGCAACAGCGCGAGCCCCGTCAGCAGCGGAAAGCCGACCACGACCCCGAGCGCGACGACCGCCAGCGACGCGATGTCCGACTTCGCCGGGCTCGCCTGCCGAAGCGCGAGAAGACAGGCGCCCCCCAGCACGGCGGCGACGGCGGCGCGCGCCGAGGTGACGAACAGCGGCGACAGCTCCGCGACCGACACCCGCGTCGCCGGGAGTGACCCGCTGAAGATGACGACGCCCAGGAGGCCGCTGCCCCACCCCGCCATCGAGCGCTCCATTCGCGTCCTCCCCTCGTCGCCGGTCGAGACTAGCGAGCGGGGGCTGGAGCCGACAGCCACACTGCCATACAATTCCGACAATCTGTATGGGCTCGCTTACCCATACGATCGAGCGAAAGCCAAAAGGGAACGAAGCCGTGACGCGGACCGAGGCGCTGGTGGAGGCGGTGCGGGCCAAGATCGCCAACCGCGCCTTGGGGCCAGGCGATCGTCTTCCCTCGGTGCGCCGTTTCGCGCGGACCATGGGGGTGTCGCCATCCACTGTGGTGGAGGCCTACGACCGCCTCGCCGCCGCCGGAGTGGTCCGGGCCCGCCGTGGCTCCGGCTTCTACGTGACCGGGGCCGATAGCCCGCCCTTGGCGCTGACCGCACCGGGGCCGCTGCGTGACCGCAGCATCGATCCGTTCTGGGTCTCCCGGCAGTCCCTGGATGCCGATTCATCGACCCTGAAGCCGGGATGCGGGTGGCTGCCGGCCGACTGGATGCCCGCGGCGGCGATCCGGAAAGGACTGAGGGCGATGGGCCGGGCCGACGGCGCGGTGCTGGCCGACTATGCGGGCACCCGAGGCTCGCCGGCCCTGCGCCGCCTGCTGCTGGGCCGGTTCGCCGACGAGGGGCTTGCCGTCCGGCCGGAGCACATTATGCTGACCGGCTCGGGCACCCAGGCCATCGATCTCGTCTGCCGCCTGCTGCTGCGGCCGGGCGACACCGTGCTGGTGGACGACCCTTGCTATTTCAATTTCCGGGCCCTGCTGCGCGCCCATCAGGTGACGATCCGCGGCATTCCGTTCACCCCGACAGGGCCGGACGTGTCGGCCTTCGAGCGGGCTGTGACCGACGAGGCACCACGCCTCTACCTGACGAACTCGGCCCTCCACAATCCGACCGGCGCGACGATCTCGCCACAGAGCGCGCACCGCCTGCTCGGCGCGGCCGCCGCACGCGGCCTGACCATCGTGGAGGACGACATCTTCGCCGATTTCGAGCCCGCGCCATCGCCCCGACTGGCGACTCTCGACGGCCTGGACCGCGTCATCAAGATCGGCAGCTTCTCCAAGACGCTGTCGGCGTCGCTGCGCTGCGGCTACATCGCGGCCAGAGCGGAGTGGATCGAGGGCCTGGTCGATCTCCAGGTCGCCACCAGCTTCGGCGGCCCGAGCCCGGTCGCGACCGAGACGATCGTCGGCATCCTCGCCGGCGGCACCTACCGAAAACACATGGACGACGTGCGCCGCCGCCTGCTGCGCGCCCGCGAGGAGGTGACGGACCGGCTGGCGACGCTCGGCCTCGTCCCGTGGATCGTCCCCCGCGGCGGGTTCTATCTCTGGTGCCGCCTGCCCGACGGCCTGGACTCGGCCGCGATCGCGCAGCGCTGCCTGGAGGAGAACGTGGTCGTCGCGCCGGGAAACGTCTTCAGCGTGTCGCAGTCGGCGACCTCCTTCATGCGCTTCAACGTCGCGCAATCGTCGGACCCGCGTATCTTCACCGTGCTCGAAAGGGCGATGAACGCCATCGACTGACGGGCGGGCGGCGGCCAGCGCGCCGCGCGGGGCCGGATGGTCGACGCACACCGATCGGCATCCGGCACCAAGCAGACAGCATGAGCAGGTCTTCGACGCGGACGTCCGAGGCCCAGGAGCGCCTGTCCAGAAACACGACATCGTCCAGTTCTGCGACACACGCGCACGCGGCCCGATCGCACCGAATGCAGGCGACACGCATTCCACCTCGAAAACGAAGATGTGGCATCTCCCTTGCAGCCAACCGACGCATACGAAACGCGACGCCTGCCCGCACCGAGTGCTTCGGGGTGGCCAAAGGCGGCATTGTCATGGAAACGTCCTCATGAAGATCACCGCAGCGGTGGCCCGCGCGACGGCCGCACCTCTATCGCTGGAAAGCCTCGAGATCGAAGCCCCGCGCGACGGCGAGATCCTGGTCCGCGTCGTCGCGACCGGCATCTGCCATACCGACATTGCCATGCGGGACCAAACCTACCCGGTCCCGCAACCGATCGTGCTCGGCCACGAGGGAGCCGGCGTCGTCGAGGCGATCGGCCGCGGCGTCGGCAAGGTGGCGCCGGGCGATCATGTCGTCATGTCGTACAACTCGTGCGGCTCCTGCGACTCGTGTCACGAGCACCGGCCGAACTACTGTCACGACTTCTTCCAGCACAACTTCGCCGGCGTGCGCCACGACGGCAGCACGGCGCTGCGCCGCGGGGGCGAGGTCATCCACGCCAACTTCTTCGGCCAGTCCTCCTTCGCCACCCACGCGCTCTGCCACGAGCGCAACGTCGTGAAGGTCCGCAACGACGTGCCGCTCGAGCTTCTCGGGCCGCTGGCCTGCGGCATCCAGACCGGCGCCGGCGCGGTGATCAACTCGTTCGCGCTGCGTCCGGGCGAGACCATCGCGGTGTTCGGGGTCGGCTCGGTCGGCCTCAGCGCCGTGATGGCGGCGCGGGTTGCCGGCGCCACCACCATCGTGGCCATCGACACCAACGCGCAGCGGCTCGCGCTGGCGCAGACGCTCGGCGCCACCCATGTGGTCGACGCCAAGACCCAGGACGCCATCGCCGCCATCATGGCCGCGACCGGCACCGGGACGACCTACGCGCTGGAGACGACCGCGATCCCGCGGGTGATCCGCACCGCGATCGAGAGTCTGGCACCGCGCGGCACGTGCGGCATTCTCGGCGCCTCGACGCTGGACACCGAGATCACCCTCAACGCCATGCACCTGATGACGGCAGGCCGTTCGCTGCGCGGGATCATCGAGGGCGATTCGACCCCGGACGTGTTCGTGCCGCGGCTGATCGAGCTGTTCCGCCAGGGCCGCTTCCCGTTCGACAAGCTCGTGACGTTCTATCCGTTCGACCGCATCAACGACGCCATCCACGACGCCGAGACCGGCAAGGTGGTGAAGCCCATCGTCCGTATGTGATGCCGTTCGCGCTGATGGCCTTGGTCGTCAGTCCGGGACGGCGCGTGAGCGCCGGACCCGGACTCCAGCCGAGAGCGGAGCGTTCGGGATTGGTGGCCGGGTTCGCCTGGCGGTGCGCCCCGGAGTGACGTCGAAGCGATCCGCAGGACGGCCGACACGTCGCGAAGCGAGATCCCGGACACGACTGTTCGAAATCCGGACAGTGTCCAGTTTACCGACAATCGATTGCCTCGTTCACGATCGAAATGCCGCTCGTTCGCGCCATTTCCCGGTGTGGCACTGCCCTTGCAAATCCGCATCCGGAACGCTGCCAAAACAAAAAGCTCGACCGGGACGAAACAACCAGGAGGTTCTACGTGGAACGACATGTCGTTCACGGCCGCCGACGCATGCTCGCTGTCGGCTCCGCCATGCTGGCATTCGCCTGCGCCACGCCCGCCGCCGCCCAGTCGGCCGGGCAATGGAAGAATGGCCAGCACGTCTACGCCAAGGTCTGCGCCAACTGCCACGACTCCGGTGTCGGCCCGGTGATCAAGGGCCGCGGCCTCGATCCCGGCCACTTCCAGCACGTGGTGCGCCACGGCCAGAAGGCCATGCCGGCCTTCCGCCATACCGAGATCGACGACGGCGCGCTGCGCCAGGTCGCCGAGATGCTGTCGAAGAGCCTTCCGCCGGGGCTGCACGAATGACGATCTCCCGTCGCATTCTCCTCGGCGGTGCGCTGTACGGCAGCGCCGCACTGGCCGGCTCCGCACTGGCTGGTTCCGCATTGGCCGAAGCCGCGAGGGCGGCCGCGAGTCCATCCCCCGCGCCATCGCCCCGGCCACCGGCCGACGTGCTGGTGCTGGTCGATCCCGCAGCCGCCCCCTCCTTCGCGGCCGCCGCCGGTCGCGGCGGCCCGGTGATGCTGGCTGACGGGCTGCCGTCGCTCGTGGCCGCCGCCGCGTGGCTCGGCGCGGAGCCGCACCGCCGGCTCGTCGGCCTCGTGTCGGAGGCGCATGGCGTGCTGTTCCGTCAGATGCTTCCTGGCGCCGCCGCATGGCTGGCGCTCGGCCACCACCGCGTCGGCGGCACCGGCGACCACCACAGCCGCCACCGCCTCACCGTGCTGCCGGCGAGCCGCGGCATCGGCCGCCACCTCGCCGCCGCGCTGGCCGGCGAGGTGGCGGACTTCAGCGTCACCGAAGCCGGCATCGGCGCGCCGGACAGCACCGCCGGCATCACCGCGCTGACGCCCGCCGCGAGTGTCCGCCCGATCGGCTGGCCGGCCCGCCTCGGGGATCTGCTCGGCCGCGTCGCCGATGGCTCCTGGCAGCCCGATCCGATCGCCTCGCCCCGCACCTATGCGGGCCGGGGATCTCGCGGCCCGGGCCGCGACGTCGCCCTCGCCTCTCTCGTCGTCGCCGGCTGATCCGCCCGCGCTCGGAGCATCTCCATGTCCAAGTATGTCGCATTGCCTGCGGGCGTCTCCGAAAAGGTCTTCGATACGGCGCTTGCCGAATACCGCGCGATCCTCGGCCCCGACCACGTGATCACCGCCGCCGAACGGCTCGTGCCCTACAACAAGATCATGCTGCCGGTCGACGACGAGCGGCACGCCCCGTCGGCGGCGATCTGCCCCGGCTCGGTCGAGGAGGTGCAGCGCTGTGTCGCCGTGTGCAACAAGCACAAGGTGCCGGTGTGGCCGATCTCGACCGGCAAGAACTTCGGCTACGGATCGGCGGCGCCGGCGACCCGCGGCCAGGTGGTGATGGATCTGCGCCGGATGAACCGCATTCTCGACGTCGATGCCGACCTGTGCACCGCCCTGGTCGAGCCCGGCGTCACCTATCAGCAAATGTACGACCACCTCCAGGACAACAAGATCCCGCTGTGGCTGTCGTGCCCGGCCCCGTCCGCGATCGTCGGGCCGCTCGGCAACACGGTCGACCGCGGCGTCGGCTACACGCCCTATGGTGAGCACTTCATGTTCCAGTGCGGCATGGAGGTGGTGCTGCCCGACGCCAGCCTTCTGCGCACCGGCATGGGCTCGCTGCCCAACTCGAACACCTGGCAGGTCTTCAAGTGGGGCTACGGACCCTATCTCGACGGTATCTTCACGCAGTCGAACTACGGGATCGTCACCAAGATGGGCCTGTGGCTGATGCCGGCGCCGCCCGACTTCCGGCCCTTCGTCATCCGCTACGACGACGAGGCCGACATCGTCACCGCGGTCGAGACGCTGCGGCCGCTGCGCATGGCCAACATCATCCCGAACGCCGTGGTGATCGTGCATGCGCTGTGGGAGGCGGGCTCGGCCTATGCCCGCTCCGACCACTTCACCGGCCCCGGCGCCTTCACCGATGATGCCGTGCGCACGATGGTCAAGAAGACCGGCATGGGCGTGTGGAACCTCTATGCCGGCCTGTATGGCTCGCCCGAACAGAACGATGTCGCCTGGAAGATCGTCCAGGGCGCCGTCAAGGCCTCCGGCAAGGGCCGCATTCTCACGGCTGCCGAGGTCGGCGAGGACCCCGTGTTCAAGTATCGGGCCGATCTGATGCAGGGCCGGATGAACACCAAGGAGTTCGGCCTGTACAACTGGCGTGGCGGCGGCGGCTCGTGCTGGTTCGCGCCGGTGAGCCAGGCGCGCGGCAGCGAGACGCTCAAGCAGATGGAGATGGCCAAGCGCATCCTGAACCGGCACGGGATCGACTATGTCGCCGAGTTCATCGTCGGCTGGCGCGACATGCATCACGTGATCGATCTGCTGTTCGACCGCACCGACTTCAACCAGACGCGGGCCGCACACGCCTGCTATCGTGAGCTGTTGCAGGAGTTCGCAGCCCAGGGCTACGGGGTCTACCGGGCCAACACCGCCTTCATGGACGAGGTCGCCGATTGCTACGGCGACGCCAAGCGGAAGATCAACGCGACGCTCAAGCGGGCACTGGACCCGAACGGGATCATTGCTCCCGGAAAGTCCGGGATCTGGGCGACCGTCTGAGCCGACAGGAGACGTTCAATGCAGGAATTCAAGCTGTACATCGGCGGCAATTGGGTCGCCTCCGGGGTCGTCGCCGACGATCTCGATCCGGCCACCGGAGCGGTGTGGGCGCGCGTGCACCAGGCCGGCACCGCCGAACTGGAGGCGGCGCTTGCCGCCGCCCATGCGGCCGCCCCCAAGTGGGGCGCCACCGTCCCGGCGGAACGCGAAGCGGTGCTGCTGAAGGCGGCCGACATCCTGGCGACGCGCATCGGCGAGATCGCCGAGGTGCTGCGCCACGAGGGCGGTGCCACCTTCGGCAAGTCGATGTTCGAGGCCTCGTTCGTGGTCAACCTGCTGCGCAGCGCCGCCGGCGAATGCCGCCGGATCTTCGGCGAGACCATGCCGTCCGACAGCCCCGGCTTGTTCTCGATGACGGTGCGGCGACCGCTCGGTGTGGTCGCCGGCATCGCGCCCTTCAACTTCCCGTTCCTGCTCGCGGCCAAGAAGGTGGCGCTGGCGCTGGCGGCCGGCAACACCTTCGTGCTCAAGCCGTCCGAGCACACGCCGGTGAGCGGCCTGAAGATCGCCGAGATCTTCGCCGAGGCCGGCCTTCCGGCCGGGGTGCTCAACGTGGTGCCGGGCGGCCCCGAGATCGGCGCCGCACTGTGCACCGACCAGCGCGTCCGGCTGGTGACGTTCACCGGCTCGACCGCCGTCGGCAAGGCGATCGCCGAGATCTGCGCCCGCTCGCTCAAGCGCTACACACTTGAGCTCGGCGGCAAGAGCCCGATGATCGTGCTGCGTGATGCCGACCTCGACTATGCGGTGGATGCGGCCTGCTTCGGGATCTTCCTGCACCAGGGCCAGGTCTGCATGGCCAATTCCCGCATCATCGTCGAGGCGCCGCTGTTCGCGGACTTCTGCGAGCGGCTGGCCGCCAAGGTGGCGACCCTGAAGACCGGCAATCCGCACGACCCGACGACCGTGATCGGCCCGCTGATCACCGCCGGGCAATGCGCCCGGGTCGGTCGCCACGTCGAGGACGCGGTCGGCAAGGGTGCGCGGCTCTTGTGCGGCGGCACCGCCGAGGGCGCGTTCTACCGCCCCACCGTGCTGGCCGGCATCACACCCGACATGCTGGTGTGGCGGGAGGAGAGCTTCGGCCCGGTGGTCTCGGTGATCGAGGTCGCCGATTCCGAGGCGGCCCTGCGGGTCGCCAACGACACTGCCTACGGCCTGTCGTCGGCGCTGATCACCAACGATCTCCAGAAGGCGCTCGATCTGTCGCTCCGCCTCGAGGCCGGCATGGTGCACGTCAACCACAGCACCGTCTATGACGAGCCGCATGTTCCGTTCGGCGGCGTCAAGGACTCCGGTCACGGCCGCGAGGGCGGACGCTGGTCGATGGACGAGATGACCGAGGTCAAGTGGATCACCATCCAGGCGGGGCAGCGGCACTTCCCGTTCTGAGCCGCCTCCCTCCCTCTCCCCCGCACGCGGGGAGAGGGTCGGGGTGAGGGGTAGCAGCACCACCGGAACGCATCGCGCCCCAGCGAGCCGGAAACGCCCTTCCCCGACATCGTCGGCGGACATCGCGGCTGCGCCCCCTCACGCAGCTCGCCGACCTCTCCCCGCCTGCGGGGAAAGGTGACCGGCCCCCCCCGCCCTCTCGCCCCCGGCACAACCGACCGGCACGGAGAAGTGGCGTGCCGCCGGCCGCTCCGATATCCTCTTCCGGAACAGCAGCAGAGCGTCGACAAGAACGCCACCGAGGGACGGAGGGAGCGCCGTGCTCGCGCACGACCTGTCATTGGCAGACGTGCTCGGATTCGATCCGGACACGGGGCGGATCGACTTTTGCGGCCGGCGCGCCATGCTGGTCCATGCGGATGCGCTCGGCGCGCTCCGCAAGGAGCTGGTCGACACGCTCGGGCTCGACACCGCCAGGGTCATCCTGACCCGCTACGGCTTTTCGTGCGGTCAGAACGATGCACGCCATGTCGAGCGGGTCGGCGGCTTCGCCTCCGCCGCCGATTTCGTCATGGTCGGACCGCGTCTGCACATGTTCGGGGGTGTCGCCCGCGTCGTAATCGAGAAGCTGTCAGTCCCGACCGAGGGGAGCCGCTACGCCATGGCGGGGACGTGGCACGCCTCCTACGAGGCCGAGCAACACCTCCGGCTGTTCGGGCCGGCGGCCGAGCCGGTGTGCTGGACGCTGGCGGGTTACGCCTCGGGCTTCTCGTCGACGGCGTTCGACACGCCGATGATCTGCATCGAGGACTGCTGCGTGGCGCGCCACGACCCGCAGTGCGCGTGGCGGCTGGTGTCGGCCGCGAGCTGCGGGCCGGAACTCGACGAGCACCGCAAGGCGTTCATGCCGCTCGATCTGGCCCAGCAGATCAACCTGCTCGAACAGAAGGTGGAGCAGCGGACCGCGGACCTGCGCGTCTCGGAGTCGCGCTACCGCGATCTGGTCGACAATCTGCCCGAGATCATCTTCAGCCTCGATCCGCTCGGCCGGCTGGTCCATCTCAACCGGGCCGGCCGGCAACGGCTGCGCATCGATCCGGAAGGCGGCACCATCCCGCTCGCGCGCCTGATGCCGCTGAAACACCGCCGCCGGCTGGTGCGCCTGCTGCATCGCATCGGGGAGACGCGCGCCGAGGGCCGCATCGAGGTCACCCTACGGTCGCTGTCCGACGAGGACATTGCGGTACAGCTCCAGCTCAGCCCGATCATGGACGGCGACCGGCTCACCGGCTATCGCGGGCTGGCGATCGACATCGGGCCGGTGCAGGCGCGCGAGCGAAAACTCGCCGAATACGCCTCCACCCTGGAAAGCCAGCTCCTTCAGGCGACGCGCCTCGCCGGGCTCGGCCAGTTCGCCTCCGGCATCGCCCATGAGATCAACAATCCGATCGGGCTGATCTCCGCCTATGCCGAGGATCTGCTCGACACCCTCGGCGACCGGCCCGACGCGGCCGCGACCGCCCGCCTCCGCAACGGGCTGGCGATCATCCAGGACCAGGCCTATCGGTGCAAGGCGATCACCCGCAACGTGCTGTCGTTCGCGCGCGATCAGGCCGTCAACCTGGAAACCTCCGACATCGGCGCGCTGGTGCGCGAGAAGGTCCACTTCTTCACCGAGCGGGCGAGCGCCAGCGGCCTCGACGTCCATCTCGACGTCGCCCCAGCGCTGCCGCCGGTCCGCACCGATCCGATCCTGCTCGGCCAGGTGCTGCTGAACCTTCTGAAAAATGCCGCCGAGGCGCTGAACGGCCGCGGCACCGTGTGGGTCGGCCTCGCGCCGTCACGCAACCGCATGCGCCTGGAGGTTGCCGACAACGGCCCCGGGCTCGCCCCCGACATCATCGACAAGGTCTTCGATCCGTTCTTCACCACCAAGGCGCCCGACCAGGGCACCGGGCTCGGCCTATCGATCTGCTACGGAATCGTCCGTTCGCTCGGCGGCAATCTGAGCTGCGGCAACCGGCAGGCGGGCGGCGCGTGGTTCCGGGTGTCGCTGCCACTGACCGGCAGCGAGCGGGGGGACGCATGAGCACCGGCTCGCTGCTGGTCGTCGATGACGAGCCGCACTATCGCAAGCTGCTCAGCGAGCGGCACGGCCGCAACGGCTGGGCGGTGTTTCCGACCGCGACCGGAGCGGAGGCGCTGCGCATCGCCGAGAAGGCCAGCATCGACGTCGCCCTGATCGACATCCTGATGCCCGGGATGAACGGGCTCGACCTGCTGGAACGCCTGAAGTCGATCGATCCGGCCATCGAGGTGGTGGTGCTGACCGGGCATGCCAGCGTCGAGACCGCGATCCGCGCCATGAAGCTCGGCGCCTTCGACTACCTGTCCAAGCCCTACAAGCTGTCCGAGCTCGACGTCGTGGTCGAGCGCGCCGCCGAGCGGCGCCGTCTCGCCCACCGCTGCGTCGGGCTTGCCGCGCAGGTCAAGCACCTCGAAGGCCCGCGAGACCCGATGGTGGGCCAGTCCGCCGCCTGGCTCGCCACCGTGCGGCTCGCCCGCAAGGCGGCTGCGCAGACCCTTCCGGTGCTGATCACCGGCGAGAGCGGGACCGGCAAGGAGGTAATCGCCTCGGCGCTCCACCGCTGGAGCGGCCGGGCCGCCGAGGTTCTGGTCCCCATCGACTGCGGGGCACTGCCGGAGCAGTTGCTCGAAAGCGAGCTGTTCGGCCACCGGCGCGGCGCCTTCACGGGGGCCGTCGCCGACAAGGAGGGGCTGTTCCAGGTCGCCTCGGCAGGCACGCTGTTCCTCGACGAGATCGGCGAGCTCCCCCTCGCCCACCAGGCCAAGCTGTTGCGCGTGCTGGAGACCGGCGAGTTCCGTCCGATCGGCCAGACGGCGCTGCGACGCACCGATGCGCGGGTGATCGCCGCCACCAACCGCGATCTCGATGCCGCTATCGCGGCCGGGCAGTTTCGCGAGGACCTGCTGTATCGCCTCAACGTGGTCACCATCGCGGTGCCGCCGCTGCGCGAACGGGCCGAGGACGTGCCGCTGCTGGTCGCCCACTTCATGGCCCGCAGCAAGACCGGCGCCTGCGACCTGGAGCCGGGCGGGATGGCACGCCTGACCGACTACACATGGCCCGGCAATGTGCGGGAGCTGCGCAACGTGGTCGAGCGCCTCCTGATGCTGGCGGAGGGGCCGGTGATCACCGAGCGGCTGGTCGCCAGCCTGCTGGTCGAGCGCGGCGGCCGGCCCCGGGCGAACGGCGGCAAGCCGGCGTTCGATCGCGTGATGCCGCTCGCCGACATGGAGCGGAGCTACGTCCGCTGGGCGCTCGACGAGTGCGGCGGCAACGTCACCACGACGGCGCGAAGGCTCGGGATTTCACGATCGACGCTGTACCGCCACACGGCGCCGACGTGACCGGGCGTGTCGCAGCAGGCGAGGCGAGCCGCCCGTGTGATGAAACGGCAATGGATCGGCCTCCCGACCCGGCGGCAGAATAGCCACGCCTCCTCGTCACTTCGCGACGAGCTTGGCCACGGAGATCTCTCCGTCGGTGACATATCGATTCACCCGGCCGATCGCGAGGCGCTCACCGGGCGCATGCGAGCGAACATTCTCGATCACCTGGTGTGACTCCAGTTCCGAGATGATGAAGTCTCGCTCCGCGTTCGTATCCGCATCCGTCGCGTGCGTGATCTGGAATGTCAGACGAGTCAGCGAAAATCCGGTGTCCTTCGTCGCCGCGCCGACCCAAAGCACAGTTTCACTTTCGCTCGGACGCGGTGCTTCACCCCAGAACGCGGGAGTATCGAGCTTTTCTTCCACGCGATCGAGCTGCAATCCCCAGAACCGAACATGGTGTCTCTTTCGAGGGCTGTCACCGATCGCCTTCTGAAAGCCGACGTCCTGGCCACGCCCGAAGAGAAAGAGCGTGCTGAATGGAGCTGTGGGATAGGGCCTGTTCAAGACGAAGGCCTGCACCATCCGCCATGTGCTCACGAGGTTCAATCGATCTGCTTCCGCCCACCCGGTCGTCGCATAGGCGGCCCGAAGCTGTTCCATGGTCCCGAACAGCGCGAGATTGACAGGATCGCCCGGCAATCCATCGCCCGTGATCGTGTAGCTCGGCACGCGGTGACGCTGAAGGATTCGCAGTCCGATCCGAACCGCGCGAGGGAGAATAACGTATGCTGCCAACGCATAGGTGAACCCGACCGCGATCAGCCACGGCAACCAACGATCCGCGAAGTCGAAAAAGACGAAAACGATCAGCCACACCGTCAGTATTCCGAGGCCGAAGACCAGCAGACGCTGGCCCAATCGTATGATGCGCCTCATCTCTCCCCCACACGCTGTCGCCGACTTACGATTCCTCGCTACCCGCTGCCGCAAAACCGGCCAGCGTGCTAGCACGACCACGTTCTCGGCGACAGCACCTCGCGTTTGGTGCCTGTCGTGGAGAGGATTGATCGTGCCCTCGTTGGAGGGGCGTCGATGCGCGCAGCGGCGAGACCCACGGCGGGCTGCTCGGCTTGTTTGACCCCGCGGTGTCTGCCAGCGTAGGCGGCTATCGCCATGCGAGCCCTGTGGGCGCGCCTCGCAACGATCGCCACGCCGGGGCGACGACCGCCATCGGCCGGCAGAGATCCAATGAAGAACACGTCGCAGGCTCGCCAGTGTCGGGGAGAAGGCCAGCCGTGACCTCTATCGACGCGATCGACCAGGGGACGACGAGCCCGCGCGTCATCGTCGTCGACCCGTCAAGGCCGAGTGGTGACCATGGCCCAGAAGAAGCACGAGCAGATCGACCCCAAACCCGGCTGGGCCGAGCACGCCTCACTTAGTGATTTGCTGCCTGGTACCGTCAGACCACCTGACGGTGCCGTGGGCGGCTTCTCAGACCGCCTCTAAAGGCACCGTGACGACGAGACTCATCACTCCCACTCGATGGTGCCGGGCGGCTTCGAGGTGATGTCGTAGACGACGCGGTTGACGCCCTTCACCTCGTTGATGATGCGGGTCGCCACGTGGCCGAGGAACTTCATGTCGAAGGGATAGAAGTCGGCCGTCATGCCGTCCGTCGAGGTCACGGCGCGCAGCGCCAGCACGTGCTCGTAGGTGCGCCCGTCGCCCATCACGCCGACGGTCTTCACCGGCAAGAGCACCGCGAACGCCTGCCAGATGTCGTCGTAGAGCCCGGCGCGGCGGATCTCCTCGATGTAGATCTCGTCGGCGTAGCGCAAGATCTCCAGCTTCTCGGCGGTGATCTCGCCGGGGCAGCGGATGGCGAGGCCCGGCCCCGGGAACGGATGGCGGCCGACGAACACGTCGGGCAAGCCCAGCTCGCGGCCGAGCGCCCGCACCTCGTCCTTGAACAGCTCGCGCAGCGGCTCGACGAGCTTCATGTTCATGCGCTCGGGCAGGCCGCCGACATTGTGGTGCGACTTGATGGTGACCGACGGGCCGCCGGTCGGCGACACGCTCTCGATGACGTCGGGATAGAGCGTGCCCTGCGCCAGGAAGTCGGCCCCGCCGAGCTTCTTGGCCTCCTCCTCGAAGACGTCGACGAACGCCTTGCCGATGATCTTGCGCTTGTCCTCGGGGTCGACGACGCCGGTCAGCGCCTCGACGAAACGGTCGCGCGCCTGCACATGCACCAGCGGGATGTTGTAGCTGCCGCGGAACATGGCGATGACGCGCTTGGCCTCGCCGCGGCGCAGCAGCCCGTGGTCGACGAACACGCAGGTGAGCTGGTTGCCGATCGCCTCGTGCAGCAGCACCGCCGCCACCGCCGAGTCGACGCCGCCCGACAGGCCGCAGATCACCCGGCCGGTGCCGACCTGGGCGCGGATCTTCTCGATCGCCTCTTCCTTGAAGGTGCGCATCGTCCAGTCGCCCTGGCAGCCCGCCACCTTGCGCACGAAGTTGCGCAGCAGCAGGGCGCCGTGCGGCGTATGCATCACCTCCAGGTGGAACTGGGTGCCGTAGAAGCGGCGCGTCTCGTCGGCGATCACCGCGATCGGCGCGTTCGGCGAGGTCGCCACCACCTGGAAGCCGTCCGGCACCCGGGTGACGCGGTCGCCGTGGCTCATCCACACCGGGTATTTCTCGCCGGTGTGCCAGATGCCGTCGAACAGCTGGCAGTCGGCGCTGACCTGCACCTCGGCGCGGCCGAACTCGCGGTGATGGCCGGCCTCGACCTCGCCCCCGAGCTGGGTCGCCATCGCCTGCTCGCCGTAGCAGATGCCGAGGATCGGCACCCCGGCCTCGTAGAGGCCGGCCGGCGGCAGCGGCGCGCCGGGCTCCAGCACCGACGACGGGCCGCCCGACAGGATGACGCCCTTGGGCCGCATCGCCGCGAAGGCCGCGTCGGCTTTCTGGTAGGGCACGATCTCCGAGTAGACCCCCTCCTCCCGCACCCGGCGGGCGATGAGCTGGGTCACTTGGGAGCCGAAGTCGACGATGAGGATCTTGTCGTGTTGCATGCGCCGGGGTTAGCGGATCGCGCCGCCCCCCGCAATCCGGGGCGCCCGCAACCCACGATGAAATCGGCTGCATCCGACGCCGGCCGGCCGTCGCCCGCTGTCCCCGTAACCGTCCATAAAGGCGGGCGCGGCAGAATGGCGCGGCTGCCGATCGGGTCCCGGCGGCGATCCCGCTCCCATCGCCCCGCTCCATCGCCCGAGCCCGCCATGACCGAGACCTCGATGGCCATGTCCCCGTCTTCCGGCCCGGTCGAGGCCGACCGCCGCGACGCCCTGTTCCGCGAGAGCCTGCCGCAGCGGCTGGAGCGGCTGGCCCTCGGGACGGCCTGGAGCCTCAAGCCGCCGCGGCTCGCCGGGCTCCCGGGGCTCGCCCGGCTGTGGGTCGCCGACCTCGTGGCCCCCCGCGCGGAGCTGCCCGACCCCGACCGCACCGTCAACGATTTCGGGATCTGCGGCATCGTCCGCGATCCGTCGCCCGCCAGCGTGCTGGAGGGCTATCGGCGTGGCCTGTTCCCCTTCGCCCATGTCGGACCGCTGAAATGGGTGTCGCTGCCGGAGCGCTGCGTCTCGGCGGTCGACGACTTCCACATCGGCAAGAACCTGCGCCGCCTGCTGCGGCAGGGCCGCTATAGCGTCACCTTCGACCGCGACTTCGAGGGGGTGATCACCGCCTGCGCGGGCCGGCGCAGCGGCCGCTGGCATCTCACCTGGATCACCCCGCGGATCATGCGGCTCTATGCCGAGCTTTTCGATGCCGGCCACGTCCACTCGTTCGAGGTGTGGAACGCCGGCGGCGAGCTCGTCGGCGGCGGCTACGGGGTCGCGGTCGGCGGCGCCTTCTTCACCGAGTCGCAGTTCTCGCGCGAGACCAACACGTCCAAGATCGGCTTCGCGGTGCTCAACTGGCACCTGGCCCACTGGGGCTTCACCCTCGACGACGGCAAGTGGCCGACCTCGCCGCTCCTCGACATGGGCTTCCGCACCCTGCCGCGGGCGGCGTTCCAGGCCCGGCTCGCCACCGCGGCGGCGCTGCCCGGCAAGCCCGGCCGGTGGAGCGTCGAGACGGACCTCAAGACGGTCGCGGCCTGGCAGACGGGCGGCAGCAAGGAGCAGCGGCCCGAGACCTGAGGAGACCACGGCTCGATCGGCTCGCACGAGACCGAGAAGCGCGAGGCGGGGCTGTAACGGCCCATAAACGGGACGAATGGCATAAAAGTGCAGGATCATGTCCGGACCGGAGGCCGCGAGGCTGCCCAACCCGGACGCCCCCAGTACGGATCGACCATGACCGAACTCGTCGCCGCCTCGGTGGATTCGGCGAACACACCGCAGGTCTCCGAGCAACGCCAGGCGCTGTTTCGGGAGCCGGTCGCGCGCCGCGTTCAGCGGGTCGTCCTCGGAACCGCCTGGGCGGTCCAGCCGAGCCGCATCGGCAGCCTGCCGGGCCTCGCCCGGCTGTGGCTCGCCGACCTGGTCGGCGGGGGGCGGGAGCTGCCCGATCCGCGGCGCCCCGCCAACGCCATGGGGGCCTGCGGCATCGTCCACGATCCCACGCCGGAGCGGCTGGTCGAAGCCTATGGGCGCGGGCTGTTCCCACTCGCCCATTTCGGCCCGCTGAAATGGATGTCGCCCCCGGATCGCTGCATCCTGACCTTCGCGGACCTGCATATCGAGCGCACGCTGCGCCGCCTGATGCGGCAGGGGCGCTACACGGTGACCTTCGACCGCGCCTTCGACGAGGTGATGGTGGCCTGTGCCGGACGCCGGCGCGGCCGCTGGCCGCTCACCTGGATCACGCCGCGCGTCATGCGGCTCTACGCCGAGCTGCACGACGCCGGCCACGCCCACTCGTTCGAGGTGTGGAACCGCACCGGCGCGCTGGTCGGCGGCGGCTATGGGGTGGCGGTGGGCGGCGCCTTCTTCGGCGAGTCGCAGTTCTCGCACGAGCGCAACACGTCGAAGCTCGGCCTCACGGTGCTGCACTGGCATCTCGCCCGCTGGGGCTTCCTGCTCGACGACGGCAAGTGGCCGACGCCGACCACCTGCGCCATGGGGTTCCGCTGCGTGCCGCGCGAGGAGTTCCTGGCGCTGCTCGGCGACGCGGTCGCCCGCCCCGGCCGCACCGGCCGGTGGGTGGCCGAGACCGGCCCCGAGACGGTCGCGCACTGGCGGCCGGAGGACTGCGCGCACGCCCGCCGGTCGAGCCAGGCCGCGTAGCCGTTCCGGTCAGCCGGCCCGCCGGTCAGCCGGCCCGCCGGATCACCGCCACATAGAAGGCATCGGTGCCGGTGCGACGCGGCGTCATCAGGAGGCCCTCGGGCCCGGCCAGCACCGCGTCCAGGAAGGCCGAAGCCTGCTCGCCTAGCACCTCGGCGGTCTCGGCCGGCGGCACCGCCGCAAAACCCGGATGGCGCTTCAGGAAGCCAGCCACCTGGTCGGCGTTCTCGTCGGCGAGCAGCGAGCAGGTGACGTAGACGATGCGCCCCCCCGGCCGCACCAGCGTGGCGGCGCGGTCGAGCACCGTGGCCTGCTGGGCGATCCGCATGGCGAGCGACCCCGGGCGCACCCGCCACTTGGCGTCCGGGTTGCGGCGCCAGGTGCCGGTGCCGGTGCAGGGCGCATCGACCAGGACCAGGTCGGCCCTGTCGACGAGGTCGTCCAGCCCGTCGGCGCCGGGCGGCGGCGTGCGGACCTGGACGTTGCGGACGCCGGCCCGCTCCAGCCGGGCATGGATCGGCGCCAGCCGGCGCTTGTCGAGGTCGGTCGCGTAGATCTGCCCCTTGTTGGCCATCGCGGCGGCGAGCGCCAGCGTCTTGCCGCCGCCCCCGGCACACAGGTCGATCACCTGCTCGCCCGGCTTGGCGGCGGCGAGCAGCGCGGCCACCTGCGAGCCCTCGTCCTGGATCTCGACCTGTCCCTTGATGAACGCCGGCTCGGCATGGACGGGCGGGCTCTTCGCCTCCGGCCCGATGGTGATCCGCAGGCCGACAGGCGACCACGGTGTCGGCTTCGGCGCCAGATGGCCGAGCGCGGCCATCGCCTTGTCGCGGCCAGCCGCCAGCGTGTTGACTCGCAGGTCGATCGGCGCCCGGTGGGCGAGCGCCCGCCCCTCGGCGACCCGGTCGTCGCCGAACACCCGGGCGAGCGCCCCGTCGAGCCAGTCGGGATAGTCGCCGGCGACATGCGACGGCGCCGCGTCGTCCGGCTCGCCGCGGGCGAGCGCAGCACGCTCTGCCGGGGTCAGAGGGTCGGGCGCGAAGCGGCTGCCGTCGCAGAGCTTTTCGATCGCCGCGGGATCGAGGCCGCGGTCCAGCCGCAGCATCCCGAGCAGTACGGCGCGCGGCGTCGCCTCCCCCATCCGGTGGGCGGCCGAGAGCTTGCGGCGCAGCGCGTCGTAGACGAGGCCCGCGATGGCGGCGCGGTCGCCCGAGCCGGCGAAGCGGTGGGCGAGGCCCCAGTCCTTGAGGGCGTCGGTGGCGGGACGGCGGCGGGCCTCGATGTCGGCGAGGACCTCGATGGCGGCGGAGAGGCGGGCAGCAGGTGTCATGCGCCCCTGTCCCACACCGGCGACGGAAACGCCACCGGAACGGCGCGGCCAACAGAAGAGTCGAATTGACAACTCACTGTCAATATGAATACATGCTGTCATGTCACCGCGATTTCATCCCGACCAGACCGCCGCCGGCGACGCGCTCACCGCGCTGATGCTGGAGACCTTCCGCCTCAACGGGCGCCTGCTCGCCGCCGGTGACCGGCTGGTCGAGCCGGTCGGCCTCACCAGCGCGCGCTGGCAGGTTCTCGGCGCCATCGCCATGGCGGGCCGGCCTGAGCCGGTCGCCCACATCGCCCGCGACATGGGCCTGACGCGCCAGTCGGTGCAGCGGGTCGTCGACGTGATGGCGGCCGAGGGGCTGGTGGCGTTTGCCGACAACCCGCATCACCGGCGCGCCAAGCTGGTGGAGATGACGGCGCGCGGCCGCGCCGCCTACGACGCCGCCATCGTCCGCCACACCACCTGGTCGAACGCCCTCGCCGACGGGCTCGCCGAGGCCGACATCCTCGCCGCTCTCGCGCTGCTGCGGGCCGTGCGGGGCCGGCTCGAAGACGCCGCGGCCGCCGTCGCCGAGCCCCCGTCCGAAGCCGCTACGACCGATCCATCTCTCGCTTGATCCGCGACGGAGACCGTCATGTCCGTGACCGCCCCTCGTTCGTTGCACAGCAGCCCGATTCTGCGCCTGCACGGCGCCGCCGGCCTGCTCGGCTTCTTGACCATCCTGACCTTCTGGACCTCGACGGTCGCGTCCGAGCTGTTCGGTTCGCCGGCGACCGTCGCGGCCGTCAAGCAGGCGATCGCCTGGGCGCTGCTGCTGCTCGTCCCGGCGCTGGCGATCGCCGGGCTGAGCGGATTCCGGATGGCCGGGGCCGCGACCGCCCCGCGGCTGGCGGCCAAGCGCCGGCGCATGCCGCTGATCGCGCTGAACGGCGTGCTCGTCCTGGTGCCCTGCGCCGTCACCCTCGCGGTGCTGGCCGGGCGCGGCGACTTCGGCGCCACCTTCCAGGCCGTGCAGGCGCTGGAGCTGATGGCGGGCCTCGTCAACCTGGTGCTGATCGGCCTCAACATCCGCGACGGCCGCGCGCTGACGGCCCGCCGGGCCTCGGCGATAGGCGGCATCCGGTGAGCAGCAGCGGAGCAGAACGATCGACGGCAGCCGGCAGAAGCACGCCGCCGCCACTTACAGGCGAGCCGCCGGCGCCGTCCCGAAGCTCCGCCGCCATGTTGCGCCGAGGTCCTTGTCGAGGCCGAGCCAGCCGGCGTCGAGCTGCGCACGAAGGAAGGCATCGCGCTCCCGCGCACGGCCAACCAGAAGCCATCGGAGCTGCGGTACCAGATAGCGGAAGAACGCCAGCCACTGGACGTAGTTGACGGCAAGCGGATTGCCCGTCACGGCGACCTTGCCGGCATTGATCGCAGCCGCCACGCCATGGGCGAGAACTAGCATGGACCGCAGGCGAGGTTGCGACCCGACCGGCAATGCCTCGGCCAGCGAGCGGCCCTCATGGAGATCACGGGCCAGGCAGGAGAGCCGCACCACGACCTCGACAACGATCGCGCACACGCCACCGGCCAGGACGTGGCGGAGATCATAGCCGTTCCGGTACATCTCGCGCGTGATCTCGGCGATGCTGGCATCCCCGACGATGCGCTGCTGAAGGAGCTGGCAGGCGCCGAACAGCGGCGGCGGCAGCCCCGCCGGGGTCGCCACATCGGACAGCATATGGCCCGCGACCGTGGCGAAGGCATCGGCGATTCCCGCAAACAGCCCGCGGCCCGCATCAACCGCATCCCAGCCCGGCGCGTCCTGAATCACGATCGCCCCGTCCGCCCCGATGGCCGTGAATCCGCCCGCCAATACGTCGCGGACCCCGAACAACCAGCCGAGCAGCGGGTCATGCCCGAGCGCATGCAGGCGATGGGTGCGCGGCCCCAGCCCCTTCACCGCAATGGCGAGCCCAGCGCTGGTGGGCGCGTCGTAGGGCACCGGATAGGCCCGTTCGAGAGACCGCACCGTCTCGGGTGGCAGCAGCTCGGCGAAACCATCCTTCAGCAGATTGGACAGCCAGCCTCCCTCCGATCCCGTGCTGCCCAGAAAACCCGGATGGCGCGGCACCTGGACGAGAAGAATGTCGGCGAGCGCGGCCAGAACCCCGGCAACACCCGCAACCGCATAGTCCGCCGGTGCAAGACGATGGAGGTTCGCGAACTCGCTCTCCCACCCATCGACGCGCGCCAGCGCGCCCTGTTGCTCGTCCGGGGTCAGCAGATCGTCGAACGAGACGGGCCTGTTGGCACAGTCGGCGCGCGCCTCCGCGACGATTTCGTCCCACGATCGGACCGCCGGGGGCGCTGCGCCACCACATGCTGAACGCGGCTCAGCCGACAGCCCGGTCAACAGCGCGCTCGCCCGCCCGATCGCATCGTCAGTCGCGACGGTGAGCCGAGCCGCCCCGCGCTGCTCGACATCGAGTCGTTGCCGTTGAGCCGCCAGCACCGCCAAGCTGTCAGGGCCATCCGCGGCAGCGCCGACGACAAGCCCGCCCATCGCATCTTCAAGCCGGACGAGGAGATCGTTCAGATAGGCGAGGCGCTCGCCCGAGGCGGCGTTCCGGTCCTGTAGCTCGCGGATCAACGCATCGTGCTTGCGCAACGCCTCCTGGAGCAAGACCTCAGCTGCCGCGGCCTCCGCACTGCGCGCGCCCGGAAGCACCTCACGGCCGGCCTGAGCAATCAAGCTGGCCTGGACTCCGAGCCAAGACCATCCGCGCTGCAAACCCGCCGCCCCGGCCTGCCCGGCAGACGCCATCCCGGATCGGATCGCATCAACCGCAGCCCCGCCGCGCGTCGACCAGTCGTCCAGGTCGGGCCGGATCGAAAGCGTGGCGCCGAGGTTCGCAAGGGCGGACCGGACCGTCTCCGGAACGGCCGAGGGCGAGAGCGCTCGTGTCTGGTCGGCAACGGCCGCGCCGGCCTCCGCCAGCAACTCTTGAACAAGGATCAGCGCCGTGCGTGGCGAACCGTCGGACGACATGCGAGCCCCCGGCCGTGCAGTCGCGAGGATAGCAATCTAGATACCGCAACCCAAGGGCGGCGTCGCGGGGCCGCACCGCCCCTCAGGGCAGCGACCGGCTCTCGCATGTCGATCGGCGGCGTCTCAAATCCCGAGCAGGATGCGGACCGCGAACACGCCCCAGGCGACGGCCAGCACGAGCGCGCTCGCCCGATCGAGCAGGCCGGGCGCGGTGCCGCCCCGCGCCCCCATCACGGTCACGGCCCGCAGCACCCGCAGCGTGACGAACACGAAGGCCAGCAGCACGAAGGCGAGGTCGGCGTGCCGCGTCAGCATCGAGGCGAGGGTCAGCACGTAGAACAGGACCCCGAGGCCGTACGGGTCGCCTAGCGCCTCGGCACAGCGATCGCGCGACAGGCGCGCCCGCCCGCCGAGCGCCGTCCCGGCTCCGAGCATGAGCGCGAAGGCGAGCGCGACATGGATGAACAGCGGCGTCAGCACCAGCGGATAGGACATCGGGCACTCCACGGCGCCGCAGCGGCGCCCGCGTCATGGCATCAGCACGGCCGGTGACGCCTCACGGTAACGGAGGGCCGCGGTTCCGGTTCCCGCGAGACCCGGACTGCGACCCATCCCCGAGCGAAACGCAGGGAAGCGATGCGGCCGCCGTCGTTGACTCGACGGAGCGCCGGGACACGATCGGCCGGTCCCTCCCGGCCCTCCTCGCGGCCCAACCACGAAGTCCCCGCCATGCCGACCGCGACGTTCCGCTCCGCCTTCGTGCCGCACGATCTCGACGCGCCCGTCACCGGAGCCCCGGCCGGGCCGCTCGCCGGCCTGACAGTGGCCGTCAAGGACATGTACGACATCGCCGGGGCACCGACCGGCGGCGGCAGTCCCGACTGGCTGGCAGCGCATCCGCCGGCCGCCACCCATGCGGCCGTGGTGGCGAAGCTCCTCGCCGCCGGCGCCACCATCATGGGCAAGACGGTCTGCGACGAGTTCTTCTTCAGCGTCACCGGGGCCAATGCCCATTACGGCACGCCCGTGAACCCGCGCGCGGCCGGCCGCATGCCGGGCGGCTCGTCGGCCGGCTCGGCCTCGGCCGCCGCATCGGGCACCTGCGATGTCGCCATCGGCAGCGACACCGGCGGCTCGGTGCGCATCCCCGCCGCGTTCTGCGGCCTCTACGGCCTGCGCCCGACCCATGGCCGAATCGACATGACCGGCGCGATGGCGATGGCGCCCTCGTTCGATGTCGGCGGCTGGATGGCAGCCACTCCAGGCGTGTTCCGGGCGGTCGGCCCGGTCCTGCTCGGCGGCCGGGCGGTGCCGACGGGAATCGACAAGGCAATCGTGCTCGACGACGCCTTCGCGGAGGCCGACCCGGACATCGCGGCGCTGCTGCGGCAGGCGATCGCGGCGATGGCCGACAGGCTGCCGCCCATCGTTCCGGGCGCCATCGCGCCCGACGGGTTCGACCCCTGGCGCGAGGCGTTCCGCATCGTCCAGGGCCGCGAGGTCTGGCAGGTCTATGGCGGGTTCATCGAGAGCCGGCAGCCGCGCCTCGGCCCCGGCGTGCGCGACCGCATGGCGTTCGCCGCCACCGTCTCGGAAGAGGACGCGGCCGAGGCCTACGCGGTGAAGCGGCGCGCCGCCGAATGGATCGAGGGGGTGGCGCAGCCCGGCACCGTGCTGGTGTTGCCGACCGCCCCGTGCATCGCGCCCATGACCGACGCCTCCGGCGAAGGGCTCGAATCCTTCCGGGTGCGGGTGATGCGGCTCACCTGCATCGCCGGCATGGGCGGGCTGCCGCAGCTCACCGTGCCGGTCGGCACCATCGCGGGCTGCCCGGTCGGGTTGTCGTTTATCGGCTGGGCGGGCGGCGACGAGGCGCTGCTCGATCTCGCGGTGCGGCTGGCGCCGTTCATGGGCGCGGTCGGCTGAGCCACACGCCGAAGTCGGACACCGGGCGCGCCGTCGCGATGGTGCGTCCGTCTCCGGGCGATGCCGGCGCGCCACACCGGCAGCATTTTGCGCTCGCGTGTTCGTGATCGCGGGCGGTGGTGCAGTGCGGTCCTCATCAACCCTCCCGTAACCGCCCTCGTCGACAGTCCGCGCGTCCGCGGATGTCGAACCAATTCGGCCCCGAAGACATCCAACTGATGCCACACCGGCGCGGCACCACCGCGCTGCGCGGCACCAACACCGCGCCTCACCGCGGGCGCCCGCCCGCACGCCCCTCACTCCCGGCCCGCCCTGCGTGCCTCCACGGAGACGACGATCCATGCCCCGTCCGGACCGCCCTTCGTTCGAGACCGAGACGACCGCCCCGGTGCCTTCCACCGAGCACGGCCGTCGAACGGCCGAGCATGCCGGGTCCGGCCGGCGAACGGCCCGCACCGGCGGCACCTCCGCCGCCTCCGATCGCTCGGCCCTGCAATACTGCGTCGACAACGACCTGATCTGAGCCCGCATCGAGGCCGGCCCCATGCCGGCTGCCGCGCCGCGTTCGCGCGGCGCGCCTCCGTCGGCTCGGCCGGGCTCGGCGACCCCGATCAGTACTTCTGCGGGACGTAGAGCTCGGGCGGCAGCGTGCGCCGCTCGTAGTTCGGATCGAACACCCGCTCAGGCAGCGCGATCGGCTGATGCGGCACCTCGGTGTAGGGAATCCGCGTCAGGAAATGGTCGATGCAGTTGAGCCGCGCCCGCTTCTTGTCGTTGCCCTCGACGATGTACCACGGCGCCTCGGGGATGTTGGTGCGGAACAGCATGTCCTCCTTGGCCTTGGTGTAGTCCTCCCAGCGCACCCGCGATTGCAGGTCCATCGGGCTGAGCTTCCACTGCTTCATCGGATCGTGGATGCGCATGAGAAAGCGCATCTGCTGCTCCTCGTCGGTGATCGAGAACCAGTACTTGAGCAGGATGATGCCGGAGCGCACCAGCATGCGCTCGAACTCGGGCACGTCGCGGAAGAACTGCTCCACCTGATCGGGGGTGGCGAAGCCGATCACCCGCTCGACGCCGGCGCGATTGTACCAGGAGCGATCGAACAGCACGATCTCGCCGCCGGCCGGCAGGTGGGTGACGTAGCGCTGAAAATACCACTGCGACTTCTCGCGCTCGGTCGGCGCCGGCAGCGCGACGACGCGGCAGATGCGCGGATTGAGCCGCTGGGTGATTCGCTTGATGACGCCACCCTTGCCGGCGGCGTCGCGTCCCTCGAACACCACGACGATCTTCGCCTTGGTGTAGGCGACCCAGTCCTGGAGCTTGATCAGCTCGGCCTGAAGGCGAATCAGGTGGCGCAGGTATTCGCGGCGCTCGATCGACGGCGGATGGGTCCGCTTGTAGATCTTGCGGATCTCCTCCGACAGCGCCGGCTCGGAGAGCTCAAGCTCGTAGTCTTCATCGAGGGTGTCGGCCAGCTCGGCGTCGAGCCAGTCCAGCCCGCCGGTATCACGGCTGCCGGCGTCGCGGCCGCCGGTGTCGTGCTCGGCATCCTCCCGCGGCCGATCGCTCGGCCTCGAATCCTCCCGCTTGGAGTCGCTCATCGTCTCGCTCCGTGTCCCTGCGTGCCGTCGGCCGCCATGGGACGCGACCGTGGCATCGGGGATGTGACGGTTCGATGACGAGCCCGACGGCCGCTCGAAGGCGATGCGGCGCGAGGCCGCAATCGCACCCTGACGGGTGGCGAGCCCCCGGACCGAACACGCGGAACGTGCGGTGCGGCGAGCCGCCGGACGTGCTGCCGCCTGGGCGGCGCGATCTCACACCCGCGTCGGGTAGTTCGGGCTCTCGCGCGTGATGGTGACGTCGTGGACGTGGCTCTCGCGCAGGCCGGCCGACGAGATCTTCACGAACTGCGCCTTCTCGTGCAGCTCCTTCAGGGTGGCGGCGCCGACATAGCCCATGGCGGCGCGCAGGCCGCCGGTGAGCTGATGCAGCACCGCGCCGGCCGGGCCCTTGTAGGGCACCTGGCCCTCGACTCCCTCCGGCACCAGCTTGAGCGAGTCCTTGATGTCCTGCTGGAAGTAGCGATCGGCCGAGCCGCGCGCCATCGCCCCCACCGAGCCCATGCCGCGATAGGTCTTGTAGGAGCGGCCCTGATACAGGAACACCTCGCCCGGCGTCTCGTCGGTGCCGGCCAAGAGCGAGCCGATCATGGCGCAGTCGGCACCCGCCGCGAGCGCCTTGGCGAGATCGCCCGAATACTTGATGCCGCCGTCGGCGATCACCTTGACGCCGGCATCGCGGGCCACCGCGACGGCGTCCATGATGGCGGTGAGCTGCGGCACGCCGACACCCGCCACCACCCGGGTGGTGCAGATCGAGCCCGGGCCGATGCCGACCTTCACGGCGTCGGCGCCCGCGTCGATCAGCGCCTTGGCGGCGTCCGCGGTGGCGATGTTGCCGGCCGCGACCTGCACGGCGTTCGACAGCGTCTTGATGCGCGCCACCTGGGCGAGGACGTGGCGCGAATGGCCGTGCGCGGTGTCGACGACGATCAGGTCGACGCCCGCCGCCACCAGCTGCTCGGTGCGCTCGAAGCCGCTGTCGCCCACCGTGGTGGCCGCGGCGACCCGCAGCCGCCCCTGCGCGTCCTTGCAGGCGTTGGGGTTGGCCACCGCCTTCTCGATGTCCTTCACGGTGATCAGGCCGACGCAGCGGTACTGATCGTCGACGACGAGCAGCTTTTCGATGCGGAACTGATGCAGCAGCCGCTTCGCCTCCGACTGGCTGACGCCCTCGCGCACCGTCACCAGGCGCTCCTTGGTCATCAGCTCCGACACCTTCTGGTCGGGGTCGTGGGCGAAGCGGACGTCGCGGTTGGTGAGGATGCCGACCAGCTTACCGTCGACGCCGCCCTCCGAGGTCACCACCGGAATGCCGGAGATCCGGTTGTCCGCCATCATCCGCAGCGCCTCGACCAGCGGCGCGTCGGGCCCGATGGTGAGCGGATTGACCACCATGCCGGACTCGAACTTCTTCACCTGCCGCACCTGGGCGGCCTGCTGCTCGGGCTCCAGGTTGCGGTGGATGACGCCGAGGCCGCCGGCCTGCGCCATGGCGATCGCCATGGCCGATTCGGTCACCGTGTCCATCGCCGAGGCGATGATCGGGATGTTGAGGGTGATCTCGCGGGTGAGCTGGGTGCGGATGTCGGCCTGGGAGGGCAGCACGTCCGACAGGCCGGGCTGGAGCAGCACGTCGTCGAAGGTCAGCGCCTCGCGCGGGGAACTGTCGGAAAATGCGGCCATGCCAAGCTCCTCATCGCCGAAGGGGCCGGAAAAGGCGGGCGGCCTCCGGCCCGAATCGGCCGTGAGGTACCCGAAAACGCCCCTGTACGGAGTTGGCGAGGGTGGTTAGCACGGTCGCGCCGCGATGGAAAGTCGCGCCGCCGGAAAGCCGCCATGGACCGGCGCGCCGGCGCGCCACAGCGGAAACGTCCGGTGACCGGCGGCCCCCTCCTCGGAGACCGCCGGTGCTCGTCACGTCAGCGCCGCCAGCCGGGGGGCGGGCCGTGGCGCTCGATGGCGTCGACGATCTCGCGATGGCGGCGGTCGTCGCGCCGCATCGCGATGGCGATCACCGCATGCGCCGAGGGCAGCAGAAGCAGGAACGGGAAGGCGAACAGCGTCAGCACCGTGAGGACGACGCAGACCGCCAGCAGCACCAGGTTGAGCACCGCCGCGAACGGCTGCCCGTTCAGCAGCAGCGCCAAGGGAGGCAGGAACACCGCCAGGATGTAGATCATCGCGCATCGCTCCCGTGCACATTGCTCCCGTGCACGTCGCTCCCGTGCACATCGCTTCGGTCCGCATCGCCGGCACCGGGCCGCCGAAGGTCGCGGGTCTGCCTCTATGTGGGGGGTCGCGCGGCACGTGCAATCCGCTGCGCCGCGACGTCCCGGCGCAGGCGGAACCGGCGCCGCCCGGCCCGGCAGGCCCCGGCCATCGTGGCGGAACGCCCCCGCGCCGGCACGTTTTGCTCTATGCTGCGCCGCGCCGGGCGATGGTGCGCCCATGCTCCCTGCCCGTCCTGTTCCTCCAACCGCCCCCGCCGGATGCCGCTCACCCGCGAACGTCTCGTTCCCTTCATCGTCGCCGTCGCCCTGTTCATGGAGAACATGGACTCGACCGTGATCGCCACCGCGCTGCCGGCGATCGCGGCCGATATCGGCACCTCGCCGATCGAGCTGAAGCTCGCCGTCACCTCCTACCTGCTGGCGCTCGCCATCTTCATCCCGGTGAGCGGCTGGATGGCCGACCGATTCGGCGCCCGCACCATCTTCCGCACCGCCATCGTGGTGTTCGTCGCCGGCTCGGTGCTGTGCGCCGTGTCGGGTGCGCTGTGGCACTTCGTGCTGGCGCGCTTTCTCCAGGGCATGGGCGGCGCCATGATGAGCCCGGTCGGCCGGCTGGTGCTGATCCGCGCGGTCGACAAGAGCAAGCTGGTCGACGCCATGGCGCTCGTCACCCTGCCGGCGCTGATCGGCCCGCTGCTGGGGCCGCCGCTCGGCGGCTTCCTCACCACCTATGCGAGCTGGCACTGGATCTTCTTCATCAACGTGCCGATCGGCATCATCGGCTTCGTGCTGGTGACCAAGTTCGTCGACAACGTGAAGGCGGAGGTGCCCGACCCCTTTGATACCGTCGGCATGGCTCTGGTGGCGCTCGGCATCGGCGGCCTCGCCTTCGGCTCGACGGTGATCAGCGTGCGCGTCGTGCCGCTCGCCGCCTCGCTGACGCTGCTGGCGGTCGGGGCGGCCGCGACCTTCGCGTATGTGCTCTATGCGCGGCGCGCCCCGGCCCCGGTGATCGACCTCTCCTTGCTGGCGCTGCCGACCTTCCGGGCCGGCGTCGCCGGCGGCTTCGTGTTCCGGGTCGGCGCCGGGGCGCTGCCGTTCCTGATGCCGCTCCTGCTCCAGATCGGCTTCGGCATGACGCCGTTCGAATCCGGCATGGTGACCTTCGCGACGGCGTTCGGCGCCATGGTGATGAAGACGCTGGTGCCGCGCATCCTGCGCCGCTTCGGCTTCCGCGCCACCATGTCGGTCAACGCGCTCCTCGCCGCCGGCACCATCGCGGCCTGCGGCCTGTTCGTGCCCGGCACGCCGGTGTGGGTGATGATCGCCGTGCTGCTCACCGGCGGGCTGTTCCGCTCGCTCCAGTTCACCAGCGTCAACACCATCGCGTTCGCCGATGTGGAGCCGCGGAGGATGAGCCGGGCGACGTCGCTCGCCAGCGTGTCGCAGCAGCTCTCGGTGTCGACCGGCGTCACCGTCGGGGCGCTGGCGCTGGAGACCGCGATGGCGGTGCGCGGCGACGCCGCGTTGACCGCCGCAGCGTTCCCGCCGGCCTTCGCGACCATCGGGCTGATCGCGGCGGCGTCGCTGGTCTTCTTCCTGCGCATGCCGGCCGACGCCGGCGCCGAGCTGGCGCGCCGCAAGGGCGACCGCTCAGCGCAGGACTGACCCGGCGCCACGCCGCACGCGCAGGACCTCGACGGCGACGACCGCACCGCACAGCACCGGCACCACCAGCAGGCGGGCCATGAAGAAGCCGTGCAGCAGCGCATGGTTCCAGAACACCAGGACCCAGGCGATCTGCACCGCGACGGCGAGCCAGCAGGCGCGCAGCACCGTCACCAACCGCAGGCTGGCGGTGGGCGACGGGAAGGCGCGCAGGCTCGCCACCACCAGCACGCCGAAGCCGACCACCACCACCAGGCATCCGATGATCGGCGAGCCCCAGCCGATCAGCCCGCTCCAGTAGCCGTAGATCGCCGCCAGCACGAGCGGCCCCTGCACCGGATCGCGTGCCGCGGCCGCCAGGTCGATCCCGAACACGGCCCGCATCCGCTCGGCCACCGCGGGCGACAGCTCCGGCGCGATGTCGCCGCGTAGCCGATGCATCAGCGCCGGGGCATGCTCGACGAACAGGTTGGTGCCGGTGGCGAACGACACCGCCACGAGCTTGACGGCGAACACCCCGGCGAGCGCCACGCAGAACGCCACCACCGTGACGGCGAGCCGCCCGCCCCAGTCCTGCGGCCGCGACGGCGAGGCGAGCGCGGTCGCCATGGCGATCAGCGCGAGCGCCACCGGGATGCCGCCGGTCAGCATCTCGAACGCCCCGATGACGGCCCCATAGAGAGCCCCGGCGACAGCGAAGGCGGCGAGCCGCGGCCGCTCGCCCGCCGCCATCACGGCAAAGCCGAGAAACGCCGCGTGGGCGAGATCGAGCGGCGCGAAGTACAGCATGGCACCGAAATGCCAGGTGCCGGAGAACAGCGCGAAGGCCAGGGCCGCCGCCGCGAGGCTCCAAGTGCGGCGGACGGCGGCGACGAGCGCCACCGCCACGAACGACAGGAAGGTGGTCCAGCCCAGCACGGTCGTCACCGTGCGGATCGGCACGAAGGTCAAAAGCACCTGGGCGATCGGACGCTGGGCCATCGGATAGCGGTCGTAATAGGCCATCGCGGGCTGCGGCCCCGCCGGGTCCAGCGCCTGCCCGAGGGCCTGGCAATCGGGATTCTCGGGCACGCGCGGATCGAGCGGCGCCGCGGCCGGGCCGAGCCGGGCGGTGCGCAGCGTGGCGCTCGTCGCATCCGGATAGGCGGCCAGCACCGCGGTGAAGATCAGGCAGTCGTGGCGATGCACGGCCACGGCCCAGCGGCCGGACGAGCGGATCAGCGGAACGAAGCCGCGGGTTTCGAGGATGCTGCCATCCGCGATGGCGGCTCGCAGGGTGGCCCGGGCCCGCTGGTCGCCGAGCGACGCGGCGGCCCGGCTGCCGGCGAACACCGTGGCCATCACCAGCACGGCCGCGAGCGCCCCGACGGCGCCGGCCAGCGCGATCCACCCCCAGGTCCCCCCGCGTCGCTCGGTCATGCCGCCCTCCCCCGGTTCGTCGGTTCCGGGCGGACGTCACGCCTCGCGGCGGCGCGGGTCAAGCGCGAAAAGGCGGCGGCGAGCTGCTGTAGCGAGCTGCCGTAGCCCGGCGGGAGCGAAGCGACGGCCGGGGCGGGCGCGGAGATGCGGTCCCGGATGTCGCTACGCACCATCCGGGCTCCGGTGATTTGCCCACCCTACGCGGCCGACGGCACCTGCCGGAATCCCATCGCCAGGACGTACAGCTCGGCCGAGTCGGCGCGGCTCGCCGCCGGCTTGACGTGCTTGACCTTGGCGAAGTCGCGCTTGAGGTCGGCCAGGAGCTCGCCCTCGGTGCCGCCGCGCAGCACCTTGCACAGAAAGGCGCCGCCCGGCTCCAGGACCTCGCGGGCGAACAGCGCGGCTGCCTCGGCGAGCGCCATGATCTTGAGGTGGTCGGTCTTGCGGTGGCCGGTGGCGTTGGCGGCCATGTCGGAGAGCACCACGTCGGCGGGGCCGCCGAGCAGCGCCTTCAGCCGGTCCGGCGCCGCCGGATCGAGGAAGTCGAGATGGAGCACGTCGACCCCGACGATCGGCGGCATGTCGAGCAGGTCGATCGCCACCACGCGGCCTTTGCCGCCGTCGGCGCCGACGCGCTTGGCGGCCACCTGGCTCCAGCCGCCCGGCGCGGCGCCGAGATCGACCACGCGGGCGCCCGGCCGCAGCAGGCGGAAGCGGTCGTCCAGCTCGATCAGCTTGTAGGCGGCGCGCGAGCGGTAGCCCTCGCGCTTGGCCTGCGCCACATAGGGGTCGTTGAGCTGGCGGTCGAGCCACAGCTTCTGGGCCAGCGTGCGGCCCTTGCGGGCCTTGACGCGGACCTTGAGGGAGGTGGAGCGCGAGCGGTCGGTGGTCATCGTCGCGTTGTGGTCCAGAACCCGCCGCTTGTCGAGCCGCCGCGCCCCGCGGCCACCCCGGCCCGCTCCCGCGCCGCAATCGTTGTACACAATTACCGTGTCGCGGCCGTGTCCTCGGCGGCCGGCCGCGGCACCATGACGTCGCGTCCGGCGCGCAGATGCGCCTCCATCACGGCGCGCGCCCAGGTGCCGTCGCGGGCCCGGATCGCCTCCACCAGCTCGCCGTGATGGGCGATGCTACGGGCCATGGCGCGGTCGTCGTAGCGCACGAAGGTGCCGACCACCACCGGCAGCTCGGTCACCAGCTCGATCAGGCGCAGAAGCCGGCGGCTGCCCGACGCCTCGACGATGAGCCGATGGAAGCGCTGGTTCACCTCGGTGATCCGCCCGAGCCGCGCGCCACGCGCCAACGCCGCCTCGGCCATGGCGCGGGCGAGCCCGTCCAGCTCGGCGATCTGGTCCGCCGTCGCCCGCGTCGCGGCGCGTTCCGCCGCCATCCCTTCGAGGGCGAGACGCAGCGCGAAGATCTCGTCGAGATCGTCGGCGGTCCAGCCCGGCACGGTGGCGCCGAGATGCGGCGCGAAGCCGATTAGCGAGTCGGCCGCCAGGCGCTGGAGCGCGGCACGCACCGGCGTGCGGCTCATGCCCAGCTCGGCCGACAGCTCGGCCTCGCGCAGATGCGTGCCGGCCGGCCAGCGCCCGGCCAGCAGATGGCCGCGGATGCGATCATAGGCGATGTCGGCGGCGCGCCGCTTCATGCGGATGCCCTCGGGAGACCGCTGGACAGTCCCTTCGTTGTGTACAATACTTTTCCCAACAAGGGCTGTCGACCAAAGAACCACCGGCCCGCAGGAGGAGACGCGATGTCGCTCATGATCCGTGCAGGCGGAGCGATCCTGGCTGCCGTGATGGCGGTGGGATCGGCCCTTCCGGTGTCGCTCTCGGCATCGTCGCCGGCGGCGGCCGGCGAGAAGGTCACCGTCACCCACTGGGGCCAGCTCATGTACGGCGCCCCCTACGCGGTGGCGATCGAGAAGGGCTTCTACAAGGAGCTGGGGCTCGACATCGACGGGGTGCTCACCTCCCGCGGCGGCGGCACCACCATGCGCAACGTGATGGCCTCCGACCTGCCCTATGGCGAGGTGGCGCTGCCGGCCGCCATCGCGGCCGCCAACCAGGGCATCGACCTCGCCATCGTGCACACCGGCGTCGGCACCGCCGGCGAGATCCTGTGGGTGACGCCGAACGCCTCGCCGATCAAGTCCATCGCCGACCTCGCCGGCAAGAAGGTGGCGTTCACGTCGCCCAAGTCGGTCACCGAGATGCTGCTGATCATGGTCACCGACAAGCACCGCATCAAGGTGGACGGCGTCGCGGCCGGCGGCATCGGCCAGGGCGTCACCCTGATGCAGCAAGGCGGCGTGGTCGCGACGCCGATCATGGACCCGGTGTGGGCGCGCTTCGAGGACAAGCTCAAGCCGGTGTTCTGGACCAAGGACGAGCTGCCGGCGATCGTCCAGACGGTCGGCGTGACGACCCGCGCGTTCGCCAAGGACAACCCCGACAAGCTGCGCAAGCTGATCGCGGCGCGCCGCAAGGCGGTGGCGTTCATCTACGCCAACCCGGAGGAGGCCGCCGCCATCGTGGCGACCGCCTACGATCTCGACAAGGCGGTGGCGCGGCGCGCCGTCGAGCGGCTGGTGGCGCTGCGCTACTGGAGCGACGGCGCCTTCGACCAGGCCGCCATGGACAACATGGCCAAGGGCCTCCAGATCGTCGGCGAGATTTCCGGGCCGGTCGACTGGTCGAAGCTCGTCGACGGGAGCTTCCTGTGACGGTGCGGCCGCTCGCCCGTCCCGCCGCCGCGACGGCGCCGCACGAGATCCACGCCCGCCTCGCCGAGGTGACGCGCACCTATGGGGCGGTCGGCGGACGCGGCGGCGTCCACGCTCTCGGGCCGGTCGACATCGCGCTCCGACGCGGCGAGTTCTACTCGGTGATCGGTCCGTCCGGATGCGGCAAGTCGACCTTGCTCGACGTGCTCTCGGGCCTGTCGCGGCCGAGCGCCGGCGCCATCACGTTCGAGGGCCGGCCGGTCGATGGCGCGGTGCCGGACGGCGTCGGCGTGGTGTTCCAGGAGGACGCCTCGTTCCCGTGGATGACGGTGCGCGACAACATCGGCTTCGGGCTGCGCGAGAACGGCGTCGATGCCGCCGAGATCGGCCGCCGGGTCGATGCGGCGCTCGCCCTGATGGGGCTGCGCGACTTCGCCGCCGCGCATCCGCCGCAGCTCTCCGGCGGCATGCGGCAGCGCGTCTGCATCGCCCGCACCCTGGTGATGCAGCCGCGGCTGATCCTGCTCGACGAGCCGTTCGGCGCCCTCGACGCTCAGACCCGCCTGATCATGGGCGACGAGCTGCTGCGGGTGTGGCGCGAGACCGGCGCCACCGTGATGCTGATCACCCACGCGCTCGACGAGGCCGCCATGCTGTCGGACCGTATCGGCGTGATGTCGGCGCGGCCGGGCCGCATCCTGGCCGAGATCGAGACCGGCTGGCCGCGCGAGCGCGACAGCCGCATCGCCGCCGATCCGGGCTTCGGCGCCGTCACCAGCCGCCTGTGGGGGCTGCTGCGTGAAGAATCACTGCGCGCCATCGGGGCCCAGGCACCGGCGGGAGCGGACCACGCATGAGCCGCGCCGGCCTGGTCCGTACCGCCATCGTGGTCGCCGCCGTGGCGGCGCTCGAACTCGCGGCCCGCGGCGGCCTGCTGCGTGCCGGCGTCGCGGTGCCGCCGTCCGAGGTGGCCGCCAAGCTGTGGTCGATCCTGCGCGCCGGCGACGCCAACGCCGATCTCGTCGAGACGCTCGGCAATGTCGCGCTCGCCTGCGGGCTCGCTCTCGTGGCCGGCTTCTCGCTCGGCGCCGTGGTGCATGGCCTGCCGCGCCTGCGCCGCGCCCTCGATCCGTTCCTGGCAAGCTACTACGCCCTGCCCTTCTTCGCCTTTTACCCGGTGCTGATCGTCGTGCTCGGCATCGGCCGGCTGCCGATCGTCGCCATCGGCTTCATGTTCGCCGTGGTGGCCATGATGGTCGCCACCCTGAACGGCTTCGACCGCATCCCCCGGGCGCTGCCGCGCACCGCCCGGGTGTGGCGGATGGGGCCGGTGCGCACCGCCCTCAAAATCAAGCTGCCGAGCGCCGCCCCGCATCTGTTCACCGGCATCAAGCTCGCGGTCGCCTACGCCTTCATCGGCGTCATCGCGGCGGAGTTCATCATGGCCACCTCGGGGCTCGGCTACGCCATCGCGTACGCCTTCAACAACTACGACAACCGCACCATGTACGCCCTGATGCTGCTGCTGCTCGGCATCGTCGTGGTGGTCAACGGCGTGCTGCACGGCGCCGAGCAGCGCCTGCTGGCACGGCGGAGGGCGCGCTGATGCCGACCCGCCTCCTCGACACGCTGCTGGTCCTCGCGGTCGGGCTCCTCGCCTGGCAGGGCGTCCACTGGCTCGCCCCCGACGCGGTGACGTCGCCGGCCGGCACGGTGGCGCGCGCCGCCGAGATGCTGGCGAGCCCGCGCTTCTGGCCGCATGCCGGCGAGACGGCGTGGGCGTTCGCGCTGTCGCTGGTCTTCGCCATCGGGGGCGGTCTCGCCATCGGTCTGCCGCTCGGGCTGCATCGGTTCTCGGCCGAGGTCGGCGAGCCGATCCTGGTGTCGCTCTACAGCCTGCCGAAGATCACGCTCTATCCGGTGATCCTGCTGGTGTTCGGCCTCGGCCTGTCCGCCAAGGTGGCGTTCGGCACCATCCACGGGCTCGTGCCGGTGGCGATCTTCGCCATGAACGGCGTGCTCGCCCTGCCGCCCGTCTACGCCCGCGCGGCACGCGCCCTGCGACTGTCGCGCTGGCGGACGCTGGCGGCCGTGTTGGCGCCCGCCGCGGTGCCCGAGATCGTCACCGGCGTGCGTATCGGCTTTTCGGTGACGCTGCTCGGCGTGTTCATCGGCGAGATGTTCTCGTCGCAGCGTGGCCTCGGCTTCCTGCTGATGAACGCCATCGGGCTGCACGACGTCCCCACCATGCTGGCCATCATCCTGATGGTCGGCGCCTTCGCGGTCACCGCCAACGCCGCCCTGCTGGCGTTGGAGCACCGCCTGCATCACCGGCCCGCCTGACGGGCGGCCGCCCGCGCCGCCGCGGCGGCCGGACCGAACCACGGAGACGACACCGCATGGCCTCGCTGCGCGCCATCCTGAACGCCCGCCCGCGCGACCGGGTGATCGCCGCCCCCGGCGTCTACGACATGATCTCGCTGCGGATCGCCGACCGCATGGGCTTCGACGTGCTGTACATGACGGGCTACGGCGCGGTGGCGTCGCTGCTCGGCCTGCCGGACGCCGGGCTTGCCAGCTTCACCGACATGGTCGACCGGGTCGGCACCATGGCCGGGATCGCCGAGACGCCGCTGATCGCCGACGGCGACACCGGCTATGGCGGGCTCCTCAACGTGCGCCACACGGTGCGCGGCTACGAGCGCGCCGGCGCCGCCGGCATCCAGCTCGAGGACCAGGAGTTCCCCAAGAAGTGCGGCCACACGCCGGACCGCCGGGTCATCCCGGCCGACGACATGGTGCGCAAGATCGCGGTGGCGGCCGAGAGCCGGGAGAGCGACGAGTTCCTGATCGTCGCCCGCACCGACGCGCGCACGGCGCTCGGGCTCGACGAGGCGATCCGCCGTGCCCGCCTCTACGGCGAGGCCGGCGCCGATCTCCTGTTCGTCGAATCGCCGGAGAGCGAGGCCGAGATGGCCCGCATCGGCGCCGAGCTCGGCGACTGGCCGCTCGTCGCCAACATGGTGGAGGGCGGCCGCACCCCGATCCTGCCGGCCGACCGGCTGGCGGCGCTCGGCTTCGCGCTCGCCATCTATCCGGGCGCCGGCTTCCTGGCCGCCACCGCGGCGATCGAGAGCGTGTTCGGCCACATCCGACAGACCGGCAGCTCGCTCGGCGCCGCGCCGCCGCTCTACAGCTTCGCCGAGATGAACCGGCTGATGGGCTTCGAGGAGGTGTGGCGGTTCGACCGCGAGCACGCCGACCGTGCGCCGGTCGACCGTGCGCACGCCGACGGCCCTGCGTCGTCCCGCGCCGGCTCCGCCGCGGCGGAGTGAAACGCGACGGCCGAGGTCCCGGGCGTCGGCCGGCGCGCCGTCAGCCGCGGTCCCACACCCCGTCGGCGCGCATCATCTTGACCAGGATGCCCTCGCGCAGGCCGCGATCGGCCACCCGCAGGCGCGGGCACGGAAACGCGCGGCGGATCGCCTCCAGGATGGCGCAGCCGGCCAGCACCAGATCGGCCCGCTCGCCACCGATGCACGGATTGTCGACGCGGTCCTGGTAGCTCATCGCCATCAGCCGGTCGATCACCGCGGTGATCTCGTGGGCGCGCAGCCAGCAGCCGTCGACCCGGCGGCGGTCGTAGCGCGGCAGCGCGAGATGCACGCCCGCGATGGTCGTCACCGTGCCCGAGGTGCCGAGCATGTGCAGGCCGCCCAGGTCGCCGCCGTGGCGGCCCGAGAAGTCGGCCAGCGCCCTGCCGACCTCCGCCACCATGTCGTCGAAGGTGCCGCGATCGACGGTGACGCCGCCGAACCGCTCCGCCAGCGTGACGACGCCGACCGGCAGCGACACCCAGCCCTCGATCACCGGCTTCGGCGGGCCGCGGCCGGCCACCACGGAGCGGCCGAGGCGGACCAGCTCCGACGAACCGCCGCCGATATCGAACAGGATGGCGCCACGCGAGCCCGGGTCCATCAGTGGCGTGCAGCCGGTGGCGGCCAGCTCCGCCTCGGTGCGGCGGTCGACGATCTCCAGGTCGAGACCCACCAGGTCGCGGATGCGGGACTGGAAGTCGGCGCCGTTCTCGGCCGCCCGGCACGCCTCGGTGGCGATCAGCCGGGCGCGGGTGACGCCGCGCGCCCGCATCTTGTCGCGGCACACGGCGAGCGCCTCGACGGCCCGCCCGATCGCCGCCTCGCCAATGCGGCCGCTACGCGAGACGCCCTCCCCGAGCCGGATGATGCGCGAGAACGCATCGATGACGCGGAAGCCGTTGCCGGTGGGGCGGGCCACCAGCAGGCGGCAGTTGTTGGTGCCGAGATCGAGTGCCGCATAGGTCGGCCACCGGCCCGGGGCGGCGGTGGCCGGCGCCGCCATGGCGCCAGTGTCCGCATGCTCCGGCCGTCGCGGCGCGGGATGCTCGCACACCCCCTTGGTCCCCCCCGGGCATGTTGTGCCGAGGAGGCCGGTGGTGTCAGCCTCTTGGTCCATCAATCGTCCTCGCGCCGGCAGCCGCACAGGCGCCGAGCGTCGTCACGATGTGTTCTGTCTTCCAGACCAGTGTAGCAAGCCTGACCGAGGACGCAATTGCCATGCCGTGACGACACTTATGCTGCGCCGCAAGACTCACCCGACGATATTTGAACTATGATTCATCACATCTTGTCGGCCGGGCCACGCCGCTCCGGCACAGGTGTTGCGGCGCCCCGCCCGGGACGCGGGCGTTGCCGGCCGGGATTGACGGGGCACCGGCGGCGCGCATCCTGCGGACCGCGTTACCACACCCCGAGTCGAGCCGTGGGACCAGCCGTCATGGACGTGTTCGAGGCCGTCGAATCGCGCGCGAGCTGCCGCGCCTTTTTGGACCGGCCGGTCGATGCCGCCGTGGTGCGCGACCTGATCGGCCGCGCCGCACGCGCCGCCTCCAGCGGCAATCTCCAGCCCTGGCTGGTGCATGCCTTCACGGGCGAGCCGCTGCGGGCGCTGGTGCGCCAGGTCGGGGCCGCTCTCCCCGACGTCGATCCGCGCGAGCTCGCCGGCGGCGACCACCCGGTCTACCCGGAGCCGCTGTTCGAGCCGCTGCGCCGCCGCCGTCTGGAGAACGGCCTGGCGATATACCGGGCGCTCGGCATCGCCCGCGACGACGTGGCCGGCCGCCGCGACCAGTTCTTGCGCAACTACACCTTCTGCGGCGCGCCGGTCGGGTTGTTCCTCACCCTCGATCGCCGCTGTGGGCCGGGCCAGTGGGCCGATGTCGGCGGCTATCTGGCGACGTTCATGCTGCTCGCCCGCGGCCATGGCCTCGCCACCTGCGCGCAAGCGTCGTGGGCGCGCGTCGCGCCGATCGTGCGGCCGCTGATCGGCCTGCCAGACACCGAGCTCCTGGTGTGCGGCATCGCCCTCGGCCACCCCGATCCCGACGCCCCGGTGAATCGCTTCCACGCCGCGCGCGCGCCGCTCGCGGAATTCGCCCGCTTGCACGGATTCCGGCCGGAGTGACGGGCGCCGGCCGGCCGCGCGGGGCCGGTCTGCACAACCCGCTCCCCTGCAAGAGGGGGTAGACCGCGACCGGCTTCCCGATTATATGAGCGGCACCGCGCGACGGTTCGCCGGCGCGGTCATCTCGGTGCTGCCGCATGGCCGATCCGGCCCGGCACCGCCGTGATGGGGGATAGTTTAATGGTAGAACAGCGGACTCTGACTCCGTTAGTCTAGGTTCGAATCCTAGTCCCCCAGCCACTTGAAAACGCCGCACTTTCCCTTTCAACAGACCAGACCATGGGCGCACGGTTGGGCGCTCAGTTGGACGAATCCGTTCGTCGTTCGAGCTTCCTGATCGCGCTCTCGCCGAGGGCGGGATCGCGGGCGAGGTAGTGCGCATCGAGGATCGATCGCACGTCCCGAAGGCTGTGCCCCGTGATGGTCGCGATCTCGGCCTCGGTGCATTCGGCGAGCGCCAGCCGGGTCACGGCGGTCCCGCGGAGATCGTTGAAGGTGACGCCGGTGATGCCGGCCTTCGCGGACGCCTTGCGCCACGACGAACGGAAGCCGTCCGCGGTCCAGGCCCGGCCGTCGCTGTTGGTCAAGATCACGGTGGACTTCCGCGGCGCCGCATCGAGCGCAGCCTTCAACGGCGCGCCCGCCGGGATCGTCACCCTCGCCCCGGTCTTGGACTGCCGCAGCCGAATCACCCTGCCGTCGTAGGCCGACCACCCGAGGCGCAGCAGGTCGCCTTGCCGCTGGCCGGTCCATAGCGCGAGCATCAGCGCAAGGTGCAGGTGCGCCGGCGCCGTCCGCAGGAACGCGGCCTCGTCGTCCGCCGTCCACACCTTCTCGGCCCGCGTCTCGCCGTACAGGCGGCCGCCGCGCTCGCACGGGTTCGCGGCGACGAGGCCCCGGCCCTTGGCCCACGACAGCACCCGCGCGAGCACCTGCCAGGCGTAATCGGCCTGCCGGCGGGACGTCGCGGCGAGCCGGTCGCGCCACGCCATGAAGACGCCGCGGGTGCGGCGGTCGGCGAGCGCGCTCAACGGAAAGTCGCCGAACTCGCCTTCGACGATCCGGATCTGCTTCACGTAGTCGGCCCGGGTGCGGGGCGCGAGGTCGGTGAAATCGGTGCTGAGCTGATAGCCGTGCAGGACGGACAGCAACACGCCCGTCGGTGGCGACACCTTGCGGGCGACCGCGGCGTTGTAGCTGGCGATGAACTCGGCCGTGCCGGGCTCGCCGTCCAGGCGCGGCCCGCCCTTCCAGGCGTACCAGTAGGTGACGGACCGGCCGTCGGCGAGCCGCTTGGTGACGCGGTTGACGCCCTTAAGCCTGACGCGCACGGCCCGCCATCCATCGGTCCAGGTCGCTCGCCGGTTCGGCCGGCGCCGCGGTATCGGAATGGATCGTGATCTTGCTGCCCTCGATCTCGACCTTGGCAACCTTCACGCCAGCCGCAGTCGCGGCCTTGAGGGCCCGGGTCAAATCGGCTTGTCGGAAAGTCGGCCCGGCGCGCGGCATGGTCAGGCTTCCCACCGCCGGCAGGCCGGCGCCCGGGCCCGGATGTCCGTCCCGGGACCGTGCGTCCACAGGGCGCGCGCCAGCTCGCATTTCCGATAGCGCCGGCCCCGCAGGATGTGCCGGCACGCGCCGCAGGTCTCGCCGGCCGGCCCGGTGCCGGGCGGCGCCGCATAGCCGCGGGGCTCGGTCGGCCGCCGCTCGCCGCGCCGCCCGGTGACGCGGCCGACACGGCCCGAATGCGGCGTGTCGTTGAGCCAGCCCATCACGCCGCCTCCCCTCGCCCCAGGCCGAACCGCTCGCGCAGTTCGGCCTCGTGCCGCTGGACCCAGCGCAGCGTCCGCGCCGCCGCTTCCAGGATCGGAATGCGGCGCTCGGCCGCCTCCATCTCGTGCTCCGACCGGCGATGGCGCCCCGTGAGGGCGCGCAGCCTCTCCAGGTGTCCGCGCTCGTTCAGCGCGGCCAACTCGACCTCGTCGGCCTGGCGGTGGATCGACACGGGCGGAGTCGTCATGCCGGCTCCTCCTCTGGTGCGGCCGGCGCCGGGTGGCGCGCCGCGAACTGATCGAGCGTGATCACGCTGCGGCCTCCTCGTCCTTCGGCTGCCTCGCCACGTCGGCCGCGGCGGCCGCCGGCTTGTGGCGACGGTCGAGCGCCGTCTTGAGTTCCGCGCGGATGTCGGCCGGCAGCGCCTGCCACGCCCGCCGCAGCTCGTCCGTGCCCTGCGCGGCGGCTTCCGTCAGCGCGTCGTCGTGGTCCGACAGCGTCTTGCCGCCGGGCGCGCCGAAGTCGTCTCCGGCACCCTCGTCGGCCAGCTCTCCGGCCGGACGCCGGGCAGGATGACCGCCGCTCGCCCAGGCCGAGAGCGCGCGACCGGCCTCTTCCGACAGGACCCTCCCGATCGGGACCGCGCCGCGGTGTTGCTGTTGCAGCTTGATCGGGATCGGCTTGCCGGGCTCATCCGGGGTGAGGATGAGCGAGATCGTCATCTCGTACATGAACCGCTTTTCGCAGATCGGCACCCAACGCTCGTTCGGCGGCATGTCCTTCGGCTGCACGATGACGGTGCGCTTGAAGGTGCGGCCGTTGCGCTCCTCCTCGATCTGCTCAACCCGCATCTTCTCCTCGGCCCGGAGGCACAGGATCAGGTGTGCGCGGCATTGCAGCAGTCGGTGCACGAACCGCTTGTGCAGCCGTTTCGGCTCCTTCCACGCGCCAATGCTGGCGCGCTCGGCGGCCCGCGCCTCGTCGAACGGACCCCAGGACGGATTGTGCGCCGACTTGGCGCGATCGATCGCCGTCTCGACATTGGCACCGTGCATGTCGTGGAGTCCGCCCTCGCCCTCGTATTCGTGCGAGCACGAGTCGATCACGATGACGTCGAACCCCGCCGCGTCGGCGGTCGCGACGGCATCGGCGTACGCCTCCGGCGAGAACGGCGGGCGCAGATCGCCATGCGCGAACCCGAAGCGCTCGGCGCTCGGCGTCTCGCCGGGGGCGACCGCATAGTGCTTGGCGCGTCCCGCCTCGGTGTCGATGACGGCGATCCTGCCGTCGTCGCCATCGGCGAGGCCGCGGGCGAGACGCAGGGCCGACAGGGTCTTGCCCGAGCCGGACGCTCCCGCGAGCGCGATCAGGAGGGACACGCGGTCACGCACCGCGGGCGCGAAGGTGAACGCCATCTCAGCCTCCGGCGAGGTCGGTCAACATGGGAGCGGGACGCGCGATCGGCGCCCGCAGAGGCGCGACGACGTCGGCGAACTCGTCGATCTCACGATCGATCCAACGACTCTCCGCCCACTCCGGATATGCAGGACGGATCACCCCTCGCGGATACCCGGGCCAGATGCCCGCGCGTGAGCAGGCGGACCAGATGTCGCGAGCCATCGCGAGCTGACGCCGGCCGATCGTCATGGCCGCCTCGGGGATCTCGACGATCGACAGCGCGTAGGGCTCCGTCGCCTCCTGGCACACGAAGATGTGGCGACGCCGTCCCGCGGTCTCGGGATCGAGGATGTCGAGCCCCGCCTCGTGCTGGGCCGCCTGGATGCACCAGCCGTCGGCCGCCATCTTCGTCGGGATCGCGTGCGGCGCCGCGCTGGCGAGCGTCGTCTTGTAGTCGAGGACGAGACGGCGATCGTGCGAGAGCCAGTCGATCATGGCGCGCCGCCACAGCCCGTCGCCGTCCTGCCACGCGATCACCATCTCGCCGTCGCCCGCGTCCGGCGAGAACGCCTCGCCGAGTCCGGCGGCCGAGAGCTGGTCGCGGGCGCGATCGACCAGCAGCCTGGCCCGCTCGTACTGCTCGGCGAGGATCGGCAATCGCCCGCGGGCCAAGGCATCGTCGCGCTCCTCTTTCGCGGCCTTCGTCCGCCAGTCGGCGGCGTCGATCACGGCCACGTCCTTGCCGCGCCCGAGCAGCAGCGTGTGCGCCACATGGGCCACGTCGAACCTCGTCGGCTCCTCCGGCGCGAAGGCGGGATTGAGCCGCGGATGCACGTGCCAGGCGTGCAGCGGCGAGCGCTCCAGCAGCAGCTTGGCGATCGATTGCGTTAGCGACGGCTCCGGGCACGGGTCGGCGTGGTAATCGCCGGCGCTCATGTGCGGGTAAAAGCCGGGCGTGGTGATGCGCGACATCACGCGGCCTCCGTTGCGGGCGGGTCGGTCTCGTGCACGCCGGACCACGCCTCCAGATGGCGCAGCGTCAGGCGCAGGGTGGCAATCTCCTCGGCCTGCCGGCCGATGATCTCGGCGGCGCCGCGTTGCAGGCTGGGCAGCGCCTCGCCCGCCGCGAGCGCCGCGACGATCTGCCGGGTGGCGACGTCCATCATGGAGCCTCCTGTCAGGCCGCGCGCGGCGGCTCGGGGTCGGTGAGGCCGAGAGCGCGGCGGACGATGCCGGCCTCGGTCATCGGGGGATCGGGAATCATCGGGGGATCGGGCTGTGGCCGGCGGCGGGCCGCCCGGCGGACGATCTCGACCTGCCGCCGCTCGACGAGCGACACCACGTCGGCGCGGTGGCCGTCGGGCCGGCGCTGCGGCGGCCGGTGCATCGACGACGTGATGAGATGGATGTCAGCCATCGGAGCGGCCCTCCGCCTTGGCGAGGGCAAGGTCGATTAGCGCGACGGCATTCGCGCATTCGTCACAGCCGTCATCGAAGTGACCAATGATCACCTCTCGGGTGCACTTGATTACGTACTCAAGCTGACGGACCCTGTCGGCGAGTCGGTCGCGCTCGGCCGCAGTCTCTGGCGCTGCGGCGATCAGTCTGGCGTTGGCGGCGCTAGAGGGACCGTAGACGCAGGCAATCTTCGCTCCATCCGCTTGGTCGACGACCAAGCGGTGGTGACCAAAGGCCAATATTTCACCACAGCGCCATCGCCCGATTGCGATCAGCGTCCGTCCGGAACCTGATCCAGAGCCGGGTGATGCGTCGTCAGGATGAAGCTCGACGCAGTGCACGGCGGCCGGCTCTGTCTGGCCCGCGAGGGCGTCGCGGGCGACAGCCTGCAAATCCGCATAGAATGCCCACGGATCTCCGATTGGTGTCCCTACGAGCGGCGCTTCAATCGTTTTCAGCGCCGCCCTGAGCGCGTCGCGCTCGGCGGTCAGCCGCTCCAG
>NZ_CAXWGY010000022.1:0-685 GCF_964266735.1 Rhodoplanes sp. P11
GGTCACGGCGTCATCGCTCATGACCGCACCCTCATCGTCCAGGCGTCGTCGGCCGCGGAGAGTTCGGCCGCCTCCTTGCTCGCGGCCCATGCGAGCCGTTCCCGGATCTCGTCGCCGAGCGCGGCGACCAGGCTCGCCTCAATCCAATCAAACAGCGCGGCCGCCAGAAACTCGTCATGCCGCGGCCGATCCATGTGCCAGCGCTCGAACGCGCCGACCGCGGAGGCGCCGGGCGGATCGATGCGAACGCACACCATCTCGCCGTCGACGGGATCGTCATTGCAGAGCGCGATGGTGGCGCGCCCCGTGATGCACGACAGCGCCGCGCCCGGCGGAACGCCGCGGACGCCCCGCCCACGCGGATCGGAGACGATCAACGGCACGTCCTCAAACTCGATCTCAATCTCGGGCCGGTACATGCTGCCCTCCCCTCACATCGCTCTGATCAGATCGCGGACGCGGCCGATGACGCCGCGTCGCGCGGGCTCGACCGGCGGAAACATCGGGACGTGGTCGAGCGGCTGCACCGGCTCGGCCGGCTCGCTGCGGACCGCGACGTGATCCTGGATGTCCCGCAGAGCACGCCCGTAGCGCATGCGCGCCTCGTGGCCGCGATCCCAAGCCTGCGCCGCCACCGCTCCGTCGACGTCGGTCAGGCCGGCATAGGGATTGCGGTGACGGCCCA
>NZ_CAXWGY010000022.1:757-191665 GCF_964266735.1 Rhodoplanes sp. P11
GTCTGCGTCCCATGCCGTGACGAGCTGAAGGGCCGCGGATTGCCAGTTCGCCCACCGCTCGCGGTCGAGCAGGATCACGATAGTCGGCCGGCGAGCGCCGAGATGGACGGCGCGCTCGACCAGAGTGCATGTCGAGGTGAACACGGCGCGGCCCTCAGTCCTGATCGGCGGGCCGCAACCCGCGGACGATCTCGCCGGCGGCGGAGAGCTTCGGCTGCTCGGCCTGCATCAGCTCGGCGGCTCGGCGGCGGGCCTGCGGGGTCATCGCCCCCGCGCTGGCGAACGCGACCCGCGGCAGGGCCTGCGGGGTCTCTGCGGGCTTGGGCGTTGCGGTGGTGGCGGGCATCGGGCTCTCCATCGGCGATGGAGAGATGTTCCCCGAAACGGGAAACATAGTCAACCCCGTTTTGGGGATATTTTTTGAGCCCCAGAACTCGCGTGCTATCCTGCTCGAGCCGGCCGGACCCCCGCCTGTCAGACCAGGAGAATGACGATCGCCGCGACCCCGTACAGGATCTGGGCGACGTCGATCTTGATCGTGACGCTGAACCGGATTGAAGGCTTCACAGCCATTCCCTCCGGGCCTCGGCGCGCCTCAGCCCTTTGGGGTTGAGGTGGTGGCCGCCATCGAACGGATAAGCCGCCGTTCATGGCTGCATCGGCCCACCCTCCGCTGTGCGCACAGCCTCGGGTGGCCCCACGTCGCTTCCCTGACGGGTCCGCCGGCACCAGTGATGCCAGCGCCACCCGTCAGGGCCGTGGGATGCGGGTTGCGGGGTGAGGAGCCCGCCGGAGCGACCGGCGGGGCTGCCCGGATCCGCATCCAGATGCTGACTGCGACTCGGCGAAGCACTCACAACGCTTCATCCCCGGCGTCTCGCTCGATCAGCGTCTCGTGTAGCGGCCCACAACCCGATGACCGATGCTCCATTCCGATCGGGGCAACTCAAAGTCGGGCGCCATTCCTTCAGGCGGATTCCACTGCGTGAGCAGCCATACGTGGTCGGTGAACCGGCGCACCCGCTTGATGGTCGCTCGCGCCTCACCATGATCCTTGGCGTAGAGGATCGCCGTAACATTCGCGATGATCGGCAACCGCGGGTTCACGATGGCAATGTCGCCCGGCTCGTACTCAGGCACCATCGACTCGCCCGTGATGTAGAGGCCATAGGCTTCCTTCACGTGTTCAACAGGCATGGGGCGCGGGTAGATGTCGATTGGGTCGGTGGAAACGATGATTTGCCCTGAGCCGCCCTCTGCCGAGCCGTAGATCCTGAAGTCTCGCACTGGCGTGATGAGATGAGACCGCGGAATGCGCGGAGCCTCGTCCGGGCCGTTTTCGCTGCCCTCGATCAGGTCTGCCGGGCCGACCCCGAATGCCTTCGCCGCGAGACCGATGGTCCGCTCGCTCAGTTTCCGCTCCCCTCGCTCCAGCTTGATGTAGCCGCCGCGCGAGACGCCCATCGCGGCGGCCGCATCATCCAGCGTCCACCCCTTCAGCTCGCGCAAGACCTTCAGGTTATTCCCCATGTCGGGGAGATTGCCATTTTTCCCGCTACCCGTCGCGCCCCAAATTGGGGGCTTGACTGTGTTTCCCGTTTCGGGGAACTTAGGGGAAAGAGGTGCCGACATGAAGCTGCTCGACTACATGCGCCGGGAAGGTGTCGACGATGAAGCTCTCGCCGCCCGGCTCGGCAGCGTGACCGCGTTCGCCGTGAAGAAGTGGAAGTACGGCGAGCGCATCCCCGACGCCCTGACGATCGTGCGCCTGGAGGAGATCACCGGCGGCGCAGTCACCTTGCGCGACTGGGCTGACCAGCAACGCGCCCGCCCCGCCACCGAGAGGGCCGCGTCGTGAGCTGCATCGCATTCGACTGGTTGCACATCGCGCTCCTGCTGATCGTCGCCGCCGAGACGTGGGCGTTGATCACCGCGATCCGCGTCGGTTGGGCGGTCGAGAAGCAGGTCGGCTGGCAATACATCGCCGACGAAGCGAAGAGGAGGGCCGCGTCGTGAGCGCACCTCGCCTGACCGAAGAGCAGAAGCGCGCGATCCTGCACGATTACCTTTCCGGCTTGCCGCTGAGGGCGATTGCTGCCCGTCACAAGGTGGATACGAGCTACCCGGTCATCCTCGCCAAGCGGAGAGGGAAGCCGCTTCGCTCGGCGAGGCAGATCGCTGTGAGCCGCGAGGCCGCGTCGTGAGCGAGCTCCCACATCTCGACCCCGACGCATGGCCCGAAGCAGCCACACGGAAGTGGGGTGACAATGATCTCCGAAACCGCTGCCGCGGCGCTGATAACGTTGACGTTCGTATCGGGATTACTTGTTGGAGTGGCGACCGCGGTGGATGGTCGCCCACCGTTCTGTGCCGGTGTCCGTGCACTTCTGCTGCTCGGCGCTGCGGCGATCAACTTCATTGCCGCCTTCCTGGTGCTGGTTCTCATCCCATCATGATCGCCAACCTTGCAGCCCTCGCCCGCGACGTTGCTGCGGCCCTGAGCCTCCCGCTGGGCATGATCGCCCTGGCTCAAGCGATCCAGATCATCGGCCTTCGGCGTCGGTGCGAGAACCTCCGAAAGACCGTCTGCATGATCGTGTATCAGAAGGATCGCGGGGACCCCATCGCGTTCGATCTGACGGGCGAACAGCCTCCGACGCGACTGCCGAAGAAGATCAGGAACAACCCGTGATCCGCGCCGCGCATACGGCGCGCGAGCGCGCGCCCGCACCACAGACCCGGGCGCGCCACCTGGGAGCCGGGCGGCTCTCGTCGCCTGACCCCATGCCGCCCGGCTCCCTCTCCTCGTCTCGTCCGTCGTTCTCGTTCGGCTCCATCCGTTCATCCCTCTGCCGCGCCCGCCAAGGCGCGAACGTGATCACCTCGTCGGGATCACCATTGCAGAGGAGCCCGCGCGAATGCGGACAATTTTTGCCCGGAAACGGACAACGGACATGAACGCGGCGGCGGACGTGCTCGACACCACCCGCGCCATGACGGCTGAGCTGGTCCGCCGCGCCGAGCTCGAGACCGGCTCGCGGATGTCCGCATACGAGCGGGTCGCCACGACCGTCGGCGTCTCCGCCTCGTGGGTGAGGAAGTTTGTTGCCGGCGACCCCGCCGCCAAGCGGGTGAGCTTCGTTGCCGGCCTCAACATCGTGAACCAGTACCGACGTCTCTGCGAGCGGATCGAGGCTGAGGCCGAGGTCGAGCGGCAGCGCGCCGAAGCTCTGATGGAGCAGATGAATGCGGCTACTTCGGGCGCTCTGGATGTGGTGGCGATGGTTCAGGCGCCGGAAGCGGGCGGAACGGATGCTTCGGAGCGCCGCGAGGTCTCGTGAGTGACACGGGTTCTGCGGCGGGCCATCCGCCGCAGATGATGAAAGGAGACAACGATGGTGGCAACCGAATGGACCTCGGACGCCGGCCGGGTGTCGCGTGATCAGATCCGGGCGCTTGTCGAGCGGATCGAGCGACTCGAAGAGGAGAAGAAGGCGCTCGCCGACGACATCAAGGACGTGTTCGCAGAGGCCAAGGGCAACGGCTACGACGTCAAGGCGCTGCGCGCGGTGATCCGCTTGCGCAAGCAGGACAAGGACGAGCGGGCCGAGCACGAGGCGATTGTCGAGACCTACATGCACGCCCCCGGCATGCTGGCCGACACGCCGCTCGGTCGCGCCGCCATCGAACGCGCTGTGGCGTGAGGGCGGCGTCATGGGACGGCGTCGGTCACGATCAGGCCTCGACTCACTCCCGAGAGGAGTGGCGTCCATCATCCGAGCGATGCAGTCGGGCGAGCGGTTAACGCGCACGCTCCGCCATAAGCGCACCGGAGAATGTGAGATCACATTCGCGCTCGAACCGTCCGGAAAAACAGTCTCCCGCAGAAGCGGGGAGATCGCCATCCGGACCCGCTTCGTCGAGCCTTTGCAGGACGGCCTGTTCGGCCCGGACACGTCGCAGACCTATCGCGCGACTGCGCCATGACCGTCCCGCGCCACTCCTGGGATTGGCCGCACCGCGACGTCGGCGGGTGAGGTGACATGATGATTGCTGCCCTATTCGTGCAGCGCGGCGGCGTGTATTCCGGGCTTGGCCACGTCGACCCGTGGCCGATCGAACGAGACGCGCGGCTCTACGCCGGGCCGTGGCCGGTCGTCGCTCATCCACCGTGCGAACGGTGGGGACGATACTGGCACGGCTCGCCGGCGAGGCCGCATCAATTCAAGCTGGGCGCCGATCAGGGCTGCTTCGCTGCCGCGCTTGCCGCGGTCCGCAACTTTGGTGGCGTGCTCGAACACCCCGCGCACTCGCACGCATGGGCCTACTTCGGCCTATCTGCGCCGCCGGCACGTGGCGGGTGGGTTGTGGCTGATCGATATGGCGGATGGACGTGCCAAGTCGAGCAAGGGCACTACGGACACTTCGGGCGCAAGCCGACATGGCTCTACGCTGTCGGCGCCGAACTTCCCGATCTGATCTGGGGACCGGCGCCGCAGCGTCTCCACCCTCGCGCGGTCGAGCTTCACGGCCGCGAGAAGGCACGCCGCATCGGCGTCATGGCGATGGTCGGCGGCAGGGACAAGACGAAGATCCGCGCTGCCACTCCGCCCGAGTTTCGTGACCTCCTGATCAGCACCGCATCGACCGCGGTGAAAAAATTGCACGCGGCGGAGTGAACACCATGACCGATCTCACGCCCATGGTGCTGCACGATGCCGCCGCGCCGCCCGAGAGGGTCAGCGCGCACCCGCCCTCGCTGTGGGCTCAGCGGCCGGAGGCGGCCGAGCGCGCGATCGCGCTCTACCGCGACGGCGCTTCGGCCACGACGATCATGGCTGCGATACGCGACGAGTTCGGCGCCTTCGTCACCCGCAGCGCCGTGCAGGGCCTGATGCACCGGCGCGGCGTCCGGCGCTCCGAGCGCCACGGCGTGACGGTTGTCACGGAACGGATGCGCGCCGTCGCCAAGGGCCGGCCGCTCAAGGTGCAATGCGTGCCGCGGGCGCCGCGCCCGATCGTGTTCGGTGCGCGGCCGAAGCTGCCGGCGCGCCCTTCCCTCCCCGAGCGGGGCGGAGCGCCAGTGATCACGTCGGGGCCGCCCGGAGGCGTGGCGCTGCTCGATCTAGAGCGCCAACACTGCCGCTGGCCGCTGTGGCAGGACGACGCTCCGGCGTGGTCGCCGCGCCGCTGCTGCGGCGCCCGCCGGAGAGACCCGGACTCGCCGCTCGACCACTACTGCCCGGAGCACGGCGCAATGGCGTTTGTGCCGCCGGAGAAGCGCGCGCGGAGGGGATGATGGCTCGCCCGTGGATGCCCCTGTACATCGCCGACTACCGGGCCGACACCGGGCACCTGACGGCTGCCGAGCATGGCGCGTATCTGCTGCTGCTCATCGCTATCTGGCAGTCGCCGGGGTGCAGTATCCCGGCAGACGATCGATCGTTCGCCAAATACGCTCGGTTGACACCGAAGCGGTGGCGGAGATTTAAGCCGACCCTCTTCGCATTTTTCAGCGTCGAAGACGGCGCGGTCACACCGACCGGCGCTACGTCATGGCGTCATGCCGACTGGGCTTTTCATCCGTGCCGATGGACCCAGGGCACCGATTGGCGACGCATCAGAGAGGCGGTCTTGAGGCGCGACGATTTTCGCTGCGCCTACTGCGGTAACGATCAAGGTCCGTTTGACATCGACCACATCACGCCTCGATCCCGCGGCGGAACCAACGACGCCTCAAATCTCGCATGCTCGTGCGCTTCCTGTAACCGCAGCAAGGGCGCCAGGACACTCGGAGAGTGGCGGCAATGAGCGAGCGTGGCGTTTTCGCGATCGATCGGGGCGTGTGGGACCACCCCATGCTCAAGAGCCGAGAGCCGTTCTCGCGTCGCGAAGCGTGGATGTGGCTCATCTCCGAGGCGGCGTGGAAGCCGAGGGTGGTGATGATCGAGGGGAGGAGGATCGCGCTGGAGCGCGGCCAACTCGTGCACTCGATCAGGTTCATGGCCGAGAAGTGGTGCTGGCCGAAGAGCAACGTCGCCCGATTTTTGGAGGCCCTGAAAACCGAGACGATGATTGGGACAGAAAGCGGTACAGGGATCACTGTCATAACTATCTCAAAGTACAACGAATATCAGCGCGTGAGCCTGCCTGACCGGGACAGTGACGGGTCAGATGGTGGGACAGAAGCGGGACAGGAGCGGGACAGAGAAGAAGACAGGAAATACAAGAAAAAGATTGGTGATGGTGGTGACGCGCAGGCGCGCGACCCTGATCCGCTCGATCGTCCCGAGCCCGCCCCGGAACCAGCCCTGCCCGCACGGCCGGCCAGCCTGATCACGCCGGAGGCTCACGCCCTCGCCGCCGAGCTGGCGGCGATCGCCGGCGTCGGCGCCGGCGCCGACACGCCGCCGGGCTGGTGCGGCGCCGCCCACCGGGTGCAGACGTGGCTGTCCCGCGGCTGGACACGCGACGTGGTGCTGATTGGCGCCCGCGCCTCGATGGCGCGCAAGCGCGACGGGCCGCCCAGCGGGGTCGGCTACTTCGAACCCGCCATCGCCCGCGAGATCGCCGGCCAGGCGAAACCCCTCCCCGAGATCGTCGCCCTCCCAGCCAAGACCGTCCACGCCGCACCCGCGGTCCGCGCCTACTCGGTGCGGGATCAGGCCGAACAGGAGACCAGGAATGCCCTCGCCAAGCTCCGAGAATTCGCGACAGGAGGCGGCTCGCGTGGTGCTGCGGATCCTCGGTGCCTACCCCACGATCCCGGCGAGTGACCGGGAGGTATTCATCGCGGGCTACGTCCAGCTCCTGGAGCGCTACCCGGCATGGTTCATGGAGGTGGCGGCCGACATGGTGAACGGGATCCCTGGACACTTCGAACGCTGTCCTCCTATCGCCGCTGCCAGGGGATGGCTCGAAAAGGCGTTTGAAGCGGAGCAACGATACCGCGAACGGGCCATGCGGCCTCGCCTCCTCAATGGTCCGCCACAGTCGCTCCGCCCCGTCTCCGGGGCCGCGACGCGGTCCGGGCTGTGCGAGCGGTACGGGATCAGCGCCGTCCCTCACGGTTGGGATGCTCTCGACGTGGCCAGGGCCGCCGCTGTGCATGGCGATGGGTTCCGCGAGCACGTCGAGCGGATCGTGGCCGATCAGTCCGGGCGTCCAGCACCTCAAACCATGTTCACGTCGGCGGTCGAGCGAGTCCGTCCGAAGGTGATGACCGGCGAGCAGTTGGTCGAGCATTACGGGCGCCAACCCGCGCCCGATGATCACGGCAACGATTGGGATTAAACGCCTTGGAATACGTCGTATATTCCTCGCATGGAATGGACCGGACGGCAGGTCGGCGAGGCGCTGGTGGCGGCGTTCCGCGCGCTGCCGGACACGCCGATCTACGCGCCGGTGCCGGCGGTCCTGGTGCCGGCGCTCCCTCCGGACGGAGCGCCGCCGCATCTCGAGCTGCTGATGCTTGCAGCGCGCCACCTCGGGCGGGCCGATCGCGCCTCGGTGCTGTGCTGGGCGCGCCACAAGGCGACGCGCCGGCTGCGGCTCTTCGCCCGGGAGAGCGGCCGCGATCGCGGGGCGGAGCGCCGGCGCGTCGCCACCGCGCCGGAGTGGTGAGGTCGACGTCGAGTGTGGGCTTGAGCCGCGCCGTCGACCATGCAAAATGGTCGCAGAAACCAGACGGATTGCCGCCATGACGTGGGCCGAGGAAGTGCGCCTCGATTTCATCGACCTGCTGTTGCTCGCGCGTGGGCGAGTGGTGCGCGCGGATCTCGTCGATCGCTTCGGCATCTCGATGTCGCAGGCGTCTAGCGACATCGGCGCGTTCGCCCGGCAGCATCCGGACGCGATGAAATACGATCGTTCGGCAAAATGCTACGTGCCGAGCGTGCGGCGCTATCGCTCGGTCCGCGGCCAGGGCAAGCGGACCATTGATGCCCTGGCGCAGCTCGCGGCTGCCGGCAGCCGCCTCGGGTGGCGCGATCAGCCCTGAGGCTGCTCAGCCACGGCCTCATTGAAGCATACTTCACACCGATCTGCGGCAGACGCCGCCCCGCAGTCTCACGACGTCGCATCCGTGACCTCCGGGCGCGAGGTCCGCCCGGCGGTCCGCCTCGCTCAGCCAATGAGCGTAATCGGAGCGATCCCCGTCCCATGCGGCGGTGTAGGCCGAATATGTTGCCTTGAGACGGGCAAGCGCTACGGCCACTTCTGCGTCAAGCCACTTGGCCGCATCCGCCACCATCTCCTGCGCGGCGTCGCCGCCTCGGTTGTGGTATTCCACATTCGTGGCCATGCATTGAATTTCTTTGAGTGCTTTGTCTGCCCTCTCCATGGCGTCGAGAATTTGAGCGACATATCCGATATCGTCTACTTCTGGTGTCACGCTCACGAAGCTCTCTCCTATGGGTGATTTGCAGGGCACCCGGGGCGTGACAGCGCCCCGGGTGCCTACCTACGGTGATGATTAGGTAGACCACGCTTTGAGCGTGGCGCGCGCGTGCGCGATAACCACGCTCAAGTGGTCCGCCGCCGGCAACCGAGCGAGTTCGTCGCGCATCGCTGCCGCCTGAGCTTGCCCTTGGTTGGATGCAGGGTGCTTGATGGCCTTGATGGCACGCTCGGTGTTCGCCCGCTTCGCGTCGCGGGCGATCGCGGCCCCGAGGCGAAGGCGCTCGTCACGGATCACTCGCCGGCCGTCTGTCGGGTTGGCGCCGTCGGTCTCGTACGCGAGCAGGTCATTCAAGAGCTGCTTGGTGACGCTCCGGTTCGGGTGGTTGGCCATTTCCGTTCCTCCGCCCCTGATGTGCCCCGAGGCGCGGGCCTTGATCTCGTCGATGAATTTAAGTATACAGATATTGATGACGCGGTCAATAGCGGTATACCAAAAAAAACGAAAGCGAGGCAGACCCGCGACGGGACACGACCCGCTGCTGTCTGCGCGCGTGCCTGATGCGGTGAGGGAGCGGGTCGACCGATATGCCGCCGAGCGTGGGATCACGCGATCAGCGGCCGTCCGCGAGCTGTTGGAAACGGCCCTCGATCAGCGGCCTAGTGGTGTGGTGCTCGCGCGCTGACCGCTTCAGCGCCCCGCCGGCCCGCGCGCCGCGAAGTGCTCGGCGGTCTCCTCCAGAAGCATTCGGAAGTGGGCCGCCGCCTGCCGCGTCGCGCGGTCTCCAGCGCGACCGCGGGCCGCCGCGATCGCCGCGAAGCTCGTCCGGTCGCCGATCACGGCCCGCAGCATCCGGGCGCCGACGACGCCAACGGCGTTCTCGACCCGCCGCATCAGCGCCTGCAACCTACGGGCGTCCTGTACCGCGTAGCCGATGGCCAGTTCATGGCGCTCGGCCATGTCGATGCGGCCACCGTCGTTCCAGCTCGACGAGCTGCCGAGCCGGGCGGTGCGCTCGAACGCCTCTTGGAGCATGCGGCCGACCTGATAGGCCGCCTCGCTGATGCGGCCGTGGCTGCGCTCGTCCTCCAGGATGTCGGTCCTGGTATTGACGGTGGCGAGCAGACGCGCGCCGGGCTCCATCGGGTCCGGAACGGCGACGACCGCGGTGCGGATGGCAGCGCCTGCCGGAGGCCGAGCGAGGCCCTGGGCGGGAGTGCGAACTGATCTGCGATCGGCGTAGCGGCCGGTCTGGCGGGCGGGACGGATCGGGGGCATGAGCGGGGGTTCACTCCAGAGGAGTCCATGCGTTGGCGATGTTTGGATGGTGCGTCAATACGGTGATCTACTTAGATTTCGGACTTGACCGGACCGGCGAAACCTGCAAAATCGTCATCGTGGAATTCATGCGCGCCGCGGTCCTCCGCCTGCGCGTTTTTTGTGCCCGTCATCATGGCTGACCTGTCCCGCCTCTACGATCTCGCGCGGCGGGTCGACCGCCTGGCCCCGCCGGACCGGCGACGCCCCGATCGATTCACCGAGCAGAAGTCGGAGCTGGCGGCCGAGCTGCGGGCGATCGCCCGCGCGGCTGGCGCCCGGCCGGCGCTTCCAGTCGGTGGCCAGCCGACCGTCATCCGGGTGCGCGGCAGGCCCGTGCTGGTGCAGCGCCGGCGGGCCGGGTTCGGGCTCGGATAGCCTCCGATAATCATCCTTCTCGGAGCCTATTCCGACGAGCGAGTCGCTCTGAAAAACAACGATGGATCAACATGTTCTGCCGGTCCCGATCGGCGGGACGACGGCGCTCGAAACGGGCACCGGGCCGGGTGACCTCACGGATGCACTGAGGTCCGCCCGCGCCTACGCGATGGCCGAGAAATCGGCCGCGACCCGGCGGGCCTATGCGAGCGACTGGGATCACTTCCGGGCGTGGTGCTACTCCCACGCTGTCGCGCCGCTGCCCGCCGCGGTCGAGACCGTCGCGGCCTATCTCGCCTCTCTGGCCGACGCCAGGTTGAAGGCGAGCACCATCATGCGGCGGACCGCCGCGATCGCATACGCGCATCGGCTGGCCGGGTCGCCCCCTCCGACCGCCGCCGAGCCGACCAAGGCGGTGCTGAGAGGCATCCGGCGGCGGGTCGGCGTCGCGGTCGAGCAAAAGGCTCCCGCGACGGCGCGCGCCATCACCGCGATGCTCAAGGGCATCCCGGACACCATGCAAGGGCGACGCGACCGCGCCCTCCTGCTGATCGGCTTCGCGGCAGCGCTCCGCCGTTCGGAACTCGTCGCACTCACGGTCGCCGACCTGGAGCGGACCCCGGAGGGCGTGGTCATCCACATCCGGAGGTCCAAGACCGACCAAGAGGGCGAGGGTCACCAAGTCGCGGTTCCGATCGGCGGGAAGCTCCGGCCGGTCCAGGCGCTCGACGCCTGGCTGTCGGCCGCGGCGATCACCGAAGGCCCGGTGTTCCGCGCGGTCAACCGCGGCGGCCGGGTTGCCGCCGGCGCGCTGTCCGACCACGCCGTCGCCGACATCGTGAAGCGGCGCGCCGCGGCGGCCGGACTCGATACCCGGCAGTTCTCCGGCCACTCGCTGCGCGCGGGCTTCGTCACTTCGGCCCTGGAGTCCGGCGCCGATCTGCTCAAGGTGATGGACGTGACGCGCCACCGTGAAGTGCGCACGCTGAAAGCCTATGACCGACGTGCCAAGGCATTCCGCGACCACGCCGGACGGAAGTTTCTATGAGAGGTGCATGCGCATGGGCGATGTGATCACGTTCCCGGCCGGCCGCATGAGACTACCCGACGAGGGCTCGCCGGAAGCGGCTCGGCTGGACCAGATTGCCGCCACCGTGCGGGCCGGGACCGGCTGCACCGCCGAGCGCGCCGACTTCGTCGCGGCACGGGTGATGCGGGCTCATCGAGGGGGAGGAAACCGTATGAGGCGCGCCGTCGATGTCCCTGAGCGTGGTGACGAGCAGACCCTTTCGCACTTCGTTCGATGCGTCATCGGTCCAGCGCTCGAAAGCTTGTTCCCTGCGGGTGGGCACTTTCCGACCGTGCGGGCCGAGGTGCGCGATGACGCCGAGCACGGCCGCGTCGTGTCGATCATCGTCGACGATGATCGCCTGTAACCATCACCAAGGAGAGCCACATGGCGAAGAAGAAGGGCGGCAAGAAGTGCTGATCGCAGCGCCGCTGCCGCGCACGAAGCGCGTCAGCCGCACGGAACAAGAGGCTGGCGCCACGGCGCCTGCTTCGTCCTGAGAACAGACCCGTAACAGGGCAAATCACATGGCTAAGTTCCAGCCCGGGCGGAGTGGCAATCCTGGCGGCAGGCCGAAGACCATCACCGAGGTGCGCGACCTCGCCAGGGCGAAGACCGCCGAGGCGATCGAGGCCCTGGCGCAGATCGCGACGGCCGGCGAGAGCGAGGCCGCCCGGGTGAGCGCAGCCGTGGCGCTGCTGGATCGAGCCTGGGGCAAGGCGCCGCAGGCGATCGCCGGACCCGACGGCGAAGGGCCCGTCGCGGTCGTCAGCAGGATCGAACGTGTCATCGTCCGACCGAACCAGAAGCCTGAGGATGCCGACGGCTGAGGTGTTCACGCCTCTGCTCGCGCCGGCCCGCTACAAGGGGGCGCATGGCGGCCGCGGCTCCGGCAAGTCGCACGTCTTCGCCGAGATGCTGATCGAGGACGCGCTGGCGAACAAGGGCCTGCTGTCGGTGTGCATCCGCGAGGTGCAGCGGACCTTGGCCGACAGCGCCAAGCGCCTGATCGAGGCGAAGCTCGTCGCGCACAAGCTCACCGAGGCCGACGGCTTCAAGGTGTGGCGCGAGCGGATCGAGACGCCGGGCGACGGCGTGATCATCTTCAACGGCATGGCCGACCACACGGCCGAGTCGATCAAGAGCCTGGAGGGCTTTCGCCGCGCCTGGATCGAGGAGGCGCAGACCCTGTCGGCGCGATCGCTGACCCTGCTGCGCCCGACCATCCGGGCCGAGGGCTCGGAGATCTGGGCGAGCTGGAACCCGCGGCGCAAGACCGATCCGATCGACCTTCTGTTGCGCGGCTCGCCGCCGACCGGCGCCGTCGTGGTGCAGGCGAACTGGCGGGACAATCCGTGGTTCCCGGCGGTGCTGGACCAGGAGCGCCGCGACTGCCTGCGCGACGATCCGGACCAGTACGATCACATCTGGGAGGGCGGCTATGTGTCGGCCCTGACCGGAGCCTATTTCGCCAAGCACCTCGCCACCGCGAAGACCGAGGGCCGCATCGGCAAGGTCGTGGCCGATCCGCTGATCCGGCGCCGTGCCTTCTGGGATCTCGGGGGCGCGGGCGCCTCGGCCGACGCCATGGCGATCTGGGTCGCCCAGTTCGTCGACCGCGAGATCCGGGTGCTCGACTACATCGAGGGCGTCGGCCAGGTGCTCGCCCACTACGTCGCCGAGCTGCGCGCACGCGGCCACGGCGAGGCGCTGTGCGTCCTGCCGCACGACGGGGTCAACACCAACACGATCACCGGCAAGCGCTACGAGGACCATGTCCGCGACGCCGGCTTCGAGGTCGAGGTGGTGCAGAACCAAGGCCGCGGCGCCGCGATGATGCGCATCGAAGCCGTCCGGCGGCTGTTTCCCCGGATCTGGTTCGACGCCGCCGCCACGGAGGCCGGGCGCGATGCACTCGGCTTCTATCACGAGCGGCGGGACGAGAACCGCAATGTGGGGCTCGGCCCCGAACACGACTGGTCGAGCCACGCGGCCGACGCCTTCGGCCTGATGTGCGTCGCCTACGAGCAGCCGATGCAGACCAAGGAACGACGCTCCCGCCCGCGCGGCGGAGGCTGGATGGGAGCCTGACGATGGCGACATTCGACGAGCGATGGTCGGCTCTCGATGAACTTGGTGCTGGGCTCGCCCGCTATGAGCCGACGCAGGAGCTGCGCGCCTACACCCCGACGTGGCGAGAGCGCATCGGCGGGTGGTTAATGGGCGACGGCGGCGGACAGCCGAAGCGCGACCTCGTCGCCGGCCTGGTCGGGTCGACCGGTTTACCCAACACGGCCCGGAGCGACACCGCCGGCCTGTCGCTCGCCGATATCCTGCCGGTGATCGGCGGCACGCTCGGCGCCAACGATGCACTGCGCGAGGGCGACGACCCCCGCGCCGCGGCGAATGCCGTGACAGCCATGGCGCCGCTGGCGGCTCCGCTGGTGCGCGGCGTGATCGCCGCAGCCCCGAAGACCACAGCGGCCGTGGCCGGTGCGCTGGGGGCCACGATGACCCCGGCTGACGCCGGCACCCGCCTCACGCGGGAGCAGCGCCAGCAGATCGAGGTGGAGCGCCAGCGACTTGAAGCGCAGCGCCAGGCTGCCGAGGCCGAGGCCCGGATGCGGGCCCAGACCGACATGGAGCGGCAGCGCGCCGAGGCCGAGTTCCAGCGCCAGCGCGCGGTCCAGGACGCCGAGCTGCAACGGCAGATGGAGGCACAGCGCCAGCGCGACGCCGAGGCCGCGGCGGCCAGGGCTCGCGACGCCGAGGCACGCATGCCGTTCCGCGAGCGCTATCCCAACCTCGCATCGGCGCTGCCGTTCGCCGGAGCCGCGGCGGCCTTTGCCGTTCCGGCCGCCGTCAAGGCGGGCAAGACCATCTACAACAACCGCGCCATCGGTCGATGGAATGCCGCCGTCGATCAGGCGGCCGAGGCGCTGCCCGGCGCGTCGAAGCCGGCGGCTCGCGGCATCGCGGCAGAGATGCGGGCATTCGATGAACTGGGGCCTCCGCCCGGGGCAAAACCAGGGTGGGGCGTCATGGGCGCTTCGGCTGCACTGCCGGCCGAAGCCAGCCTGATCCCGCAGGAGTATGATGCACTGATGCTTCCGGCGGGTGACCCGAACCGCGAGGCGGCTCGCGCGACCCTGACGGACCCGGTCGAGTTGGCGAAGCGTGCCGCCACCGGGCTCTTGGCCGGGGTGCCGCTTGCAAAGCTCGGGTCAGAGTTCCCGATGGGGTGGATGGAGAGGCCGGCGCCGATCGCCAGGACCAAGGGGCTGATCGAGGCGGCCGACGCCTATGTGGCGCAGCGCACGCGGCCGACCGTCAAGCGGAAGGCAAAGCCGAAGACGAAGCCTGAGCCGAAGCCCGACGCGCCGACCGAAGAATAGAGATCAATCGCAGGACCGGGAGAGCGGCGACGAAAATGAAGCATGTCGCCGTGCCGAGCCCCAAGCTGATCGCGCCGACCGCGAGGTGAACCGCGAGGAAGCCCGGCCAGTCCGCCGCACCGAGGAAAAGCAGCGGGAAGAGCCCGGCCCACACCGCCGAGACTCCGAGTCCAGCTCGCGCCAATCCTCCCGCCGCAATCATCACCCTGTCCATCGGTCCCTCCGGATCGGAAAAGTGTAGCCCGTCCAGGGCGGAACGCAACCACATGGCCGAGCAGACCCAGTCCGACGCCGGCACAGCGGCCGGCGACACCGACCCGCACGCCGAGGCGCTGCGCCGCTACGAGCGCGGTTACGAGCGCGAGCGCGAGAACATCACGCGCGCCTACGAGGACCTGGCGTTCCGCGCCGGCGAGGGCCAGTGGGACGAGGTGGCGCGCCGAGGCCGCGAGGACGAAGGCCGGCCGTGCCTGACGGTCGACAAGTCGAGCCAGTTCGTGCGCCAGGTCACCGGAGACATGCGGCAGATGCGGCCCGCCATCAAGGTGACGCCGGTCGACGATCGCGGCTCGGCCGAGGTCGCGGCGAAGATCCTGCCCGGCCTGATCCGCTACATCGAGCAGCGCAGCGACGCGCAGGCCGCCTACTTCTGCGCCGTGGACAGCCAGGTCGCGGCCGGCGTCGGCCACTGGCGCATCACCACCGAATACGCCGGCACCGACACGTTCTTGCAGGAGATCGGCGTCGCGCCGATCGAGGACGGTGTCTCGGTGATCTGGGACCCCGACGCGGTCCAGCCGACCCGCGAGGACGCGGCGTGGTGCTTCGTGCCGGTCGACCTGTCGCGCACCGCCTTCGAGGCGCGATGGCCGGATGCCAGCGCCGACGCCGTCGATCGCGCCGACGCCAGTGCCGTGCTGACCGACTTGGTCGGCAACGACACCGTGCGGGTCGCCGAATATTGGGAGAAGGTGCCGGCCAAGCGCCGCCTCGCCCTGATGCCCGATGGCGGCGTCGACGACGTCACCGACGATGCGGCCGCCGAGGCGGACGCAGTCGCGCTCGGCGCCAGGATCGAGACGCGCGACGACCACAAGGTGATGCGTAGCCTGATCTCGGCGAGCGAGATCCTGGAGGGGCCGGACGAGTGGCCGGGCCGGCACATCCCGATCGTGCCGCTCATCGGCGAAGAGATCCGGATCGGCGGCCGCACCGTGCGGCGCGGCGTCATCCGCACGCTCAGGGACCCGCAGCGCCTCTACAACTACTCGATCTCGGCGCAGGCCGAGGTGATCGCGCTGCAACCCAAGGCGCCGTTCACCGGCACCCGCAAGAACTTCGAGAAGTTCGTGGACCAGTGGGAGACGGCCAACGCGAAGAACTGGCCGTACCTGGAGTACGAGCCCGATCCAGCGAACGGCGGGCAAGCGCCGCAGCGGGTGCAGCCGGCCGTCTCGTCCCAGGGCATCGGCGAGCTGCTCGCCACCGCCACCGGCGACATGTCGGCGGTCACCGGCATCTACCCGGCCTCGCTCGGCGCCGCCAGCAACGAGACGTCGGGCCGCGCCATCATGGCGCGCCAGCGCGAGGGCGACACCGGCACCTATGTGTATGTCGACAATTTCGCCCGGGCGCTCCGCCACACCGGCCGCATTCTGCTCGACCTGATCCCGTACGTGTATGACACCGCGCGCACGATCCGCATCGTCGGCGACGATGGTAAAGTCGACCTGGTGCGACTCAACGAGGTACTGATCGACCCGAACGGTGACGGCATCGCAACGCACGTCCTCAACGACGTGACGGTCGGCGCCTACGACCTCTCGATCGAGATGGGTCCGAGTTTCACGACCGCGAGGGCCGAGGCGCGTGACGGCATGCAGGCGCTGATGCAGGCGCTCGGGCCACAGGCCGTGATCCTCGCCGATCTCTTCGCTAGCCAGCAGGACTTCCCCTTGGCCGACAAGATCGCAAAGCGGCTGAGGACCATGCTGCCGCCGCCGATCCAGCAGGCCGAGGCGGCCGAGTCCGGCGAGCAGCCCCCGCCTCCGCCGCCCCCCGATCCGGCGCAGCAGGCCGCGGCACAGGCCGAGCAGCAGAAGGCGCAGCTCGAACAGATGAAGATGCAGCTCGAAGCCGCGAAGCTCGACGTCGAGCGCGAGAAGATCGCCGCCGAGCTGGAAACGGCGCGCATGGAGGCGGCGAGCGCCGCGGCGCAGCAGGCGCCCGCTGGAGCCGCGTCAGACCCGCGCGTCGACCAGCTCGCCGCCGCCGTGGACACGATTTCGGCCGTGATAATGCAGCTCGTCGACGCCGTGCAGGCGATGCAGCCGCCCGCCGTGCCGCCGCCGATGCCGGGCGACACCGGCCAGGGCGGCGTGCCGCCGCCGATGGACCCCGCCACCACCGCTTCCGAGCCGCCTCCGGGCGGCTTTTTCGCGCCCGGCGACGTGCTGGCGCGGCCTCCCGAAGGGATGTGATCATGCGCCTCGTCTACTGGCTCGCACTCACCGCTTCATTACTCACCGCTGGTGGCTCGTACGCACAGCAGGTGCCAACCTGGACCGTGTACCAGTCCAAATCCAGCGGCAACGTCGCGAACGCGGCGGCGACCGCGACGATGAGCGCGGTTGTCGATCGGACCCACTACCTGTGCGGGTTCATCATCATGTCGACCGGGGCTACAGCCGCGACGGTCGTAAACGCGACCATCTCCGGTCTGCTCGGCGGGACGATCACGCTGCCGTACGCGGTCAAGGCCGATCCGGCTGCGCAGAACGAGACTGTCGCGCTCGATCTTGCACCCTGCATGCCGGCGAGTGCGCCAAACACTGCGATCACCCTGACGCTGCCGGCTCTTGGCGCTGGCAACACCAATGCGGCGGTGGCCATCTACGGCTATCGCTACTGACACGCTTCCGCAGGCCGGCGCGCGACGTGCTGGCCGCGTGATGACCGCCGCCCCCGCGCGGCACCACCGACGAGAGACGCATGGACATCGAGAACGACGGTTCCGCGCCGGCGGACGACACCCTGCTGGCCGACCGGGTCGACGAGTCCACCCAGGTCGACGCGGGCGATGAGCCCGAACCGGCCGACACAGGGACGGACGAGCCCGAGGGCGACCAGGACGCTGGCGACGACGCCGGCGACGCGGACGAGCACGAGGGCGATGAGGACGACGAGCAGCCTCGCCGCAAGAAGGCATCCGGCTCCGAGCGGCTCAAGCGCCGCCTGGCCGCCGCGGAGGCCGAGCTCGCCACGCTCCGCAGTCGCGTTCCGAGCGACGGCGGCGTGACGCTGGCCGACGTCCGCGCCGAGATCGGCGACCCGCCGCGCGAGGAGGATTTCGGCACCGACTACGCCGCCTACGACCGCGCCCGCACCGCCTACGAGATCGACGCCCGCCAGACTTTCCGGCAGCTCCAACGCCGCGCCGTCGAGGCGCACAACGCTCACCACGCGGCGCTGCGCGAGCAGGTCGAGGCGCATCAGGAGCGTGTCGAGGAGTTCGCCGAGAAGGTGCCCGACTTCGCGACGACGCTCAAGAAGGCGTCCCGCGATGGTCTCAAGGCATCGCCGATCGTCGAGCGGCTGGTGATCGAGTCCGACAGCTCGGCTCACCTCCTCTACCACCTCGCCAAGAACCCGGAGCGGCTCGACCGCCTCAACCGGATGAGCGAGCGAGAGGCAACCCGCGAGATCGGGCGCATCGAAGCGCGTCTGACCCTACCCACCCAGAAGACCACCACCAAGGCTCCTCCGCCGAAGACGCCCCCGAAGGGAGGCGCGAGCGCTGTTCCCGACCCGTCCAAGATGACGATGGAGCAGTACCGGAAGTGGCGCGAGGCCCGCAAAGGCTGAGGACTAGCCGCACATGGCCAACAAGCTGATCACCCCGAGCGTCATCGCCAAGGAAGCGCTGATGCATCTGGAGAACAACCTGGTGTTCGCGAACCGCGTCCACCGTGAGTACAAGAAGGAGTTCGTGAAGGTCGGCGACACCGTCAGCATTCGGCGGCCGGTGAAGTTCTACGCGGCCGACGGCGCGACGCTGGTCAAGCAGGACGTCGAAGAAGGCAACACGGCGATCAAGATCGATCAGCGCAAGCATGTCGGCTGGGAGTTCAGCTCTCAAGACCTGACCCTGACCATCGAGAAGTACTCCGAGCGCTACATTCAACCCGCCTGCATCACCCTCGCCCAGGTGGTCGACCAGGCGGTCGCCAGCCTCTACAAGAAGGTGTGGAACTCGGTCGGCACGCCGGGCACCACGCCGGCCAACTTCGCGGCCCTCGGGTCCGCCGCCCAGCGGCTGGACGAGATGGCGGTGCCGGCGAAGCCTCGTGCAGCCGTCGTGAACCCGGCCGCAGGCTGGACCCTCGCCGGCGGTCAGACGGCCCTGTACATGGCCGATGTCGCCAAGTCGGCGTACCGCGAGGGCACGATCGGCGACATCGCCGGGTTCGACACGTTCCGCAGCCAGAACGTCCGCAACCACGTCGTCGGCACCAAGGCCGGCTCTCCCCTGGTGAACGGCGCGAACCAGAGCGTGACCTATCAGTCCATCGCGTCTACCGGCAACAAGCAGAGCCTCGTCACCGACGCCTGGACGGCCTCCAGCGCCGTGCTCAAGGCGGGTGACGTGTTCACCATCGCGGGCGTCTACGCAGTCAATCCGGTCCCCGGCGAGGGCACGACCGGCAAGCAGGTGATGCCCTACTTGCAGCAGTTCGTGGCGCTCGCCGACGCCACCGCCGACGGCTCCGGCAATGCGACGCTGTCCATCTCGCCCGCGATCATCACGTCCGGTGCGCAGCAGACCGTGAGCAACGCTCCGGCCGACAACGCGGCGATCACCGTGCTCGGCACGGCTTCGACGGCCTACCCGCAGAACCTCTGCTTCTCGCGGAACGCCTTCGCGCTGGTGACCGTCCCGCTGATCATGCCGGACAGCGCCGCCTTCAAGGCGCAGGAGAGCCACAACGGCCTGTCGATCCGCGTCGTCAAGGACTTCGACATCACGAACGACAAGGAGATCATCCGGCTCGACGTGATGTTCGGAGTCGAGGCGATCTATCCCGACCTCGCCGTCCGTCTGTGGGGCTGACCATGACGTCGGGGCGGGCTTCGGTCCGCCCCCTCTCCCCGAGGACATCATGACCGATACCAGGCGTTGGGGTTATCGCGGCCCCGAGGAGCACCTGTTCGACGGGCCTCTGCCCGAGGGCTGGGCCGACCGGCCGGCGCGCGGCTATCACCCGCACGACGTGGAGCGCGGCATTCCGCCTGAGCCCGGCGCCCCCGGCGCCCCCGGCGACGCGCCGGACCGTCAGGCGGCCGCACCGCCGCCCGCACCCAAGAAGCGGAAGAGCTGAGCAATGGCCGCGGTCTCCTACACACGCCGTGACCTGATCGACAAGGCGCTCGACAATCTCGGCGTGCTCGCCGCCGGCCAGACGTCGGCCGCCGAGGACGTCGCCAAGGTCGACGCCCTGATCGACCCGATGGTGTCGATGCTGGCGGCCGACGAGATCGCCTATGTGGACGCCCCTGGCGAGCCGGTGGCGAGCGGCGGCGAGATCGACCCGGCGCAGTTCTTGGCGCTCGCCGCGGTGCTGGCCGACGAGGCGAAGTGCGGCTGGGGGCTCCAGGCCGATCCCAGCTTCTACGTGCTTCGGACGCAGGCCGAGGAGCGGTTGCGGCGGCTCGGCCGGCCGCCGCGGACCCGCCGCACGCTGCGCACCGACCCGATGTTGCGGCGGGGTCTCGTGCGGTGTCGCCATGGCTGCTAGCGTCGTCCCGATCCCCTTCCCGTTGTCGAGCGCGCCGGGCCGGCACCCGCAGGAGAGCGCCGGGCGCCTGATCAACGGCTTCGGCGAGCCGCTCGGCGACACCGCGGCGTCGGATCGCGTCTACCGACGGGTGCCCGGCCTGCGCGCCTTCGGCACTACGACACGGACCGGTTTCCGCGGCGCCGCCGAGATTAACGGCACGCTCTACAGCGCATGGTCCGGCCGGTTGGTGAAGCACACCGCCGCGGGCGGCGCGGCGGTCGACATCGGCGCGCTGAACGGAACGCGGCGCGGGTTCTTCGCCCGCAACAACGCCACGACTCCGGATCAGGTTTTCGTCGACCCGGACGGCACTGTCGCGACGTTCACCTCGTCGACCGTCACCAACGGCTACCCCGACGCGGACCTACCCTCTCCCAACAGCGTCACCTCGATCGACGGCTATCTGGTGTTCGGGATCGGCGACGGCCGTGTGTTCGCGACCGACCTCAACACGACGGCGGTCAACCCCTTGTCGTTCGCGCGCGGCGAGGCCCGCCCCGATGGACTGGTGCGGGTCGTCACCTCCGGCAGCGTCCTGGTGCTGATGGGCGCCTACACGTCCGAGGTGTGGACCAATGTCGGCACCTCGCCGTTTCCGTTCCAGCGCTCGACCGTGCTCGACTACGGCCTGATCGGCCCCTATGCGGTAGCCGGCCACGAGGACCAGATGTCGAAGGGCCTCGTATGGGTCGCGCACGACAGCACCGTGGTGCGGCTGACGGGCTATCAGGTCGACAAGGTCAGCCCGCCCGATCTCGATCGGCTGATCGAGGCGGTGGCGGACAAGAGCACCCTGGAGGCCACCGCCTACATGGCGGGCGGCCACGCGATGTGGGAGCTGAGCAGCCCGGCCTGGACCTGGGTGCTCGATCTCGGCACTGGCCAGTGGCACGAGCGGCGCGCCCACCAGGCGACGCGCAGCCGCATCGCCGGCGCCGTGCCCGCCTTCGGGCGCTGGCTCGCCGGCGACACCGCGTCCGGCCACATCGTCGAGATCACCACGGCGGCGCACCGCGACGTCACCGCGCCGCTGCCGATGCGGATCGAGAGCGGCCCGGTGTCGGGCTTCCCGAACCGCCAGCGGATCGCGCGCGCCGATTTCCGTTTCGCGGTCGGCGTCGGGGTGGCGGCGGGGCTCGATCCGATCGAGACCGATCCGACCGTCGAGATCGCATGGAGCGACGACGGCGGGCTGTCGTGGTCGGCGCCGCTGCACCGCTCGCTTGGCCACCAGGCGCGCGGCGACACCCGGATCACGCTGTTCAACACCGGGATCGCCGGTCCCTACGGCCGCCGCTGGCGCCTCGACATCGCCGACCCGGTCTATGTCGGCTTCCTCGGCGCGACGATGAGCGCGGAAGCCCGGAGCGGATGACATGCCGACCGCGACCAAGCCGCCGCTGCCGCTGCCGCCGCCCACCGTGGTGCTGATCGATCCCGCCACCGGCCGGCCGACGCGCGCCTTCTATGACCTCTTGCGCAGCCTGCACGACCTCGTGTCGGCGCTGCGAGCGGAGATCCCGTGATGGGTATTTTCGACATCTTTACCGGCTCGAGCGCCAAGAACGCCGCCGAGCAGAATGCGCGGCTCTACGCGCAATACGGCCGCGACGCACAGGGCTACATCGACCAGGGCGGCGCCGCCGCGGATGCGGCCTACGGCAAGGCGGCCGAGGCGTTCACGCCGCTCGGCCAGATCGGCGACCGCTACAGCCGGGCGGGGGCGCTCGCGATGGATGCGATGGGCGTGAACGGCGCCGATGCGGCCGCCGCGGCGCGGACCGCGTTCCAGTCGAGCCCGGGCTATCAGTATCAGGTCGACCAAGCCGCCGACGCGGTCGCCCGCAAGGCCGCGTCGCTCGGCCTGGCGGCGTCGGGCAACACGATGGCCGAGATCGGCGCGCGCGCGCAGCAGCTCGCCAACCAGGACTGGAACAACTGGCTCGGCCATCTCAAGGGCTACAGCGACTCGGGCCTTTCGGCGACCGGCGCGGCGGCGAGCGGGCGAGCCGGCGTCTACGGCACCCAGGCCGGGGCCTACGATAATCGAGCCCTCAACCGATCGAACGTCGCCGGCAACGTCGCCAGCGGTACCGCGAACTCGAACACCGCGTCCGCCAACGCGCAGATGAACGCCAGCGGCCAGTTCTGGAACGGGCTGATGAACATGGCCGGCAATCTGTTCGGCGGGAAGAAGTGACATGGCTGGCATCAATCCACTCCAGCTCCCGAAGTGGGAGACCGCCCCGCAAATCGACTGGGCGCCCCTCGCGCGCATCGGCGACGCCATCGGCCAGTATCGGCGCAAGGAGATGATGGCGCAGGCCGTGGCCGATGCCACCGGGCCGGACGGCAATGTCGATCTGAACAAATTGGGCACGCGCTATCTTGGTGCCGGCGAGGTCGATGCCGGCATGGCGGCCGCGCGGCTGGCCGATGCTCGGGCGCAGCGGGACTACGCGCGCGCTACCGACGAACGAGATTTCGCGTGGCGGCGCGATGAGGCGGCTCGCGCACAGCGCAATGCGGATCGGCGTTACGAGCTGGATCAACGCATCTTGGAGGGTGGGCGGCTGCCGGCCGGGTTCGAGCGCGATCCCGCGACAGGAGGCATGAGGCCGATTGCAGGCGGCCCGGCCGACCCGAATTACAAGCGGCAGGTGACGGACCGCCAGAACGCTCCGGCCGGCTACAAGTGGGCCGACCCGTCCAACCCGGACGCCGGCCTCGTGCCGATCGCGGGCGGGCCGGCGGAGAAGGTCGATGCCGAAGTGGCGGCCCGGCTCGGCCTCGGCCGGTCATTCCTCGATCAGCTCCCGGCGATCCGGCAGCGGGTAAAGAGCGGGGAGATGACGGGGCCGATCGACGCCGCCATGGGCTATCTCGGAGCTGGGGCGCCCGGGGAGCTGCGCCGCCAGATCGACAGCGGCGCAGAAGCGCTGCTGCGCAATCTCACCGGCGCGGGAATGTCGCAGACAGAAGCGGCACAGTATGTGCGGAGATACCAGTTCAGCCCAACCGACACTGCCGAGACTGCCGGTGCTAAGCTCGACCAGTTGGAGCGTGAGCTTCGCTATGTGATGGACACGGTCGGTCGCGGTCGCGGCGGCAGCCTCGATAGAGCGCCTCCGCCCGGAACGGCTCGGCAGCCGGATCGGCCGGCCGCCAGCGCGGCGCCGGCGCAGCCTGCCGCGACGTTCGACGAGCGGTTCACCGGCGGCCCGCCGCGCGCCGAAGTCCGGCCGTCGGCGAAGGTGTGGGGAGACCGTGAGGCGGAGTCGGCCGGGCTCTACGAGCCTCGCCCGCAGGCCGCTGGGCGCCCCGTCCAGGTCCGCACTGCCGACGAGGCCCGCCGCTTGCCGCGCGGGACCCGTTTCATCGACCCGAATGGCGTCGAGAGGATCGTGCCGTGAGCGAATGGGACGCCTTCCCGGCGGTCGCGTCCGGCCCGGAACCGCCCGCCACCCCTGCCTCGCCCGCCCCGACCCGCATCACCGTGACGCCCGGCCCGGCCCCGCAGGCTGGCCAGGGCGACGCCGACCCGTGGGCCGCCTTTCCGACCACGGCCGACGTCGGTCGGGCACGCGCGCTGTTCGAGGGCGTGCTTGGTGGCGCAAGCGCCAACTTCCGTGACGAACTCTACGGCGCGGCCAACGCATCCGGATTGCCCGAGATCCTTGGTGGCCTGCGCATCCCGATCGGCGCGGCCCGGCTCGCCTATGAGGCGCTGGCCGGCCGCGGCGCCGCCACCGACGCCTACGAGGAGGGCCGCGATCGCATCCGCGGCGTCCAGAAAGCCGCCGAGCAGCAGTACCCCGGCACGATGCTGGCCGGAGAGATAGCCGGCGCCGTCGCCCTGCCCGTGGGCGGCGCGCTGGGCGCGGCGACGCTGCCTGCGCGCATCGGGCGATCTGCCGTGGTCGGCGCTGGCTACGGGGCTGCGGCGGGCGCGGGCGAGGGCGAAAATGCCACCGATCGCGCCGCACGATCCCTGACCGGCGCGGCGCTCGGAATGGTGACTGGCGGTGCGGTCCCGGTCGCCGCGGAAGGCGTGCGTCAGGCCGGGCGTTTCATCAACGGCATGTTGCCGGTCGCCGGCATGGTTCGCGGTGTGGTAAATCCTGACGCGCAGGCTGCCAGGAACATCGCTGCCGAACTGGCGAGGTCCAGGGCTGCCGGACAGGCCGGCCTCACCGAGGCCGAAGTGGTCCAGGGGGCGGCGGCCGGCGGCCCTCAGCGCGTCATGGACATGCTCGGCGAGCCTGGCCGCAGTCTCATCCGCAGCGCAGCCAATCTCTCTCCGGAGGGGCGGGCAAAACTGACCGAAGCCACCAAGGATCGCTTCCTCGGTCAGCAGGAACGAGCGCAGACCATGACCGAGCGCGTCGTGGGAAAGGTCCCGGACAGCGAGCTTGAGCGCGAGGCCTTGAAGTCGACGGCGCGAGCGCAGAACCGTGGGGCCTATCGCAAGGCCTACGCCGAAGGGTCAGGCGGGCTTTGGTCGCCGGAGCTGGAGCGACTAGCGAGCAGCCCTGCCGTCGGCGACGCGATGCGCGCCGCCTCGGTGAAGGGCAAGGACATCGCAGTCACCGAGGGGTTCGGAGGGTTCAACCCCCGCGTCCGGTTCACGCCGGACGGGCGCATGGAGATCGGGCGCGGCCCGACCGGAGCCCCGACCTATCCTGACCTGCAATTCTGGGATTACACGCGCCGGCAGATCAGCGACGCGGCGAAGGCCGCATTCAGGTCCGGGCGGGACAGCGAAGGCGCGACTCTCTCTCAGATCGCCGAGAAGATGAATGCCGAACTCGACAAGCTCGTCCCATCCTATCGCGCGGCGCGACGCGGGGCGGCCGCGGCCTTCGATGCCGAAGATGCGCTTGACGCCGGCAAGAAGTTCCTTTCGTCCGGGATTGAAATTCCGGCTGCACAGCGGGCGGTGGCAGCGTTCAACCCGGCAGAGCTACAGCTATTCCGGGCTGGCGTAGCTGCCGATATCACGAGGCGCATTGGCGAGTCGGGACAGAACCGTTCGATACTCAATCATCGCATCTTTTCGTCGCCCAACGCGGTCAAGCAACTTCGGATCGCTTTCGGTGAGCAAGGAGCGAAGGAGTTCGAGGCCTTTCTCCGTGTCGAGTCCGTGATGGACATCGCCCGGCAGGCGCTCGGAAATTCGACCACCGCTCAGCAGTTCCGCGAGATGGCGATGGCTGGCGTGGGCCGGGCCTCTGCCGGCGGACTCGGCGGCGCTTCGGTCGGCGGAATTCTGACCGGAGATTTCAGCCCCTCCAACCTCATGACATGGGCGCTGATGGCTGGCGGCGGGCGGGCAGCGCTCGATGCTCGTGTGGCAAAGCGTGTGGCCGACATGCTGGTGAGCAAAGACCCGGCCGAGATCCTGGAGGGCCTGTCAGCGGCCGCGAACACGCGGTCGATCATGAGCGCGCTGCGGGCCTTCGACGCGAGGCTCGCCGCGGTCGGAAGTGAGCAGGTCCCGCGCGGAGCCGTCACGTCGGCGGTTGGCGGCGTATCTGGCAGCCGCGCCGAGAACGAAAATCCACCCTGACCACGGGTAGGGGACCAAGGTCCACGTCACCACGGCGAGTATCAGGATGCCTATACGAACCAGACGTCACACTCCTACCGGCCAATTGGCTGCATGACGAACGGTTTCGGATCTGGCGCAGGCTGTATGACTGGCCGAGCCGCCCGCTCCGCCGCGCCAGCCTGTCTTTCGGCAGCCGAAACCGCCTCCCCGGCCAGGATCGTGTTTATCTCCGCCAAACGACGCCTTTGCTCTTCGGATGTTGCGGCTGAGGTTACGCGAGCCACATCCTCTTGGACCTGCGCCATGGTGATCTCCCCCCTTGCAAACCGCTCAACAGACCGACGGTAGGTGGCGATCATCAAGCTAATCAGATCAGGATATCGTGCGATAGGACGCAGCATTTCCGTCGCCGCAATCTTGCAGTCTGCCCATGCGATGGCGTTTGCTCGGGTGACCGGAAAGTACCGCGCTGCGCATCGGTCCATCTCCGCTTCAGAGGCGCGCTTAATCTCTGCATTTCGCTCAGCTTCTTGATTGCGGTCTGAGGCGCAGGAAATGAGGATCGCCGACAGGACAACCAAGCCAGCGATATGAAGCGCCGGGCCCCGCCTCGTTGTCATCGCCGACCACCGATGTAATGGCTTCCCTTGCCGTGGCTGGTGTAGCCGCCGACCCGCGTGCTGCCCTTCCTGCCCTTTGCCTCGGCCTCAGCCACCATGCCGACGACGAAGATGACCGCGATCAGCATCGCGAACAAGCGCATGTGCCCCTCCTATCGAAATGCCGATAGCGGAGCACAACCGACCGCCCGTTTCAACCTCCGGTAACAACTATGCCCCGACTCCTCATGGCCGCTGCGGCTCTCGCGGCGCTGATCTTCGGCGCGTGGCCGGCGCTCGCCGCCGGCTCTATTCCGCTCTCGCTGTCGGTGCAGGTCGACACCCAGGGGCGGCCGCTCGCCGGGTGCCTGCTCTACACCTACGCGGCCGGCACCACGACGCCGCAGAGCGCCTATCAGGACGGCGGGCTGACCATCCCGCACCCCTGGCCCGTGGTGTGTGACGCCGCCGGCCGGCTGCCGCATCTGTTCTACCCGGACGGAAGCATCAAGGTCCGCCTCACCGATCGCGCCGGCGTGCAGATGCTCGCCGCCGACGGCGTGCTGGTCATCGGCCCCTCCTCCGGCGGCGGCGGCGGCAGCGCCGTGGACCCAACGACGGTTTTCTCGACCGGGGCAATTCAGCATCGCTACGGCACCGGGCCGATCTCGGGCTGGGTGCGGGCCAACGGACGCACGATCGGCTCGGCGACCAGCGGAGCCACCGAGCGTGCGCATGCCGACGCACAGGCGCTGTTCGAATATCTGTGGTCCGCGGACCCCAACCTCGCCGTCTCCGGCGGCCGCGGCGCATCGGCGAATGCCGACTGGCTCGCGAACAAGACCATCGCGCTCCCCGACGCGCGTGGTCGCGCGCTGGCCGGCCTCGACGACATGGGCTCGACCGCGGCGGGCCGCCTGACGTCGTCGTTCTTCGGCGCCCAGGCGACCGTTCTCGGGGCGACCGGCGGCGCGGAGAGCCGATCGCTCGGCGCCGCGAACCTGCCTCCGCATTATCACAACGTGTACCTGTATGACCCCGGCCATGCGCACGGCTATCGCAGGCCCAATGAGGTGGCCAATTTCTTCGGCGTCGGGCCGGGCAGCGCCGGTGTCGCCGCGCTGAACAACTCGACCACAGAAACTGCTACCACAGGCATGAAGGTCGCCGACGCGCCCGCCGGCGGAAATGAAAACCGCACAGCGACCACCGGCAGCGCGATGACCGCCTCGCCTTTCGCTTCCGTCGGGCCGCGGCTGCTCGCCACCATCTACATCAAGCTGTAGGATCGCCATGTATCAGGGCAATCTCGGAACGGTCTCCAATCGCGCGGATTGGGCCGACGACGCCCAGCTTGTCGACGACGCCACGGGCGATCTCATCGACCTGACCGGCGCGTCGATCGTGCTCTACGTGACTCGCCAGGACACCCCTGACACCGCGATCATCACCGCATCGACCGCTAACGGGATGATCACGATCACGGGCGCCGGAGCGTTCGGGTGGTCAATCCCCGACGAGACGATGACCCCGCTGTGCGCCGGGACCTACTCGGTATTCATCCGCGTCGCGCGCGGCGACGCGGTGGATCAGCTTGCGGCGGGCGACCTCTCGGTGATCCATGGGGGCCCGACGTCATGACGATGCGCCTCAAGCTCGTTCGCCGACCCGGTCTGCGAATGCGAGTGCTGCCTGTCTTGCGCGCCAACGTCTCGGGCGGGAATGGCATCTCCGTTGCATTCGCGAACGGCTCCTACGCGGTATCGATCGCAGACGGATTTCTGCCGCGGTTCGGCGCGCTCGGATCGGAGATCATAGCGGCGGACACGGTCGACGAGGTCGTCGCGATCTTCAAGCTCTACACGCGCCGCGTCCGAGTCTTAACATCCTCTGCTGTTACTATCTCTGCTGACGACGATATCGTGGTGATCAATCGCGGCGCCGGCGGCGATGTATCGGTAGCGCTACCGCCCGTGTCATCCGCGACCGGCCGCGAGAAGATTGTGTACCGCTGGGACGCATACGGCGGGACCGTCTCGTTCAGTCCGCACGGCTCAGAGGCCGTGAACGGCCGCTCCGGCGCATGGAGTTTGCAGTCCCTGGCCGGCCCTGGCGGGGGCGGCGCAATCCACATCATCCCGGTCACGGCCCTGTCGGGCTGGCTGATTAAGAGCTGACAATGTCCTGGCAGGTTCCCGACTATTCGATCCCAATCGGAAAGGGTCCGGGGTGGACCGGCTTCGCGTGGGCCAGTCCAGGCGCCGCCGGCGCGGCGTTTCTCTCGAACGGCGCTGCCGTCGCCCCGAGCTTCACGTCCACGCCCACGTGGACGGGGTTGCACACGTTCTCTGTTGGGCTGGCGTCGTCGAAAGTGTCTGTCGCACCGCCCGCTGGAACGACGGCGCTCGCGATTGACACGGTTCAGTACGCGGCCGGCGCTGGCGGCGGCCCTGGAGCGTCGCTCAACAACTTCTTCATTTTGTCTGATCAGGTCGACAATGGCCCCAATTTCGTAAGCGGTTTTTCGTTCATCCACGGTTGGGGCGGCGCGGCGGCGAAGGGCGGCCGCCAGGCGTTTGTTGTGGTTGGCTCGCACAACGGCGCCACTGACCCCTCGTGGTCAGACGCTGCGCGTTTCTATGTCACGCACCAGCCGATCATGCAGGTGCAGGCTGGTGATAATGGCACTCTCGGAGCAGAAAAAGGGTATTTCTATGCGGAAAACCCATACCTAAAAATCCTATATGGTGCGACACATTTAGCCGAGGGCTCGATTTCCGAATACAACACCGACGTCCGCGCTGGTGCGAGTCTGCTGGCGAAATACGGCATCAAGATCGTGCAGGTAGCAACCGATGCGGTATCCGGTTCGGTCGATGACGCGGCGTTTGTGTTCGGAAATCAGCCCGGCGCTGTCGGATGGAATACCGCGATCCAGATCGGTGTCTACGGCGGTGCGCCGCCGCTCAAGTCGACAGGCACGGTGATCCGAGTCCGCGACGCGATGACGATCGCTAACGGCATCGATCTCTCCGCAGCGGTCATCACGGGCAATGCGTGGGCGTCGCCGGGGGCCGCGATCAACGGTAGCGGCGCAGCGTCGTTCGCCGGGCTGGCGCTATCAAGCCCGCTCGTCGCGATCTATGGCGGCACAGGGCTGTCATCGTACGCGCTCGGTGACCTACTCTACGCCAGCGCAGCCAACACGCTGTCGCGACTCTCCGGCAACACGAGCGCCGCGAAACAGTACCTGAGTCAGACAGGTACCGGATCGGCGTCCGCGGCTCCTGTGTGGTCGACAATCGCAGGCGCGGATATCACTGGTGCCGCGATGACCAAGGTCGACGACAGCAATGTCACGCTCACCCTCGGCGGCACTCCGTCGACGGCACTACTGCGCTCCACGTCGCTGACGCTCGGATGGACGGGGCAGCTTGCAGGCAGCCGCGGCGGCACTGGCATTGATAACGGCACCAAGACCATCACCCTCGGCGGCAATCTCACGACTGCTGGCGCCTACAATCTGACTCTGACCCAGACCGGCGCAACGAACGTCACTCTTCCGACGAGCGGGACGCTCGCCGCGCTCGGAGGAGCAAACGACTGGACGGGCGCCAATGTTTTTTTTGCCGCCAACTCCTCCGGTTTGTCTATTCTTTCCGGTAATGCCTCCGCATTCACTTATATGACGATAGGACGATCCTCTGGAGACTTTAATCTAGGAGTCGCGGCAGGTGCGGGGCAATTCTTCTCAACTGCTGTCGCTGGTGACGCCGCCATCCAGGGGGTAACGAATTTTCTCATTGGCACGCAAACGGCCGGGAAGAAGATCCAGATGTTTACTGACGCTGGAGTGCTGGCCACGACGATCGACTCCAACCAAAACTTGGAGCAGGTCGGCAGTCTGAAATCGTCGTCCGCGATCGCCGGCATCGGCTACGCCACGGGAGCTGGCGGCGCTGTCACGCAAGTCACATCGAAATCGACGGGCGTCACGCTCAACAAGGTGAGCGGCGAGATCACCTTGAACAACGCCGCGCTCGCCGCAGGTACCACCGTCGGCTTCACGATGACGAACTCGGCCATTGCTGCCGCCGATCTCGTCGCCGTCGCGATCAAATCCGGCGCGACGGCCAATTCCTATACCGTCACCGTGACGGCGGTGGCGGCCGGCTCGTGCCGGATTGAGTTGCGCAATACCTCCGGCGGCAGCCTCTCCGAAGCCGTCGTCCTGTCCTTCGTGGTTATCAAGGGAGTGACATCGTGACCACCGTAACCGACCCCACCTTCCTGACTCACGCCGCAACCGTGATCGCTCAGCAGCGCAATTCGTCGCTCGACGCGCTGGCGGCCGCAGAGGCGCACCGCACCATCGAGGTCGCCGACCTGCGCAAGCAGATCGATGAGTTGCGCAAGCAGATCGATGAGTTGCGCAAGCAGATCGACGAGTCCGAGCCGCAGACATCCTAGCGTCGCGGCACGCTTCGCCCATCATGAGCCGCCCTCGCCGGGCGGCTTTTTCATTGGAGCCATCACATGCAAGCCGTCTCCTACCTCCCGTCGATCGTGGACCTGTTCGCGGCGATCGGCGGTTTCGCCACGCTGTACGGCGGCGCGAAGATCGCCCGCACTTTCGTGGCGCGCTGGCGGGCGGCTGCGGCCAGCAAGACGGCCCGCGACGAGCGCATCGAGGCGCTGGAGCAGGCGTTCCGCGAGCTGGCCGACCTGCTCGACAAGCGCACCGCGCCGGCGCCCGACCCGGCCAAGGGCGGGATCGGCTGATGACATGGCGCCTGGCCGCGTCGCTCGACACGCTGCGCCGGCAGATCGACGCGGCCCGGCCGGAGCGCCGCCGCGATTGGGACGGCACGATCGGTGACGCCGCGCACGCCGCGCGCGCCAGCGACCACAATCCCAACAGCGACGGCGTCGTGACGGCGATCGACATCACCCATGACCCGGCCGGCGGCGTCGACACCGCAGCGCTCGCCGAGCACCTGCGCGGCTCGCGCGACCCGCGCATCAAGTACGTGATCAGCGCCGGCCGGATCGTCTCGTCGACCATCTCGCCGTGGACGTGGCGGCCCTACACGGGGGCGAGCCGGCACGACAAGCACGTCCACATCTCTGTGGTGCCGGATGCGTCGGCCTACGACGACGCCCGCCCATGGGACCTGCCGTTCGGCGGTGCGCGCCCCGCGGCGACCGCCCCGCCGGCGACGGCACCGCCGCCCGGCCGGCAGCGCGACATCACAGCCACAGTGTTCGGCGGGCCGGGCGACGAGCAAGCGAGCGCCTATGGCGGCCGGGTCGACCCCGACCGGCCCGGCGTCGCGCTCCCCTGGCGCTTCCCGCCCGGCGTGCGGCCGAAGGTCCGCGTCACCCGGGGCGTCCGGTCCGTGGTCTGCGACGTGGTCGACGTCGGCCCCTGGTATCCGAGCTGGCGCGGCGCGGCCGATCCCTACTGGACCGCCGACGCCCGGCCGCGCGCCGAGGGGGACGGCCGCACCAACCGGGCCGGGATCGATCTCACCCCGGCCGCCGCCGCGGCGATCGGCCTGCCGGGCAAGGGCCTGGTCGATTGGGAGTTCGTCACCCCGCTGGGCTCGGCGCCGCCGAGCCTCCCCACCACCGCCGGCGCTGGCGCCGTCGTCATCGGCTCGGCGCTCGCCGGCCTCCCCCTCCCCGTCGTGGCAGGCGCGGCCGCGGCCGTCCTGGTGCTGCTCGTGCAGCACGCGCGACCCCTGACCACCGGAGCCTCGAAAATGTCCGCCATCCTCGCCGCCATCCTCGGCAACAAGGTCACCACTACCGCGGGGGCCGGCGGCATCCTCACCGCCATCGCGGCGCTGTGCACCATGTTCGCGTCGGGCAACATCGATCTGAGCGTGCTGCTCACCAATGTGGGTGTCATCGTCGTCGGTGTGATCGGCCTGTTCGCCCGCGACGCCACCAAGCCGGACGCTCCGGACGCTCCGGCCGCGACGAAGTAACCGCCATGGCCCGCATCACCATCGCCGATCTCGCGACCACCCTGGCGCGGATCGAGGAGCGGCAGGAGGCGGCCGCGGCACGGATCGAGCGCCTCGATCAGCGCCTCGAAGCAGCGCTGACGGCCCGCGACCTCGTCCCGCTCGACACCCGGGCGGCCGCCCTGGCGCAGCGCGTGACGGCGCTGGAGTCGGCGCAGCGGTGGGTGGTGCGGTCCGTCGTCGGCGCCCTGGTCACCGGACTCGGCGGGCTGCTCACCGCCGCCGGGGGGCGGCTGGGATAGCTGGGATAGCGCCCCGCCCACTCGTCCCCCACCGCCATCGCCACCATCGCCATCGCCGCCCTCGGGACACCCCGGGGGCGGCTTTTTTAGTTGGAAATTCACTTGCAACCCATTGAATCGATTACGCTGATTTCTCTCTCGGTTGGAAATAACGTCGCGCCTTTTCAATGCATCGTCACGGACTCTGACTCCGTTAGTCTAGGTTCGAATCCTAGGTAGGGGACTCATTCAGGGCCACTCGGTTGCAACTGCGAGCAGTGCCAGAGCAGCAAGATAGTTGCGGGCGAGGCGATCGTAGCGGGTCGCGATTCGACGCCAGTTCTTCAGACGACAGAACAGCCTCTCGATCATGTTCCTGCGCTTGTAAGCAACGCGGCTGAGCGGATAAGGGACGGCCCTCGACGCTGTCGAGGGAATGACCGATGTCGTGCGGCGAGCCTTCAACCAGCAGCGCAGCCGATCGGCATCGTAGGCCTTGTCCGCGATCAAGCGTTTGAACGGCACGACGCGACTGATGAGGGGCACCGCCATCGTGATGTCGGCGAGGTTGCCCGGGGTCAGCGCAAACGCGATCGGTCTGCCGCGATCATCGGCCAAGCAATGGATCTTGCTCGTACGACCGCCCCGGGAGCGCCCGATCGCCTGATTCCACTCCCCCCTTTTCCGCCGGCCGCCGAGCGGTGCGCTTTCACGTGGGAGCTGTCGATCATCAGTTCGGTGGGCGGTTCTCCGGAAGCTGCGATTTGCTCGAACAGCTGCTGCCATACGCCGCGCCGAGACCATCTGTTGTAGCGGTTGTAGATGGTCGTGGCGGGGCCGTATTCCGCCGGGACGTCACGCCAGCGACATCCAACCTTCAGCACGTGGAGGATCCCGCTGATCACCCGCCGGTCGTCGACCCGAGGCTTGCCGGGTCTACCCCGTGGCAACCGTGGTTCGATCAGCGCCCACGCCTCGTCCGACAGCCAGAACAACCGCGCCATCTTGGCCTCCTGATTCGGGAGAACCCAATCAGAGGCCAGAGATCACCTCTGAATCAATGCCCTGTATGAGTTCCCTACCTAGTCCCCCAGCCACGCTCATCCTCAGCCAAGCCGGTCCCAGCTGTCCCGACCGACGTCTCGCGTCCGCACCACCCATCTGCACAGACGATCGGCTCGCGACGAATCGGTTCGCGACGACTCGGGTTGCGTAATGTCCGCTTCCGCGGCGCCCGCCACCGGATCGACGGATCACGACGTCACGGCCGGGTGGAGCCGATCCAGGTCCATGTCGGGTCGCCGACCGAACCGCGGTCCACGACCGGAACAGCCTGCGGCGGTTCGGCTTTTCCTCTACGGCCCCCGATCCGGCGGCGCGGCGCCACATGCCGGGCGCGGCGGTGACGTCGTGCGTCGGCAACCGTGGCGGGGGACCCGAGCAGAGGCCCCGGCGCATGATCGAGATCGAGACCCGCGGCTCCCATTTCGCCGGTGACGATCGCACCGGCATCTCCGGAGCCACCCCCGCGACCGGCACCGCCGTTCCACCTGCCCCTCTCCTCCGCCATCTGGTCGTCGAGCCGGGCGTCGCCGGCGCGGAGCCATCGGCTGTCCCGACACCGGCCGGCCCGGCCCTCGCCGCGGCCGTCGCCGCCTCGCTCAATGGCCGCACGGCTCATGTGATCGAGGTCCGCGCCGCCGCTGCGAGTGGCCCGCCCGTCGTGCTGCTGCACGGGCTGGGCGGCCTCGCCGAAGAGATCCTGGCCCCACTGATGCCGCTCGCCGCGCGGCACCGCCTGCTCGCCCTCGACCGCCCCGGCTACGGCAGCTCGGCGCCGCAGCCGGCCGATGAGCTCGCCCCCGACCGGCAGGCCGACTGGGTCGCCGCCGTGCTGGAGAGCCTCGACGTCGCGCCGGCGATCGTGGTAGCGCATTCGTTCGGGGCGTCGGTGGCGCTGTGGCTCGCCCGCTCGCACCCGCAGCGGGTCGCCGGGCTGGTGCTGCTCGCCCCCTTCTGCCGGCCCACCCAGCCGGCCTCCAAGCCCCTGCTCCGGCTCGCCACCATGCCGGCCATCGGCCGGCCGGTGCGGTGGGCGATCCCGCAGGTGGCCCCGTGGCTCGCCGGCCGCGTGCTGGCGTCGAGCTTCGCGCCCGACCCGGTGCCGCCCCACATGCTGCGCCTGCCCTTCGCGGTCGCGGTGCAGCCGCCGGCCGTGCTGGCGATGGCGGCCGAGCTGCGCGGCTTCAACCCCGCCATGGAGCGGTTCGCCGCCGCGGCCCGCCCGATCGACTGCCGCACCGTGGTGATCTGGGGCGGACGCGACCGGGTGACGCCCTGGCCTCATCACGGCGCCTGGCTGATGCCGCAGCTCGGCTGGGGATCGGCCGTGGAGCTGCCGGCGGTCGGCCACATGATTCAGCATCTGCGCCCCGACGTGGTCGCCGGTGCAGTCGCCGAGGTGGCGGCGTCGTGCGGCCGTCTCGGCCGGCTGATGCACCGCGTCAGGCGCGCGGCGGGGCGGGCGGTGCGCAGCACCAGCCGCCACATCCGGAGTCAGGCGCGCACCGGCTCGACGTGCCAGATGCGCTCGCAGTAATCGCGGATGGAGCGATCCGACGAGAACTTGCCCATGCGGGCGACGTTGAGGATGGAGGCCCGCGTCCACGCCTCGCCGTCGCGCCACAGCGCGTCCACCTGAGCTTGGCAATCGACATATGCCTGGAAGTCGGCCAGCACCATGAACGGATCGTGCCACAACAGGCCATCCACCAGCGGCCGGAAGCGGCTGGGGTCGTCCGGCGACAGCGCCCCCGAGGCGATCAGGTCGATGACACCGCGCAGGACCGGATTGCTCTCGTAGACGGCGCGCGGATCGTAGCCCGCCGCCTTGCGGAGACGCACCTCGTCGGCCGTGAGGCCGAACAGGAAGAAGTTCTCCGGCCCCACCTCGTCGCGGATCTCGATATTGGCGCCGTCGAGCGTGCCGATGGTGATCGCGCCGTTGAGCGCGAACTTCATGTTGCCGGTGCCGCTCGCCTCCTGGCCGGCTGTCGAGATCTGCTCCGACAGGTCGGCGGCCGGATAGATGATCTGGCCGACCTTGACGTTGAAGTTGGGGAAGAACACCACCTTGAGCCGGCCGCGCACGTCGGGATCGTCGTTGACCAGGGCGCCGACCGCGGTGACCAGCTTGATCATCAGCTTGGCGATGAAGTAGCCGGGCGCCGCCTTGCCGCCGAACACCACGGTGCGCGGCACGATGTCGAGGCTCGGATCGGCCTTGAGTCGACGGTACAGTGTGAGCAGATGCAGCACGTTCAGGTGCTGGCGCTTGTACTCGTGGATGCGCTTGACCTGCACGTCGAACAGCGAGTCCGGATAGACGACGATCCCGGTGCGCTGCTCGATGGCGGCGGCGAGCCGCTGCTTGTTCTCGCGCTTCACGTCGCGCCAGCGCGCCCGGAAATCGGGATCGTCGGCGAAGCGCTCCAGCTCGCGCAGCGCCTCCAGGCGGCTCGGCCAGCCGTCGCCGATCGCCGCGGTGATCAGGCCGGACAGCCCGGGATTACTCACCACCATGAAGCGGCGCGGCGTCACCCCGTTGGTGACGTTGTGGAAGCGATCCGGCCTCATCGCCACCCAGTCGGCCAGCACCTGGGTCTTGAGTAGGTCGGTGTGCAGCGCCGCGACGCCGTTGACGGCGTGGCTGCCTGCGCAGGCGAGATGCGCCATGCGGATCGAGCGCCGGCCGCTCTCGTCGATCAGCGACATCCGGCGGACGCGCCCCTCGTCGCCCGGATAGACGCGGCGCACGCCGTCGACCAGGCGGCGGTTGATCTCGTAGACGATCTCCAGATGGCGTGGCAGCAGCGCCCCGAACAGGTCGACCGACCACGTCTCCAGCGCCTCGGGCAGCAGCGTGTGGTTGGTGTAGCCGAAGGTCTTCTGCGTCACCTCCCAGGCGGCATCCCATTCGAGACCGTGCTCGTCGAGCAGCAGCCGCATCAGCTCCGGCACCGCGACGGCCGGATGGGTGTCGTTGAGCTGCGCGGCCCAGCGGTGATGGAAGGTGTCGGGCGTGCCGCCGAAGCGGATGTGCGAGCGCAGCATGTCCTGGATGGCGCAGGACACGAAGAAGTACTGCTGCTTGAGGCGCAGGGCCTTGCCCTGCGGCGACGCATCGTTGGGATAGAGCACCTTGCTGATGGTCTCGGTCGACACCTGCTGCTCGACCGCGCGGCCGTACTCGCCGACATTGAAGCTGGCGAAGTCGAACGACTGCACCGCCTCGGCGCGCCACAGGCGCAGCAGGTTGCAGGTCTTCACCCGGTAGCCGAGGATCGGCGTGTCGTGCGGCACGCCCATGACGATCTCGGCGGCGTTCCAGCGGACCCGATAGCGGCCGTCGGCGTCCGTGTAGCCTTCGGTGGTGCCGCCGAAGCGCACCTCGACGGCGCGCTCGGGCCGGGCGATCTCCCACGGGTAGCCGAGATGCAGCCACTTGTCGGTGAGCTCCACCTGCCAGCCGTCGCGGATCTGCTGGTTGAAGATGCCGAACTCGTAGCGGATGCCGTAGCCGATCGCCGGCACCTCCAGGGTGGCGAGCGAATCGAGATAGCAGGCGGCGAGCCGCCCGAGGCCGCCATTGCCGAGCCCGGGCTCCTCCTCGTGATCGATCAGCCGGTCGAGATCGTGGGGAAACGCCGTCATCGCCTCACGCATGGCATCGAGGATGCCGAGATTGACCAGATTGGCGGCGAGCTGCGGTCCCATCAGGAACTCGGCCGACAGATAGGCGACGATGCGCGCGTCGGGCCGGTGCAGCAGGAGATCGAGCGACTGGACGCCGTGCTGGAACAGGCGATCCCGCACCGCATAGGCGACCGCGAGGTAGCAGTCGTTGACCGACGCCGTCGCCGGATGGCGCCCCTGGAAATAGAAGAGATGGTCGCGGACGGCGCGACGCAGCGATTCGGGATCGAGGCCGGTGCGGGTGCGGTGCTCCGCGTCGGACAGGGATTCGGCCGCAAGCTCGGACGGAACCATCGGGACTGCTCCTGGGTCGAGGTACCGCCCTCGGCGGGACGGCGATGCGGCGGTGTCGAAGATGGACCGGATCGACGAGATCGTTATCGTCGAGACGCCGGCGGAGTCGCACCCCGGTATCTTGTTAGGGCAAGTGGGCGGTGATCGGCCTTGACGGTGATCAAGCGCCCCGTCGGCGAGGCCGGCGTCAGCGCCGGCCGCCGACCTCGTCGATGTGACGCAGCATGGCGGCGGGGTCCTCGTAGACCCGGTAGGCGCCGGCGCGCTCCAGCTCCGCCTCGCCGTAGCCGCCCGACAGCAGGCCGACGCCGAGCGCCCGGGCGCGCTGGGCCGCCAGCATGTCCCACACGCTGTCGCCCACCACGCAGGAGTCCTCGATGGCGACGCCGAGCCGGTCGGCGGCGGCGAGGAAGAGGTCGGGGTCCGGCTTGGCGTACTTCACCAGGTCGCGGGTGATCACCGGGACGCGGTCGGGATCGACGCCCAGCGTGTCGAGGGTGCGCTTGGCGGTGGCGATGCGGCCGCTGGTGGCGATCGCCCACGGGATGCCGGCCTCGGTGAGATAGTCGAGCAGCGCGCGAGCGCCGGGCAGCGGCCGGATCTCGGCGGAGCGCCGGCCGTAGCTCTCGGCGTGCAGGCGTTGCAGCCGCTCGGCCCGCTCGGCGTCGAGCTCCAGCCCGGTCTCGCGCAGCAGCATGTTGGTGAACAGCCCGCCGCTCATGCCGATCTTGCGATGGATGCGCCACACCGACAGCGGGATGCTCTCGGCCTCCAGCGCCTCGTGCCAGGCGAGAACGTGCTGATAGACGCTGTCCACGAGGGTGCCGTCGAGATCGAACAGGAAGGCGGTCTGGCGCGGGCGCATCGAGGGTCTCCAATCGGGCGCGGAGGTGGCTCGGGAACGGCCGGGTCACCGCGCGCCGAACTGCATGCCGTGCCGACATGACGGTCTCGTGGCAGCGGCCACGCGGCCGCGACGCGACCGGCTCGACTCAGCGGGAGAGCGGCCATACCACGGCGATGGCCGGCACCGCCACCACGACGACCAGGAGCGACAGCGGCAGGCCGAGCCGCCAGTAGTCGCCGAAGCGATAGCCGCCGGGCCCCATGACCAGCGTGTTGGACTGGTGGCCGAACGGCGTGAGGAAGTCGCAGGCGGCACCGATGGCCACCGCCATCAGGAACGGATCGGGGCGAAGGCCGAGCGTGCCGGCGAGGCTCGCGGCGATCGGCGCCATCACCAGCACGGTGGCGGCGTTGTTGAGGAACGGCGTCACCGCCATGGCGGCTACCATGATCAGGGCGAGCGCCCCGGTCGGCGGCAGCGCGGCGGTCGCCACCGACAGCCAGCCGGCGATCAGGTCGGTGGCCCCGGTGGTGCGCACCGCGTCGCTGACCGGGATCAGGGCGCCGAGCAGCACCACGATGGGCCACTCGATCGCCTCGTAGGCTTCGCGCAGCGCCAGCGCCTTGGTGAGCACCAGCAGCACGGCGGCGGCGAAGAACGCGACCGCGATCGGCAGCAGCCCGGAGACGATCGCGCCGATGGCGAGGGCCAGCACCGCGACGGGAATCCAGCGCCGCCGGCCGCGGCCGAGCTCCAGCTCGCGCTCGGCCAGCGGCAGCAGGCCGAGCTCCTTGAGGGCGTCAGGCACGCGGTCGAGCCGTCCCTGAATCACCACCACGTCGCCGGGCCGGAACCGCACGCTGCGCAGCCGCTCGGTGATGCGCTCGCCGGAGCGGCTGATGGCGATGAGATCGAGGCCGAAGCGGTCGCACAGGCCGGCGCTGCCGTGGGTCTCGCCGACGAGCGGCGAGCTGCCTGTCACCACCGCCTCGACGGTGCCGACCTCGTCGGCGTCGCCCTCGGCGGCCGCCTCCCCGGCCGGGCCGGAGAGCTGGAGGCCGGCGCGCACGACGGCACGCTCGAGCGAGTCGGGCTCGCCCTCGATCAGCAGAATGTCACCCGCCTTCAGGCGCAGCCCGGGGGTGACGCGGTGGCGCCGCTCCTGATCGCGCACCACCGTGGTCACGGTGCTGACGCCCTCGTCCAGGGTGCCGATCTCGGCGGCGCGCTTGCCGACCAACGGCGAGCCTTCCGGCACCGCGGCCTCCACCACGTAGTTCTCGATGTTGATGGCGGCATCGAGCGACGAGCCGCCTTGGCGGTCCTTCGGCAGCAGGCGGTACGCGAAGGTCAGGTAAGCGAGGCCGACCGCCGCCACCGCGAGTCCCACCGGCGCATAATCGAACATGCGGAACGGCTCGCCGACGATGTCGGCCCGCACCCGCGCCACGATGACGTTGGGCGAGGTGCCGACGAGGGTGATCAGGCCGCCGATCAGCGAGCCGGAGGCGAGCGGCATCAGCAGCCAGGACGGCGGCGTGCCGGTGCGCTTGGCGAGCTGGAAGGCGACCGGCATGAGGATCGCCAGCGCGCCGACATTCTTGATGAAGGTTGACAGCACCACCACCGCGAAGACGAGCGCGAACACCTGGCGGCGCGGCGTCGTCAGATACGGCCCGAGCGGCCGCACCACCTCTTCCATGACGCCCGACTTGGCGATCGCGGCCGACACCAGGAGGGCGCTCGCCACGATGATCACCACGTCGTCGCCGAAGCCCGAGAACGCCTTGTCGGCCGGCACGATGCCGGACACGACGGCGGCCACGAGGGCGAGCGCGGCGACGACGTCGTAGCGCAGCCGGCCCCAGACGAACAGGATCATCATGGTGCCGACGATGGCGAAGGCGAGCCCCTGGGGGAGCGTCATTCCGGTGTCCATTGTCAAGGAAGGCGCGAGCGCGCGCGCGGCGATGGGGTCGGGTGGCAACGCCCGCCGTCCCGCGGTGTTCCGCGGTGCAGCCGGTGGCAGCCGGCGGCCCGCCGACCCGGTGACCGCAGGGGCAGCGGTCGGCACCAGCGCACCGCCGGGACGACGGGGCCGCGAGGCGGCGGCCCCCGCGGGCTCAGAACGCCAGCGTCATGACGATCTCGCCATCGATGATCTCGCCGGTCGGCCGGAATCCCACCGCCCTCGTAGAGCCGGCGGGCCCGCTCGTAGTCCGGCTTGACGCCGAGCACGACGCGATCGCAGCCCGGAATGCGTGACAGCATCTCGACGATCCGGATCACGGCGGCACGGCCGTAGCCGCGGCCCTGGACGCGGGCGTCGATCATCAGGCGATAGATCCAATAGTTCCCGTCGTCCTCGTCCAGCGCGTACATGGCGAAGCCGACGGGCTCGCCGGCGGCCCGGATGATCAGCGGAACGCAGGCCGGATTATCGGCGGCATCCTCCAGGGACTCCGCGTTGCTCGCCACGAACGTGGCCTGGTGGGGATAAGGGCGGAGCGAGATCGCCCGGGCGTGATCGGCCGGGTCGAGATGCTCGACGGTGACGGAATCGGATGTCGGAGTGAGGCGAGATGGCTCGTGCTGACTCATGATGACCTGTGAGGGCGTGGATGCCGTCGCTTGTAGCCCGGCCGGCCAGATCGAGCGCAAGCGAAATCCCCGACCTTCCCGTTCGGACATTTCGCACGCCCCCGTGGTGCCGTGATCCAAGGAGCCGTCCAGGCCGCCGTCATCGTCGTGTCATCGCCGCGTCAAGCCGGCGTCGTGGTGGCGGTCGACAAGCGCGGGTGCAACGGACCCACGCGGAGACCCCATGACCCGCCATCTCGCCCTCGCGACCGCCGCCCTGGCGCTCGTTCTCGCCACCCCGGCCCACGCCCAGCAGGAATTCCCGGCGGTGCTCGCCGGCCACGCCAGCTTCCCGGCCGCGACCTTCGTGGACGCGCCCGCCGATGCGCCGGCGGACCTCAAGATGTCCGGCAAGTTCACCACCGGCAAGCGCGTCGACGCGGCGGGCACCGTGATGGGCAAGTCCAACGGCCGGCCGACCGGCCTCGCGCTGCCCTTCGAGGGCCAGCCGGTGCAGGGCCAGTCGGGCATCAAGGTCATGCCCGACGGCAGCTTCCTGGTGCTCACCGACAACGGCTTCGGCTCCAAGGCCAATTCGCCGGACGCCATGCTGTTCTTCCATCGCTTCAAAATCGATTGGGCGACCGGCAAGGTCGAGCGGCTAGAGACCGTGTTCCTGCGCGACCCCGACAAGAAGGTGCCGTTCCGGATCACCCACGAGGGCACCGAGACGCGCTACCTCACCGGCGCCGATTTCGATCCCGAGGGCATCCAGCCGATCGGCGACGTGATCTGGATCGGCGAGGAGTTCGGCCCCTATCTGATCAAGGTCGACCGCAGCGGCAAGGTGCTCGGCGTGGTCGAGACCACGGCGGACGGCAAGCCGGTGCGCTCGCCCGACCACTACGCCGTCGCCTCGCCGGGCGTGCCGAACCAGGCCGGCAGCTTCAACGCGCGCCGCTCCAAGGGCTACGAGGGCTTCGCGGCCTCGAAGGACGGGCGGTTCCTCTATGGGCTGCTCGAAGGCCCGCTGTGGGACGCCGACAAGAAGGAGTTCGAGAACCTGGACGGCAAGCAGGCCGCCCGCATCCTGGAGTTCGACGTCGCCGCCGAGAAGTTCACCGGCCGCTTCTGGTACTATCCGTTCGAGCAGAACGGCCACGCCATCGGTGACTTCAACATGCTGGACGCCACCACGGGCCTCGTCATCGAGCGCGACGACCTCGAAGGCACCGCCGACAAGGCGTGTCCGCCCGGCGCCACCGGCACCGCGACCGAGACCTGCTTCGCCAAGCCGGCCCAGTTCAAGCGCGTCTACAAGATCGAGATGACGGACGCCATGGTGGGCAAGCCGGTGCGCAAGATCGGCTACATCGACCTGATGAAGATCCAGGACCCCGACAAGAAGGCCCGCAAGCCGCTCACCGCCGGCGTGCTGGCGTTCCCGTTCTTCACCATCGAGAACGTCGACCGCGTCGACGAGCACCACATCGTGGTCGGCAACGACAACAACCTGCCGTTCTCGTCGAGCCGCGAGCCCAACAAGGCCGACGACAACGAGCTGGTGCTGCTGCGCGTCGAGGATCTTCTCAAGGCGAAGTGAGTCATCGAGGGCGACGAGCCCTCCTCACCTCTCCCCGCTCGCGGGGAGAGGTCCGCTCAGCCCAGCAGCAGCCGTTCGTCGTATGGCGCCCGCGACAGCACGTGCGGGCCGTCCTCGGTGACCAGCACCATGTCCTCCAGCCGCACGCCGCCGCCGCCGCGCACACCCGGCACCCACACCAGCGGCTCGACCGCGAACACCATGCCGGGTCGGAACTCGTAGGTCGGCGCGCCGGGCAGCGTCTCGCCGATATAGGGCGGCTCGTTCGCCCCGATGCCGACGCCGTGGCCGATGAACAGCGACAGGAAGCGGCCATCGAGCCCATACTGTCCGGCGGTGCGCACGATCGCGTCGGCGCAATCCTTGTTGGTGCGTCCCGGCCGCATCTCGGCGATGCCGGCCATCAGCCCGGCGTGCACGGCGGTGAAGATGCGGCGCTGCTCGTCGGACGGCCGGCCGCAGATCACCGCGCGGGCGACATCGCCGAAATAACCCCCGAAGGCGGCGCCGATGTCGATGAACACGATGTCGCCGTGGCGGATCAGCTTGTCGCCGCAGATGCGATTGGGCGGCGCCATGTGCTCGCCCGAGGCGACGAACGGCGTCATCACATGCGAGTACTCGCCGCCGAGCCGGAACAGCGTGCGCATCGCCTCGCCGGCCACCTCGCATTCGCGCACCCCGTCGGCGACCGCCGCGGTGGCCGAGGCGGTGACGGCGTCGGCGATGGCGGTCGCCTCCTCCAAGAGCGCGATCTCCTCCGGCAGCTTGATCATGCGGGCGGCCAGCATCGGGGTGTCGCCGTCCTCGATCGAGAGCTTCGGGAAGTGGCGCGCCAGCGCCTTGACGAACACCATGTTGGCCTCGTCGAGCCCGAGCTTGGCGTCGGCGAGGCCGTGGCGCTTCAGCACCGGCCCGAGGATGTCGCGCACCATGCCGTCGACCAGCGCCACCTCCTCGATGATCGGTATGGTGTGCACCTCCTCGATCCACGGCATGGTGAGGTCGACGCGGTCGCGCTCCCCGCCGGAGCAGAACAGGATGGGCGCCCGCCCCTCGATCAGCAGCGCCCCGTTGAGCGCCGTCGTCTTGCCGGTGATGAGCTGCGGCCGCAGATCGGTCAGGTAGCGCTGGTTCTCGTCCTTCCACACCAGCAGCGCGTCGAGCCCCGCCTTGCGGCGCTCCTCCTGGGCCTTGGCGATGCGCTTGGCGCGGAGCACCGCGAGATCGACCCGCCGCTCGTAGCCGACATTGAAGGGGCCGCGCGCATATCGGTCCATGCCAGTCTCCTCGCCAGGGTGGTTCCGGGGGTCGCGGGTGGCAGGGCGCCGGGACGGGCGAACGCTGCCGGCTCGCGACGAGGTGAGGCCGCCAGACTACAGGGGGCGGCAGCCACGCCGGAACCCGCAGTGGCGCATCGCTGTCGCGCCCGGAACGAAGAGCCGAGACGCCCGTGGGCACATCGCCGGCCGCCCGGCCGCCGTCCCGGTCCGGGCGGCGGAGGACGACGAGACCCGCCGCGAAGCAAGAACCATGCACGAGCCGGAGGGAGGCGCCGCCGGGCCGCGTTTCGCGCAAACCATTTGGACAAGTCGCCGGCCGCGATCATACACTCGGGCCGCCTCTCGAGCAGCCTCTTAGGCCGACCCTCCCCGGCCCGGGACGGCGGCGACGCATACCGGACCGACTTTGCATGACAGCCGACTCGACCGAACCGCAGTTCCACCACGTCGGCGCCGGGGCCTATGTGTGGCTTGGCGCCGACGGCTGCTCCAACACGGGTGCCATCGACACCGGCGATTCCGTCATCGTGATCGACACCCAGCAGAACGAAGCACTGGCCCGCAGCTTCCGCGGCGCGCTGGCCGATCAGCTCGGCAAGCCGATCCGGGCGGTGGTCAACACGCACTATCATCTCGATCACGTCGCCGGAAACCGGGTGTTCGCCGGCGAGGCGCCGATCGTCGCGCACGAGCGAACTGCCGAGACCTATGCGGCGCTGCTCGGCCCCAATGGCGGCCGCGGCTGGACCATCACCGACCTGCCCACCAAGGCGGCGCTGTGCTACGGTGAGAGCTTTCCGGACCTCGTGGCCGACGACGCGGTGGCGCGCGAGACGGCCGGCCGCCACCTCTCCGACGCGGTCTACGCGCAGCTCGACATCGTGCCGCCGAGCCAGACCTTCACGGACCGCTTCGCCTTCCATCTCGCCGACGAGGTGGTGCGGCTGTGCTACTTCGGCCCGGCCCACTGCGATGGCGACGTCGTCGTCCATCTCGAGCGCGCCCGCGTGGTCTATCTCGGCGATCTCCTCTTCCACGGCCGCTTCCCCTGGCTCGGCGACTGCGACCTCGACGGCTGGATTCGCGTGCTCGACTGCGTGTTGACCTTCGACGTCGAGGCGGTGGTGCCGGGCCATGGCCCGCCGGTGACGCTGCACCAGGTGGCGCAGTTTCGCGATCTGCTGGTCGCGCTGCGCGACGCGGTGGCGGCGGCGGTGCGTAACGGCCTGTCCGAGGAGGCCGCGGGCCGCGAGGTGCGCCTGCCCCGCTATGCCGAGATGCCGCGGTATCGCGAGTGGATCGCGGCCGACGTGCGCAGCGCCTATCGCTACCTCAAGGGCCGCCGTCGTTGAAGCGAGGCGCGCGGCACCACCCGCGTGCGCAGCTCAGAGCGGGCTCTTGTCCACCTGGCCGGTCGCGCGCACGAACCAGCGCTCGCTCGCCATCGGCTTGCCGGCCAGCCGGTCGACCATCCAGTCGGCCACCAGGGTCGGCGGGAACGGCCCGAGATTGGTGGCCGCCACATTGCCGACCGAGTGGCGCGACTCCTCGTAGACGACGAGCCGTTTCGGCCCTCGTAACGCCGCGAGCAGCCGCTCGGAATGCTCCAGCGGGCTCAGCTCCTCGCGTTCGCCGGCGACGCACAGATACGGCACCGCGATCCGCTCGGCGTGTCCCTCCCAGGTGATGGTGCGGCGGAACACGTCGAACTCGGCCTCGTCGGTGATCCCCGACATGTACATGAAGCGCTTCTTGAAGGTCGGGCACGCCTGCTCGAAGATCGTGTCGCCGCCCGGCTCGTGGCACACCGACATCACCGCACAGGCGGCGATGCGCGGCTCGTGGGCGGTGAGGATGGTCGAGAAGAACGAGCCGAAGCTGGTGCCGACCACGCCGATGCGGCCGGCATCGACCTCGGGTCGCCCCGCCAGCCAGTCGACGATCGGGCGTCCCACCGCGGCCCAGCGCTCGGTCGAAAAGTAGAGGCCGAGCACCGGCGCCTCGTACTGGCCGGGACCGTCGATCGCCAGCACGGCGACGCCGCGCGACAGGAAGCGGTCGTTGGCGAGCGCCACCATGGCCTCCTTGAACGAGTCCATGCCGGGCACCGCGATCACCACAGGCAGACGGCCGTCGCGATAGCCGGGCGGCAGGTGGAACCAGGCCGGCAGCGCCTTGCCCTCGAACGGAATCCACACCGGCTCGACGTGGTGATCGGCGAATGCGGCGTACTTGGTATAGCAGGCGCGCTTGCGGGCGTTGCAGGCGAGGTTGTCGGCGCTGTTGCTGTCGTAGGGCCACTGCGCGGCGGCCCAGTGAACCGCCGCCATGTAGTAGTTGTCGCGCGCCGTCACCGGGTGACCGTCCGCCTCGGCGGCCTCGGCCTTGGCTTGGCGACGACGCGCCACCGCCGCGAAGGCGGGGCCGATGTCGGCCATCTTCCTCACCCGCTCGCGGATGCCGGCGAAGTCGGCGTTCGCCTCGGTGCCGCACGGCGCGTTGAGATAGATCGAGCGCGGCTGATCCCAGTCGATGCCGTTGGCGCGGATGACGTTGTCGATCATCCAGCGCTGCGCGTCGAAGCGGCGGACGCGCGGCTCGGCGTGAGCGGCGGCCGGAACGGACGGGACAGCGGCCTGTTCGGTCATCGGGGGTCCTTGCGGCGGGGAGCGGATCGGGTGGCGGGAGGGAATGGCGAAGCCGAGCGCGGGACGGCGGGTCTGAGCAGAGATCACCGGCGCCGGCAGACGGCCGATCGGCGGCGCGGGTCTGCCGAAGCCGGCGCGGGGCGCCGGCTCCTGCGATGCGCAGAGCGCAGGCGGCTCAGCCGCGTGTCTTCTTGCCGCCACCCTTGCCCATGCAGGCATCGATGTCGTTCGCCCGCGCGCGGGCGGCGAGGCTCGGCTTGCGGGCATAGGACTGGGTGCAGCAGCGCCGGTACGACGCCGGGCCGTACTGGCAGACGATGCCGCCCTGGGCGACGGCGGGGCGGGTATCGATCAGCGAGGCCGCGACGGCAAGCGGCACCGTTACGGCAAGCGCCGCCGGCCATGGGATGCCCGACATGTCGATCCTCCGTTGCTGCGTTCCACCGGGGGTTACGTCTTCTTGGTTGGCGCGGCACCGCCTCCGGTGAGGACGCGGCTGCCGTCGCGGCCGCGATGGTAGACCGCGGCCCGGGCGGGCGCCAGCCTCGCCGAGGCGCACCCGCCCCGGCGCGCCGCTGCGGCGAGGCGGCGGGCCTCGCCCCCTTTCCTCCGGCCGTCCGCCGCCTATGATGGTCGTGGTGCGCCGCACCGCGGCGCCCACCCCGACACGACGGAGTGTGGCGATGGCGATGACGATGGCGGGCGAGGTGCAGCTCCCCGCGACGCGCGAGATCGTGTGGTCGAAGCTCAACGACCCCGACGTGCTGCGGGTGTGCATCCCGGGCTGCGAGATGCTCGACCGCCTGTCCGAGACCGAGTTCCAGGCGGTGGCGGTGACCAAGATCGGCCCCGTCAAGGCGCGCTGGAAGGGCAAGGTCAAGCTCACCGATCTCGATCCGCCCAACGGCTACCGCATCTCCGGCGAGGGCGAGGGCGGAGTCGCCGGCTTCGCCAAGGGTGGCGCCGCGGTGGCGCTCGCCGAGCGCGACGGCGGCACCCTGCTGTCCTACAATGTCGAGGCCCAGATCGGCGGCAAGCTGGCCCAGCTCGGCCAGCGCCTGGTGGCCGGCGCCTCGAAGAAGATGGCGGACGAGTTTTTCAACAAGTTCGCGGCCGCGGTCGCGGCCCCTGCGGACGGCACGGTGCCGCCGGAGGGCGAGGCTTCGACGCCCTGAGCGGCGGGACGACGGAACTGGCGCCGATTCGGACCCGCGTGATCCGGCTCGGCGAATCGGAACGAGGGGGCACGGGACACATGCCGATGATCGATGCGGAGGGCTGCGCCCTCCGGGTGGAGGTGGAGGGGCCGGAGACGGCGCCCGCCGTGGTGCTGTCCAGCTCGCTCGGCGCCGACCACACGATGTGGGAGCCGCAGGTCGCCCCCCTCGCCCGCCATTTCCGGGTGGTGCGCTACGATCGCCGCGGCCATGGCGGCTCCGGCGTGACGCCCGGCCCCTACACCATCGAGCGGCTCGGCCGCGACGCGCTGGCGATCCTCGACGGCCTCGGCATCGACCAGGCCCATTGGGTCGGGCTGTCGCTCGGCGGCATGGTGGGCCAGTGGCTCGGCGCCAACGCGCCTCAGCGGCTCGGCCGCCTGGTGCTCGCCAACACCACGAGCCACATGGCCGACAAGCAGCCGTGGCACGACCGCATCGCAGTGGTGCGGGCCGGCGGCCTCGCCGCCATCGTCGACAAGGTGATGGGCCTGTGGTTCACCGAGGAGTTCCGCGAGCGCGAGCCGGACGCGGTGGCCCGCATCCGCGCCGCCTTCCTGGCGACGCCGGTCGACGGCTACATCGCCTGCGGCGAGGCGGTGCGCGACATGGACCAGCGCGACCTCCTGGCCCGCATCGCGGTGCCTACCCTGGTGGTCGCCGGCCGCTACGACCAGTCGACACCGACCGAGGCGGCCGAGTTCATCCGCCGCAACGTCCCGGGCGCGCAGCTCACCATTCTGGAAGCCGCCCATCTCTCGAACATCGAGCAGGCGGCGGCGTTCAACACCGAGGTCTTGGGCTTCCTCACGTCGTGAGGACCGGCCGTCGTGAGGACTGGCCGTGATCATGCCGACCCCGAGGCGCGGGGTGAAGACCCCGCGGGGGCGTCGGCTGCCCTGTGCGGTGCAGCGTATCCCGCTCACGTCGCGTGGTGCACCGCCGCGGGACTTCGCGTGCCGCCCGTGTTATCGCTCGACATCAGCACAGCCTCCGCCCGCCCCCACGCGAGGACACGACCATGGCTCTGGTTCGTCTCGTCTACTACAGTCGCAACCGTCTCGGCCCCGACCGCGACGCCGTCGCGGACCAGATGGCCGACATCCTCGCGCATTCGATTGCCAAGAACCGCCTGCACGGCATCACCGGGGCCATGATCGTCGATCGCAACTGGATCGTCCAGGTGCTCGAAGGACGGCAGGCCGCCGTGACGGCCACCTACGACCGCATCGCGGCCGATCCCCGCCACAGCGACATCGTGCTGGCCGACACGCGCGCCACCGACGAGCGGCGGTTCCCCTTGTGGTGGATGGCGGGCGCCGCGATCGAGCCCGACATGGACGACCTGGTGCGGCGCTGGTGCGAGGATGGCGACTTCGATCCGAGCCGGCTGAGCCCGCGTCGGCTGGTCGACCTCACCGAGGCGGTGGTGGCCGCCTACATGGAGCGCAGCCCGGCGCCGCCGCGGCGCCGCGCCGGAGCCCCTCGTCCCCACGCTTGACGCGGCCGGTGCCGGATCAGCCACCGCCCTGCTCGCGGAACGCCTGTGGCGTCAAGCCGGTCTGGCGACGGAAGAAGCGGGTGAAGTGCGACGGGTCCGCGAAGGACAGCTCGTAACCGATCTCGTGGATCGGCTGCGAGGTGAACACGAGCTGGCGCTTGGCCTCGGTGACGATGCGCTGGCGGATCAGGTGCCCGACCGTGACGCCGCTCGCCCGCTTGACGTGATCGTTGAGACGATCGGCCGTCATGGCCAGCCGGCCGGCATAGAAGGCGAGCTGCCGCTCGCGGCGGAAATGCTCCTCCACCAGGTGGCGCAGCGCCTCGACGACCGGCTCGCCGGCGCCACCCGTCGGAGCCGGTGTCCTGCCGCGCTCACGCCGCGCCGCCAGCCGCGCCACCCCGATGGCAATCAGCGCCAGCCAGGCCCGCAGCGCGAGGCGGTAGCCGTCGCGAGCCAGGAAATGCTCCTCGTGCAGGGCGTGGGCGAGCCCGGCGAGCCGCTCCGCCTCGGCCTCGCCACCGATCGGCACCACAGGATCGGCGGCGAGCATCCGCAGCCGCGCCAGTGCCGCGTCGGCCGCCGTCCCGAGGCCGTGCCCGACGTCCTCGGTGAAGCTGATCACCCATCCGGCAGTCTCCGTGGGGCGGAAGCGGAAGCCGTGCGCCACGGTGGCCGGCACCAGGATGGCACAGGGCGCCGTGAACGGGCGGGTCGCCGTCTCGTGGCTCATGTCGCCACCGCCCGCCGTGATCAGCAGGATCTGGAACAGGTTGCGGTGCCGGTGGGCGTGGATGGTCCAGGCATGACGGGCCGACCGCGACGCGATGGTCTCGACATGGATGAAGTCGAACGCCTGATCCTCCGGCGGGTCGCCGTAGAGATGGAAGAGCGGCAGGGTAGCGGCGCGGGTCATGCTGTCACCATAGGCCGGGGCGACGGCGACCAGAACACGGGGTCGCCGAGCCCGTCAGATCTATCAATATATGACAACAATTCCCCACTTCTCTTCGCCTCCGGCCTGCGCAACGGCCAGGCAGGTTGCCACGATCGTGAGCAGACATCGGCCCGTCCTGCCGCGCCGATCGCCGGCGTCCTCTGCGGCCGATCGCTGCTGCGGTGCCGCATCGCCCGACCGTCGGCGCCGTGGCCGGCGAGACGTTCCGCCGCCGGCGTCACGATCTGATCAGGCATCGTCCTTGCAAGCCTAAGGACGAAACGACCCGCCGGCCTCGGAACGGGCCGGGGCCACGACGGATTCCTGCGACGTGATAGAGCGTTGCCGGAGCAAGGGGCCGCTGTTAAGAGTAACAGAGAGTGGTCTCGCCGGTGCCTGGCACCCGGGACCGGGCCGGCCGGCGTTTTTCGGGGTGGAAGGCACGGCAGACGCATGGAAGTCTTCGTACAACAGCTCATCAACGGCATCACGCTGGGCTCGATCTACGGCCTGATCGCCATCGGCTACACGATGGTGTTCGGCATCATCGGGATGGTCAACTTCGCCCACGGCGACGTCTTCATGGTGTCGGCCTTCGTGGCCCTGATCGCCTTCCTGGTGCTGACCACATGGCTCGGCATCGCCTCGGTGACGCTGGCGCTGTTCATCGTGCTGATTGTCGCCATGGTGCTGACCGGCGTGCTGAACTGGGCGATCGAGCGGCTCGCCTACCGGCCGCTGCGCGGCTCGTTCCGGCTCGCTCCGCTGATCTCGGCGATCGGCATGTCGATCTTCCTGATGAACTTCGTCCAGGTCGCCCAGGGGCCGCGCAACAAGTCGATCCCGCCGCTGCTCACCGGCGATTTCGTGCTGATGGGCGGGTCCGGCTATCAGGTGACGCTCTCCTACAAGCAGATCATGGTCTGGGTGGTCACCGCGGTGCTGCTCGCCGCCTTCTGGTGGCTGGTCAGCCGCACGGCGCTCGGACGCGCGCAGCGCGCCTGCGAGCAGGACCAGAAGATGGCGTCCCTGCTCGGTGTCGACGTCGATCGCACCGTGTCGATCACCTTCGTCATGGGGGCGGCGCTCGCCGCCGTCGCCGGCACCATGTATCTGATGTATTATGGCGTGATCAGCTTCGCGGACGGCTTCACGCCGGGCGTCAAGGCGTTCACGGCGGCGGTGCTGGGCGGCATCGGGTCGCTCCCCGGCGCCGTGATCGGCGGCTTGCTGATCGGCCTCGTCGAGACCCTGTGGTCGGCCTACTTCTCGATCGACTACAAGGACGTCGCCGCCTTCTCGATCCTCGCGGTGGTGCTCATCTTCCTGCCCCAGGGCCTGCTCGGCCGGCCCGAGGTGGAGAAGGTCTGACCATGCGGGTGGAGCGCAGACCTTGCCGGCCGGCGGCGGCGCGAGGCGCCGAGCCGGGGCCTCATGCTCCCGTCGCCGCCGGCCCGCGCATCCGCGCGGTCACGACGGCGCGGCACGATCCGGCGGGTCCCGCCGGGACGACCGCCTTCCCGCCGCGAGGCACCGCATGAGCCCGAACGGCGCCACCCCCCTGGCGCTCCGCGCCGTCAAGGACGCGGCGATCTGGGGCGCCGTCGCGCTCGGCCTGTTCGTGCCGCTGATCGCGCTTCAGGCCGTGCAGGACATCCGCGGCGAGCTGCGGCTGGAGACGCGCTGGCCTCTCCTCGTCGTGCTGGTCGCCCTCGTGGTGGCCGGCAGCCTGCTCAACTCGCTGGTGATCACGCCATGGCGGGAGCGCCGCGCCCGCGCCGCGCCGCGCCCCGACGGCAGCGCCGGCCGGCTCGCCGCCGGCCTCGGCCGCTGGTTCCCGCCTTTCGCCATCGGCTTCGTCACCGTCTTCCCGTTCCTCGCCTTGTGGCTGGTCGGCTTCCAGGGCGGCCTCAAATGGATCGACAATTTCGGCATTCAGATCCTGATCTACGTGATGCTCGGCTTCGGCCTGAACATCGTGGTCGGGCTCGCCGGGCTGCTCGATCTCGGCTACGTCGCCTTCTACGCGGTCGGTGCCTACTCGTATGCGCTGCTCGCCAAGGAGTTCGGCCTGTCGTTCTTCACCCTGCTGCCGCTCGCCGGCATTCTGGCGGCGTTCTGGGGCATCCTGCTCGGCTTCCCGGTGCTGCGGCTGCGCGGCGACTATCTCGCCATCGTGACGCTGGCGTTCGGCGAGATCATCCGCCTCGTGCTGATCAACTGGGTGCCGGTCACCAACGGCTACGCCGGCATCTCGGGCATCCCGCGGCCGACCTTCTTCGGCATCCCGTTCAACGCCTCCGACAGCGGCTTCGCGGCGGTGTTCGGGCTGGAGTTCAGCCCGATCTACCGCAGCGTGTTCCTCTACTACATCATCCTGGCGCTCGCCCTCGTCACCGCCTTCGTCACCGTGCGGCTGCGCCGGCTGCCGATCGGCCGCGCCTGGGAGGCGCTGCGCGAGGACGAGATCGCCTGCCGGTCGCTCGGCATCGACACCACCACCACCAAGCTGACCGCCTTCGCCATCGGGGCGATGTTCGGCGGCTTCGCCGGCTCCTTCTTCGCGGCCCGCCAGGGCTTCATCTCGCCGGAGTCGTTCACCTTCATGGAGTCGGCCACCATCCTGGCCATCGTGGTGCTCGGCGGCATGGGCAGCCAGATCGGCGTCGCCATCGCGGCGGTGGCGATGATCGGCGGCACCGAGCTGCTGCGCGAGCTCGACGCGCTGAAGGCGGTGTTCGGCCGCGAGTTCGACCCGACCCAGTACCGCATGCTGCTGTTCGGCTTCGCCATGGTGCTGATCATGATCTGGAAGCCACGCGGCCTGATCGCCACCCGCGATCCGTCGGTGTTCCTCAAGGAGCGCAAGGCGGTGTCCGGCAGCCTGGTCAAGGAGGGGCACGGCTGATGCGCGCCTCGCCCGCCCCGGCCCTGCTCGAGGTCGAGCACCTGACCATGCGGTTCGGCGGCCTCGTCGCCATCAACGACCTGTGCTTCACGGCGCGGCGCGGCGAGATCACCGCGCTGATCGGCCCCAACGGCGCCGGCAAGACGACCGTGTTCAACTGCATCACCGGCTTCTACAAGCCGACCGAAGGCCGCATCGCGGTGGCGCATGGGGACGCCCGGCTATGGAGCGAGCTCGACGCGCTCACTCTGTGCGGCGACCGCAAGCTGACGCGCCCGGACGGCGCCCTGTTCCTGCTCGAACGGATGCCCGACCATCTGGTGACGCGCCAGGCCAAGGTGGCCCGCACCTTCCAGAACATCCGCCTGTTCTCCGGCATGACGGTGCTGGAGAACCTGCTGGTCGCCCAGCATGCGCCCCTGATGGTCGCCTCCGGCTTCACGCTGCTCGGCGTGCTCGGGTTTCCGAGCTATGCGCGGGCCGAGCGCGCCGCCGTCGACAAGGCGCGCCACTGGCTCGCTCTCACCGGGCTGATCGAGCGCGCCGACGAGCCGGCCGGCGCCCTGCCCTACGGCGCCCAGCGGCGGCTGGAGATCGCCCGCGCCATGTGCACCGACCCGGTGCTGCTGTGCCTCGACGAGCCGGCCGCCGGCCTCAATCCGCGCGAGAGCGCCGCCTTGAACGACCTGATCCTGACCATCCGCGACGCCCACGACACCTCGGTGCTGCTGATCGAGCACGACATGTCGGTGGTGATGGAGATCTCCGACCACGTCGTCGTGCTCGACTACGGCGTCAAGATCGCCGACGGCTCGCCGGCGGCGGTGCGCAACGACCAGAAGGTGATCGCGGCCTATCTGGGGGTCGCCGACGACGAGGTCGAGGCCGCCGAGGCGGAGGTGGGGCTATGAGGACCGCGTCCGCCCATCGGACCGAAAGGCACGACGTCCGCGCCCCTTCTCCCCGCTCGCGGGGAGAAGGTCGGGATGAGGGGGCGTATCGTGGAGCCGCAATCCCCCCCTCACCCGAAGTCCGCACGCCACGCGCGGACTTCGACCTCTCCCCGCCTGCGGGGAGAGGTGAAGAGCCGTGCTCGTCCGCCGGCTCTTCCCGATCGGACAAGGATCGACGCCATGGCTGAGCCGCTGCTCGCCGTGCGCGGCGTCGAGACCTACTACGGGAGCATCAAGGCGCTGAAGGGCGTCGACCTCGATGTGAACGAGGGTGAGATCGTCACCCTGATCGGCGCCAACGGGGCTGGCAAGTCGACCCTGATGATGACCATCTGCGGCAACCCGCGGGCGCGCGCCGGCCGCGTCGTGTTCGATGGCCGCGACATCACCGCCCTGCCGACCCACGAGATCGCCCGCCTGCGCATCGCCCAGTCGCCCGAGGGGCGGCGCATCTTCGCCCGCATGACTGTGCTGGAGAACCTGCAAATGGGCCTGGTGGCGGCCGGACCCGAGGCCGATCCGGCCGAGCTCGACCGCGTGCTCGCCTTCTTCCCGCGGCTCTCCGAGCGCCTCGCCCAGCGCGGCGGCACGCTGTCGGGCGGCGAGCAGCAGATGCTGGCGATCGCCCGCGCCCTGATGAGCCGGCCGCGCCTGCTGCTGCTCGACGAGCCGTCGCTCGGCCTGGCGCCGCTGATCGCCCAGCAGATCTTCGACATCGTCCGCGAGCTGAACCGGACCCGGCGCCTGACCGTGTTCCTGGTCGAGCAGAACGCCTATCACGCCCTCAAGCTCGCCCACCGCGCCTATGTGATGGTCAATGGCGTGATCACGATGACGGGCAGCGGCCGCGACCTGCTGGAGCGGCCCGAGGTGCAGGCCGCCTATCTCGAAGGCGGCCGCCGCGAAACCGCCGCCACGGGGTCCTGAACCATGATCTCGGCCAGCGATACGGAACCTGCGGACTGGCGGCCCTTGCGGCGAGGCGAGGCGTTCCCAGGCCCGACGCAACAGGGCGGCGGCGCTGCCGCCATCCCACCCCGGCGTTGCGGCCTACGAACCATCGGACCGGATCGAGCCTGAACCGAGGACCCGCCATGCAGGGCCTGCTCTATCAGGAAGACTCCTTCGGCATCTTCCTCCTGGTGACCCTGGTGCTAGGCGGGGCCGGCGCTTGGCTGTCCGGGCGGGCCATCGCCCGCACCTGGCGGCCATGGTGGATGGTGCTCCCGGCGATGCTGCTGTTCGGCTTCGCGGTGCGCTTCATCCACTTCGCGCTGTTCGAGGGCACGCTCATGTCGCCTTGGTACTATGCGGTCGACACCACCGTGGTGACCGCGGTGGCGCTCGCCGCGTTCCGCAGCACCCGCCGGCGGCAGATGATCCGGCAGTACGGCTTCCTGATCATTCCGGCGGAGCGCGATGCGTGAGCGCCGTGTGTGAGCGCCGCGCGTGAGCGCGGCGTGTGAGCGCCGCGCGGGCGTGCGGCCCCCGGAGGCGCGGCACCGCGCCGCGGGCGCGGCCGCCGCCCGGCGCCGCCATGCCGAGTGACACGACGGGCGGTTTCCGTCTCAATGGCACCATGGTGGCGGTCGCCGCCACGCACACGCGCTTCACAGCTTCGCAGGAGGAGGAACGATGATCCACGGCAGGACGCAGGTCCTCGCGCTCGGTCTCGCGATCGGCACCGCGCTCGGCACCGCTTTGGCGCCGAGCAGCGCCGAGGCTCAGATCCGCATCGGCGTCGGCGGCCCGATGACGGGCGGCAGCGCCGCCTTCGGGGCGCAGCTCAAGCAAGGCGTCGAGCAGGCGGTCGCCGACATCAACGCGGCGGGCGGTATCCTCGGCCAGAAGATCGAGCTGTACGCCGGCGACGACCGCGGCGACCCCAAGGAAGGCGTATCGGTGGCCAACAAGTTCGTGGCCGACGGCGTCAAGTTCGTGGTCGGCCACTTCAACTCCGGCGTCACCATACCGTCCTCGGAGGTCTATCAGGACAACGGCATCCTGTCGGTCACCCCGGCCTCGACCAATCCGAAGGTCACCGAGCGCGGCATGTGGAACATCTTCCGCGTCTGCGGCCGCGACGACCAGCAGGGCGGCCTCGCCGGCGCCATCATCGCCGACAAGTTCAAGGGCAAGCGGATCGCCGTCGTCCACGACAAGACCACCTACGGCCAGGGCCTCGCCGACGAGACCCGCAAGGCGATGAACGCCAAGGGCCTCAAGGAGGTGCTCTACGAGGGCGTCAACAAGGACGACAAGGACTTCACCGCTCTGGTCTCCAAGCTCAAGGCGGCCAATCCGGACCTCGTGTTCTGGGGCGGCCTGCACGACACCGGCGGCCTGATCCTGCGCCAGATGCGCGACCAGGGCGTCAAGGCCGTCATCATGGGCGGCGACGGCCTCGCCGACAACGAGTTCGCGGCCATCGCCGGACAGGGGGTCGAGGGTTCGCTGATGACGTTCTCGCCCGACCCGCGCACCAACCCGGCCAACAAGGAGATCGTCGAGGTCTTCCGCAAGCGCGGGTTCGAGCCGCAGGCCTACACGCTGTACAGCTACGCCGCCGTGCAGGTCATCAAGGCCGCCATCGAGGAGGCCAAGGCCGCCGATCCCAAGAAGGTCGCGGCCGTGATGTCGTCCGGCAAGCCGTTCGACACCGTGCTGGGCACGCTGTCGCTCGACAAGAAGGGCGACGTCTCCAACGACGGCTACCTGGTCGGCGGCAAGAAGAAGGACCGCTACGTCCTCTATGTCTGGAAGAAGGGCGAGGACGGCAAGCTCACCTACGTGGAAGCGACGGAGTAAGGCGCAGCAGCGCCCGCTGGCTGCGCTGCGGGCGCCGCCGCGACGCGGCGCCACCGCGGTGCCTACGGGGCGAGCGATCGGTCGAAGAGCGACGACGCGACATCGGTCCTGCGAGGCGACGAGCAGAGGCGAGGCGACGAGCAAAGGCGAGGCGACGAGCAAAGGCGAGGCGACGAGCAAAGGCCGGCTCGAGACGGCCGACAGGACGAGCCGCCGGGATCGCGAGATCCCGGCGGCTTGGTGTTTGGGCTCGCCGGCCGGACCGCCGCGGACGACGACGCTGCGGACGCCGCCGCCGGGATGGCCCGACCGTTCCGCCGCGTTGAGCATTTTCCGGCGAAGTGGACTCCGGTTCGCCGTCGAAAATGCGATCACGCAAGGACTTCCAGAACGGAATCCGATCCAGTTGGATCGGATTCCGTTCTAGTGCGCCACGGTGCGCATCGCCTCGCGGCAGGCGTCCTCGCAGCGGCGGCACGCCTCCGCACACACCTTGCAGTGCTCGTGGTGCTCGGCATGCCGCCGGCACTCCTCGCCGCATTGCCGGCACGCCAGCGCGCACGCCTCCAGCATGGCGTGCATCACCGCCTCGTTGGAGCCGGTGCGACGCGACGCGATGGCGCCGGTCGCCGCACAGATGTCGGCACAGTCGAGATTGAGCCGGATGCACTGCCGCAGCCGGTTCACGTCCTGCTCACCGAGGCAGGCATCGGCGCAGGCGGTGCACGCCTGGGCGCAGGAGTAGCACTCCTCGATGCAGTGGATCAGAGCGTCGTTGGTGTTGCCCCGCACGTCGGGATGGGTCGAGATGATGTCGTGGGCCAGCATGGTGTCTCCGCCAGTCCGAAACGAGTCCCCTGCCCCCTCAACCCGCCGCGACCGGGACGGTTCACCACGCCCTGGTCGACGGCGCGTTCGATCTGTCGCCCGTGCGGCGGAGCTGCACATCGCGGCGGGGCCCTCGTGCCACGGGCCCGCTCGCGGGCGGTGAAGCCCTTCACCCGGATCGCCGGCCTTCGGCCCCCGATCCGACTCTCCCCACTTCGCCGGGCGAGGTGAGGCCCGGTGCGAGAGCCGATCTCATACCGATGGCTGCTGATGTCGACTCGTCGTGCCCGGCCTTCGGCCGGAGGATGCAGTCCGAGAGTGCTGCCGTTGGTATCAGTGTCTCGGCCGCCTCGGTGACTCGATACGCGGTGGTGCCCCTCACCCGGCTCGTCGCCTTCGGCCCGCGACCCGACCTCTCCCCGCGTCGCGGGGCGAGGTGAGGCCATGGGCCCTATCTCAGTGTCTCGGCCGCCTCGGTAATTCGATACGCGGTGGCGCCCCCTCACCCGGATCGTCGGCCTGCGGCCTGCGATCCGACCTCTCCCCGCTTCGCGGGGCGAGATGAGACCGTGTGCGAGAGCCCATCTCAGTGTCTCGGTCGCCTCGGTGACTCAATACGCGGTGAGCCCCTCACCCGGATCGCCGGCCTTCGGCCCGCGATCCGACCTCTCCCCGCTTCGCGGGGCGAGGTGAGGCCATGTCAGAGAACCTATCTCGGTGTCTCGGCCGCCTCGGTGACTCGATACGCGGTGGTGCCCCTCACCCGGCTCGCCGGCCTGCGGCCTGCGATCCGACCTCTCCCCGCGTCGCGGGGCGAGGTGAGGCCATGTGCCATCGCGCCGGGCAGGCGCCCGTCCGAACCTGAGGCCGGGGTCGCGGTGAGGCGCGGATCTCGCCCGTCACAGCCCAAAGCCCGGTCACCCGCACGGGTCGGGCGAGTCTCGTCGGGACTCTCGCGCTTTGCGCGACGAACACAATAAAACGGGCGCCGAAGCGAGCTTCGGCACCCGTGTGGTACGCAACACCAATCACCGTCCGTCTGCCGATCCGGCCGAAACCGGCTCGACCGGCGCAGGGACGACGCGTGAGCACGAAGGCATCACGCGTCACCTCGTCGCGACGGCAAAAAGCCTTCCCGACGATACGAGTGGACTGGATCGGACGATCCGAGCCACCCGCCTGCGCACGCTCCTCGAAAAGAGGAGAAACGCCGAAATCGCGCAGCTTACTTCGTCTGCACCTTCTCGGCCGCGGTCTTGATGTCCATGTAGTTGTACCGCGGGTTGTTCAGCACGAACGCATGGATCGCGAGAGCCACCACGAGGGCGGCGATCCAGATCACCGGCAGCCAGGTCGACGGATTGAGGACCAGCCAGATCTTGTAGTCGTCTTGCGGGTTGGCCATTTCGAATTCCCCCTATCGCTCAGTACCAGGGCTTCCAGGCCCACACGAGAACGTGGGCGAGGACGCAGATCACCATGAAGGCGGTGAAGGTGGTCTTGAACTGGGCGTGGAACTCGAGCGCCTCCTCCTCGGTCAGGCCGGAAAGGCTCCGATTTTCAGCCATCTGTATACCCTCCATTGAGGTTGCCGCAGGACGTCGCTGCAAACGCCCTGACAGCCGGGTTTTGTCGTGACGGAAATCGCCACGACCGACATTCCGCCCGATGGCATCGGGGGAATACTGGATCGAGAACATGCGCCAGCTCGACTGCCAGTCGACATCGTTGAGCCACCGCGACAACGGTCTTGCCCAGCCGACCACGTCCTCGTTGAACTTGAAGTCCGTCATCAGAAACCTGCTGTCGACGGCCGGCGGACCGACCTGTCGCACGCTGCGGGCGCCGAGACGCACCGCCTTGACCCGCCACCGCGCCCGACCGGCCAGCGGCGGAGTTCCAATGTCCTGCCTCGAACCCGGTCCGGCCGTGCCGGCCGACCCGCGGCCTCCTGTCCATCGGCGCGCCCCGTGGCTGCGCACCCTACCCGGCTCGCGCCCCGCGCCAGCCATCCCGCCCGAGGGCAGCCTCCCGGATCGTAGATCCTGATAGAAACTCCCGGATCGACAGCCTCTGCCGGAGACGGACGACTCACGGTTCCTGTCAGGTCGCCTCGTGTCGTTCTGTCTTAACAGTCCAGTGTAATGCTACCTTTACATCTCTGAGTGTCAACGAGGACCAATACGTAATTTTCCTCGGCTAATGGACCCTGGCCGGTCGCACTATGGGCGGCCGCACATGTCCGGCCGGATTAGCACGGAAAAAACGGCCTGATCCTGCGCCGTTGACGGCCTGGCGCGAACCGCCGCGGCGGCCCGACCCATCCCGGGGGATTAGAAGCCGGCTCTCCGCCGCGACAGTCTCGCCGAGTTGACGCTTCGATTTCGGGCGGCGGAACGAGCGGGCGTCGGGCCTCTCGGCAGCGGTGTTCAGTCCCACCGGGAGACGCGGCAGCGGCCGGATTCGATCGTCGGCTGCGCCGCCGGGGCACGCGGTCCGAACGCGACGATTCGCCCCGCGTCCGCGGGTCGGACCCGCTGCGCGACGCGACCGGCGCGCCGCCGATGCGGGGTCGGCTCAGCCGATGGTGGCGAGGATCGGGAACCACTCCAGCAGCAGGAAGCTCGCCTGGTTGATCAGCCCGAACAGGAAGGCGAGGCCGGTGAGAATCATCAGCACCCCCATGGCCTTCTCGACCAGGGCGAGCCGGTGCTTGAAGCGCGCCAGGAACGCCGTGAACGGCTCCACCGCGAAGGCCGCGGCCACGAACGGCAGCCCGAGCCCGACCGAGTAGACGGCCAGCAGACCGGCGCCGCGCAGCACCGTGTCCTTGGAGGCCGCCACCGCGAGAATCGCGGCCAGAATCGGCCCGATGCACGGCGTCCAGCCGAACGCGAAGGCGAGTCCCATCGCGTAGGCGCCCCACAGCCCCACCGGCCGCGGCATCGGGAGCCGCCGCTCCCGCATCAGCACGTCGATTCGGGTGAGGCCGAGAAAATGCAGCCCCATGCCGATGATGACGAGCCCGGCGACGATCGACAGCCCGCCCGAATAGGCCCGCAGCAGCGCCCCGATCAGGCTGGCGCTGGCGCCGAGCGCCACGAACACGGTCGAGAAGCCGGCGACGAACACCAGCGCCGCCGCCACGGTGCCGCGGCGGTCGCGCGCCACCGCGGCGCCCTCGGCGCCGACCCGTTCGAGCGAGCTGCCGGCCAGGTACACCAGATAGGGCGGCACCAGCGGCAGCACGCAGGGCGAGAGGAAGCTGACGATGCCGGCCAGCAGCGCCCAGAGCAGCGAGACGTCGGTCATGGTGTCAGCGGTCCGTTCCGTCGATCGAGCGAGGGTCGGCCCGTCCTACGCCGGAACGCCCTCGTTCTCCTTGCGTCAGCGCAGCGACTGCGCGAACCCGTCCGGCTTCGTCGGGCCGGCCCTTGATGCCCGCTGGCGGCGGGCCGGGCAAGCACGCCCGGGCTACCTCCCGCGATCGTGTGAGGCGCTCCGCCCCGTAGCAGGCCCGATTGACGGCCTTCTCGAATCCGTGTCGGTTGGCGCGCACCCGATTGCGCACAGGTCATGGTCCACAGGCTTCCCGTCGTCGCCGTCCTCGGCAGCGGCTCGCCGCTTCCGCCCGAGCGGGTCGCCCTCGCCCGGGCGGTCGGCGCCATGGTGGCCGGGTTGGGCGCCCATCTGCTCACCGGCGCCGGCTTCGGCGTGATGTCGGCCGCCGCCGAGGGCTTCGTGGCGGTGCCGGCGCGGCGCGGCCTGTCGCTCGGCATGGTGCCGCGCGATCCCGCCGGCGATCTCGACGCCCCGCACCACACGCCCGACGGCATCGCCTACCCGAACCCGCTCGTCGAGCTGGCGATCTTCACGGCGCTGCCGCCGCGGGTCGAGGACTGGACGACGGCGCCCTCGCGCAACCACGTCAACGTGCTGTCGGCCGACGCCGTGGTCGGGCTCGCCGGATCGGTCGGCACCCGCAACGAGCTGGCCATCGCGGCGCGTTTCCGCGGCGAGGCCGAGCGTCCGCCGGCGGCACGCCGCACCGTGCTGCTCGGCCCGGCCGAGGACTTCCCCGACGAGGCGCGCGCCGCCTTCGTGCGGGTCGACACCATCGCGGCGGCGGCCGAGCGGCTCGCCGGCATCCTGCGGCGCGACGGCTTCTCGATTCCGGACCCGCTGCCATGACGATGCGACCATGACGATGCGACGCAATCTTCTCACCGACATCCCCGGTGTCTCGGTCGGCCACGCCGAGGACGCGCAGCTCGCCTCCGGGGTCACCTGCATCCTGTTCGACGAGCCGGTGATCGCCGCCTGCGACGTGCGCGGCGGCGGCCCCGGCACCCGCGAGACCGACCTGCTCGATTCCGGCCGCACCGTCGAGAAGGTCGACGCCATCGCGCTCGCCGGCGGCTCGGCCTTCGGGCTCGACGCCTGCGCCGGCGTCCAGGCGTATCTGCGCGAGAACGACCGCGGCTTCGCGGTGCGCGACATCCGGGTGCCGATCGTGCCGGGCGCCATCCTGTTCGACCTGCTCAACGGCGGCGACAAGGGGTGGGGCCGCTTCCCGCCCTATCGCGAGCTCGGCTATGCGGCGGCGGCGGCCGCCACGCCCGGCCCGCATGCGCTCGGCAGCGTCGGCGCCGGCCTCGGCGCCACCACGGTCAACATGAAGGGCGGCATCGGCGCCGCCTCGGCGGTCACCGAGGACGGCGTCACGGTGGCGGCGCTCGCCGCCGTCAACGCGGCCGGCAGCGCCACGGTGGGGGACGGTCCGCACTTCTGGGCCGGCCCGTTCGAGCAGGACCGCGAGTTCGGCGGCCGCGGCTCGCCCGCCACGGTGCCGGCGGCGGCGCTCGCCACCGTCACCAAGGGCCTGCCGCGCACCGCCACGACGCTCGTCGTGGTGGTCACCGACGCGGCGCTGGGGCGCACCCACGCCAAGCGCCTCGCCACCATGGCGCAGGACGGCCTCGCCCGCGCCCTCTACCCGATCCACACGCCGCTCGACGGCGACATCGTGTTCGCCGCCGCCACCGGCCGCCGCATCCTCGGCGATCCGGTGATCGGGCTGACGCGGCTCGGCGCGGTCGCCGCCCATGTGGTGGCCCGCGCCATCGCGCGCGGCGTCTACGAGGCGACCGCCCTGCCGTTCCCGGGGGCGCTGCCGGCCTGGCGGGACCTATATCCCGGCTGACCCTCGTCGACCGAACCGTCATCCACTGGACCGGCGCCGCGGAAGCGCGGCGGCCGCTTCTCCCGGAAGGCCGCCACCCCCTCCTTGCTCTCAGGGGTCTCGTAGAACAGGCTCACCGCCTGCATGCCGAGCGCCGAGATGCCGCGGATCGATTCGGAATCGGCGTTGAAGGCCCGCTTGGCGATGGCGATGGCGGTGGGGCTGAGCGCCAGGATCTCGGCGCACCAGCGCTCGACCTCGGCGTCCAGCTCGGCATGCGGCACCACCGCGTTGACGAGCCCCATGGCGAGCGCCTGCTCGGCGGTGTAGCGGCGGCACAGGAACCAGATCTCGCGCGCCTTCTTCTCCCCCACCACGCGGGCCAGGAAGGCGGTGCCGAAGCCCGGATCGACCGAGCCGACCTTGGGGCCGACCTGGCCGAACACGGCGCGGTCGGACGCGATGGCGAGATCGCAGCAGGTCACCAGCACATTGCCACCCCCGATGGCGAAGCCGTTCACCCGGGCGATCACCGGCTTGGGCACGTCGCGGATGACGGTGTGCAGCTCCTCCAGCGGCAGCCCGATGGTGCCACGGCCGCCATAGCCGCCGGCGTGCGACGACTGGTCGCCGCCGGTGCAGAACGCCTTGTCGCCCGCCCCGGTGAGCACGATCACGCCGACGGCGCGATCGGCCCCGGCGCGCACGAAGGCGGTGATCAGCTCCTCGCAGGTCTGCGCCCGGAAGGCGTTGTAGCGCTCCGGCCGCGTGATGGTGATGCGGGCAACGCCGCCACGCACCGACAGCGCGATGTCCTCGAACTCCGCCATGTCGTCTCCCTCCACGGCACGCCGCCCCGGCGCCCCGCCGCGGGCGCGCGCCGTCCCGCCGGGAGTGTGGCAGATCCCGCGCACTCGCGGGAAACTCGATCACGCGGCAGTGATTCGGCCGGCATCGGAGTGAATTTGGTAAACGAATTCGTCTAGCATGAACCAGAGGTGGCTCTCGACCGACCGAGTCGCGCAGCGACGGAACATGTCCGGGCCCGATCCGACTGTTCGGCGAGCGAGCTAGAAGGGAACAGGCCATGCGTGCACGCACAGTGGCTGCCGGTCTCGTCGTCGTGGCGGTCGCCGGCTCGATCGGAATCGTCTTCGCCCAGAAGGGGCTGCCGTGGCCGGGCGGAGCCCAGCCGCAATCCGCCGCGGGCCAGCCCGGAACGGCCATCGCGGCACCGGCCGGCACCGCGGCACCCGAGCCGCGCCCGGTGGTTCGCGCCATGGCCCAGGGGGCCGACCCCATCGTGGTCGCCCAAGCGGGCGGCCAGATGGGTGGACAGGCCGGCGGCCTGCCGCGGGCCGGCCTGCCGGGCGGCTCGGGCGCCACGCCCACCGCAGCGCCACCGCCGCCGCCCTCCGGCCCGGCGGTCGCCAAGGGGCCGGCTTGCACCAATCCGAGCGCCCTCGGCGTGTCGCGGGTGGTCGAGATCGACACCACCGGCGGTCCCGGCTTCGGCTTCGAGCACTTCAAGCAGCACGACTTCCTGCGCGCCGGCGAGGTGGTGCTGACCTTCGACGACGGCCCCTGGCTCGGCAACACGCCGGCGGTGCTGCGCGCCCTCGAGCAGGAATGCGTGAAGGCGATCTTCTTCTCGATCGGCAAGCACGCGACCTACTATCCGGACATCCTCAAGCAGGTCTACGAGGCCGGCCACTCGGTCGGCTCGCACACCTGGTCGCATGTCGACCTCTCCAAGAAGTCGCCGGACGAGCAGAAGGAGGAGATCGAGAAGGGCATCAGCGCCGTGAAGCAGGCCATCGGCATGCCGATCGCGCCGTTCTTCCGCTTCCCGCAGCTCAAGCATCCGCCGGAGGCGGTGACCTATCTGGGCGAGCGCAATGTCGGCATCTTCTCGACCGACCTCGACTCCTTCGACTTCCGGATCAAGAAGCCCGACCAGATCGTCCAGAGGGTGATGGACAAGCTGAAGAAGCACGGCAAGGGCATTGTCCTGATGCATGATTTCCAGCACGGCACCGCGCAGGCCGTGCCCCTGCTGCTGGCCGAGCTGAAGAAGGGCGGCTACAAGGTCGTCCACATGGTGGGCCGCACGCCGCTGCAATCGCTCGCCCAGTACGACGCCATGATCGCCAAGAACGAGAAGCTGCCGACCGCCGGCGCCGGCCGCCCGACCTCGAGCGTGGTGCGCACCATCGGCGAGTGAGCCGCGGCGCGATCTCCCGGAAAAACAAAGGCCCGCTCCGGCGGGCCTTTTTCGTTGTGGGCGCGTCGTGTGGTGGCGAACCTCACGGGGCGGCAGGCCCGGCCGCACACGCCCACGCCGGTGACGCGCCGTCCTTCCGGCCGCCACGGGCTCGCAGGACGGATTGGCAAAGGATCGAAAATTCCTCGATTCGTTGGGAGATTCTTTACCATGCAGTGCTGTCATGCGGCTCTCGCCGTGCCGGTGCGCCCGCACCGGCCACCCCGGAGCCCGAATGACCGAGCGTCCCTCCAACGACTATCGACTGCGTGATCGGCCGAGTGCCGACCATGCCGCCGTCGAGAGGGGCCGGGAGACGGGGCGAGCCGCCTATCACCATCCGGGTCCGGCCGCGGCGGCGCGCCACCCGGCCGACCCGCGCGAGCACCGTTACGAGCATCGCGCCGACCTCCGCCTCGATCCTCGCCCGGAGCACCGCGACTATCGGCCGGAGCACCGCACCGATCATCGCTACGGCCACCACGTCCCCATCGACGAGCGTCGGCCGCGCCCGGCCGCACCGCTGCCGCCGCAGCCGGCCGGCCGCACCACCCCGGCCGCACGCCCGGCCGCGGCCCCGCGGACCGCGGCATCGCCGGTCCGCCGCGCCTTCACGTTCGGCTATGCGGGCCGCCAGGTCCGGCTCGGCCCGGTCGCCTTCTGGACCGTCGTCGGCACCCTGGTGATCATGGCCGGCTGGTCGGTCGTCACCGCCTCCTACTTCGCCTTCCACGACGACGTCATCACCCGGATGATCGCCCGCCAGGCCGAGATCGAGGCCGCCTACGAGGACCGCATCGCCGAGATGCGGGCGCAGGTCGACCGGGTGACCACCCGTCAGCTCCTCGACCAGGAGCAGTTCGAGCAGAAGCTCGAGCAGGTGATCCGCCGCCAGTCGCAGCTCGAGAACCGCGCCGGCCAGCTCGGCGGCATCGGCGGTGTCGCGGCCGACCCGACCCCCACCGGCGCCATCCGGCCACCCGGCCGCGGCGCCCCGCCCCCCGAGCCCACCCCGAAGGCGTCGCCGATCTCCGACACGGTGATCTTCAAGGCTCCGCCCGACCGCCAGGCCCGCCTCGAATCGCGCCAGCCGCCGCCGGCGCTGGCCGCCGCCACCGCGAGCCGCAACGTGCTGACCGGCCTCGACGCCAAGATCGCCCGCCTGCACGGGGCGCTCGACCGCATCGAGAGCCGCCAGGTCTCCACGCTGGCGACCCTGGAGGAGACCTACGAGGGGCGCGCCCGCCGCATCCGCGCCCTCCTGGCCGATCTCGGGCTGGAGCGCGCCGCCCCGGCCGAGACCGGCGTCGGCGGGCCGTTCGTGCCGGTGCGGCTGCAATCGGGCGCCCAGGCGTTCGAGCGCCAGATCCACCGCGTCCGCCTCGCCCGCGCCCAGGCCGAGCGGCTGACCCGCACCCTGGTGGCGATCCCGATCCGCAAGCCGGTCGCCGGCGACGTCGACTTCAGCTCCACCTTCGGGGTGCGGATCGACCCGTTCGTCGGCCGCCCCGCCATGCATACCGGGCTCGACTTCCGCGGCAGCACCGGCGAGCCGATCCGCGTCACCGCCAACGGCACCGTGACCTCGGCCGGGTGGAGCGGCGGTTACGGCAAGATGGTCGAGATCGACCACGGCAACGGCCTGTCGACCCGCTACGGCCACCTCTCCGAGATCCTGGTGCAGAGCGGCCAGTCGGTGAAGATCGGCCAGGTGATCGGCCGCATGGGCTCGACCGGCCGCTCCACCGGGCCGCATCTGCACTACGAGACCCGGGTCGGCGGCGACGCCGTCGACCCGCAGAAGTTCCTGCGCGCCGGCCTGCGCATGGGCGCCCTGTAGAGCCACCCGCGCCACAACCCAGACACGAGCCGTTAAGCTGGTTCGGCTAGGATCGCGACCGGCGATCCGATCATGACCGACACCACTTTCGACAAGGACGGCGGCGTCCCGCGCGCCACCCGGCTGGGGGTGCAGGCCGAGCGGCTTCTGCTTCCCATCGCCGTGGTGGTCGCGCTGGCGATCGGCATCGTCGCCCGGATCGTCGGCGAGGCCGGCCCGCTGTGGATCGACGAGGCGGTCACCGGCGTCGTGGCGGCGCAGCCGGACCTGCGGGCCATGGCCGCGATGGCGCTGCAAGACCCCAACGCGCCGCTGTTCTACGCCCTCGCCCATGCCTGGGCCGGGGTCGCCGGCCTCGACGACGCGGCGCTGCGCACCCCGAGCCTGGCGGCCGCGCTGCTCACTCCGTTCATCGTGCTGCTGCCCAACCCGGCGCTCGACCGCAATCAACGCCTCTTGTGGGGCGCCCTTCTGGCGCTCGCCTGGCCGAGCCTGATGTTCGCCCAGGAGGCGCGCAGCTACGCGCTGCTGCTGGCGCTGGCCACCGCCACCACCGTCGCCTTCCTGCGCCTCGTGGCGACGCCGACCCTCGGCCGCGCCCTCCTATGGACCAGCCTCGGCACCCTGACCGTCCTGACCCATTACCTGGCCGCCGTGGTGGTCGGCCTCCAGGGCCTCGCCTACCTGGCGCTGTGCGGCCGGCGGGCGCTGCGCACCTGGCCGGCCGTCCTGGTGGTGCTGCCGGCGGTGCCGTGGCTCGGGCTGCACGGGCCGACCCTCGCCCGCTTCGCCGATCCGGCCCACGCCTGGTATCAGCTCGTCGAGCTGCGGCACATGTCCGCCGTCGCCACCTTCCTGTTCGGCACCGTCGAGCTCGCCGCCTGGACGCTGGCGATCGCGGTGCTGATGCTCTTGCGCGGCCTCGTCGCCGGGGTTAGGCGGCGCACGCTCTCGCCCCCCACCGCCACCCCCGCCGCCGTCGCCGTGGTGGTGTCGGTCGCGGCGGCGGCCCTGATGCTGGGGCTCGGCGCCATCCGGCCGAGCTTCACCCTGCGCTACCTGGTGCCCTGCGTGCCCGGCCTCCTGCTCGGGGCCGCGCTGGTGGCGGCCGAGATGAGCCGGCGGGTGCCGGCCAGCGGCTTCGTCTACGTGCTGCTGTTCGGAATGCTCGCGGTGCGCTGGGCCGCCGACGGATCGGTGCCGGGCCACAAGCGCGATCTGGAGACGCAGTCGGGCTCGCGCACCCTGATGGCGGCCGGGGTCGAGCGCGTCGCCTTCGTCTGGGATAATCCGCTGTTCGGCGCCATGGACCCGCGCTTCGCCCGTGCGCTCGGCGGGTTCTTCTTCCACCGCGCCGGCATGCCGGTCGCCGTCGACGTCGTCCAGGGCGCCGACATCGCGCGGCTCGATGCGTGGACCACGGCGGCCGGACCGCGCAGCGGGCTGATCTGGATTCACGAGCCGGAGCTGAACGGGCCGCTCACGGCGCATTTTCCGCCGGCCGCGGCGCGCGATCCGGCCTGGCGCTGCACCCGGACCGGCGCGGGGGTCGCCGGCCGCGTCGCACCCGGCGTCCTCACCTGCGTGCGGAACTGACGGGCCGCGTGACGCTCGACCAGGTGGCCGGCGGGCACCACCCGGCAGGCCGTCAGTCGACGTCCTCGATCTCGCCGGGGCCGCCGCCGAACGCCTTCTGGGCCAGCGTCGCCTCCATGAACTGGTCGAGGTCGCCGTCCAGCACGCCGCCGGTGTCGGAGGTCTGCACGCCGGTCCGCAGGTCCTTCACCATCTGGTACGGCTGGAGCACGTAGGAGCGGATCTGGTGGCCCCAGCCAATATCCGTCTTGGCGGCGTTCTCGGCGGCGGCGGCCTCCTCGCGGCGCTTCAGCTCCTGCTCGTACAGGCGGGCGCGCAGCATCGCCCACGCCTGGGCGCGGTTCTTGTGCTGCGACCGCTCGGCCTGGCAGACCACCGCGATGCCGGTCGGGATGTGGGTGAGGCGCACCGCCGACTCGGTCTTGTTGACGTGCTGGCCGCCGGCGCCGCCCGACCGCATGGTGTCGGTGCGGACATCCGCCTCCTTGATGTCGATGACGATGCGGTCGTCGACCACCGGGTAGACATCGACCGAGGCGAAGGAGGTGTGTCGGCGCGCGTTCGAATCGAACGGCGAGATGCGCACCAGCCGATGCACGCCGCGCTCGGTCTTCAGCCAGCCATAGGCGTTGTGACCCTTGACCTGGATGGTGGCCGACTTGATGCCGGCCTCCTCGCCCTCGGTCTCTTCCAGGTACTCGATCTTGAAGCCGTGCTGCTCGGCCCAGCGCGTGTACATGCGCAGCAGCATGGCGGCCCAGTCCTGGCTCTCGGTGCCGCCGGCGCCGGCATGCACCTCGAGATAGGTGTCGTTGGAATCCGCCTCGCCCGACAGCAGCGCTTCGAGCTGCCGGCGGTCGACCTCGCCCTTGAGCTTCTTGAGGGCCGCTTCGGCCTCGCCGACCACGCTCTCGTCGTCCTCGGCCTCGCCGAGCTCGATGAGGGTGAGCTGGTCGTCGAGCTCCTGCTCGATGCGGCCGATCGCCGTCAGGCTGTCCTCGAGGCTGGTGCGCTCCTGCATCAGGCGCTGCGCCTTCTGCGGATCGTTCCAGAGTTCGGGGTCCTCGGCGAGCTTGTTCAGTTCCGCCAGTCGGGCGCGTGCCTTGTCGAAGTCAAAGATGCCTCCTCAGCAGCCCGACCGACTGCTTGATCTCTTCGACGACCGTCTGGGTTTCGGCGCGCATCGACTGTTCACCTCGCGGGCCGCCCGCGGCCCGTTCACGACCGCCGCATGTAGCCGGCCGGGCGCCGCCGCGCAACCCGCCTCGCCGGGGCGCGCGGTCGCGGCGCGCGCGTGGACGGGCGGCGGGCGAGACGCCCGGTCAGTCGAGCAGCAGGGCGCAGGTCCACAGGCCGCCGCTGACCAGGAAGACCGAGAGCCGCGGTGTGGCGAGGAGCGACGAGGAGAGCAGCGCGGTGGCCAGCGCGGCGGCCCAGCCCGCCACCAGCATCAGAATACGGGCCCAGACGAACGCCATCGGTCGCTCCATCGGCTCGCCCCCGCGGCTGTCGCCCTCATCTCGCCACGCGGCGGGCCGTGGCGCAAGGCCAGCGATACGGCCGCGCCGCACCTGCCGGCGAATCGCCGCCCGGCTCGCCCCGCCACGACGGCCCAGACCCTGATGGCCGCCGCACGATCGCGCCCGTCCCCGATGGCCCACTCGCCCCCGAGCCGGCTCCGGGTGGGCCTGCTCATCGGGATTCATTGTTTCGCGAAGGTCCGTTTGGTTAACCGTTCGTGTCGCATCGCAACCAAACTTTAATCAACAAATTCAAATCGCTCAGGCGTCATGTGTGCGCCGCAATAGGATGCTCTAAACCATGCCCAACGAGACGGAAGCGCCGGTCCGGACCTCCGGGCCGGGCGCCCTCCAAGAAATACGGTGATCCCATGACCCAGACGTCCACCCCCGTTCGCCACGCCGACGCGCCGCGCCGCCACCAGGCCGGCCTGCTCGGCCGCGCCGTCGCCGGCTTCAGCTCCATCCTCGATGTCTTCCGCGAGGTGAAGGAGATGCGCCGGGCCGCCCAGCGCCGCTATCCGTCGATGGAAAGCTGAGTTCATTCAATCGACTGATCGCACATGGAAGCGCCCCGGCGGGTCCGCCGGGGCGCTTTTCGTCTTGGATGATCCAGCGGATACGAAGAAGCAGTCCACGCGGATCTGTGCCGAACCGTCAACAATATCTGTCCTGTCCGCCTCTGTTTCCGGCCGCCTCTTCCCCCGATATCAGGGACGAAACGGCGCCCCCGCGACGCCGCCACCGTTCAAGAAGACGAAAGAGTGAACAATGAATCACGCCACCACCCTCGACACCGCCATGGCTCCCGCTCAGACCTCCGGCAATGCCGTGGCGCGTGCGCTGCACCACATCGCCGACACCATCCGTGAGGTGAAGCGGATGCGTCGCGAGGCGCAGGAGCGCTTCCCGCACCTCCAGTTCTGAGCGGCGACATCGAACGAGCGCCGGCGCGCGGCTGCACGCGCGCCGCCAGGGCGGCTCCATTCTCCGGCCACCGACACGCGAAAGGCCCCTGCTTGCCGGCAGGGGCCTTTTTTTGCGCCCGGAATAGCCCAACCGCCAAGGCCGCGAAGCGGCTAGGCGGCCCGATCGGCCCAACCACACCACGTAACAGCGGGACGCACCCGCCTCCGGCGGCTCAGTACAGGCCGCCGGTTCCGGTGCGCACCGCCCGGTCGACCTCCGGGGTCACGCCGAGCGGCTGGCCGTCGGGTCCGAGCGTGCCCGCATAGGCGGTCGATTCGGCCGGCGCCGTGCCGGGCTTGTAGGCTTCGAGGATCGCCTTGGCGGTGCCGGGGCCGGCGCGGGTGCCGGTCTGGGCGTCGATGCGGATCAGCTTGATGCCGGGCGGCACCCGGAACGGCACCGCCGGCTTGTCGGCGAGCGCCACCTTGAGGAAGTCGCGGACGATGGGCGCCGCCATGTGGCCGCCGGAGGCGCCACGGCCGATGTGGCGCGGCTTGTCGTAGCCGAGATAGACGCCGACCGCGAGCTCCGGCGTGAAGCCGACGAACCACACGTCCTTCTCGTCGTTGGTGGTGCCGGTCTTGCCGGCCACCGGCTTGCCGACGGCGGCGACCGTCGAGCCGGTGCCGCGCAGCACCACGCCCTCCATGATCGAGGTGATCTGGTAGGCCGTCATCGGGTCGAGCACCTGCTCGCGGCGGTCGATCAGGCCGGGCTCGGCCTGGTTCTGCCAGCCCTCCGCCTCGCAGCCGCGGCACTCGCGCTGATCGTGCTTGTAGATGGTCTTGCCGGTGCGATCCTGGATGCGGTCGATCAGGGTCGGGGTGATGCGCCGGCCGCCATTGGCGATCATCGAGTAGGCGGTGGTCATCCGCATCACCGTCGTCTCGCCGGCGCCGAGCGCGTAGGAGAGATACGGCGGCATGTTGTCGTAGATGCCGAACCGCTTGGCGTACTCGGCGACCAGCGGCATGCCGATGTCCTGGGCGAGCCGCACCGTCATCACGTTGCGCGAGTGCTCGATGCCGAAGCGCAGCGTCTGTGGGCCGTAATACTTGCCGGTCGAGTAGTTCTCGGGCCGCCACACGCCGATGCCGGGCCCCTGGTCGATCTCGATCGGGGCATCGACCACGATGGTGGACGGCGTATAGCCGTTGTCGAGGGCGGCGGCATAGACCAGCGGCTTGATCGACGAGCCGGGCTGCCGCATCGCCTGGGTGGCGCGGTCGAACTGGCTCTGGTCGAACGAGAAGCCGCCGACCAGCGCGATCACGCGGCCGGTCACCGGGTCCATCACCACCATGGCGCCGGAGATCTCGGGGATCTGACGCAGCCGGAACTGGCCGTCCTTGCCGGCGAGCGGCTCGACATAGACGACGTCGCCGGGATCGAGCACCTGAGACGCCTTGGCGACCGGCTTGCCGCGGCTCGGCCCGCTGGTGGCGCGCGCCCACTTCATCGCATCGAGCGGCACGATCCCGACGGCACGCTCGCGCGACACCGCACCCCCCGGCTCGCGTGTTGGCTGGAGCCCGACCCGGACGGTCTGGTCCGAGGTCTCCAGCACCACGGCGAGCCGCCACGGCGCCACGTCGGCGAGCGCCCGCACGTCGGCGAGCCGCACGCCCCAGTCGCCCGACACGTCGATCTTGGTGACCGGGCCGCGCCAGCCCTGCGTCTCGTCGAAGCGGACGAGACCGTCGGTGAACGCCTTGCGGGCCATCACCTGCATCTTGGGATCGAGGGTGGTGCGGATCGACAGGCCCCCTTCGTACAGGCGCTTCTCGCCGAACTTCTCCAGGATCTCGCGGCGCACTTCTTCAGCGAAGTACTCGCCCGCGAAGATGTGGGCGCCGGTCGGCCGCGGCGTGACGTTGAGCGGCTCCTTGCGGGCGGCCTCCGCCTCGGCGGCGGTGATCCAGCCGTTCTCCGAGAGGCGCTCGATGACGTAGTTGCGGCGCTCCAGCGCCCGCTCGCGCTGGCGGAACGGGTGGAGCTGCGACGGCGCCTTGGGCAGGGCCGCGAGATACGCCGCCTCGGCGATCGACAGGTCGCCGACAGACTTGTCGAAGTACAGGAGCGAGGCGGCCGCCACCCCATAGGCCGAGAAGCCGAGATAGATCTCGTTGAGATAGAGCTCGAGGATGCGGTCCTTCGAGTAGGTCCGCTCGATCTTGAGGGCGAGCAGCGCCTCCTTGATCTTGCGCTCGAACGACACCTCGTTGGTGAGCAGGAAGTTCTTGGCGACCTGCTGGGTGATGGTCGAGGCGCCCTGTGGCCGCCGGTTGGAGCCGAAGTTCTGGACCAGCAGCACGCCGGCGCGGGCGATGCCGGTGAAGTCGAGCCCGCCGTGCTCGTAGAAGTTCTTGTCCTCGGCGGCCAGGAACGCATTGATCACCCGCTTGGGGATCGCCTGGATCGGCAGGTAGAGCCGGCGCTCGCGGGCGTATTCGGCGAGCAGCGAGCCGTCGACCGCATGCACGCGGGTCATCACCGGCGGCTCGTATTCCTGGAGCTGGGTATAGTCGGGAAGGTCCTTGGAGAAGTGCCAGACCAGGACCGCGGCCGCCGCCCCACCCACCAGGAACACGATGGTCCCCAGGGTGAACAGGAAGCCGAAGAATCGCAGGATCAGCCGCATCGCCCAGTCCCCAGCGCGCCAGTCCCCAGCGCCATCCGGGCTCCGCCTGCCGGCGGAGCCGTCGCCGTCCCCATGCCGGCCGAGCCGACGGATTCCGTCCGTCCGCCGGCGCACCAGACCCGTAGGTCGCCCGGTTTTATGGTCAAACTGAGGCTCGGGCCAGAGCGGCCCGGCGATCCCGGCGCGCCCGGTCCGCGGGATCGCCCGCGTGGTCGAGCCGGAGGGTTCGGACCCTGCTTCGCTTGTTTAGCCCTCTCGATCGCCCCATAATAGGGGCATGGGTAAATCTGCAACCGACATGCGCACGCTGACGGTCTCGCTCTCCCGGCGGCAGGCCGGGAAGGTCGAGGAGGCTGTCCAGTCCGGGGCCTATGCCTCGACGAGCGACGTCGTGCGCGACGCGCTGCGCCTGTGGGAGCAGCGTGAAGAGTCCCGCGCCCAGGACGTCGCCCGGCTGAAGCGCGCCTACGACGACGGTAAGGCCAGCGGCCCGCCCCGCGCCGTGGATACCGAGAGCCTGCTCGCAGACTTCAGGGACAAGCTCGCGGCCCGTGGCTAGCGTTTTTCTCACGCCGCGCGCCGAAACCGATCTTTTCGAGGTCTGGGCCGGCATCGCAGCGGAGAATTCGGCGGCCGCCGATGGGCTGCTCCGCCGCATCATGCACAAGGTCGAGCTCGCCGCCGACAACCCCCTGATGGGGGTGGCTCGGCCGGAGCTGGCCCCCTCCGCCCGCATCCTGATCGAAGGGCGCTACATCATCATTTACGAGCCGATCCCGCAGGGCGTGCTGGTGGTTGCGGTCGTCCATGGCATGCGCGACCCGGCGAGCTGGCTCGATGAGAGCCCGTAGCCGGTTGAGCCGAGCGAACGCGGGAGAACCACCCGGCCCCGTAGCATCCGGCCCCATAGCATGCGGTCCCACGGGAACCGGAGCGCGGCGCCCTCTCAATTCGCCCCACCGGCGGCGGTCTCGGCGGGGGCGGCGAGGCGCGGGTGGAAGAAGGCGTTGACGGCGGCGACGATCGACTCGGTCGTCTTGGCGCGCCACGCCTCGGACGTCATCAGCTTGAGGTCGGCGCGGTTCGACACGTAGCCGAGCTCGAGCAGGACCGAGGGCACGTCGGGCGCGGTCAGCACCCGGAAGCCGGCCGACTTGAGCGGATGCTTGTGCAGCCGCGCCGCCGACTTCAGCTCGCCGACCAGCGTCCGGGCGAACTGGCCCGAATAGTTCTTGGTCTCGCGCTGGGCGAGATCGATCAGGATGTCGGCGATGTCGTCCGGCTCGGCCGAGAGATCGACGCCCGAGATGGCGTCGGCCTTGTTCTCGGCTTCGGCGAGCCGGGCCGCCTCGGCGTCGGAGGCGTGCTCGGACAGGGTGTAGACGGTCGCCCCCTCGGCGCCGCCATCGCGGCGGGCGAGCGCGTCGCAGTGGATGGAGATGAACAGCGCCGCCTCGCGGCTGCGGGCGAGGCGGACCCGGTCGGCGAGCGGGATGAAGCGGTCATCGGTGCGGGTCATCACCACGCGGTACTTGCCGGTCTGCTCCAGCTTGTCTCGCAGCATCAGGCCGAAATCGAGCACGATGGCCTTCTCCAGCTCGCCACTGGCCGCCCGGGTGCCCGAATCGATGCCGCCGTGGCCGGGATCGACGACCACCAGCGGCCGCGGATCGCCGGGCGAAGCGACGCCGTCGCGCTCGGTGCGCCGCTGGGGCTCGCGCGGCAGCCGGTTGTCGATGGCGGCGGCCCGCAGGAAGGTGGCGCGGTCGACCGCCGCGAGATCGAGCACCAGGCGGGCCGGCAGGCCCTCGGTGGCATCGAGCACGAAGGCACGCTCCACCCGCACCGGACCGGCGGTATCGAGCACGATGCGCGAGCCGCCCGGCATCACCAGCCCGTACCGGAATGCCTTGACGAGGCCGCGCCCGTGCTCGCCGGCCTTGGGCGGGAGCTGGAAGGTCACCTGCGGCAGGTCGATCACCACCCGGTAGGGGTCGGCGAGGGTGAAGGCCCGCATCTCGATGGATTTCGACAGGTCGACCACGAATCGGGTCTGGCCGGCGTCGCCCGCCAGACGGGCATCGGTGGCGATCGGGAAGCTCGCAGGGGCGGCCGCCGGCGGCCGCGAGGCGGGCGCCGACTGAGCGACCGCCGGTGTCCCGCCGGCGGGCAGGACGCCGAGCGCCACGGCAACGATGAGCGAGAGGCCCACATTCCGTGCCACGTCGCTGCCCCCTCCCCGGCCTGCTTCCCCGAATAAAGTCTGACGGTTAACGTGGGCTTTCTCGCGGCGCCCCGCGGCCCGGATCACCTGCCCGGCCCCGGAACGGATCACCCGCGGGTGAGACAACTGGCTGACCCGCCAGGGATTCCCGATCCACTCTCGCCCGGACGTGAATAGCATCCGGCTTGCCAATGGGCCATGACGCGCCTTAATAAGAGTGGCTGGTGGATTCCGAGGCTCCGGTGACATCGCTCGATCATCCGGACGCTTCGAGGGTCCGTCCCCCGTTTTCGGGGTCGCCGCGCGAGGCGGATCGCAGCAGCGATCGGCAGCGAGCCGTCGCCTCCTTCGAAGGAAGATTGAATGCGTTTGCGCTCCGTAGGGACGTTCACGCGAAAGATCCCCAGCTCTTGACCCGTCGAGGCCACTGCGCGTGGTCACCGCACCCCAGGATTCGGAGCCGATGTCCGGGACACTGAACGAGGAGCACATCGTCGGGCGCTTTGGAAGAGCGCCGGCGCTCCCGTCCTCGCCCCCTGGACCGCGACGTGCGCTTCGACACCCGAGGTTCCACCCCCCCTTCGGCCTGCATCATCCGTCCCACCTGCCCGGCCCCGCGAGGCGGCCGGCCCGTGCACGGCTGCGCCGCACAGAGACACACACATGGCGAATAAGATGCTCATCGACGCGACCCACCCGGAAGAGACCCGGGTGGTCGTGCTCCGCGGAAACCGCGTAGAGGAGTTCGATTTCGAGTCGGCGAGCCGCCGACAGCTGCGAGGCAATATCTATCTGGCCAAGGTCACGCGGGTGGAGCCCTCGCTCCAGGCCGCCTTCGTGGACTACGGCGGTAATCGCCACGGCTTTCTCGCGTTCAGCGAAATCCACCCCGACTACTACCAAATCCCCGTCGCCGACCGGCAGGTGCTGATCGACGAGGAGGAGCGCGCCCACCGGGCCGCCGAGGCCGAGGCCGACCGCCGCGCCGCCGCCCGTGCCGGCGGCTCCCGCCAGATCGCCGCCGAGCGGCCGCCCCATCGCGACGACCGAGTCGCCAGCGAGCCGATCCCCGACAGCGACGGCTCGACGCCCGACGATCAGGTCGCCGAAGCAGGCGGCGCCCCCTCGCCGTCCGCCGGCGAGGCGCAGACCGAGCTCGACTTCGCCCGTTCCGAGGCCGATGCCGGCTCGATCACCGGCGCGCCGGAAGCCGGCCAGCCGGAGACCGCTGCGCCCGCCGACATCTCGGCGTCCGATGGCGCGGCGTCCGACGTCGCGACTGCCGAGACGGGCGCCGCGGCTGCACCGGCCGAGACGGCTGCCGGCGAGACCCCTGTCCCCGCGGCCATCGTCACCGAGACTTCGGGCACCGAGGCTCCTGCCGACGAGACGGCCGCCACCGAGAGTCCTGCCGTCGAGACCGCGGCGGCCCCCGACGCGGCGCCCGAGTCCGCCCCCGCCGAGACTGCGGCGGCTTCCGCCGAGGCGCCGGCCGAGCCGGCCGCGGCCCCGATCGAAGGCGAGATCCTGCCGCCGGTCGCCGGCCCCGACGGGGCTCCCAACGGCCACGATCTCGACGACGATGAGGACGACGAAGACGACGAGGACGAGGACGACGACGAGGAGCACGGCGAGGAGGAAGAGGAGACCATCGAGTCGGTCGGCGGCGCCGACGCGCTCGAGGAGCTGCCCGACCGCACGCCACGGATGCGTCGCCAGTACAAGATCCAGGAGGTGATCAAGCGCCGGCAGGTCATGCTGGTGCAGGTCGTCAAGGAGGAGCGCGGCACCAAGGGTGCGGCGCTGACCACCTACCTGTCGCTCGCCGGCCGCTACTCGGTGCTGATGCCCAACACGGCCCGCGGCGGCGGCATCAGCCGCAAGATCACCAACGCGCAGGACCGCAAGCGCCTGAAGGAGATCGCCCAGGAGCTGGAAGTTCCGGAGGGGATGGGCGTCATCCTGCGCACCGCCGGCGCGGCGCGCACCAAGACCGAGGTGAAGCGCGACTTCGAGTACCTTCTCCGCGTGTGGGAGCAGGTCCGCGACCTCACCCTGCGGTCGACCGCCGCCACCCTCGTGTACGAGGAAGGCTCGGTGGTGAAGCGCGCCATCCGCGACCTCTACAACAAGGACATCGACGAGGTCATCGTCGCCGGCGAGGCCGCCTATCGCGAGGCCAAGGACTTCATGCGCATGCTCATGCCGAGCCATGCGAAGAACGTGAAGCTGTACGCCGAGCCGCAGCCGCTGCTGACCCGCTACGGCGTCGAGACCCAGCTCGACGCGATGTTCTCGCCGACCGTGCAGCTCCGCTCCGGCGGCTACATCGTGCTCAACCAGACCGAGGCGCTGGTCGCCATCGACGTCAACTCGGGCCGCGCCACCCGCGAGCACCACATCGAGGACACCGCCCTCAAGACCAACCTCGAAGCCTGCGAGGAGGTCGCCCGCCAGCTCCGCCTGCGCGACCTCGCCGGCCTGATCGTCATCGACTTCATCGACATGGACGAGAAGCGGAACAACCGCGCCGTCGAGCGTCGCCTGAAGGAGTGCCTGAAGAACGACCGCGCCCGCATCCAGGTCGGCCGCATCTCGCATTTCGGCCTGATGGAGATGTCGCGTCAGCGCATCCGCACCAGCGTGTTCGAGAGCTCGACCGAGAAGTGCCCGCATTGCGGCGGCACCGGCCATGTCCGCTCGGTGTCGTCGGTGGCGTTGCAGTGCCTGCGTATGCTGGAAGAGACGCTGATGCGCGGCGCCACCCACAATCTGGCGATCCGCACCGGCACCGACACGGCGCTCTACATCCTCAACCACAAGCGCGCCCATCTGGCCGAGCTGGAGAGCCGCTTCCGCCTCACCATCACGGTGAAGGCCGATCCCAACGTCATGGGTCAGCATCCGTTCGTCATCGAGAAGGGCGAGCAGGTGCACAGCCTGGAGCAGGCCCGCGCCCTCGCGGCCCAGGCCGCCCAGGCGGCCGCGGCGCTCCCCAGCCCGGCCCGGATCGAGGACGAGGACGAGGACGAGAGCGAGGCCGACAGCTACGGCGAGATCGAGGTCGTCGAGGACGACGAGGACACCGAGGAGCAGCGCGCCGAGCAGGAGACCGGCGAGAGCGACGGCGATGGCCGCCGCCGGCGTCGTCGTCGCCGCCGCGGCCGGCGGGGCGACGAGCGCGAGGAGCGCGGCGAGCGGAGCGACCGTGACCGGAGCGACCGTGACCGTGGCGAGCGTCCGGTGGCCGCCCGCGACACCGTCGCGGGCCGTGACACCGCCACGACGCGCGAGACCGTCGCCGAGCACGAGGTCGCGTTCGAGGATCACGACAACGGCGACGAGGTCGAGCGCGACGCATCGACCGGCGACGCCGGTCCGCGCGAGGCCGGTGACGGCGACACCGACGCGAGCGGACGCCGGCGGCGTCGGCGCGGCCGGCGCGGCGGACGCCGCAACCGTCGCCACGACGGCAGCCCGGCCCCGTTCGACACGCCCGAGCCGGGCTTCGACCTGCTGGAGCCCGACATCGCCGAAGCGATCGCCGACTTCGGCGGGCCGCGCCTCGACGAGGCGGTGACGGCGGAGGCACCGGAGGGTGTCGGCACGACCGACCCGCTCCCCACCGCCGAGCGGCCGTCTGTCCGCGACATCGAGATCCGCACCCACGGCGTGGCCGAGATCGCGCCGACCGAGATCGGTCCCGAGAACCTGCCGTCGCCGGGGGCCGGCTTCGACGCGCCGGAGCGTCCGGTGGAGCGGCGCAGCCGCGGCCGCCGTGCCGCCGCCGAGGTGCCGCCGCCGCCGGACTTCGGGCCGATCGATCCGCCCGAGCCCCTGCAAGCGCTGGCGCCCGAGTCGATTGCCGAGTCGATCACGCCGCCCGCCGAAGCCACCCCGCCTGCCGAGGTCACGCCGCGGCGCGCAGCGGCGAGGCGCGAGGCCGCCGGCGACGGTGATGTGTCCGAGCCCGCACCTCGTGCCGAGGCGCAGCGTGTGGAGCCCCCGCAGCCCGAGCCGGTGCGGCCCGAGCCGGTGCGACGCCGCTCGACGGTGCGCGAGCCGGTGTCGTTCCTGCTGGAGCGCGGCAACGAGGCGACGAGCAGCGTCGCGGGCGACAACGGCAGCCGCCCGGCCGCGACCGCCGGAGAGCCCTCGACCGCCGACAGCCCGGCCACGGGATCGTCGGAGCCGGCCGCCGCTGCCGAAACCAACGGCACCACGCCGCCGGCGGCAGCGGGCAACACGACGCCGACCGAGTCCGCGTCGGCCACCGAGGCCGAGGCCGCCAAGCCGCGGCGCACCGGCTGGTGGGCGCGCCGCCTGCTCGGCGACAAGGCGTAGGCTCTCGCCGGGGCGCGGCTTCGGCCGCGCCCGCACAGCCTTCCGGCGCCGCTCACGCCGACACGAGCCGAGCAACCGAACCGACGAAAGAGCTCCGGGACGCCGTCCCGGAGCTCTTTTGCTGTCGCGTTCGCTCCCTTGCCAACCGGCCTAGGGGGCCATCGGCAGCCGCTGGCCGCGGATCTCCGAGCCCGCCCCGGCCCGCCACGCCGCGATCCGGTCCAGCTCCGGCGGGCGCTCCACCACGGTGCGCGGCGTGCCGAGATGCACCGCCCCCTCGTCGCCGTCCACGGCCAGCCAGTCGCCCTCCCGCAGCACGGCACCGCCGAGCGTCGCGCGGCCGGAGCCGGGCGACACCACGAGCGCCGCGCAGCCGACCACGCAGGGTTTCGCCATCTGGCGCGCCACCAGAGCCGCGTGGGCCGTGCGGCCGCCGACCGCGGTGACGATGCCGGCCGCCGCCGCGAAGCCGGCGACGTCGGACGGGCTGGTGTCGGGCCGCAGCAGGATCACCGGGTCGCCGGTGGCGGCGAGCGCCACCGCGCTGTCGGCATCGAAGGCGGCCCGCCCCACCGCGACGCCGCCGGCCGCCGCGATGCCGCGCGCCGCCGGCTCGCCGGGCTCCGCCAGGCGGGTGCGGATCAGCGCCGCCTCGTCGATATCGGCGAGCCGCCGCAACGCCTCGGCGGTGTCGATCACGCCCGCCTCGGCGAGATCCACGGCGAAGCGCAGCGCCGCCATCGGGGTGCGCTTGGCGGCCCGGGTCTGGAGAATCCACAAGGCGCCGTCCTCGACCGTGAACTCGATGTCCTGGACGTCGCCGAAGGCGCGTTCGAGCTGCCCGAGCAGCGTGCCGAGGCGGGCGGCCGCCTCCGGCAGCGCGGCCGCGAAAGCGGCCTCCCCATGCGGGGTCCGGCGCCCCGACACCACGTCCTCGCCCTGGGCGGCGATCAGCATCTCGATCACCGGCGCGGCCGCCCCGGTCGACGGATCGCGCGAGAAGGCGACGCCGGCGCCGGAGCGCAGGCTGCGATTGCCGAACACCATCGCCTGCACCGTGACGGCGACCCCGCGCAGGGCGTCGAGCCCCTCCAGGCCGCGATAGGCGACGGCGCGCGGGCTCGTCCACGAGCGGAACACCGCGAGCGCGGCGGCGGCGAGCTGTGCGGCCGGATCGTCCGGCACCGTCACGTCGGCCCGCCCCAGCACGTCCTCGTAGGCACGGACCAGCCGCTCCATGGCGTCGCCGTCGAGATCGCGCTCGGAGGCGACGCCCTCGGCCCGCATCAGCTCGTCGCGGCGCGCCGCGAACGGCGCCCGGCCGAGGCCCAGCACGGTCTCGCCATAGGACTCGAGCAGGCGCCGCCGGCAGTCGAAGGCGAAGCGCGGATTGCCGGTGGCGCGCACCAGGCCCCGTGTCGCCGTGGTGGTGGCGCCGACATCGAGCACCGTCTCCAGCATGCCCGGCATCGAGCGCGCCGCGCCCGAGCGCACCGATACCAAGAGCGGCCGGCGGCGGTCGCCGAAGCGGCGGCCGGTCGCCTCCTCCAGCCAGGCGATGCCGGCGGCGAGGTCGTCCCGCATGGCCGCCTCGGCGCCGGGCGCCCCGGCCAGCACCGCGACGCAGTGCGCGATCGGCAGCACGAAGGCGGGCGGCACCGGCACGCCCATGCGGATCAGCCGGTCGAGATTGGCGGCCTTGGCGCCCACCGCCTCCGGCGCCAGCACGGTGTCGCCCTGTCCGAGCCTGACGATCGTCATCGTCTCCCTCATGCCGACAGATGATCGAGAACATGGGTGCGGAGCAGATGTCCCGCGCGGGCGAAGCGGTCGCTGGCGCGCTCCAGCGCACGCGCCAGCTCCAGCGGCCCGATCAGCATGCGGGCGGCCCCGTCGCCGCGCAGCACGAGCGCCGTCAGCGTCCGCTCGACGGCGTCGCAGGCGCGCTCGATCTCGGCCAGCCGACCGGCCGCCGCCAGCGCGTCGTCGGAATCGGCGCGGCGCCCCTCGGGCACGTCGGCAGCGGCGTCGAGGCCCGACACCGCGGCCTCGGTGGCGTCCACCACGGCCACGCACAGCTCGCCGAGCGCCCGCAGCATCTCGGGAGCGGTCTCGCCGTCGATCAGCGAGGCCAGGAAGGCGGCCTGCTCCAGCTCGTCGATGGCGTCCTCGATGACGTCGACGATCGCCGTGATGGTGGCCCCGGCATTGAGCCGGCGCGCCGCCATCCGGGTGTCGAGCGCGATGCGGTCGGCCTTCTCCTCGGTGCGCTTGGCGAAGGCCGCGAGGGCGGCACCGGAACCGGGCCGGCCGGCCGCCCGCTCGCCGATGTCGGCGGCGATGCGCACCGCGATCTCGCGGGCGAGCCCCGCCTGCCGCACCGCCACGGCGAGCAGCCGGCTGTCGCCGCGGTCCAGATGGCGGACCAGCTCCGCCTCGACGGCGTCGTTGGCGAGCCGCACCGAGCGGCCGGCCCGCAGCGTCTCGGCGGCGATCCGCAGCACGCTCTCCACGAACTCGAAGGCGGCGTCGCGGCCGAGCACCGCGTCCAGGCGCTCGCCGAAGCCGATGCGGGTCGGCGCCGCGTGGCGCACCGCCGCAGCGATCAGCTCGCCGCCGCCCAGCTCCAGGAAGGCGCGATGGCCGACGCGCGCCCGCGCGGCCCGCTCCAGCACCCGCACGGCATCGCCCTTGCCGACCAGCGTGCGCAGCACCTTGCGGGCCCGGTTCCAGTCGATCAGGAACACCAGCGAGGCGCCGAGCGTCTCCAGGAAGGCGGCCAGCGCGGCGCCGTCGCCGGCGAGCCGCCCGGTGACGAGATAGAACGCCCCGCCCTCGCCGAGCCCGGCGGCACGCGCCTCCGAGAGGCCGCTCCAGGCGACCGGGTGGGCGTCGAGCAGGCGGGTGAAGAACTGCGCCCGCGGCCGATGCACGTCCGAGTAGGTGACGGTGACGACGCCGTCCTCGATCGCCACCACCAGCACATGGGCGTCGGTGGTGCCGATGTCGTTTTGCAGCACCAACCGCTCGCCGACGCGGGTCGCCAGGGTGTCGAGCCCGGGATGGTCGAACTTGAGCCCGCGGGTCGCCGCGACGCCGCGCATGAAGGCTTCGACGAGCGGCCGGTCGGCGTCGCGCAGGCCATGCGCGCGGGCGCCCGCCACCGTCTCCTCGGCGCAGGCCGCCGCCAGCCGGTTGATGTCGCGGTGCAGGTCCATCACCAGCCGGTGCAGGGTGTCGTCGCCGCCGTCGTGCGGGGCGGCGGTGAGATGCGCCAGCGCCGCGAGGCCGATCTGGTCGGGGCCGGGGGAGTCGAGGTCGGCGGCGGCGTGGCGCAAGCGGGCGGTCGCCGCGGTGCCGGCGCCGGCATCGGCGGCCGCCACCGGGGCGATCATCGCCTCGCCGTCGGCGACCAGCGCCCGCTTGAGATCGTCGAGACCGGGCGCCACCAGCACGTCGCCGGCGGCGGTCCGGGCGCCGACCACCAGGGCCCGCAAGGCCGCCGCGTCGAGGCCGGCGGCGCGCGCCTCGGCGGCCCAGTCGGGCACCGGCCCGCCCGGCCGCCTGGCGTGCTGGGCGGCGGCTTGCAGCACGCTCATGCGCAGCTTGGCGCGATCATTGGCGGCCAGCGCCGACGCCACCAGGACCGGCAGCAGGATGTCGGACTGGCCGAGATGCTCGATGATCCGTGTCTTCACGACGCTCCTCGCGATCGTTCATCGCGCGAGGATTTAAGCGGCGCCCTCGCCGGCCCGCCAGTTCATAGAGCTGTCACAATGGCGTCCGATCGCCACAGGGCGACGCCGCGCCGCGGGCGCCGCATCGTGGCGCGCCGGACGGAACCGGGCGGCGCCGGCCCGCTTCTCCATCAGACTCGCGCCGACGAGACTCGCGATCCGCGAGACGAGATGTGCTCGCGACGCGCACGAGACCGGAGCCGCCGATGACCCGCGAGGCCGAGACACCACCTGCCGCCCCCCTCACCCATGCGGGCTGGACGATCGCACCCTTCGAGCGCGAGCCCGGCCGCTGGCGCGCCGTGGTTCATCGCGGCGACGCCGCCGCCACGTCACCCGCCTCGGCCGATCTCGGCGGCTTCACCACCTCGGCCGATGCCGAGACCGCCGCCGACGCGGTGCGGCTCGCCCAGGCCGCCATCGACGCCGGCACGGCGTGCTGATCGGGCCGGAAGCCGGCACGACGGACGGCCGGCGCCGGCCCGTCCGAGGCGTTCCGGACGGGACTGACAAACGGTTCATGTTGAACGATTATTCATCAATTATGTCAGCATGTTAACTGAACCTCTCGGGACCGTTCCGCACCTCATGATCGAGCCCACGCGGTCTGCCATCCGGCACCGCCGACCGGGCCGATCCGAGGAGCGTGCCATGACCCTGTCCCGCACTTTCCTGTCCCGCACTTCCCTGTCCAAGATCATCCTGATCACCGGCGCCCTGCTCGCCACCGCCGGCGCGGCCGCCGCCGGCCCCATCGACGACCGCCAGGTCTTCCAGGGCCAGCGCATCTTCCAGGGTGTTCAGAGCGGCCAGCTCACCTATGGGGAGACCGCCCAGCTCATGAAGGGACAGCAGCAGATCCAGGCGATGAAGCTGAAGGCGCGCAGTGACGGCTTCGTCGATCCGTGGGAACGCGCCCAGATCAACGCCGCACAGAACTGGCAGTCGCTCAACATCTGGGTGAAGAAGCACAACTGATCACGAGCCGGTGCCGGCCGCCGCGACGAGGAAGTCCACCAGCACCCCGGCATGGGGCGCCAGCGCGCCGCGCAGATCGTGATCGGCATCGACCGCGACCAGCGTGGCGTGCGGGGCCGCCCCGGCGATGCGCTCGGCGTCCGAGAACGGCACCGTGTCGTCGCGGCGCCCATGCACCACCAGCAGCGGGCACGTCACCCGGGCGGCGGTCGCCACCGGCGCGATGGTGTCGAACGAGACGCCGATCACCTGCTCGACATGGCGCAGCACGGACCAGCCGAGCACCGGGTAAGGCAGCCGCACCGCGGCGATCCACCGCTTCATCACCTCGCGCGGATGCGCGAAGGCCGACAGGCTGACCACGGCGACGACGTCGGCGTGACGCGCCGCATGCAGCAGCGCGGCGCCCGCCCCCACCGAGTGACCGATCAGCGCGATGCGGGCGGCGTCGATGCCGGGGCGGCGGCGCAGCCAGGCGAGGCCCGCCGCGATGTCCTCGGCGAAGCGCGGCATCGAGGCGAAGTCCTCGTCGTCGCTGCGGCCGTGGCACCGGGCGTCGAGCAGCAGCACCGCGAAGCCGGCGGCGCGCAGCGGCGCCACCACGGGCAGCATCATGGCGGCGTTGGAGCCCCAGCCGTGCATCACCAGCACGGCTGGACACGGCACGGCCGGATCGCCGTCGGGCCGCACCAGCCAAGCGAACAGGCGCTTGCCGCGGGGGCCGTCGATGGTCGCCTCGTCGACGCGATCGGCCGGCAGACCGAGGTCGAGCGGCCCCTGGGCGTGCGGCAGCCGCGGCGCCCGCAGGCCGCGCAGCAGCGCCCGGTGGGCGAGCCAGCGCAGGCCCCACAGCCCGGCCGCCGTGCCGGCGGCACCGAACGCCAACGTCTCGATCGCCAACGGCAGCCGCCCTACCCCATGCCCTTCAGCCAGCGGCCGATGCGGTCGACCGCCATCACCATGTCGGCCTCGGCCCGCGCATAGGAGAAGCGGACGAAGCGATGGCCGGCGACCGGATCGAAGTCGAGCCCCGGCGTCACCGCGACACCGGCCTCCTCCAGCAGCGCGCGGGCGAAGGCGTGGCTGTCGGGCGTGAAGCCCGAGACGTCGGCGTACAGGTAGAAGGCGCCGTCGACCGGCAGGAAGCGGTCGAGCCCGCAGGCCGGCAGCCCTTTCATCAGGATGTCGCGGTTGCGGGCATAGCCGGCCTTGACGGCCTCCAGCTCGGCGCGCCCCTCGAAGGCCGCCTCGGCGGCGATCTGCGACAGCGTCGGCACCGAGATGGCGAGGTTCTGATGCAGCCGCTCCATCGGCCGCACCAGGCGCTCCGGCGCGACGATCCAGCCGACCCGCCAGCCGGTCATGCAGAAATACTTGGAGAACGAGTTGATCACCACGGTGTCGCCCGAGACGGCGCGCGCCGTGGTGGCCGGGAAGGCGTAGTCGAGGCCGTGATAGATCTCGTCGGAGATCACCGCGATGCCGGCGTCCTCGGCGGTGCGGACGAGGCGCGTCAGCGCCTCCTCGGTCATCATGGTGCCGGTCGGGTTGGCGGGGCTGGCGATCAGCACCGCCTTCAGCGGCGTTTCGCGATGGGCCGCCAGCAGCGCCTCCGGGGTGAGCGCCCAGCGCGTCTCGGGGCCGGTGCGGATCAGCACCGGCTCGCAGCCGAGCGCCGTGAGGATGTGGCGATAGGGCGGATAGGCCGGCGCCGTCAGCGCCACTCGGTCGCCGGGCTCGAGCAGCGCCAGGAAGGCGAGCACGAAGGCGCCCGACGAGCCGGTGGTCACCAGCACGGTGGCGGGATCGACCGCAAGCCCGTAGGTCTCCTCGTAGTGGCGGGCGATGCGGCGGCGCAGGCTCGGGATGCCGAGGCTCTCGGTGTAGCCCAGCGCGGCACCGCTGCCGCCGAGCGCCGCGCGCGCGGCGGCGAGCGCGGTGGCGGGGGCCGGCGCCTCCGGCTGCCCCACCTCCATGTGGATGACGTGACGGCCGGCCTGCTCCAGGCGGGCGGCGGCCGTCATCACGTCCATGACCATGAAGGGAGGGACGTCGCTGCGGGCCGAGGGCTGGCACAGGGGGTGGTCGGATGTCATGGAAGCCTCGGAAGCGATGCGGCGTTTCGGCTGCGGTCGCGACGCGGACGGGGGTCTCGGAGCCGCGCGTCCGGACCGATGGTCCCGGAGCAGCGAGTCCCGGGCGAGGCCGGCGCCGTGCTGTTGCCGCATTCTGCGGGTTGTTGAGTCATGGAAGGGTCGCGCGGCGGCCCGTTGTCGAACGCCCGGTCTCCTGCGTATCGTCGTGACGGGCGACCAAGCACCCGGTTCGAATGAGCGCAGCGAGCGACCCTGTCAAGCGCCGGCTCACCCTGCGGGCGCCGCGCGCCATCGCGGCCGCGGTGGCCTTTGCGGTCACGATGGCGAGCCTGCCGGTGCCGGCCGCCGCCCAGGCGCGGCTGCCGCTGATCCGCGACGCCGAGATCGAGCAGCTGCTGCGCGACTACACCCGGCCGATCCTCAAGGTCGCCGGCCTCGCCCAGCAGAACGTCAAGGTCATCATCATCAACGACCGCTCGTTCAATGCGTTCGTGATGGATGGTCGCCGCATCTTCGTGAACGCCGGCGCCCTGATGGACTCGCAGACGCCGAACCAGATCATCGGGGTCTTGGCGCACGAGACCGGCCACATCTCGGGCGGCCATCTCGCCAAGCTGCGCACCGAGCTCGCCAACGCCAGCACCATGGCGATCATCGCGGTGCTGCTCGGCCTCGGCGCCGTGGCGGCGGGCGCCCGCTCGGGCCAGGTGGGCGGCAACCCGGCGGCCGTCGCCATGGCGGCGCCGACCAGCATGATCCAGCGCTCGCTGCTCGCCTACCAGCGCCAGCACGAGGAGCAGGCCGACCGCGCCGGCGTCAAGTTCCTGACCGAGACCGGCCAGTCGGCGCGCGGCATGTACGAGACGTTCAAGCGCTTCGCCGACCAAGTGCTGTTCGCGGCGCAGGGCGCCGACCCCTATCTCCAGTCGCACCCGCTGCCGTCCGAGCGCATCGCCAACCTGGCCGAGATCGCCCGCACCCAGTTCTGGGACCGCAAGGACCCGGCGGAGCTTCAGCTTCGCCACGACATGGTGCGGGCCAAGCTGTTCGGCTACATGGACCAGCCGGGCGTGGTGGCACGCCGCTATCCGCCCGCCGATGCGAGCCTGCCGGCCCGCTACGCCCGCGCCATCTCGACCTACCGGCACGGCGACATCCGCCAGGCGCTCGCCCAGATCGACGCGCTGATCCAGGTGCAGCCGAACAATCCCTATTTCCACGAGCTGAAAGGCCAGGTGCTGCTCGAAGGCGGCCGCGCCGCCGAGGCGGTGGCACCGCTGCGCCGGGCGGTGGCCTCGGCGCCGAGCCCGCTGCTGATCCAGGTGATGTTGGCGCAGGCGCTGATCGAGACCAACGACCCCAAGAGCGCCGACGACGCCATCGGGTATCTGCGCCAGGCCATGCTGGTCGACCCCGACATTCCGGAAGGCTACGCCCAGCTCGCCAAGGCTTACGGCCGCAAGGGTGATCTCGCACAAGCCGATCTCGCCGCCGCCCAGGCAGCCGCCGCCCGCGGCGACCTGCGCACCGCCCGCCAGCTCGCCGCGCGCGCCAAGACGCGCTTCCCGGTGGGCTCGCCTGGCTGGGTCAAGGCCGACGACATTGCGAGCGTCCAGCCGACCGGCCCACGCCCGCGCTAACACCATCGAAAAAGGACACCGACCGATGCCGCTCCGCCTGCCGCGCTTTGCCGCGACCGCCCTTCTCTGTTCGGGGCTGGTCGCCTCGGCGCTCGGCCTCACCGGGCTCGCCACCCCCCCGGCGGCCGCCCAGACCTTCACGGACGCGCAACGCGGCGAGGTCGAGCAGATCATCCGCGAGTACCTGCTGAAGCGGCCGGAGCTGCTCCAGGAGGTGCTGGCCGAGCTGGAGAAGAAGCAGGCGGTGGTCGAGGCCGAGAAGGCCAAGGCGGCGGTGCAGACCCACGCCAACGCGCTGTTCAAGTCGGCCCGCCATGTCGTCGTCGGCAACCCGGACGGCGACGTCACCCTGGTCGAGTTCTTCGACTACAACTGTGGCTACTGCAAGCGTGCCCTCGGCGACCTCCAGGAGCTGATGCAGGCCGATCCCAAGCTGCGGGTCGTGCTGAAGGAGTTCCCGGTGCTCGGCGAGGGCTCGATCGAGGCCGCCAAGGTCGCCGCCGCGGTCAAGCTCCAGGACAAGACCGGCAAGAAGTATTTCGACTTCCACCAGCGCCTGCTGATGGGCCGCGGCCAAGCCGACAAGGCCAAGGCGCTCGCCGCCGCCAAGGAGGCCGGCTTCGACGCGGCGCGCGCCGAGCGCGACATGAACAGCGACGAGGTGCGGGCGAGCCTGGAGGAGAGCCTGCGGCTCGCCGAGGCGCTCGGGCTCAACGGCACGCCGAGCTACGTGGTGGGCTCCGACGTGGTGATCGGCGCGGTCGGCCGCGACGCCCTGCGGCAGAAGATCAACACCGCCCGCTGCGGCCAGACGAGCTGCTGAGCCAGGCGGCTCGGCCGGCCAGGCCGACCGAGCCGAGCCGAGCCGAAGAAACAAACGGCGGCGCCCCCGGGGGTGCCGCCGTTTTGCTTTGGGCTGTTCGCCGGCGCGACGCACCGCCCCACGTCGTTCAGTGGGCGCACATCGCGGTGAAGCGGCCGATCTCGCTCGGCGGCACACCGGCCGCGGAGCCGTAGTGGACGCAGCGCTCGACGCGGTCGGCGTAGCTGTCGCGGCCGCGCCGCCCCGGCGGCACCACCACCGGCGGCAGGCCCGGCACGACCACCACGCGACCCCCGTGCGGCGCCGGCGAGACCGCCCGGCGATCGGCCCCGATACCGCCCCCCGGAGCGGCCGGGCCGGGCGCGATGGCGGGTGGCGGTGGGCCGCCGAGGGGTGAGCTGCTCCCGGGGAACGGACCGCCGAGGGACGGGCCGCCGGGCGACGGCGTGGGCGGCATCACGCCGGGAAATCCCTGGGCCGACGCGACCGCCGCCGACAGCAGGAGCGCAGCCGCGAGCGCCGCGCCGCGCGAGGCGCCCCGGATCGTCGCGTCCGCTCCGAGACAAGGCACCATGCCGGTCTCCGCACCCGCGTTACCCGGGACGACGTCGGTCGCCCGGCGCGGTATCGCGCCTGCGCGGTTCCGCCCCAGCGCGGTATCGCGCCTGCGGGCACCGCGGTCGACGTGGCCGCCTCACGGGGCGAAGGCCGGCCGCCCGATGCTCGCATAGGTGAAGCCGGCGCGCGCCATCTCGTCGGGCCGGTAGACGTTGCGCAGGTCGACCACCACGGGCTGCCGCATCGCCTGCTTGAGCCGGTCGAGGTCGAGGGCGCGGAACTGCTCCCACTCGGTGACGATGACGAGGGCATCGGCTCCCTCGGCGCACTCGTAGGCATTGCCGCAGAAGGTGACGAGGCCGTCGAGATCGCGCTTCGCCTGCTCCATGCCGGCCGGATCGTAGGCCCGCACCCGCGCCCCCATGTCGCCGAAGGCGGTGATCAGCGGGATCGACGGCGCGTCCCGCATGTCGTCGGTGTTGGGCTTGAAGGTGAGGCCGAGCACCGCGATGGTCTTGTCACGAACGCTGCCGCCGAGCGCCGCCGCCACCTTGCGGGCCATGGCGCGCTTCCTCTGGTCGTTCACCGCCACCACGGTCTCGACGATGCGCAGCGGCGCCTCGTGGTCCTGCGCGGTCTTGATCAGCGCCAGCGTGTCCTTGGGAAAGCACGAGCCGCCATAGCCCGGCCCGGCGTGCAGGAACTTCGACCCGATGCGGTTGTCGAGGCCGATGCCGCGCGCCACCTCCTGGACGTCGCCGCCGACCTTCTCGCACAGATCCGCCAGCTCGTTGATGAAGGTGATCTTGGTGGCCAGGAACGCATTGGCCGCGTACTTGATCAGCTCGGCGGTGCCGCGCGCCGTGAACAAGAGCGGCGCCTGGTTGAGATAGAGCGGCCGGTACAGCTCGGTCATCACGGCGCGGGCGCGCTCGTCGGTGGTGCCGATGACGATGCGGTCGGGATGCTTGAAGTCGCGGATCGCCGCGCCTTCGCGCAGGAACTCGGGGTTCGACACCACCGCGACATCGGCGTCGGGCCGCGTCTCGCGGATGATGCGCTCGACCTCGTCGCCGGTGCCGACCGGCACGGTCGACTTGGTCACCACCACGGTGAAGCCGGCGAGCGCCGCGGCGATCTCGCGGGCGCAGGCATGGACATAGGACAGGTCGGCATGGCCGTCGCCGCGCCGCGACGGGGTGCCGACCGCGATGAACACCGCGTCCGCCGCGGCGACCGGCCCTGGCAGCTCGGTGGTGAAGTCGAGCCGCCCCTCGCGGACATTGGTCTCGACCAGCCGGTCGAGGCCCGGCTCGTAGATCGGGATCTCGCCGCGCTGGAGCGCCTCGATCTTGCGGGCGTCGCGGTCGACGCAGGTCACGGTGTGACCGAAGTCGGCGAAGCACGCCCCCGACACGAGCCCGACATAGCCGGTGCCGATCATCGCCACGCGCATGGAATCAGCCTTTCTGTGGCGCCCGTTAGAGCATTTTCCGGCGAAGTGGACGCCGGTTCGCCATCGAAACTGCGATCATAAGGACCCCGCTCTAGGGCGCCGCGGCTCTTAACAAAGCAGGGCGAGCCGAACAAGCGAGCCCGCACGGCCGGCGCCGGGACCGAGCCGCCACCGCACCCGAGCGGTATCGGAGAACGGGATTAATCGGACGTAAACCATGAGGCGGCATCCTGGCCGCGATCGCCGGTGAACGGCCGCCCGGCCGGGCCGATCGACCGACGCCGTGACCACGACAGACTCACCTGCGCCATGACCCAAGCGTCCGCCGACATCGCCTCCGAGGGCTTCACCATCGCGCTGAAGGCCCTGGAGCGCATCCGCGGGCTCGGCGCCGTCCCGGACCCGCCGACCTTCGAGGTCTGGTTCACCTACTTCAAGGGCCACAATCGCGACCTCAACCGCGAGCTCGACGCCATCGCGCCCGACAGCCTGTCGCCGGCGCGGGTGCAAGCCATCCACCACCGCCATTTCGCCACCAGCCGCCATCTGGAGCAGTTCCTGACGGTCGGCCAGGCGCTCGGCAGCGAGACCCGCAAGGTCAAGACCGTCATCGAGGTGGCGAGCGGCTCCGCCGCCGACTACGGCATCAGCCTCCAGAGCGCCGCCCAGATGCTGGGCGACTCGATCCCGGCCATGTCGTTCTCGGAGCTGGTCGGCTCGCTGGTGCGGTCGACCTCGGCGGTGCAGCAGACCAATGCCCTGCTCCAGGTTCAGCTCAAGCAGTCGGAAGAGCAGTTCCGTCTTCTCCAGGAGAACATGGAGACGCTGCGGATCGAGAGCATGACGGACCCGCTCACCCGTCTCGCCAACCGCAAGTATTTCGACTTTTCGCTGATGCAGTCGGTCGCCAAGGCCGACGACCACGACAGTGCCGCGCCGCTGTCGCTGGCCATGGTGGATATCGACCACTTCAAGCGCTTCAACGATCTCTATGGCCATACCACGGGAGACGACGTGCTGCGGCTCGTCGCCGTGACCCTCAAGAACAACGTGCGCACCTCCGATCTCGTCGCCCGCTATGGCGGCGACGAGTTCGCGGTCCTGCTGCCCAGCGCCCGCCTGGAGGACGCCATGGCGATCGGCGACCAGATCCGGCGGGCCATCGCCGAGCGGCCGCTGCTCCGCCGCACCACCAAAGAGTCGCTCGGCCACGTCACCCTGTCGATCGGGGTGGCGATGCGAGCCCCCGGCGAATCCGCCGAGCTGCTGGTGGAGCGCGCCGACCGCCACCTCTACGAGGCCAAGGCCAACGGTCGGAACTGCCTGGTCGGGCAGCCGGTCGAGGGCGCCTGAGACTGTCTCCGGGTGACCAGTTCGCCGTCGTTCCGGGGCGCGGCACCCGGATCGGCGCTTTGCGCCGTCCCGGCGCCGCGAACCCGGAACCCAGCGACACACGTCATCCCACAGCAAACTCTGGACTCTCGGCTGGATTCCGGACAGCCGCTTCGCGGCTTCCGGAATGACCACTCAATGGTCAGCCGGATCGCGCTGAGAGGCTCCGGGCGTGGAGCGGAACCGGCCGCCACCGGCCAGGCGCTTCTGGCGGATCGCGACAGTCTTGCATCACGATTGCGTCAACGGGCGGCCGTCCGGGTCATCCGCGGGGTGGGTCATCACCCGGCCAATAATATCCAAAAGAGCGCAATATCTAAATTTATGCAATTTTTAGGTGCATTGCACGACACCGCCCAGCCCCTTTCCCTGACTTTTTGACCGGATTCGACCGGAATCTCGCTCCGGTCGGCACGTCGACCACGGGTTGAGCCGCACCGCCTCCACAGCCGATCAAATTAACGAACTCTTAAGGATGTGATTGAGCACGCGCCCGGCGAGCCCCTATGAGGAGGACACGCCGGAGCCGGTCCTCCGGCCACAGGAGGCTCCCCGTGCGCGTCGCTGTCGTCCACGATTGGCTCTACACGGTCGGCGGGGCCGAGCGGGTGCTCCGCGAGATCCTCCAGTGCTACCCCGACGCCGACGTCTTCACCCTGTTCGACGTGCTCTCCGACGCCGACCGGGCGCGCATCGGCTATGGCCAGGCCACCACCAGCTTTCTCCAGCGGCTGCCGGCGATCCGCTCGCGCCACCGCTCCTACCTGCCGCTGATGCCGATCGCGATCGAGCAATTCGATCTGTCGGGCTACGACCTCGTCCTGTCGTCCAGCTACGCGGTCGCCAAGGGCGTCCTGGTCGGGCCGGACCAGATCCACGTCTCCTATGTCCACTCGCCGATGCGCTACGCCTGGGACCTCCAGCACAGCTATCTGCGCGAGAGCGGCTACGCCACCGGCCTGAAGAGCGCCATCGCGCGGGCCATCCTGCACCGGATGCGGCTGTGGGACAGCCGCACCGCGCACGGCCCCGATGCGATGATCGCCAACTCGGCCTTCGTGGCGCGGCGCATCCGCCGGGTCTACGGCCGCACCGCCCAGGTCATCTATCCGCCCGTCACCCTGGCGAAGCCGCGCCCGGACGTGATCCGCGGCCCGCACTTCCTCGCCGCCAGCCGCCTCGTCCCCTACAAGAACATCGAGGCCGTGGTGCGCGCCTTCGCGGCGCTGCCCGATCTCACGCTGATCGTCGCCGGCGACGGCCCCGAGGCGCCGCGCCTGCGCAGCATCGCCACCCCCAACGTGTCGTTCGCCGGCTTCGTCAGCGACGATCATCTGCGCAACCTGATGGCGACCGCCCGCGCCTTCGTGTTCGCGGCCGAGGAGGACTTCGGCATCATCATGGTGGAGGCGATGTCGGAGGGCACGCCGGTGCTCGCGCTCGGCCGCGGCGGCGCCCGCGAGATCGTCTCGTCGGCGCTGCCGCAGCGCTCCGGCCTGTTCTTCCCGACCCCCGATCCGGCCGACATCGCGGCCTGCGTGCGCAGCTTCGTGGCGCAGGAGCACATGTTCTCGCGCACCGTCTGCCGCACCCACGCGGCGCGCTTCTCGGCCGAGCGGTTCCGGGCCGAGTTCTCCGCTTTCGTCGACCGTCAGGTCGAAGCCGGCCGGCGCGACCGCGAGGCCGGCACCGGCGGCAACCCGGCGGCCGTGCTCGCCGGCCGCAGCTTCGCCTAGAGGGACGCCCGATGGTCACCCTCGCCCCCGTCGCCGATCTCGCCGGCGTTCCGCGCCGCACCGGCCTGCTGGTCCGGCTGTGGCGCCGCCGTGGCCTCGCCGCCGCGGTGTTCGGCGCCGTCACGGCGCTCGCCGTCGCGGCCCTCCTGGTGCTGCCGACCAGCTATCTCGCCACCGGCTCGGTGATCGTCGCCGAGCCGGAGCCGGGCGTCGCCAACGCCTCGGCCGCGTGGGCCCAGAAGATCGGCGATCCCGCCGACCTCGAGAGCCAGCTTCTGCTGGTGCGCTCGCCGCGGGTGATGCGGCTCGCCATGGCGATGCCGGGTGCCCACGACGCGGTGATGCGCGAGTGCCGCCACGAGAAGGGCCGCGGCCTCGTCGGCCTGCTGCTGCCGTCCCGGCAGGAGAGCTGCGACAAGCTCGCCCCCGACAGCGAGGCGTTGATCGAGTACGTGATGGCGCGCTACCGGGTCGGCACCGTCGGCCGCTCGCGGGTCATCAACATCTCCTATGCGTCGCCGCTCGCCGACGTCGCCCAGACGCTCGCCAACGCCCTCGTCACCGCCTTCCTGGACGATCAGAAGGCGAGCCTCTCGGCGAGCCGCGAGGCCGCCGCCGCCTGGCTGTGGAAGGAGCTGGGCCAGCTCGACGCCGAGGTGCGCGAGAAGGACGCCACCATCCAGGAGTTCCGCCGCGCCAAGGGGCTGATGCGGGGCGCCACCGCGCCGATCGGCTCGGAGCGGCTGAGCAGCATCAGCCAGCAGCTCGCCGCCGCCGAGGCGGCGCGCGCCGAGGCCGCCGCCCGCCTGCGCGAGATCGAGACCAGCCAGGCCCGTGGCCTCGCCGATGCGCCCGCCGTGCTGGCCAGCCGCACCGTCGCGGATCTCAAGCAGCAGATCGCCACCGTGTCGGCGCAGCTCGCCAACACCTCGTTCACGCTCGGCGATCGCCACCCGTCGCTGCGCGCCCTCCAGCGCGAGCGCGACATCCTGGTCGAGCGTCTCGCCCAGGAGGTCGCCACCATCACGACGAGCGCCCGCAAGACCTTCGACGCCGCCGACACCCTGGTGGCGACGCTGCGCAAGCAGGTCGAGGCCGTGAAGGCCGAGGTCGCCGACGCCACCGCCGACGAAGCCTCCATCGAGAGCATGGTGCGCTCGGCCGATATCAAGCGGCAGAAGTACTCGGAGCTGTACAAGCGGGCGAGCGAGCTGGAGACCGAGCGCCGCGTGATGCTCGGCAGCACCCGGCTGGTCAGCCTGGCCGAGTATCCGACCCAGCCGTTCTTCCCCAAGAAGCTGCCCTTCCTGGCCGCCGGGCTCACCATCGCGACGCTCTTGGCCGCCGCGGCGGCGCTGCTGCGCGACCGTGCCGACGGCAGCGTGCGGGCCTCCGGAGATCTCGCGGTGGTCACCGGAGCGCCGATCTTCGCCGAGCTGCCGCGCGTCGCCGATGCGCCGGCCACCCCGGTGCTCGGCCTCCTGTGGAGCCGGCAGAGCGAGCTGCCCCTACCCGCGGCGCTCCAGCAGGCGCGGCGCGATCCCGGCCTCCAGGATGCGCTGCGCAAGCTCTATGCCGGCATCGTGCTGGCCGGCTCGAACGCGCGCTATCGCTCCGTCCTCGTCACCTCGCCCGGGCCGGGCGAGGGCAAGACCTTCACCACCCTGGCCCTCGCCCAGCTGGTCGCCGCCACCGGCCGCCGCGTGCTGGTGATCGAGGCCGACATGCGGCGGCCCGCCGTCGCGGCGGCGCTCGACCTGCCGGGCAGCCCCGGCCTCGCCGCGGTGCTGGCCGGCAAGTTCCCGCTGCGCGAGGCGGTGGTGCGCACCGGCATCCCGAACCTCGACGCGCTGCCGGCCGGCCGCGCCACCGCGGCCTCGACAGAGCTGCTGATGAGCAAGGCGATGCCGGACGTGCTGCGCTTCGCCGAGAGCTACGACCTGGTGCTGATCGACAGCCCGCCCGCCGACGTGCTGATGGACGCCCACATCCTCGCCAAGCATGTCGACGGGGTGCTGTGCTGCGCCCGCTGGGGCCGCTCGTCGGTGGTCGGCGCCGCCGTCACCATCGAGGGCCTGCGCGCCGCCGGCGGCAATGTGTTCGGCCTCACCATCACCATGGTGAAGTCCGACGACCTGCCGCTCTACGACTCCCGTCCGGTGCGACCCGTCGCCTATCTCGGGGCCGCCTGATGGCGAGCCCGCGGGTCATGTTCGTCAACCACACCAGCGCCATCGCGGGGGCCGAGCTAGTGCTGCTCGACGTCGTGCGGCGCTGGCAGGGCGCCACCGCGTTCCTGTTCGAGGACGGCCCGCTCGATCAGGCGATGCGACGCACCGGGCTCGCCGTGGTGAGGTCGCGGTTCGGGCGCGGCCTGTCGGCGGTCAAGCGCGACGCCTCGCTGTGGCGTGCCGCGCCGCTGGCCGGTCGGCTTGCCGGCGTCGCGGTCGAGATCGCCCGCACGGCGCGCCGCCACGACGTGGTCTACGCCAACTCGCAGAAGGCGTTCGTGCTCGCCGCGCTGGCCGGCGCGGTCGCCCGCCGGCCGCTGGTCTGGCACCTCCACGACATCATCGACGACAGCCATTTCGGCTCCGCCCAGCGCCGCCTCCAGGTGACGCTGGCTAACCGCTTCGCGGCCCGCGTGGTGGTGCCCTCGGCGCCGGCCGCGGCGGCCTTCACGGCGGCAGGCGGCCGGACCGATCTGGTCGAGATCGTGCCGAACGGCGTCGCCGTCGCGCGCGACCCGCGGCCGCCGGCGGCGATCCGCGCCGCCCTCGGCCTGCCCCACGGGCCGCTGGTCGGCGTGTTCAGCCGCCTCGCCCCGTGGAAGGGCCAGCATGTGCTGCTCGATGCGCTCGCCGCCCTCCCCGGCGTCGGCGCCATCGTGGTCGGTGACGCGCTGTTCGGCGAGCAGGACTATGCCGCCGCCCTGCACACGCAGGCCGCGGCTCTCGGGCTCGCCGAACGGGTCCGCTTCCTCGGCCACCGCGCCGACGTGCCGCTGCTGATGCAGGCGGTCGACGTGATGGTCCATCCCTCGGTGGCGCCGGAGCCGTTCGGCCGCACCTTGGTCGAGGCGATGCTGGCCGGCACCCCGGTGATCGCCACCGATGCGGGCGCCGCCGCCGAGATCCTCGATCACGGGGCCGCCGGCACGCTGGTGCCGCCCGCCGACGACGCCGCGCTCGCGGCCGCCATCGCCCGCACCCTCGCGGCTCCCGACGGGCTCGCGGCGCAGCGCGCGCGCGCCGCCGCCCGCGCCCACACCCTCTACGGCGTCGAGGCCATGCAGGAGGCGGTCGCCGCCGTGATCGCCCGCGTCGCCGCCGGAGCGTCGCGATGAGCCGGCTGCTCGCGGCCGACGATCGGGCCCTCCTCCCGGTTCCGGGCTGGGTGCCGGCCGCGCTCCTCCTCGCCGCCACCGCGGTGGCCGGCCCGATGCTGGGCGGCCTCGCCCGGCCGGTGTTCGTGCTCGGCTGCGGCGCCGTCGGCTGGTACGCCTGGCGGCGCGGTCCCGGCGAGCATCTGCAAGCCGCCCTCGTGCTGTTCGCTTTCGCGCCCTTCGTGCGCCGCCTGGTCGACCTTTCGGCCGGCTACGACCAGGCCGGCCTGATGCTGGTCGGCCCGCTGCTGGCGCTGCTCGCCGTGCTGCCGGCGCTGTGGCGGCGGCTGGAGAGCGACCGCCCGTTCGACCGCCGCTTCGGCCCGCTGCTCTTGGTCGGCGCCTGCGTGGCCTACGCGACCGCGCTGTCGATGATCCAGGGCGATTGGATGAACGCCGCCTCGGGGGCGCTCAAATGGGCGGTGCCGCTCGTCTACGCCGCCGCCCTGATCGACGCGGCACGCGCCGACGAGCTGGTGCGCCGCGCCGCCGGCGCCTTCGTGGTCATCCTGCCGATCATCGGCCTCTACGGCATCTGGCAGTACGTCGCCCCGCCCGACTGGGATCGCTACTGGATGAGCTTCGCGCCGATCATGTCGGCGGGCCAGCCGATCCCGTTCGGGGTGCGCACCTTCTCGACTCTCAACGGGCCGGCGAGCTTCGCCACCTTCACGGCAGTCGGCCTGCTGCTGGTCGGCTTCCTACGCCCCGGCTGGCAGGTGCTGCTGGTGGCGCCGGCGGCGCTCGCCTTCCTGCTGTCGCTCTACCGCACCGCCTGGCTGTCGCTCGCCGTCGGCCTCCTGTTCTGCCTCGCCTTCGCAGTGACGCGGCGGCGCGCCGGCGTCACCCTGGCGGGCCTCGCCGCCGCCGCGATCGTCGCCGCGACGCTGACGCCGTTCGGCGAGGTGATCGGCGATCGCCTTGCCACCTTGTCGGACGGCAGCCAGGACGGCAGCCTCCAGGAGCGCCTGGAGCAGTACGTCACTCTGTGGAGCCAGGGCGACGGCACCCTGTTCGGCTCCGGCTTCACGGTCGGCGACGTCGGCTCGGCCGGCGTGATGGCGATCGACGGCATGATCGTCGCGTGCTGGGTCGCCATGGGCATCGCGGTCGGGCTGGTCTGCCTCGCCGGCTTCGTGTGGGCGGCCGGCACCGCGATCGCGGCGGCCGCCCGGGTCGGCGACCGCGAGGCGGTGGTGATCGGGGCGCTGGCCTGCGGCGCCCTGTTCCAGATGCCGCTCGCCAGCATCGCGTCGGGCGAGCTGGGCTTCCTGTTCTGGACCTTCGTGGCGCTCGCCCCCGCGGCGGCCGCCGCGGCACCGGCCGCGGCCGCCTCGGCCGCCGCCAGGGTGCGGCCGCGCACGCCGGGTCCCGCCGGGCCGCCCCGGACCATCCGATGACCCCCGCCGTGGTCGACGACGATCCGCCGAGCGGAAGCCCCGCGCGATCGCGCCGCCGGATGGTGGCGGGGCTGATGGGCGGCGCCCTGGTCGGCAAGCTGCTCGGCTTCGCCCGCGAGCTGACCATGGCCCAGGTGCTCGGCGCCTCGCTGGTGGCGGACGGCTTCCGCGGCGCCCTCACGGCGATCCTGCTGCCGCTCGCCTTCCTTCAGAACGAGAGCGTGCCGGCCATCATGATCCCGGGCCAGCGCGACGCGCAGCTGCGCGGCGACGCCCCCGAGCGGCTCGCCGCTCTCACGGTCGCGCTGACGCTGCTGGCGGTGGTGCTGATGCTCGCCGTGCAGGCCGCCGGCGCCTGGTGGGTCGACGCCGTCGTCGGCGGCTTCGTGGCGGAAGGCCGCGCCATGACGCTCGACTTCGTGCGCATCATGGCGCTCGGCATGCCGGCCTCGGTGGCGCTCAACTGCCTCGCCGCCGGCGAGATCGCGCTCGGCCGCGCCCGGCTGACCAATCTGCGGGCCGGGCTCCTCAACGTCTGCATCATGATCGGACTGGTGCTGCTGGCGCTGACCGGGCGGATCGACCTCCTCGCCTGGGCCTTCACCATCGCGTTCAACGGTCTCGCCGCCTGGGGCGTGTGGGCGCTGTGGCGCGAGGGCCATCTCAGCCTCGCCGGGGCCCGCCCGGCGCTGGTGATGGAGGCCGGCCTCGACTTCCTCGGCCGGCTGCGGCCGCTGCTCGCCTTGCCGTTCGCCGAGCAAATCAACATCTGGGTCGAGCGGCTGATGGCGTCGCGCATCGGCACCGGCACCGTCGCCTCGATGGATTACGCCCGCACCCTCACCGACAGCGCCCTCCTGCTGGTCAGCCAGCCGGTCGGCCTCGGCGTGCTGTCCAGCCGGCCGCCGGCCGACCAGCGCGCCCGCATCGAGGCGCTCGCCGCCCCGGTGCTCGCCCTGGCGCTGCCGGCCTCGGCGTTCCTGGTGGTGTTCGCGCCCGACGTGGTGCGGCTCGTGTTCTTCCGCGGCGCCTTCACCGAGCAGGGCGTGGTGCTGACCAGCCAGACGCTGCGCGGCATCGCAGTCGGCCTGTGGGCCTCGACGCTCGGCTGGATTCTGCTGCGCACCCTCAACAGCACCGGCCGCAACGCCCGCGCCGCCTTCGTGCTGGTGACCGCCTACGCCGCCAACGTCGCCGTCAACCTGGCCACCTCGGGCCTTCAGCAGACCACCGACGCCGGCCCGCTGCTGCTCGGGCTCGGCGAGGCGGTGCGCAGCCTGGTGCTGCTCGGCGGCGCCGTGCTGGCGCTCGAATGCCGTGGCCGCCTCGCCGTGCTGGTGCTGATCGGCTGCGGCCCCGCCGCCGTGATGCTCGGCGCCGGCTGGCTGATCCAGGGCGAGATGGCCGGCCTGGTGCCACGCCTCGCCGCCGGCGCCGCCGCCTGCCTCGCCACCATCGCGCTCGCTGCCGCCGTGCTGATGCCGGCGACCTGCCGGGCCGTCCTCGCCCATATCCGCGACACCGCCGTGAACCGCTGGAGACGCCGATGACCTCTGCCCGCGTCGCCCTCTCGACCTGGCTCGCCGGAGCCGAGCATCTGGTGCGGCCGCTCGGCGCCGCCACCGACCTGCTGCTCGGCTCGCGCGGCTGCCTGTTCACGTTCCATCGGGCGGCACCGACCGAGCAGTGGGAGGAGCTGCCGAACCGCGACTTCTATCTCGACCTCGGCTTTCTCGACCGCCTGCTCGGCTACCTGACGCGCACCGGCTGGTCGGTGGTGACGATCGACGAGGCGCTGCGCCGCAGCCGCCGCGGCGAGACCGGCGACCGCTTCGTCAACTTCTCGGTCGACGACTGCTATCGCGACACCTTCGAGGCGGTGGTGCCGCTGTTTCGCCGCCACGGCGTGCCGGTGACGCTGTTCGTCACCACCGGGATTCCCGACGGCACCATGCCGATGTGGGGCGCCGGCCTGGAGGATGTACTGATGCAGCGCGACCGCGTGATGGTCGATGGCGTCATCCATGCCGTGCCCACCGCGGCGGAGAAGCGCGACGCCTTCGCCCGCATCGCGGCCGACTGGGACCGCACCGATCCGGCGCGGCGCTACGCCGCCTTTTGTGCCGAGAATGGCGTCGATGCCGACGCCCTCCACCGGCGGCACGCGATGTCGTGGGAGATGCTCGACGCGGTGCGCGACGATCCGCTGGTCGAGATCGGCGCCCACACGGTGACCCATGCCCGCATCTCGGCCCTGGCGCCGACCGACGCCGCCGCCGAGATCGCCGGCAGCCGGGCGCGGCTGCGCGAGCGGCTCGGCCTGCCGGTGCGCCACTTCGCGTTTCCGTACGGACGCGCCGGCGACTGCGGGCCGCGCGACTTCGCGCTGGTGCGCGAGGCCGGCTACGACAGCGCCGCCACCACCCGCAAGGGCCTGGTGCGGCGCGACCAGGACCCCTTCAGCCTGCCGCGCAACACGCTGGTCGGCTCGCACCGGCGGCTGGCGCTCGCCGAGGCACATCTCACCGGGATGACCGGCATCGCGGCGCGGGTGCTCGGCCGTGTCTGAGGCACGCCCGCTGCGTGTCGTCTCGATCGCGCATCCGGCGGTGAGCCGCGCCATCGGACGACGCCGCTACGCGCCGTTCGCCGATCGGCCGGAGCTCGACGTGCATCTCGTGGTGCCGGCGACCTGGCACGAGTTCGGTCGCGTGTTGACGGCCGATCCGCCCGACGATCCCGGCGTCACCGTGCATGTGATGCCGATCCGCCTGCCGCGCGCCGGCCCGATGGGCTGGTACCTGCACGTCTATCCCGGCCTGCGCCGGCTGTTGCGGCAGCTCGATCCCGACGTGATCCATCTGTGGGAGGAGCCGTGGAGCCTGGTGGCGCTCCAGGCGAGCCTGCTGAAGCGGCGCGCCGCGCTGGTGCTGGAGGTCGACCAGAACATCCTCAAGCGGCTGCCGCCACCGTTCGAGGCGATCCGCCGCCACGTGCTGCGCCACACCGCGCATCTGTTGTCGCGCAGCCCCGACGCCACGCAGGTGTGCCGGGCGCGCGGCTATGCGGGGCCTGTCACCATGATCGGCTACGGGGTCGACCAGGACGTGTTTCAACCAGCCGACGCGGTCGCGGCCGACCCCGGCGACGCGCCGCGGCCGCCCGGTCTTCGGCTCGGCTATGTCGGGCGGCTGATCGCGGAGAAGGGGCTCGACGATGCGCTCGACGCCATGGCGCGGACGTCCACGCCGGTGTCGCTCGTCATCGTCGGCGAGGGGCCGCACGAGCCGGCGCTACGCGCCCGCATCGCGGCGCTCGGCCTCGGCGACCGGGTGACGCTGCGCGGCTGGGCGTCGCCGGCCGAGGTGGCGCGCGTGATGCACGGGCTCGACGCGCTGATCCTGCTGACCCGCACGACGGGCGCCGTGCGCGAGCAGTTCGGCCGCGTCATCGTCGAGGCGCAGAGCTGCGGCGTGCCGGTGATCGGCTCGACCTGCGGGGCGATCCCCGATGTGGTCGGCGACGGCGGCTGGATCGTGCCGGAGCACGATCCCGCCGCGCTCGCCACACTTCTCGACACGATCGCCGGCGACCCGGACGAGCGCGCCACCCGGGCGCCCGCATCCCGCCGGAACGTCCTAACCCGCTTTACCTACAAAGCGGTCGCCGAGGCCCTCGCGACATCTTGGTTGTCGGCCGCGGGCCGGACAATTCCGCGTGAGAAAATCGATATTGTTGGATCTGACCGTCGTTCGCCGCTATCGCGTTCGGACATCGGCAACCATGCTCCAACCCGGTGATCGCTCAACGTCGACTGCCCTGCTCGCGCTGCTCCTCCGTCCGCCGCAGTCGCACCATGTGAGTCTCGTTCTCCGCCAGCCCCGCCAGCTCGTTCATTCCCCCATGCACCGGCACCACCCGACGCAGACCGTCGAAGCCCCACAGCTCGGCCATCCGGGCCCAGCCGGGCAGCTCCACCGTCCAGGTGGGGCCGGGCCGGTCGGTCCAGCCCGGACGGTTCTGCCAGACCAGCAGCATGCCGTCGTCGCCCTCCAGCCGGTAGGTGCCGCTGCGATCCGGATCGAGCGCCGTGAAGCGCATGTCGCCGGCGAGATCGAGCACGAGGCGCAGCGCCTCGGCGCGCAGATCCGGCCGCCACGGGTCCTCCGCCGCCGCCATCGCGTAGGCGGGTCCTTCGATGCGGCCGGTGTCGGCGAGGTTCCACGGAAACGCCAGCACGGTGGCGCTGCTGCGGCGGTCGGCGCGGACCACGCCGAGATGATCCCACAGGCCGGTCAGGAACAGGCTCGCGGCGAGCCGCGGATCGGCCCAGTCCTCCACCTGCGCGACGTTGAACTCGGTGGCGTAGAAGGCGATGTCGCGGCGCAGCCCGAGCGCCGCCTTGACGCGATCGAAGCAGCCCTGTGCCGAGACCGTGCGGCCGCGGGTCAGCGGGAACCAGCGGGCATTGTAGTAGGTGTGCAGGTCGATGCCGTCGAGGCGCCCGCTCTCCAGGAGATCGGCGATGGCGGGACCATAGCCGCGCAGCATCGCGTCGCCGTGCGAGTTGCAGGTGGCGAAGCCGCCGGGCACGACACGCAACGCCGGATCGATGCTGTGGACACCGTCGGCGAAGCCGGCGAGCGCGTCGCGATAGGCGGCGTGCGGAATGGTGGCCTGCACGTCGGGCTCGTTGATCGCCGTGTAGACGGTGACGCCGAAGCCGCGGATGCCGTGCTCGCGCCAGAACGTGCCGTCGGGACGGAACCGCTCGGCATGAACGCGACCGGCCGCATACCAATCGTCGTAGGAGCCGATCGGCTGCGGCGGGTCGAGAAACTGATAGCTGCCCTCGTACTCGAGCAGGATGATGGGCACGATGCCGTTGCGGTGCGCCTCGCGCATCGCCGCCTCGAAGTCCTGCGGCGTCGGCCGGCGGGCGAGATCGCGCCAGCCGTAGGAATCCATGCGGCCGAGCCGGGCCCCGATGCCGGTGAGCGCGGTGTAGAGCTGACGGCTCTCGGCGCCGGCCAGATGGGTGACCAGATTGCCGCCGCCGACGCGCCAGCGCAGCGGCACGGCACCGAGATCGCCGCCGGCGCGCCCGGCAGGCTGCGCCTGCACCGGAACGCGGGAGACCAACGGTGCCGCCGGGATCAGCGCCAGAGCCGCCGCCAGAGCAGCCGTCACGAGAGCAGATCTCACGAGATCAAATTTCACGCGAGCAGATCTCACGAGAGGGGATCTCACGAGAGCAGGAGCCGCCGGAAGGCGGCCCGTCCCACCCCGAACCATCGTGGTTCGGCTCATGCCGCGCCAACCCCGATCATCCGCTCATGACACTCGAAATCATTCAGATTGTCCAGGAACTGAGCTCGGTCGGCGGGGTCGAGACCGTCGCGCTCGAACTCGCCGGCGTGTTCGGCCGCGCCGGCGTGCAGAACACCGTGATCGCCAGCACCGTCGGCAGCAAGGTCGACGACCGCACCATCGTGGAGCGTGTCGCGCCTTGGCTCGCCCGCGTGCCGACCCGTGGGGCGCTGCGCCATCTCGGCCGCGCCCTGGTGGTGCCGTTGTTCACGTTGGCGGCGACGCGCGCGGCCGAGCGGCATCGTGATGCCGTCGTGATCAGCCACGGCGACAGCCTGTATGGCGACGTGCTCGTGGTGCACGCCGTCAATGCCGAGAATCTCGCCGAGAAGCGCCGCGCCGGGAGCTGGCGCTGGCTGCTGAACCCGACCCATCTGTGGGTGGCGATGCGCGACCGCATCATGATCGGCGGCCTGCGCTATCGCATGTTCGTCGCGGTGTCGTCGCGGGTAGCGGGCGAGCTTCAGCGTCACTACGGCGTGCCGCCCGCGCGCATCCGGGTGATCCCGAATGGCATCGACCTCGCCCGCTTCCGCCCGGACCCGGCCGCCGGAGCCCGCATCCGCGCCGAGTTCGGCATCCCGGCCGCGGCGCGGCTCCTCCTGTTCATCGGCCACGAGTTCGACCGCAAGGGCCTCGCCCATGCGATCGGCGCGCTCGACCGTCTCGACGACGACACCTGGCTTCTCGTCGTCGGCTCCGAGAACCCGGCGCCCTACCGGCGGCTCGCCCGCCGCGCCGGGGACCGGCTGGTCTTCGCCGGCGCCCGCCACGACGTCGAGGCGTTCTATGCGGCGGCCGACGCCTTCGTGTTCCCGACCTCCTACGAGACCTTCTCGCTCGTCTGCATGGAGGCGCTGGCGAGCGAGGTGCCGGTGCTGGCGACGCCGGTGGGCGGCATCGAGGATTACCTCGCCAACGGCGTCAACGGCTTCCACATCGCGCCCGACGCCGACGACATCGCCGACAAGGTGCGCCGCGTGTTCGCCGACCCCACCGCCTATGCGGGCCTGTGCCGCGGCGCCCGCGCCACCGCCGAGCGCTACGGCTGGGACCAGATCGGCACTCACTACATCGCGCTCGCGGCCGAGCTTCGCGCATCCGCCGCCCACGCATGACGTCGATCACCCCCGATCGCGGGAGCGGACGCGCCGTGGTGGCGTCGTGGCCCGTCACCCTCGGGCTTCCTCTCGCCCGTGTGGCGACCGCGATCGGAGCGGCCTCGATCCTGCTCCTGTCGGTGGTGCCGCCGGGGCTGCGCCCGGTCACCGGGCCGCACGCGGCCGAGCACGCGCTGGCGTTCCTGGTGCTCGGCGTCGCCGCGGGCCTCGCACTGCCGGGCCGCCTTCCCATCCACCTGCTGCTCGCCGCGGGCTTCACGGCGGCGATCGAGCTCGCCCAGATCCCCGTCCCGGGGCGACATGCGCGGCTGGCGGACTTCGCCGTCGACCTCACGGCGGCGGCCATCGGGCTGGCGCTCGTCGCGGCCGCCCGCCACCGGCTCGCCCGCGCCACCCGGGCGGCGCGATGACGGTCGGCGTCGACCGCCCGTTCCGCACGCTGCGGCGGCTCGCCGAGCTGCGGCAACCACGGCCCGCCACCGTGGCGGTCGACGTCCGGCTCGACATCGCGGCCGCCCTGATGACGGAGCGGCGACTCGATGCTCTCGCGGTGCTGCTGGATGGCGGGACAGTCGTCGGCGTTCTGACCGGCCGCGGCGTCACCGGCGCCGTCGCCCGCCATCCCGAGACGCCGCCGCGCGCCCTGACGGTCGCCGACGCCATGGACCGGCTCACCATCCAGGCCGGCCCCGACACCATGGTGCCGGAGGCGCTGGCGCTGCTCGCCCCCGACGGGCCGGACCATCTCGTGGTGCTCGACGACGGCCGGCTCGTCGACCTCTTGTCACGCACCGATCTCCTGGCCGAACTCGCCTGGCACCACGCCGAGGTGATCCGCGAGATGCGCTTGCAGGAGCGCATCATGCACCTCCAGGGCACCTATAGCTGCTGATCCGGAGAAGCGCCGAGAGCGCGCCGCGTCAGCGCAGCTCGCGCAGGTCGCGCAGCACGGTGCGGCGGACCGCGAGGCCGTCGCGGCGGGCAGCGAGCGCGCCCTTCAGGAAGGTCGCGGCATTGTGCTTGCCGGCACGGCCGATCAGCGCCCGCACCGCCTGCTCGGCCAGAAGCCGCAGCCGCTCGACGCGCAAGTCGAGATGACTCGCCGTCGGCGCGCCCACCGCGGCGGCGCGACGCGCCTCGGCGACCTGCTCCAGGCGCCGGTACAGCCCGTAGCCGGCATCGAAGCCGGTGCGGCGCTCCGGCAGCAGGCGGAGATGGCGGGCGTGCCGGGTGAAGCCCATCTCGGTGCGGCCGCGCCGCGCGAGCTGATCGAGGGCGAGCACGAACGCGATGGCGTCGCCGCCCTCCCCCGCCGTCGCCAGGCGGATCTGCGGCAGCACCGCGACGCGGGCCCACAGCAGCGCGCCCATCAGGCTGCGCGCCCGCACCACGCGGCGGAGTGTCGGCAGCAGCCAGCGCTCGGCTATGGGCGCGTCGTGCATCGGCGCATCGTGCGCCGGCTCGGCGAGCGGAGCATCGCCCTCGGGCGTGATCTTGACGGCGCGATGGACGAGATCGATCCCGCCGACCAGATCCTCGAACAGCATGGCGCGGTCGCGCATGGCGTCGAGCCAGCCGGGCTCGAACACGACCCCCTCGGGGGCCGCGACGACCAGCTCGACATGATCGGCGAGCGCCGCGAGGCCGGCGGCGAGCACATCCGCCTCGGCGGTCGCCACCAGGGTGACGGCCGCACTCGCCGCGATCGCCGCGAAGGCGTGCTCGCGCCCTTTCGGCACCGCCAGCACCACGCGATTGGGTGGGCTGCGCCAGTGGCGCAGGGAGGCGAGGGTCGCGCCGGCGAGCCGCGGATCGCCGCGGCCCACAACGATCAGCCCGATGGTCGGATCGAAGGGCGCCATGGCTATGCGTCGCCTCGTCCCGGGAGCCGGCGCCACGCCGCCGCGAACACGGCCGCGACCGCCTCCGGGGCGGTGCGGGCGATCGCCTCGTCGACGCCCTCGAACGAGAATGGCCGGTTGGTCCACGCCTCCGCCATCACGTTGAGGGCCATCGCCAGCTCGTAGGCGCTGCCGGCGGCGTAGAGCAGGCCGCGCCGCCCGTAGCCGACCAGCTCGGCGGCAGCGCCGGTGTCGGGCACCACCACGCTGCGGCGCGCCGCGAGCGCCGCCACCACGGCCGCGAGAGCGCGGTCGTCGGCGCGCGGCACGATCAGCACGTCGACGTCGCGCAGGAATGCCTCCGGCGAGACGGCATCGACCGCCGTCACCGACGGCGGCAGGGCGATCCTTTCGGCGAGGGCGGCGGGCGCGATGCGCAGGGCGAACAGGCCGGTCTGCCCGGTCAGCGCGACGGCGCGCAGCAGGAAGTCGAGACGCTCGGGATCGGCGTCAGGATCGTGGAAGCCGAACACCGGCAACCGCTGCTCCAGCACCGGCGAGGGACCGTTGGTGCTCACCGGACGCGGCGCCGGCGGCGGCGCCACCACCGAGAAGCGGGCGCGCGGGAAGAAGCCGTCGCGGACGTGCCGGCCGATGTCGGCGCGGTTCGATCCGATCAGCGCGGAGACGTGGCGGGAGGCGCGCCGCGCCCGCACATGGGGCAGCCCGCGGCCGCGCCGCGCCAGATCGATCAGCCCCGATGCGGGCGTCGACCCGTCCTCGATCGCGCCTTCGGAGGCGACGTAATGCAGGATCGGCCGCGCCGCGCGGGCGGCGTGGCGCCACACCGGGTCAAGGTCGATGGTCGCCCCGAAGGTCTGCACCACGTCGACGCGCTCCTGGGCGACGATCAGCGGCAGCCGGTCGACCGCGTTGTGATAGCCGACGAGGCCCGCGAGCTCGACCGGCGTGCACGGGCCGGGCTCGTCGGGACCGAGATCGACATCGACCACCACCGGCTCGATGCCGCTCGCCGCGAGCGTCGCCAGGAAGGGGCGCGATCGATAGGGCCGGAACGTGGTGCCGGCCGCCGTGCGACCGGCGAACACCAGGGCGGCTTTCATGCTCTGTCCTGCTGCTCCGTCCTGTCCGGCGGGCGGATGGGATTGGATCGATCGGGTGGGCGAGGCGCGAATCGCCGAGCGGTGCGCCGCGCCTGCGGCCGAGCCTATACCATGCGGCGGGTCGGCATGGCAGATGTGCGCCCGCCGCGGCGTGGCGGCCGCCCGGTCAGGCGGCCCGCATGGAGAGCAGGCCGCCCGGCCCGCTGCGGAAGCGCCCGAGCACGGTCCGCTCCAGCGGCCCCGCCACGGTGCCGACCTCGACCGTGAAGCCGCACAGGTGGTCACCATCCGCCGTCCGGGTGCAGCTTTGCTTGCTGAAGCGGCGGATCTCGAACAGCGCCGTGCCGGCACGCCGAATGCGCGCCACCCCGACGCTGCCTTCGGTCTCGGCGACGTGGTCGACGACGGCGCGCACCTGGTCGGCCAGGCTGCGCTCCACCGCGGCCCGCATGGCGGTCTCGCTCGGCTCGCCGCCGCCCTGAAGCATGGTCATCGCCAGCATGATCACCGGCACCAGCGTGGCCCACATCCGGCTGCCTCCGTCCCGTCGTCCCGCCGCCGACATTTGCACATGGGCTTTGCACCGCGGTTCAGCCGATCGGTAAAATTGGAACGATCGTGTCGGCTCGGCGCTCCGGCGCGGCGCGCGGTGACGCGCCGGCGGCGTTGTCGGTCGCGGCGGAATCGGACAAGCCTCGCCGGCCGCCGCCCGGCCGCCGCATCCGGAGACACCGCCATGGCCCGCCCCGCCGCCCCCCGCACCCGCCCGGCCGCCGGGGCCGAGAAGCCTGCGGCCAAGAAGGCACCGGCCAGGAAAGCACCTGCGAGGACGGCGGCGGCGAAGCCGCCCGCCTATCGGCTGCCGGCGCTCGCCGAGGCGACGCTGGCCCCGGCCCAGCGCGCCCTCCTGGATGCCATGCGGAGCGGGCCGCGCGGCGGCGGCATCGGGCTCGGCGGCCCGTTCGGCGTGTTCCTGCACGCGCCCGCCTACGGGGCGCACGCCCAGGCGCTCGGCGCCCATTGCCGCTACGGCACCGTGGTGCCGGCCCGCCTGTCGGAGTTCGCCATCCTGGTCACGGCGCGGCTGTGGCGCGCCCAGTACGAATGGCATGTGCACGCCCCGATCGCCGAGAAGGCCGGCGTGAAGCCCTCGACCCTCGCGGCTCTGCGGGCCGGCCGGGTGCCGGCACGGGCGCCGGCCGACGAGCGCGCCGTCCACGCCTTCGTGACCGAGCTGTATACCCGCCGCCGCGTCTCCGACCGTACCTATGCGCGGCTGCACAGCCTGCTGGGCGATGCCGGCATGGTCGAGTTCGTCGGCATCCTCGGCTATTACGCCCTGGTGGCGATGACGCTCGACGTGTTCCGGGTGCCGCTGCCGGCGGGCGTCGCGCCCTTCTTCCCCGAGCCGAAGGCGTGAGGATCAGCCCGCCCCGGCGGCGGGCCGTGACGGCGCCGCGGATGATGGCGCCGCAGATGACGGCGATCGGGCGACGCGCTGCCGGAGCAGGGCGAGGAAGCGGTCCTTGGGCATCGGCGGCGCCAGCAGGACACCCTGCCCGAAGTCGCAGCCCATGATCTGGAGCGCCTGGAGATCGGCGAGACTCTCGATCCCTTCGGCCACCGCGACGCTGCCGAACCGATGGGCGAGATCGACGGCGGTCTGGCAGATCGCCGCGTTGGTGGCGTCGGTGGCGCAGTCCTTGACGAAGCTGTGGTTGAGCTTGAGCGCCGCGAAGGACAGGTCGCGCAAGGTCGACGGCGAGACGTAGCCGGCGCCGAAATCATCGATCGACAGGGCGATGCCGGTCGCCTGGAGCGCGGCAGCGACCGCCTGGGCTTGGGCGATGTCGCGGACGATCTGATCCTCGGGGATCTCGACGGTCAGGCCGGGCCAGTCAGCCCCGTCCGGGCGGTGCTCAGCCATGAGATCGGCGATCGGCACCCGCCCGAGCACATGCACCGGAATGTTGACGGCGAGCCGCAGGTTGAAGCCCGCGGCCCGGAACACCGCCCAGTCTTCGAGGGCCGAGGCGATCGCGTAGACGGCGAGATCGACGTGGCCGTCGTCGTCGAGACCCGGCAGGAAGCGGCCCGGCAGCAGCACCCCGAGCTGCGGATGGCGGATGCGCGCCAGCGCCTCGGCCCCGGCCAGGCACTTGCGCCGCAGGTCGATGATTGGCTGGTACCAGAGCTCGAGCCAGGTCTCGCGCAGCGCTTCGGCCACCCCGACCTTACCGGCGGCGCCCGGCCGCGGCCCGCCCGCCCCCGGCTCGATGCCCGTTCCGGTCGGCTGGCTCCGCATGGCAACCCTCGGATTTCACCCCCTGCCCGGTCCCGGGATAGTCGTGGGCCCTTAAGCAACGATGAGGCGGATCGAGCGCTTTTTTTGCGATCGGCGGACCCATGCGCGTGGTTCGGGACAGCCCCACAGGGTGTGCACGGTGCGACTGCTCAACCGCCCGACGACCACCGCAGGCCGGTGCCGATGGGCTGCACGACGAGGTCCACGGTGACGTCCCCGGCCTGCTCGAACACCAGCGTCGCCGGCAGGCGGTCGCCAGGACGGAGCGGCGCCGACAGGCCGGAGACCACCGCCTGCCAGGGGGCCCCGGGGCGGAACTCGACGGTGCGGCCCGCGGCGATCTCGACACCGCGGCCGAGGCTGCGCAGTCGCATCACGTTGTCGGCGAGCGACAGCTCCAGCAGATCGACGGCCAGCGCGGCGTCCATGCGGATGGCCAGGAGGCGATCGGGCGCCGGCCCGTGATTGGTGATCCGCATGTAGCCGGCCGTCACGCTGGCGCCCGACGGTGTCGCCCGGGCCCACGTCTCGGCAACCTCGATGGGGCCGACCCGATAGGTCTCGGCCGCGGCCGTCGCGACGACGCCGACACACACCCAAAGCACGACGGCGAAGGACCTCATCACGCGCGCACCGGAGCATCCGCAACCCTTATGCAGTCCCAGAGGTTGATGCCCGGTTGATGCAAGCCCCGCGGGTGTTCGATGCCGCCCCGGACCGCTACACTGGCGCCGCGCCGGGGACTTGAGACCGTGGCGCGAGACCGTGGGCCGGCAGAGGCGCCGAGGACGAGACGAGTGGCCAGCAGCCGCGAGCGAGAGGGCGACCGGCAAGACGGCGACCGGCGGGACGGCGATCCTCGGAGCGATGCCGGCGGCCGCGTCGTTCCCTTCGTGCCGCGCGCGCGGCCAGTGCCGCGTGCGGAGCGGTCGATGCCCGCTGAGCCCCCGGTCCCCGACCTCGGCCGCTATGGGCATCGCGACGAGCCCGACGACGAACGCCGACGCCTGGTCGCCAACCTGCTCGCCGCCGCGCTGCTGGCCGCCCTCACGGCGGCCGGCCTGTGGATCGCTTCCACCATGGCGGATCTGCGCAAGGACCAGGATTGCGTCCTCAGCGGGCGGCGCAACTGCGCCGGCCTGCCGGCGGCCCCGCCTGGAACGCCGCCCAGCCCGTGACGGCGCCGCCGCGGCATCCGCCGACCCCCACATGGCGCCACAGGTCCGGCGGTGGACGGCCGGCCATCTCCGGGCCGCGCGCATTGCGCTCCCCCGGTCTCTTGGCTATACGGACCGGAACGAAGGGCGACCAACTCGCCGCCGTATGGGGGGCATGCGCAGGCGCGCGTGCCGGCAGGGTTCACGGCATTCAGAGAGTCATCGATGTCCTCGACGTTCGACACCGTCGCCAATATCATCTCGGAAACCTGCGACATTCCGCGTGAGAAGATCACGCCGGAAAGCCACGCCATCGACGATCTGGGCATCGACAGCCTCGACTTCCTCGACATCGCCTTCGCGATCGACAAGGCGTTCGGGATCAAGCTGCCGCTGGAGCAGTGGACCCAGGAGGTCAACGACGGCAAGGCGACCACCGAGCAGTATTTCGTTCTCGGCAATCTCTGCACCCGGATCGACTCGCTCGTCGCTGCCAAGGGGGCGTGACGCTCCTTCATGCGACTCGAGTACTTCCAGCTCATCGATCGCATCGTCGCTCTCGATCTCGACGCGCGGACGATCGAGGTGCATGCCCAGGTCCCGCAGACCAGCACCATCTTCGAGGGGCATTTCCCCGGCCATCCGCTGATGCCCGGGGTGCTGCTGATCGAATCGATGGCGCAGACCTGCGGCTGGCTGCTGATCGGGCTCAACGGCTTCTCCCGCATGCCATTCCTGGCCGCCGTCAAGGAGGCGAAGCTGCGCAGCTTCGTGGCTCCCGGCACGGCGCTGTCGATCACCGCCAGCCTCGTCCACGACGGCTCCGGCTTCGCCATGACGCGCGCCACCGTGCGCAGCGACGGCAAGACCGTGTGCGAGGCCGACATCACGTTCCGCATCGTCCCGTTCCCCGATCCGCGCTTCCGCGCCAGCATGGCCGAGGTGGCGCGAGCGATCGGCTTCCCTCTGGAGGTCAGGATCGATGGCTGACGCCTCGCGCGAAGCCTGGATCACCGGCGTGGGGCTCGTCTCCTGCCTCGGCGAAGGCGCCGAAACCCACTGGCAGAAGCACGACGCCGCGGCCCCGATCCACGACGACACCACCTTCGCGCCCTATGTGGTGCATCCGCTCGCCCTGCCCTCCTTCGACGCGCAGATCCCCAAGAAGGGCGATCAGCGCCAGATGGAGCAGTGGCAGCGCACCGGCACCTATGCGGCGGGCCTGGCGCTCGACAGCGCCGGCCTGAAGGGCCAGGCCGACATTCTCGGCCGCATGGACATGATCGTCGCGGCCGGCGGCGGCGAGCGCGACTACGCGGTCGACAGCGCCATCGTGTCGGGCCTCGCCACCGCCGAGAACCCCGGCGCCTATCTCAACGAACGCCTGACCAGCGACCTGCGCCCCACCCTGTTCCTGGCCCAGCTCTCCAACCTGCTGGCCGGCAACATCTCGATCGTCCACGGCGTCACCGGCTCCTCCCGCACCTTCATGGGCGAGGAGGGCTCGGGCATCGAGGCGGTCCGTATCGCGCACGCCCGCATCGCGGCCGGCCAGAGCGACGTGGCGCTGGTCGGCGGCTCGCAGAATGGCGAGCGCAAGGACCTCCTGATGCTGTTCGCGTTCGGCGGCTACGCGCTCCAGGCACCGTTCCACCCCGTGTGGGACCGCGGCACGCCGGGCGGCTTCGCCACCGCGTCGCTCGGCGCCTTCCTGGTGATCGAGGCCCGCGACCATGCGCAGGCGCGCGGCGCCCGGCCGCTCGCCCGCCTCACGACCGTCGTCAGTGACCGCACGGCGCGGCAGCCGGGCTCGGTCACGGCCTCCCTCGACCGCCTGTGGGGTACCCTGCCGGCCGGCGACGACACCCGCACCGCGGTGCTGTCCGGCGCCACCGGGGTGGCTCCGGCGACCGCCGAGGAGCGCGACGTCATCGTGGCCCGCGGCCTGCCGGTGCGGGCCACCGGCAGCCTGGTGGGCCACTCGATCGAGCCGCAATTCGTCTACAACATCGCGCTCGCGGCCCTGGCGCTCGGCCATGGCCGGCTGTTCGCGCCTTGCGATCCGACCGGCTTCGAGCAGCCGCATGACGGCCCGCTCGACCGGGTGGTGGTCACCGGCGTCGGCCACTGGCGCGGCGAGGGCCTCGCGCTCGTCGAAGCAGTGCGCTAGGTCTGCTCCCTCTCCTTTCTCGCGGGTTCTTCCCGCCCGTGGGACGAGAGCAGGCGGCGCGGCAACGACGCCGGCGAGGAGACGTCAAGACCGTCGGCAATCTCCCCCGTCGCGACCCGTCCGCGGCGCCGGAGTGAAGGTCCGAGAAGGAGTCCCGACATGGCAGTGCGCGACAAGGCCGGCCGTCCCGTCGTGGTGGTCACCGGCATGGGGGTCGTGACCTCGCTCGGCGCCGGCAAGACCGAGAACTGGTCGAAGCTGGTGGCCGGCCGCTCCGGCATCCGCGCCATCACCCGCTTCCCGACCGACGGGCTGAAGACCCGCATCGCCGGCACCGTCGATTTCGTGGCGGCCGAGCCGTTCAGCGCCCCCGAGCTGTCCGAGCGGCTGGCCGAGCTCGCCGCCGACGAGGCGGTGGTCCAGGCCGGCATCGGCGCGCCGGGGCAGTTCCCGGGGCCGCTGTTCGTGGCGGTGCCGCCGGTCGAGATCGAGTGGCCGCAGCGCCTGGAGCTGGCCGCCGCGGCAGGCGCCAACGGCAACGCCACCTACGACGACATGCTGCGCGCCGCCGCCACCGGCCGCTTCCGCGCCCACCACGCGCGCTTCCAGTTCGCTTCGGTGGCCGACAACCTGGCGGCCCGCTTCGGCACCCGCGGCCTGCCGATCTCGCTGTCGACCGCCTGCGCGTCGGGCGCCAGCGCCATCCAGCTCGGCGTCGAGGCGATCCGCCGCGGCGAGGTGGACGCGGCGCTGTGCGTCGCCTCCGACGGCTCGGTCAACACCGAAAGCCTGGTGCGCTTCTCGCTGCTGTCGGCGCTGACCACCGCCAACGACCCGCCCGAGGAGGCCGCCAAGCCGTTCTCCAAGAACCGCGACGGCTTCGTGATGGCGGAGGGCGCCGGCGCCCTGGTGCTGGAGAGCTACGAGCACGCCAAGGCGCGCGGCGCCACCATCCTGGGCGTCGTCGAGGGCTGTGGCGAGCTCGCCGACTCGTTCCACCGCACCCGCACCAGCCCGGACGGCAAGCCGATCATCGGCTGCATGCGCCAGGCGATCGCCGATGCCGGGCTCGCCGTCGAGGACATCGACTACATCAACGCGCACGGCACCTCGACGCCCGAGAACGACAAGATGGAGTGCCTCGGCGTCACCGCGGTGCTGGGCGAGCGCGCCGCGCAGGTGCCGATCTCGTCCAACAAGTCGATGGTGGGCCATACCCTGTCGGCCGCAGGCGCCGTCGAGGCGGTGTTTACGCTACTCACCCTCGCGCACCAGCGCATTCCGCCGACCATCAACCATCAGATTCCCGACCCGGCGATCCCGCTCGACGTGGTGCCGAACGTGGCGCGCGACGCCAAGGTGACGCACGCGCTCTCCAACTCGTTCGGCTTCGGCGGCCAGAACGTCACGCTGGTGATGGGGCTGGAGCCCGCATGAGCACCGACACGGCTCCGCGCCGCCACGTCCTGGTGACCGGCGGCGGCCGCGGCCTCGGCGCCGCGATCGTGACGACGCTGGTCGATGCCGGCTTCGACGTCACCTTCACGGTGCGCTCGGCGACCGCCGAGGCCGACGCGCTGATCGCCGACCTCGCCACCCGGGCGCCGGGCCGCACCGTCACGGCCGAGCGCCTCGATCTCTCGGACCGTGACGCCGTCGCGGCTTTCGCGGCGCGGCTGGAGACGGCGCCGGCCTTCGCGGGCTTCGTCCACAATGCCGGGCAGAGCGCCGACAGCCTCGCCATGATGCTCGACCAGGCCAAGGCCGAGGCCGCCATGCAGGTGAACTTCTGGTCGTTCACCCGCCTCGCCTCGGCGCTGGCGCGGCCGATGATGCGGGCGCGGCACGGCCGCATCGTCGCCATCGGGTCGATCACCGCCTTGCAGGCCAACCAGGGCAACGCCGCCTATGCGGCCTCCAAGGCCGCCCTCCTCGCTTATGTGCGCACGCTGGCGATCGAGACGGCGCGCACCGGCGTCACCGTCAACTACGTCGCCCCGGGCTTCATCGACACCGCCATGCTGGCGCCCTACGAGAAGTACCGCGCCCAGATGGAGAGCCAGATCCCGGCCCGCCGCTTCGCAAGGCCCGACGAGATCGCCGGCCTCGTCGCCTTCCTGCTGTCGCCCGCCGCCTCCTACGTCACCGGCGCAGTGCTTCCGGTCGACGGTGGCCTCTCGGCCGCCATCGGGGTTCATCGCTGATTGTCTCCGCGCCGTCCGGCGCGATCATCGTTTCGAGGTTTTTCCATGCGTGCCCTGACGCTGGTCGGCGACCGCCAGCTCGCCCTCATCGACACCGCGCCACCGCCGCCGCCGGGTCCCGGCGAGGTGCAGGTGCAGGTCGCCGCCGTCGCCCTCAACTATCTCGACGTCTGGGGCTTCCGCGGCATGGCCTTCGCCAAGCGCAAGCTGCCGCTGGTGGTCGGCGTCGAGGCGTCCGGCACCATCGCGGCGATCGGCGAGGGCGTCGCGGCGTTCACGCCCGGCCAGCCGGTCGTCATGTACGGGGCGCTCACCTGCGGCACCTGCCGGGCCTGCCGCGAGGGTCGCGACAATCTGTGCGAGAACGTCGGCGGCATCATGGGCTTCCATGTCGACGGCTTCGCCCGCGACCTGATCAACCTGCCGGCCCGGCTGGTGATCCCGGTGCCGGCGGGCGTCGCGCTGCGCGACGCCGCCTGCGCGCCGATCGGCTTCGCCACCGTGCAGCACATGCTGTTCGACAACGCCAAGCTCGAGCCCGGCGAAACCGTGCTGGTGCATGCCGGCGGCTCCGGCATCGGCACCGCCGCGATCCTGATGGCCAAGCAGATCGGTTGCACCGTGATCACCACGGTGGGCGACGACGCCAAGGCCGAGAAGGCCAAGGCGCTCCGCGCCGACCACGTCATCAACTACAGGACCGACCGCTTCGAGGGCGTCACCCGCAAGCTGACCCAGAAGAAGGGCGTTGACGTCGTGTTCGAGCATGTCGGCGCCGAGACCTTCAACGGCTCGCTGCTCTGCCTCAAGCGCGGCGGCCGTCTGGTCACCTGCGGGGCCACCTCGGGGCCGACCACGACTTTGAACCTGATGCAGCTGTTTCAGCAGCAGTACCGCATCATCGGCTCGTTCGGCGCCACGATGAAGAACATCGCCCAGTCGCTCGACAAGATGGCGGCCGGCCTGACGCCGGTGGTCGACACCGCGGTGCCGCTCGCCGAATTCGAGCGCGGGCTGGACCGCCTTGCCGGCCGCCAGGTGTTCGGCAAGGTCGTGGTCACCTTCTAGAAGCCGCGCGATGGCGATCCGCTCCCAGACCTGGCGCCACTGGCGCTGGCGCATGCTCTACGCGCTCAAGCGCGGCCTCGACCGCGCCGGCGGCCATGTGGTGCGGCCGCTGATCGGCCTGCTGCGCCGGCTCGACAGGCGGTGGGCGAGCGACACCGCGGCCGCCGTGATGCGCACCCTCGGGCCGCTCCTGCGCGAGCACCGCATCGGCCGGGCCAACCTGAAGGCGGCCTTCCCGGAGAAGACGCCGGAGGAGATCGAGCGCATTCTGACGGGCGTGTGGGACAATCTCGGCCGCGTCGCCATCGAGGTGATCCATCTCGATCGCATCGCCGCCACTGGCACCCGCGGCGACGGCGCCTATGTGACCTACGGCCAGCGCGAGCTGGACCGCTTCGAGGCGCTGCGGGCGAGCGACAGGCCGGCGGTGATTTTCACGGCCCATCTCGCCAACTGGGAGCTGCCCGCCGTGGTGGCGGCCCAGGAGGGGCTGCGCTCCATGGCGCTGTACCGGCGGCCCAACATGGCATCGGTCGCCGACGTGCTGATCGAGATGCGCGAGCCCTTGATGGGGGCGCTGGTCGCCTCCGGCTTTGATGCCCCGATACGGCTCGCCCGCGGCATCGAGCAGGGCCATCACGTCGGCATGCTGGTCGACCAGCACGACCACAAGGGCGTCGCGGTGACGTTCTTCGGCCGCCCCTGCCGGGTGAGCCCGCTGATCGCCATGCTGGCGCGCGAGTACGAGTGCCCGATCCACGGTGTGCGGATGATCCGCCTGCCCGACGGCCGCTTCACCGGCGAGATCACCGAGGCGGTGCCGCCGGTGCGCGACGCCGACGGCCGGATCGACGTCCGCGGCACCATGCAGGCGATCACCGACGTGGTGGAGACCTGGGTGCGCGATCGACCCGAGCAGTGGCTGTGGCTGCACCGCCGCTGGCGGTAAGGTCGCGCCTCCCCTCGCCCGGCCCTCCCGATCAGCGCACGCGGCCGAACTGGCAGCCGTCGTGGGCGTAGGTCCATCGCTCGATGCCGAAGCGATCGGGCGGCGCGAGCTTGGGCTGGCAGAAGTCGAGCCACGCCTTGCGGCGCGCCGCCGGGTCGTCGTCGCGGGCACGGTCGGCGGCCGGATCGCTGGCGGCGGCACGCGCCGGTGGCGGCTCGGCCGAGGCCAGGCGGGACGGTGCGGTGGTCGCTGTCACGGTCGTGGTTGCGGGTGCGCTCGTCCGTGGCCCGGTCGTCACGACGACGGCCGGGCGCGCCGTCACGGCGGCCGCGCGTCCGGACGAGACGCGAAACTTGGCGCTGAAGGCGGGCGTCGACACCGCCGTCACGGCGGCGGCGATCACCAGAATCTCGACGACACGGAGCGGCGAGACGAGCGTGCGGCCCGGCATGGCGGTTCCCCCGATGGACGTTGCGCGGCGACGCGGACGCGACGTCACCACCCTGGCCCAAAGGGGCTAAGATCGGCCTCTTCCGATCGTTGGCAATTTAACGGTTCGGCGCCGGGTCGTGCCGGCGCCACGCAGCGTTCGGCGCGTCGGTCACCGGCCGGTCTTCACCCGGGTCCACAGCCGGTTCATCAGCCGCGTCGTCTTGGCGTCACGCGCCTTGTTGGTGTAGAGCCGCGCCATCACGGCCGGCTCGGGATAGATGCTGCGGTCGTCGAGCACGGCCTTGTCGACCAGGGCCTGGCTGGCCAGGTTGCCGTTGGCATAGGACAGGACGCTGGTGTTCTTGGCCGCCACGTCGGGCCGCATCAGATAGTCGATGAAGGCATGCGCCTCGGCGACATGGGCGGCGTCCTTGGGAATGGCGAGATTGTCGAAGAACATCTGGGCGCCTTCCTGCGGGATCGTGTAGCCGATCTCGACGCCGTTCTTCGCCTCGGCGGCGCGCTTCTTGGCCTGCATGATGTCGCCCGAGAAGCCGACCACCAGGCAGATCTCGCCGCTCGCCAGCGCGTTCAGGTATTCGGACGAGTGAAACTTGCGCACGAAGGGCCGGATCTTGCCGAGCAGCTCGGCGGCGCGCTCGAGATCCTTGGGGTCCTCCGAGCTCGGCGGCAGCCCGAGATGGTGCAGCGCCGCCGGCATGATGTCGTCGGCCGAGTCGAGCACATGGACGCCGCAGTCCTTGAAGCGCGCGAGGCTCTCGGGCTCGAACACCGTCTTCCACGACTCGATCCGGCCCTCCGGCCCCAGGATGTCGCGCACCTTGGCGACATTGTAGCCGATGCCCACCGTGCCCCAGAGATAGTTGACCGAGTAGCGGTTGTCGGGATCGTGGCTGGCGACGCGGCGCTCGATCTCCGGCCAGGCATTCTTCAGGTTGGGCAGCTTCGACTTGTCGAGCGGCAGGAAGACGCCGGCCTTGATCTGGCGCTCCAGGAAGTAGGCGCTCGGCACCACCACGTCGTAGCCGGTGCGGCCGGCGAGCAGCTTGGTCTCCAGGGTGTCGTTGGAGTCGAAGGTGTCGTAGCGGACCTTGATGCCGGTCTCGCGGGTGAAGTCGTCGATCACGGTCGGCGCGATGTAGTCCGACCAGTTGTAGATATTGACGACCCGCTCCTGGGCACCGACCGGCATCGGCACGGCGGCGAGCGCGGACGCGCCGAGCACCACCGCGGCGACGAGGCGGCGCGTCACGGCACGACGTGTCACGGCACGAGAGGTGACAGCACGCATGAGCGATCTCCTCGGGACGTCGCGGCCCGTCAGCGGGTGCGCTTCTTCTTCGCCTTGCGGGCGGCGCGGACGTACTGGGGCGGCGGCGGATACAGGTTCTCGGCGCAGTAGCCCCCGACCCCGCGCACCGTCGCCATGCATTGCGGAAACGACGTATAGGCGCAGCTCACCTGCTCGAAGCCGATGTTGAGGTGAGCGCACCACGGATACCAGGTCGCCCACGACGGCGGCGACCAGATGCCGAACGGATCGGCCTTCGCGGGTGGTGTCGCCACCACGAGCGCCATGGCCGTGACGGCCCCCACGAGCAAGCTACGCATGTCGTCTCCTTCACGGCTTCCGCGCATCGCCGGCGCGGCCCACCTGCTGGGCGGCACCGGCTGCCGGAGGATGGTCAGGTCTCGGTCGGCAACCCGGCGGCCTTCCATGCCTTGATGCCGCCGGCCAGGTGCGAACGGTAGGGCAGCCCGGCGGCCTGCGCCATCTCGGCCGCCTTGCGGGAGCGGACGCCGGACGCACAGGAGAACACCACCTCGCGCCCGGCCGGATCGGGGATGTCGGCCGGCGCGAACACCGACATCGGCATCAGCAGGGCGCCGGGGATGCGCGCGACGGCGGTCTCGTTCGGCTCGCGGACGTCGACCAGCACGATCCGGTCGGCGGCGAGCTCGGCCGCCACCTCCTCGGCGCTGAGATTGCGCACCTCGCTGCGGCCGAACAGTCCGAACATCGTCAGTCTCCCTGCCGGCAATGCCGCGATACCCGCCCCGCGACACCGAATCGCTCGATGGCGGCCCGCACCCGGGCGAGACATTTGGGCATCCGGCCGGCGCTTTCAAGCGATGCGATCGTCGCCCGACCACGGCCGGCGCCCGAGTCGGACGGCCGGCACCGCGGCTCCGGCCGCCCACCGCAGGGCGGCCTCCGCAGAGTGACCGCTCAGACCGTCACCTGGGTGCCGACCTCGACCACGCGGCCGGTCGGGATCTGGAAGAAGTCGGTCGCGTCGCTCGCGGATTTCGCGAGATGGATGAAGAGCTTGTCCTGCCATCGCGGCATCGCCGACTTGGCCGCCGGCTTGAGCGAGCGGCGCGACAGGAAGAACGACGTCGACATGATGTCGAAGTGCCAGCCCTGCTTGCGGGCGATCACCAGCGCCTTGGGCACGTTCGGCGTCTCCATGAAGCCGAAGCGCAGCACCACCTTGCTGAACAGCGGCGAAAGCTGGGTCATTCGCACCCGCTCCTCGTCGCTCACCCGCGGCGTGTCGGCACTCTCGATGGTGAGCACCACGTTGTGCTGGTGCAGCACCTTGTTGTGCTTGAGGTTGTGAAGGAGCGCGGTGGGCGCCGAGTCGGGATCGCCGGTGAGGAACACCGCGGTGCCCGGCACGATGTGGGGCGGCTTCTTGGTGAGCGTCTGCACCAGGGTTTCGAGCGGCAGCTCGAGATGGCGGGTCTTGGCCAGCAGCACGCGCGAGCCGCGCCGCCAGGTGACGATCAGCAACACGATGACACCGCCGAACAGCAGCGGCACCCAGGCGCCTTCGAGCAGCTTGAGCAGGTTCGCCATGAAGAAGGTGCCGTCGATCGCCACGAACGGCGTGATGATGGCGGCGGCGGCCCACGGATTCCAGCGCCACAGCTTCCAGATCACCACGAAGCCGAGCAGCCCGTCCACCACCATGGTGGTGGTCACCGCGATGCCGTAGGCGGAGGCGAGATTGCTCGACGTCTTGAACATCAGCACCAGGAACAGCACGCCGATCAGCAGCGCGGTGTTCACGCGCGGAACATAGATCTGACCCGACTGCGTCTCCGAGGTATGGCGGATCGCGAGCCGCGGAATCAGACCGAGCTGGATGGCCTGGCGGGTGATGGAGTAGGCGCCGGTGATCACCGACTGGCTGGCGATCACGGTGGCCGCGGTCGCCAGCAGCACCATGGGGAACAGCAGCGGCTCCGGCACCATCCGGTAGAACGGGTTCTCGATGGCGTCGGGGTTCGCCAGCACCATGGCGCCCTGGCCGAAATAGTTGATCACCAGGGCCGGGAAGACGAGGCCGAACCACGCCGACTGGATCGGCTTGCGGCCGAAATGGCCGAGATCGGCATAGAGCGCCTCACCGCCCGTGACGGCCAGGAACACCAGCCCGAGGGTGACCAGGCCGGTGACCGGATGCTCGATCACGAAGCGGGCGCCATGCAGCGGGTTGATGGCACCGAAGACGTGCGGATCGTCGGCGATGTGCAAGAGCCCGAGGCCGGCCAGCGCCAGGAACCACACCACCATCACCGGACCGAAGAAGGTGGCGACCCCGGCGGTGCCGCGCGACTGCACCGCGAACAGGGCGACCAAGATGGTCACCGTGAACGGCAGCACCGCATGCTCGAAGGCCGGGGTGACGATCTTGAGGCCCTCGACGGCCGACAGCACCGAGATGGCCGGCGTGATCACCGAGTCGCCGTAGAACATGGCGGCCCCGATGATACCAAGCATGACGATCGGCATGGTGCGGCGCCCCACGGCCCGCGAGGCGAGCGCCGTGAGCGACAGCGTCCCGCCCTCGCCGTGGTTGTCGGCCCGCAGCAGCAGCAGCACGTATTTGGCGGTGACCACGATGATCAGCGCCCAGATGATCAGGGACAGCACCCCGAGCACCGCACCTTGCGTGATCGGCCCGTGGCCGACCGCCGCCCGCAGCGCCTCGCGGAACGCATAGAGGGGGCTGGTGCCGATGTCGCCATAGACGACGCCGATGCTGCCGAGCGTGAGGCCCCAGAAGCCGGAGCCGTGGCGCCCGTTGCGCGCCGTCGTGTCGCTGCGCGCGGAGGCGTCGCCGTGGGCGGAGGTGTCGTGTCGGTCCGCCGACGCGGTATCGCGGGTCGCTTCGTTCATTGGTGCCGTCGATCCGAACCCGCCATCGAGCCGTCGAACGTCCGAGCACGCCCCTGGAAGGCGCCCCGCTGCCGCCGGCACGCCACGCCAATAGCACGCCCGACGCCGCGCACAACCGCCGCCAAGGTCGGACGGGCCATGCCGATCGGCCGACGGTCGAGCCTAGATGGTCGGCCCCGGCCCCACCATCAAGTCGCAGACAATGCCGTCACGGAGCAAAATCGAGAGGAATTGGAGGCTCTTCCCGCATCAGCGTGATGGTCACGCGGCGGTTTGCCGCAATATAGGGATCGTCCGGGAACAACGGCTGAGTATCGGCCTTGCCGGCCACCATGAAGAAGTTGGCGGTGGACACGCCCTCCTCCTCCAAGATTCGCCGCACCGCATTGGCCCGCTCGGCCGACAGCTCCCAGGGGCCGAATCCGGGGCGGAACGGGGTGCGGGTGGCGGAGGTATGGCCGGTGATGGAGATGCGGAACGGGGTGGCTTTGAGCGGCACGCTGAGCTTCTCGATCAATCGGCGGGTGCGCTCGTAGGGTTCGCGCGACCCTTCCGGGAACATCGAGCGGCCATCCTGGTCGACGATCTCGACGTTCAGCCCCTCCCGGGTCTCCTCGATCATGATGTGCTTGGAGACCTCGGTCAGCTCCGGCATGTCCTGGAGGGCCTGGCGCAGCGAGGCCGCCGCGAGCGCGAACGCCTTGTCCTGCTTCAGGCGGGCCCCCGCGCTGCGGTTGCGGTCGTGCTGGTCGGGCGTCGGAGTGGCGGACGCCTCTTCGGGCGGGATGTGGGCGGCGTTCTTGAGCTTCGGCCGGGTCGGCAGGCCGGGCACCTCGATGATGCCCGAGTAGCGGATGTTGTTCTGCACCCCGAAGGCGTCGCGCATCGAGCCGGCGACGATCTGGAGCTTCTGCTGGTCCTGGGTCGAGAAGGCGCACAGCATGACGAAGAAGGCGACGAGCAGCCCCATGAGGTCGGCGAAGGTGACGAACCACCCGTGCCCCCCACCGTGCCCGCCGTCCTTGCGCCGTGCCATCCCGATCGTCTCCGCGACGAGCGCATCGCGCGGCGAGGTGGACCCGTCACGCCCGACGATGCGCTCATGTCAAGACTTGCAGAGCGAAGCCCGATCCGGCCGGATCGGACCGCGCAGCACTCCCCTGCGGGGCCGCATCAGGCGGCCGCCGCCTCGACCATCTCCTCGCGGTTCTTCTCCGGCACGTAGGCGAGCAGCATCTCGCGCACCACCGAGGGACTCTTGGCCTCGCGGATCATCAGCACGCCGTCGATGATGAGGGTGCGGTTGATCTCCTCGTCGACCAGCTTGCCATGCAGCTTGTCGGCGATCGGCAGGCAGAACAGGTTGGCGACCGCGGCGCCGTAGAAGGTGGCCAGCAGGGCCACCGCCATGAACGGGCCGAGCTTGGAGGGATCGGTCATGTTGGCGAACATCTGCACCATGCCGATCAGGGTGCCGATCATGCCGAAGGCCGGGGCGCAGTCGCCGATGGCGCGGTAGATCTTCTGCCCCTCGTCCAGATGGGTCAGGAAGTTGTCGCGGTCGCGCTCGAGATTGTCGCGGATGAAGTCGACGTCGTAGCCGTCGGCGACGAGCCGGATGCCCTTGGCCAGGAAGGTGTCCTCGGTCTCCGCCTTCTCCAGGCCGATCGGCCCCTGCTTGCGGGCGATCTCGGCCAGGTTGGAAATCTCGTCGATCAGCTCGCGCTGGGTCATCCGCCGCAGCGTGAAGGCGAACTTGATGCCGAGCGGCAGGCCATGGAAGATCGACGACAGCGGAAAGCGGATCAGCGTCGCCGCGAAGGCGCCGCCGAAGATGACGATGAAGGCGTGGCTGTCGACGAACATGCCGAGATCGCCACCCATGAGGATGAGGGCGGCGAGCACAGCGAGACCCGCGAGCAGACCGAGCGCGGTCGAAATGTCCATACGCAACTCCAACGCCACGCGCGCTTGACGCGGCACACATGCCGCCGGAACACCCAACGAACTGTAGGCGGAAGGCGTCTAAAAAGCGTAAAAGGGTAGGGATGTAGGCCGTATCGAACGACCGGCGCGGCGGCCCCCGCTCCCCTCTCACGGACCCGTGATCGACCCGCCCGCCCCCGCGATGCCGCCGACACCTTCGGAGCCACGCCCCAGCCGAGTCCCGCCAACCGAGACCCGTTTCAAACCTCCTCGCCTCCAGCCTCGCGCCAGTCCCCGCGGGGCACCGATCCGACCCACCGCACCGACGAGAGAGCCGATGGCCGAATACCGCCTCTACTGCTTCGCCCAATCCGGGAACGCCTACCGGGTCGCCCTGATGCTCGAGCTGATCGGCGCCGACTGGGAGCCGGTGTTCGTCGACTTCTTCGCCAAAGGAGAAACGCGAACGCCGGAATACCGCTCGGAGATCAACGAGATGGGCGAGGTTCCGGTGCTTCGGCACGGGGACCGGACGCTGACCCAGTCGAGCGTCTGCCTGACCTGGTTGGCCCGCCGATCCGGCCAGTACCTACCGCAAGGGGAAGACGAGGAGCTGGAGGCGTGGCGCTGGATGGTGTTCGACAACCAGAAGGTGAACGGGATGCTCGGCCCGTACCGCTTCCTGCGCAACTTCGCCCCGAAGGCCGGCGATCCCGCCGTGCTGGCCTTCCTGCGCGGCCGCGCCGAAGCCGCCCTGACGGTGGTGGACAAGCGCCTCGCCGACCGGCCGTTCCTGCTCGGCGAGCGGCCCACCATCGCGGATGTGTCGATGACCGCCTACCTCTACTATCCGGCCGAGGAGTACGGCTTCGACATCGCGGCCCAGAACCCGCATGTCGCGGCCTGGCTGGAGCGGATGAAGGCCCTGCCCGGCTGGGCGCACCCCTACGACCTGATGCCGGGGCACCCGTTCAAGCGGTAATCGAGCATTCGGCGACCGCGCACGGGCTGTCGCGCCGGCGCCGGGCCGGCGCCTCCGGCCACGAAGCGCCGCTCAGGCGGCGAAGTGTCGGCCGAGCCCGGAGAACAGGCCGCGCCCGTCGGTGCAGCCCATCGACGCCTCGATGTGGTTCTCGGGGTGCGGCATCATGCCGAGCACGTTGCCGCGCGCGTTGAGAATGCCGGCGATGGCGTAGATCGAGCCGTTCATGTTCCAGTCGGGCGACAGCGCCCCGTCCGGCGCCGTGTAGCGGAACACGATCCGGCCCTCGCCCTCGAGGCGGGCGATGGTTTCCGAATCGGCCATGTAGTTGCCTTCGCCATGGGCGACCGGCACCCGGATCACCTGTCCGGCCCGATAGCCGCCGGTAAAGGGCGTATCGGCCCGCTCGACCCGGATATAGGCATCCTTGCAGATGAACTTGAGGCCAGCATTGCGCATCAGCACGCCCGGCAGCAGGCCAGCTTCGCACAGGATCTGGAAGCCGTTGCAGATGCCGAGCACCAGGCCCCCCCGCTCCGCATGGGCCCGCACCGCGTCCATCACCGGGGCGCGCGCCGCGATCGCCCCGCAGCGCAGATAGTCGCCATACGAGAAGCCGCCCGGCAGCACCACCAGATCGGTGCCGGCCGGCAGCGCCGTCTCGGTGTGCCAGACCATCGCGGGATCGCTGCCGGCGCACAGCCGCAGCGCCCGGGCCATGTCGCCCTCGCGGTTGATGCCTGGAAAGACCAGGACGGCGGACTTCATGGCAGGCTCCGCAACGTGCCGGAGGTCGGCCTCATCCGACGATCTCCACCCGATAATCCTCGATCACCGTGTTGGCGAGCAGGCGCTCGGCGGCCTCGCGCAGGATCGCCTCGGCGGCGCTGCGGTCGCTGCCCGGCACCTCGACGTCGAACACCTTGCCCTGGCGGACGCTGGCGATCCCGTCGACACCGAGCGACTTCAGCGCTCCCTCGATGGCCTTGCCCTGGGGATCGAGAACCCCGGATTTCAACGTGACGGTGACGCGGGCTTTCATGGGTCGCCTCGAAAATTCCGATGCTGGTCCATACGGGCGCCCCACCACTGCGTCAACACGCAGTAGCCTCGACAGGTCACCAGCCCACCACTTTGCCCGGCACCGACGTCCCGGGCGATGTCCCGTCACAGCCCGGTATCGCGGAAAATCTCGGTCAGCGGCAGGGTGACGCCGAGGTCCGGGAAAGAGACCACATCGTCCGGGGATGTCAGCCGCTGCTCGGCAAAGCCGTCGTCACGCGCGAACACCACCACCTCGACCGCATCCTGGGCGATCACGACGTAATGGGTGAGTGAAGGCAGCGACGTGTAGGCGTTGCGCTTCCAGCGGAGATCGCGGTCGGCGGTGGATGGCGACAGGACCTCGAAGACGACGAGGACGTCGTCGCGGTGACGGACCCGCAGGTCGACCGCGGCGCCGCGACTCGGAACCACCATGGCGTCGGGCTCGGGCCGGCTCGTTCCCAAGCGAATCCCCAGCCCTGGAATGACTCTCCATCCGGCCTCCGGGCGGGCTCGCTGCGCCGCCCCGAGAGCCATGATGATGTTGGACACGATCAACTGGTGCGAATACCCCGGCGACGCCTGCATGACCGGCTCCCCGTCGATCAGCTCCCACTTTTCCTCGTCGGGGCGGGTGTCCGTGAAGGCGTAGAACTCGTCGATCGACATCGGTCCGGTGCTGATCCTGGGCACGCCCATGACGGTCCTCCGGCTCGCTCCCCCGTGACCAGGATAGGCCGCCGCCGGCGGAAGCTCCAGCCAGGGGGCGGAGCGGCGGAGCCACGGGCTGCCCACCGGGACGTGTTGTCGCGGGCTGATCATACCACCTCGACGTCGCCCCCAAGGATCGCCACGTCAAGGAAGCACGAGACGCGATGGTCTCGCATCCACCGCAGCGCCGACCCGGCCCGGCGCAGGGGCCGGCCTGGAGCACCGCTGACAGCGATGGCGCGGAGAACCACCCGGCCGCACACGGCCCACCCTCGCCCAGGGTGGTCACCTGCCGCCCAAAACGCGAACGCCGCGCGGGGTGGTCCCGCGCGGCGTTCGAGATGGTCGGATCGGCCGCACAGCCCGGCCGGGATCGCGTCAGCCCTTGACCAGGACCGGGCCGTTGCCGATCGGGCGCTCGTTCTCGCTCATGATGCCGAGCCGGCGCGCGACCTCGGTATAGGCTTCGAGCAGACCACCGAGATCGCGGCGGAAGCGGTCCTTGTCGAGCTTCTCGTTCGACTTGATGTCCCACAGGCGGCAGGAGTCGGGCGAGATCTCGTCGGCGACGACGATCCGCATCATGTCGTTCTCCCACAGCCGGCCGCATTCCATCTTGAAGTCGACCAGACGGATGCCGACGCCGAGGAAGAGGCCGCACAGGAAGTCGTTGACCCGGATGGCCAGCGCCATGATGTCGTCGATCTCCTGGGGGGTCGCCCAGCCGAACGCCGTGATGTGCTCCTCCGACACCATCGGGTCACCGAGAGCGTCGTTCTTGTAGTAGAATTCGATGATCGAGCGCGGCAACTGGGTGCCTTCCTCGATTCCGAGACGCTGCGACAGCGATCCCGCCGCCACGTTCCGCACCACCACCTCCAGCGGGATGATCTCCACCTCGCGGATCAGCTGCTCACGCATGTTGAGCCGGCGGATGAAGTGCGTCGGCACGCCGATATCGTTGAGATGCTGGAACAGGTACTCGGAGATACGGTTGTTGAGTACACCCTTCCCTTCGATCACCTGGTGCTTCTTGGCATTGAAGGCGGTGGCGTCGTCCTTGAAGTGCTGGATCAACGTTCCCGGCTCCGGGCCCTCGTAGAGGACCTTCGCCTTGCCTTCGTAGATGCGGCGGCGGCGGCTCATGGGGGTGTACCGTGGCTTGAGAAAATCCATAGGGTTGCCGTGGCTCCGATTGAGGGTTCAAGGCCCGCGGCGACGTCGTGCATACGCGAGACACGCTCGTCTCGATTCCCCCGGACCCTATCCGAAGGGGGCGACGAGCACAATCGACATAGACCGCCCGCGCAGGCGGTGCAATGAGGACTTGTGCGAGCGTTTTCGCGCCATTGACCGCTCCGGTGCGATATGCAAGTCGCAATGACGATCCTGCCGGGCAGCAACCTTGCCGCGTCATGATGCGCGGCCGTCCCACGGCGGTACGGGAGGCACGAGGAACGCCATGAACACGTTTCAGGACAGACGCGACACGCAAGAGAAGAAGTTTGCGCAGGACGAGGAGCTTCGCTTCAAGGCGACGGCCCGCCGCAACAAGATGCTCGGCCTGTGGGCGGCCGAGAAGCTCGGCCTCGCCGGCGCGGACGCGGAAGCCTACGCCAAGGAGGTGGTCGTCGCAGACTTCGAGGGTCCCGGCGAGGACGACGTGTTCCAGAAGATCCGTAAGGACTTCGACGCCAAGGGCGTGCACCAGTCCGACCACCAGATCCGCCGCACCATGCACGAGCTGATGGAGAAGGCGGAGGAGATCATCAAGACCGCGGGCTGACGCTGCGAGACCGCAGCCGATACCGCCGCGCCGTGGCGCGGCGGCCGTCTCGGGGAAGCGTTTCGGAGCACCCCGGTGATAGACCCCTGTGGCGGGCGTCAGGCCGGCCCGGCCATCCGCCGCAGAGTGCGATCGCCGAACACGAAATGGTGCACCAGCGCGGCCGCCGCATGGATGAAGGCCAGCGCCATCAGGCCGTGGGCCAGCCATTCGTGATACGGCTTGATGGAACGCGCGAAGGCGCGATCGGCGGGCCACGGCGAGGCGATCTCGAACAGGCCGAACACCGGCAGCGGCCGCCCGCGGGCGAACACCAGCACGATGCCGATCACCGGCACGGCGAGCAGCAGCAGATAGCTCAGGCCGTGCATGGAGGCGGCCGCGATGTCGCCGAGCCGGCCGAGGGGCGTCTGCACCGGCGGCGGCGCCGGATCGACCATCCGCCACAGCAGCCGCAGCACCAGAAGCCCGACGACCGCCAGGCCCAGGCTGATATGGACGAACATCGCGGCGGCGCGGTTCGCCTCCGGCAGCTCACCGCGGAACAGGCCGATCAACCAGGCCACCAGCACCAGAACCACCGTGAGCCAATGAAATGCGCGCGCCATTGCGCCGTAGGAATCGCGAGTATTGCGCAGCCCCATGGGAATAGACCTCGTATCCGGACAGTGTTCGAATAAGGCCGTGATAAAAGTCCGCCGCGCGCGGCGTCTTTGACCGAGAGCAAGGCGCCTGCGGGATGACCGCGCCGGCGGACCTACAGCGCCAGCGTCGCCGCGATGGCGTCGAGCGCGGCACGCGGATCGGCCTCGACCGCGGCAGCCGCGAGCGCCACCACCCGGTAATCCCGCTCGGCCAGCCAGGCGCGCTTGACGGCCCGCGCCTGCGCCGCCTCGGCGCTCTCTTCGGCCGGTGCGAGATCGATGACGGTCCGCAGCGGGAACGAGACGAGATCGGCGATGTGCGGACCGACCGGCACCTGCCGCTTGAAGCCGTGCACCGCGAAGCGGCGGTCGGCGATCAGCGCGGCCCACAGCGCCCGTTCGGCCTCGGTCGGGTTGCGGCGCAGCAGCCGCGACAGACCACGCACCGGGCCGCGCTCGGACGGCACCCGCCCCTCGCCGTGCTCGGCGAGCAGCTTGCGCAGCAGCGAGGCTTCCTCGCCGTCCAGCACGCCGCCCCGCGCCGGCCCCTTGCGGCCCTCGGCGATCGCCATCACGACGCCGTGCAGGGTCTGGATGTCCTGCCGGGTCGGCTGCATCCGAGCGAAGATGTTGCGCAGGTTGATCGTCATGGTCTCGCGCTTCTCGGCCGGGCGGAAGAACTCGACGCGCTCAAGCTCACGCTCCAGATCGGCGAAGAAGGCGTGGATCTGCTCCTTGGGGGCCGGCTGCGATTTCACCGGCATGGTGAACGGCAGGCCGGTGCCGGCGCGCTTGAACCACTCGTAGGACACCAGCGCCACCGCCTGGGCGAGGTTGAGCGACGCGAAGGCCGGGTTGACCGGAAACGTGCAGATGGCGTCGGCGAGGCCGACCTCGTCGTTCTCGAGCCCGTTGCGCTCGCGACCGAACACGATCGCCACCGTCTCGCCGCCGGCGACCCGCGGCGCCAGCGTCGCCGCCACCTCCTCGGGCGCCAGCACCGGCTTGGCCTGATCGTGGGCGCGCGCCGTGCAGGCGGCCACATAGGTGCAGTCGGCGATGGCCGAAGTCAGATCGTCATAGAGCACGGCGGCGTCGAGCACGCGGTCGGCGCCGGCCGCCATCATGCGCGCCTTCGAGTTGGGCCACGCCTGCTTGGGCGCTACGAGACGCAGCCGCGACAGGCCGAAATTCGCCATCACGCGCGCCGCCGCGCCGATGTTCTCGCCGAGCTGGGGCTCCACCAGCACGACGACGGGGGCCGGAGCGGCCACCCAGCTCTTGGTCTTGTCGGTTCCGGCGCCGGGCATGGTTTTCGTGTGTCTCGACAGGGGGCTTGCGGCAGGGCCGTTCGGCGGCGCGTTCCCCTACCCGATCGGCCGTGCGGTGTCGACCGCCGTCCCGCCCGCGCGTGCCGCGGACGCGGCGCAACGGCTTCACAGCCCCCAATGCGCCCGCGCCATCAGGCATTCCGGATCGCCGGGCTCGCAGGCGCGGCACACCTCCGGGCGGACCGCATAGACCGAGCAGGCGGTGTCGCTCCCAACCTCGCCGACGAGCGCCGAGCAGCGGTCGCCGACGCAGCGCATGCGCCCGGCGGCATCGTCGACATGGACGGCCGGAATGCGGGCGATGTCGGCCTCGCTCTCCAGCGAGAAGCGCGGCCACTCGGCCGAGAAGGCGCAGCACGCCCCGCAGGTCTGGCAGGACCAGGTCTCGCCCGTCGCCGCGCTGTCGTGCTGGTCCAAGGTGGTCATCGGGCGGGTTTGGCACGTATCGCAAAAACAGAGAAGCCGCCCCGGAGGGCGGCTTCTCGAACTGTCGTCGCGTCTCCGGCCACGTGGGACCGGGCCGCGGAGCCGATCACGCGGCCTGGATGTTGCCGACCGCGATCTTGCCGGTGCGGCGGTCTTCCTGGGTGTCGAAGACCACCTTCTGGCCTTCGCTCAGGCTGCGCATTCCGGCGCGCTCCAGGGCGGTCGCATGGACGAACACGTCCTTGCCGCCGTCGTCCGGGGCGATGAATCCGAAGCCCTTCTGATCGTTGTAGAACTTCACGGTGCCCTTGGTCATCTCGGGTGCCTTTCACTGCATGTGCGGGAAGCCGGGGCGTGGCGCGCACGGCCCGGCTCGGTCTGGTCGATCTTTGGAGAGGGTCTGATCGTGCGCCCGGCGTGTACAGCGAAGGCGAAACGGCCCGATTGTCCGGCCAAATGTCGATGCGGCACCATAGACGTCCGCGATCGGCCGCACAAGCCCACGGGGCCGGCCCCGCCGGGGCGGGCCATGGCGGCGTCGCCTCGGCGCGTCGACGGTACTTTGATGCCTCCGCAAGGGTGGCGACGCCCCAACATACGAACCGGGGTTCACCTGCAAATAACTGAAATTATGCTGGAATTATCGGTGAAGTAGTGCCGGCTCCGAACTCTGGGAGCGCAAAACCCGCTGCGCGAATCCTGCTTCACATTTCCGATTGCCGGCTTTCAGAGTCGGATCGCGGATGTTATACGGCGCCCGCTGGACGGGCCTCACGGCCCCTGCCGAGTCTCTGCGGCGGCGTGGCGCCCAGGGACACGGCGGCGACGACGACGATTCCTGCGAGGACGCGAGGGAGACGCCCGACCCCCGCGCCCGTCGATACTCCGCTTCCGCTCGGCCCGATCTTCCGCTCGGCCTGACCCAGGACGACGACCAGAGGTGCAAGCATGCCCGATCTCGAAATCGTGTGGACGAAGGTCGACGAGGCCCCGGCGCTCGCGACCTATTCGCTGCTGCCGATCGTCCAAGCCTTCGTCGGCGCGGCCGGCGTCGCCATGACGCTCAAGGACATCTCGCTGGCCGGCCGCATCATCGCCACCTTCCCCGAGAGGCTCACCCCGGCGCAGCGCATCGGCGACGAGCTCGCCGAGCTCGGCACCCTGGCGGCGAAGCCGGAGGCCAACATCATCAAGCTGCCCAACATCTCCGCCTCGATCCCGCAGCTCAAGGCCGCCATCAAGGAGTTGCAGGACAAGGGCTACGACATTCCGGACTATCCGGACAACGCCACGACCGACGCCGAGAAGGAGATCAAGGCGCGCTACGCCAAGGTGTTCGGCAGCGTCGTCAACCCGGTGCTGCGCGAGGGCAACTCCGACCGCCGCGCCGCCGCGGCGGTGAAGCAGTTCGCCCGCAAGCATCCGCACAAGATGGGCACCTGGAGCGCCGACTCCAAGTCGCATGTGGCGCATATGACGGCCGGTGACTTCTACGGCTCGGAAGTCTCCACCACGGTCGCAGCCGCCACCAATGCCCGCATCGAGCTCGCCGGCGCCGACGGCGCCGTCACGGTGCTGAAGGCGAAGACGCCGCTTCAGGCCGGCGAGATCATCGACGCCGCCGTGATGAGCCGCAAGGCGCTGCGCGCCTTCTTCGCCGCGCAGATCGACGACGCGAAGACGAAGGGCGTGCTGTTCTCGCTGCACGTCAAGGCCACCATGATGAAGATCTCCGATCCCATCATCTTCGGCCACGCCGTGTCGGTGTTCTTCGCCGACGTCGTCGAGAAGCACGCCGCCACGCTGAAGAAGCTCGGCGTCAACCTCAACAACGGCTTCGGCGACCTGCTGGCCAAGATCGAGACGCTGCCGGAAGCCGAGAAGGCGGCCATCGAGGCCGACATCGCCGCCGCCTACGCCAAGCGGCCCGGCCTCGCCATGGTCAACTCCGACAAGGGCATCACCAATCTGCATGTGCCCTCGGACGTCATCGTCGACGCCTCGATGCCGGCGATGGTCCGCGACTCCGGCCGCATGTGGGGGGCCGACGGCAAGCTGCACGACACCAAGGCGACGATCCCGGATCGCTGCTACGCCGGCATCTATCAGGTGGTCATCGAGGATTGTAAGGCGCACGGCGCCTTCGACCCCAAGACCATGGGCTCGGTGCCGAATGTCGGCCTGATGGCGCAGAAGGCCGAAGAGTACGGCTCGCACGACAAGACGTTCGAGATTCCTCGCGACGGCACGGTCCGGGTCCTCGCGGAGGATGGCACGGTGCTGCTCGAGCGCCCCGTCGAGGCCGGCGACATCTTCCGCATGTGCGAGGTCCGCGACGCGCCGATCCAGGATTGGGTCAAGCTCGCCGTGCGCCGCGCCCGCCTCACCGGCACCCCGGCGGTGTTCTGGCTCGACCCGCAGCGCGCCCACGACGCCCAGGTCATCGCCAAGGTCGAGACGTATCTGAAGAACGAGAACACCGCGGGGCTCGACATCCGCATTCTGGCGCCGGTCGAGGCGATGAAGTTCTCGCTCGAACGCATCCGCAGGGGCGAGGACACCATCTCGGTCACCGGCAACGTGCTGCGCGACTATCTGACCGACCTGTTCCCGATCATGGAACTCGGCACCTCGGCCAAGATGCTGTCCATCGTGCCGCTGATGGCGGGCGGCGGCCTGTTCGAGACCGGCGCCGGCGGCTCGGCGCCCAAGCACGTCCAGCAGTTCCAGGAGGAAGGCTATCTGCGCTGGGATTCGCTCGGCGAGTTCCTGGCGCTCGGCGCCTCGCTCGAACATTTGGCGCAGACCTACGACAACGCCAAGGCGCAGGTGCTGGCCGAGACGCTCGACACGGCGATCGGCAAGGTCCTCGACTTCAACCGCTCGCCGGCCCGCAAGGTCGGCCAGATCGACAACCGCGGCAGCCACTTCTACCTCGCCCTGTACTGGGCCGAGGCGCTGGCCGCCCAGACCAAGGACGCGGCGCTGCAAGCCCGCTTCAAGCCGCTGGCCGAGGCGCTCGCCAAGAACGAGGCGAAGATCAATGCCGAGCTGATCGGCGCGCAGGGCAAGCCGGTGGACACCGGCGGCTACTATCTGCTGGACGCCGCCAAGACCTCGGCCGCGATGCGGCCGAGCGCCACGCTGAATGCGGCGATCGCGGCGCTCTGACGCCGCAGCGCGGCGCCGCGCTCCGGCGCGGTGCCGCCTCGCTCACGACATCGATCGACCACGGGCGTGCTCCAGCACGCCCTTTCTTTTTGCGTCGCCGTGGTGGCGACGCGGCGGGATGGCGAACGCCACGTCACATCGGCGACGACGGATCGGCGCCGATGCGCTCCGGCCGGGTGAACACCTCGAAGCCGTCCGCCCGCGCCACCGCGGCGAGCGTCAGCCCGGCCGCCTCGGCGGTGCGGATGGCCAAGGCGGTCGGTGCCGACACCGCCACCAGCAGCGGCGCCCCGAGCGTCGCGGTCTTCTGCACCATCTCGACCGAGACGCGGCTGGTGACCACGACGAAGCCCGAGGCGGCCGAGCAGCCGGCGCGAACGAGCCCGCCATGCAGCTTGTCGAGGGCATTGTGGCGGCCGACATCCTCCCGGATCGCGACGAGGCCGCCGTCCGCACCGAAGAACGCCGCGGCATGCGCGGCGCGGGTCTCGCGGCCGAGCGCCTGAGCCGGACCGAGCGCCCGCAGCGCCGCGTGGATCGCGGCCGGCGTGACCCGCAGGTCGGCGGTGACGGGCCGCGACGGGCGCATCGCCTCGGCGAGCGTCTCGATGCCGCACAGGCCGCAGCCGGTCGGCCCGGCGAGCCGACGCCGCCGCTCGCGCAGCGCCCGCGTCCGCGACGCCGCCAGCCACAGCCGCAGCTCGATCCCGGCCTCCCGCGCCACGATGTCGATCTGCTCGATCTCGTCGCTGGCCTCGACGATCCCTTCGGCGAGGGTGAAGCCGACCGCGAAATCCTCGAGATCGGCCGGCGTCGCCATCATCACGGCGTGGCCGCCGCCGTCATACACGAAGGCGACGGCGGTCTCCTCGGCCACCATGCGGGCGCCCGCGCACGGCCCGCCCTCGCCATACGTCACCGAGACCGCGGGACGGCCGGTGCGGATGGCGTTGGTCATCGCGAAGCCCGGTGACGCCGACCGCATGGCCCTGCCCTCCCGCTTCGATCCGACACGATCCTGACGGCCCGGCGCGTCACGCCACGGCGGCCCGCGCGGCCTTGTCGGCGACCTTCTTGCGCAGCTTCTCCACCGCGACGACGAAGCGGCTGTGGGTGCCGCGGCTGATCTCCTCGACCGTGTCACTCGCCACCAGATCGAAGGTGACGAGACGCCCTTCGATGCGGGCGACGGTGACGGTGATGTCGACCGGCATGCCGCGCAGGGTGGCGCCGCCATGCGACACGCTGATGCCGGTGCCGACCGAATCCTCACCGGCTTCGATGTGTTCGAGCAGCAGCTCCCGGCAGGCCACCTCGAAATCACGCACCAGCTCGGGTGTGGCGTAGACGCGCAGCGCCTCGCCGAGGAAGTCGATGGTGCGCGGCGTGTCGATCACGATCCGGCGCGTCGCCGTGGCGCCGATGGTCAAGGTCGAAGTCATGAGGTCCCCCGTTTCGATCGGATGTCGGTCTCAGTCTAGCGTGACACACAATTCGTCGTTCTGAACCGAAATAATGAAACACGACGTAGCCCGCTGTCCGGCCTGCGGGGGCGACGGACTGGCGAGTCCGAGCCTTCCATCGCGTCGCAATGCAGCACGATCAATCGCATTGCAGCATCGGCTGTGAGCACGACTTGACACACATAGATTGACACGACCTCCGCTACAAGTATCATGATTTCCGGTACGCAATTGCCGAAATTGCATTGCAGCCGCGCCGGAGACGGCCGGCGACCGTGATTGCAAGGGACCAGGACGCCACCCGAGCGGTGATCGGGCGAGCGCAGCACGTGTCGGCTCATCGTCGGACGGCGCGCCTCACAGCGCATCGAACGACGCGGTTGGTCGATTGTACGTGGTCGAGGCACGCGGCCGATCGTGTGTGGTCGATCGCGCCTGTCGATTGCGCCTGTCGATTGCGCGCGGTCGGTCGTGTCTGGGCGCAGCGCTGCCGCAGGCGCGGCGCGGTGCTCGATGCAGCGCGGTGCTCGATATCGGGCTCGCATCGAAGCTCCGGATTCGGAGCTCCGATGCCGAGGTCCACAACAAAAAATCCGCCCCGGAGGCGGGAGGGGAGGAAGCGATGACAGCAGACGAGCCCGTCAGGCGCGTCCCGACCTTCTGCTACAATTGCGTCTCCGGTCCTGATTTCCTGACCGTCAAGGTCGAGAACGGAATCGCCACCGAGATCGAGCCGAACTTCGCCGCCGAGACGGTGCATCCGGGCCGCGGGCGCCCCTGCGTCAAGGCCTACGGCCTGGTGCAGAAGACCTACAATCCCAACCGCGTCCGCACCCCGATGAAGCGGACAAACCCGAAGAAGGGGCGCGACGAGGACCCGGGCTTCACGCCGATCTCGTGGGACGAGGCGCTCGACACCATCGCCGAACGCCTGACGGCCGTCCGCGCCGGCGGGCTGATCGACCAGGCCGGACTGCCGCGGCTCGCCGCCAGCTTCGGCCACGGCGGCACGCCCGCCAACTACATGGGCACGTTCCCGGCGTTTCTCGCCGCGTGGGGGCCGGTCGACTTCAGCTTCGGCTCCGGCCAGGGGGTGAAATGCACCCACTCGGAGCATCTCTACGGCGAGTTCTGGCACCGCGCCTTCACGGTCTCGGCCGACACGCCCAACACCCGCTACGTGATCGCCTGCGGCGCCAATGTCGAGGTCACCGGCGGGCCGACCGCCGTCATCCGCCACGCCGATGCGCGCATCCGCGGCTACAAGCGGGTGCAGGTGGAGCCGAGCCTGACCATCACGGCCGCCTGCTCGGCCGAGTGGGTGCCGATCCGGCCGAAGACCGATCCGGCCTTCCTGTTCGCGCTGATCAACGTGCTGATTCACGAGCACGGGCTCGCCGCGCTCGACCAGCCCTTCCTGCGCGACCGCACCGCCTCCGCGTATCTCGTCGGCCCGAACGGTCTCTATCTGCGCGACCGCGCGACCGGCAAGCCGCTGGTGTGGGACGAGACGCGCCGCGCCGCGGTGGCGTTCGACACGGCCCGCGCGGTGCCGGCGGTGGCGGGCCGCTTCCGCGTCGCCACCGCGGTGACGATCGACGCCGACGGGGTGCGCGTGAACCACGCCGCCGTCGAGGGGACGACGGCCTTTCAGGCGCTCAGCGATCACATCGCCCGTTACACGCCCGAATGGGCGGCGGCGATCTGCGACGTGCCGGCGGAGACCATCCGCCGCATCGCCGGCGAGTATCTGGAGGCGGCCAGCATCGGCGCCACCATCGAGATCGACGGCCACACCATGCCGCTGCGCCCGGTGGCGGTGACGCTCGGCAAGTCGGTCAACAACGGCTGGGGCGCCTACGAATGCTGCTGGGCCCGCACCGTGCTTGCCATGCTGGTCGGCGCCCTGGAGAACCCCGGCGGCATTCTCGGCACCACGGTGCGGCTCAACCGCCCGCACGACAACCGGCACCTCTCGGTGAAGCCGGGCGACGACGGCTTCATGGTGCAGCACTTCAACCCCACCAGCCGCGAGCGCTGGGAGGCGACGCCGACGACGCGCAATCTGCATCGAACCCTGGTGCCGATCGTCGGCCGCAACGGCGGCTGGAGCCAGGCGCTGGGACCGACGCAGCTCGCCTGGATGTTCCAGGAGGAGCGGCCGGCCGACTGGCCGATGCCGGAGCCGACCCATCCGGACGTGTGGTTCGTCTACCGCTCCAACCCGGCGATCTCGTTCTGGGACACGCGCCGGCTCGCGGAGTCGATCGCCCGCTTCCCGTTCATGGTGGCGTTCGCCTACACGGTCGACGAGACCAATTACATGGCGGACTTGCTGCTGCCGGAGGCGACCGACCTCGAGTCGACGCAGCTGATCCGCATGGGCGCCACCAAGTATATGGAACACTTCTGGGACTGTCACGGCGTCGTGCTTCGCCAGCAGGCGGTGGAGCCGCAGGGCGAGGCGCGCGACTTCACCTGGATCGCCACCGAGCTGGCGCGACGCACCGGGCTGCTCTCCGCCTATGTGGAGCAGCTCAATCGCGGCGTCGCCGGTGTCGCGCCGCTCAAGGGCGAGGGCTACGACGTCCGCCTCGATCCGGCCGAGGTGCCCGAGCCCGAACGGATCTGGGATGCCATCTGCCGCGCCGCCACCTTCACGCTGTCGGACGGACGCGATACCCACGGGCTCGACTGGTTCCGCCAGCACGGCTTCTACAAGGTGCCGGTGTCGCGGCGAAGCTGGTATCTGACGCCGACCCTGGAGGAACAGGGCCTGCGCTACGAGCTGCCCTATCAGGAGCGGCTCATGCGGATCGGGCGCGAGCTGCGCAACCGCCTGCACGAGCAGAACATGCACTGGTGGGACGAGCAGCTCGCCGAATATGCGGCACTGCCCGACTGGCACGACGTGCCCGGCCGCTGGGAGCAGGCGCTGATCGCCGCGGGCGCGCGGACCGAGGACTTCCCGTTCTGGCTCCTCACCACCAAGAGCATGCAGTACCACTCCGGCGGCAATGCCGGCATCGCCCTGATGGACGAGGTCTCGGAGAACCTGCGCGGCCACACCGGCGTGATCATCCATGTCGACACCGCGGCGACGCTCGGCATCGGTGACGGCGATCCGGTCGAGGTGCGCTCGCATATCGGCGCGACCTACGGCCGTGCCGCGCTGGTCAAGGGCGTGCGCCCCGACACCCTCGTCATCGTCGGCCAGTTCGACCACTGGGCGACCCCCTACATCAAGGACATCGAGCGGGCGAGCCTCAACTCCATCGCGCCGATGACGCTGGCGCTCACCGACGCGACCGGCTCGGGGGCCGACATCGTCCGGGTCGCGGTGCGCCGCATGGAGAGGCCGGCCGCATGAGCCCGCGTTACGTCATGGTGATCGATCTGCGGCGCTGCGTCGGCTGCCAGACCTGCACGGCCGCCTGCAAGAGCGCCAACGCGACGCCACCCGGTGTCCAGTGGCGCCGCGTGCTCGATCAGGAGTCGGGCGAGTATCCGGATGTCCGCCGCACCTTCTTGCCGGTCTCCTGCATGCACTGCGCCGAGCCGCCCTGCGCCGAGGTATGCCCGACCACGGCGACGCAGAAGCGCGAGGACGGCCTCGTCACCATCGACTACGACGTCTGCATCGGCTGCGCCAACTGCATCATGGCCTGCCCGTTCGATGCGCGCGCGATCCAGCACGAGCCACGCTATGCCTACGGCGTGCCGATGGCGCACGAGCTGGCGCGAACCGATCCGGGGCGCCTGTCGGTCGCCACCAAGTGCACCTTCTGCAAGGAGCGCATCGACCGCGCCGCCATCACCGGGCAGACGCCCGGTGTCGACCCCGAGGTGACGCCGGCCTGCGTGAATTCGTGCATCTCGGGCGCGATGCAGTTCGGCGACATCAACGATCCGACCAGCGGCGTGGTGAGGCTGCTGGAGAGTGCACGGCATTTCCGCGTCCACGAGGATCTCGGGACGGGACCGTCGATCTATTACATCTGGAGCGAGACATGAAGCGATCCGGCCGAGCGCTCGATCGAATGTCGCCGCGTCGCCAGACGAGCTGGGACGCGCGGGCGGCGACGAACTTCATCTGCGGCGGCGCCGGCGGTGGCCTGCTGGCCGCCACCGCCCTCGCCTCGCCGCTCGGCGTCGACCTGCGGTCGCTGATCGTGCTCGGTCTCGCGCTCGTCGGGCTCGGGCTGCTGGCGGTGTGGCTCGAGATCGGTCGGCCGCTGCGCGCCCTCAACGTGTACCGCAACGTCGCGACCTCGTGGATGACGCGCGAGGCGCTGGTCGCCACCCTGCTGTTCGCGGCCGGCGCTGCCGCCGTCGTGCTCGATCGGCCGGCCGCGGTGTGGCTGGCCGGCCTCTCCGGCGTCGGCCTCGTCTATGTCCAGGGCCGCATCCTGCGCAACCAGAAGGGCATTCCGGCGTGGCGCCACGGGCTGTGCGCCGCCCTCGTGGTCGCCACCGGGATCACCGAGGGGGCCGGCCTCCTCGTCATGGCGGCGCTGATCTGGCCGGCGCTCACGCCGTTCGGGGTGCTGCTCGCCATCCTGGCGGCGGCGCGTCTGGTCGTCTGGCGGCGCTATCGCGAGAGCCTGCGCGGCGTCGGCGTGCCGGTCGGCACCCTCAAGGCGTTCGATGCCATCGATGGTCCGTTCGTCTGGGCCGGGCATGCGGTGCCGATCGGCCTCGGCATCGCCGGCGCGCTGCTCGGCTGGCCGATCGCGGTCACGCTCGCCGGTGCCGCCGCCGTCGTGGCCGGAGCCTGGTTCAAGTTCGTGCTGATCTGCCGCGCCGCGCTGACACAAGGCTTCGCGCTGCCGCAGGCGCCGGCGCGCGGCAGCGGCCGCCCCGGCGTCGGCGCCAAGCCCGGCTGGTCCCGCGCCAAGGCGCAGTGACCGAACCGTGACGGCCGACGCCGCCCGACGCGCAAACCCGGAAGCGGGTGGAGGAAGAATGTACGAGGTTCGTCTCCATGGACGCGGAGGACAGGGCGCCGTGATGGCGGCCGGCCTGCTCGCCGCCGGGCTCGTCGCCGAGGGCAAGTACGCCGTGGCGATCCCGTCGTTCGGCTTCGAGCGGCGCGGCGCCCCGGTGGTGGCCTTCGTGCGCGCCGACGAGCGCGAGATCCGACGCATGACCAACATCACCCACCCGGACTGCGTGCTGTGCATCGACCCGACGGTCGGCCGCTCGGTCGACATCTTCGCCGGCATGCGGCCGGGCGGCACGCTGGTGCAAACCAGCGGGCGCGCGCTCGCCGAGCTGACGCTGCCGGCGGGTCTGCGCACCGTCGGGCTGATCGATGCGGTGCGCATCGCCATGGAGATCTTCCGCCGGCCGATCACCAACACGCTGATGCTCGGCGCGCTCGCCCGGACCACCGGCATCGTGTCGCTGGCGGCGCTGGAGCAGGCGCTGGCCCAGTCCGAGTTCCGCGACGCCGGCCTCGATCAGAACATCGCGGCGCTCGGCCGCGGCTATCGCGAGACGCAGATCCACCACCTCGATCGCGAGGTCGCCGCATGAGCGCACGCCGCGCCTACCCGATGCGCGATCCGGCCGCCGACGGCGTGCCGGCCGATCTGTGCCCGATCGCCACCGCGCTGAACCCCATGCAGCCGGGCGACTGGCGCAGCCTGCGGCCGGTGGTCGACCGCGACAAATGCGTCAAGTGCGCGGTGTGCTGGCTCTACTGCCCGGTGCAGTGCGTGGTGGAGCGGCCGGCGTGGTTCGACATCGATCTCGCCACCTGCAAGGGCTGCGGCATCTGCGCCACCGAGTGCCCGCACCGCGCCATCACCATGATCGAGGAGGTCGCGGGATGACCATGGCGGTCCGCGAAGCCGGCACGGCGGCGGCCACACGGCCCCGCCACATCGTCTGCGAAGGCAACGAGGCGGCCGCTCTCGCGGTCGCCATGGTGCGGCCCGACATGCTGTCGGTCTATCCCATCACGCCGCAGTCGAGCCTGGTCGAGCATCTGGCCAAGCTCTGCGCCGACGGCCGCATGGACGCCGAGATCGTCGATGCCGAGGGCGAGCACTCGGTGCTGTCGGTGCTCCAGGGCGCCGCGCTCGCCGGCGGGCGCACCTTCACGGCCACCTGCGGACCCGGCCTCGCCTTCATGTTCGAGCCCTATTGGCGCACGCCCGGCCTGCGGCTGCCCATCGTGATGGCGCTCGTCACCCGCGACGGCATCACGCCGCAATCCGTGTGGGGCGGCCACCAGGACGCCATGACGGTGCGCGAGGCGGGCTGGATCCAGATGTACTGCGAGACCGTCCAGGAGGTGCTCGACACCACCATCATGGCGTTCCGCATCGCCGAGCATCGCGACGTGATGCTGCCGGTCAATGTCTGCCTCGACGGCAACTATCTGTCCTACGGGGCGGCCCGCGTCACCCTACCGGATCAGGCCGGCGTCGACGCCTTCATGGGCGAGAGGAACATCAACTGGCATGCGGCGCTCGATCCGCTGCGCCCGATGGCGGTCGATCCGCTCACCGGCGGCTCGGGCGGCAAGGGACCGGCGGCGTTCCTGCGCTACCGCAAGGGCCAGTGCCGCGGCATGCAGAACGCTCTCCGCGTCATCACCGAGGTGCACGACGAGTATGCGGCGCGCTTCGGCCGCGCCTTCGCGCCGCTGGTCGAGCGCTACCGCATGGACGACGCCGAGATCGCGCTGGTGACGCTCGGCAGTATGACGGGGGCCGCCAAGGACGCCGTCGACGAGGCGCGCGCCGCCGGGCGGCGCGTCGGCATCGTCAAGATCAAGACGTTCAGCCCGTTCCCGGTGGAGGCGCTGGCGCAGGCGCTCGCCGGCGTCGGCGCCATCGGCGTCGTCGACCGCTCGGTCGGCTTCCGCTGGAACTGCGGGCCGGTGTTCCAGGAGTTGCTCGGCGTCCTCTACCGGCTCGGCCGGCCGGTGCCGGCGGCGAGCTTCATCGGCGGGCTCGCCGGCGCCGACCTGACGGTGGAGCACTTCCACGCGGTCATCGCGCGCACCGCGGCGCTGCTCGGCGGCGACGTGCCCGACGGGCCGATCTGGGTCAACGAGAACGATTGAGGCGTCGTGATGGACACCCGCTATCTCGTCGTCGGCAGCAGCCATGCGGCGCTCGAAGCCGTCGCGGCGATCCGCATGCACGATCCCGACGGCAGCCTCGCGCTGGTGACGCGCGACCGCCATCCGCCCTACTCGCCGACCGTCCTGCCCTATGTGGTGTCGGGCCGCTCGGTGCCGGAGGCGGTGCGGCTGCGCGATGATCGGTATTTCACCGCCAACCGTGTCACCTATCTGCCGGGGCGCGCGCTCGTCCGCCTGCGGCCCGAGCACGGCACCGCGACGCTGTCGGACGGCGCCACCATCGGTTACGACAAGCTGCTGCTGGCGACCGGGGCGACGCCGGCGATCCCGCCGATCCCGGGCCTCGACCGGGCCACCTATCATGTGCTGCGCACCCTCGACGACGCATTGGCGCTGCGCTCCGCCATCGCCACGGCGCGCCGGCCCGTGGTGCTGGGCGGCGGACTCGTCGGCATGCACGCGGCCGAGAATCTCGTCGAGGCGGGCGCCGCCGTCACCGTCGTCGAGATGCAGCCGCGGGTGCTCGGCGCCTATTTCGATCCGATCGCCGCCGGCCTGATCGAACGCGCCTTCGTGGCGCACGGCGCCCGCATCGTCACCGGCCGGCGCGTGGTCGCGGTGTCGCGCGAGGATGCGGCGACCCGTGTGCATCTCGACGATGGCGACACGCTCGACACCGACCTGCTGCTGGTGGCGACCGGGGTGAAGCCCGATCTCGCCTACCTGGCCGACAGCGGCGTGGCGCACGAGGCTGGCATCCTGGTCGACGACGGCATGCGGACCAGCGTCGCCAATGTGTGGGCGGCCGGTGACTGCGCCCAGGCGCGCGACTTCCTCACCGGACGGCTGATGCTGAATGCCATCCTGCCGGAAGCGGCCGAGCAAGGACGCCTCGCCGGGATGGCGATGGCGGGCGATCCGGGCGGGCGCAGCTACGCGGGCGGCGTGCCGCTGAACACCTATCGGTTCTTCGGCCACCACGCCATCGCGGTCGGCGCGGTGCCGGCCGGCGCCGCCGAGCATGTGCATCACGACGCGGCGCACGGCCGCTACCTGCGGATCGCCGTCGCCGACGGCCGCCTGCACGGCATGTTCGGCGTCGACGTGTTCTTCGACGGCGGCGTGATGCGCCAGCTCATCCTGCGGCGGACCGACGTGTCGGCGGTGCTCGACCGGCTCCTCGCCGATCCGCTGCGGACCGGACGTGAACTCATGTCGCGATTGTGGAAATGACCATGGGACACGCCTACGCCACGATCGCCTTCGAGGCCGCCCGCTGCGACGGCTGCCAGGACTGCATGCGCGCCTGCGCCACCGCCAAGTGCGGCAGCGACGACATTTCTCGCGCCCGGCTTCAAGTGCTTCCGGCCGTGCTTCCGGCCGGGCTGCCGGCCGACGGCGGCGCCTCCGCCTCGTTCGAGCTGGCGATGTGCCGTCAGTGCGGCGATCCGCGCTGCGTCGCCGTGTGCCCGGCCGGCGCGCTCGCCAAGGACATCGAGACCGGCGTGATCACGCGCAACGCCGACACCTGCGTCGACTGCCTGCTCTGCACGGTCGGCTGCGCCTATGCGGGGATCGCGCCCGATCCGATCGACGGCCGCGTCGCCAAGTGCGACATGTGCGACGGCGCGCCGGCCTGCGTGGCCGCCTGCCCGACCGGCGCGCTACGTTATGTCACCACCGCACGCATCTATAACGAGGTCGGCGACTGGGAGGATCTGTTCGCGCCCGGCCTCGCCGGCTGTCAGGGCTGCAACAGCGAGCTGGTGATGCGCCACGCGCTGCGCCGCGTCGGCCCCGACACCGTGCTGGCGACGCCGCCCGGCTGCGTGCCCGGCATGGGCTCGGTCGGCTACAACGGGCTCACCGGCACCAAGGTGCCGGTGTTCCATCCGCTGCTGACCAACACGGCCGCCATGCTGGCGGGCGTCAAGCGTCAGTATAAGCGCGTCGGGCGCGACATCACCGCCATGGCGATCGCCGGCGACGGCGGCGCCTCCGATGTCGGCTTCCAATCGCTCTCCGGCGCGGCCGAGCGCGGCGAGGAGATCCTGTTCCTGGTGATCGACAACGAGGGTTACATGAACACCGGCATGCAGCGATCGAGCTGCACGCCCTACGGCGCCTGGACCTCGACCACCCCGGTGGGGCGGGAAACCAAGGGCAAGAGCCAGGACGCCAAGAACCTGCCGCTGCTGATGGTGGGGCACCGCTGCGCCTATGTGGCGACCGCCTCCACCGCCTTCATGCAGGACTTCTACGACAAGCTCGACAAGGCGATCGCGGCTTCGAAGCACGGCTTCGCCTATCTGCACGTCTACTCGCCCTGCACCACCGGCTGGCGGTTTCCGACCGAGCGCAACATCGCGGTGGCCCGCACGGCGGTGGAGACCAATTTCGTGATGCTCTGGGAGTTTACGCCGCACGACGGATTGCATTTCACCCACCCGATCGAATCGCCGCGTCCCGTTGCCGATTATCTGAAGGCCATGGGCCGGTTCAGGCATCTGACGGACGATCAGATCGGGCACATTCAGGCGAAGGTCGAGGAGAACCGCGCCGTCATCACGCAGATTGCAGCAGGAGCCGCGGCGCGCTGAGGCGCGCCCCGGCCGGACGACACGACGAGAACAGGCAAAGACCGGCGAGGCCGGCCGCGTCGGCGACGCGGGCCGCAGGCGCTCGCCTACAGGGGGGGATACGATGGACATGGCAGTGACAACGAGCGGGCTCGAGCCGATCGAGACGGCGAGCCGCGACGAATTGCAGGCGTTGCAGCTCGACCGGCTGCGTTGGACGCTGCGGCACGCCTACGACAATGTCGCGCATTATCGAGCCAAGTGTGACCGCATCGGGATCACGCCCGAGGACCTGAGGTCTCTCGCCGACCTCTCCCGCTTCCCGTTCACCACCAAGGACGATCTGCGCCAGACCTATCCGTACGGCATGTTCGCGGTGCCGATGCGCGATGTGGTCCGCCTGCACGCCTCGTCGGGCACCACCGGCAAGCCGACCGTGGTCGGCTACACCGAGCGCGACATCGCGGTGTGGGCGAACCTGATGGCGCGGTCGCTGCGCGCGGCCGGCGCCACTGCCGACGACATCATCCTCAACTCCTACGGCTACGGGCTGTTCACCGGCGGGCTCGGCGCCCACTACGGGGCCGAGCGCCTGGGCGCCACCGTGATCCCGATGTCCGGCGGCCAGACCGAGAAGCAGGTCCAGCTCATCCGCGACCTGCGGCCGACCGTGCTCCTGTGCACGCCCTCCTACGCGCTGACGCTCGCCGACGAGCTGGCCCGCAACAATCTCCGGCCGGACGACACCAGCCTGCGCCTCGGCCTCTTCGGTGCCGAGCCGTGGACCAACGAGATGCGCCGCGAGATCGAGACGCGGCTCGGCATCGATGCGGTCGACGTCTACGGCCTGTCCGAGGTGATGGGTCCCGGCGTCGCCTGCGAATGCATCGAGACCAAGGACGGCCCGCATATCTGGGAGGATCATTTCTATCCCGAGATCATCGACCCGCTGACCGGAGAGCCGCGCCCCGACGGCGCCGAAGGCGAGCTGGTGTTTACCACGCTGACCAAGGAGGCGCTGCCGATCATCCGGTATCGGACGCGCGATCTGACGCGGCTGCTGCCCGGCAGCGTGCGCAGCATGCGCCGCATGGCCAAGGTGTCGGGCCGCTCCGACGACATGCTGATCATCCGCGGCGTCAACCTGTTCCCGACCCAGATCGAGGAGATCCTGCTGCGCAACCCCAATCTCTGCGGCCAGTATCAGCTCCAGATCTCGCGCGACGGCCATCTCGACAGGCTGGACGTGCTGGTCGAGCTCCAGCCCGAGCTGTCGCGGCGCTACTCCGCCGACGACCGCGAGGCGATCGGCCGCGACGTGGCACACCACATCAAGTCGATGATCGGTATCTCGGCCGCGGTCCATGTGGTCGAGACCGACACCATCGAGCGCACGGTGGTCGGCAAGGCCCGTCGCGTCGTCGACAAGCGCCCGAAGTGAGCCGTCGGGCTCGACTCGTGCCGAGGATTTCCGATGCTCGCGCAGCTTCTCCAGTTCATCTTCTCCGGCCTCACCGTCGGCGCCACCTACGCGCTGGCGGCGCTCGGCTTCACCCTCATCTACAACGCCAGCCATGTCATCAACTTCGCCCAGGGCGAGTTCATCATGCTGGGCGGCATCCTGACGGTGGTGTTTCTCGCCAGCGGCCTGCCGCTGCCGGTGGCGATCCTGCTCGCCCTGCTGATCCCGGCCGTCGCCGGCGTCGTGATCGAGAAGCTCACCATCGAGCCGGCCAAGGGGGCCGGCGTCGAGAGCCTGATCATCATCACCATCGGGGCGTCGCTGGTGGTGCGCGGGCTGGTCCAGGTCTGGTTCGGCAAGGGGGCCGCCACCTTCCCGGCGTTCTCCGGCTCCACCCCGATCGCGGTCGCGGGCGCCGCACTCGCCCCGCAGAGCCTGTGGGTGCTCGGCTCCATGGCGGTGATCGTGGTGGCGCTCTGGCTGTTCTTCAGTCGCACCGTCGCCGGCAAGGGCATTCTCGCCACCGCGGTCGATCCGCTGGCGGCTCAGCTCGTCGGCATCAACACGCAGCGCGTGCTGCTGGTCAGCTTCGCGCTGGCCGCCGCCATCGGGGCCGCCGGCGGCATCCTGCTCACGCCCATCACCATGACCTCCTACGACGTCGGCATCATGCTGGGCCTCAAGGGCTTCGTCGCCGCCGTGGTGGGCGGCCTCGGGTCCGGGCCGGGTGCCGTGATCGGCGGGCTTCTGGTCGGCGTGATCGAGGCGCTCACCGCCGGCTACGTGTCGTCCGCCTACAAGGATGCGGTGCCGTTCGTGCTGATCTTCGTCATCCTGTTCTTCATGCCGCGCGGTCTGCTCGGCCCCAAGACGACGGAGCGGGTATGAGGCGCGCACGCATCGGTCTCCTCGTCCTCGCGGCGATCCTGCTGGCCCTGCCGCTGGTGTTGCCGAACGCCTTCTACTTCGACGTGGTCAACCGCATGGCGATCAATGCGATCGTCGTGCTGGGGCTGAACCTGCTGATCGGCTTCGCCGGCCAGATCAGCCTCGGCCATGCCGGCTTCTTCGGCATAGGGGCTTACGCATCGGCGGTGCTGACCACGCATTTCGGCTGGTCGCCGCTGGCCGCGCTCGTGGCCGGCGCAGTCGCCGCGGCGCTGCTGGCGCTCGCCATCGCGCCGCCGATCTTCCGGCTGCGCGGTCATTACCTGGCGATGGCGACCCTCGGTCTCGGCATCGTCATCTCCATCGTGATCCGCAACGAGGCGACCTACACGGGCGGTCCGGACGGCATGCCGGTGCCCCCGCTCGCCGCCTTCGGGTTCGAGATCGACGGCGAGCGGGAATGGTACTGGGTGTTGGCCGGCCTGCTGCTGTTCAGCGTGTGGGCGTGCCAGAACCTGATCGACTCGCCGTTCGGCCGTGCGCTGCGCGCGCTGCACGGCTCCGAGGTGGCGTCTCAGGTCGTCGGCGTCGACGTGACCCGCTACAAGGTCACCATCTTCGCACTGTCGGCGTTCTTCGCCAGCATCGTGGGCAGCCTCAGCGCCCACTATGTGGGCTTCGTCACGCCGAACTGTGCCGAGTTCTTCCATTCGGTCGAGCTGCTGACCATGGTGATCGTCGGCGGCATGGCGTCGGTGTTCGGGTCGGTGGTCGGCGCCGTGCTGCTCACCGCCCTGCCTCAGGCCCTGGCGACCATCGAGGGATGGGAGACCGTCGCGTTCGGCGTCATTCTCATCGTGTCGATGATCTTCCTGCCGAAGGGCTTGGTGCCGACCCTCGCGGCCAAGATCGGATGGGGGCGGTGATGGCGCTTCTCGAAGTGTCCGGCCTGTCGAAAACCTTCGGCGGCGTGCGCGCCGTGCAGGATGTCAGCTTCGCGGTGGAGCCCGGCGTCGTCTACGCGGTGATCGGGCCGAACGGCGCCGGCAAGACGACGCTGTTCAACCTGATCACCGGCATCTACACGCCCTGTGTCGGCGAGATCCGGCTCGGCGGCCAGCCGGTGACCAGCCTGCCGCCCCACGCGCTCGCCCGCCTGGGCATGGGGCGGACGTTCCAGAACCTCCAGATCTGCATGAACATGACGGCGATCGAGAACGTCATGGTGGGCGGCCATCTGTCGCTCGATCGCAACCTGATCAAGGGCATGCTGCGGTTCCCCGCGGTGCGCCGGGCCGACGCGGCATTGCGCGAGCGGGCCGCGGCGCTGATGGCCCGGGTCGGTCTCGGCGATCAGCTCGATGTGCCGGCCGCCAGCATGTCGTATGGCGGGCTGAAGCGGCTGGAGATCGCCCGGGCACTGGCGGCGGCGCCGCGCATCCTCTTCCTCGACGAGCCGGCCGCCGGGTTCAACCCCAAGGAGACGGCGGAGATCGCCGTTCTGGTCCGCGAGATCGCCGACAGCGGCATCACCGTGGTGCTGGTGGAGCACGACATGAAGATGGTGATGAGCATCTCGGATCGCATTCTCGTCCTCAACTACGGCAAGCGGCTGGCTGAAGGAACGGCACGCGACATCCGCGCCGATCCGGAGGTGATCGCCGCCTATCTCGGGACCGCCGCATGAGCACCGCCAGGGACACGACGGTCGCGACAGGCACCACGACGGCGGCCGCGATGGCGGTCACCACGTCCTCGGCGAGCCCGCACGGGGCCGGCGACGGCATCGCAGCGGCCGTCGAGGCGCCGCTCCTGTCGGTCCGCGGGCTCGGCAGCCACTACGGCCGCATCGCGGCGCTGCGCGGCGTCGACCTGGTGGTCGGCCGGCGCCAGCTCGTCGCCCTGGTCGGCGCCAACGGGGCCGGCAAGACCACCCTGCTGCGGACCATCTCGGGCGTGCAGCGGGCCACATCCGGCAGCATCGTGTTCGACGGCAACGACATCACGACGCTGCGGCCGGACCGGCGCGTGCGTCTCGGGCTGTGCCATGTGCCGGAGGGCCGGCGGGTGTTCGGCCCGCTGTCGGTCGCCGACAACCTCGTTCTCGGCGCCTATGGGCGCCGCGATCACGACGTCGTCGCCGACGACATCGAGCGCATGTATCGGATGTTCCCGATCCTGCGGCAGCGCGCGCGGCTGCCGGCCGGCACCCTGTCGGGCGGACAGCAGCAGATGCTGGCGATCGCGAGGGCGCTGATGGGGCGCCCGCGCCTGCTGCTGCTCGACGAGCCCTCCATGGGCCTGGCGCCGCGCCTCGTCGAGGAGGTGTTCGCCGCTATCGTGGCGCTGCGGGCGCAGGCGATGACGATCCTGCTGGTCGAGCAGAACGCCCACGCGGCGCTCGCCATCGCGGACCGCGGCTACGTCATCGAGACCGGCGAGATCGTCCTGTCGGGCAACGGCAAGGAGCTGCTCTACAACGAGCGGGTTCGTGAAGCCTATCTCGGACTCTGAATCAGAACACGGGGCACGACCCTGTGGGGGCAAGGGAGGGACTGCGCATGAGACGATTGCAGACGATCATCGCGGCGGCCGCGGTGTGTTTCGGGCTGTCGGCACCGGGCGGCGCCGCCGAGCCGATCAGGATCGGGTCGATCCTCTCGGTCACCGGGCCGGCGGCGTTTCTCGGCGACCCCGAGCTGAAGACGCTCCAGCTCTATGTCGAGACGATCAACCAGCGCGGCGGCGTCCTCGGGCGGCCGCTCCAGCTCGTGCATTACGACGACGGGTCCGACGCCAGCAAGGCGAACGGCTTCGTCAAGCGACTGATCGAGGACGACAAGATCGACGTGCTGATCGGCGGCACGACGACGGGCTCGACCATGTCGATGGTGCCGGCGGTGGAGCGTGCCGGCATTCCGTTCGTCTCGCTGGCGGGTGGCGTGGTCATCGTCGAGCCGGTGAAGAAGTGGCTGTTCAAGACACCGCACACCGATCGCATGGCGGCCGAGCGCGTGTTCGAGGACATGAAGAAGCGTGGCCTCACCCGCATCGCCCTCCTGTCGGAGACGAGCGGCTTCGGCCAGTCCGGCCGCAAGGAGAGCGAGGCGGCGGCGACCCGGCTCGGGATCACGCTGGTGGCGAACGAGACCTACGGCCCCAAGGACACCGACATGACGCCGCAGCTCACCACCATTCGCGGCAAGGCCGACGTCCAGGCGCTGTTCGTCTTCGGGCTCGGCCAGGGGCCGGCGATCGTCAATAAGAACGCCAAGATGCTCGGCCTCGGCCTGCCGGTCTATCATGCCCACGGGGTGGCGTCGGAGGAGTTCATCCGCCTGTCCGACGGTGCCGCCGAGGGCGTCCGCCTGCCGGCCGCGGCGCTGCTGGTCGCCGCCAAGCTGCCGGACGAGGACCCGCAGAAGCCGGTCGCGCTGGGCTACACCAAGGCCTACACGGAGCGCTTCAAGGAGGATGTCTCGACCTTCGGCGGCCATGCCCACGACGCGCTGAGCATCGTGGTGTCGGCGATCGAGCGCGCCGGCAGCACCGACAAGGCCAAGGTCCGCGACGCCATCGAGCAGACCAAGGATCATGTCGGCGCCGGCGGCCGCTTCACCATGTCGCCGACCGACCACATGGGGCTCGATCTCTCGGCCTTCCGGATGCTCGAGGTGCGTAACGGCGACTGGGTGCTGATCGACTGACCGATCGACCGAGGGCCGGACCGGATGGGAGCGCGAATTCCGATTCGACCGGATCGGAATTCGCTCTACACTGGCCCCATGAAGAGTCGCCTGCTGAGCCAGTGGATCAAGACCCAGCTGGCCGATCGCCCGTTGCGGGCCAAGTCACTGATCATCACCATCTACGGCGACATGATCGCGCCGCTCGGCGGCACGGTCTGGCTGGGCGGCTTCATCCGGCTGGTGGAGCCGCTCGGGCTCAACGCTCGGGCGGTGCGCACCTCGGTGTTCCGCCTGTCGCGCGAGAAGTGGCTGGCATCCGAGCAGATCGGGCGGCGCAGCTATTACGGTCTCACGGCCACCGGGCGGCGGCGCTTCGAGGTCGCCTTCCGCCGCATCTACGAGGCGCCGTGCGACACCTGGACGGGCGACTGGCAGATCGTGGTGGCGCCGCCCGGCGACGTGCTGACGCCGGCGGTGCGCAAGGAGCTGCTGTGGGCGGGCTACGCGGCCATCGCGCCCGGCATCCTGGCGCATCCGTTCGAGCAATCCGACGCGCTCCTCGACATTCTCGAGAACGCCGGTCTGCGCGACAAGGTGGTGATCATGCAGGCGCGAACGCTCGGGACGCTGTCGGGCCGCCCCCTGAAGGAGCTGGTCGACCGGAGCTGGAACCTGGGCGCCGTCGCGGCCGAGTACCAGAGCTTCATCGCCCGCTTCCGCAGCGTGGCGCGGGCCATGCAGAGCGCCGCGCAGCGCGATCCGGAGCAGTGCTTCCTGGTCCGCACGCTGCTGATGCACGAGTTCCGCCGGGTCCAGCTGCGCGACCCGGCGTTGCCGCGGCAGCTCCTGCCCGACGACTGGCCTGGCCACCGGGCGCGGGCGCTGTGCCGCGACATCTACCGGCTGTGCTGGGCCGAGACCGAGGCGCATCTCATGCAGATGCTGGAGACCTCCAACGGGCCGCTGCCGCGGGCCGGCGCGAGCGTCCACGCCCGTTTCGGCGGCATTCCGGCAGCCCCGGTCGAGCGCGGCGCCCCGGCGGCCCCGCCGTAAGAGCCCCAGCCGTAAGAGGCCCAAGGCCTGCGGCCGACCTATGGACGAGCCTGTGGACGCGCCTCTGGAAAGGCTGTGGATCGCGGCCGCCGGCGCGGTGAGAACCCGATGGATAACCCTGTGGGAAGCCCGGGGGACAAGCCTGTGGACTACCTATGGAGAAATCCCGACGAGCCTGTGGGCAACGTATAGATCAGGCTGTGGACGATCCTGTGGACAAGGCTGTGGACCAGACCAGGTGTGACCTGGGGAAAGCGTGTGGAACACGACCAGCCCGGAGCCCGCGACCCGCATAAGAGCCCGCGACCCGCATAGGAGTCCGCGGCCGGCCTGGAGCCCGCGACGGGTTTGGTCTCGTGACGTCGCTCGGGTCGGGGCCGCCGCTCCGGCCGTCCGCCGGCAGGTCCCAGAGGCTGCGGCCGGCCTCCCGGCGCATCTCGGGACTTTGCCATAAGGCACGGTCGCTCTTGCGCTTCTTCTCCGTTGCGGCGGACCGGGTGAAGCCGATCCCACGGTGAAGCGCCCCCGTTGGGTCGCCTCCGAGCCGGCCGCGGCAGCCCCTGCTCCCGAGCGCAATCAATCTATATTTCACAAAGCGTTAACCATCGCTGTTAAGAATCCACTGCTGAAAGATCGGTTGAATTGCCCGGCCCTCAGCCCTCCCGTTAACAAATGAACTCAGCCGCCCCCGCCAACGTGCTACGTTTCGTTAACCTTCTCGGCGCCTATGCCGGGCGGCCCCCGATCAGCCTCCGGGGCCTCTTGCGCGCCCGCCCGCGCCGGGCTCTAACCGCCGCATGCGCGAAGGTCTGCAACCCGCCCGTCCCGCCACCGTGGCCCGGCTCACCACCACCGAGCCGCTGGCGCGCCGCATCGCCGATCTGATCGGGGAGAGCTTCGATCCAGCAGAAACCGCGGTCGCCGCCTACGAGATGCCGGACGAGCGGAGCTGGGGTGTCGAGATCTATTTCGAGCATGAGCCGGACCAGGACGCGGTGCGCGCCCTCGTCCGGCTCGCCGCCGACGACACGACGGCCGATGCGCTCGCGTTCGACCGCCTCGATCCTAAGGACTGGGTGGCGGCCTCGCTGGCCGGGCTCGCGCCGGTGCCGGCCGGCCGCTTCGTGGTGCACGGCGCCCATGATCGCGAGCGGATCGCAGCCAACCGGATCGCCCTGGAGATCGATGCGGCGCTGGCCTTCGGCACCGGCCACCACGGCACCACCCGGGGCTGCCTGCTGGCGCTCGACCGGCTTCTGAAGGCGGCTCCGCCGCGACCGCTCCGGTCGCCCCCCCGGCCGCGCCGCGCCACGCCGCGGAACCGCGTCACGCCGCCGGGCGGCGCCATTCTCGACATCGGCACCGGCACCGGGGTGCTCGCCATCGCGGCGGCCCGGGCGCTGCGCCGGCCCGTGCTGGCGAGCGACATCGATCCGGCCGCCGTGGCGGTGGCGCGCGACAACGTCCGGCTCAACCGGGCCGGCGGCCTCGTCCGCGTGATCACGGCGGCCGGGCTCGCGGCGCCGGCGTTTCGGGAGCGCGGCCGGGCCGGCCTGGTGTTCGCCAATATCCTGCTGGGGCCGCTCAAGCGGCTCGCCGGTCCGATTGCCGGCCGGGTGGCACCGGGCGGCCGGGTGATCCTGTCGGGGTTGCTGGCGAGCCAGGCCAATGCGGCGCTCGCGCCCTATCGGGCGCACGGCTTCCGGCTGATCGGCCGGGTCGTCCTCGACGGCTGGATCAGCCTCGTCCTGGCGCGGCCCGCGAGACGCTGAAGGCCCGCGCGGCCATCGCGGCCCAGCTCCGCCGGAGCCGGCCGGACGCCACACGGGCGGCGAGCCTCGACCGGCTCACCGCCCCCCGTGGATATCGTTCTCATTCCGTCGGAGCGTAGCCGCCGGCCGTGTAGCGCACCGCCCGGGCACGCGCCTGGGCATCGGGAGCCTCGATGGCGCTGCCGACCACGAACGAGTGGTAATCGGCCTCGCGCTGCCCGCCGAGACCGTTCAGCAGGTTGCGATAGTAGTCCAGAACGCGCTTCGCCTGGCCGATCTGCGCCTCGTAGAAGGAGGCGTAGAAGCGGGCGAGCGACCCGAAGGCCGACCCGGTCGGCTCGGGCTTTTGGGGGAGGTCGTCGTAGGCAAGAGTGGACATGGCGCAGTTATCCTTGTTGTTGCGCCTCCTCGGCTCTCCTCCTGACGACAGCGACCGCAGCTCGTCGCGATGCAGTGTTTTTATGCTGCACCGCCGAAGATAACGACGACGGCGTTGCGCCGCCAGCGGGGAAAACCGTAGGCCTCGCCCGCATTTCGTGCAGAGCTAACGCACCGTTTCGCGCATTTGGTGAATAGCGAAGCGAAATACCGCGCCGGGAGGCCCTCGGCTCACGACCTTGCCGTGATACCGCACGGCTGCATGGCAGCGATGCTGCGATGCAGCATGAGAACAGATCGTTTAGGTGAGGGTGCGCGGCGTCCCGGCTCGCGGCTCACCCCCCCGGGCGGCCGGGAGGGCGGCAGGCCGGCAGGCGGCCGCGGCCCTGGATCGCAGGCACCCGATTGCTGGCACGGATCGCTGGCGCCGCTCTGGGGGCACCAGCCGGTCGGATCGAACAGAGCGCCGATCGACGCGGCAGCGTCGACGGCGGGCCGGATCACCCGCGCGGTCTCGCGTCGTCAATCGCCGATGGTGAAGGAGCGGTAGTCGGTCGGGTCGAGACGCCGGCCGCGCTCGTCGGCGATCGGGCAGTACTGCGCGATCACCCGCTCGGCCTGAGCCATCCGGGCCCGGTAGAGCGCCGTGAAGAAGCGGTCGAGCAAACCCTTGCGGGGAACGGACGTGGTATCGGCCAAGGTGCCGACATGGTCGAGGCTCAGAATCGACATGGCGCGCGTTCCTTTCGAACGACACACCTCCCTGGGGCATCTTTTTTCTTTCAGATTAGGGCTGCGGCGGCCCCCCGCGATGCGGACGAACCCGGATGGCCGGCGGCGCGCGCGCCGGCACGACACGAATGCTCGCAAGCCATCGTTGCAGCGGAGCATCGTTTCGCCGCGCCCAGCGGCGGCAGCGTTTACTGTCCAGCTCCGCGACGGCGACATGGCGGCCATGCCGACAGGCCGAGACACTCGGCGCCCCCATGCGAGCGCGGGCGGCATTGCGACCCCCTCGGGGCGCCATTAGGTTCGCGTCATGCCCTCGCGATTCCAGACCTTCGACGATCCGGCCGCGCCGGCCGCGATCGCGCCTCGCTTCGCGGCCTTGCGCCAGGAGCTCGCCCGCCGCGGCCTCGACGGCCTCGTGGTGCCGCGCCACGATCGCTTCCAGGGCGAGTATGTGGCGCCCGCCGACGAGCGCCTCGCCTGGCTCACCGGCTTCACCGGGTCATCCGGCACCGCGATCGTGCTCGCCGACCGCGCCGTGCTGTTCGTCGACGGCCGCTACACCCTCCAGGCGGCCGAGCAGACCGACCCCGCACTGATCGAGGTCGCGCATCTCGCCGACGGTGCCCCCACCGCGTGGATCGAAGCCAACCTGCCGGCCGGATTGCGGCTCGGCTACGATCCGTGGCTGCACACCGAGGGCAATGCCAAGGCGCTCGCCGCCGCCTGCGAGAAGGCCGAGGCGCGCCTCGTGCCGGTCGACGACAACCCGATCGATGCGGTGTGGCACGACCGCCCGGCGCCCCCGCTCGGGGCCGTGGTGGTGCACGACCCGCGCTATGCCGGCGAGCCGGCGACCGAGAAGCTCGCCCGCCTGCGCGAGACGCTGCGCGCCGAGCGCGCCGACGCCCTGGTGGTCTCCGACCCGCACGCCGTCGCCTGGCTGCTCAACCTCCGCGGCCACGACGTCGCCCACACGCCGATCGCCCATGCGGTCGTCGTGGTGCCGCGCGACGACGAGGCGATCCTTCACGTCGACCCGCGCAAGGTCGAGCCCGCCGTCCACGAGGCTTTGGCGGGGCTCGCGACGGTGGCGCCGATCGAGACCTTCGCGGCCACCATCACGCGGCTCGCCGCCGACGGCGCCGCCATCCGGCTCGACGAGGCGACCGCCCCCGACGCCGTCTCTCGCCTGGTGCGCGAGGCCGGCGGCCGGCCGGTGCGCGGCGCCGATCCGATCGCCTTGATGAAGGCGACCAAGAACACCACGGAGATCGACGGCACCCGCGCGGCGCACCAGCGCGACGGAGCGGCGCTCGTCCGCTTCCTCGCCTGGCTCGACGAGGCGGCCGCGACCGCCACGCTGAGCGAGATCGACGCGGTGGAGGCGCTGGAGCAGTTCCGCGCCGACACCGGCGAGCTGCGCGACATCTCGTTCCCGACCATCGCGGGCGCCGGGCCGAACGGCGCCATCGTGCACTACCGGGTGACGCGGCGGTCCAACCGGAGGCTGGCGCCGGGCGAGCTGTTCCTGGTCGATTCCGGCGGCCAGTATCTCGACGGCACCACCGACGTGACCCGCACGGTGGCGATCGGCACCCCTACGGCGGAGATGTGCGACCGCTTCACCCGCGTGCTGCGCGGCCACATCGCCATCGCCCGCGCGGTGTTTCCGGACGGCGTCTCGGGGGCGCAGCTCGACGGCTTCGCCCGCGCCTTCCTGTGGCAAGCCGGGCTCGATTTCGAGCATGGCACCGGGCATGGCGTCGGCAGCTACCTGTCGGTGCACGAGGGCCCGGCGCGGATCTCCAAGTATGGCGGCACGCCGCTCGCCCGCGGCATGATCCTCTCCAACGAGCCCGGCTACTACAAGGCCGGCGCCTTCGGCATCCGCATCGAGAACCTGGTGCTGGTTGTCGAGGCAGCGGCGCCGGAGGGAGCCGAGAAGGCGCTGAACGCCTTCGAGACGCTGACGCTCGCGCCGATCGATCGCCGGCTGATCGTGCCCGCCATGATGACGGCCGACGAGATCGCCTGGCTCGACGCCTACCACGCCCGCGTGCGCGACACGATCGCGCCGCTGGTGGAAGCCTCCACCGCCGAGTGGCTGGTGCGCGCGACGCTGCCGCTGATGGCGGGCTGAGCCCACGTCTCACACCACAGGAGCCGCCCGATGCCCACGATCCTCGTCACCGGCGCCAGCCGCGGCATCGGCCTCGGCCTGGTCGACAGGCTCGCGGCCCGGGGTGACCGTGTGCTCGCCTGCGCCCGCGATCCGGCGACACCGGCGCTCGCCGAACTCACGGCGCGTCACGCCGGGCGCGTCAGCGCGCATCGTCTCGATGTCGGCGACGACGCCTCGGTGGCGGCTCTCGCGGCGGCTCTCGACGGGCAGCCGCTCGACGTGCTGATCAACAATGCGGGCCTGCGCGGCCCCCGCCGGCAGAGCGCCCTCGACATGGATTTCGACGGCTTCGCGCAGACGCTCGCCGTCAACACGCTGGCGCCGCTGCGTGTCGCCCAGGCGCTGCTGCCGAACCTGCGGGCCGGCGAGCGGCCGCGCATCGTCACCGTGTCGAGCATCATGGGCCAGCTCTCCACCGCGCCGCCCGGCGACGTCGCCTACCGGGCCTCCAAGGCGGCGGTCAACAAGGTGATGCAGGGGCTGGCGGCGGAGCTGCGCCCGTCCGGCATCATCGTCGTGGTCGTGCATCCCGGCTGGGTGAGGACCGACATGGGCGGCGCCGGCGCGGCCCTCACGGTCGAGCAGTCCACCCGCGGCCTCGTCGCGGTGATCGACGGCCTGACGATGGCCCAGACCGGCGGCTTCTTCGACCACGACGGCAAAAGCCTGGAGTGGTGATCATCACCCTCGACGGCATCGGGCCGGATCGGCGGTGCTCCGCCGCGCCGACGGATGATCGACGCGACGGCGATGCAACGCGACGTCAGGCTTTCGGCGTCTGGCCGATCTCGTGGTCGGCGAGCAGCTCCAGCGCCCGCACCATCGCCGAGTGATCCCACTTGGAGCCGCCGCGCGCCGCGCAGGCGTTGAACAGCTCCTGCGCGGTCGCCGTGTTGGGCAGGCTCATCCCCATGGCGCGCGCCGCCGACAGCGCGAGGTTGAGATCCTTCTGGTGCAGCTCGATGCGGAAGCCCGGATCGAAGGTGCGCTTGACCATGCGGTCGCCGTGCAGCTCCAGGATGCGCGAGTTGGCGAAGCCGCCCATCAGGGCCTGGCGCACCTTGGCCGGATCGGCGCCCGCCTTGGAGGCGAACAGCAGCGCCTCGCCCACCGCCTCGATGGTGAGCGCCACGATGATCTGGTTCGCCACCTTGCAGGTCTGCCCGGCCCCGATGTCGCCGACCAGCGTGATGTTCTTGCCCATCAGCTCGAACAGCGGCTTCACCGTCTCGAACACGGCCGGCTTGCCGCCCACCATGATGGTGAGCGACGCCTGCCTGGCGCCGACCTCGCCGCCCGACACCGGCGCGTCGAGATAATCGCAGCCGAGCGCCTCGATCTTCGCCGCATACGCCTTGGTCTCGATCGGCGAGATCGAGCTCATGTCGACGACGATCTTGCCCTTGGACAGTCCGGCCGCGATGCCGCTCTCGGCAAACAGGGCGGCGCCGACGTCCGGCGTGTCCGGCACCATGACGATGACGATGTCGGACTTCTCCGCGACCTCCTTGGCGGACGCGCAGGCGATGCCGCCTTTGTCGGTCAGCTCGGGCTTCGGCGGCCGCAGGTCGTAGAGGAAGAGCTGATGGCCTCCGGCGATCAGGTGGGCCGCCATCGGCGTGCCCATGATGCCGAGGCCGACGAAGCCGATCTTGCTCATGTGGTGTCTCCTTCGGATGGTCGCGGCGGCCGGCGCCGGCACGGCTCCGACCGCCGAAGATGCAAGCGGAGCGTCGCGCTCAGCCGGCCTTGAACTTGTCGCGCAGCGCCTGGGTGGCGCCGCGGAACAGGCCGAGATCGCTGCCGACCGCGACGAAGCTGGCGCCCCAGTCGAGATAGCGGCGCGCCTCCGCCTCCACCCCGGTGAGGATACCGGCCGCCTTGCCGGCCGCCCGGGTGCGATCGAAGATGTACCTGATCACCTCCTGCACCTCGGGATGCGCCGGGTTGGCGAGATGCCCGTAGGCGGCAGCGAGATCGTTCGGTCCGACGAACAGGCCGTCGACGCCATCGACCGCCGCGATCGCGTCCACCGCCTCGACCGCCTTGCGGGTCTCGATCTGCAACAGCACCGTGATGTTGTCGTCGATGCCCGGGAAGTAGCCCTCGGCATTGAGCGTGCCGTAGCGATTGCTGCGCTGGGCGATCGAGACGCCGCGGACGCCGCGCGGCGGATAGCGGGTGGAGGCGACGGCGCGCTCCGCCTCCTCGACGGACTCGACATACGGAACGAGAAAATTGTGGAAGCCGATGTCGAGGAGCCGCTTGATGATCACCGGCTCGTTCCACGGCGGCCGCACCACCGGGGCCGAGGCGCTGTCCTTCAGCGCCATCAGCTGCGGCACCAGGCTCAGCACGTCATTGGGCGAGTGCTCGGCATCGAGCAGAATCCAGTCGAAGCCGGCGAGCCCCAGGATCTCGGTGGTGATCGGGCTGGCGAGCGACGCCCAGCAGCCGATCAGGCGCTTCTCGGCCCGGACATCGGCGCGGAACTGGTTGGGGAAAGGACGATACGGAGCGGTTGTCATGACAGGTGTCCGTGGGGGCGTGCGGGAGAGCGAGGATCAGCGGACCAGGCAGGGCCTCTTGCGGTCGAAGGTCCAGCCGGGAACGAGGAACTGCATGGCGACGGCATCGTCGCGGGCGCCGAGGCCATGCGTCTTGTACAGCTCATGGGCCGCCGCGACCGCGTCCATGTCGAGCGAGACGCCGAGGCCCGGCGCGTCCGGGACCCGAATGCGGCCGCCGACGATGCGCAGCGGCTCGCGGGTGAGGAACTGGCCGTCCTGCCAGATCCAATGGGTGTCGATCGCCGTCACCCGGCCGGGCGCCGCCGCCGCCGCATGGGTGAACATGGCGAGCGACACGTCTAAGTGATTGTTGGAGTGCGAGCCCCAGGTGAGGCCGAAGTCGCGGCAGGTCTGGGCGACACGCACCGAGCCCTGAAGCGTCCAGAAATGGGGATCGGCGAGCGGGATGTCGACCGCCTGGAGCATCAGCGCATGCGCCATCTCGCGCCAGTCGGTGGCGATCATATTGGTGGCGGTCGGCAGCCCTGTGGCTCGGCGGAACTCGGCCATCACCTCACGGCCCGAGAAGCCGGCTTCGGCGCCGCACGGGTCCTCCGCATAGGCGAGCACGTCACCCAGGCCGCGGCACAGCCGGATCGCCTCGTCGAGCGGCCAGGCCCCGTTGGGATCGAGGGTGATGCGGGCGTCCGGGAAGCGCTGCTTGAGCGCCGTCACCGCGGCGACCTCCTCGTCGCCGGCCAGCACGCCGCCCTTGAGCTTGAAGTCGCGGAAGCCGTAGCGGGCTTCCGCCGCCTCGGCGAGCCGCACCACAGCGGCGGGTGTCAGCGCCACCGCGTGGCGGAGCCGCTGCCAGTCGTCGCCTCTCTCGGGGGGCGCCTCGTAGGGAAGCGGCGTCCGGGTGCGGTCGCCGATGTAGAAGAGATAGCCGAGCACGTCGACGGCGTCGCGCTGCTGGCCTTCGCCGAGGAGCGCCGCCACCGGCACGCCGAGATGCTGGCCGAGCAGATCGAGCAGCGCCGCCTCCAGCGCCGTGACGGCATGGATGGTGACGCGCAGGTCGAAGGTCTGGACACCGCGGCCGCCGGCGTCGCGCGCCGCGAAGGTGCTCCGCACCCGGTTCAGGATGGCATTGTAGGCGCCGATCGGCTGGCCGGTGACGAGCGGTGCCGCATCTTCCAGAGTCCGGCGGATCGCCTCGCCGCCCGGCACCTCGCCGATGCCGGTGTGGCCGGACGAGTCGGTGAGGAGCACCAGGTTGCGGGTGAAGAACGGGCCGTGCGCGCCGCTGAGATTGAGCAGCATCGAGTCGCGGCCGGCGACCGGGATCACGGTCACGGCGGTGACCACCGGGGTTCCGGCGGTGTCCTGGCGGGTCATGGGAGGTCCTTGCGGTTCGCGGTCACCCGGCGAGCGGGCCGGCGCCGCGGCAGTGTGTCGAGACGGCACCCACGCTCCGAAGCGCGGGTGCGCGTCGCAGTCGGTCACTCGATGGAGATCTTGCCGTCCTCGATCACCTGCTTCCAGCGGGCGAGCTCCTGGGTCAGGAACGCGCGGAACTCGTCCGGCGTGTTGGCGACGATCTCGAAGCCGATCTCCTCCATGCGCGGCTTCACGTCGGGCGCATTGAGGGCGGCGGCGATCTCGGCGTGCAGCTTGGTCCTCACGTCGGCCGGTAGCCCCTTGGGGGCGGCGATCGCCTGCCACGAGAACACGTCGGCGCCGACGACGCCGGCTTCGGACAGGGTCGGCACGTCGGGCAGCAGCGGCGAGCGCTTGTCGCCGGTCACCGCGAGCACCCTGAGATTGCCGCCCTTGATCTGGCTGATCACCGCGTTGATGTTCTGGAACGACACGTCGACGTGGCCGGCGACGAGATCGCTGATCGCCGGGGCGCCGCCGCGATAGGGAACGTGCAGCCCGGTGGTGCCGGTCTTCTGCCAGAACAGCGCCGCGGTGAGATGGTCGGAGGAGCCGGCACCCGAGCTGGCGAACGACACCTTGCCGGGATTCTTCTTCAGCTCCGCGATCAGCTCGGCCACCGAGCTGGCCGGGAACTTGGGCGTGGCGACCAGCACGTTGGGGGCGCGCACCGCCACGGTGAGCAGGTCGAAGTCCTTCAGCGGATCGTACTGGAGCTTCGGTTGCAGGAACGGGTTGGTGGCGTAGACGCCGATCGAGGCGACCAGGAAGGTGTAACCATCGGGCTGCGCGCGCGCCACCGAGGTGGCGCCGATGGCGCCGGTGGCACCCGAGCGGTTCTCCACCACGAAGGGCTGGCCCAGCTTCTCGTTGAGCTTCTGGGCCACCGTGCGGGCCACCATGTCGGTCGAGCCGCCGGCCGGGAACGGCACCACCACGGTGACGGCGTGATCGGGCCAGGGGCCGGCCGCCGCGGGGGCAGCCACCGCCACGACGGCCGCCGTCGCGACCGCGAAGGCGGCCGTGAGCGCCACGGGCGTCCGTTTGGCGCGGGTGACGAGATCGAGCATCATGGGGTTCTCCTCCAGCAGAGATCCGGTCGGCCGCGGGCCGACGGCAGCCTCAGGTCACGGGTGCGGACAGAACACGGCGAGGGTCACGGCGCGATCCCGGGGAGCGACAGGCCCGAGCCCGCCGTCGGGATCGCCTCGGATGCGGAGCGGCCGAGCCGCGGGGAGCAGGTCATCACCTTGCCTCGAACGGTTGCAGGGCGGCGGGGCTCCGGGATGCGACAGGTCCTATCATCATATGTTGTCATATGACTAGATCCGCGGCTACCATGGCCCATGGCCTGATGTTCACTCAATAGGCAACAATACGCAGGTGGTCAAAGCACCGCAGGTCTTCCCCCGTTTTATCGTATGATGTATGATGACTTGATCCTGAGCAAAATGCCGCTGTGAGGCCAGCCGCCATGACCCACCCTGCCCCGGACACGACGCGCGCGACGGCGCCGCCGACCGAATCCCCGGACGAAACGATGTCACCGGCCGGTCACGCCGAGAGAAGCACCCCGCCCGCCGAAGCCGCGGCGACGCCCGACCGGCAGCGCCGCCCCAGCCTCGCCGAAACCGTGGTGGCCGCCATCACGGCGCGCATCCGCGGCGGCGCCTATCGCCCGGGCGACAAGCTGCCGACCGAGCAGGCCGTGATGGCGGAGCACGGGGTGAGCCGCACCGTGGTGCGCGAGGCGATCTCGCGGCTCCAGGCGAGCGGCCTGGTCGCCACCCGGCACGGGATCGGCACCTTCGTGTGCGCCCCGCCCGTGGCCCCGGTCGAGATCGGCACCGTGGTGACGCTGCGCGACGTGCTCGCCATGCTGGAGCTGCGCATCAGCCTGGAGACCGAGGCGGCGGCGCTGGCGGCGCGGCGGCGAACCGACGCGCAGCTCGCCGAGATGCAACGCGCCGTCGACGACTTCGAGGCCGACATCGCGGCGGGCCGTGCCGGCGTCGACGCCGACTTCCGTTTTCACATGCAGGTCGCGCTGGCCACCGGCAACCGCTACTTCGAGAGCATCTTCCGTCAGCTCGGCACCGCCACCATCCCGCGCACCCGGCTCGACACCACGCGCCTCGCGGCCGAATCTAGCGAGTCCTACCTGTCGCGCACCAACCGTGAGCACGAGGCGATCCTCGACGCCATCCGCCGCGGCGACGCCGAATCGGCACGCGCCGGCATGCGGATGCATCTCGCCAACAGTCGCGAGCGGCTGCGGCGGGCGAGCGAGCCGCCCGCCTCCGCGGAGTGACGGCGGCGCTTCACCGCCGGAGGCCGCTGTGGCCGCCCCTTCACGCGAGTTTGATCGGCATCCCGAAGCCGCGCAAGTTTCCGCGCCCGCCGGCTGTCTAGAATCGATCCGCGAGGAAATCAGCCCCGGGAGAAAACCAGCAGGAGACACAACACGACGGGGAGAGACCCGATGGCGACCTACCAGGTCCGCTTCTTCAAGACCCTGCTCAGCTCCGACGGCCATCCGTTCTGCTGCTTGCAGGATATTCTCGAGATCAGGAATGCGGACACCCCCGACAGCGCCGTCGCGCAGGCCGAGCGAGAGTACGAGAGACTGCACAACGTCTCGCAGTGGAACCGCTGGGCCGATATCATCGAAGTATCCGAAGTCACGTGTCGACGTGCGACCCGGCGGCGGCCCGCGGCCCGGATAGCCGCCGCCCATGCGGCGTGATTGCACGGACGTCGCGGTTCGCGTCTGCACGTCGTGCCCGCATATCATGCCCGCACGTCGTGCCCGCACGGTTCGGCGCCCGTCGCGCCGGATCGAGAGCCCCGATCAGGCTTCGCCCCCTGATCGGGCTCGTCCTTGTGTGATACCGACGGCAGCACTCTGCACTCTCCGTCATGGCCGGGCCGTTGCTGCTCGGCCTGAAGTCGTGGATGCCGGCACGAGGCCGAGCGTGACGAGTCGGCATCAGCGGCCATCGGTATGATGCGAGATCCGGCTGATCCATTTGGTGGTCATTCCGGAAGCCGCGAAGCGGCTGTCCGGAATCCAGCCGAGCGTTCGATGTTTGCCGCTGGGTTCCGGGTTCGCGGCTTTGCCGCGCCCCGGAACGACGGCGAACTGATCACCCGAAACAGTGTGAGTCGGCGTTCTGTTCCAGGAGCGCGGTGTTGCGGGGGTGCGCTGTTCCAGGAGCGCGTCGGAGCACCCTCCGCGCCGGAGAGGGTGGGGTCCCGTCAGGTCGGCCCCTCGCCCACCAATGCGAACCACTCGTCCTCGGTGAGAACGGTGACGCCGGCGTCGCGCGCCTTGGCGAGCTTGGAGCCGGCCCCCGGGCCGGCGACGAGGTAGTCGGTCTTCTTCGACACCGAGCCGGCCACCTTGGCGCCGAGGCGCTCGGCCATCGCCTTCGCCTCGTCGCGTGTCATCTTCTCCAGCGTGCCGGTGAACACCACGGTCTTGCCGGCGACCGGCGTCGCGCTGCGCGGCTTCTCGGCCATCTCGATGCTGTCGAGCTCTGCCACCAGACTCTCGACGACACGGCGGTTGTGCGCCTCGCCGAAGTACTTGGCGACGGCGTCCACAACGGCGTCGCCGATCTGATCGATGGCGTCCATCTCGGCCCGCGCCTCCTCGTCGCCGGCCGCGATGCGCTCCGCCGCCGCCGCGAAGGCGTCCCATGACCCGTAGGCGCGGGCGAGCTGGCGCGCCGTCGTCTCGCCGACATGGCGGATGCCGAGCGCGTAGACGAAGCGTTCGAGCGCGATGGTGCGGCGGGCGTCGATGGCGTCCAACAGGTTCTTCACCGAGACGCTGCCGAACCCTTCCTTGTCCTTCAGCTTCTTGAAGTTCGCCTCGTCGCGCCGGCGCAGCGTGAAGATGTCGGCCGGCTCGCGCACGGGAAGGTCCTCGTCGTCGAAGAAGAAGGCGATCTGCTTCTCGCCCAGGCCCTCGATGTCGAAGGCGCGACGTGACACGAAGTGACGCAGATGTTCCATCTTCTGGAACGGGCAGGCGAACTCGCCCGAGCAGCGCGCCACCGCACCGGCCTCGCCGCCGGCCGTGGTCTCGCGCACCAGCGGCGTCTTCAGCTCGCATCGGCAGTGGGTCGGAAACTCGTACGGCACCGCATCGGCGGGCCGCTTCTCGGTCAGCACCCGCACCACCTGCGGGATCACGTCGCCGGCCCGCTGGATCTCCACCGTGTCACCGATCCGCACGTCGAGGCGGGCGATCTCGTCAGCATTGTGCAGCGTGGCGTTCTGCACCACGACACCACCCACCGTGACCGGCTCCAGCTTGGCGACCGGCGTGTGGGCGCCGGTGCGGCCGACCTGGATGTCGATCTCGCGCAGCAGCGTGGTGGCGCGCTCGGCCGGGAACTTGTGGGCGATCGCCCAGCGGGGCGTGCGCGACACGAAGCCGAGGCGCTCCTGCCAGTCGAGGCGATCGACCTTGTAGACGACGCCGTCGATATCGTAGGCGAGGTTCGCACGCTCGAGTCCGATCTCGCGGTGGAACGCGATCAGCGCCTCGGGCGAGCCGCACAGCCGGGTCAGCGGATTGGTCTTGAAGCCGCAACTCTCGAACCACTTGATCATGCCGGACTGGGTGTCGGCCGGCATCGTGGTCATCTCGCCCCACGCATAGGCGAAGAAGCCGAGCGGGCGTGATGCCGTCACGGCGGGGTTCTTCTGGCGCAGCGATCCGGCCGCCGAATTGCGCGGATTGGCGAACACCGGCTCGCCCGCCGCCCGCTGCTGCTCGTTGAGCGCCAGGAACGCCGCCTTGGTCATGTAGACCTCGCCGCGCACCTCGCACACCGCCGGCAGAGTCTGTCCTTTTAGGCGCTTCGGCACGTCGGCGAGCGTGCGGATGTTGGCGGTGACGTCCTCGCCCTCGGTGCCGTCGCCGCGCGTCGCCGCGCCCACCAGCTCGCCCTTCTCGTAGCGCAGCGACATCGACAGGCCGTCGATCTTCGGCTCGGCGCTGAAGGCGATCGCCGCGTCCGGCGGCAGGTTGAGGAAGCGGCGGATGCGGGCGATGAACTCGGCCACGTCCTCGTCCGCGAAGGCGTTGTCGAGCGACAGCATCGGCACCGCATGGCGCACCTTGCGGAACCGCCCGGTCGGCGCCGCGCCGACCTTTCGCGATGGAGAATCGGTCCTGATCAGCTCCGGAAAGCGCGCCTCGATCGCCGCATTGCGGAGGCGCAGCGCGTCGTACTCGGCATCCGAGACGGTCGGCGCGTCGTCCTGATAGTACCGGCGGTCGTGCGCCGCGATCTCCTCGGCGAGCCGCGCGAGCTCGGTGGCGGCCTCGTCGATCGTGAGATCGTCGACGGGGGTGGTGGGACGAGACTTCGACGTCATAAGATCGACCGTACATTGCGGTCATTCTCGGGGCGCGGGCTACCAGCCCGCGAACCCGGAATCCGCCCGGGAACGAACGTTGTCGACTTGGCTGGATTCCGGGTTCGCGCCTTCGGCGCGCCCCGGAATGACCGTGAACCGCCACGCATCCGATGTTCTACGTTTATCTTCTCGCGAGCCGAAAACAAGGAACGCTCTACCTCGGGATCACGCGGGACCTCGTGCGTCGCATTTATCAACACAAGTCGAAGTCGTTGCCCGGGTTCACATCGCGATACGACGTCGACCGCCTCGTCTGGTTCGAATGCCACGATGACCCGATCACGGCGATCGCACGGGAAAAGGACATCAAGAAGTGGCGCCGGGCATGGAAGATCGCGCTGATCGAGAAGGATAATCCGGATTGGAGGGACCTGTATCCGGAGATCACGAGTTGAGTGAGCCGGTTCGGTCATTCCGGGGCGCGGCGAAGCCGCGAGCCCGGAATCCAGCCCAGTGACAGACCCTGATTCGCGCGGCTGGGTCCCGAGTTCGCGCGTTCGGCCCGCCCCCGAATGACCGGCACCGACATCACCCCGCCGCATCGAGCAGGCGGTCGGCGGCGGCGCGCGCCTCCGCAGTGATCTCGGCGCCCGACAGCATGCGGGCGATCTCCTCGCGCCGGGTGTCGGCATCGAGCACCGCCACCCGGGTCGCCACCCGCTTGCCGCGGTCGAGCGCCCCCTTGCTGATCAGCAGGTGCCGGCCGGCACGGGCCGCCACCTGGGGCGCATGGGTCACCGCGATCACCTGGACGCGCCGCCCGAGCCGGGCGAGCCGCACCCCGATGGCATCGGCGACGGCGCCGCCGACCGCCGTGTCGATCTCGTCGAACACCAGCGTCGGCGCCGAGCCACGGTCGGCGATCACCACCTTGAGGGCGAGCAGGAAGCGCGACAGCTCGCCACCCGACGCGACCTTGACGAGCGGCCCCGGCGTCGTGCCCGGATTGGTCTGCACGTGGAACTCGACACGGTCGATCCCATGCGGGCCGGGCTTGTCCGCCTCGCCGGCGATCGCGGTGGCGAAGCGGGCGCGCTCCAGCTTCAGCGGCTTCAGCTCGGCGTTCACCGCCTTGTCGAGCGCCTCGGCGGCCCGTCGCCGCCGGCTCGACAGCGCCGCCGCGGCGGCGTCGAAGCGGGCCGCCAGCGCGGCCGCCTCCTTCTCCAGCCCCGCCAGCCGCTCGGCGCCCGCATCCATGCGGGCGAGATCGGCCGCATGGCGCTCCGCCAGCGCGGCGAGCGAATCGACCGCCACATTGTGCTTGCGGGCGGCGGCGCGCAGCGCGAACAGCCGCTCCTCGATCCGCTCCAGGGTGGCGGGATCGTGCGCCGCGGCGGCGAGCGACGCCTCGACCTCGCGGCGCGCCTCGTCGAGCGCCCCGAGCGCCGCATCGATCGCCGTCACGGCCGGCGCCACGAAGGCGGCACCGCCCTGCCGGCGCTCCAGGCGCCGCAGCGCGGCGGCGAGCGCCGTCACCGGCGATTGCGGCCCCGACACCACGGCGAGCGCGTCGCGCAGATCATCGGCCACCTTCTCGGCCTGCATCATGGTGGTGCGCCGCTCGGCCAGCGTGGTCTCCTCGCCGGGCTCGGGCGCGAGCTTGGTCAGCTCGTCGACCGCGTGGCGCAGCCAGTCGGCCTCGCGCTGCGCCCGCTCCACCTCGGCGCGCTGGGCCGCCAGCGCCGCGTGGGCGTCGCGCCGCGCCACCCACAAGCGGCCGACCTCGTCGGTCTCGCGCTCGAGCCCGCCATAGGCGTCGAGCAGCCGGCGGTGGCTCGCGGCATCGACGAGAGCGCGGGCATCGTGCTGGCCGTGGATTTCGACCAGCATCTCGCCGAGACTCTTCAGCACCTGCACCGACACCGGCTGATCGTTGACGAAGGCGCGGGTGCGGCCGTCGGCGAGCTGGACGCGGCGCAGGATCAGCGCATCGTCGGTCGCGATGTCGTTACCGGCGAGCAGCGCGTGCACCGGATGGTCGGCGGCCGGCTCGAACACCGCCGTCACCTGCCCCTGCTCGGCGCCGTTGCGCACCAGGGCGGCGTCGCCGCGGGCCCCGAGCGCCAGCGCGAAGGCATCGAGCAGGATCGACTTGCCGGCGCCGGTCTCGCCGGTGAGCACCGCGAGCCCGTTCCCGAAATCGAGGTCGAGCCGATCGATGAGGACGATGTCGCGGATCGAGAGGCGGGCCAGCATGTTTCGTCCACTCGTGAGCCGCACGCGGACGGCGCCGGGGCCGGACCGGCCCGAGCGCCGGGCGTGACGCCGAGGCGTCCGCGCGTCTCTACAAGAACGCGAACGGCCGGGACAAGCCCGGCCGTCGAACAAATTCGCAACCCGCCCCGCTGGCCGCGACTGCGGCGCGGTCTCTCAGCCCAGCCCGACCTTCTTGAAGGCGCGGCTGATCCACGAGCCCTTGTTCTCCGACGGCTCGAAGCCGCCGCCCTTCACCAGCCTGTAGGCGTCCTTGTACCACGGACTGTCCGGGAAGTTGTGGCCCAGCACGGCGGCGGCGGTCTGCGCCTCGTTGGCGATGCCGAGCATCATGTAACATTCGGTGAGGCGCATCAGCGCCTCCTCGACATGCCGGGTCGTCTGATACTGCGTGACCACCACCTTGAAGCGGTTGATGGCGCCGATGAAGTTCTTCTTCTCCATGTAGTAGCGCGCGACCGCCATCTCCTTGGCGGCGAGATGGTCGCGGCCGACCTCGATCTTCTTGCGCGCCTGCTGGGCGTATTCCGAGGTCGGATACTTGCGGATCACCTCCTCGAGCGCCTGGATGGCCCGCTCGGTGCGGGTCTGGTCGCGCGTCACGTCGGGGATCTGGTCGTAATGGGAGGCGCCGATCAGATACTGGGCATAGGCGACGTCGGGGCTGCCCGGATGCATGGAGACGTAGCGCTTGGCGGCGCCGATCGCCTCCTCGTACTGCTTCGTCTCGTAATAGGAATACGCGGTCATCAGCAGCGACTTGCGGGCCCAGTCGGAATACGGGTGCTGGCGGTCGACCTCCTCGAACTTCTTCACCGCCTCCTTGGCGGAGCCCTTCTCGTTCAGCAGGTAGACGCCTTCGTTGTAGAGCTTGTCGGCGGGCAGCTCCGGCCCCATGTCGTCGTCGTTGCTGCCGAACAGGTTGGAGAGGCTGCTGCACCCGGCGAGCAGAATCAGCAGCGGCAGGATCGCCAGCAGGCGCCCGCGCGGGCCACCGCGCTCCCGGCGCTGCGGGTGCCGGGACGACCGCCCGGACGATCCGCGGTCCGACGAATTACGAATCACGCCTCAGCCCCCTCGGCCCGCGCCGCGCGTCCCTGTGCCGGGCCGCGATGGATCGACGCTCGGTTGTCCCCTGTCGGGGCACTTGAACGCGACATTCGGCCGGGATTGTGGCGGCCGCCCTGTTCGTCCGGGCCCTTGTGGCGCCACGGCCACACCGAACCCGACGACGAGCGCCCCGCAGGCGATCCGGCCCACGGAGCGCAGTCGGTGTCTCTGACGTCCGTGTCTCTGAAAACCCGTGTCTCCGAAGGACCGGCAGGCCCGGTCAGGACACGTCGGGGCCATAGGCTGGCGCCGCGACGCCGGTGGTCAGCTCGGCGCGGCCCCGAACGGTCTTGCGGGCCAGCGCGACGGCGTCGACCACCGTCCAGGCCGAGCGGTCGGCCATCAGGGCCGAGAGCACCGCATGATTGAGCTTGTGGCCGCCGCAGACCGATCGGTAGACCCCGAGAAGAGGGGCACCGGCCAGCGCCAGGTCGCCGATCGCATCGAGCGCCTTGTGGCGCACGAACTCGTCGGCCCAGCGCAGACCATCGGGGTTGAGGATGCGGTTGTCCGCGACCACAAGGGTGTTCTCGAAGCTGGCGCCCAGCGCATAGCCGGCGCTCCACAGCTTCGCCACGTCGCTCATGAAGCCGAACGTGCGGGCGCGGGCGATCTCGCGCCGGAAATGCAGAGGATCGAGGTCGAACGCCATGCTCTGGCGGCCGATCAGGGCGTGATCGAAGGCGATCTCGATCTCGAACCGCATGCCGCGGTCATAGGGGCGCAGCTCGCCATAGGAGCGGCCGTTGGCGACCCGCACCGGCTTCAGCACCTTGATGAAGCGGCGCGGCGCCGCGGTCAGCTCCAGGCCGACGCGATCGATGGCGGTGACGAAGTCCTCGGCGCTGCCGTCCATGATCGGCACCTCGGGACCGTCGACCTCGACGACGGCGTTGTCGATACCGAGGCCCGACAGGGTGGCCAGCACATGCTCGGCGGTCGAGCACAGCGGGCCGGAGGCATCGCCGATCACGGTGGCGAATTCGGTGGCCACCACCGAGCGCACGTCGGCCCGCACCTCCTGGTCGGGGCGGCCGTCGCGACCGGGCCGGACGAACCGGATGCCGGTGCCGGGCTCGGCGGGATGCAAGGTGAGGGTTGCAGGAACGCCGGAATGCACGCCGATCCCCGATACGGTCACGTCGGAGCGCAGCGTCACTTGTCGGCCGGATTTCATGCCTGAACGTCCCAATCCAAAACTACAGCGCGCCGCCGGCTTACACGCGGCCGTCCGTCGAGTTTTTCCCCCACGGGACGTTGCAGAGCGCCGAAACACCTGTCGCTGTTCTGCTCGCGCTCAGGCTGCCGCGTTCCGGCCCAACTCTGTCCCCGTGCCGTCAGGAACATTAACCCTATGGTCCGGCAGCGCCAATTCACGCTTTCTTACCGATTGTTACCTGGATTTCGACGGGTTTCGACCGGGTTTCGGCCACGAAAAAAGGAGGAAAACCGTCCTGATCGGCGGATGGGACGCTTGCCGCGTGGCGGCAGCGCCACACCCCTGTGACCGGATCGCCGGCGGCCGGATCGCGCCTCCGGGTGCACCAGGCCGCGTGCCGTGCCGATGGATTGCGGCGAATCGATGCGCCGGCCGGGGAATCGGGCGGATCGCGACGCCGAATCGCTCCTCCGGCATGCAGCCGGCACCCGGGAGGCCGGTCCGGCCGATGGTGACGCCCGCGGCGGCGCACCGTCGCAACGTCCGATACGAGAGCCGGCTGATCGGCTCGGGGTCCGACCCTCTCCCGTGGGGAGAGGTGAAAGCCGAGCCACTCGCCGCGCCCCGAGCCAATCAAACGGATGGCGTCTGATTGCAGCAGACGAGACGGGCCCTCAAAACGCGAAATGGCCGGGCGCGGGGCCCGGCCATTTCTGGCGAACCGTCCGGAGGCAGTCGGACGATTCGCTGGCGGCTCGTGACGGGGGGCGCCGGCGGGCGCCCTCCCCTCCGGAACACGGCGTGCGATCAGTTCGCCTGCCGGCGCAGGAAGGCCGGGATATCGAGCTGATCCTCGTCGTGCTGGGTCGGCAGCGGCGCCGGCCGGCCGTGCATGTCGAGGCCCTGGGGCGCCTGGGGGGCCTGAGGCGCCGGCGCAGCCGGGCCCGGACGGCGGGCATAGTCGGACACCGGATCGGCGGTGCGCGGCATCCGCGGCATCGGCCGATCGGGCCGCTCCTGCGGCGCGGTCCGCATCTGCGGCGGGGCCTGCGGCCTCGGCTCCGCCGGCCGCGCCTCGTCCTCGCGACGGCCGAGGCCGACGGCGGCGAGGCGCTGCAACAGGGTCATCCGGCGCTTCTCCGGATGCTCGTCGCCGGCCGGGTCGCCGCGCTGGGCGCGCAGCTCGTTCTGGGCCGGCAGCGGCAGCTCGTCGATCCGCGGCATGCGGGGCGGCCGGCTCGCCGGCCGCTCGGGCTGCGGCGGGATGAACACCGCCGGGGGCGCCTCCTCGGCCATCGGGGGCTCGGCCCCGAGGGCATCCGGGAAGAAGGTCGGCTTCGGCTGGATCGGCCGGATGGTGACGTCCTCGATCTCGCGCGGCGCCAGGGCGTCGGCCACCGCCGCGGTGGCGACGGCGTCGATGCTCGACGGACCCGCCGGATCGGCCGGGATCAGCGGCTGGATGGCGGCACGGTCGGCGGCGGTCGGCCCGGCCTGGTCGATGCGGTCGGCGATCCGCTTGTTGTCGGCCCGCATCCGCTCGGCGAGATCGGCGATGCGCGACTCGTGGGCGGCCGCCTGGGCATTGGTCGGCCCGGCCGGCACCCGCGGCGCGAAGGCGTCGAGGCCCGGCAGGGCCTGCGGCTGCTGGCCCGCCAGCATCACCTGATCGACCCCGGTGGCGACCACCGACACGCGGATGACGCCTTCCAGGCTCTCGTCGAAGGTGGCGCCGACGATGATGTTGGCGTCGGCATCGACCTCCTCGCGGATGCGGGTGGCGGCCTCGTCGACCTCGTACAGCGTCAGATCCTTGCCGCCCGTGATGGAGATCAGCAGGCCGCGGGCGCCCTTCATCGAGACGTCGTCGATCAGCGGGTTGGCGATCGCCGCCTCGGCGGCGCGCAGCGCCCGCTTCTCGCCGGTCGCCTCGCCGGTGCCCATCATCGCCTTGCCCATCTCGCGCATGACGGCGCGGACGTCGGCGAAGTCGAGGTTGATCAGCCCTTCCTTGACCATCAGGTCGGTGATGCAGCCGACGCCCGAGTAGAGCACCTGGTCGGCCATCGCGAAGGCGTCCGCGAAGGTCGTCTTCTCGTTGGCGATCCGGAACAGATTCTGGTTCGGGATGATGATGAGGGTGTCGACCACCTTCTGAAGCTCGGCGATGCCGTTCTCGGCCAGCCGCATGCGGCGCTGGCCCTCGAAGTGGAACGGCTTGGTGACGACGCCGACGGTCAGGATGCCGAGCTCGCGCGCCGCCCGCGCCACCACCGGCGAGGCGCCGGTGCCGGTGCCGCCGCCCATGCCGGCGGTGACGAACACCATGTGGGCGCCGGTGAGGTGGTCGCGGATCTCGTCGATCACCTCTTCGGCCGCGCTGCGCCCGACGTCCGGCTGCGAGCCGGCGCCGAGGCCCTCGGTGGCCTGCACACCCATCTGGATGATGCGCTCGGCCTGCGACATGGTCAGCGCCTGAGCATCGGTGTTGGCGACGACGAAGTCGACGCCCTGGAGGCCCCCGCGGATCATGTTGTTGACGGCGTTGCCGCCGGCGCCGCCGACCCCGAACACGGTGATCCGCGGCTTCAATTCCCGGATATCGGGGATCTTCAAGTTGATGCTCATGGCTGCCTCTTCGGTGCGGTGGCGTCGCGGACGCCGCCGGGTCTCGCCGGTCCGCCGCCGGCGAAGTTCGTCGAATCCATCCGGGTCATCAGAAGCTCTCGCGTAGCCATTGCCCGACCCGAGTGAAATATCCGCTCGCCCCCGATCGGGACCGATGGGCCCGACGCGGATCGAAATGCTCCAAGTGGGCCACCTGGGGATAGACCAGGAGCCCGGCGGCGACCGCAAAGGCCGCGCCCTTGGCACCCTCTGGCAGCCCGGCCACGCCGAGCGGCCGTCCAACCCGGACCGGACGTCCGAGGATGCGCGCGGCGAGCTCCGAGAATCCGGTCAACTCGCTCGCCCCGCCGGTGACGATGACGCGGCCGCGCGGCTCGGCCGCGAACGGCGATGCCGCCAGCCGGTCGCGCAGCATCTCCAGGATCTCCTCCACCCGCGGCTTGACGATCCGCGTGAGAGTCGCCCGGGAGACGAACTGCGGCGGCTCCCGATCGTCGCCCGGAACCGCCGGAACGGCGATCATGTCGCGATCATCCATCGCGCCACCGAGCACATTGCCATAGAGCGTCTTGATTCGCTCGGCGTCCGGGACCGTGCAGGAGAGCCCCCGGGCGAGGTCCATTGTGACGTGCTGGCCGCCGAGCGCGAAGCCGTCGGCATGCACGAAACGCCCGCCCGAGAACACCGCGAGCGTCGTCGTCCCCGCCCCCATGTCGACCACCGCGGCGCCGAGCTCGGCCTCGTCGTCGGCGAGCGCCGCCAGCGCTGCGACATAAGGACTCGCCACCATCGCCTCGACCGACAGATGGCACCGCTCGATCGCCAGCATCAGGTTGCGGGCCGCCGCGGCGTCCGCGGTCAGCACATGCATGTCGACGCCGAACCGCTGGGCCAGCATGCCGCGCGGATCACGGATGCCGCGCTCCTGGTCGATGGCGTAGCCGATCGGCACCGAGTGCAGCACCACCCGCCCCGGCCGCACCGACATGCGGCTGCCGGCCGAGAGCACGCGGGCGATGTCGCCCTCGCGCACCGTGCCGGGCACGTCCACCGACGCGGCGAACAGCTCGCTCGACGGCCGCCCGCAGGACAGCGACACGATCACCGCCTCGACCTGGCAGCGCCCCGCCCGCTCGGCGAGATCGACGGCCTGGCGGATCGCCACCTCGGCCTCGGCCAGCTCGGCGACGCGGCCGCCCTTGAGGCCGCGCGACTCGGTGTGGCTGAAGCCGATCACCTCGATCGCATGGGTGCGCCGGCGCAGCACGTCGGGCGGCGGCTGCGGCGTCAGGCGGGCGATCAGGCAGGCGATCTTGCTGGTGCCGACGTCGAGCGCGGCCACCACCGCGCTACGCCGCGGCGACAGCGGCTTCATCTTGGGCGCCAGGCCGAACTGAAGGTCACTCATGCGGCGCCTCCCTTCGGCTTCGGGCGTTTGGCCTTGAGGGCCTCGTCGCGGGCCTGGGCGGCGCTGTCGGAGAGACGCACGGTGATGCGGTCCGGCAGACGGAGATCCACCACGGTGATGTCGCGCGACAGGAGCTTCTTGTCGCGTTCGAGCGAGGCGAGACGATCGAGCGCCGCCGGCACGTCGGTCTCCGGCAGGCGGATGTCGATGCCGTTCTTGAGCTTGAGGTTCCAGCGCCGTTCGCCGACCAGCACCGAGGCGCGGACCTGATCACGAAGATCGGGATGGCGATCGAGCAGCGCCAGGAAGTCGCGGGCCCGCCGCTCGGCGCCGGTGCCGACCACGAAGGGCAGCGCCATCACGCCGCGCGACAGGTAGGCTTCGAGCACGGTGCCGTCCGCCGCGATGACGTGGACCTGGCCGTCGCGCTGCCACAGCGCGAAGGCGCGGCGCTCGACGATGTCGATGGCGACCCGGTCCGGATAGAGCTTCTGGACGGTGGCGTCGCCGACCCACGGATTGGCCTTGAGGCGATTGCGCGCCTCGGCGGCGTCGAGGAACAGCAGCGACGAGCGGCCGGTGATGCCGGCGATCGCCAGCACCTCGTCGCGCGACAGGTGCTTGTGGCCGGTGAGCGCCACCCCGGCGATGCGGAAGCCGGCCGCGTTGGCGGCCATGTCGCGGACATCGGCGAACCACGCCGTGACGACCGGGGTGTGACCGCCGAGCACGACGCCGGACCCGATGCTGGCCGCGAAGATCAGCGCCGTGGCGCCGACGCCGGTGTAGCGCGGCAGCCGGAGCCGCTCCAGCGCCCACACCAGGCGCTCGGCCTGGCGGCGAATGGTGGCCAGCGGGCCGAAGGTGGCGAACCGCCCCGCCGGCCGGTGGGCGGACGGACGGCGACGTCGCGGGCTCGCCCCGCGCGCACGCGGCGATCCCCCGGGCGACCCTCGCCCGGTCAGCGACCCAAACTCGCGTCCTCCACCATCCATGCAACCAACTCTTCGAACGAGATGCCCGCATGCGCGGCCATTTCGGGCACCAGCGACGTCTCGGTCATGCCGGGCTGGGTGTTGACCTCCAGGCAGAAGAGCCCGGCCGTCCCCTCCAGACGGTCGTCGAACCGAAAATCGGCTCGGCTCACCCCGCGGCAGCCGAGCGCCTGATGCGCTCGGAGAGCCAGTGTTCGGACCTGTTGGTAAACATTCGGTTTAATTCTCGCCGGCAAGACGTGGGTGGAGCCCCCCGGCGCGTACTTGGCCTCGTAGTCGTAAAAAGCGACATTCGGAACGATTTCAATGACATCGAGGGCACGGTCGCCCATCACGGCGCACGTTAACTCTTTCCCAACGATGTAGCGCTCGCACAACACCTGCTCGCCATAGGGCCAGTCCGATCGGGTGAGCTCCTGGGGCGGGTGCTCGTGCGCCTCGGTGACGATGAACACGCCGACGCTCGACCCTTCGCAGACCGGCTTGATCACATAGGGACGCGGCAGGACGTGCGCCTTGGCGGCCTCGGCGCGCGACACCGTCACTCCTTCAGGCACCGGAACACCGGCGGCCGCGAGCGCCACCTTGGCGGCGTCCTTCTGCATGGCGAGCGCCGAGGCCAGCACTCCCGAATGCGTGTAGGGCACCTGCATCACCTCCAGGATGCCCTGGATGGTGCCATCCTCGCCGGGGCGGCCGTGCAGCACGTTGAGGGCCACGTCGGGCTGCACGGAGGCGAGCACCGCGGCGATGTCGCGGCCGACGTCGATGCGGGTGACGCGGTAGCCGCGCGCCTCCAGGGCCGCCGCGCAGGCGGCCCCCGAGCGCAGGCTGACCTCGCGCTCCGACGACCAGCCTCCCATCAGAACGGCGACGTGCTTGCTGCCCATGTTCGTGGTTCCTCTTCCACTCGCCGCGGCGGCGCGCCGCCCGGCCCGTGACCCGATTCGGTTCGGCCGGTATAAGCGAATCGCGCCTGAACCGCGCCCCCGAACGAACCGCAGGCCGCGGAGGGCTGATGATCGGACTGTGGCTCGAACTGCCGACCTGGGCGCTGTTCGCCGTGCTGACCCTGGGCTACGGCGCCACCGGGGCCGTGATCACCTGGCTCGCGGTCGCCTCGCCGGTCAGCCCCTGGATCAAGAGCTTCACCGGCGTGGTGGCGCCGTTCATGGCCACCGTGAGCGTGCTGTTCTCGCTGCTGACCGGCTTCCTGGCCGGCGACATCGCCGACCGCAACCGGCAGGCGTGGCGCGCCGTCAACGGCGAGGCGAGCGCCATCGTGATGGTCAATACCCTGAGCATCGCGGCCGCCTCCGACATGGCGGCGATCCGCGCTCAGCTAAGGACCTATGTTGACAGCGTGCTGAAAGACGAATGGCCCGCCATGGCGGAGGGCCGGCGCTCGGCCGCGACCGGGACGGCGCTGCGCGACCTGCTGCGCGAGGTCGCCGATCCGGCGATCGCCCGCGACGCCGGCCAGACCGTGCACGCCGCACTGCTCAACGCGGTGATCCGCGTCCGCGACGCCCGCGCCGACCGGCTCGCCCTCGCCTCCGACCAGACCAACGACGTGAAGTGGCTGACCGTGCTGGCGCTCGGCCTGGTGACCCAGATCGCGGTGGCGCTCGTTCATCTCGACAAGCCGCGCGCCAAGGTCGCCGCCATGGCGGTGTTCACTCTCGGGGCGGTCATCGCGCTCGGCTTGGTGGCGCTCCAGGAGTACCCGTTCAGCGGCCACATGCGGGTATCGCCGGTGCCGCTGGAGCGGACCCTGGCGCTGATCACGCCGCCCGGCGGCTGATCCCGCACGGCCCGCGCCACTGACGAGCCGACGCCGAAAGAGCCGGCGCGGACTCGGCAGCCATCGCGGCCGCGACGGCCGGGTCGGCAGGCTGGCGAAATCCGTCCCGATGTCTATCAAAGATTGTTTTTTATTATTCTACAACCATTGCGAGCCACCATGGCGTCGCCGGTGATCAGGCCGGCGCATCGACAGCGTTGGAGCGCGCCGCCATGAACACCTGGGTCGGTCTGCCCGCCGGCAGCTTTCTCGGCATCCTGCTGCTGCTGTTCGCCACCGGCGCGGCCCTGCTGGCGTGGCTCGCCTTCCGCTCGCCGGTGCGCGACAAGGTGCGCAGCCTCACCGGCATCGCCGACTCGGTGTTCGCCTCGACGGCGGTGCTGTTCTCGCTGCTGGCCGGCTTCCTGGCCAGCGACATGGCCGATCGCAACCACCGCGCCTGGGTGGCCGTGAACACCGAGGCCGGCGCCGTCGCCACCCTGTACGCACTCAGCCGGTCTGAGGGCGCCGCGACGATCACCGGCCCGCTGAAGCGCTACGCCGAGGCGGTGGTGACGGACGAGTGGCCCAAGATGGCCCAGAGCCAGCACTCCGCCCACGCCGAGACGGCGCTGCACGCGCTGATGCGTCACGCCAGCGATCCAGCCATGGCCCGGGAGACCAGCCCGGCGGTGCAGACTGCCCTGATCACCGCGGTGCTGACCCTCGGCGAGGCGCGGGGCGAGCGCCTCGCCCTCGCCTTCAACCGCACCAGCCGCATTCAGTGGGTGAGCGTGCTGGTGCTCGGGCTGGTGACCCAGCTCTGTATCGCGCTCGTGCATCTGGAGCGACCGCGCGCCCATGTGGCGGCCGCCGCGGTGTTCGCCCTGTCGGTGATCGTGGCCCTGTGGCCGATCGCTCTTCAGGAGCAGCCGTTCGCCGGCGCCCTCAGCATCGCGCCGTCGTCGCTGGAGCGGGCGGTGAGCCAGTTCGCGACCACGAGCTGACCGTCAGGCCGGAATGCCGATGCGCTTGATCTCCCAGTCGAGCATGACGCCCGAGGTCTCCTGCACGCGCCGCCGCACCGTCTCGCCCAAGGTCTCGATGTCGGCCGCCGTCGCGTCGCCGCGGTTGATCAGGAAGTTGCAGTGCAGCTCGGAGACCTGGGCATCGCCGACCACGAGCCCGCGGCAGCCGGCGGCGTCGACCAGTTGCCAGGCCTTGTGGCCCGGCGGGTTCTTGAAGGTCGAGCCGCCGGTGCGGCTCTTGATCGGCTGGGTGGCCTCGCGCGCATCGGTGATCGCCGCCATGGCGGCCGCGATCTCGGCCGGATCGCCGGCCCGCCCCTGGAACAGCGCGCTCGTGAAGATCACGTCGTCGGCGACGCCGCAGTGGCGATAGGTGAACTGCATGTCGGTGTTCGAGAAGACGTGGAGGCGGCCGGCGCGGTCGACGCCGCGCGCCTCGATCAGCACGTCCTTGGTCTCGCCCCCGTAGGCGCCGCCGTTCATGCGCAGCGCCCCGCCGATGGCGCCCGGAATGCCGCGATAGAAGGCGAGCCCGGCGATGCCGGCATCCTGGGCGGCGCGCGCCACCTTGACATCGGGCACGGCCGAGCCAGCGCGGATGCGGTGACCCTCCTCGACGACGATCTCGGAGAAGCCGCGGCCGAGCCGGATCACCACGCCGGGCACGCCGCCGTCGCGCACGATCAGATTTGAGCCGAGCCCGATCATGGTGACCGGAATGTCCACCGGCAGCCGCGCCAGCGCATAGGCGAGGTCGTCCTCGTCCTCCGGCACGAACAGCACCTGCGCGGGTCCGCCGACACGGAACCAGGTGAGCGGCGCGAGCGGCGCGTTCGCCGTCAGCCGGCCGCGCAGGTCCGGCATCGCATCACGAAGGGCGGGAAGGAGATCGGGGAAGGACATGATGATTTGACGATCGGTTCAGACGCGGGTCTTCCAGATCCTAGGATCGCGACTGCCGTGGATGCAGGCCACGATGACGATGTCGGTCGAAGAGACCGTGTAGAACAGTCCGTACGGAAACTTGCCCAGGCCGGCGCGCCGCAAGTTCCGGTGGACCATCTGAAAGCGGAATGGATTCCGTTCGAGCGCCGCGACCGTCGCCTCGAAGGCCCGCAGCAGGTCGTCGCCAAGTCCAGGCGCATTCTCGTCGTACCAGTCCGATGCCGCGGCGAGTTCGAGCCGGGCCTGCGGGCGGACGACGACTCGGCGTGTCATTTGCGCCGTGACCAGAGCCACTCCCGCACCTCCTCCCAGGAGCGCGCGGACGATGGTTCCTTCTGATGCTCCTCCAGCCGGCGGTCGAGCTCCTGCTTCAGCTCGTCGTCGATCGGCGGAAAGTCCTCCTGGGCAATGCTGTCCCACAGCTCGACGGCGAGATCGATCTTCTCCTCCGGGGTCAGCTCCAGGAGCTGCTTTCGCAGGGTCTCGTTCAAGCCCATCTCGGTCGCTCCGGTTCGATCGCTCCTGCGGGGATCAGCCTAGCAGATCCGGCGGCCCGACGCCCTCACCGGCCGATCCCGTCCAGCCACTGCGCCAGGAACGTCCGGCCGGCCGCCGCGGTGGCGGCGGCGTGGGTCGCGGCCTGGCGGCGCAGATCGCGCGGATCGAGGCCGGCCTTGCCCAGCTCGACCGTGTGGCCGACCAGCCAGGTCTCGATCGCCGCCGGATCGACCTCGATGTGGAACTGGAGGCCGAGCACCGCGGGACCGATGGCGAACGCCTGCACGGGGCACGCGGCCGTGCTGGCGAGACACGTCGCGCCCGCCGGCAGATCGAGATTGTCGCCGTGCCAGTGCAGCACCGGGGTTTCCTCGAAGGCGGCGAGGCCGGCCGCCTCGCCCTCGGGCGTGACGGTCAGCGGCGCGAAGCCGATCTCCTTCGTCGGCCCCGACGCCACCTGGGCACCGAGCGCCGCCGCGATGAGCTGGGCCCCGAGACAGATGCCGAGCGTCGGCCGGCACGCCGAAAGGCGCGCGCCGATCGCGGCGATCTCGCCGGCCAGGAACGGATAGGCGTCGCTCTCGTAGACGCCGATCGGCCCGCCGAGCACGACGACGAGATCGGGACGCAGCAGCGCGTCGGTGTCGAACGGCTCGAGCGGCGCCTCGCGGTACTGCACCGCATAGCCCCGTTCCGCGAGCAGCGGCACGAGCACGCCGAGATCCTCGAACGCGACGTGGCGGACGGCGAGACAGGTCGGCATCAGCGTGTCCAGGCGACCGGGCCGCGCGCCGCCAGCTCGGCCGGCAGCGCGTGCGCCCATTGGGTGATGTTGCCGGCGCCGAGGCAGACGACGTAGTCGCCCGCCCGCGCCATGTCGCGGACCAGGCCGGCGAGCGCCTGCGGCCCGTCGAGTGGCACCGCATGGCGGTGGCCGCGGGCCAGGATGCCGGCCACCAGGCTGTCGCGGTCGATGCCCGGGATCGGCGCCTCGCCGGCCGCATAGACCGGCGCCACCACCACCGTGTCGGCATCGTTGAAGCAGGTGCAGAACTGCTCGAACAGCGAGGCGAGACGGCTATAGCGGTGCGGCTGCATCACGGCGATCACCCGGCCGCGGGCGGTCTCGCGCGCCGCCTTGAGCACGGCGGCGATCTCCACCGGGTGATGGCCGTAGTCGTCGATGATGGTGACGTCGTTCCAGACGCCGGTGCGGGTGAACCGCCGCCCCACCCCGGAGAAGCCGGCGAGCGCCTTGCGGACGCGGTCGTCCGGCAACCCGAGCTCGCGGGCGACCGCGATGGCCGCGGTGGCGTTGAGGGCGTTGTGGCGGCCCGGCATCGGCAAAGCCAGGTCGGCGATCTCGTGGGCGGCGCCGCCGGCGCGGTCGCGAAACACCACGGAGAAATGCGAGCGGCCGTCGCTGTGGTCGCCGTAGACCAGCCGGACGTCGGCCTGCGGGTTCTCGCCATAGGTGATCACCCGGCGGTCCTCGATGCGGCCCACCATGGTCTGCACCACCGGGTGGTCGATGCACATCACCGCGAAGCCGTAGAACGGCACGTTCTCGGCGAAGGTCTGGAACGCCTCCTGGACGGCCTCGTAGGTCTTGAAGTGGTCGAGGTGCTCGGGATCGATGTTGGTGACGACGGCGACGTCGGTCGGCAGCTTGAGGAAGGTGCCGTCGGACTCGTCGGCCTCCACCACCATCCAGTCGCCGGCGCCGAGCCGGGCGTTGGTGCCGTAGGCGTTGATGATGCCGCCGTTGATCACGGTGGGATCGAAGCCGCCGGCGTCGAGCAGCGCGGCGACCAGCGAGGTCGTCGTCGTCTTGCCGTGGGTGCCGCCGATGGCGACGCAGCTCTTTAGCCGCATCAGCTCGGCCAGCATCTCGGCGCGCCGCACCACCGGCAGCCGCTTGGCCCGCGCCGCCGTCAGCTCGGGATTGTCGCGACGGATCGCCGAGGAGACCACCAGCACGGCGGCGCCGTCGACGTTCTCGGCGGCGTGCCCGACCGCGACCTTGACGCCCTTGTCGCGCAGACGCCGGACATTGGCGTTCTCGGCGACGTCGGAGCCCTGCACCGTGTAGCCGAGATTGGCCAGCACCTCGGCGATGCCGCTCATGCCGATGCCGCCGATCCCGACGAAATGCACCGGCCCGATGTCCTGCGGCAGCTTCATGTCGATGCCCTCCCCTCGGCGGACCACACGCGGCGCGGGTGGCGTTGTCACCTCTCCCCGCGGGCGGGGCGAGGGAGGGCCGATGCCGTGCCAGACTGACGGTGGCCCGCGATCGCGGCCGTCGGTTTAGCGAATTCGGCGGCGCAGCACTACGGTTTTGCGGGCTCGGGCGGGGCGGCCGTGGCGGCGGGCACCAGGCCGGCCACCCGCAGCACCAGCTCGGCCAGCCGGTCGGCGGCATCGAGCGCCCCGCTCCGGCGGGCCGCTGCCGCCATCCCGGGCAGCATCGCGGGGTCGGTGGCCAGCCGCGCGATCTCGGCGGCCAGCCGCTCCGGCGAGAAGGCGGCCTGCTTGATGCGCAGCGCCCCGCCGGCCTTCTCTAGCATGGCGGCATTCGCCATCTGGTCCTGGTCGAGCGCATGCGGCAGCGGCACCAGGATGGCGGGCCGGCCGATCGCCGCCAGCTCGGCCACCGTCGAGGCGCCGGCCCGGCTGATCACCAGGTTGGCGGCCGCGATGCGGGCCGGCAGGTCGCGGAAGAACGGCTTCACCTCGGCCGGAACCCCCATGCGGGCATACGCCTCTTCGACGGTCGGCACGTCCTCGTCACGCGCCTGCTGCACCACCTGGACGCGCGAGCGCACCACAACGGGCAGCAGCTCGACCGCCGGCGGCACGATGTCGGCCATGATGCGGGCGCCCTGGCTGCCGCCGAACACCAGCAGGCGGAACGGCTGATCGGGGCCCGGATAGGGCTCCGCCGCGGCCGTCAGCACGGCGGGCCGCACCGGATTGCCGGTGTGGGTGCTTTTCGCGGCGAGGCGCGGATCGTGGCCGAAGAGGCCGGGGAAGCCGGTCGCGATGGCGCTCACCCGCGGGGCGAGCAGCCGGTTGGCGCGGCCCGCGATACCGTTCTGCTCGTGGATCACCGTCGGGATGCCGCGCAGCGTCGCCGCCAGCACCGGCGGCAGAGTCGGATAGCCGCCGAAGCCGACCACGGCCCGCGGCGCGATCCGCCCGTAGAGACGATAGGCGTTCAGGATGCCGCGGCCGAGCACCATGGCGGCCTTGACCAGGGCCTTGGGGTCGCGCCCGCGCAGCGTCGCGCTCGGCACGATGTGGGTGGCCCGCGCCGGGAAGCTGCCGCCCCAGCGGAAGGCACGCTCGTCGGTGGCGAGGTCGACCGCGGCGCCGCGCGCCGCCAGCGCCACCGCCAGCGCCTCGGCCGGAAACAGGTGGCCGCCGGTGCCGCCGGCCGCCACCACGATCAGCGGCGCCCCCTCGACCCGCGTAAGGGGAGCCGCGGGCGCGTCGGGAGCGGCGGGCGGCGCCGCCTCGGGCTGGTCCGGAGTGGTCATGCCGGGCGCTCCGTCAGCACCAGCCCGGACGAGGCGGCGAGCAGCTCGGCCCGCGGCTGCTCCCGCGACAGGGCGAGCAGCATGCCGACCCCGTAGGCGAGCGAGATCATCGACGAGCCGCCATAGGAGATGAACGGCAGCGTCATGCCCTTGGCCGGGATCAGCGCCAGGTTCACCGCCATGTTGATGGCCGCCTGAGTGCCGAACAGCAGCGCCAGCCCGGTGACGGCGAAGCGCGCGAACGCATCGTCGCTGCGCTGGGCGCGGCGCAGCGAGCGCAGCACGATGAAGGCGAACAGCGCCGCCACGGCGAGACAGACCACGATGCCGAACTCCTCCGCCGCGACCGCGAAGACGAAGTCGGCGTGGCTGTCCGGCAGGATGCGCTTCACGGTGCCCTCGCCCGGCCCGCGGCCGAACCAGCCGCCCTGGATGAACGATTCGACGGCGGCGTCGACCTGGAAGGTATCGCCCGAGGCGGGATCGAGGAAGCGTTTGATGCGACGGGCGACGTGCGGGATGGTCGCGTAGGCGACGAGGCCGCCGGCCGCCGCGAGGCCGCCGAGCACCAGCACCCACACGAAGCGCATCCCCGTCATGAAGAACAGGGCGCAGAACACCAGGGTGATCAGCAGGGTCTGGCCGAAATCGGGCTGGAGCACCAGGACGGCGACGACCGCCACGAGCAGCGCGATGGCGAGCGAGTTGGCCGGCACGTCGGTCTTGCGGGTCGCCTCGGCGAACAGCCAGGAGACCAGGATCACGAAGGCCGGCTTGACGAACTCCGACGGCTGGATGTTGACGCCGGCGAGCACGATCCAGCGCCGCGCCCCCTTCACCTCGGCACCGAAATGCAGGGTCGCGGCGGTGAGCGCCAGGGCGACCAGGAACATCACCAGGGCGGCCCGGCGGATCGCCCGCGGCGACAGGAACGACACCGCCAGCAGCACCCCGATGGCGGGGATCAGGTACATGATGTGGCGGTTGACGAAGTGGAACGGATCGAGGCCGAGCCGGGCCGCGACCGGCGGGCTGGCGGCGAGCGAGAAGATGATGCCGGCCAGCATCAGGGCCGCGATGGCAGCTAGCAGCAGCCGGTCCACGGTCCACCACCAGTCGGCGAACCAGGTGCGTTCGGCGCGCGAAACCATGGCGGTGCTCCTCTCGACTCCGCCCCGACTATGGTTGGCGGACCGTTAAGGAAAAATTTCGAATTGCACCGCGGACCGGGGTGCCGACGCTACCAAGGAGGGCGGGCGGAGCGCCCGGGACCCCTGCGATGGGGTCCGGGGCGGCGCCGCGGCGACCCGTCGCAGCGGTGCTGCCGAGCGGCCGCCCCGGCGGCGGCCCGCGACCGCGGCAGCCTGCACGGAAAATAGCCGCGCGGCGATGCGGAATGGCACGCCGCCCCCGTGCCGCAACGCGATCGGGCCAGCGGCGCCTCGACCCGACGCGCCGCCCCGGGGCCAGGGACGAGGCGTGGCGCGCTTCTTGCTGCGTCGCACGGCGCCTGCATCCGCCTCACCCGCCCACCCCTGCCTCGTCGACAAAGTTCGTGGACCCACCCGCCATCCCACCCGCGACGCCCTTGCGCAGGGCACGGCCCGCAGATCAGGATGAGACGTCGTCACGTCACGCTCTGTCCTTTCCGCCCCCACGGCGGCCCACACGGTACGTCATGATCCGCACCGCGCTCGATACGCTGTATCTCGTCGCCGGCTGGCTGGCCGGCGGCTTCCTCGTCCTCATCTTCGTTCTGATGATGGTGCTGTCGGCCGGCCGGCCGCTCGGCATCAACCTGCCGGCGGGCGACGACATCGTGTCGTGGTGCATGGCCGCGATGGCGTTCCTCGGCCTCGCCCACACGTTCCGCGCCGGCGAGATGATCCGGGTCGGCCTCCTGATCGACACCCTGTCGGAGCGGGCGCGGCGGCCGTTCGAGATCACCGCGCTCGTGGTCGGCTGCGGCTTCGTCGGCTTCTTCGCCTGGAACGCCGTGGTGATGACCTGGTACTCGTGGCGCTTCGCCGACATGACCCAGGGCGTCATCGCGATCCCCTTGTGGATTCCCCAGCTCGGCTTCACCGGCGGCCTCGTCATCCTGGCGATCGCGCTGGTCGACGAGCTCGTCCATGTCGTGCGTGGCGGTGAGCCGCGCTACGAGAAGCCCAAGCCGAAGACCGCCGAAGAGGTCGTCGAGCAGGCGATCCAGAGCGGCGTGTGACCGATGGAGCTCCTCGAGATCGCAGCCCTGCTGCTGCTCCTGCTGGCCGCCCTCCTGGCCGGGGGCGTGTGGATCGCGGTCGCCCTGATGGCGTCCGGCTGGGTCGGCATGCAGTTCGTCGGCGGCAACATCCCGGCCGGCAGCGTGCTCGCCACCACCATCTGGGGCAACGCGGCCTCGTGGTCGCTGGCCGCCCTGCCGCTGTTCATCTGGATGGGCGAGATCCTGTTCCGCACCAAGCTGTCGGACGAGATGTTCCGCGGCCTCGCCCCGTGGCTCAACTGGCTGCCGGGCCGGCTGATGCACGTCAACGTGCTGGCCTGCGGCATCTTCGGCTCGGTGTCCGGCTCCTCGGCCGCGACCTGCGCGACGGTCGCCAAGATCGCGCTGCCCGAGCTGAAGCGGCGCGGCTACGACGAGCTGGTCAGCCTCGGCTCGCTCGCCGGCGCCGGCACCCTTGGCATCCTGATCCCGCCCTCCATCACCATGGTGGTGTACGCGGTGGCCGCCAATGTCTCTATCATCCAGGTGTTCCTGGCCGGCTTCCTGCCCGGCCTCCTGGTGATGGTGCTGTACTCGGGCTACCTGATCGTCTGGTCGCTCATGAACCCGGCCAAGACGCCGCCCGCCGACCCGCCGCTGCCGTTGCGACAGAAGCTCGCCGAATCCGCCAAGCTGATCCCGCTCGCGCTGCTCATCATCTTCGTCTTCCTGTCGCTGATGCTCGGCTGGGCGACCGCCACCGAATGCGCCGCCTGGGGCGTGCTCGGCTCGCTCGCCATCGCGTGGTGGCACGACGCGCTGTCGTGGGAATCGTTCTGGGCGAGCGTCATGGGGGCGACGCGGGTGACCTGCATGATCATGCTGATCCTCGCCGGCGCCTCGTATCTCTCCACCGCGATGGCCTATACCGGCATCCCGATGGCGCTGGCCGAATGGGTCGGCGGCCTGAACCTCAGCCCCTATGCGCTGATCGCGGCGCTGACCGTGATGTATGTGGTGCTCGGCACCGCGCTCGACGGCATCTCGATGATCGTGCTCACCACCGCGGTGGTGATCCCGATGGTCAAGCAGGCGGGCTTCGATCTCGTGTGGTTCGGCATCTTCGTGGTGCTGGTGGTCGAGATGGCGGAGGTGTCGCCGCCGGTCGGCTTCAACCTGTTCGTGCTCCAGACTATGAGCGGCAAGGACAGCTACACGGTGGCGCGCGCCTCGATCCCGTTCTTCATGCTGCTGGTGGTGGCGGTGGCGCTGATCACGGTGTTCCCGGGCATCGTCATGCTGCTGCCCGAGATGGCTTTCTCGAAGTGATTGCTCGAACAATGGGAGGACACCCGATGACCCGACTGCTCGTCTCGCGCCGGCTCGGCGCGCTCGCGCTCGTCGCCGGTGCGGCGGCGCTGCTGCTGCCCGGTGCCGCCGCGGCCCAGACCAAGTGGAACCTGCCGGCCGCCTACCCGACCGACAATCCCCACACCGTGAACCTGATGGCGTTCGCCAAGGATGTCGCCGACGCCACCGGCGGCAAGCTCCAGATCACGGTGCATGCCAGCGCGTCGCTGTTCAAGGCGCCGGAGATCAAGCGCGCCGTGCAGACCGGCCAGGCGCAGGCCGGCGAGGTGCTGATCTCCATCCACGAGAACGACGACCCGATCTTCGGGGTCGACGTGGTGCCGTTCCTGGCGACCAGCTATCCGCAGTCGCTGAAGCTGTGGAAGGCGAGCCGGCCGCTGGTGGAGAAGCGCCTCGCCGCCCAGGGCCTCCAGGTGCTGTTCGCGGTGCCGTGGGGGCCGCAGGGCATCTACGCCAAGAAGGACCTCGACAAGGTCGAGGACATGAAGGGCCTCAAGTGGCGCGCCTACAATGTCGGCACGGCGCGCATCGCCGAGCTGGTCGGCGCCCAGGCCGTCACCATCCAGGCGGCGGAGCTGCCGCAGGCGCTCGCCACCGGGGTCGTCAACGCCTTCATGACGTCGGGCTCGACCGGCTACGACTCGAAGGCGTGGGAGACCATGACCCACTATTACGACACCCAGGCGTGGATTCCGAAGAACATCACCTTCGTCAACAAGGCCGCGTTCGACGCCCTCGACAAGCCGACCCAGGAGGCTCTGTTGAAGGCGGCCGCGGTCGCGGAGGAGCGCGGCTGGAAGCTCGCCGAGGAGAAGGCCACCTGGTACCTGGAGCAGCTCCGCGCCAACAAGATGAAGGTGCTGCCGCCGAGCGACACGCTCAAGGCGGGCCTGACCAAGATCGGCGATCAGCTCACCGCCGACTGGCTCAAGAAGGCCGGCCCGGACGGACAGGCGGTTATCGAGGCCTACAGGAAGATGTGAGGGCGAGCCGTCTGTAGTGCGTCCCGCCGCCGTAGCCTGGATTGAGCGAAGCGAAATCCGGGATGCCCGAACCGAGGTGACAGCGACTCCCGGGTTTCGCTGCGCTCAACCCGGGCTACAAGATGAACCGCCGTCGTGCCGCTCGCCGCGGTGTCGCAAAACGATGGGTCGCCGGGCGACACCCGGCGACGACGATCCGCGCTCCCTTCCGACACGAAAACGCCCGCCGGGAGCCTGTCCCGGCGGGCGTTTGGCTTTGGGGCATCGTCGGTGACGAGCTTACGCGACGAGCTATTCCGACGGCAGCACTCTCGTATGGTCGGGCTCGTCCGGCCATCCACGTCTTTGTTGCTGCTCGGCTCGAAGTCGTGGATGTCTGGCACGAGGTCGGGCATGACGAGTCAGCATCAGCGGCCATCGGTATGATACGAGATCCGGCTGATCCATTTGGTGGTCATTCCGGAAGCCGCGAAGCGGCTATCCGGCGACTGTCTTGGATGTCAAGCGGGTGCGTATGCGACGTCGGCTTTGACGAGGCCGTTGGCGACGACGAGGATCTTCCTGGCGACGGCGATGAGGGCGACCTTTGCGGGCTTTCCCTGGTCGCGCATGGCCTTGTAATCGTCCCTGAGCTTCGGGTTGTG